>NZ_JALHMP010000005.1 GCF_022843985.1 Phreatobacter sp. | reverse complement strand
AGTAGCTTTGGCGGAGAAGAAATGCAAATTGTTTAGCGTTTACAGGGAGATAGGCGGACATCGGCGGCTCCTTGCGCTTATTGGCGGAGCTAGCCATATTCCCTCCGAAGGCAAAGGTCGCACGTTCGAATCGTGCCGGGTGCGCCAGTTCCTTAATGCCGCAAAATCAGCGGGTTAAGGCAGGACCGACCCGCAGGACAGAGCCGCGTCGGATCAGCCGCTGACACAGTTGATCACGACGGACGAGAGACGAAGGCTGCACCTTCGCCAACGCCCCAGAGCGGTTCGGGCAGGTGCCCAATCGGCAAAGGTCACCGCCGGCCTGCTGGCGGGGAGCTGCTTGTGCGGCTCACCACGGCAGAACCCTACCTGTGAGCCATCGAAACGGGCGAAGCGCCAGTCCAGCGATGAAAGCCGATGGCGCAGTCTCGGGTCATCCAGCGCCAAGCCAGTCGGGTAGCGTCGCGGGCGCCTTGCCGGAACAGGCGGCCTCGACACATTGGGCGATGGAACCAAAGCGCATCCGGCGCCCGGTCAGCCCCGGTCCGTAATGCGCATATTTTCCGGAGTTGGTCATCACCACGCGGGCTGTCGGCGGAAAGACGGGTTCCGAAATCGAGCACCAGCAAAGATCCGGCACGACCTTCACGCCGGCGGCCCGCAACCGGCCGAGCGTTCCGTCCCGCTCGATCTCCGCCAGGGTCGTCCGGCCGGCCGTCACGATCAGCGCCGTTGCCAGGCTGCGGCTCTCCGGGAGGAGGCTTGCCAGGAAGCGGCATTCGCAGGCCGAGGCGTGCGGGCTGCCGATGGCGATCAGGTCGACTTTTTCGGGGGCCGCGTTGAACAACGCCCAGAGCCTGCGGAAATCATCGACGGTCAGGGTCACGGCATCGGCCCCGTCGACCGGCGGCAAGCTGGCTTCGGGCGTATGCCCGGCGACATGGAGCATCGGCGCCGCCGATGTCGTGCCGAAGGCCGCGCAGAGGGCCTTGAGGTCGTCGGTCGAGGCGGCCAGCCCCTCGCATCCGAGGACGACCGGAATGCGATCGGGAGCGGCCTCGCCGACCAGCCAACCGAGCATCGGCCAGAAGGCGTCGTCCACGGCCGCCGGCGCCGCGATGCGGATGACCCGCTGCGGACGGCGATTGTCCGGCAGATAGACGCCTGAGAGCGGGGCGCGGCCCGTCAGCGCGATGCAGAGATCGAGGAAGTCGGGATGCTTGACCGTCCGGGCACCCAGGACGGAATTGGCATAGATCACCGCGTTCGACTCGGACCAGCCGATATCCTCCCCGGCCTTCGGCGGGTCGGGCAGCAGATAGGGCGCGCAGGTGAAGCTGGGCCGCGCCCCCATCGCGACATAGGCATCGGCGAGGCGGCTGGCCGGCGCCCCGAAATCCTCGGGCACGCCCTGCGCGCGCCAGTTCTCGCGATCAACCGAGATCGCATTGGTGGTTGTCGGCACCACGACCCGCCCGCCCATGGCCACCATCTCTTCGGCGAAGCGCAGATTGGCCGGGCTGGCATAGATGCAGCCGTCGATGTGCACCCGGGTGACGGAGCACAGGGACGTCGCGCCCTGGCTCGCGGCCATGGCAACGAGGATCTCCATCGCGCATTGCGCGGCGAGGCCCTGACCACCGGCGAGGATGGCGCGGTCGCTGTCGGTCAGCCCGAGGACACCAGCCGCCGGCGGCGTCAGGGCGATCGCCTCGCCATCCGCAACCAGGGCTGCCTCGGTGATCGCCACCCTGCCTGCCTTCGCCACGCGATCGAACACCGGGCGCGCAAGCCGTACCACCGGCACGCCGCAGCGGAAGAGCCGCGCGGCAACGAGCGCGCCGAGGGTCAGCACATCCTCGCTCTCGCAGAAGATCAGCGCGGCCGGGGCACGCCGGTTCAGAGCGAGATCGAGGAGGACGCCGCTCCCCGTGCAGGAACCGCGGCTGGTGGGCATCATGAGCACGGCACCGGCGACGCTCACCCCCTGCAGCGGGTGATGCACGTCGATCACCTTCGCTGTCGCCGGATCGACGCCGCCCCAAAAGCTCAAGCCCTCGGAGGTCGCGACGACGGGACCCGCGGCCTCACCGGCCAGGACGATACGTGCACTCAGGGTCATGGGGCGGCCAACCTTGCGTCGCGGGATATGCCTCGCCGCTCTGAACGGCACGGGCTGATAGCGATGGTCCCGGCTGACCGGCCCCGTGCATGGCCACACGTCCCAGTCTGGCCCGAGACAGGTTGGCGCAAGTCCGGCCCGCACCGCAAGCTGGACCGGCGGGCGCTGCCGGGCACCGTGGCGAATGAGCACGAGGGACGGCACCGGTCCGGAGTTGCGCGCGCAACCCGTGAATGACGGACTCCCCGCGCAGGGCAGCTGTGCGCTGCCCTGCTGCGCTTTGCGCCCGCGCCTTCCGCTGCAGGTGCCCCTCGGGCCGGCAGCCAAGCAGCGATAGCGTCCAGTTTGGGCGGGTCACGCGCATGGACGGCCTTGCCGTCGATGACCGCACCCAGTGTCGAGATGCCGAACCCCGCGATCGCGACATCGTCCGTCACCCTGTCGCGCTCGACCGCGATCCCCAGCCTGTCGGCGACCGCCCGAACCATTTCTTCGGTCGCGCTGCAGCGTGCACATCCCCGCCAGCGCACCGGAGGACCGCGGACGGCTCCGGGCCGGGCTGCAGAGACAGGGGGCTCATGTGACGCGGCCCTTCTGGCTGTGCGGAATGGCCCTGATCACAGAGGCAACCGATACGACCATGACCTCTGCGGGCCGGGCCCGAAACCGCGAGATTGCCGCATGGCTGCGGCGGGCATGCTCAGCCGCTCACGGCGCCCATGTCTCACGCTGTGACGGCCGCAGGCATTGGCGCGATGAGGCACATCAATGCCTTGACCGAACGCCGCGGCTAGGGTCCATCAACCCTGAGGCGACTGTCCGGCAATGTTCGAATCTCGCTCCCGCAGAACGGTCCTGATGGCGATGGCGGCAATGGCGGCCACGGACTGCCGTGCCGGTGAGTTGGCGCCCGGTACCACCGAGATATCCGACAGGGTCAAGACCTTGCTGGCCGCGGCCAGCAGAGGCCGAAGCTGGACCACGCCGCGCGGCGTCCAGCGATGGCCGTTGATGGTAGGCGGAGAACAACGCGGCACGCTCTGGGAGGACGTGGATCCCCGCAGCCTGGCCGCCGGCGATTCCTGGGAATCCGGATCGGGGCTACGGGTCGAACTGGTCCACGCCGGACGCGTCGTTGGCATGATGTGGCTCTACGGTGATCGATGATCTGCACATGAAGCGACGGGCATGATGGCCGGATGGCGGAGCGCACTGGGTCTTGGCATCATTCTGGCCGCCGTTCTCGGTGCAGGCGGGGTCTATTGGCGTGTCTACATGGCTCCCATACCCTTGCGGATGGCCGTTGCGCCGGCCGGGAGCGAGGCAGCCACCTTCTTCGCGGCATTTGCCAAGATCAGCGAGGCCCAGGGCTTTCGGGTCCGACTGACCCTCGCGCCCTTGACCAATCTGGCGGAGACGTCGGCTGCCATCGACGCAGGAGACGTCGACCTCGCGATCGCCCGGGCCGATTTCCGATTGCCTGCTTCGGGGCTCGCCGTCGCGAACCTCCACCAGAACATCGCCGTTCTTGCGGTCTGCAACACTCAGGCCGCCCCGTCTCCTGCCCGCCGCGGCACGTCACCGCCCCCGGCCAGACCCAACACGATCCAGGGAATTGCCGATCTCAAGGGGCGGCGGATCGGCATTCTCGGCCGTGGCCCCGGCAATCGCGCCCTTTTCGCCACCCTTGCGGCCTATCATGGCCTGTCGGGCAGCGACGTCACGATCGTCAACCTCACGGATGTGTCGGAGATCGCAAGCCAGACGCGGGTCAAACCGCTCGACGGGCTCTTCATGGCCATGCCACGGGGAGACCAGACGACGGGAATGGCCATCCATGCCATGAACTGTGCGGCGGACCGCCGCATGGTCGTCCTTCCCCTCACCGAGGGAAGCGTTTTCCAGGCACGCAACCGGATTTTTTCCACGGTCGAACTCGTCGCGGGGGAGTTCGGCGCCAATCCGACATTGCCGGCGGAGGCCATCACGACCTTGGCGTTCCCCTCCATCGTCGTCGCCCGGCGCGGGCTCGACAACGACGTGGTCGAAGAATTCGCGAAACAACTCTTCACCCTTCGCCATGGCTTGATTTCGCAGTATCCCGCCGCCGCGCGGCTGGAAGCGCTCCCCACGGACCGTGGTTCAGCCTTCACCCTTCATCCGGGAGCAGCAGCCTATTTCGATGGCGAGACCAAGAGCTTCTTCGAACGCTACGAGACCTTGATCTACATCCTGCTGTTCGGATTCAGCGGCATTCTGTCGGGTATCGTCTGGATCTGGCGCTCGCTCTTTCCGACCCGGCGCCTCCTCGTCCACGAAGAGCACCAAGCCTTCGAACAGCTTCTCGACCGGACGCGCCGAGCGGCCAGCGCCGGAGATCTCGATGTCATCGTCCATGAGATGGACGAGCTTCTCGCCGTTCTGTCGCGAAACATGCTCGACGGGCGCATCGATCTCGAACTGAAACCGGCCTTCGACATTCTTAGTGAGAGGCTCGACACGGCCATCCAGCAGCGGCGGGCCACGATCGCGGAGGAGGCCCCGCCTGCCGCCCCGGAGCCCAGGCCAGCGCCGCCTGCCGACTAGCTCGGCGGATTGACGCAGATCTCCCGGTCCGCTCATCGGTCAGCCGGTGTCATCGATCGGACCCGGTGTCGCGCCTCTCGTGAGGGGATCATCATCATGGCCGGACCTTGCGGTTGTCCGCGGCTCATGACCCGGCTCCATGACCGACGACACCCATGACCTGTGTCATGTCGATCGCGGGGCCAAAGGCCTCGCCGCGATGCGTCTCGCCGGCGAAAAGCAGACGCTTGGGTATGGGCCAGACGCGGCGCTCGCCTCAGCCTTCGTGGCAGGCGTGGCAGGTCAGCTTGCGCTGAAAAAATGACTGAGCCCGCACGTGGCTGAGCCAGGAAACGACTGAGCAAAGACCTCGCCGGCTGCGGTGGAAGCTGCAGACGAGACGAGCCGTCGAACAGGGAGGATCATCGATGCGCAGGACAATTCTCGCCGCATTCGCGGCCTTGGCCATCTGGATGCCAGGCGCCGCCTTCGCCCAGGGCAGCGGCACCATCAAGATCGGCATTCTGGTCGCGCTGGAAGGCGCCTTTGCCGCTGGCGGCGCCGATGGCGTCCGCAATGTCGAACTGGCGCTCAGGCAGATCAACAGCACCATCGGCGGCCGGCGGATCGAGACCGTCGTCGCCCCCACCGATACCCGTCCGGACACGACGGTCCGCATGGCGCGCAAGCTCATCGAGCAGGACAAGGTCGACATCATCATCGGGCCCCTGTCCGGGTCCGAGGGCATCGCCATGCGCGATTTCGCCAAGACGATCCCCGGCAATGTCGTGATCAACGGGATTTCCGGCGCGCTCGAGACGACCTGGGTCGATCCGGCGCCCAACTTCTACCGCTTCAACCTGGACGGCGCCCAGTGGGGCTTCGGCCTCGGCAGCTATGTGGTGAAGCAGAAGAACTGGCGCCGCGTGGTCAGCATCGCCGGCGACTATTCGTTCGGCTATACCAACTTCATGGGCTTTGCGATCGACTTCTGCCGAGCCGGCGGCGACATCGTCCAGCGCTTCTGGCATCCGCTCGGCCAGGCCGATTTCGGCGCCATCATCGCCCAGCTTCCCGACAACGTCGACGCGATCTATCTCGGTCTCGGCGGCACCGATGCCATCAACTTCCTCAACCAGTACCAGCAGGCCGGCGAGCGGACGCGGCTCATCGGCGGCACGATCATGGCCGACCAGACGGTGCTGACCGCCCGCGGCCGCGCCAAGGACGTGCTGCGGGGCACCCCGACCTCCGGCCCCTTCGCCGTCGACAATCCCGACGCCGCCTGGCAGGCCTATGTGAAGCTCTATCAGGACAGCTTCCCGGCCAACCAGCGTTTCCCGACTCCCTCGCTCTTCGGCCTCGGCTACTACATCGCCACCCTCGCCGCGATCCGGGGTCTGGAAGCCGTCGGCGGTGACCTCAGCAACGGCCAGGCGCGCTTCAAGGAGGCCCTGAACAAGATCCAGCTCGACAGCCCGATCGGCCGGATCACCCTCAACGAGAACCGCCAGGCCACCGGCACCGTCTTCATCAACGAAGTTGTCGAAGGCACCGACGGCAACCTGACGAACAAGATGGTCGGCAGGACGGAAAACGTCACCCAGACGCTCGGCATGACCGCCGAACAGTACCGGGCGATCGGACTGCCTTCCCGCAACGTCGTCGACTGCGCCCGGCTGCGCGCCGGCGGCTGACCCCACGGGACCGCTCGCGGGAGAGGCCGGCACCATGCCGGCCTCTTTCGATCAGGCTCCTCTCGCGGATCGACCCGGCACCATCCGGGGCGACAAGGCGGACCGGATGACGTTGATCGGCTATCTCACGCGAACGCAGTTCGCGGATGGCGCCATCGACGATGCCCTGCCCGAAGAAGCTTCGCGGCTCGGCAAGGCGCTGGTGCTCATCGACACCGAACCCGGTGCGGCGGAGGCATTCGCCCGCGTCAGGGATGCCCTGCCGCATCTGCGGCTGGCAACGACCACCGTCAGTGCCGACGCGCCGCTGCGTGCGGAGATCGCCCGTGTGGCGGATGAACTGAAGCGCGCCGATGCCGCCACCATCATCGCCATCGGCGGCGCCGGGGCCATCGGCCAGGCGCGTCTGGCCGCCGATGCGGCTGTCCGGCGCGGCCGGCTCTGCGCCGTCATCGCGGTGCCGGTCAGCCTGTTCGACCTCGGCCTCGGCCGGCAGGTCCGTCCGCGCGACGGCGAGCCGGTATCCTGCCCGCGGCCCGAAAGGGTGATCGCCGACCCGACGGCTCTGGCCCATGTCCCGCCACGACGGCTCGCCGCGGCGGGCATGGAAATTCTGGTCCATGCCATCGAGGCCTATGCCAGTCCGACCTTCAACCCGCCGGCCGACGGCCTGGCCCTGGAAGCGGTCCGCCGCCTCGCCCGCTGGCTGCCTGTGGCCGTGGCGGCGCCGGACAATGCCGAGGCACGGCGGGAGGCGCTGGCCGGCGCCCTGACGGCAGGGCTTGCCATGGAAAAGAGCATTGGCGGCGTCGATGCGCTCGCCCACCCTCTCGAGGACGCATTGGTGGGACGGGCCATGCCGGGCGAGTTGCACGCGCCAGTCCTGGCGGCCTTCGTCGGTTTCAACGCCCGCGCCGTCGGCGACCGCTATGGCGCCCTCTCCGACACCATGGGCCAGGGCGGCGCGGTGACCGGGCTAGACCTCCAGCTCGCCGCCTTCGCCCGTGCGCTCGGCCTGCCGGCGGCCTTGCGGGAAACGGCCACCGACCCCAACCGCTTCGCCCAGGTCGCCGTGCGGGCGGCCGATGATCCTGCCGCTTTCGCCAATCCGCGACTCCTCACCCCCGGTGACTGCGAGCGCATCCTGGAGGCAGCATGGTGAGCCGGCCCAACTCTCTCCCCGTCTCCCCGCCATCGTTCGCGGGGAACCGCGGCAGGCGCGGCGAATCGCCCGTTGCCAGCACGAGAGCCTGCGGTAAGGTCAAGAAAAACGGGCAGCGACAAAAAGAAGCGACGCCCGTTCATCAGGGAGGATCGTTGTGAGTGTTGCTCACGCTGTCGCGCACGGCGTGTTTGGTCGCGTCTGCCTCTACGTGATGGACAAGGCCATGGCGCCGCATGCGCATCGGGAAGGTCACCTCATCTTCCACATCCATGGCCCGCCGGCCGAGGTCGTGGTGGATGGCCGGGCCTATCCGGTGTCTGCCGGCCGGGCCGTCGCGGTCAGCCCCTGGCAGCCGCATTTCTATCGGCCCCTGGTCTCGCGCGAAAACGTCCTCGCCCTGGTGCTCTATATCCGTCCGGGCTGGTTCGTCCATGCGAGCTGTCAGGCCTCGGAAATCCTGCGCTTCGGGCGCGTCGGCGTCGAAGTCTCCGACAGGCTGGGGCGCCTGGTGGCCGATACCAGCCAATTGCTTTCAGCCCGGCGCGGCAACGACGGCGACTTCGAGGATCGCCTGAGCGCCCTCACCCAGGCCTGCTTCGACCAGACCTGGCAATGGACGGCCGAGGGCCAGCACTTCATCGGCCAGGAACGGCCCTTGCGCGATTTCCGCATCCGCCGCGCGCTCCGGCTTCTCGACGCCACGCTCGGGGAACCGGTCGATCTCGCCCGCCTGTCGCGCGCCGCCGGTCTGTCGCGCCCCCACTTCTTCAAGCTGTTCCGCGAACAGATCGGCCTTCCCCCCACCATCTATGTGAATGCGCTGCGGATGGAACGGGCGATCGAACGTCTGGCGCTCGGCAAAGAAACGGTGGCCGATATCGGCCTCGACCTCGGATTCTCGACGCCGGCCAGCTTCTCCCGGTTCTTCATCGCCAATGGCGTCGTGCCTCCGAGCACCTACCGGCGCAGTGTCATGACCCATGCACAGTGACACCGGCGACACCCTCGAAAGAAAAGACCCTCGGTAAAGCCGACCGTCGCAAGTCGGCCTAGCCTTGTTTCGGCTGACGGCGACGGTGCCGCGAGCCTTCATGTGTCGACGGTGTGATGGAAAAGTTCGCCAAGAACCATCCTCTCTGGACGTTGGTGATCGCGCTCCTGGTGGCGGCCTTCCTCTGGCTCGTCTTCGCCCCATGGCCTCCGGAGCTCGAGGCGGCGGTCGGACGCAAGCGGGTTTTCCTCAATGCCCTGCTCGGTGGCGTGACCCTCGGTGCGCTCTATTTCCTCGTCGCCTCGGGGTTCACGCTGATCTTCGGACTGATGCGGACCGTCAACCTGGCCCATGGCTCACTCTTCCTGCTCGGCGGCTATATCGGCTACGAGGTCGCCACCCAGTCGGGATCGTGGCTCCTGGCCTTTCCCGTCGTCTTCGTTGTGGTCGGCTTCGTCGGCCTCGTTATGCAGCGCTTCATCTTCTCGCACATGGAAGGCGAGGAACTGCGCCAGACCCTGGTCAGCATCGGCCTGTCGATCGTGCTGGCGGATCTGATGCTCTGGTACTGGGGCGGGCAATCCTACACGACGCTCGCACCGGCCCTGCTCCGCGGTCCGGTCGAACTGCCCATCATCTCCTCGATCAATCCGACCAGCGGCGAAGCCATCTACATCCGCTATCCCTCGGTGCGCGTCTGGATCCTCGTGGCGGCGATCGTCATCGGTCTGGCCATGTGGCTGGTGCTGAACCGCACCTCGCTCGGCATGGTGATCCGTGCCGGAGTCGACGACCGCGAGATGCTCGCCGCCTCCGGCGTGCGGATCAAGCTGGTGTTCCTGGCCGTCTTCGTCTTCGGGGCCGGCCTCGCCGGCATGGCCGGGATCATCGGCGGCACCTTCCAGTCGCTGTCACCGGGCGAAGACACGCGGTTTCTCCTCGCCAGCCTGGTCGTGGTGATCGTCGGCGGCATGGGCTCGATCGCCGGCGCCGCCATCGGCGCAATCATCATCGGCGTGACCGAACAGATGGGACTGGTCTATGCGCCGACCTATTCGGTGGTCTTCACATTCCTGATCATGGCGGCGGTCCTGGCCTTCCGGCCGCAGGGCCTTCTCGGCGCGGGACGGTGAGCGATGCCGCTGGCTGATCAGGCCCCGCCCCGGGCAAGCAAGGGCGCCACCAAGACCGCCGGGCCGACCTCATGGATCGAGCAGATCCCGGCGGCCTGGTGGGCCGCCGTCCTGGTGCTTCTCGCGATGCCTCTCGTCGCCAATAATTTCTGGCTGTTCCAGGTGATGGGCTGGACCTTCATCCTCGGCATGATCGCGGTCAGCCTGACCTTCCTCGCCGGCTATGGCGGCATGGTGAGCCTGCTGCAGATGAGCATCGCCGGCCTCGCCGGCTACATGGTGGCCATCCTCGGTCCCTCGGGAACGACGTCGATCAGCCTCGGCCTGTCCTGGTGGATCGTGCTGCCTGCGGCCTTCCTGATCGCAGCGATCTTCGCCACCCTGTCGGGTGCGCTCGCGGTCAGGACCGAGGGCATCTACACGATCATGATCACCCTGGCGATCGCCGCGGCGTTCTTCTATTTCACCCGCCAGAACTACACGATCTTCAACGGCTATTCAGGCTTCAACCTGGTTCTGCCGCCCCGGCTTTTCGGCATCGACTGGCGCGATCCGACGGCATTTTACTATCTGTGCCTGGGGTGTGCCGCGCTGTGCTACGGCACCGTCGTCTATGTCTCACGTTCGCCCTTCGGCCTCGCGCTGCAGGGCGTGCGCGACAATCCCCGGCGCATGGCGGCCCTCGGCTTCAACGTCACAGCCCACCGCGTTGCCGCCCATGCCTTCGCCAGCATCTTCGCCTCCATGGGCGGGATCCTGCTGGTCTGGCAGAACGCCCAGATCGCGCCGGGAACGATCGGCATATCCTCGGCCATCGACGTGCTGGTCGTGGCCGTCGTCGGCGGCATGCGGCGCCCGCTGGGCGCCTTCGTCGGCGCCTTCATCTACGTCATGCTCCAGACCTTCTCGCCCGACGTCCTCGGGGCCTTCGGTTTCTCGGCCGAACGCTTCAAGCTGATTATCGGCATCGGCTTTCTGGCTGTCGTGCTGTTCTCGCCCGACGGCGTGATGGGCCTTTGGGACCGCTGGCGCGCCCGGGTCGCGCGACGGGTCGACCCTCTGACGGGGCAGCCGCGATGAGCCTCTCGACCGTCAACGAGCGCCCCGGCCAGATGAACACCGGCAATGCGCTGGAGCTGCGCGGCATCACCAAGATGTTCGGCGCCCTGGCTGCCATCGCCGACGTCACGCTTTCGGTGCGTCCGGGCGAGCGGCGCGCCGTCCTCGGCTCCAACGGTGCGGGCAAGACCACGCTGTTCAACTGCATCACCGGCGACTTCCCGGCGACCGCCGGCATCATCCGCTTTTTCGGCGAGGACGTGACGGCCTTCCCGCCCTATGAGCGGATCCGCCGCGGCCTGCGCCGCACCTACCAGATCTCCTCGCTCTTCGCCGGCCTCAGCGTCCTCGACAATGTCTACCTGGCCTGCCGCGGCGTCTCGCGGAACCGCTATTCGCTCCTGCGGCCGCGCAGCGACGATGCCCTCATCCATGCCGCCGAGATGCTGGTGGAGGCGGTCCAACTCACAGCGGTCAAGGACCGCCTGGTCGGCGAACTCGCCTATGGCCAGCAGCGCCAGCTTGAGATCGCCCTGGCGATGTCGGGCGCTCCCCGCTTCATCCTGTTCGACGAGCCGGCGGCCGGCCTGTCGCCGACCGAGCGCCGCGACCTGGTCACCATCCTGACCTCCCTACCCGCCCATATCGGCTACATCGTCATCGAGCACGACATGGACGTGGCGCTGCGCGTCGTCGAGAGCGTGACGATGATGCACAACGGACGGGTCTTCAAGGAGGGCAAGCCGAGCGAGATCGAGGACGATCCGGAGGTCCAGGAACTCTATCTGGGAGGTGGGCATGGCTGAACGCTTCCCCGTCCCGGCGAAGGCCGGCGTCCCGGTCCTGCAGCTGCAGGGCGTCAATGTCTTCTACGGCCGCAGCCATGCCGTTCAGGGCGTCGACCTGACGCTCCAGTCGGGCGTGCTCTCCGTGGTCGGCCGCAACGGCATGGGCAAGACCACCATGTGCAAGGCCATCATGGGCCTTGTGCCGATTTCATCGGGCTCGATCCGGTTCATGGGCGAGGAGATCGCCGGCCTGCCGCCGGCGGATGTCGCCAGGCTCGGCATCGGCTACGTGCCGCAGGGGCGCCGGCTGTGGCGCTCGCTGACGGTGCACGAGCACCTGCGGCTGATGTCCAAGCCGAAGGGGCGATGGACGCCGGAGCGCATCTACGAGGTGTTCCCGCGGCTGGCGGAACGGCGCAACAATGGCGGCGCGCAACTGTCCGGCGGCGAGCAGCAGATGCTGGCCATCAGCCGCGCCCTGCTGATGAATCCGCGCCTGCTGATCATGGACGAGCCGACCGAGGGACTGGCCCCTGTCATCGTCGCCCATGTCGAGGAAACGCTGGTCCGTCTCGCCGCCGAGGGCGACGTGTCCATCCTGGTCATCGAGCAGAATATCGGTGTCGCCACCCAGATGTCCGACCCGGTGGCGATCATGGTCAACGGGCGGATCAACCGCGTCATCGCCTCGGCGACGCTGGCCGCGGACCGCGACCTGCAGCAGCGGCTGCTCGGCGTCGGGCGACACGGCCATGACGATGCCGAGGCGGGAACCCAGGACGCGAGGGCGGGCGCGACGCCGGCTGCCGCGCCGGCCCCGGCCAGCCAGGGACCGATACGGGTCTTCATGGCCAATCCGGTCATCCCGACACGCTGGTCGAAGGATGTGCCGGCGGCCCAGATCGAGGCCGCGGCCCGCACCGTCTCGCGCCCGACGCTCGCCACCATCGACGGCCGGGTAATCGGCGACACCTCGGCCCTCGCCGCCCGCGGACCGAGCGAGCCCCATGTCATCATCGCCGGGACTCTCGACACCAAGGGCGAGGAGTTGCGCTACATCCGCGATATCATCAAGGCGGCGGGGTTGCGCACCCGGCTGGTCGATGTCTCGACGCAGGGGCGCAACCACGGGGCCGACGTGTCGGCGCAGGAAGTGGCGCTCGCCTCCCCCCGCGCGCTTCCCGGTCTCGCCTCCGGCGATCGTGGTGCCGCCGTCGCGGCGATGACGGAGGCCTTCGCCACCTGGATCGCCGGGCAGCAGGACGTGCTCGGCCTGATCTCGGCCGGCGGCTCCGGCGGCACGGCCATCGCGACCGCCGCCATGCAGACGCTGCCCATCGGCGTGCCCAAGATCATGGTCTCGACCATGGCCGCCGGCAATGTCGCGCAATATGTCGGCTCCACCGACATCACCATGATGCATTCGGTCACCGACGTTCAGGGGCTGAACCGCATCTCGCGGGCCGTGCTCGGCAATGCAGCCCATGCCATGGCCGCGATGGCCAAGGCCCATCTGGCGACCCCCCGGCCGGATCCGCTGCGGGACCGGCCGCTCGTCGGCCTGACCATGTTCGGCGTGACCACGCCCTGCGTCCAGCAGGTCGCCAAACTCATCGCGGCCGACTGGGAGCCGCTCGTGTTCCACGCCACCGGCGTCGGCGGACGTTCGATGGAAAAGCTGGTGGACTCACGGCTGCTGCAGGGCGTCATCGACGTCTCGACGACCGAGGTCTGCGACATGCTGATGGGGGGCCTCCTGCCGGCGACCGAGGACCGCTTCGGCGCGGTCATCCGCACCAGGCTTCCCTATGTCGGATCGGTCGGCGCCCTCGACATGGTCAATTTCGCCGCGCCCGACACGGTCCCACAGCACTATCGCGGCCGCAACCTCTACCCCCACAATCCGCAGGTGACGCTGATGCGCACCACCGCCGACGAAAACACCCGCATCGGGCGCTGGATCGGCGAAAGGCTCAATCTGATGGAGGGGCCGGTGCGGTTCCTCATTCCCGAAGGCGGGGTCTCGTCTCTCGATGCGCCGGGCAAGCCGTTCTTCGATCCGGAAGCCGATGCCGCACTCTTCCAGGCCCTCGCCGACACCGTCCGCATTACGGCCAACCGGCAGCTGATCCGGCTGCCGCACCACATCAACGATCCCGCCTTCGCCCAGGCTCTGGTCCGCGAGTTCCTCGCGCTTCACCAGGGCCGCCGCGGCGCCGCGCGCAAAAGGACTTAAGGCATGCCGCGCTTCTCCAAGTCCGAGTTGCTCGACCGCTACAGGGGCATGGTCGCCCGCGGCGAACCGATCGTCGGCGGCGGCGCCGGAACCGGCCTGTCGGCCAAATGCGAAGAGGCCGGCGGCATCGACCTGATCGTCATCTACAATTCGGGCCGCTTCCGCATGGCCGGCCGCGGGTCGCTGTCGGGGCTGATGCCCTATGGTGATGCCAACCAGATCGTCATGGAGATGGCGGGCGAGGTCCTGCCGGTGGTGACGAAGACCCCGGTCATCGCCGGCGTCTGCGCCACCGACCCGTTCCGCCAGATGGACGTGTTCCTCGACGAGGTGAAGCGCATCGGCTTTGCCGGCGTGCAGAATTTCCCCACCGTCGGGCTGATCGACGGCGTCTTCCGGGCCAATCTGGAAGAGACAGGCATGGGTTACGGCCTGGAGGTCGACATGGTCGCCCTCGCCAACGCCAAGGACCTGCTGACGACGCCCTATGTCTTTTCGCCAGAGGATGCCCGGCGGATGGCGGGCGTCGGAGCCGACATCATCGTCTGCCATCTTGGCCTGACGACCGGCGGCTCGATCGGCGCGGAAACCGCGCTGAAGCTGCAGGACTGCCCCGCCATTGTCGACGCCTGGGCGACCGCGGCCCTCGCCGTGAAGCCGGACGCCGTGATCCTGGTTCATGGCGGCCCCGTCGCCACGCCCGCGGATGCCGACTTCATTCTCAAGAACACCCGCCACTGCCACGGCTTCTACGGAGCCTCGTCCATGGAGCGCCTGCCGGTGGAAGTGGCGATCCGCGATCAAACCCGCGCCTTCAAGGCAATCGGCCGCTGAGGCGGCGCACCCAACACGACGGGCCCACCAAAAGAAACGTCGGGAGGAACATGACATGACCGGACAGCTCATCGGAGCCCTGATCCTCTGGCTGATCGTTGCCGTGATCGCCATCGCGATCATCGTCTATCTCGTCAACTGGCTCTACCGGCGCTCGTCGAAGGAAGTGTCGTTCGTCCGGACCGGCCTCTTCGGCGAAAAGGTGGTGATCAACGGCGGCGCCTTCGTCCTGCCGATCATCCACGACGTCACCCCGGTCAACATGAACGTGCTGCAGATGGCGGTGACGCGCAGCAAGGACACTGCCCTGATCACCCGCGACCGGATGCGGGTCGACATCGATGCCGAGTTCTATGTGCGGGTCAGGCCGGACAAGCCCTCGGTGGCCATCGCCGCCGCCACGCTTGGCCGGCGCACGCTGCAGCCCGACCAGCTGAACACCCTGCTGTCGGGCAAGTTCATCTCGTCGCTGCGAACCGTCGCCGCGGCGATGTCGATGGAGGAGATGCACGAGCAGCGCGGCGTCTATGTCCAGCGCGTCAAGGAGGCCGCCGCCGAGGCCCTCAACCAGAACGGCCTCGTGCTGGAATCGGTGGCGATCACCGACCTCGACCAGACCGACCTCCAGTACTTCAATCCGTCCAACCGCTTCGACGCCGAGGGTCTGACCCGAATCATCGAGGAGATCGAGGAAAAGCGGAAGCTCCGCAACGACATCGAGCAGGAATCGATGATCAAGATCCGCACCCGCAATCTGGAGGCCGAGCGGCAGGCGCTCGACATCGAGCGGGAGAGCGAATCGGCCCGCCTGGAACAGCAGCGCGAGATCGAGATCCGGCGGGCTGTGCAGCGCACCGAGATCGCCCGCGAACGCGCCGCCCGCGACACCGAGGCCGAGCAGGCCCAGATCGTCTCCCGGGAAGAGATCGAAAAGGCCAAGATTGCCAATGAGCGGGCGATCAGCGAGGCGCGCATCGCCTCCGACCGTGACATCCGCCAGCAGGAAATCGCCAGGACGAAGGCGGTCGAGAGCGCCGAAATCGCCGCGCGCGAAGAGATCGAGACCGCCAGGATCGCCAATGATCAGGCGATCCAGGCTGCCCGCATCGCGTCGGACCGCGAAATCCGCCAGAAGGAGATCGAGCGCACGAGATCGCTCGAACAGGCCGAGATCGCCGCACGGGAGTCGGTCGAACGCTCGCGGATCGCCCAGGAGGCGCAGGTGAGCGCCGAACGCATCGATCGCGAGAAGGACATCAAGAACCTCGAGATCGCCCGCAACAAGGCCCTCGACGAAGCCGAGATCGCGGCCCGCGAGGCCGTCGAGAAGGCCCGGATCGCCCAGGACATCGCTCTCACCGCCGAGCGCATCGCCTCCGACGAGGGCAAGCGCAAGCTGGAGATCGCGCGGAACCGCACCATCGAGGAGGCCGAGATCGCCGCGCGCGAGGCGACCGAGGCCACGCGGATCGCGCAGGAGAAGGCGACTGCGGCCGAGCGGATCGCCTCCACCCTCGCCACCCGGCAGCTGGAGATCCAGAGCACGGAGCAACTCGAGGCCGCCGAGATCAAGCGGCGCGATGCGGTCGAACGGCAGCGCATCGCCGCCGAGCTGAAGATCGAGGAGGAGCGGATCGCCTCCTCGCAGACCCGCGAGGTGCTGCAAATCGAGCAGAAGAAGGCGGTGGAGGTGGCGGAGGAGAACCGCGCCATCGTCATGGCCGCCAAGCGTGCCGAGCGCTCGGAGGCCGACAAGACCCTGCGCCAGACCGAGATCGTCGCCAAGCAGGAAGTCGAGAAGGCGGACGTCGCCCGCGAACAGGCGCTGGAAGCGGCCCGGCTGGAGCGCCGCCGCGCCATCGAGCAGCTGGAGGTCGCCCGGGCCCAGGCGCTGCAGGAATCGCAGATCGCCTCCAACGAAGAGGTGGAGCGCGCCCGCATCGCCTCCGACCGCGGCCTCGACGAGGCGCGCGTCGGCCGGCAGCGCGACCTTCGCCGGCTCGAGATCGAGCGGGAGCGCGACGTCGAGAACGCCGCGATGGAGAAGGCGATCACGCTCTACGCCAAGTCTCTCGAGGAGAGTGCCGCAGCCGTGAAGGCCGAACTGGCCAAGGCCAAGGCCGTCGAGGCGGCCGAGCTCGTCCAGACCGTCAAGGAGAGCGAGGGCGCCAAGCGCCGCAAGACCGTCGAGGTGATCAATGCCGAGAAGGCGGCCGAAGAGGTGCGCATCGCCGCCGAGGCCGACAAGATCCGCAAGGCCATCGACGCCGAGGCCCAGAAGCTGCTCTACGAGGCCGAGAACGTTCTCACCGACGGGGCCCGCTACGGGCTCTTCCGTCGCCGCCTGCTCGACCGGATCGAGGGCATCGTGCGCGAAAGCGTCAAGCCTATGGAGAAGATCGAGGGCATCCGCATCCTGCATGTCGACGGCCTGCAGGGCATGGCCGGTGGCGGGGGCGGATCGTCGCGCACGCCGACCGACGAGGTGATCGAGTCGGCGCTGCGCTACCGCGTCCAGGCGCCGCTCATCGACCAGGTGCTGAAAGAAATCGGCATCGAGGGCGGCAACCTTGCCAAGATGGGCGGCCTCATGCGCGAGGCCTCCGACATGCAGCGCGTCGCCAAGGACGCCCAGCCTCCCAAGCCCAAAGATGACGGCGAGAAGAAGTAAGGCAGACGATCATGGCCCGCGTCTATGTCTCCAGTGTCGTCAATGCTCCCGCGGCCCGGGTCTGGGCGAGGGTGCGCGACTTCAACGGTCTGCCCAACTGGGTCCCCGCCGTGGCGGAGAGCCGGATCGAGAATGGCGAGCCCGCCGACAAGGTGGGCTGTGTCAGGGCCTTCTCCCTGCGCAACGGCGACAAGCTGCGCGAGAAGCTGCTCGGCCTCTCCGACTTCGACATGTTCTGCACCTATTCGATCCTCGACAGCCCCATGCCGCTGACGGACTACGTGGCGACCCTGCGGCTGACGCCGATCACCGATCAGGATCGCACCTTTGTCGAATGGTCCGCCGAGTTCGATTGCGCGCCGGAGCGGGAACAGGACCTCGTCTCCAACATCGGCACCAACGTCTTCCAGGCGGGGTTCGACTCGCTCAAGCGCGCCTTCGGAGGGTGATGTGCCCAAGGTCGTCCGCAGCACCATCATCAATGCGCCGGTCGATGCCCTCTGGGCCGTCCTGCGCGACTTCAACGGTCACGACCAGTATCACCCGATCGTCGCCGCCAGCGCCA
The DNA here is from genome assembly GCF_022843985.1 of Phreatobacter sp. Taxonomy (GTDB): domain Bacteria; phylum Pseudomonadota; class Alphaproteobacteria; order Rhizobiales; family Phreatobacteraceae; genus Phreatobacter. The sequence continues at coordinate 187,235 of NZ_JALHMP010000005.1, read as the reverse complement.
TCGAACGCGGCCATCCCTCCGACAGGATCGGCTGCGTCCGCAGGTTCACCCTGCAGGATGGCAGCGAATTGCGCGAACAGCTCCTGTCCCTGTCGGATCTGGAGATGACCTACAGCTACTGCCTGCTCGACACGCCGATCCCGCTGTTCAACTACGTCGCCCACATCCGGCTCTTGCCCGTGACCGACGGCAACCGCAGCTTCTGGCACTGGGAAAGCCGCTTCACCACGCCCCCGGGCCGCGAGGCGGAGCTGGCCGAGACGGTCGGCAACGACGTGTACTCGGCCGGCATGGAGGCTGTCCGCCACCTCCCCGAACTCCAAGGTGGAGTGCCCTGACCATGCCGATCGAGTTCCGCACCGCATCGACCTTCTCGGACGCCGCCGGCCTCATCGCGGGCGACCGCACCGCCCGGCTGCTGTCCGGCGGAACGCTGATCATGCGTGACATCAACGAGGGCCGGCTCACCGACGGACTGATCCTGCGTCTGGTCGATCCGGCCTACCGGCAGATCAACCTGTCCGGCAGGGTCGAGCTCGGCGCGGGCGTTACCATGGCGGCAATCCTGAAACGCCGTGAACTGGCCTATCTGCATGCTCCGGCCCAGGCCATCGGCGGCCCGGCGGTACGCAACATGGCCAGTATCGGCGGCAATCTTTTCGCCGAGAGCCCCTATGGCGACTTCACCGTGGCGCTGCTGGCCCTCGATGCCCAGGTGATGGTCATGCAGGGCTTCGGTGCGCCGCGCGCCGTGCCGCTGGAGGAGTTCCTCGCCGGCCGGGCGCGTGGCGGCCAGGGCCTGGTGACGGCGGTCCAGTTCGCGCCGCCGCAGAATGCCGCCGATTTCCGCTTCCGCAAGGTGAGCCGGGTCAGGCCCAAGGGCCTCGCCGTCCTGTCGGTGGCGGCGCACCTGCCCATGTCGGGCGGCCGGGTGAGCGGTGCGCGGGTCGCATTCGGCGCCATGGCGCCGGTGCCGATGCGCGCGAAGGCGGTGGAGCGCGTGCTGGAGGGCAAGGCGCTCGATGCCGCCGCCATCACCGCCGCCCGCGCCGCAGCCGCGGAGGGCATCCGGCCTGTCACCGATGCCATCGCCAGCGAATGGTACCGGCGCGAGGTCCTGCCGGTGCATCTGGCCCGGCTCCTGTCGGGTCAGGACTGAGGAGGCACCCATGGCCAAGATTCCCGTCCAGTTCCGCCTCAACGGCTCCGACCGCGCCGCCTTCGTCGGCCCCTCCGATAATCTCCTGACGCTGCTTCGCCGCGGCCTCAACGATTTTGGTCCCAAGTACGGCTGCGGCCAGGGAACCTGCGGGACCTGCACGGTGCTGGTCGACGGCGACCTGCAGCTGTCCTGCCTGACCTTGGCGGCCACCTGCGAGGGCAAGCATGTCGAGACCGTCTCCGGCATGGCCGAGGGGCCGGTCCTGCATCCGCTGCAACAAGCTTTCATGGACCATTTCGCGGCCCAGTGCGGCTTCTGCACGCCGGGGATGCTGACGGCGGCCAAAGCCCTTCTCGCGGCGAACCCGAACCCGACCCGCGCGGAGGTGATCGACGGCATCTCCGGCAATATCTGCCGCTGCACCGGCTACGACGCCATCATCGAGGCCATCCTGGCCGCCGCCCGCGGCGGGCAGGCCAAGCGCACATATTGACGGAGGCGACGATGCTGGAATTCCGCAAGGATCTCTTCGCCGCCGAGCGCGACGACAATCTCAACATCGTCGGCAAGGGCGCCCAGCGCCAGGACATGCCCGGCCATGTCACGGGACGCTCGCCCTTCTTCGACGATCACGCCTTCGAGGGGCTGCTCCATCTGAAGGTGGTGCGCAGCCCGCATCACCACGCCCGTATCCGGGCCATCGACACCACCGCCGCCGAGCGGGCGCCGGGCGTCAAGCGCATCCTGCGCGGCGCCGACGTGCCGCTGAACAAGAACACCCTCCTCAGCCTGATCAATTTCGGCAAGGACGACGAGCCGACGCTGGCGGTGAGCAAGGTCTCCTACAAGGGCGAACCCGTTGTGGCGATCATCGCCGAGACCGAGCAGCAGGCCCTGGCCGCACGGGCGCTGGTGCGCGTCGACTACGACGTGCTGCCCCATGTCTTCGACGTCGAGGAGGCACTGAAGCCAGGCGCACCCGTCGTCAACGAGACCTATCCGAACAATTATTTTGAATATCACGACCGCTACGATCACTCGAAGCTGCGTTTCGGCGACGTCGACAGGGCCTTCGCCACGGCCGACTTCATCGTCGACGACCGCTACCAGATGTCGCCCATCGAGCACGCGCCAACCGAGACCAACGGCTCCATCGCCGCGCCCGAGCAGAACGACCGCTTCGTCGTGCATTCCTGCGCACAGGGCCTGTTCTTCTCCCTCGGCACGGCGGCCAAGATCCTCAAGCTCGAATCCAACCGCCTGCATTTCATCGGCGGCACGGTGGGCGGCGGCTTCGGCGGCAAGGTCGACTCCCTGACCGAGCCGCTGTCGATCCTCGGCGCCATGATGACCGGCCAGCCGGTCCGCTATGTCCTCGATCGCGAGGAGGAGATGCTCTACGGCTCGCCGCGCGGTGCCGAGCGCATCTACATCAAGGACGGCATCCTGCGCGACGGCCGCATCGTCGCCCGCCGCATCCGCAGCTATTTCGACGCCGGCGCCTATACGCGCCTGTCGAGCTACGCCGCGATCAAGTGCACCGCGCATCTGCCGGGGCCCTACACGATCCCCAATGTCAGCGCCGACATCTATGTGGCCTATACCAACCGCTGCCCTTCGACCGCCATGCGCGGCTTCGGGATCACCGCGGTCGATTTCGCGCTGGAGGTCCATATGGACAAGGGCGCGGAGGCCTGCGGCATGGACCCGATGGAATTCCGCATCCTCAACGCCTACCGCGACGAGGACATGAAGGCGCATCGCCGGGTCGCCAAGAACACGGCCCTCATCGAATGCGTGCAGGTCGTGGCGGAGAAGGCGGGATGGCCACTGTCCGACGAGGCGCGACGCCAGTCCTCCCTGACCGGTGGCGGCGGCGCCCGCGCGCTGATCCCGGCGACGCCCATCGACGATAATGGCCGCATCGGCAGGCCGGAAACCCGGACGGGTCCCGCCACCGAGACTCTGCCGGCGGGCGCCATGCGCATTCCCATGACCAAGCAGCCGATCATGGAGGGGTCTGCCGAAGCCCGGCCGACACCCGCTGCCGTGCCGCAATACGAGCCCTACCGGCCGACGCCGGCGAGCATGCCGCCCGCCTACCAGCCGATGCCGGCGGCCCCGCCGCCCGCCATGCCGCCAACGGCCGCCACCGCACCGCCCCCCGCTGCGGCCCCGGCCCCGGCCCCGGCGCAGCCGACACAGCACGGCGCCGTGCGCTTTTCCTCCGTCTTCGGCACGAGGAGGCGCTGACATGGCCCGGCACCGGGGGCGCGGCATGGCGTCCGTCAACTATCCCATCGGCATGAATCTCGGGGGAGACCCGAGCCAGGCACTGATCCACTCCAATCCGGACGGCAAGTTCACCGTCGCGCTCTCGGCCATCGACCTCGGTCAGGGCATGAAACAGGTGACGCGTCAGGTCGCGGCGGAAACGCTCGGCGTGCCGATGGAGGACGTCTATGTCGACACCGCCGACAGCGACACCGGCCCCCACGACATGGGCAGTTTCGCCTCGCGCGGCACGCATCGCATGGGCAATGCCGTCATCGCCGCCGCCCGCGAGGCGCGCGGCGTCCTGCTGGAGGCGGCTGCCGAGGAACTTGAGGTCAATGCCGGAGATCTGGTCACCGACGGGCGTGGCAACATTCACGTGAAGGGGGCGCCGTCGCGGTCGATCACGGTCAAGGCCACCGCCCAGGCGGCGCAGTTCAAGCAGGGCAAGACCATCGCAGGGCGCGGCATCTTCCTCATCCCGCTGTCGACGGTCGATCCGCAGACCGGCGAGTTGAACCCCAACACCGCCTTCGCCCATGCCTGCCTCGTCGCCGATGTCGAGGTCGACGACGAGACCGGCGAGGTCACCGTGCTGAAGATGGCCTCGGCCTACGAATTGGGGCGGGCGATCAATCCGAAGATGGTCGAGCAGCAGCTCGTCGGCGGCGCCTGGATGGGCATCAGCCACGCGCTCTACGAGACGCCGGAGCCCTATTATCCCGACCCAAGCCACGGGCCGCGCGACTTCAACGAATATCTGATGCCGGGCCCCGGCGACACCGCGCCCTATTCGGTGACGATTCTTGAGCGGCCCGCCCCCGACGGCCCCTTCGGCGGTAAGGGACCGGGCGAGATGTGCGCCAACCCGGTGCTGCCGGCCATTGCCAACGCGGTCTACAACGCCGTCGGCGTCCGGGTGAACGACCTGCCGATCACGCCGGAGAAGGTGCTGCGCGGCATCAAGGCCAATGGCGGGGCAAGGCCCCAGCCGCGCCGTGGCGGGGGAGGCTGAGGGCCATGGCGCTGCAACCGCCCATCGCCGGCCTTGCGAGCCCCGAGGCCCTGGCCGAGGCGCTGAGGGCCGCGCTCTATCTCGCCGATGACGGCATCGCCACGGCCGGATTCCTGGCGCTGGCGCTCGGCAAGCCGTTGCTGCTTGAGGGGGCGCCCGGCGTCGGCAAGACCGAGGCGGCCAAGGCGCTGGCGGGCATCCTCGGCCGGCAGCTCATCCGCCTGCAATGTTTCGAGGGCATCGACGCCTCCGCGGCCCTCTACGAATGGAACTATCCCCGCCAGATGCTCGCCATCCGCCAGGCGCGGGAGGGCGACACGGTCGACATCTACCGCGACGATTTCCTCATCGAGCGGCCGATGCTGGCGGCGCTCAGGCGGCCGGAGTCCACCGTGCTGCTGATCGACGAGATCGACCGTTCCGACCATGAATTCGAGGCCTTCCTCCTCGAATTCCTCTCCGACTTCTCCATTTCCATCCCCGAACGTGGCACGCTGCGCGCCGCCGATCGGCCCGTCGTCGTCCTCACCTCCAACCGCACCCGCGACCTGCATGAGGCGCTGCGCCGCCGCTGCGTCTACCACTACATCCCCTATCCCGACCCGGCGCGCGAGGCGGCCATCATCATGCTGCGCTCCTCCGCCGTGGCCGAGGGCACGGCGCGGGCGATCGTCCATGCCGTGGGCCTGCTGCGGCAGGAGCCGCTCACCAAGCCGCCCGGCGTGGCGGAAGCCGTCGACTGGGCGGAGGCGGCGACCGCCCTCCACCGCACCGGCGCGTCCTGGCCTGACGCCTTCCGTCGCTCGATCGGCACAGCCCTGAAGGACGAGGAGGACTTCGCGCTCATGCGCCCGCGCATGGACGCGTTCATCCGGGCGGTGGCGGCATGAGCGCCCCCCTCGCCCCGCCGCGACTGCCGGCCGCCGCCCGGCCCCTCGTCGCCTTCACCACGTTGCTGCGCGCCAACGGCTTCGCCGTCGCGCCGGAGCAGACCGTCCTCTTCCTCAGCGCGGTGCAGCTTCTCGGACCGCGCTCCATCGAGGATGTGCGCAAGGCTGCGGTGGCGACGATCGGCCCCCCCTTCGAGCGGCGGGACACGTTCGACGCGCTCTTCGACAGCCATTTCCTCGGCGCCGCCGGCGAGCCCGGCGAGGACGATTCATGGCAGCCCGACGACGAGATGAAGGTCGAGGAGGAGGGCGCCGGTCAGGAAATCCTGATCGGCGAAGAGGTGCATGAGACCGGCCGCGAGGCGACCAGCGCCGAAGCCCTGGCCGTCCGCCAGTTGCAGCCCCCGGACGACAGCGACACCCTCAACCGATTCACACGCGACCTTCCCGAGGCCCTGCCCCGGCGGCGCGGCTATCGTCAGCGGCGCGCCCGGCGTGGCCCCGGCTTCGACCTCGCCGCCAGCCTCAAGGCCGCCATCCGCAATGACGGGGAGGTCATGGCGCTGAAGCGCTGGCGGCGGAGCAGCCGCGTGCGGCCGGTCCTGCTGCTGATCGACGTGTCGGGTTCGATGAAGCAGCGGACCGACGCCAATCTCGCCCTCGCCCATGCCCTCGTCCAGGGGGCCCCGCGGGTCGAGGTCTTCACCTTCGGAACGCGGCTGACCCGCCTCACCACGGCGCTGAAGCGCCGCAACCGCAGCCGGGCCCTCGGCATCGCCGCCGATCTGGTCGCCGACTGGGATGGCGGAACGCGGATCGGTGACGCCCTCGAGACCTTCCTCGCAGTACCACGATTTGCCGGCTATGCACGCGGCGCCGTCGTCCTGATCCTGTCGGACGGGCTGGAGCGCGGCGACCCCGGCGCCATGATCCGGGCTGTCCGGCACCTCGCGGCACGGGCGCACCGCATCGACTGGCTGTCGCCCCTGGCGACCGGGCGCGACTACCGCCCCGCAACCGAGGGGCTCGCCGCCATCCGGCCCTTCATCACCTCGCTGACCAATGGCGGGACGACCGCCGCCATTTGCCGCCATGTCCTGTCGATCGGCCGGGAGCGCGCGGCATGATCGACGCCCATTTCCATATCTGGCGTCAGGCCGACCTGCCATGGCTCACCGGGCCCATGCAGCCGCGGATCTTCGGCCCCTATGAACCGATCCGGCGCGACTATCCGGTGACCGAATATCTCGCCGATGCCGCGGTGTCGGGCCTGACCGGGGCGGTCTATGTCCAGGCCAACTGGCCGGTGGACCGCTTCCTCGCGGAAGCGGCCTTTGTCGCCCAAGCCGCCGCGGAGAGCGGCTTTCCCATCGCCATCGTCGCCTATGCCGACATGCTGGCCGGCGATGTCCGCCCGCAGCTCGAGGCCCTCGCCCGCAATGCCAGCATCCGTGGCGTGCGCCAGCAGTTGCACTGGCACGAGAACCCGCTCTACCGCTTTGCCGCCGATCCGGATCTGGCCACCAATCCGACCCTGCAGCGCAACATCGCCCGCCTTTCCGACTATGGCTGGAGTTTCGACCTGCAGGTCTTCGCCGGGCAGATGGCGGGGGCTGCCGCTCTCGCCGACGCCTGTCCCGGTGTGACCTTCGTCCTGCAGCATGCCGGCATGCTGGAGGATCTTTCCGAGGGCGGCATGGAGGCCTGGCGGGCTGGCATGGCCATGCTCGCAGCAAGGCCGAACGTCGTCAGCAAGCTATCCGGGCTCGGCACGTTCCTGCGCCGCAACGATCCCGGCCACGTGGCCATGGTCGTCCGGGAAACCCTGGCGCTGTTCGGCGCCGAGCGCTGCCTGTTCGGATCCAACTTTCCGATCGAGAAGCTCTGGACCACTTATGCCGCGCTCCTCGACGCCCATCGGGCCGCCGTCCCCGCGGGGGATCACGCCGCTGTCTTTTCATCAACCGCCAAGCGGGTCTACCGGCTGGCCTGACAACAATCGGAGGGAACGATGCCACTTGAGATCAAGGTCCTCGACTACGGCGACATCGAGCTGGAATCGAGCTTTCTCGTGCTCGGGCGGGGCTGCGGCCAGCGCAAGCGCACCTATACCTACGGCTTCCTCATCCTCGGCGGCCCCTGGCCCGTTGTCGTCGATACCGGCTACCGCCACAACCAGATCATGGAGAGCCTCGGCATGCGCGGGCTCCAGTTCCACGAGAACATGATCGAGAACCAGCTGATGAAATACGGCGTGCGGATGGGCGATGTCCGCTATGTCGCCCATACCCACCTGCACATCGACCATGCCGGCAAGGACGAGCTGTTCCCGATGAACACCACGGTGATCATCAACCGGCGGGAGCTGGAATACTCGGTCTCGGGCCTGATGCACCCGCAATATCCGGCCCCCGACATCAAGCATCTGATCGACCGGCTGCACACGAAACATGCGCTGCGGCTCGAAGATCTCGAACTGACCGGGATGATCGAGCTCTTTCCCGGCTGCTACCTGGAAGCGGCCGGCGCCCACACCGAGGGTTCGATGAATGTCCACGTCGACACGGCCGAGGGCCGGGCCACGATCTGTGGCGACGTGATCTACGATTTCAACGACCAGATCATCAATCCTTTCCATGAGATCCATGCCGACGAGCCCCGGGTCACCGGCAACCACGGGACCTCGAAGCGCCAGGAGAAGGCGGCGATCAAGAAACTCCTGAACTCGTCCCGCTTCCTCCTGCCGGTGCACGACAAGCCGGCCAAGATCGAGGCGGGCCAGGTCGTTGCACGGCTCGACATGTCTGTGCCGGGGCCGGTGACGCAGTCATTGCCGCCACGGTCCTGGTTCCCCGCCTGATCCCTGTCGTCCCCAGGGCCTCCCGGACGGAGGCCACCGAGCGAGATCGCCCCATGACCACCCATGTCGCCGTCACGCCGGCCTTCAACGGCCTCATCGACCTCTGGGCGCCGGTGCGCCAGTTCGGCACCGGCTTCCAGTTCACCGAAGGGCCGATCTGGCACCCGCGCGACGGTCATCTCCTGTTCTCCGACATGCCCGGCGACGTGCGCCGGCGCTGGGACAGGACGGGCATCCGCGAGGTCATGCGGCCGGCCAACAAGTGCAACGGGATGACCTATGACGGCGATCTCAACCTGATCGTCTGCGAGCATGCGACCTCGACCCTGGTGCGCGAGCGGCCGGACGGCCGGCGCGAGGTGATCGCCTCCCATGTCGACGGACGCGAGCTCAACAGCCCCAACGACGTCGTGGTGAAATCCGACGGCGCCATCTATTTCTCCGATCCCTGGTATGGCCGCATGCCGGTCTATGGCGTGGAGCGGCCGCGCCAACTCGGCTTCCAGGGGGTCTATCGCATCCCGCCGGGTGGCGGCGCGCCCCAGCTTCTGGTCGACCGTTACCTGTTCGAACAGCCGAACGGCCTGTGCTTCTCGCCCGACGAGAAGCAGCTCTACATCAACGACACGGTGCAGCAGTTGATCCGCGTCTTCGACGTCCTGCCGAACGGATCCCTCGGCGCCGGCCACGTCTTCGCCTCCGGCATTGCCTCCCCCTCAGAGCCCGGCGTGCCCGACGGCATGAAATGCGACGCGCTGGGCAATGTCTGGGTCTGCGGCCCCGGTGGCGTCTGGGTCTATTCCCCCGCCGGGATTCTGATCGGTAAGGTGCGGGTCCCCGAACTCGTCGGCAACCTGACCTGGGGCGGGGCCGATTTCCGCACCCTGTTCCTCACGGCCACCCACTCCCTCTACGCCGTCGACACCAAGGTCGGGCCGCGCAGCGAGCCCTACATGATCGCCGCCGGCGCGCCGCAGCGGACAGATGGGGGGACGAAACCGGTCGCGGCCGCGGCGGTGTCCCGCAACGGCACGCTGAAATGCGCACCCGGCTATGAACTCGATCCCGGGCGTTGCGCCGTCATCGTGCAGGACATGCAGAACGACGTGGTGATCGAGGGTGGCGCCTTCGCCGCCTCCGGGTCACCGGCCCATTGCCGCGAGCAGAATGCCATCGCCAATGCCGCACGCCTCGCCGCCGCCGCGCGCAGCAAGGGCGTCCCCGTCATCCATGTCTGGTTCCTCGTCGATCCCGGCTGCCCCGGGGTCACCATGAACGCCCCCCTCTTCGAGGGACTTGCCGACGCCAAGGCCCTGGTGCGCGGCACCTGGGGCGCCGCGCCCGTGCCCGGCCTCGAGGCGATGGCCGGCGACCACGTGGTCGAGAAGCAGCGCATGAGCGCCTGGGAGGGCTCCCGCCTCGAAACCGTGCTGCGGGCCCTTGGCCGCGACATCGTCATCGTCACCGGTGCCTGGACCAACATGTCGATCGAGCACACCGCCCGCACCGGTGCCGACAAGGGCTACTACATGATGGTCCCCGAGGATGCCTGCTCGACCATGAATGCCGAATGGCACACGGCCTCGGTCAATTACGCGCTCCAGAACGTGGCCGTGGTGACCGACGTCGACGCCATCATCCGGGCCTGGGACTGACGTACCGGACGCGGGCGCCGCCGGGCTGGGCCTCAGCGCCGGGCGGCCGCGTTTACCCGCGCGACGGCTCGCCGGGCCCCCGCCTCACGCCACCGCGAGCCATTGGGTGCCAAGCGCACCGGAGATCGTGCCCCAGCCATTGAAGACGCCGGCGTCCATGTTGGCGTAATAGGTGATGCCGCTGGAGGTGTTCTGGATGATGACGTCGCGATGGCCGTCGTTGTCGACATCGGCGGTCCCTCGGACCTCCCAGCCGGAGAGGCCGTTGGCCACCACGCCCCAGCCTGCATTGGTGCCGCCGAGCATGTTCACCCACCAGATGTCGCCGGTCACCGAATTGCGGAACACGACGTCGACATAACCGTCGCCGTTGAGGTCGGCGGCCTCGCGCGCCACCCACTGCGCCCCTGCCGGACCCGACACCGTGCCCCACTGGTTGTTGACCAGGTCGCGATAATAGGTCGTGCCGGTCGCGATGTCCTGCACCAGGATGTCGGAGGCACCGTCGCGGTTGAAGTCGCCGAGCCCGACGGTGCGCCAACCGGTGCCGATATTGGGCCCCATGACCCAGCCGCCAAAGGTGCCGCCGGCATTCATGTCGGCGATGTAGTTGATGCCGGTCGTGTTGTCGCGGACCAGCACGTCCGGCGTGCCGTCGCGGGTGACATCACCGATGGCGATCGCCTGGAAGTTGCTGGTCAGGCCCGTGCTGACAACGCCCCAGGCCGGCGTCCCCGACGCAATGCTGAGCGTGTAGATCGCGCCGTTGCTCGTGTTCTGCACCAGAGCGTCAGCCCGCCCGTCACCGGTGAAATCACCAGAGCCCACCAGCCGCCAGCCGGCCGGCAGCGAGCCCAGGACATTGCCAAAGCCCGATGCCGTGCCCGCATTCATGTTCTGGTAGATGATCTGGCCGGTGGCGCTGTTCTGGAACAGCACGTCGTCGAAGAACGAGCCGTCTATGTTGGAGACGAGGTTCTGCTGGATGCCGGCAAGCCCGAAGGCCTGGGCGCCGTTGTTGAAGCCGAGCGTCTCGATGCGGACCAAGGTGTCGACGCCGTCCGTGCCCGTCGCAGCCGTCACCTGGGTGAAGAACTGACCGCCGGACACGAAGGACCGCACGAAGTAACTGGCGCGGCCCAGGGAGAACAGTGCAGCGTCAGCGCCGGTGCCGCCGTCGAGCCCGTCATTGCCGGAGCCACCAACCAGGATATCGTTGCCGTCCCCGCCAAGAACCGTGTCGTTGCCGGCGCCACCCATCAGGTAGTTGTTCGCGGCATTGCCGATGATCGTGTCATTTCCCGAGCCGCCGATGGCATTTTCGATCAGGGAGCGGGCATCGCCGTTGAACTGCAACGCATTGAAGATATTGCCGGGGGCGATATTGAAGTTGCCGAGATTGGCCAGTTGCACCGATGAGGTGATGGAAAAGGCTCCGGGTGTCAGATTGACCGACAGATTGGACGTGTAGTTGGAGAAGTTGTAGGTATCGTTGCCGTTGCCGTCCCAGATGGTCAGGAAAATCCGGTTTCCACCGGGCGCGCCCTGCCCGACGCCGTTGATGAACATCTCACCGGTGGTCGGGCTCCAGCTATAGGTGGTGTTGCCCGAATTGGTGTTGAAGTTCGCACCGTACATGGTCTGCAGCGCGGCGATGTCATACATCATGAACGTCTGTGCATAGCCGTTCGTTTCGTTGGTATAACCGGTCACCGGGCCGCCCTGGTAGGAACGATAGGTCATCACCGAATAGGCCATCTGGTCGAAGGCGGACTGCATCGAGGTGTTTGCGACACCGGCCGTCTCGTGCCCGTGTTTCAGGCCGAGCGCATGACCGAGCTCATGAATCACGGTCGCCCAGGCATATTGGCCGCGAACCGGGTTCTGAAAACTGGCAGTGCTGGTTCCATACCAGATGTCGCCGCCCTTCGTGCCGTCCGAAGGATAGTAGGCCCAGGCCGTCGGAGGCAAACTCGAGAAGGCCGTCCGCACGTCGGCTGCCGACCCGGCGCCGACCTCCGTCGTGACGAGGTTCGTATATTGCGACACCAGGTTCATGGCAAAACGCGTGGCTGTCTGTAACGCAGCCGTCGCCGCGCCGAAATTATTGGCAGCCTCCGAGTACCCCGCTTCATACTGCGAGGCCAGCGTCGGGAAGGAATAGGTCAACGTGGCACCGCCCCAGCGGCTGCCCCAGAGCAGACCGTCGATGTTGATGTTACCCGTCGCTCCCTGGAACGCCCAGAAATTCGGGCCGCCACCACCATGGATCGGTCCGTCCTGTCCGTCATAGACGTCTTGCGCGACGAAGGTCGGCAGCGTCACGCCGACGTTGTCATTCTGCCAATAGGCGTTTAACGCGCAGACTCGGCACATGGTGAGTTCCCCTTAAGGCGAGGGCGACTGGACTGGAGGGGTGATACCGAGCTTCCGCAGACGGGCTTCGGCCTCAGCGCGATAGCGGCTGGCCGGATGGCGCTCGATGAAGAGGATGTAGGCTTCTGCCGTGCCCTTGATGTGCGCGGCGTCAAGCTCCTCGCGCTCGGCAACATGACCGGGGCGGGGCAGTGGCATGGATGCCGACCGGATCGCCCCAGGGACAAGGCCTGACAGTCGCGATCCCTGTTCGGCGGGTGCCTGCTGGGAATAGGCCGGTTCCCCGACATGATCTGGCGGTATCGGCATCATCGTGTCCCGTCGATCCCTATCGTCCCATGCACGATGACAGCTTTCGTGTTACGCGGTAGCTAACAATGTATGCGTCGATGTCACAACAAATGGCGCGAGCCGAAGCGGATGCGATCTCCACCGAATGGGGCCCCAGAAACTCAAACCCCCGTCGCGCGAGAAATACGCGAATGGGCTTGGTGTCCCGAACTTCGACGCATCCCCAGAGACGAGCGACGGAAAGAGGCTCAAAGGAGCCGCAACTGCGATGCCAAAGACGAAGAACCTTTCACCCGCCGCCACAGACTTGACAGAAGAAAATGATAGCCAGCCTCACCTTCTGTTAGCAAGGCATATTTTTCAGACCCAAGCAGAGGTCAGCCGCCTCACAAGCAATGCGGGGGAACTTATGCCCTTGACCGCAGAGTCATGGCGCCTGATGCTTCATGTCGTCAATTGTTTCGGTGTCCCTCTAGTGGCGCGCCTGAGGGTTCCGGTCGAGCCAAAGCGGCCGGCCGGGAAGGCTCGGAGCAATCGGACGCTTGATCGGTGCGACCGTCGCCGTGATCGAAAGACGATGATGTCGGGGTGGCGGAAGCGCAGAGACGGAGATGACGGCCTTTCCAAGCCGAAGTTCGGACACGCCGTCGCGCGATGCGGCCAAGACCCCTTCGCCGCGCTTTCGCTCGCGCCGGCTCGCGCTGACTGTCCTTCCGACAGTCCGCAGCGACGAGCGACCCGCATGAGTGCCCTGGGTGCAGCCCACGTGCGACTGCTTCGACGGGTGAAGCGGTTTCGTTGCGATAACAGGCGCAGCGCGGAGGACAGCCCTCCCGGCAACGACGGATTTCGGAGCCTGGCATGAACACCACCCCGCACATGATGAGGACGGGCGGGCCCGACCCCGTGCTCCGCGCCTTTCGCACGGTTCGCGGCGACTGGTTTCATGTCGCCGTCTTCTCGGCCTTCGTGAATGTTCTGATGCTCACCGGCCCGCTCTACATGCTGCAGGTCTACGATCGGGTCCTCGCAAGCCGCTCGATCCAGACGCTGGTCGCGCTGTCCCTGATAGCCCTGGCCGCATTCCTGCTGCAGGGCGCGCTCGATGCGCTCCGGCTGAAGCTGCTGAGCCGCATCGGTGCCAAGATCGACCGCGAACTCTCGCCTCTCGCTGGGCGTGCCGTCGTCACCTTGCCGCTGATGGGCGCCAAGCCGGGCGCCCCGCAGCAGCCGATCCGCGATCTCGACGCCCTGCGCAGCTTTCTCGGCAGCCTGGGTCCGACGGCGCTGCTCGACATGCCGTTCATGCCGCTGTTCCTGGCGGCCTGTTTTCTCCTCCACCCGCTGCTCGGATGGCTCACGGTGGCCGGCGGGGTGGTGATCCTCGCCCTGACCTGGCTGACGGACCGCAAGAGTGCCGGACCAACCCGCGACGTCACGGTGAGCGGTGCGGAGCGCATGAGCATCGCCGAAAGCGGCCGCCGCAATGCCGAGGCGATCCGCGCCCTTGGCATGACCTCGGCGTTCAGCGCCCGTCACCAGAAGGCGCATGACGGCCATGTCAGGGACGGGCTGGCGCTGTCCGATGCCGCGAGCGGCATAGGCGCCTATGCCAAGGTGGTGCGCTTCGGACTGCAATCGGCGGTGCTCGGCCTCGGGGCCTGGCTCGTGGTGCGCGGCGAACTGACCCCAGGCGCGATGATCGCGGCCTCCATCCTGACGAGCCGGGCCATGGCGCCGATCGAACTGGCCGTCGCGCATTGGAAGAGCTTCGTCGCAGCACGTCAGGGCTATCAGCGCCTGAAGTCGATCGCTGTGCATCTGCAGGATCAGGACAAGGCGATCGAACTGCCGAGGCCCCACAAATCGCTTCAGGTCAGCGAGGCGACGGTCGCCGCGCCGGGGTCCCAGCGAATCATCGTACACGGCGTCAGCTTCCAGTTGAAGGCGGGACAGGCGGTCGGTCTGGTGGGGCCCTCCGGCTCGGGCAAGTCGACGCTCGCCCGCGGGCTCGTCGGCGTCTGGCCGCTGGTCGGCGGCGCGGTCCGCCTCGACGGGGCACGCCTCGACCAGTGGCATCCCGAGCAGCTCGGCCGCGCGCTCGGCTACCTGCCGCAGGACGTCGAGCTGTTCGACGGCACGGTCGCCGAGAACATCGCCAGGCTCGATCCCGCCATGACCTCAGATGCCGTCCTCAAGGCGGCGGCGGCGGCCGGCGCGCACGACATGATCGTCGGTCTGGCGAACGGCTACGATACGGTGATCGGCGAGCGTGGCACGGCCTTGTCTGGCGGGCAGCGGCAAAGGATCGCCCTGGCGCGGGCGCTCTATGGCGACCCATTCCTCGTCGTCCTCGACGAGCCGAACGCCAGCCTCGACAACGAAGGCGACGAGGCGCTCACCGATGCGATCCGAGCGGTCAAGGCTCGTGGCGGTATCTGTGTCGTCGTCACCCATCGGCAATCGGGACTCGTGGCTGTGGATATGGTGGGCGTGATGGCGCTTGGACAGCTGCAGGCATTCGGCCCCTGCGACGAGGTGATGCAGAAGCTGAGGCGGCCGCCGGCGACGGCGCGATCGGTCCCCGCGCGCCAGCCGTTCGGCTCAGTTCGCAGCACCGGAGGTCAGCCATGAGCCGGGATGATCGTCAGCCCGGCCTTGCGCCGGACATCGACCGGGCCAGCGGCAAGGCGAAGCGCGCGGGCTACCTCGCCCTCGTCATTTTTCTCGGCACGCTCGGCGTCTGGGGGGCCCGCGCCTCGATCGCGGGTGCGGTCGTCGCCCAGGGCCACTTCGTCGTCGAGAGCAATGTCAAGAAAGTGCAGCACCAGCAGGGCGGCATCGTCGGAGAACTGCGCGTCCGCGAAGGCCAGGTGGTCCGGGAAGGCGACCTTCTGATCCGCCTTGACGACACCATGGCGCGCGCCAACCTGCAGATCCTGACACGCCAGATCGACGAGTTCATCGTGCGTTCGTTACGGCTGGAGGCCGAGCGCGACCAGGCGGATGCCGTTGTCGTCCCCGAGGGCATTGAAGCGCGTGCCGGCACCGACCCCACTGTGGCCGCCCTCCTGGTCGCCGAAAAGCGCCTCTTTGCCATCCGCAAGACGGCGCTCGAGGGGCAGCGGGCCCAACTCGCCAAGCGCATCGGACAGATGCAGTCCGAGATCGAGGGCCTGTCGCAGCAGCGAGCGGCCAAGATCCGGGAAGCCCAGTTGATCGAGCGCGAGCTGTCGGGGGTCCGCGACCTGTTCACCCGGAACCTCGTACAGATCACCCGGCTGTCGCAGCTCGAACGCGAGGGATCATCCCTCGAAGGGCAGAAGGGCCTGCTCACCGCGCAGATCGCCCAGGTCCAGGGCCGCATCGCCGAGACGGGGCTGCAGATCATCCAGCTCACCGAGGAGCGGCGCTCAGAGGCCATGAAGGAGCTGCGCGACATTCAGGGGCGCATGGGCGAGCTCTTGGAGCGGCGTACGGCCGCGGAGGACCAGCTGAGACGGGTCGACATCCGCGCCCCGGCGTCCGGGATCGTCCACCAGATGCAGGCGCATACGGTGGGCGGGGTGATCAGCGCGGCCGAACCAGCGATGCTGATCGTTCCCTCCGGCGAACTGCTGCATCTCGATGCGCAGGTCGCGGCCACCGACTACGACCTCGTCTCGCTCGGCCAGCAGGCCCAGATCCGGCTGCGCGCCTTCAACCAGCGGACGACGCCGGAACTCACCGGAACCGTCTCGCGTCTCGCGCCCGATGTCACCCGCGAACAGCAGACGGGGCTGACCTACTACATCGTCCGCATCACCATTCCGCCGGCCGAGCTCGCCCGCATCGCACCGCTGACCATCAGTGCCGGCATGCAGGCCGACGTCTTCCTCGCAACCGGCGACCGCTCCCCGGTGAGCTATCTCGTCAGGCCGGTCCTCGACCAGTTCGCCAAGGCTTTCCGGGAACGCTAGCATCGGAACCCGGTCGCCGCAGAAGGTGGACCTCCAGAACCTGAACGCCGGCCGGCGGCTTCGGCATGATGACCGGCGCACTCGGCACGCAATGGCTCGCGGTGGCGTGAGGGCCGACCGCCTGATTGGACCCGGAGAAGGGTGAGCAAGTCGCGACGGCGCATCTGGAGTGCGCCGTGGACGGCCTGCGAAAGCGCGGCTCCGAGATGCCGCCCCCGGCACGAGCGCGCACTCTGTCTCAATTCACCTGCACCTTGTCTCAGGGTGCAGAGGTTCCTCCGCCGATTGATTGACGTCCCGTATCTCTCTCCATAAACGCCACCAAGCGCTCCGCCTGCAGCACGAGTCACGGCTTTCCACGCGCCTCGTTCCCGCAGGCTGGACGCACCACCACGCGCCGTCATCTCAGACGAAGCGGCGGATCATGGGGCAAGCCCAGCGAGCGGCTTTCAGCCTGCCTGGACACCAATCAGACCCGAGAGAGACGTCACTCATGCCCGGTCCGACACGCACATTCACTCCCCTGGTCGGTGCACCCAATTCGATCAACGCCAATATCAACAGTCTGGTCCTGAACACCCAATGGGCGACGGGACAGTTGACGTATTCCTTCCCGACCGACGGTGCCCAGTTCACCGGCTACGCTCCCGGTGACGAACCCTTCGTCGGTTTCGAGGCCGCGGGAGCGCCGTATCAGGCCGCCGCGCGTTTCGCCTATCGCACGGTCGCGGAGTTCACCAATGCGACCTTCACAGAAATCGCGCCTTCCGCCGCGAACCCGGCGACCATGCGCTTCGGCATCACCGCCGATCCGGCACCGCGGCCGGGAACCACCGCGGATCTCGCGGGTTGGGGTTATCTGCCTGGAACGAACGACAACGCCGGTGATGTGTGGATCGTCGCCCGCCAGAACATGAACACACCCTTCCCGGTCGGTGACTTCCGCTGGTCGCTCGTCATCCACGAGATCGGCCATGTTCTGGGCCTCGGGCATCCTTTCGAGCCCGGCGCTGCCGGCGGCACCGTCGTCATGGACCCTTCCCGGGACTCGACCGAATACACCATCATGGCTTACCGCGCCTCGACTTCGGTCCCCTCGGTGAACACGGTCGGCTTTCCCGAGACGGGCGGGGAACCGCAGACCTGGATGCAATATGATGTCGCCGCTCTGCAGGCGATCTATGGCGCCAATTTCAACACGCGCTCGGGAAATACAGTCTATACTTGGAACCCCAATACGGGCCAATCTTTCGTCGACGGAATCGCCTATATGGATGCGCCGGGGATCAACCGCATCCTGATGAACATCTGGGACGGCGGCGGGACCGACACTTACGATTTCTCCAACTACACGACGAATGCGCGGATTGACCTGCGACCCGGCGAATGGTCGGCGCCCTCCGAGGCCCAGATCGTCCTCACCAATACCGACGCCAACCCCGGCGTCCGGGCGCCGGGTTCCATCTCAAACTCCCTCCTGTTCAATGGTGATCTGCGCTCGCTGATCGAGAACGCAAATGGCGGTTCGGGCAATGACACGATCCATGGCAATGTCGCCAACAACGGTCTGAACGGCGGTGACGGCAACGATACGATTCTCGGCGATGCAGGCAACGACCTCATCACCGGCGGCGCCGGCAATGACGGGATCGACGGCGGCACCGGCGCCGATGCCGCGCTGTTCTCGAGCGCCCGCGCCAACTATTTCGTGCGCTCCTTCGTCTCGAACGGGCAGATGTTCACGCAGGTGTCGGCGGCGTCCGGCACCGACGGGGTCGACACGCTGGTCAATGTCGAGGCGCTAGGCTTTGCCGGCAATGCTTTCGGCCTGGCCGGCATCCAGCAGAACCTCGTCTCCAACATGGACGGTTCGCTGTTCGACGACGTCCTCTTCCAGAACAGCGCCACGGGTCAGGTCGCCTTCCAGAACATGAATGCCGGAACCGGCTCCGGCTTCGTCAATGTCCTGGGCTCCCTGCCCGCTGGCTGGCGGCTGGTCGGATCAGACGACTTCACCGGTGACGGGCGGGCCGACACGCTGGTGCAGGACACCAACACGGGGTCGATCTACACGGTCAACATCGCCTCCGGCGCCCCGGTCTGGGGCGTGGTCAACGCCGGGCTGACCAGCGCCTTCCAGGCCATCGCCTCGGGTGACGTGACGCGGGACGGCACTGCGGATGTGCTGGTGCGCGACAATGCCACCGGCTTCAACTATATCGCCGACATGGATTCCGGCGGCACCTTCGGCGGCTGGGTGCTCGGTCCGAACCTCGGCACGGGCTGGCGCACCGTCGGCCTCGGCGACTTCAACACCGACGGCGCCTCGGATGTCCTCGTCCAGAACATTGCCGACGGCACCACCTTTTACCGCGACATCGCCAATGGCCAGTGGGGCTTCGTCTCGGGTGCCGTCGGATCTCAATGGGTGGCGCGCGAGGCCGCCGACATCAACGGCGACGGCTATGCCGACGTCGTCTTCCGCAACACCACCACCTCCGACATCTGGTGGGTCAACATGCTCGGCGGCACCAATGCCGGCTGGAACGTCGTGGCCAACGGCCTCGCCGGTTGGGACGTCCGCGGCTCGGCCGATGTCGACAATGACGGCTGGCGCGACGTCATCGTCCAGAACCTCGCTGACGGCACCACCTACTATGCCGACATGAACGCAGGTGGTTTCGGCGGCTGGGGCCTGGTGAGCGGGGCGCTTGGCACCCAATGGCTCGCGGTGGCATGAGAACTGCCCGGGTGGTTTGAAGCCTGCCATAACGGCATCCTGCACCGGAGGCACCGGCATAGGGCAGGGCCGGCGCGGCCACAGCCGCGCCTTCAAACCCGGCGAACATCCGTCCACCGTTGACGCTGCAAGGTCTGCGATACAGCCTCATGCAAGCGACGACGGAGCGTGGAGCAACCGGCCGGCCGCCCAATGGCACGGTGAGAGCGTGCCGCCAGCCCGCAGAGGCACGACCCTCCACCGGCGCGCCCCTGCCGGCTGATTCGCTGCCCCCTCTCGACAACGTGAAGCGCCAACTTGCAGATACGGGTTGTGCCCCGAGCCGGACGAGGCTCGACTCGGGCTGGCAAAGACTGGTGTCAACCCAGCGATCGGGGGAGAGGGCGCGTGGCAAAGCTGAACATCAACGGCCATTTGGTCGAGGTCACCGCGGCGGATGATACGCCGCTCCTCTGGGCGCTGCGCGAACAGGTGGGGCTGACCGGCACCAAATATGGCTGCGGGATCGCCGCCTGCGGCGCCTGCACGGTGCATATCGACGGCCAGGCGGTGCGCTCCTGTGCATTGCCCCTCAGCGGGGTCACCCCGGAGCAGAAGATCGTCACCATCGAGGGCCTGTCGCCGACCGGGATGCACCCGGTCCAGGTCGCCTGGCGCGACCTCGACGTTCCCCAGTGCGGCTATTGCCAGTCCGGCATGATCATGGCGGCGGCCGCACTCCTTGCCGAGAAGCCCAACCCGACGGACGCGGACATCGACAATGCGATGACCAACATCTGCCGCTGCGGCACCTACAACCGTGTCCGCGCCGGCATCAAGCAGGCCGCCGCGAACCGCCAGGGCTGAGGGAGGCCGACATGACGCTCATCGAGACCACGACGACCTCCCGCCGCGCCGTCCTCAAGGCGGCCGCCGGCCTGACCGTCGGCTTCTATCTGCCGACCGGCGCCATGGCCCAGCAGCCGGCGCCCGCGGCCGCGCCCGAGATCAATGCCTGGGTCGTCATCCGGCCGGATGACACGGTGGTCCTGCGCATGGCCCGCACCGAGATGGGCCAGGGCACACGCACCGGCCTCTGCCAGATGATCGCCGAGGAACTGCACTGCGACTGGTCGAAGATCGTCACCGAATATGTGACGCCCGGCCAGTCCCTGGCCCGCAACCGCGCCTGGGGCGCCTTCCTCACCGCCGGCAGCCAGGGCATCCGCCAGAGCCAGGACTATGTCCGGCGCGGCGGTGCCACCGCCCGCGTCATGCTGATCCAGGCCGCCGCCGATGCCTGGGGCGTTCCCGCGGCGCAGTGCACGGCGAAGGACAGTGTCGTCACCCATGCCGCCTCCGGTCGCCAGGTCCGCTACGGTCAGGTCGCCGCCGCCGCCGCGCGCCTGTCGCCGCCGGCCAATGTGCCCTTGAAGGACCCCAAGGACTGGACCGTCATCGGCACCTCGGTGAAACGTCTCGACACCGCCGCCAAGACCACCGGCGCCCTCGTCTACGGCTCCGACCTGAAGATGCCGGGCATGCTGGTGGCGGTGCCGAAGGAATGCCCGGTCTTCGGCGGCAAGGTCGCCTCCTTCGATGCTGCCAAGGTCGCCTCCATGCCGGGCGTGCGCCACGTCCTCAAGGTCGGCGAAACGGCCGTCGCCGTGGTCGCGGACACGTTCTGGCAGGCCAAGACGGCGCTCGACGCCCTGCCGGTCACCTGGGATTACGGCCCCAACCGCGCCGTATCGTCGGAGACCATCGCGGCCAGCCTGCGCGAGGGCCTGGAGGCCACGGAAGCCTTCGTCGGCAACACCAACGGCGATGCCCGCGCCGCCATCGCCAGTGCTGCCCGCAAGGTCGAGGCGGTCTATTCCTATCCCTTCCAGAACCACGCGCCGATGGAGACGATGAACGCCACGGTGGTGTGGACGCCGACGCGCTGCGACGTCTGGTGCCCGACCCAGAACGGCGAGGCGGCGCTGGCCGCCACCGCCCAGGCCGCCGGCCTGCCACAGACGGCCTGCGACGTCCACCGCGTTGACCTCGGCGGCGGTTTCGGCCGGCGCACGACCCATGACTGGCTGATCCAGGCGGTGACCATCGCCCGCCAGGTCCCCGGCGTGCCCATCAAGACGCAGTGGACCCGCGAAGAGGACATGGTGCAGGGGCGCTACCATCCCGTGACCATGTGCAAGCTCACCGGCGGCCTCGACGCCCAGGGCAATGTCGTCGGCCTGCACATGCGCATCTCCGGCCAGTCCATCCTCTCCTACGTCTTCCCGACGGCGTTGCAGAACGGCCGTGACCCCGTGCAGTTCCAGGGGCTCAATGCCGGCGGCAACGAGGGCCAGATCGGCTATGCCTTCCCCAACCTGCTCATCGACCACGCCATGCGGAACACCCACGTGCCGCCGCATTTCTGGCGCGGCGTGAACCATAACCAGAACGCCATCTATCTCGAGTGCTTCCTCGACGAGCTCGCCCATGCGGCCGGCCAGGATCCCCTGGCCTTCCGGCGCAAGCTGATGGGTAACCACCCGCGCCACCTCGCCGTGCTGAACGCCGTGGCCGCCAAGATCGGCTGGGACACGCCGCCGGCGGCCGGCATTCACCGGGGTATCGCCCAGCAGATGGGTTTCGGCAGCTACGTCGCCGCCGCCGCCGAGGTGTCGGTCGACACCGCAGGCCGGCTAAAGATCCACCGCATCGTCGCGGCCACCGACTGCGGCGTTGCCGTCAATCCGCGCCAGATCGAGATGCAGGTCGAGGGCTCCTTCGCC
The DNA here is from genome assembly GCF_022843985.1 of Phreatobacter sp. Taxonomy (GTDB): domain Bacteria; phylum Pseudomonadota; class Alphaproteobacteria; order Rhizobiales; family Phreatobacteraceae; genus Phreatobacter. The sequence goes on along the minus strand of NZ_JALHMP010000005.1, from coordinate 165,248 downwards.
TACGGGCTCTCGGCCCTGCTCTATGGAGCCTGCACGGTGAAGGACGGTCAGATCGTCGAGACCAATTTCGACAGTTACAATGTCCTGCGCATCGACGAGATGCCGGCCGTCGAGACCATCGTCATGCCCTCCGGCGGCTTCTGGGGCGGCGTCGGCGAGCCGACCATCATGGTTGCTGCGCCCGCGGTGCTGAACGCGATCTTCGCCGCCACCGGCAGGCGCATCCGCACGGTCCCGCTGAAGGACCAGGACCTCAGGCGGGCGTGAGGGCTCCCGTCGCCGCCTTCGCCCTTCTCGGCCTCGCCGGCCCTACGGCGGGGCAGGAGGTCGTCCCCCATGTCGTGGTCGGCGATGCCGTCGCTGCGCCGCTCGGCGGGCAGATCGGCGTAGCGGAGCGCGGGGCACGGATCATACGCAACCGGGAGACGGCGAATTGCCTCATCTGCCATTCCCTGCCTGACCGGTCCGAGCCCTTCATGGGCGAGGTCGGACCGCCGCTCGCCAGGGTCGGCAGCCGCCTCACGCCCGGCCAGATCAGGTTGAGGCTGATCGATCCGACCGTGGTGAATGCGGAGGCGGTGATGCCGGCCTATCATCGCGTCACCGGGCTCGCCCATGTCGACGAGCGCTGGCGCGGCCGTCCCGTCCTGTCGGCCCAGGAGATCGAGGACGTCGTCGCCTATCTGTCCGCCCTGAAGGAGTGAATGATGACCGCCCATCCCTCTTCGAGACGGGTCCTCCTGACCCGGCGCCATGCCCTCGCGGCGACCGCCGCGACCGCGCTGCTGCCGCCGGCTGCGGCGGCCCAGTCGGCATCGTCTGAGAGCTTCGCCGCCGCCCAGCAGGCGATCCTCGCCGGACGCGTGCCGGTGACCACGGGGCTGTCGCTCGACATGCCGACGCTCTCCGAGAACGGCAATGCGGTCGACCTCGCCATCAAGGTCGACAGCCCGATGAGCGCCGATGACCACGTCGCCCGCATCCACATCCTCGCCGAGAAGAACCCCTTCCCGCGTGTGGCGACCTTCCATATCGGACCGCGGGCCGGCCGCGCCGATGTCGCCACCCGCATCCGCCTCGCCGAGACCCAGACCATCGTCGTCCTGGCCGAGACGAGCCGCGGCTTGGTGCATCGCGACAGCCGCGAAGTGATCGTCATCCTCGGCGCCTGCGTGGACGGAGGCTGAGCCATGGCCAATGTCACCATCCCCGCCCGCATCACCATGCCGCCGGAGGCCAGGCACGGCGAGATCGTCGAGATCCGCGTTCTCGCCCGTCACCCGATGGAGCGGGCCATCGACGCCGCAGGCCTGCGCCCGGTACCGCGCAAGATCATCCACACCCTGCGCGTCACCCAAGAGGGGACGGAGATCTTCCGCATGGACCTGTCGACCGGGATCGCCGCCAATCCCTATGTCGCCTTCACCACCCGCGCCACCGCGACCGGCGAGCTCGTCTTCCAGTGGGTCGAGGATGGCGGGGTCACCTATGAGCGCCGGCAGGTCCTGACAGTGACATGACACGCCTGGCCGTCCTTGTCCTGCTGCTCGCCCCGACGGTTGTCGCCGCCGGAGAGGTGCGGGCGCCTGCGACCTTCCTCTCGCCGGACCTGCGCGCCCTGCAGGACGATCCGTCCCGCCATCCCGGCTGGCTGTGGATCGACACCGGCGAGGCCCTGTGGCGGGCGGCACCGGCCGGCGGGCGCCCCTCCTGCCAGGGATGCCACGGCGACATCACGGGGATGCGCGGCGTCGCCACACGCTATCCCCAGGTGGCGCAGACCGGCGATCTCCTCAACCTCGAAGGCCGGATCGAGACCTGCCGCAGCCGCCATCAGCAGGCTCCCGGCTTCGGCTACGAGAGCGAGGCGCTGTTGTCGCTGACGGCGGCCATCGCCTTGCAGTCCCGCGGCCTGCCGGTCTCGGTCGCCACGGACGGGCCGGCGGCGCGCTTCGTCGCGGAGGGCCGCCGCCTCTACACCCTGCGTCAGGGCCAGCTCAATCTGTCCTGCGCCCAATGCCATGACGAGAATGTCGGCCTGCGCCTGCGCGGCGATGTCATATCGAGCGGAGTCGGCACCGGCTTTCCCGCCTATCGCCTCGAATGGAACACGATGGGCTCGCTGCACCGCCGGCTGCGCGCCTGTTCGCTCGGCGTCCGGGCGACGCAGTTTCCGCTCGGCGGCCCGGACTATCTCGCCCTTGAGCTCTATCTGGCGGTGCGGGCGAAGGGCCTTCCCGTCGAGACGCCGGGCATCCGGCGCTAGGTACGCGGCGGCCCGTCCGCATCGTCTCAGGCAATGGACCGGGACGATTCCCTGACCTTGCGCGCCGCCATGTCGATATCCGTCATCGATCGGGCGATCGTGCCCATCGACCGGGAGATGGCCGGCACCCCTGCGGCGGCGACCCGCATGTTGGACGACATCTCGGCCGTCACCGCGCTCTGCTCCTCACCGGCGGAGGCAATCGCCGTGGCGATCTCGCTGATGGTCGAGATGGTCGCGGAGATATCGCCGATGGCGTTGACGGTCGAGGACTGGACGGAGGCGATCTGCCGCTGGACCTGCTTGCGGCCCTGCTGCTTCTTGATGTCGGCGGTGATGTCGGTGGCGAATTTCACCACCTTTGAACGGCTTGCCGTTCATGTCGAGGATCGGATTGCAGGAGGCCTGGACTCTGCACATGACTGTGCTGCGATTGCACGCGATCGGGCCGGAACCTTTTCACCAGAGAGCTGTTCTGCATCGGCGCGGGGATGCGGGTCCGGAGGCCGGGCGAGACAGGCGGTCAGGGACCGTTCGGCATACCCCGGACGGGATGACCCCTCAGGCGACGAATTGCGGCGTCTCGAACCGTTCGAAGGCGGGTCGGGCCAGGGCGTAGCCTTGCAGCAGTTCGACCCCGAGATCGCGCAGAACAGCGAGTTCGCCCATCGTCTCCACCCCCTCGCAGATGGTGACGATGCCGAGATCCGAGAGCATCGCCAGCATATGGCGCACCATGATCCGCTTCGCCCGGTCGGTATCGATGTCACGGATCAGATCCATGTCGAGCTTGACGATGTCCGGCTGGAAGCGGGCGAGCAGTGTGAGGCCAGAATGGCCGGCGCCGAAATCGTCGATCGCGGTGGCGAAGCCGATATCCTTGTAGGTCCGGACGATGTTGAGCAGATGCGCCGTCTCGATCCTCTCGTTTTCCGTGAACTCGAAGATGATGCGCTCGGGCGCGAAACCGACCCGCTCGGCCGTCGCCAGGGTGAGACGGATGCAGGCGCGCGGCTCATAGACCGCGTTCGGCATGAAGTTGATCGACAGGCGCGCCGCGCCGGGTGCGCCGCGACCGGCGAGTTCGATCGCCTTGACGCGGCACTGCTGGTCGAAGGCGTAGCGATTGGTCTCGTTGACGGCACCGAGCACGGATGCGGCGCCCTCGCCCGCCGGCCCCCGCACGAGGGCTTCGTAAGCGAAGACCGCGCCCGTGACCGTATTGACGATTGGCTGGAACGCCATCGAAAAGGCGAACGGCAAGGTGTTTGCGTTACGGCAGACATTACAGCTCATGACAACTCGCCCGAAAAGCCAATCACCTTTTCTACAAGTCATCCCTTAATGATGTCTGGCTCGACCGGCGGCCGGTATACGCGTCGCGAGCGGTAGGACAACAACGCGCACCCTCACAGGGCCGCATGCATGCGCCGCATCGTCTGCGCCGACAGGCGCACGACATCGGCGACCTCCGACAATTGCTTGGCGAGCGGACTCGTCCGGCGCCAGATCATGCCGATGGTGCGCGAGGGCCGCGGATCCTCGAAACGGACAATCGAGACCGGCGCCGACCGCGTCTCCACCGCGACCGCCATGTCCGGGATCAGGGTCACGCCGACCCCGACACCGACCATCTGCACCAGGGTCGACAGGGTGCTGCCATCGAGCATTTCCTTCGGCCTGGCGGCAGTCAGGCCGCAGAACGAGAGCGCCTGGTCGCGGAAGCAATGGCCTTCCTCCAGCAGCAGGAGCCGCATCTCGCGCAGCATCTCGGCGCTCGGCACCGCCTTGCCGGCATCGACGCTGGGCCGCACCAGCACGAAATCCTCGCGGAAGAGGGCGGTCTCTGTCATCGAGGGCTCGGAGACCGGCAGGGCAACGATGGCGGTGTCGAGCCGCCCCTCGTTCAGCTCCTGGATGAGTTTGGGCGTCTGCGTCTCGCGGATGCGGAGGTCGAGCCCGGCATGGCTGCGTCCGAGATCGCCGATGACCGCCGGCAGCAGATAGGGCGCCACCGTCGGAATGATACCGATGCGCAAGCGCCCCACGAGGCCGGCCCGCGAGGCGCGGGCGAGGTCGCCCAGTTCATCGACCGCCCGCAGGATGTCGCGGGCCCGCGCCGAGAAGGCCTCGCCGAAGGCAGTCAACCGCACCTGCCGGACACCCCGCTCGAACAGCGGCGTCCCGAGGCCGTCCTCCAGCTCGCGGATTTGCATCGACAGGGCGGGTTGCGAAATGGCGCATGACTCCGCCGCCCGGCCGAAATGACCGTGGCGCGCCAGCGCGTCGACATAGCGCAACTGCTTGAAAGTGACGTTGATCATAATTCGAGCTTATCGTCACAATCAGATAATTCAACTTAGTCTAATGAAATGACTTCGCTAGAAGGGGTGATCGCCAGCCGGTTGCCAGTCCCGCGCTCCTGTCGGTGGTGACCGTCCCCCGACGGCCGGCGACGGCATTGACGAGAAACAGGGGATTGCGCGCCGCAAGGCCGATACCCCTCCAAGACGATCGGAGATCACCATGGACGGAATGAATCTTGAGGCCGGCAAGTGCCCGGTCATGCACGGGGCGACCAACAACGCGATCCGCTCCAACCGCGACTGGTGGCCGAACCAGCTGAACCTGAAGATGCTCCATCAGAACTCGGCCCTCTGCGATCCCATGGGCGGCGAGTTCGACTACAAGGCCGCCTTCGGCCGCGTCGATTACCAGGCGCTGAAGCAGGACCTCTATGCGCTGATGACCGACAGCCAGGAATGGTGGCCGGCGGATTACGGCCATTACGGGCCCTTCTTCATCCGCATGGCCTGGCACAGCGCCGGCACCTACCGCACCGCCGACGGCCGCGGCGGCTCCTCCTCCGGTACCCAGCGCTTCGCGCCCCTGAACAGCTGGCCGGACAACGCCAATCTCGACAAGGCCCGCCGCCTGCTCTGGCCGATCAAGCAGAAATACGGCAATGCCATTTCCTGGGCCGACCTGATGATCCTCGCCGGCAATGCCGCGCTTGAATCCATGGGCTTCAAGACCTTCGGCTTCGGCGGCGGCCGCGCCGACATCTGGGAGCCCGAGGAGGACATCTACTGGGGCGCCGAGACCGAATGGCTCGCCGGCAGCGACAAGCCCAACAGCCGCTATACCGGCGATCGAGTCCTGGAAAACCCGCTCGCTGCGGTCCAGATGGGCCTCATCTACGTCAACCCGGAAGGACCGGACGGACGGCCCGATCCGCTCGCCTCGGCCCGTGACATCCGCGAGACCTTCGCGCGCATGGCGATGAACGACGAGGAAACCGTCGCGCTGGTCGCCGGCGGCCATACCTTCGGCAAGACCCACGGCGCCGGCGACGCCGCCCTCGTCGGTCCCGAGCCGGAGGCCGCCCCCATCGCCGAACAGGGTCTCGGCTGGATCTCGGCCTACGGCACCGGCAAGGGCGCCGACACCATCACCAGCGGCCTCGAGGGTGCCTGGACCTCCAATCCGATCCGTTGGGACAACGGCTATTTCGACGTCCTCTTCGGCTATGAGTGGGAACTGGTGAAGAGCCCGGCCGGCGCCCACCAGTGGCACGCCCGCAACCTCGCCGCCAAGGACATGGCGCCCGACGCCCATGATCCGGCGAAGCGCGTGCCGATCATGATGTCGACGGCCGACATGGCCATGCGCATGGACCCGGCCTATGAGGCCGTGTCGCGCCGGTTCCACCAGAACCCGGACCAGTTCGCCGATGCCTTCGCCCGCGCCTGGTTCAAGCTCACCCACCGCGACATGGGCCCGAAAGTGCGTTATCTCGGTCCCGAAGTCCCGGCCGAAGACCTGATCTGGCAGGATCCGGTGCCGGCCGTGGACCACCCGCTGGTCGACGCCGCCGACATCGCCGCTCTCAAGGGACAGATCCTCGCCTCAGGTCTCAGCCCGGCCGAACTGATCCGCACCGCCTGGGCCTCGGCCTCGACCTTCCGCGGCTCGGACAAGCGCGGCGGCGCCAACGGTGCGCGCATCCGCCTCGCGCCCCAGAAGGACTGGGAGGCCAACGAGCCGGCCCAGCTCGCGAAGGTCCTCGCGACGCTTGAGGGTATCCGTCAGGCCTTCAACGCCTCTGCCCCCGGCGGCAAGAAGGTCTCGCTGGCCGACCTGATCGTGCTCGGCGGCGGTGCCGCCATCGAACAGGCGGCCAAGGCTGCCGGCCATGCGCTCGAGGTGCCCTTCGCACCCGGCCGCACCGACGCGGCGCCGGAGCAGACCGACGCCGAGTCCTTCGACGTGCTGGAGCCGCTCGCCGACGGCTTCCGCAACTACCAGAAGACGGCCTTCACCGTGTCGGCCGAGGAACTGCTGCTCGACAAGGCCCAGTTGCTGACCCTGACCGCGCCGGAGATGACCGCCCTGGTCGGTGGCCTGCGCGTGCTCGGTGGCAATCACGGCGGCTCGCCGCACGGCGTCTTCACCACAAGGCCGGGCGTCCTCACCAACGACTTCTTCGTCAACCTGCTCGACATGGGCACGGTCTGGCGGGCGGTCTCGGAGGACCAGGACGCTTTCGAGGGCCGTGACCGCAAGACCGGCGCGGTGAAGTGGACGGCGACCCGCGTCGACCTTGTCTTCGGCTCGAACTCGCAGCTGCGGGCGCTGGCCGAGGTTTATGGCCAGGCCGACAATGCGACGAAGTTCGTGCGCGACTTCGTCGCCGCCTGGACCAAGGTGATGAACGCCGACCGCTTCGATCTCGCCTGACCGCCACGCCGATCCCGCACGCGGCACCAAGCGGCCGCGTGCGGGCGCCCGGCTTCACGCCGGCGCAAGAACGGGGATGCCGGCCGGCACGCAGCGGTGCCGATAGGCCTGGAACTGCGCCCGGATCACGCTGCTGCCCCGCTCGACGAGGTCGAAGCGGCGACCGAATTTCAGCCAGTCGACAATCAGCCCGTGCAGCAGCCACTGGAAGGCGGCCGCCGCCGTTCCGTGCGGCCATGACGGCGCCAGGATGCCGCGCCGGTCCGCCTCGGCGAAGGCGCTGGCGAACTGCGCATGGGCACGGTCCATGGTCTCCAGGGTGCGCTGCAGGACCACGCCGAATTCGTCCCGATACTCGCACAGGGTCAGGATCGTGTAGATGCGCTGACGACGCGCGTCGCCGGCCAGCAGCGTCAGCGCGCCGATGGCCAGCTCTTCCACCAGCGCCAGCGGGTCGGGATGCTCACTGAGTGCCAGCGGCGCCAGAAGGTCGTCGTGGATCAGCGGCGCATCGTCGAACAGCGCCATGAACAGGTCCGCCTTGTTGGCGAAATGCCAGTAGACCGCCCCGCGTGTCACCCCGGCCTCGGCGGCGATCTCCTCAAGCGAGGTCGTCGCCACCCCCTTGGCATGGAAGATCCTCTCGGCCGCGTCGAGGAGACCGCGACGCGTCTCCTCCGCCTCCGCCTTGGTGCGTCGCGCCACGGCCCTAGTTCCGAGGATCGGAGGCCGCAGGCGCCTCTGCTGGCGCCGGCTTGTCCCGCCCGCCCATCAGCCGCGTCACCACGACGAAGAAGACGGGGACGAAGAACACGGCGAGGACCGTGGCCGAGATCATGCCGCCGAGCACGCCCGTGCCCAGCGCCTGCTGGCTGGCCGCGCTGGCACCCGAGGCGATGGCGAGGGGCAGCACGCCGAGCGCGAAGGCCAGCGAGGTCATGATGATCGGCCGGAAGCGCAGATGCGCCGCCTCGATCGTCGCCTCGAGGATACCCTTGCCCTCCGCCCTCAGGTCCTTGGCGAACTCGATGATGAGGATGGCGTTCTTTGCCGACAGCCCGATGATCGCGACCAGGCCGACCATGAAATAGACGTCGTTCGGCATGCCGCGCAGGGTCACCGCCGTCACCGAGCCGATGACGCCGAGGGGGACGACCAGCAGCACCGAGATCGGGATCGTCCAGCTTTCATAGAGCGCCGCGAGGCAGAGGAAGACGAGGATGCAGGACAGCGCGATGAGGAGTGGCGCCTGCGAGCCCGCCAGGATCTCCTGCAACGACTGCCCCGTCCATTCATAGCCGAAGCCCGGCGGCAATTGCCCGGCGAGGCGCTGCATCTCGGCGATGGCGTCGCCCGAGGAATAGCCCGGAGCGGCTGAGCCCGAGATGCGGATGGCGGGATAGCCATTGTAGCCGACGATCTGCGAGGGGCCGCGCTGCCACTCGATGCGGGCGAAGGCCGAGAGCGGCACCATGCCGCCGTTGGAATTGCGCACGTTGAGGTTCAGGAGGTCCGAGGTCTGCATGCGGCTCGCTGCATCGCCCTGCACCAGCACCCGCTGCAGGCGGCCGGCATTGGGGAAATCGTTGACATAGGCCGAGCCGAGATGGGTGGAGATCGTCGCGTTGATGTCGGCGAAGGTGACCCCGAAGGTGTTCGCCTTCTCGCGATCGACGATCAGCGACACCTGGGCGGCGTCGGGGAGGCCCTCGACGAAGACCTGCGTCAGGATCGGGCTGCGCATGGCGGCACCGATCAGTTGGTCGCGCGCCGCGGCGAGCTGCTGCTGGGTCTGGCCGCCGCGCGCCTGCAGGCGGAAGGAGAAGCCGTTGGAATTGCCGAGGCCCTGGATGGGCGGCGGCGACAGGCCGAAGACGATGGCGTCGCGCAGCCGCGACAGCGCGATCGTGCCGCGCAGCGCGATGGCATTCGCCGCGTCACCCGGGCCGCGTTCGCTCCAGTCCTTCAAGGTCACGAAGGCCAGGGCGGCGTTCTGTCCCTGCCCGAAGAAAGAGAAGCCGCGCACCGTCACGATACGGGCGACGCCCGGCTCACCGGCAAACTGCTTCTCGGCGGTTTCGATGGCGGCCAGGGTGCGGTTGACGGTGGCGTCCGAGGGCGCCTGGAAGTTGACGATGATGTAGCCCTGGTCCTCGTTCGGCAGGAACGAGGTCGGCAGCCGCATGTAGAGATAGCCGAGGCCGGCCAGCAGCACGACGTAGATGATCATGAAGCGGCCGCCGCGGCGGACCATATAGGAGACGACGCTGCCATAGCCGCGGGTCGTCCGGTCGAGGCCGCGGTTGAACCAGCCGAAGAAGCCGCGCTTGCCGTGATGGTGGCCCGCGGCCACAGGCTTGAGGAAGGTCGCCGCCAGGGCCGGCGTCAGGCTGAGCGCCAGGAAGGCCGAGAACAGGATCGACACGACCATGGTCAGGCTGAACTGCTTGTAGATCACGCCCACCGCGCCGGGGAAGAAGGCGAGCGGGATGAACACCGAGACCAGGACCGCGGTGATGCCGATGACCGCCCCGGTGATCTGGCCCATGGCCTTGCGGGTCGCCTCCTTCGGCGGCAGTCCCTCCTCCGCCATGATCCGCTCGACATTCTCCACCACGACAATGGCGTCGTCGACGAGGATGCCGATGGCGAGCACCATCGCGAACATGGTGAGCACGTTGATGGAGAAGCCGGTGACATACATCACCGCGCAGGTGCCGAGCAGCGCCACCGGCACCACGATCGCCGGGATCAGCGTGTAGCGCAGGTTCTGCAGGAACAGGAACATGACGAGGAAGACCAGCACCATGGCCTCGAGCAGCGTGTGCAGCACCTTCTCGATCGACACCCTGACGAAGGGCGAGGTGTCGTAGGGCACCGCATGTTCGACGCCCGGCGGGAAGAAGGGCGCGAGTTCATCCAGCCGCTTCTTGACCGCTTCGGCGGTCGCCATGGCATTGCCGGTCGGCGACAGCTGGACCGCGAGGGCGGCGGCCGGCTTGCCATTGAGGCGCGCCGAGGTCGCATAGGCCTGGGCGCCGACCTCGATCCGCGCGATGTCCCTCAGCCGGACCAGCGAGCCGTCGCGATTGGCGCGCAGCACGATGGCGCCGAACTCGTCCGGCGACGCGAGCTGCCCCTTGACCATGACGGTCGCGGTCACCTGCTGGTTGATGGGGTTTGGCAGCGAGCCGATGGACCCCGCCGAGACCTGCGCATTCTGCGCAGTGACGGCGGCGGTGACGTCGGCGGCGGTCAGGTTGAGGCCGACCATCTTGTCCGGGTCGAGCCAGATGCGCATGGCGCGCTCGGAGGCGAAGAGCTGGGCCCGGCCAACCCCCGGCACGCGCCGGATCTCGCCAAGAATGTTGCGGCTCATGTAGTCGCCGAGGCCGATATCGTCCATCGAGCCGTCGGTCGAGGTCAGCGTCGCGACGAGCAGGAAGTTCGACCGGGCCTGGTCGACCTGCACGCCCTGCTGGCTCACCGCGCGCGGCAGGCGCGGTTCGACGCGGCGCACGCGGTTCTGCACCTCGACCGCCGCGGCGGCACCGTTGGTGCCCGGCCGGAACGTGGCGGTGATCTGGATCGCCCCGGTCGTGTCGGCGACGGATTCGAAATAGATCAGGCCCTCGATGCCGTTCAGCTCCTCCTCGATCGGCCGGGTGACCGACTGGTAGGCGTCCTCCGGCGAGGCTCCGGGATAGGCCGTGTTGATGGTGATCTGCGGCGGCGCGACGTCGGGATACTGCGCGATCGGCAGCATCGGGATGGCGATGAGGCCGGCCAGCATGATGAGGATGGCGATGACCCAGGCGAAGATGGGCCTGCCGATGAAGAACTGGGGCATGGTCCTGGGTCCTTATCGGCCAGCGGCAGCGGCCGGGGCGGCGCCTTGCGCCGGCGGCGCCCAGGGGCTCGCGGCGACCTTTCCACCCGGTCGCAGGCGCTGGAAGCCCTCGACGACGACGCGATCGCCAGCCGAGAGGCCCTCGTCGATCACTGCATTGGTGCCGACCATGCGGCTCGTCCTGACGATGCGAACCTCCACCGTATCGTCCGCCTTGACGACGTAGAGCTGCGCCCGGCCCGCCGTGTCGCGCTGGATCGCCTGCTGCGGCACGGCGATGGCGTTCGGCTGGATGCCCTGTTCGATCAGCACGCGGACATACATGCCGGGCAGGAGGTCGCCGTTGGGATTGGGGAATTCGCCGCGCAGCGTCACCTGACCGGTGCCGGCATCGACCGTCGCCTCGGAGAACAGGAGGCGGCCCGTATGGGGATAGGGGCTGCCGTCGTCGAGGATCAGCTTCACCGCCGCTTCATCGCCCTGGTCGGGCGTCACGGCACCCGCCTGCATGGCGCGGCGCAAGCGGATGAGGTCGGTCGCCGACTGGGTGAAGTCGGCATAGATCGGGTCCAACTGCTGGATCGTGGCGAGAGCCTCGGCGCCGTTGGCCGCCACCAGCGCACCCTCGGTGATCAGCGCCCGGCCGATGCGGCCGCTGATCGGCGCGGTGATGTCGGCATATTTCAGGTTGAGCTCGGCTGCCGCGAGGCCCGCCTTGGCGCTGGCGACGTCGGCATCGGCCTGGGCGAGTGCCGCGACGGCGCTGTCGAGCTGCTGCGGGCTCGCCACATTGCGCTCGCGCAGCTGCTCGACGCGCTCGTTCTGCTGCTGGGCGAGGAGGCGCGTCGCCTGGGCGCGCTGCATGGTCGCCCTGGAGCGCTCGACCTCCACCCGGAAAGGCTCGGGGTCGATGCGGTAGAGCACGTCGCCCTCCTTCACCAGGCTGCCCTGCTGGAACACCCGGGCAACGATGATGCCGGAGACGCGAGGACGCACCTGGGCGATCCGCGTCGGCGCGATCCGGCCGGGCAGTTCGCTGATGATCGGGACGGCGCCGGCCGTCACCGAGACGATGCCGACGGGCGCCGGCGGCGGCGCCGCCGCCGGCCGCGGCGCCGTGCTGCCGGAATCGTTGCAGGCGGCGAGGCCGACGAGGAGGAGCGCCATGGACAGAAAACGGAAAAACGACATCGGAGGCCCCGATCCCCGCGCCGGCCCGAGGGTCGATCGCCAGAAAAAAGAAAAATACATACAATCGTGAATGTATCGGACTTGCTGCGACGCGGCAAGAGCGCGAAGGCCGGCATCACCTGGATGTGACGACGGTTCGCGCCGGTCGGTCCCGACGCGGCGACAGCGCTTGTGAGCCGACTCCCTGAAGGCTACACGGGAAAGGTCCCGTGATTGGCAGCAGGCCGCAGCCAGGATCCGGGCCAGCCGGCAAAGGCCCGGCCGTTTCCTCCGGTGGATGCCTGCGCCATGAGACACAACCTCGATGACCCCGCAGTCCGGCGCAAATTGGTCGGCGCCCTGCTGAAATTGTCCCCGATCATGTTTGTCGGCTGCTGGATCCTCGGCACCCTCCAGGGCGCTGGAGCCATCGAAGCCACCGTGATCGCCGGTGTGATCGCCGCGATGTGTCTGGCCGGCGCGCTCGGCCTCCACCTGTTCGGCTCATCCGCCCGGTACATTCTCCTCGCCATCACCGGCGTCCTCGGCCTGCTTGCCTTCCTGGTCCGATAAATTGGCAGCCATCCCCCGCTCGACTGATTGACCATCCGCCGTCCCCCGACAAAGGTGCAGGCCTTCGGGACAGGACAACAGCACGGCCGACCGGCAGGCCGGAGGGTCGCGGCGCAGGAGGCAGCGGATCATGGACGCACGGGGTATGGCGGCGATCGTCACGGGAGGGGCCTCCGGGCTCGGCGGCGCCACGGCGGCGCGGCTCGCCAGGGCCGGCGCCAAGGTGACCATCTTCGATCTCAACGAGGAGCTCGGCCGCAAGCACGCTGCCGAGATCGGCGGCCATTTCGTCAGGGTCAATGTCGTCGACGAGGCGGCGGTCGACGCTGCCCTCGCCGAGGCCGAGGGCCTGCACGGCAAGGCGCGCATCTGCGTCAACTGTGCCGGCATCGGCCCGCCCGCCAAGGTCATCGCCCGCGACGGCTCGCCCCTGCCGCTGGGCGACTTCAACAAGATCATCCAGGTGAACCTGATCGGCACCTTCAACGTGCTGTCCAAGTTCGCCGCCCGCCTGCACACCGCCGATCCCGTCGGCGAGGAGCGCGGCGTCATCGTCAACACCGCCTCGGTGGCCGCCTTCGACGGCCAGATCGGCCAGCCTGCCTATGCTGCCTCCAAGGGCGGCATCGTCGGCATGACCCTGCCCATCGCCCGCGAGCTCGCCCGCTACGGCATCCGCGTCGTCACCATCGCCCCCGGCCTCTTCCTGACGCCCCTGATGGGCTCGCTGCCCAAGGAGGCGCAGGATTCGCTCGGCGCCCAGGTGCCCTTCCCCTCGCGCCTGGGCCACCCGGACGAATATGCCATGATGGTCGAGGCCATCGTCACCAACCCCATGCTGAACGGCGAGACCATCCGCCTCGACGGCGCCATCCGGATGACACCGAAATGAGCGGCCACGCCGCCGTCGAGCCCGCCGGTGCCACGCCGCGGGCCAAGGCCATTGCGGCAAAGGTCGAGGCCTTCGTCCGCGATGTCGTCATCCCCTACGAGAAGGACCCGCGCCAGGGCCCGCACGGCCCGACCGAGGAACTGGTCCACGAGATGCGCGGCAAGGCCCGCGCCGCCGGCGTCCTCACGCCCCACATCCTCGGCGACGGCGACCACCTGACCCAGGCCGAGACCGCCTATGTGCTGATCCGCTCCGGCCTCTCGATCCTCGGGCCGACCGCCGTCAACACGGCAGCTCCCGACGAAGGCAACATGTATCTGCTCGGCAAGGTCGGCTCGGAGGCCCAGAAGGCGCGCTTCCTGAAGCCGCTCGTCGAGGGCCGAGCCCGCTCTGCCTTCTTCATGACCGAGCCGGCCATGGAGGGGGGCGCCGGCTCCGATCCCTCGATGATGAAGACCACCTGCCGGCTCGACGGCAACCACTGGGTGATCAACGGCCGCAAGGCCTTCATCACCGGAGCCGAGGGCGCCAGGGTCGGTATCGTCATGGCGAAGTCCGACGACGGCGCCTGCATGTTCCTCGTCGACCTGCCGGACCCGGCCATCCGCCTCGAACGGGTGCTCGACACCATCGATTCTTCGATGCCGGGCGGCCATGCCGTCGTCACCATCGACAATCTGCGCGTACCGGCCGACCAGATGCTGGGGGCGAGCGGCGAGGGCTTCAAATATGCCCAGGTACGCCTCTCACCCGCCCGCCTGTCGCATTGCATGCGCTGGCTTGGCGCCTGCACCCGCGCCAACGAGATCGCCACCGACTATGCCTGCCGCCGCGAGGCCTTCGGCAAGACGCTCATCGACCACGAGGGCGTCGGCTTCATGCTGGCCGACAACCTCATCGACCTGAAACAGGCCGAACTGATGATCGACTGGTGCGCCGGGGTCCTCGATGGCGGCTCGCTCGGCACCGCCGAGAGCTCCATGACCAAGGTGGCCGTCTCCGAGGCGCTGATGCGCATCGCCGATCGCTGCGTGCAGGTCATGGGCGGCACGGGCGTCTCCGGCGATACCATGGTCGAGCAGGTGTTCCGCGAGGTCCGGGCCTTCCGCATCTATGATGGCCCGACCGAAGTCCACAAATGGTCGCTGGCCAAGAAGATCAAGCGCGACTGGAAAAACGCCCGCGCCGGCTGACGCGGCAAGACCCGGCGCCGCACCGGCGGTTGCCCCGAGGGAGGATCGACAATGGCCGAAGCCTATATCGTTGAAGCCGTCAGGACCGCCGGCGGCCGTCGCGGCGGCAAGCTTGCCGGCTGGCACCCGGCCGATCTCGGCGGCGAGGTGCTCAACGCCCTCGTCGAGCGCACCGGCATCGATCCCGCGGCCATCGAGGACGTCGTCGTCGGCTGCGTCACCCAGGGCGGCGAGCAGTCCTTCCATATCGGCCGTAACATGGTGCTGGCGTCGAAACTGCCGCAGAGCGTGCCGGCGGTGACCATCGACCGCCAGTGCGGATCCTCCCAGCAGGCCATGCAGTTCGCCGCCCAGGCGGTCATGTCCGGCACCCAGGACCTCGTCATCGCCGCCGGCGTCGAGAGCATGACCCGCGTGCCCATGGGCTCGGTCACCGGCCTCTACGCCAAGGCCGGCATCGGCGAGGGTCCCTTCTCGCAGCGCATCCAGCGGCGTTTCGGCGTCGAGGGCTTCAGCCAGTTCACCGGCGCCGAGATGATCGCGACGAAATACGGTTTCACCCGCGACGAACTCGACCGCTTCGCGCTGGAGAGCCATCGCCGCGCCGCCGCCGCGACCGAAGCTGGCGCCTTCGCCCGCGAGATCGTCGCGGTGGACGTCGACGGGGAGGCCCACCTGCGCGACGAGGGCATCCGCTTCGACGCCACGCTGGAAGGCATCGGCCAGGTGAAGACCCTGGTCGAGGGCGGCGTCATCACCGCCGCCAATGCCAGCCAGATCTGCGACGGCGCCTCCGGCGTCCTCATCGCCAACGCGCGCGCGATAAAGGCCCATGGCCTGACGCCCATCGCCCGCATCCACACCCTGACCGTCACCGGTGGCGACCCGGTCATCATGCTCGAGGAGCCCTTGCCCGCCACCGACCGCGCCCTCAAGCGCGCCGGCATGCGCATCGAGGACATCGACCTCTACGAGGTGAACGAGGCCTTCGCGTCGGTGCCGCTCGCCTGGCTGCGACATACCGGTGCCGACCCGGCACGGCTCAACGTCAACGGCGGCGCCATCGCCCTCGGCCATCCGCTCGGCGCCTCCGGCACCAAGCTGATGGCAACCCTGATCCATGCGCTGAAGGCGCGTGGCCAGCGCTACGGCCTGCAGACCATGTGCGAGGGCGGCGGTCTTGCCAACGTCACCATCGTCGAAGCGCTCTGACACCCCCGCGCCAGCGCCTCGGCGCCTTTTGTTTTGAATCATTCCACTTTGTGCCGCTGGTCTGTTAGCAGGGACCGGCAGCACGAAGTGGAATCGATCATGGCAGCGGCCCACCGACGACGGCGCACCGCGCGATGCGCCTGACCGACCTCAGGGCCTATCTGGTCGCCGTTCCCGCGGCGGGACTGGTCTTCGGCCTCGCCGCGCGCTGGTTCGACCACCCGACGCTCGCCGATCCCCTCTGGACCGTCGCGACGCTGATCGTCCTCATCGCCCTCACCCTCGAAATCGTCACCAGCCTGAGGCGCGGCGAGGTCGGTCTCGACATCGTCGCCTTTCTGTCCATGTCCGCGGCCCTCGCCGTCGGCGAGACCCTGGCCGCCGTGGTCGTCGCGCTCATGTATGCCGGCGGCCAGAACCTCGAAGCCTTCGCCGAGCGCCGCGCCCGGCGCGAGATGGCGGCGCTCCTCGGCCGCGCGCCGCGCACCGCCATGCGCTACGGCGATGCCGGCCTCACCGAGATCGCCCTCGATGCGGTGGCCGTCGGTGACCGTCTGCTCGTACGCCAGGGCGACGTGGTTCCGGTCGACGGCACGGTATTGGGCACCATCGCCGTCCTCGACGAGGCCGCGATCACCGGCGAGGCCGTCCCCGTCCAGCGCCGCGACGGCCAGCCGGTCATTTCCGGCACGCTCAATGTCGGTGGCCCCTTCGACATGCGGGCGGGGCGCATTGCACGGGACAGCACCTTCGCCGGCATTATCCGCATGGTGGAGAGCGCCCAGCGCTCGAAGGCGCCGATGGCCCGGCTCGCCGATCGCTATGCCCTCGTCTTCCTCGGCCTGTCGCTCGCCATTGCCGGGGCCGCCTGGTTCTTCTCGGGCGATCCCGTGCGGGCCGTGGCCGTTCTGGTCGTGGCCACCCCATGCCCGCTCATCCTGGCGGTTCCCGTCGCCATCGTCTCGGGGCTGTCGCGGGCGGCGGCGCGGGGCATTCTTATCAAGGGCGGCAAGGCGCTTGAGGCCCTCGCGCGCATACGCGTCATCGTCCTCGACAAGACCGGCACCCTGACCCGTGGTGAGGCGCGCATCACCTCCGAGGTCGTCTTCGGCGGCCTGTCGCCGCGCGAGGTCCTGCGCCTCGCAGCCTCGGCCGACCAGGTGTCGAAACATGTCGTCGCCCGCACGCTGGTGGCGGAAGCCGAGGCGCGCGGTCTGACGCTCTCCGTGCCGGCCGAGGCGCGCGAGACCCCCGGCGAGGGCGTTACCGCACGCATCGACGGGCACCATGTCAGCGTCGGCGGTATCGGCTTCGTCACGAGCATGACGGGGGGGGAGGACGCCGACGCGCTGCGCGGCTTGAAGAGGGATAACGGCGTGGTTGTCGCCGTCGCCGTCGACGGACGGCTCGTCGGCGGCCTCCTGATGGTGGACGAGTTGCGGGTCGGCGCCGCCGACCTGCTGCGCCGCCTGCGTGCGCGCGGCATCGGCCGCATCGTGCTCGCCACCGGCGACCGCCGCGCCGTCGCCGACGCCGTGGTGGGCGACCTGCCGGTCGATGCTGTCCACGCCGACCTCGTACCCGGCGACAAGGTGGCCATCGTCATCGCCGAACGGGCCTATGGGCCGGTCATGATGGTCGGCGACGGCGTCAACGATGCCCCGGCCCTCGCCGCTGCGGAGATCGGCGTCGCCATGGGCGCCACGGGATCGTCCGCCGCCTCGGAGACGGCGGATGTGGTGCTGCTGGTGGACCAGCTGGACCGCGTCGCCGAGGCCATTGCCATCGCCGCCCGGTCGCGCAGCATCGCCCTTCAGAGCGTCGGAGCCGGCATCGGCCTCTCGGTCGCCGGAATGATCGTGGCCGCCTTCGGCCTGATCACGCCGGTCCAGGGTGCCGTGCTGCAGGAGGTCATCGACGTGGCGGTGATCCTGAATGCCCTGCGGGCTCTCGGGCCAGGCCGCGACGCGCGGTCCGGCCCGACCTGACCGCGGGACGGGCTCAACCCACCGGCAGCGTCGCCTTCATGGAGGGCCGCTGGGCGAAGCCTTCATACCAGACGGCGAGGCGGTCGTTGCCCTGGCGCCAGCCTAGATCGGGGAAGCGGAAATCGAGATAGCCGAGCGACACGGCAGCGGCCACGGTGCCGATGTCGAGACGGGCTTCCAGATGGCCGATCCATTCTTCGGAATAGGCCTTCACGGTGGTGTGGATCTTGGTGATCTGGCCCTGGTGCCAATCGGCCCAGCGCAGGGCCTCGGGACGCGCCACGGTCTCGTAGCGGGCGAGCAGGGCGGCGTCGAGCATCTCGTCCGCGGCCGAGTGCAGGACCAGCGCCGTCCAGCGCTCCGGCCCTGCCGCCGGGAACAGACCCGGCGCGGCGCCCACTGAATCGAGATATTCGCAGATGACGCGGCTGTCATAGATGGCCATGCCGTCGTCGGCCACCAGGGTCGGCACCTTGCCGGTGGGATTATGCGCCTTGATCGCCGCGTCCTGGTTGATCGGATGAGCGGCCGAGCCGAGCTTGTCGATCTGGCCGTCAATGCCGCGCTCGAGCGCGCAGACCATCACCTTGCGCACGAAGGGCGAGGCGGGAGAGAAGAACAGTTTCACGGGCGCAGATCCTCTTGACGCGGAAAACTGGCCGCAGGCCAGGGCGAGGAGCATGACCGCTGCGGCCAGCGGCGTCGAGTAGGCCGTCGGGCACCCCCGGTGGGAACTTCTCCCCCGGGCGGCGCATTGATCCCGATGACCGAAGATCCGAAGAAGCCCGCCCCCGGCCCCGGCGCCCGTGCATCCAAGGCGCCGCCGGAGGGGCCGCATGCCCGCACCGACCTGATCGACCCGGAGAAGACGCCGGGGTCGGGCATGTTCCCCCAGCCCGGCACCAAGGAATCCGAACCGCCCGCCGGCTGACGCCCGACGGCGGGAGCCACGCGCCTAGCGCCGGGCGCGACGATCCTGGATCAGGGTCAGGGTCACGGTCAGCAGCATGAAGACCGCCGCGACGGCGAAGATCGCCCGCGGCTGACCCTGGTCGAGCAGGGCGGCATAGAGCAGCGGTCCGATCAGGCCGCCGATGTTGAAACCGGTCGAGACGATGCCGAAGACGATTCCCTCGGCCCCCTTGGGAGCCGCGGCGCGGACCAGCATGTCGCGCGACGGCGTGATGATGCCGGACAGGAAGCCGGCCGCTCCGAGGAGGAGCGTCGCCACCACCGCCGAGGGCTGGGTGAGCGCCATCGTGCCGGCGATGACGGATGTCCCGAGAAAGGCGGCGGCCGCGACCAGGCCGTGGCGCCGGGTGCGGTCGGCGAGTGCCCCGCCCGCCAGCACGCCGCCGGCGCTCATGAACAGGAACACTGTCAGGGCGGCATTGGCACCGGCGAGGTCGATGCCGTAACCCATGACGAGAGCGGAGGCGGAGAAGGACTGGATCCCGCCGGTCGACAGGCTCAGCAGCACGTACATGGCCATCAGGCCGATGACCGTGCCGGTGATGAGGCGAACCCGGGGCGGCCGGGGGCGACCGGCCTCCGCCGCCTCGGCCCGCGGCTCCGGCCGGACAACGGGCGCGTTTCCGCCGGAGACGAGCGTCAAAAGTCCGACCCCGAGACCGAGCAGGCCAGCCACCGCGAAGGCCTGCGACACCCCGAGCAGGGCGGCAGTGCCGAGCAGCAGCGGCGGCGCGATCGCCGTTCCGAGATAGCCGGCGAATGTGTGGATCGAGAAGGCCTTGCCCATCCGGGCGCCATCGATGCCGCGGGCGAGCAGCGCATAGTTCGCCGGGTGATAGACGCCGTTGGCGAGCCCCGCCCCCGCCATGGCGACGAGCAGCATGGCATAACCGGGCGACAAGGCCAGCCCGATGAAACTGAGCCCGCCGACAAACAGCCCCGCCACCAGGACAGGGCGCGCGCCGAGCCGGTCGCTGACGAAGCCCATCGGCGCCTGGACGACCAGCGACACAAGATTGAACAGCGTCAGGGCAACGCCGATCTCGATGAAGCTCGAGCCGAAATGCCCCGGCAGCAGAGGCAGAAGGGCCGGCACCGTCATGATGTGGACATGGCTGACGAGATGGGCGAGCGACACCTGGCCGAGGAGCATGCGCTCGGCAGGCCTTGCGGCCGCGAGAGCCGTCTTCGGATCAGGAATCGCAGTCATCGGTCGCAAACCATGGTGCGAGCCCTTAGCACGGATCGACCCGGCTGAGCCCGATGCCACAGCACGACTGTTCTGCACGCGGCAAACGCCTGAAGGGCCGGGTGGAGCGCCGCAGCGGAGTGGAGGATGTTGGTGGAGCCAGGCGGGATCGAACCGCCGACCTCTTGCATGCCATGCAAGCGCTCTCCCAGCTGAGCTATGGCCCCATCAGTCCCCGCAGGGAACAGAGCGGATCGTGGGTCACCCGCCGGGTTCTCGAGGCGGCCGAGGCCGCTCAAGGAGCGCGTGTTTTACATATTTCCTTCCGGGCATCAAGCGCGTCCCGCGAAGTTTTTCAGATGCGTCCGAACGACCCGATCGCCGGCCCTCGCACCACCCGAGCCGGCGAACATCGCGCAAGTCGCGTATCTCATGCTTTCTTGCAACCTCTTTTTAATGGACCGCGCGATACCATCGATGTGCTCCTAATTCCCGAACATTATGAGGGTTTTGCGCGAAAATGCCGGCGGCTTCGATCATTGAGGAACTGGAAGATGCGATCTCGCGCGGCACCAGCGGCCGGCGCGTCGAAACGCTGCGGCGGGTGACCGACCTGTTCCTGCGTGATGCCGAGCGCTTCACCGAATCCCAGATCGAGCTCTTCGACGACGTCATCGTCCGCCTGTCGAGCGTCATGGAGAAGGCCGTCCGCCGGGAACTGGCCGAACGGCTGGCTCCGGTGATGAGCGCGCCGAAGACCATCATCCGCAGCCTGGCGCAGGACGACGAGATCGACGTTGCACGCCCCATCCTGCTGCTGTCGTCACAGCTCGACGATGCCACTCTCGCCGAAATCGCCCGCACCAAGAGCCAGGAGCACATGCTGGCCATTGCCGGGCGGAAGTCGGTCGGCGAAACCGTGACGGACGTCCTGGTGGAGCGGGGGGACTCGCGCGTCGCCATGTCCGTCGCCGCCAACGAGGGCGCGCGCTTCTCCGACAGGGGCTATGACGCGCTGGTCGAGCGCACCAAGGGCGACGACCTGCTGGCCGAATGCGTCGGCCTGCGCAAGGACATCCCGCCCTATCTGTTCCGCGTCATCCTCTCGACCGCCAAGGAAAACGTGCGCAAGCGCCTCGTCGCCACGACGAGCGCCCGCGAAAAGCTCCAGCTGTCGGGCGCCCTCGGCGGCGTCGCCGACCGCATCGCCATCGGCGTCTCCGACGGCGCGCGCGACTATACTGCGATCCAGCGCACGATCGTCGTCCAGCACAGCCGCGGCGCCCTGGGCGAGAGCGAGTTGAAGGCCTTTGCCGAGGCCGGGAAGTTTGACGAGACGGTGTGCAGCCTGTCGGTCCTGTGCGGCGTGCCGCTGGAGATGGTCGAGCGGCTTTTCGTTGGTGATCGGCCCGATCCGATCCTCATCCTCGCAAGGGCCGCCGGACTGTCCTGGCCGACCCTCGGCGCCATCCTGCGGACGCGCCCTGGCTCGGCGGGGACATCCACGGCCGGCATGGAAGAGGCACGGGAGAGCTATGCCAAGCTCACCACCAACACGGCGCTGCGCGTACTGCGCTTCTGGCAGGTCCGCGAGAGTTCGGCCGCCGCCGCGGCCGGCTGACGGACGGCATGCGCCGCCCGCCGGACAGCAGCCTCAGTGCAGGCTGACGGTCTCCAGTTCGTTCTCCCAGGCATTGGCGACGGCATCCTCGCGCCGGTCGCTCACCATGATCGGCATGCCGTCCGCCGAGACCAGCGCGAAGAGGTCCAGCCCGGGCGGCAGGGCCGGCGACTGCGGGAACATGCGGGTGATTTCATCGGAGCGCATCGGCTTCACATAGGCCAGTTTGGCGACGCCGAGCTGGGCGAGGCTCTCCGGGGTGAGGGGGAAACGGTCGTTCATCGGTCGAACCTCCTTCAAAGGCAGGTTGGGTGCCGGCGGGCTGGTCCCTTGGGGTCAGTCCTGCTCGGCGATGTCGATCCGCCGCACGACCCGTTCAGGTTCCGGGCGGGCGAGATCGACGGAGAGGAGCCCGTTCTTCAGGTCGGCCCCCATGACCTCCATCCCGTCCGCGAGCACGAAGACCCGCTGGAACTGACGTGCCGCGATCCCGCGGTGGATAAAGTCGCGCCCTTCGGTGTCGTCCTGCTGGCGCCCGCGGATGAGAAGTTGGTTCTCCTCCACGGTGACCTCCAGCTGCTGGCGCGTGAAGCCGGCAACGGCCAGCGTGATGCGCAGACGTTCGGGCGCCTGGACCGATGAGGCGATGCGCTCGATATTGTAGGGCGGATAGCCCTCGGCCCCCTTGGTGACCCGGTCGAGGACCCGTTCCAGCTGATCGAAACCCAGCAGGAACGGCGACGACAGGGACGGCACGCGCGACATGGCGAAGTCCTCGTGTGAGCGACATCGACCGGGCCCCGAAGGCACCCGGCGCGCCGGGACTGACCGGCGCTTCTCGCATATGGCAACGCGAGAGCGCCCTCGCAAGGACGGGGCGTCAGGCGCGGCGCAGGGCGCGCGTCCGACGAGGGCCATGCCCTTGGCCTTTGCTGGCAGGAACCGGCTGCGGCGGCCTCACGGTCCGAGGCGCTTGCCCGTCTGGCTGTCGAAGAGATGGAGGTGCTCGGCCGTCGCGGCGACCGAGACCGGCGTGCCCGGCGCCAGCAGCGCCTTACCCGGCAGGCGCGCGATGATCTCCTGGCCGCTGCCGCCGATCGGTCCGTAGACGAAGGTCTCGGCACCGACCGCCTCGACCGCCGAAACCGGGAAGGTGATGCCGAGCGCATCGTCCGGTACGGGTCCGGCGACCACCATCAGATGTTCGGGCCGGACGCCCAGCGTCGCCCCCCCTGCAGGAACGGCGAGCCCGCGTCCGCCGGTGAGGCCCGTCGCCTGTGGACCGTTCTCACCCGCGCCAACGGGAATGAGGTTCATCGGCGGCGCGCCGATGAAGCTGGCGACGAAGGTCGAGGCCGGCTTCTCGTAGAGGTCGAGGGGCGACCCCTGCTGCTCGACATGGCCCTTGGACATCACGACGAGGATGTCGGCCAGCGTCATCGCCTCGAGCTGGTCATGGGTGACATAAACCGAGGTGACCCCCAGCGCCCGCTGCAGCTTCTTGATCTCGACCCGCATCTGGATGCGCAGCTTGGCATCGAGGTTGGAGAGCGGCTCGTCGAACAGGAAGACCTGCGGCTTGCGGACGATGGCGCGCCCCATGGCGACGCGCTGGCGCTGGCCACCCGACAGGGCCCGCGGCTTGCGGTCGAGAAAGGGCGAAATCTCCAGGATGCGCGCGGCTTCCTGCACCCGCGCCTCGATCTCGTCCTTCGGCGTGCCGCGATTGCGCAGGCCATAGGCCATGTTGTCGTAGACCGTCATGTGCGGATAGAGCGCGTAGTTCTGGAACACCATGGCGATGTCCCGGTCCGACGGGTCGAGATCGTTGACACGGCCGGCGCCGATGCGGCAATCGCCCTCGGTGATGGTCTCCAGCCCGGCGATCATCCGCAGCAGCGTGGACTTGCCGCAGCCGGACGGCCCCACCAGCACGCACAGCGCGCCATCGGGGATCGCGATGTCGATGTCCTTCACCGCTTCGACACCGCCCGGATAGACCTTGCGGACGCGGCTGAGGCTGAGTTCGGCCATGGGGCCCTCTTACTTCTCGGTTTCGACCAGGCCCTTCACGAACCAGCGCTGCATCAGGATGACGACCAGCACGGGCGGGAGAAGGGCAAGGATCGCGGTGGCCATGACCATGTTCCAGTCGGTCGGCCCGCCCGCCGAATCGATCATCTTCGACATGCCGATGACGATGGTCTGCATCCGGGCGTCGGTGCCGATGAGCAGGGGCCACAGATACTGGTTCCAGCCATAGAGGAACAGGATGACGAACAGCGCCGCGATATTGGTGACGGAGAGCGGCAGCACCACGTCGCGGAAGAACTTCATCGGCCCGGCGCCATCGATCTTCGCCGCCTCGACCAGTTCGTCGGGAATGGTCAGGAAGAACTGCCGGAACAAGAGAGTCGCCGTCGCCGAGGCGATCAGCGGAATGGTCAGGCCGGCATAGGTGTTCATCATGTTGAGATTGGTGATCACCTGGATGGTCGGCACGATCCGCACCTCCACCGGCAGCATCAGCGTGATGAAGATCATCCAGAAGAAGGCCATGCGGAACGGGAAGCGGAAGAAGACCACCGCATAGGCCGAGAGGATCGAGATGATGATCTTGCCGACGGCGATCGACAGCGCCATGACGGTCGAGTTGAACATCATCTCCCAGACCGGCGGCGTCAGTATCCGGCCGGAGCGGCCGCCCTGCAGCAGCGCCTCGCCGTAATTGGCGGCGGCCTGATTGCCAGGCAGCAGCGGCATCGGCGCCTGGGCGATTTCCGGATTGGACAGGGTCGAGGCGACGAAGGCCACCCAGAGCGGGAAGGCCGTGATGAAGATGCCGATCGCGATCACGACATGGGGGATCCAGTCGCGGCGGACGCTCTTCGGCGCGGGGGTGTCGAGCGGCGCGGTCATCAGTAGTGCACCTTGCGCTCGATGTAGCGGAACTGGATGACCGTCAGGCCGATGACGATGAACATCAGGATCACCGCCTGGGCCGAGGACCGGCCGAGATCCTGGGCGATCAGACCGTCATACCAGGCCTTGTAGATCAGCACTTCCGTCGACTTGCCCGGGCCGCCCTGGGTGACGGCATGGATGACGCCGAACGTGTCGAAGAAGGCATAGGTCAGGTTGACCACCAGCAGGAAGAACGTGGTCGGCGACAGAAGCGGGAAGACGATGGTCCAGAACCGCCGGATCTCGCGTGCACCGTCGATGGCGGCGGCCTCGATCAGCGATTTCGGGATCGATTGCAGGCCGGCGAGGAAGAACAGGAAATTGTAGCCGATCTGTTTCCAGGCCGAGGCGATGAGCACGACGATCATGGCGTCCGTGCCGTCGATGCGCGGGTTCCAGTCGATGCCGATCAGCCGCAGGGGATAGGCGATCGTGCCGATCGACGGCTGGAACAGGAAGAGCCAGAGCGCACCGGCGACGGCCGGCGCGATGGCATAGGGAACGACGAGAATGGTCTTGTAGGCGGTGGCGCCGCGGACGACCCGGTCGGCCATCACCGCGAGCAGCAGGGCCGGGATCATCGACAGGGCCGTGACCCCGAACGAGAACAGGAAGGTCCGCTGCATGGTCGCGAGATAGGCCGGGTCCTGCAGCACGGCCTGGAAATTCTCCAGACCGACGAACTGGACGGAAAAGCCGAGCGGATCCTGCAGCAGCGTCGACATCCAGATCGCCTGGCCGGCGGGCCAGAAGAAGAAGACGAGCGTGATGGCAATCTGCGGTGCCAGCAGAAGATAGGGCAGCAGCTTCTGCGGAAAGACGACCTTGCGTTCCATGAGGGTCCCTGACGCGATCCCGGCGCGGCGACGAGGTGGTCAGGCCGTCGGGGGAGGGAATGCCGCCTGATGCCGGCCCCGCTCCGGTCACCAGGCAAAAAGGCACCGCGGGGCGCCGGGCCGGATCGGCCGGACGCCCCGCGGCAGGTCATGGCGGATCAGTTGGCGGCGCCGACCGAGCGCTCGAACTGGCGCAGGGCGTCGTTGCCGCGGCGCACCGTGTTGTCGAGGGCCGCCTGGGCGGTCTGCTGGCCCTGCAGGGCGCGCTCGACCTCCTCGTGGTACATGTCGCGGATCTCGGTCCAGCGGCCGAAGCGGTAGCCCGACGAATTGGCGGTCGGGGTGCCGCGGGTCAGCTGCAGGATCGGGACGTCACGGCCCGCATTCTGCTGGAAGAAGCCCTCGGCCTGCATGGCCTGGAAGGCGGCATTGGTGGCCGGGAGGAAGCCGGTCGCCTTGGCGAAGCGGACATAGGTCTCCGGGCGCGCCAGGAAGGCGAGGAACTGGGCAACGCCGCGCAGCTCTTCGGCCGAACGGTTCGGCGCGTTGAAGACCCAGAGCGAGGCACCGCCGACGATCGAGTTCTTCGGCTCGGCGAGCACGTCGGGCCAGAACGGCATCGGCGCCACCGAGAACTTCGCCTTCAGGTCGCGGGCGATGGCCGCATGGCCACCCGAGGACTGGATCAGCATGGCGCAGGTGCCGGCGACGAACAGCGCGTTGGCGTCGTTCGAGCGGCCGCCATACTGGAACGCCTTGTTGCGGGAGGCGTCGACCAGGGTCTGGATCATGCGGGCGCGCGGCGCATCGTTGAAGTTCAGCACCGCGTTGAGGCCGCCGCGGCCGTTGGCCTCGGTGGAGAGCGGCAGGTCGTGGATGGCCGAGTACTGCTCGAGCATCGTCCAGGCGAGCCAGGTCGTGGTGAAGCCGCATTCGGCGGCGTTCCGCTCGCGGATCTGGTTGGCGGCGGCGATGACCTCCGGCCAGGTGCGCGGCGGCTTCGACGGGTCAAGGCCGGCCTTGGTGAAGATGTCGTTGTTGATGAACATCACCGCCGTCGAGACGTTGAAGGGCAGCGAGTTCATCGTGCCGTCGGGACGGGAGTAATAGCCGCGGGCCGGGCCGATATAGCTGGCCGGGTCGAACTGCACGCCGGCGCGCTGCATCACCTCGGAGACCGGGATGGTGGCGCGCGGCAGGGCGAACATGTCGCCGGTGCCGGCATCGAACATCTGCATGATGTGGGGCGGGTTGCCGGCGCGGAAGGCGGCGAAGGCGGCAGCGCGCTGCTCGGGATACTGGCCGCGGAACTCGACCTTGGCCTCGAACTGGGTCTGGCTGGCGTTGAACTCCTGCGCATAGCGCATGATTTCTTCCTGGGCGGGACCGGTCACGCCGATCCACATGGTGATGGGCGTGCGCGCCTGCTGTGCGAGCGCCGGCGAACATGCCAGGCCGGCGACCGCCGCGGCGGCGAGAAGGGTACGACGTGTGGGCATGGAACAAACTCCCGGTGGACGGAGGGGGCCGATCTGGCTGCGACCCTTCTGGTTGCCGTCAGCGACGGATGGGTGACAGTTTAATGAAGTTTCGATGACGGCGTAAAGCCGGCATGCGCAGGTGCCGGAATGACCCGTGAAAGCCCGGTTTCCGCGCTTTGGGCCCGCTTTTGCGACCCCGCCGGGCCGGTGGCGGGACGACATGTCGCAACCCCCGTCGTCCCTCACGTCCGGTGGTAGGGATGGCCCGAGAGGATGGTGACGGCGCGGTAGAGCTGTTCGAGCACCATGATGCGCACGAGCTGGTGCGGCCAGGTGAGCGCACCGAAGCCAAGGACGAGGTCCGCCTCGGCGCGAAGCGCGGAATCGAGGCCGTCCGGCCCGCCGATGACAAGGGTGGTGGCCTCGTCGCCGGCATCCTTCCAGCGGCCGAGCAGGGCGGCGAAATCGGCGCTGCCGAGGCTCTTGCCACGTTCGTCCAGCAGCACGAGCCGGCCGGCGCGGACCCGCCGGATGGCCGCCGCCTCCTCCGCCTTGCGGGCGCCCGCCTCCGCCGCGCGGCTCTCGTCCAGCGTCACGGTCTCGACGGCGCGGAAGCCGAGCGCCTTGCCCGCCTTGGCGGCACGCTCCTGGTAGCGGGCGGCAAGCTCGCTCTCGGGTCCGGCCTTGGCGCGCCCCACGGCGACGACGATCAGCCGCATGCCGGCGCTCCCAGCGGGAAGGGCGAGGACGGGACGCGGCGGACGGTCAGCCCGCCAGCGCTTCGCCCGGACG
This sequence comes from Phreatobacter sp., assembly GCF_022843985.1. Lineage (GTDB taxonomy): Bacteria > Pseudomonadota > Alphaproteobacteria > Rhizobiales > Phreatobacteraceae > Phreatobacter. The sequence goes on along the minus strand of NZ_JALHMP010000005.1, from coordinate 137,509 downwards.
GGCCGCGGACCACATCTTCTCGAGATTGTAGAAACTGCGGACCTCGGGCCGGAACACGTGGATGATGACGTCGCCGGCATCGACCAGCACCCAGTCGCAGGCCGGCACGCCCTCGACGCGCACCTGGCGCACGCCGGCGTCCTTGAGCGCCTTGACCAGATAGTCGGCCAGTGCGCCGACATGGCGGTGTGAGCGGCCCGAGGCGACCACCATCGCATCGGCGATCGAGGTCTTGCCCTTGAGGTCGATGGCCTGGACCTCCTCGGCCTTGTTTTCGTCCAGGGAGTCGAGGACGAGTTGGAGGACGTCCGCGGAAGCGGGATGTTCCTTGGAAGTCCCGGTGGGCGACACGCTGGCGGCCGGCCCCGGCAGGGTTGTGGTGGACAGGGTCCAATCCTCTCTGCTTCGCGCCGCGAGGGCGCCATAAGCTGCCATCATAGCCGAAAACGTGACGGTTGGAAAACAGCGCGTCGACAGGGTGTTCGATCCATTCTGGCGGCGACCCGCGGCAAACTCGTAATTTCGCCGGATTCGGGGCAGAAGCGAGAGGGCACGCCCCTCGCGACAGGCCATGATGACCGCCACGCACCGCCATTCCGCTCCGCCAGAGAGGAGCGCCCTCGCCCGGGCCTGTCTCTGGCTGGCGGCGCTGCTGCTGGTCGCGGCGGCGCTCACCGGCGGGTCCGGTGATGTCCGCCGGCCGGTGGCGCTGCAAGACGGCGCGGTTCTGCAGCGGGTAGCCTTCGACCTCGCCGTGCTGCGCCAGAGCGAGGCGCCCTCGGTCCAGCGCCGCATGACGGCGGACGACCGTGCCGACGGGTCCGGCGGGCCGGATGTGGCGGATGCCGCGGCGACCCTTCCTGCACTTTCCGCCGACCGGTCCGCCGGTGCCGCCACCACGGGCGCCCCGGTGCGTCCGGACGACCGGCGGCGGCTACCCGAGGCACGGGCCCCTCCGGCCTGACGGCCGCCGCCCCTTTTCGCCCTGTTTCCGCCTCCCGCCACGCGACCGACCGACCTCTTCGAGGGGCGGCGGTGTCGCGCCATCGCGACCGTGGCCGCTCACGAGCCTCTCCATGTCCATTCAGCAACCGAACACCCGTCGCCAGACGACGCCCGTCACCATCGACCTCGCACCGGTGCCCCCGCCACGGGCCGCAGAGGCCTCTTCCACGGGCTCCGTGCGCCCGGAGGCCGCTGCACAGCGCGGCGACGATTTTGACGTCCTGAAGCTTCCCCCGGCCCGCTGGGACCGCTGGGACCGGCTCTACCGCAACATCGTGCTGGTGCTCTTCGCCGTCGCCATGGTCGCCGGGTTCTGGTTCCGCCGCTGAGGCACGGGAGCGGCGGGTCCCGCCGCTCCCCCTTGACCGGCAGGACAGAAGCCAATACTTAACATTCCAGTTAAGTTTTATCCGCCTGTCGCGACGGGGCCGGTCCCTGCCCGCGATCCGTTCCTGCAAGACCATCTGCCAAGGAGATAGGCCATGTTCGGAGAACCGCAGAAGGAGCACGCCTGGCTGCAACGCTTCCTCGGCACCTGGGACTACGCCCACGACTGTCCGGAAGAGCCGGGGAAGAAGCTCAAGGGGCGCCAGACCTTCACCTCCCTCGGCGGCTTCTGGATCGTCGGCGAGAGCACCGGCGAGATGCCGGCCGGCGGGCCGGCGAGAATGCTGCTGACCATCGGCTACGATCCGGCGAAGGGCCGTTATGTCGGAAGCTGGGTCGGCTCGATGATGGCGAACCTCTGGGTCTATGACGGCGAACTCGACGCCACCGGCAAGGTGCTGACCCTGCAGGCGGATGGCCCGTCATTCTCAGGCGACGGCACCACCGACACCTATCAGGACATCATCGAGGTGAAGTCCGACGACCACTACGAATTCCGCGGGCAGGTCCGCCAGCCCGACGGCGCGTGGCACGTCTTCATGCGCTCGGACTACCGCCGCGCCGCCTGAGGCGTCACACGCGCTTGCGGAACATCAGGATCACCGCGACGGGCACCACGAAGCCGATGACCGTCGCGGTGATGAGCAGGTCGCCGAGCTCGGCATAGTTGCCGCGGCCCACCGTGAAGATCTGGTTCAGATACTTGGTCTGCAGCTGTCCCGCGACCAGCGCGAGGTTCATCAGCGAGGCCATCAGCGCGAACCATGTCGCCCGCCGTCCCTCGGGCGCGTAATAGGCGATGAGCGTGAGGAGCGGGATCATCGACAGCTGCGCGAAGGGCGAGGACGTCGCCGCATCCACGATGGCGATGGTGCGGGCGCCGAAGCCGAAATTCGCCTGGGTCCAGTCGGCGAGGCCGTAGAACAGCCCGATATTGGGCAGCGACAGGATCGTGCCGGCGACGGCGATCCAGAACAGCACGGTCGTCACCGAATATTCGGTGAGCTGCTTGGAGAACAGCCACATGGCGGCGATGGCCAGCACCGCTCCGGTCTGGCGCAGCACGCCGTAGAAGGCCTCGTCGAATTTCAGCACGTCCAGCGACCACCAGAAATAGCCGTCGCCGACGCCGGGCGTCGCCCGGAACGCGAAGATGATCACCGAGGCGAAGAAGATGGCGCGCCGCGTCTTCGGGTCGATGTCGCGGGTGACCAGGTGCAGCAGGGTCAGGACGATGGCCATCGAACCGACGAAGACCACCTCCTGCGCATAGGGAACGCCGCCCAGCGCCACCGAGACGACGAAGGCGCCGAAGCCGAGGCCGCCGCCGAGGATCCGCCAGTCGAGCGGCTGCGGCCTGGCCGTCTCGGCCGGGCCGGCAAGGCTCCCCACCGCCGAGATCAGGGGAATGACCAGCCCGCAGAGGAAGACCTGCTCGCGGGTGAGGTGCTGGGCGAGCCAGCCGGAAAGCCCGGCAACCGAGAGAATACCGATGCCGAGGGCGAGGCGCCCCAGCACCTGAACCATGCCGAGCTCGGCGCGGATGTCGGAGTCGGGGCGCGGTTCCCCCGTCTCGTCCGTGCGGGCGACCACCTCCGAGGACATGGCGTCGGCGACGACGTCCTGGATCACCGCGCCGAGGACGATGAGAAGGGCGCCGAGGACGAAGGCCTGGTCGGGCCTCAGGGTGGCGAGCCGGCCGCCGGCCGAGGCCGCCAGCGTCAGCAGGCCGAACGCGACGAGGGAAGCGCCGATCAGCACATAGGCGCGGCGCTGCGAGCCGAAGAGGGGAACGCTGTCGACCAACTGGCCGAAGACCATCTTGATGGTCCAGGGCAGGCTGAGCCAGACGCCGATGCCGGCAAGGTCGGCCGGTGACAGCGACAGGCTCTCCTTCACCCACATGTCGCGCGCGACATCGATGATGCCGAGGGCGCCATAGGCGAAATAGACGAGGAGAAGCGGCAGATAGGCGGCCCGCACGGCGCGGACGGGACGGGCGACATTGTCGCGCCAGACGCCGGCAAGCCGGGCCACGGGGCCGCCGGGCGCCGGCATGCGGGGTGTCGCTGGATTCACGCCGGTGGGGACGTCGGACTGCATGCCGTCCTGTCTGTCACCGCGGAACCGGGCGGGTCAAGCGACGCGCCCGGCGGCGCGATCAGCCGACATGGCAGGGGGTGCCCCTGGGGGCCTTGGCGCAGGCGAGCGCGCCGAGCGTCTCGGCGATGCGCTGTTCACCCGCCGTGACCGACGTGACCGGCCATTCGGCCACGATCTGATCGGCCTTGCGGAACACGACCTTGAAGGGCCGGCCCTCGAAAGCGCTCGGACGAACTTCCGCTGTCAGTTGCATTGTGGCCTCCCTTGTTCAGTAGCAGTGTTACGACGCCGCCAAGACATCAGATGGTCGCGGCGACACTGTGGCGCATCCCCGCAAATTCCGCGGCACGATCAAAGAATTGCGAGCAGCCGGCTAAGCGGCCAGGACCCAGACCGCCGTCCGCTTGATCGCGAGATCCTCGAGCGCCCGGGTCACCGGCACCTGATATTCCGCCAGCTTGGCGAGACCGGTCTTCGGCAGGTAGGCGCGGCCGGGATCACCGATCAGCACGGCGGTGCCGGTGGCCGCCAGCGGCGTCAGCCATTCCATCATCGCCTCGGTCATGTCGCGCTGGTAGCAGATGTCGCCGGCGAGGATGACGTCGAAGCCGCCGTCGCTGCCGACGGGATCACGCGTCTCGGCGGTCACATCGACCCCGTTCGCTGCCGCGTTGAGCCTGACGGCCACGGCGCAGAAGGCGTCGATGTCGACCGCCGTGACGGCGCGCGCACCCGCTTTCGCCGCGGCAATGGCGACGAGGCCGGAGCCGGTCGCCACATCCAGAACGCGCTTGCCGCGAACGATCTCGGGATGGTCGAGGATGTAGCGGGCCAAGGCCTGGCCGCCGGCCCAGGCAAAGGCCCAGAAGGGCGGCGGCAGGCCGATCTCGCCGAGTTCATCCTCGGTCTTCTGCCACAGGGCCGTCGCCTCGTCGGCGAGGTGGAGGACGATCTCCGGTGCATGCGGCACCGGCATCAGCCGCGTATGGGCGGTAATGAAGGCGGCACGATCGAGGCTGGCGTCGGTCATGGCGGAGCAGCCCCTTCGCGGTGATCGGCGGTGGCCCGGCCCACCCGCGAAAAAGCCGGGCACGGGGCCCGGCTTGCGCGTTCCTGCCTTCAGGGACGGATCACTGCGTCAGCGGCCCGCCGCCCGGCATCTGGCCGCCTGTCTCGGCCATGCGCTGGCGATAGAGGGCGGCGAAATCGACGGGGTCGAGATAGAGCGGCGGGAAGCCGCCGTCGCGCGTCGCATTGGCGATGATCTGGCGGGCAAAGGGGAAGAGAAGGCGCGGACACTCGATCAGCACGATCGGATGAACGGCCTCCTGCGGCACGTTGGCGATCCGGAAGATGCCGCCAAAAATGAGCTCGAACTTGAAGAGCGTCATTTCCTTGGTCTTGGCGTCGCCGTCGATGGTGAGCTCGATCTGGAACTCCTGCTCGCTCATCGGATTGGCGTTGACGTTGATCTGGATATTGATGGCCGGCTGGTCGCTCTGCGGCATCAGCGAGCGCGGGGCATTGCGGTTCTCGAAGGAGAAGTCGCGCACATATTGGGCGAGCACATTGAGCTGCGGGGCCGCGTCGAGGGCGGTGTCGCCGTTCGGGGTCATCAGGAAGTCTCCGGTGGCGCCGCAGTCGGGCGGCTTCGAGGTGGTCTCATCGATCCGAGGCGGGCTCGCTAGCACGCGAGGACCGGTGCGGGCAAGGCTGGGGGCCGATATCAGCGCTGGCCCGGTGGGCCCAGCCGCGGATCGGCGCCGGGCGGCCGGCGCTCCTCACGCCAGTCGGCGGGTTCGAGATCGACGACGCCGGGCGGTGGCGGGCCCTGTCCGGTCCGGGTCAGGCCGCCGCCGGAGAGAAAGCCGCGCAGCGCCGGGATGAGCAGGATCACAGCGATCACGTCGGTGACGAAGCCGGGAATGGCGAGGAGGAGGCCCGCAAAGGCGGTCAGCATGCCGCTGCGCGCCGCCTCGCCGCTCATCAGCACGACGCCGCCCGAACGCACCATCTGGGCAAAGAGGAGCTTCGCTCCGCCCTTCAGCAGCACGATGCCGAGGAAGGAGGTGAGGACAACCCCGAACAGGGCGCCGAGAAAGCCGATCTGGCCCGCCACGAAGAAGAAGGCGGCGAGTTCCAGGAAGGGCAAGGCGATCAGGCCGAGCACGAGCCAGCGCAGATGGATCATCACAAAATCTCCGCGGTCATAGCTGGGATCGGACGGCCTGCGGCGCAAGCCGGCGGCCCGCCGCATCAGGCCGGCACGGGTGTTCTCCCAGCGAGGACCGCGCTCATCACCAACAGGTCGACGTTCTGGCCCGACAGGATGACCCCCGCCTTCCGGCCCTTGAGCCCACCGGCCTCCCGCGCCAGCGCCGCGAGCGCGGCGGCGCCTGCCCCCTCGGCCGCATTGTGGGTATCGGTCCAGTAGACGCGCATCGCCTCGGCGATGGCGTCCTCGGAGACCGTGACGCAGCGCGCCGCGCCGCGGGCGATCAGCGCGAAAGCCTCCGCGTTGGGGATCCGCACCGCCATGCCGTCCGCAAAGCTTGTCGCGTCATTGGTCTCCACCACCCGCCCCGCCGCCAGCGACAGCGCGTAGGCGGGGGCGTTCTCGGCCACGACGGCGACGACCTCGGTCGCAAGACCGAGGAGATCGCGGGCGCCGATGACGCCGCAGATTCCAGAGCCGAGGCCGATCGGCACATAGACGACGTCGAGATCCGGGTGGGCCGTGAACAGCTCCAGCGCATAGGTGCCGACACCCATGACGAGGTCGCGCTGGAAGGAGGCGGCGAATTCGTAGCCACGCTCGCCGGCGATCTCCACGGCCCGCGCCCGCGCCTCGTCGAAGTCGCGGCCATGCTCGACCAGTTCGGCACCGAAGGCCTTCATCGCCGCATTCTTCTCCACCGAATTGCCGTGCGGCACGACGATGACCACCGGCAGGCCGACGCGCCGGGCGGCGAAGGCGAGGCTCTGGCCGTGATTGCCGCGGGTGGCGGAGACAATGCCCTTGACGTGCGGGCGCTCGCGCGCGAGGCGGTCGACATAGACGAGCCCGCCGCGCACCTTGAAGGCGCCGGTCGGCGTGTGGTTCTCGTGCTTGACGACGACCTCGCAGCCATAGCGGGCGGCGAGCAGCGGCCAGGCGAAGGCGGGTGTCGGCGGCATGGCCGTCCGCACCAGGGCATGGGCAGCGGTGAGTTCCTCGAGGGTGAAAGGGGTCATGTCAGGCCGCCCGGGCCGGGAACACGCCGGCGCGGCCGAGGGCCGAGGGCAGCGGCTTGCCGAGCACGCCGGCGAGCCAGCGCGAGGTGTCGAGCAGCCTGTCGATGGCGAGGCCGGTCTCGATTCCCATGCGATTGAAGACATAGACAAGGTCTTCGGTCGCGACATTGCCGGTCGCCGCGGGGGCGAAGGGACAGCCGCCGACCCCGCCGGTCGAGGCGTCGAGGAAGTCGACCCCCGCCTCCACCGCGGCGATGGCATTGGCGACGCCGGTATTGCGCGTGTCGTGGAAATGGCAGCGCCACTTCACCGTGGATGACATCGCGCGCGCGCGCCCCAGCATCTCCGTCACCTGCGGCGGCACCGCGCAGCCGATCGTGTCGGCGAAACCGATATCGAAGGGATCGCTCTGCAGGAGTTCTTCGACGATCCCCATGACCCGCTCCACCGGCACCTCGCCGTCGAAGGGGCAGCCGAAGGCCGTGGCGAGGGAGATGGACAGGGGCACGCCCGCCGCGCGCGCGATGGCCGCGACCTCGCGCGTGCCCTTCACCAGATCCTCCACCGAGGCGTTCTGGTTGCGGTTGGCGAAGGTCTCGGAAGCCACCACGACATAATTGATCTGGCTGCACTCCGCCGCCACGGCCCGCTCGGCACCGCGCGCATTGAGGGCGAGGCCGATCAGGTTGCGGCCGGCCCGGCGCGGCCCGAGACCTGCCATCACGCCTTCCGCATCCGCCATTTGCGGCACCCGCTTCGGATTGGCGAAGGACACCGCCTCGACGTGGCGGAAGCCGGCGGCGAAGGAGCGCTCGACGAGGCTGATCTTGTCCTCCGTCGAGACCATGACCTTCTCGTTCTGCAGCCCGTCGCGCGGGGCGACCTCGATGATGGCGACCGAGCGTGGCGTCTTCGTCATGGCATTCCTCCGCCCCGTGTTTGTCGACAAAGACGACGGCCATGGCAAGACGGCCGGATGGCGGCGCGCCCTGCGCCATGGCATAGCATCGCGCTCCGCCGAAAGCGGCAACGAGAGACGACACGAGGGAGACACGCCCATGGCGACGGCACGCGCGGTCCAGCTTCACAGCTTCGGCGACCCCGAGGTGATGGCGATCGAGACGCTCGACCTGCCGCCGCCCGGCCCGGGGCAGGTGCAACTGCGCCAGACCGCCATCGGCTTCAACTTCATCGACGTCTACCAGCGCCGCGGCACCTATCCGCTGCCCACGCCGACCGGGCTCGGCCACGAGGCGGCCGGCGTGGTCGAGGCCGTCGGGCCGGACGTCACCGCCGTCGCCCCCGGAGACCGCGTCGCCTATATCAATGCCGGCATCGGTGCCTATGCCGACCGCCGCATCGTGCCGGCCGAGCGCCTCGTGAAACTGCCCGCCGACGTCTCGGACGAGGCTGCCGCGACGCTCATCTTCAAGGGGCTGACCGCCCAGTACCTGCTGCGCAAGACCCACCGGGTCGCGCCCGGCGACCTCATTCTCGTCCATTCGGCGGCAGGCGGCGTCGGTCAGATCCTGGTGCGCTGGGGCAAGGCGCTCGGCGCCGAAGTCATCGCCACCGCCGGCGGACCGGAGAAATGCGCGCTGGCGAGGCGCATCGGCGCCGACCACGCCATCGACTACCGGCAGGAGGACTGGCCGGCGGCGATGCTCGCCGCCACCGGCGGCCGCAAGGCGCGGGTGGTTTATGACGCCGTCGGCAAGGACACGTTCCTGAAGTCCCTCGACTGCATCCAGCCCTTCGGCCTCATGGTCTCCTATGGCGCGGCCTCAGGGCCGGCGCCGGACATCCATCCGGAACTCCTCAACAAGAAGGGCTGTCTCTTCCTCACCCGTCCCTCGGTCTTCCCGCACAATGCCGACCCCGCGGTGTTCCGCGAGAATGCCGCCGAGCTCTTCGCCGCCATCGCCGCGGGGCATGTCGCCGTCGACATCGGCGCGCGTTTCGCTCTTGCCGACATCGCCGCGGCCCACAGGGCGGCGGAGGCGCGGGCCACCACAGGGGCCATCCTCATCACGCCGTGAGGCTCCGGCCTGTCGCTGCACGAGCAGCCCTGCCTCGAACGACGCACTTGCACTGTGCCGTGCGCCTCACCGCGGACGGGTCGTTGGGCCGCCCCTCACGTCCCCCGCGGCTTGGCCCGGTGCGTCGCCGCCGCCGCGGCAGGATCATCCGGCCAGGGATGGCGGGGATAGCGGCCCTTCATCTCTGATTTCACCGCCTGGTAGGAGCCCTTCCAGAAGCCAGGCAGGTCGCGGGTGACCTGCACCGGACGATGGGCGGGTGACAGGAGCTCCACCACCAGCGGGATCTTGCCGCGGGCGACGCTCGGATGCACGGCGAGCCCGAACAGTTCCTGCACGCGGATCGACAGGACCGGCTCCTCGCCCTCATAGGTGATCGGATGGCGCTGGCCGGAAGGCGCGTCGAAATGGCTGGGCAGATCGGTGTCGATCCGCCGTTTCAGGTCCCACGGGACCAATTGGTCAAGGGCGTTGCCCAGGTCATCGGCGCCGATCTGCGCCAGGGCCGTCCTGCCGAGGATATGCGGCACCAGCCAGTCGGCGACGGTGGCGGCGAGGGCATCGTCGGAGAGATCGGGAAAAGTCTCGTCGACGCGGCGCAGGAAGGAGATGCGGTGGCGCAGCGCCAGTTGCGGCTTCGACCAGGGCAGGCGGGAAAGGCCGAGCTGCGCGATGCCTTCGGCGAGCGCCCGGGCGCTCGCCTCGGTCGGCGGCACGGCGAGCGTCTGCTCCCCGAGGCTCACGGCGCCGAGGCGGCGCACGCGCCGCGCCCGCAAAGCTGCCGCTCCCCTGTCAAAGGTCACCTCCTCACGCGTCTCGATCCTGTCGGCGAATCCCTCCTCGATCTCGGCGAGGCTGATCGGCGCGGCGGAGAGGATGCGGGCCCGGGCCGCGACGCCGCCGATCTCCGCCACCGCCAGGAAGGACTCGCGCGCCAGGGGCGAGGCCGCATCCACCGAACCGCCCCGACCGTTGGCGAGGACGAAGTCGCCTTCCTTGCCGCGGGCCCGGGCGATGCGGTCGGGGAAGGCGAGCGCCAGCACGGCGCCGGCCCGCTCCGGCCCGGAGCCGGTATCAGGCGCGGAAGTCACGTCGCCCAGCCAGCCCGCCGCCATCCGCCGCGCATCCTCGGCGCGGCGCGAGCGGTCGGTCCTGAGCCGGTCGAGGCGGTGGCCGAGATGGACATCGTCGCCGCCAAGACCGCGTTCGGAGACGAGCAGGGCAAGATCGGCCGCCAGCCGCCCCTCGCCGCGGGCGCTGGCATCCACCACCATGCGCGCCAGACGCGGCGCCAGCGGCAGGCCGCGCAAGAGCTTGCCCTCGGCGGTGATGCAGCCGACGGCATCAAGGGCGCCGAGGCTCTCCAGCAGGGCGCGGGCCTCGTTCAGCGCCGGCCTGGGCGGCGGATCGAGAAAGCCCAGCGTCGCGGGATCGGTGACGCCCCAGGCGGCACAGTCAAGCAGGAAGGAGGAGAGGTCGGCGGCGAGGATTTCCGGCGTCGCATAGGCCGGGAAGGCCCCCTCCTGCGCCTCGTCCCACAGCCGGTAGCAGACGCCCGGCTCGGTGCGGCCGGCGCGGCCGCGGCGCTGGTCGGCGGCGGCGCGCGACACGCGCACCGTCTCCAGCCGCGTCAGCCCGAGATCCGGCTCGAAGCGCGGGACGCGGGCGAGGCCGCAATCCACCACCACCCGCACCCCCTCGATGGTCAGCGAGGTCTCAGCGATAGAGGTCGCCAGCACCACCTTGCGCCGCCCCGCGGGCGCGGGCGCGATGGCGCGGTCCTGGACCTCGCGGTCGAGGGCGCCGAAGAGCTGCACGATGTCGACCGCCGGATCCTTCACGGTCGCGGCGAGAAGATCGGCGGTGCGGCGGATTTCGGCGGCGCCGGGCAGGAAGACCAGCGCCGAACCGGCTTCCTCGGCGAGCGCCCGGCGCACCACCCGCGCCACCTCCTCCTCGAGCCGGGCCGCGGGGTCGCGGCCGACATGGCGCGTCATGACAGGAAAGGCGCGCCCGGCGCTCTCGATCAGCGGCGCACCGCCGAGGAGCCGCGCCACCCGCGCCCCGTCCAGCGTCGCCGACATCACGAGGATGCGCAGGTCCTCGCGCAGGGCACCCTGGGCGTCGAGGGCAAGGGCGAGGCCGAGATCGGCATCGAGGCTGCGCTCGTGGAACTCGTCGAAGAGCACGGCGGCGATGCCGGTCAGCGCGGGATCGTCGAGGATCATGCGGGTGAAGATCCCTTCGGTGACGACCTCGACCCGCGTCCGCGCCGAAACCTTCGAGCCGAAGCGCACCCTCAGGCCGACCCGTCCCCCGACCTCCTCGCCGAGCGTCCTGGCCATGCGGTCGGCGACGGCGCGGGCGGCGATCCGGCGCGGCTCCAGCACCAGGATCTTCCCCGTCCCGGTCCAGGACTCGGCCATCAGTTCCAGCGGCACCCGCGTCGACTTGCCGGCCCCCGGCGGGGCGACGACCACGGCGCGCGGCCCCGCCGCCAGCGCGGCTTTCAGGGCGGGAAGGACGGCGTCGATGGGGAGGGCCGGGAGGGTCACGCGCGGCGTTTACGGTTCCTTCACCCCGTCCGCAAGCGGGACAGGCCGTGATGGCACGAAACCCGCGTCCGGGCCCTGCCCTTGCGAGGCACGTGGCAAGGGCGGCCGGATGTTCCGGAACGGGACGGCGGCGGCCCGCCGGGATGTGGACGCATCCCGGCACTGGTCCGTCCGGACAAGGCTGCCGCCGGGCAAGAGCGGTGCCGCCGGGCGGCGGGGCGGCCGGTCCCCAAGCTCCTCATGGCCGCCTGCATGGAACGGCCCGCGGCCGCCGCCGCGGGCCGTTTGTCCTGGCCGACGGCCAGAGCGCCTGTAACCCGCGCATCGGGCCGCACCCGCCGCTCTTGCAGCAGCATCGGCAAGGCCGACATCGCCCCAGTGCGCCGAGATGATGATTAATGCTGTATTCACCAAGGCGTATCCTCGGTTGAGACGCCGGGCAAATGCTACCCTTCATTAAACGCCGATTCACCGGTCGACAGCATGATGACACGTCATGATTCAAACGTTCGGGGAGTTCCCTGTGTTGACGACCTTTTTTAAACGCTTCATTCCGGAAACCAGCGGCAACATCGCGATAACCTTCGCCCTCGCCGCCCTGCCTCTCCTCGCTACGGTCGGCGCCGGTGTCGACTATTCGCGCATTGCTCAGCAGACGGCCGTGCTCCAGGCGACGCTCGACGCCTCCGTGCTCGCAGGCGCCCGCACCAACGGCGCCGAACTCACGACCGCAGCGAACTACTTCAAGGGTCAGTCCACCGTCGCCGGTGCGACCGCGCGTTTCGCGCTCGACGGGAATGCGGTTTCGGGAACGGCAACAGCGACGATTCCCACGACCCTGATGGCAGTGGTCGGCACCAGTGCCGTCGCCATCTCGGCCAAGGCGACCGCCATTCGCACGACCACCTCGACGGGGGGTGCGGCTCTGCCCTGCATTTTCGCGCTCGCCCCGAACACATCGCAGGCTCTGCTGGTCAATTCCGGCGCCAGGATCAACGCGCCGGACTGCGAGGTTCACGTCCGCTCTACCGCGTCCCCCGCCGCCATCTTCAACGCCGGCACCACGCTGAACCTGAAGACTTTCTGCATTCAGGGCGGCAATATCATCAAGAATACTTCAAGCCCCCTGCCGATTCAAACCAATTGCGCAGCGGCCAGCGATCCCTATGACGGCAAACTGCCTAAGCCTTCGGTCGGAAGCTGTACCAATACGAAGCGGGTCTATGACCCGCCACCCGGTGGCGGGTTCCACACCATGCCGGCTGGGTCAGTCTGGTGCGACCTGAACTTCAACGGCGCACCGCGCATCGTGTTCCAACCGGGCCTGCACATCATCAAGGGCCGGATGGTGATCAATTCCAACGCGATCATCGAAGGGACCGGCGTCACCTTCTATTTCCCCGACACCAATTCGGAGATCCGCTTCAACGGCGGTCTCACCGCCAGGCTCTCCGCCCCGACCACCGGCCCCTATGCCAACATCCTCATGTTCGAGCCGAGCACCAGCACGAACACGACCCAGTATGTATTTAACTCCTCGGTAAGCGAGGAGATATCCGGTCTCATCTACCTGCCGCGCCGCGACCTCACGTGGAACTCGACCTCCACCGTCAACGGTTCGCGGATCCAGATCGTCTCCAACACGATCATCTTCAACAGCCTCGACTGGAGGCTCTCGACCAACAGCGGCCTGTCATCCTCGTCGGGAAGCACGACCAGCGTTCGGCTGACGCAGTAGCGCCCGCCGCGGTCTCCTCATCGCGACATGGAACGGCCCGCGGTTGTCGCCGCGGGCCGCTTCTCATGCGGAGTGGCGGGCCGTCGCCGGCGCGCAGCGCTCAGTTCTGCCGCTTGGTGATCGAGATCGCATAGGCGGGGGTGCGGATCGCGAACATCGGATCGTCAGCCGGTCCCGTGATGCCGTCGGCGAGGATCGTCGGGGCGAAGATCGTGCCGTCGCAGCGTGCCGCCTCGGCCGGCGCGCGGACATGCAGCGTGCCGAGCTCGACGGTGGGGCGGCTGTCCTCGCCATCCCACTGGCGTGTCACGTCGTTGGTCGGGTCTCCGGGACGCTCGATGATCGCGACCATCGTGAAACCGGCGGGCCTCGAGGCGGCGAGCCGGCCGACGAGCTCGTCGGCGAGGAAGCCGCGCGGGCGCGCGCGGGCCTCGTCATCGGTCAGGTTCACGGCGCCGTCGAGAGGATCCATCCGGAACTTGACCACCTGGGACGCACCATTGGCGTTCGTCAGCGTATAGGCATGAAGCGCCCAGTAGGTCACGCCAACCCACGAGCAAGGAATCGGCTTGCTGGCGAGGTAGCGCGCCTGTCCCGCCGTTTCCGGATTGGCCTCCGTGAAGGCGCGCACCCGCTCCTGATCCATCTGGCCGTTGGCGCCGGGGCGGCGGGCCTCGAGGAAGCCGAGCATCTGTGCGGGAGTCCGCGCGAAATTGACGGGCGCGTTGACCATCACGAACTCGGTCTGGCCGGGGCCGTCGGCATCGATGCGGAACGACAGGCCGCCGTTGCCCCCGCGGGAACCGTCGGCCACGGCAGGTTTGCCGCCACCGACCGAGAAGCGGATGAGCGCCTGCGAATTGCGCGTCAGGATCACCGCCTTGGACAGCGCCTGCGCAAGGCCGGCGCCACGAACTCGCCGGCATAGCAACGTCACTTCGCGCCGCTCGGGCGATGGATCCCCGGACCGGCCAAGGCCCTCATGATCTCGACGATCGGCGTCGGATCGGCATCCTGCGCCAAGGCGGGGCCCGCGGGGACGAACAGGCTGACGGCAAGGCCAACGGCGGTTGCTGTGCAATAAACTTTCATGGGTCGCTTCCTCCCTCGTCCCCGAAGCGTTTCACCAGGGACCTTCGGAGCGTATGCGTGGAAAGCCGAGGCTGTTACGTAACGGTACCAGAACGATAAGGAATGGAGCCGACCCTCGGTGTTCCCCATGGCCGTTCCCAGGTCTCCGACATGCAACCTCACCGCGTCGGCGGCCCCGATCCCCGGCGCCAATGCACTCAGCCTCATGGTTCGCATGCCGCGCCGGGACCTCCCCGGCAACGCGGCCTCCATGATCAACGGCTCAACGTCCCAGGTCGTCTCGCGCTCGATCCGGCGCGACAGCCTCGACTGGACACTCTGAACCAGGGTGTCGCCGCCGTCATCGCCGGCGAGTAACCCGGGCCTCACCCGCCCGGCCACCGGGCGCGCGCCACGGGCTTGATCGACGGGGGCCGGAACGGCTACACAGTTGTCCACCGGGGCGCCGTGATGCCTCCGGCGGACGGGAGAGTGTCCGCCGCCAGGCGGCGTACCCCACCCGGCGCGGGTGTAGTTCAATGGTAGAACGGCAGCTTCCCAAGCTGCATACGAGGGTTCGATTCCCTTCACCCGCTCCAGCCCGCTTGCCGCCGGGCTAACGCGGCGTGTCACCGCCCTCGTCCGGCTTGGCAACCACCTCCTCCCGCGTCTCCTCCTTCAGCGGCGTCAGCCATTTAAGCGTGGTGATCGTGAAGACGGCCACCAGCGCGGCGATGCCATAGGCGCCGAGGCCGACCGCCGTGCCGATGGCGCCCGTCGCCCACAGGCTGGCGGCGGTCGCGGTGCCGCGCACCGAAGCGCCCTGCTTGAGGATGGCGCCGCCGCCGATGAAGCCGATGCCGGTGATCAGTCCCTCGACGATCTTGCCCATGGCGTCGGGATGGGCGCCGTATTTCAACTCCGCCGCCTGGACGAAGCCGCAGCAGGCAATAGCCACCAGCGGGAAGGTCCTGAGGCCCGCGCTGCGGTCCTCCTTCTCGCGGTCCCAGCCGATGGGCAGCACCAGGACATAGGCGACGGCCAGCGCCAGCAGATGCGGCAGGAGGTCGGCCCGCACCATGGCGATGAGCGTCTCGGGCATCGGAACCTCCGGGAATGGCCGGAGGTAACGCGACACGCGGCCCGGCGGTTCCCCGTTGCCGTCAGCCGGTCGTGGTCGTCGCCGCCGCGCGCTTGCTGGCGGCGATCTGGGCGAGGCCGGCCGGCACCGCCACGGCGATACCGACAAGGCTGACGGTGAGGTTCGGCGCCATCAGCAGCAGCCCCGAGAGGCCAAGCGACAGGCGTTGCCACAGCGGCATGCGCACGAGTGCGAAGCCGGTGAGCGCCGCCGCCAGGATGAAGACGCCGAGCGCGCAGGTCAGCGCTGTGACGATGAAGTCGGTCCAGGTGAAACCCTTCGTGACAATCAGCAGCGCCGGCCCATAGACGAAGACGAAGGGCACCAGGGCCTTGGCGAGGCCGAGGCGGAAGGCGGTGTTGCCGGTCTTGAACGGATCGGCCCCGGCCATGCTGGCCGCGGCATAGGCGGCCAGCGCCACCGGCGGCGTGATGTCGGCGAGCACGCCGTAATAGAAGACGAAGAAATGGGCGACGATGGGCTCGACGCCAAGCAGGGCGAGGGACGGTGCGGCGACCGTGACCATGATGATGTAATTGGCGGTGGTCGGCACGCCGGTGCCGAGCAGGATGCAGACCACCGCCGTCATCACCAGCGTGAAGAACAGCGTCATGCCCTTGGCGTCGAAGGCCCAGGCCGGCAGGACCGATCCGACGATACCGGCAAGCTGGCCGGCGAAGCTGGTGACGATGTTCGAGATCTTGAAGCCGACGCCGGTCAGGGTGACGATGCCGACGATGATGCCGACGGTGGCCGCTGCGGCGCCGACCGCGATGGCGTATTTGGCTCCGACCACGAAGGCATCGACCATGTCGGCGGTGAGGAACTTGCCTTCGGCGTCGCGCAGCGCGAAGGCGGCCGAAACGGCGGCGACGCCGACGACGATGGCGACCGTCGCCCAGCCCTCCGACAGCAGGCCCGCCGCCGCTGCGGCAACCATCACCACCAGGAACGTGACGGCGACCACCGGATTGCGGCGGGTGAAGCCGACGAGGACACAGGCGGTGATGCCCCAGAAGGCGGCAAGATAGGGCGTGAAGCCCGAAAACAGCACCATCAGCAGCACGAAAAGCGGGATGGCGGCCGGCCAGTCGCGGGCGATGACCTCGCGCGCCTTGGGCAGGTCGGCGGCGGGAATGCCCTTCAGGCCGTTCTTCTTCGCCTCGAAATGCACCTGCCAGAACACGCCGAAGAAGTGCATGAAGGCGGGAATGAGCGCCGCCAGCACGATGGACTGATAGGGCAGGTTGAGGAACTCGATCATCAGGAAGGCGGCGGCCCCCATGATCGGCGGTGTGATCTGGCCACCGGTCGAGGCGGTGGATTCGATCGCCGCCGCCATGTGGCGGGGATAGCCGAGGCGCATCATCGCGGGGATCGTCAGCGATCCGACCGTCACCGTGTTGGCGATCGACGAGCCCGAGATCATGCCGAACATGGCCGAGCCGAAGATCGACACCTTGGCGGGCCCGCCGGAATAGCGGCCGGCCAGCGCCGTGGCGAGGTCGATGAACAGCCGGCCGAGGCCGATGCGCGTCGCCAGCACCCCGAACAGCACGTAGTGGAAGACATAGGTCGCCACCACGCCCAGCGCGATGCCGTAGATGCCGTTGCTGGTGAGATAGAGGTGGTTGACCACCGCCGACCAGCTGTTGCCGGGATGGGCGAGGATCCCCGGCAGCGACTGGCCGTACATGGCATAGACCATCAGGGTCACGGCGATGATGGGCAGCGGCCAGCCGACACTGCGCCGCGTCGCCTCCAGCAGGACGAGGATGGCGATGGTCGCCATGGCGACGTCGAGCGGCTCGGGATTGCCGACACGGAAGGCGAGATCGTCGTAGATCCACGGCATGTAGAGGCTGGCCACCACGGCGCCGGCCGCCAGAAGCCAGTCGTAGAGAGCGATGCCGCCGGGGGCCAGGACTCCGGACTGCGGCGGGGTCCGGTGGTCACGCTTCAGGAGCGGGAAGACCAGAAAGATCAGCCCCAGCACGAAGGCCATGTGGATGCCGCGATGGGTCGCCTCGCGCAGCAGGCCGAAGCCGGCGGTATAGTAGTGGAAGGCCGAGAGGGCGAAGAGCAGGCCGGCCACGAGCCAGGCCGTCGCCGGCAGGAGCGGCCGGAACCGGACCTCCGAATCGAACTCCTCCTCGAGCTTCTGGATGGCGTTCGGATCCAGCGCTTCGGACTTCATGGGCCGCCTCGTCGATGTCGGGGACCCGCATGTCCCGAATGAGAAGGCCGCGCGGTAGCCGCGCGGCCTGGACTGGTCAAGGCGTCACGCCGGTGCCGCTCAGCGCAGCAGGCCTGCTTCCCGGTAGAAGCGCGCCGCGCCGTCATGCAGCGGAATGCCAAGTCCCTGCAGCGCGGTCTCCCTGCGGATGGCCTTGCCCTTGGCATGGCCGGCATCGAGCAGGGCGCGCGTCTTGTCGCTCCACAGCGCCTTGGTGACCTCATAGACGACATCGGCGCTCATCCGGGTCGAGGTCACCCACTGGGCGCCGACCGCAAGCGTCTTGACGCCCTTGACGTCCTTGTAGGCGTTGTCGGGGATCATGTCCTCGGCGAAGAACTTGAACTCCGCCATGATCTTCTTCGCCGGCTCGCCCTCGATCGGCAGCAGTTCGATGCCGGTCGTCGTGGCGAGCTCGGTCAGGGCTGCAGTCGGCCAGCCGGTCGTCATGAAGAAGGCGTCGAGCCCGCCATCCTTCAGCTTCTCGGCCGAGGGGCCCGGCTTCAGGTTCTCGGCGCGATACTCGCCGTCACGGATGCCGTAGCCGGCGAGGATGGCCTTGGCGTTGATGATCGAGCCCGAACCCGGTTCGTCGATGGAGATGCGCTTGCCCTTGAGGTCGGCGATCGATCGGATGTTGAGGCCCTTCTTGACCACGACATGCAGGGATTCCGGATAGAGATTGGCAATGGCGCGCAGGATCTCGACCTTCGGCCGGCCCTGATAGACGCCGGTTCCCGAATGGGCCCAGCTCGCCACGTCCGACTGGCTGAAGCCCGATTCCATCGAGCCGCCGACGATGCCGTTGACATTGGCGACGGAGCCGTTGGTGGCGACCGCCGAGGCGTCCAGCGTGGCGGTGGAGATGGCGTTGGCGATGAGTCCGCCGATCGGATAATAGGTGCCCGCCGTGCCACCGGTGCCGATGCGGAAGAACTGCTTCGTCTGGGCGAAAGCCGCGCCGGGCGCCAGGAGCGCGGCGAGACCGGATGCGCCGGCCAATGCCGTGAACTGCCTGCGGTCGATGGTCATGGTGTTGTCTCCACTCGTCTTGGACTTCACTCCGCCAGCCTGATTCCGTGGCGGAAAGTGTAGATCTGACCACATCATGGGCAGCGATGCCAGCGCGGCCGCCCGTGATGGGGACGGGGCCGTTATGCACATGCAAAGAGGCTTGCCTGCTCACGGCTCTAGGCGGCGTGAGACGCGGCGTCCGCGGAGCAGCGTCGGGCCGCCTGACCGCACGCTCCGGGCCCTTGCCGGCCGGCCGGTAAGAGCCCGCACATTGACCCTGCCCACGGGGACGCTTAACTCAGGCCTTGGCGACGCGTTCCGATCCGAAAACCTTCCGGCAGCAAGACACTCCCATGGCCCTGCGCGAGATCATCGTCCTTCCCGATCCGCGGCTGAAGCTCGTCTGCGAGCCCATCGCCGCCGTCGATTCCACGGTCAGGACACTCGTCGAGGACATGCTGGAGACGATGTACGATGCCCCCGGCATCGGCCTTGCCGCCATCCAGATCGCCGTGCCCCGGCGCGTCGTCACCATCGACCTCGCCCGCAAGGACGAGCCGAAGAAGCCGGTGGTGCTGATCAATCCGGAGATCGTCTGGCAGTCGGACGAGCTCTCTCTTTATGAGGAAGGCTGCCTGTCGATTCCCGAATATTATGAGGAGGTCGAGCGGCCAGCCCGCTGCCGCGTGCGCTATCTCGACCTCGATGGGAAGGCGCAGGAGCTCGACTGCGACGGGTTGATGGCGACCTGCGTCCAGCACGAGATCGATCACCTCAACGGCGTGCTCTTCATCGACCATCTCTCCCGCCTGAAGCGCGAACGGGTCATCAAGAAATATACCAAGGCCGCCAAGCGCGAGGCCCTGGCGTGAGCCTGCGCGTCGTCTTCATGGGCACGCCGGATTTCGCCGTGCCGACGCTCTCCGAGATCATCGGCCAGGGCCACGAGGTCGTCGCGGTCTATACGCGGGCGCCGAAGCCCGCGGGACGCGGCATGGCGGAGCAGAAGTCGCCCGTCCATCGCCTGGCCGAGGGGTTCGGTATCCCGGTCTTCACGCCGCGGACCCTGCGTGACGCCGCCGCCCAGAGCGCCTTCGCCGGCCTCGGCGCCGATGTCGCCGTCGTCGTCGCCTATGGCCTCATCCTGCCGCGCGAGGTGCTCGACGCCCCGGCCCTCGGCTGCCTCAACCTGCACGGCTCGCTGCTGCCGCGCTGGCGCGGCGCCGCGCCGATCCAGCGCGCCATCATGGCGGGTGACGCCGAGACCGGCGTCATGGTCATGAAGATGGATGAGGGGCTCGATACCGGCCCCGTCGCCATGGTCGAGAAGATCGCCATCGGTCCTGCAATGACGGCGCAGGAGTTGCACGACCGCATGGCCGTCCTCGGCGCCGACCTCATGGTCCGGGCGCTGGCGGCCCTTGACCGCGGCTCCCTCGCCTTTGCCCCACAGGCGGTGGACGGGGTCACCTATGCGGACAAGATCGACAAGGGAGAGGCCCGTATCGACTGGCAGCGGCCTGCCGGCGAGATCCACGATAAGGTCCGCGGCCTCTCGCCCTTCCCCGGCGCCTGGTTCGAGGCCGATCTCGGCAAGGGCCCGGAGCGGGTGAAGGTGCTGCGGACCGCCCTGGTGGCAGGATCAGGCCCGCCGGGAACGCTCCTTTCGGACGATCTCTCCGTTGCATGCGGCACGGGCGCCCTGCGTCTCGTCGAAGTGCAGCGCGCCGGGGCGAAGGCGATGAAGGCGGCGGACTTCCTCAACGGCGCCAAGATCGGGCCCGGCGCGGTCTTCGGGTAATGCCGCGCTACAAGCTGACCATCGAATATGACGGCGGCGCCTATCTCGGCTGGCAGATGCAGGGCGCCAGTTTCGGCAAGTCCGTCCAGGGCGAGCTCGTTCGCGCCATCGGCGACTTTTCCGGCGAGGCGGTGGCGGTCGGCGGCGCCGGCCGGACCGATGCCGGCGTCCATGCCACCGGCCAGGTCGCCCATGTCGACCTGACCCGCGACTGGCCGAACCGCGTCGTCCGCGACGCCACCAATCGCTACCTCAAGGACGAGGCCATCGCCGTTCTGGCGGCCGAGAAGATGCCGGATGATTTCGACGCGCGTTTCTCGGCGGTCCGCCGCCACTATCTCTACCGCATCATCGACCGCCGTCCGCCGCTGACACTGGATCGCCTGCGCGCCTGGTGGTCGCCCAAAGCCCTGGATGACGACCGGATGCGGGAGGCAGCGCGCCTGCTGATCGGCCGGCACGACTTCACCACCTTCCGCTCTACCGAATGCCAGGCAAAGTCGCCGGTCCGCAACCTCGACCGCTTCGACGTGGCACGGACGGACACCGGCATCGAATGCCGGCTGGACGCGCGCTCCTTCCTGCACAACCAGGTGCGCTCCATGGTCGGTACGCTGAAACTGGTGGGCGAGGGCCTGTGGACGGCGGACGACCTCGCGGAAGCCCTCGCGAAGCGCGACCGCAAGGCCTGCGGCACGGTCGGCCCCGCCCATGCGCTCTACCTGACGCAGGTCGACTACCCCACCCACTGGGAGCCTCTCGCCGATACGCCCGAGACGTGAGGTCGCCTTCTTTGGTCAAGGCGCTGGGCCTATAGTCGCGCCATGACCGAACGCCTGACGCCCGACGCCGCCATCGATCGCCTGGAGACCCTCTATAACGAGGCGGCCACCGCCCTGCGCGCCGCCCTCGCCCGCTACCTCGACGGTGGCGCCCCGCCGACGCCCCAGGAGCGTGCCCGCTTCGTCTATCCCGAGATCGCCGTCACCTATGCGCCGGAACGTGCCGCCCCCCGCAACCGGCGGGCCTATGCCAAGTTCTCTCGGCCGGGCCTCTACGCGACGACGGTGACCCAGCCCGGCTTCTTCCGCCGTTACCTGCTCGACCAGTTGCGCCCGCTGGCCGAGGAATATGGCGCGGTGCTGGACGTCCGGCCCTCGACTCAGGAAATTCCCTATCCCTATGTACTGGAAGGCGTCGACGAGTTCTCCGCCGGCGGCCGCACTCCCGCCGAACTGGCGCGCCATTTTCCCGTCCCGCTGCTGTCGCTCGTCGGCGACGAGGTGGCAGACGGGACTTTCGAGGCCCTGGCGACGGGCGTGTTGCCGCTCGCCCTCTTCGATGCCGTCAGGGTCGATTATTCCCTGCGTCGGCTGGTTCACTACACGGGCACCGACTGGCGTGCGGTGCAGCCATGGATCCTGCTCACCAACTACCACCGCTATGTCGACCAGTTCGTCGGCTGGGCGATGGGCGAGATCGGTGCCGGCCGCGCCGAACGGCTGGTGGCGCCGGGCGGCCTCACCATCACCCGCGCGACGATGGAGGGCGGCGGCGCCCGCATCGCCGCCTCGCCCTGGCACCGCTACCAGATGCCAGCCTATCATCTCGAACGTCAGGGCTCGGCAGGAATCACCCTCGTCAATATCGGCGTCGGCCCCTCCAACGCGAAGAACATCACCGATCATCTGGCGGTGCTGCGGCCGCATTGCTGGCTGATGATCGGCCATTGCGGCGGTCTGCGGCAGGCCCAGGAGATCGGCGATTATGTCCTCGCCCATGCCTATCTCCGGCGCGACCGCATCCTCGACGCCCTGGTGCCGCCGGAGATCCCCATTCCCGCCCTCGCCGAGGTCCAGACCGCGCTCCAGGAGGCCTGCGCCGCAGTCACCGGCATGACCGGCGAGGCGCTGCGGCACCGCCTTCGGACCGGAACCGTCGTGACCAACAATGACCGCAACTGGGAGCTGCGCTACACCCAGGAGGCGCGCCTCTTCAACCTGTCGCGGGCCATCGCCGTCGACATGGAGAGCGGCACCATCGCGGCCCAGGGCTACCGCCTGCGCGTGCCCTACGGCACGCTGCTCTGCGTCTCCGACAAGCCGCTGCACGGCGAGATCAAGCTGCCCGGCGCGGCGAATGCGTTCTATGCCAGCGCCGTCGCCCAGCATCTCCTCGTCGGTCTCGATGCGGTCGAGCGCCTGAAGCGCGCCGGCGGCACCATCCATTCGCGCAAGCTCCGCAGCTTCGACGAGCCGCCCTTCCGCTGAGGCGAAAACGGTGTCGCGCGGCCGGGTTCCTTTTGCGTCCTCGTGCGTTTTCAATCGTCTGGCCTCTCCCGGGGAGGCCCGCCACGAGGGCGACGATGCGCAAGATCGACGATATGGGATTCGCAGCGCTGCTGATGGTCGTCAGTCTGCTCTTCGCCTGGATCCTGTGGCCGTTCTTCGGTGCCATCCTGTGGGCCGTGGTCACCGCCATCGTCTTCGCACCGGTCAACCAACGTGTCACCCGGGCAATGCCGGACAAGCCGAGCCTGGCCGCGCTCGTCACCCTCCTGGCCATCCTGCACATCGTCATCCTGCCCTGCCTCGCCATCGGCGCGAGCCTGGTCGCGCAAGGAGCGGAAACCTATGCCGCCATCCAGGACGGTCGCATCGATGTCGCCGCCCTGATCGGTCGCGTCATCGCCAGCCTGCCGGCATGGGTCACCGATTTCGCTGCCCGCTACGACATTTACAATGCGGATGACGTCCAGAAGCAGATCGCCGCCTGGGCAACCGCCAGCAGCGAGTCTATCGCCTCGCGGGCCGTCAGCATCGGCCAGGGCACGGCCGGCTTCGTCATCAGCCTCGGCGTGATGCTCTATCTGCTATTCTTCCTGATGCGCGACGGCGGCCGGCTGATCCGGCGCATCGCCAACGGCCTGCCGCTGCAGCCACATCGCCGCCGCGCGCTGCTCGACAAATTCACGCTGGTGGTCCGGGCGACGGTCAAGGGCGGCATCCTCATCGCGCTGCTGCAGGGCGCCCTGGGCGGCGTCATCTTCTGGCTTCTCGGCCTTCCCTCCCCGCTCCTGTGGGCCGCTCTGATGGCCTTTCTCTCGCTCGTCCCGGCGGTCGGCGCCGGGCTCGTCTGGGGTCCGGTTGCCATCTACCTCCTCGCCACCGGATCCCTTTGGCAGGGCGTCGTCCTCATCGGCTTCGGCGTCATGGTCATCGGGCTCGCCGACAACGTGCTTCGCCCCCGCCTGGTCGGCAAGGACGTCAAGCTTCCCGACTATCTGATCCTGATCTCCACCCTCGGCGGCATCGAGATCTTCGGCCTCAACGGCTTCGTGGTCGGCCCGCTCATCGCCGCCATGTTTGTCACCGTCTGGCAGATGCTGGCCGAGACTCTGCCTGACGACGAGGAGGGGGAGACACCGGACAGCAGCGGCCCCGACTAGACCCCGATTAGGCTCAGGCAAGCGCGGACTTTGCAGCGCAGCACACAACGGCTAGGGTCGCCGCCTCGCTGGAAGGCCCGGACCCATGCTCGTCGGCAAGCGCATTCTTCTCATCATCGGCGGCGGCATCGCCGCCTACAAGGCGCTGGACCTCATCCGCCGGCTGCAGGACCGCGGCGCCCGGGTTCGCGCCATCCTGACGCGGGCCGGGACCGAATTCGTCACGCCGCTGTCCGTCGGTTCGCTGACCGGGGACAAGGTGTTCCAGGAACTGTTCTCGCTGACCGACGAGAACGACATGGGCCATATCGAACTGTCACGCGATGCCGACCTGCTGGTCGTGGCGCCGGCCACCGCCGATCTGATGGCCAAGATGGCCAATGGCCACGCCAACGACCTCGCCTCGACAGCCCTGCTCGCCACCGATAAGCGCGTCCTCCTCGCCCCCGCCATGAATGTGCGGATGTGGCTGAACCCGGCAACGCAGCGCAACCTCGTCACACTGCGCGCCGACGGCGTTGCGGTCGTCGGTCCGAACGACGGATCCATGGCCTGCGGCGAGTTCGGACCCGGCCGTATGGCGGAGGTGCCCGAAATCATCGCCGCCATTGAGGCGCTGATAAACGGCTCCGCCGCCGGGCGGCCTCTGACCGGTCGCCATGTCGTCGTCACGTCCGGCCCGACCCGCGAGGCGATCGATCCGGTCCGCTACATCTCCAACCATTCCTCCGGCAAGCAGGGTCACGCCATCGCCCGCGCCGCCGCCGCTGCCGGCGCGGCGGTGACCCTGGTGACCGGGCCGGTGGCCCTGCCCGATCCCGCCGGGGTGACCACTGTGCATGTCGAAAGCGCCCGCCAGATGCTGGCCGCAGTCGAGGCCGCCCTGCCGGCCGACATCGCCGTCTTCGCCGCCGCCGTCGCCGACTGGCGCGTCGCCGAGATAGCCGGGGGCAAGATCAAGAAGGGGGCCGGCGGTCCGCCGACCCTTGCCTTCGTCGAGAACCCGGACATCCTCGCCACCATCGCCCGGCGGACGGCCGGCCGGCCAGGCCTCGTGGTCGGCTTCGCCGCCGAGACCGACGACGTGCTCGGCAACGCCCGCGCCAAACTCACCCGCAAGGGTTGCGACCTCATCGTCGCCAACGATGTGGCGGCCGGAACCGGCACGTTCGGTGGCGATTCGAATCTCGTCCACATCGTCACGAGCGACGGCCTGGAGACCTGGGAGCGCCAGTCGAAGGATGCCGTGGCCGAGGCTCTCGTCTCGCTTCTTGCCCGCCGGATCACCGCATCATGACCAGACTGGACATCCCCGTCCGGGTCCTCCCCCACGGAGAGGGTCTGCCACTGCCCAGCGCCCAGAGCGCGGGCGCGGCCGGCATGGACCTCGTCGCCGCGCTCGCCCCGGACGCGCCGCTGGTTCTGGCGCCTGGCGCCCGCGCCGCCGTGCCGACCGGCCTCGAAATGGCCATTCCGTCCGGCTACGAGGGACAGGTCAGGCCGCGCTCGGGGCTGGCCTTCAAGCACGGCCTGACGGTGGCAAATGCACCGGGGACGATCGATTGCGACTATCGCGGTGAAGTGAAGGTCCTGCTGATCAATCTGGGGACGGAGCCGGTGACCCTGGCGCGCGGCGAACGGATTGCCCAGTTGGTCGTCGCGCCGGTCACCGCCGCGGTTCTGCGACCGGTCGCGACATTGGACGAGACGGCCCGGGGCACCGGGGGGCTTGGCTCTACAGGCAGGTGAGAATTTTCTTCTCTGCGTTGTAGACACAGGCCTCATGCACGAAATGGTCTTCTACGATTTGTATTATGTGTGATTTTGTTCGGAAGGGGTGAACGACGTCACCCCCAAGCATTTGAGGGACCCATGTCGATCCTGTCACGTCGTGGCCGGTTGGCAATTGCCGCCGTAGTCGATATCGCCGTGCACGCGGTTCATGCACCCGTGTCGGCGAAGGCGCTGGCCGCACGCCACAATCTTCCGCCCCGCCATCTCAAGCCGCTGCTTCAGGCACTGGTCCGGGCCGGCATCCTCAAGGGCATGCGCGGCCCGCGCGGCGGCTATGATGTCGCCCGCGAGCGGCACCGCATCAGTTGCGCCGAAATCGTCCGTACGGCCGTGGGAGCCGGCATCGACGATTTCGACACCATCTCGCCGCTGATCGAGGCCATCATCGTTCCGGCCATGGCCGAGGCCGAACGGGATTACTTTGACCGGCTGGGCCGGATATCGGTCGCCGATCTCTGCGACAAGGTGGCCGAGGCGCGCGAGACGGTGCCGGGACTGCTGGAGCCGGCCTGACGGCGGTTCGGCCGGAATCCCGCCGGCCGCTACTGCCAGCGCCTTAGGCTGCCTTGGCGAAGACACTCACCAGCCGGTCGAGGGCGCCGTTCAGCGTCTCGTCCTTCTTGGCAAAACAGAACCGGACGACCGAGGTGACGGGCGTCTGCGCGTAGAAGGCCGAGACGGGAATCGCCGCCACGCCATGATCGGCCACCAGCGCCTTGCAGAAGGCGACGTCGTCGTGGATTCCCGCCGGTGCCAGATCGACGTTGATGAAATAGGTGGCCGCGCTCGGCAACACGCGGAACCCCGTCTGCGCCAGCCCGGCATGGAACAGATCGCGCGAGCGCTGTAGGTCCTGGCGCATGCCGGCGAAATAGCCGTCGCCCTTGCCGAGGCCATAGGCGACGGCGGACTGCAGGTTCGGCGGCGTCGTGAAGGTCAGGAACTGGTGCGCCTTCGACAGCACCTTCATGATCGCCGGAGAGGCCACGACGAAGCCGACCTTCCAGCCGGTCAGCGAGAAGATCTTGCCGGCCGAGCCGATCTTCACCGAGCGGTTCCTCAGGGACTCGACTGCCAGCACGGAGAGGTGGCGGCGACCGTCGAAGATGACGTGCTCCCAGACCTCGTCGGAGATGCAGGTCGCACCGAAGCGCTCGCAGAACCGCCCGAGCAGTTCGAGGTCCTCGGCCGGGAAGATCGAGGCGGCGGGATTGAGCGGATTGTTGATCAGCACGACGCGGGTGCGGTCGGTAAACACCGCCGCGAGATCCTCCTCGCTGAACCGCCAGTGCGGCGGCCGGAGCGTCACGAAGCGCGGCACGCCGCCCGCCCGCAGCACCAGCGGCAGGTAGGCGTCGTACATGGGCTGGAACAGAACGACCTCGTCGCCGGGCTCGATCAGCGCCATCAGGGCGCCGGCCAAGGCCTCGGTGGCGCCGGAAGTGATCATCACCTCCTGCTGCGGGTCGACCGCCAGGCCCTGGTGGTGGCGGTAATGGTCGGCAACCGCCTGGCGGAGCTCGGGCAGGCCCATCATCGGCGGATACTGGTTCCAGCCGGAGACCACCGCATCGGCCGCCTTCTGGCGCACGTCCAGCGGTCCCGGATCATCCGGAAAGCCCTGTCCCAGATTGATGGCACCGGTCTCGCGCGCCATCTGCGACATGACCTCGAAGACGGTGGTGGGCAGGTCGGCAAAGATCGGATTCATCAGGTCACCGGCACAGACGCGTTCTGTTGAAAGAACGACATGATCGGTATGCCGAAACCGACCCCGCGAGTCAAACCGCGGGCTTGGCGACGAAGGTCATGCGATGCGGCGTGAGGCCGAGATTGGGCCGGTGACGCTGCGCCACGAAGCCGTGCCGTGCCATCAGGGCGATCATGTCCGCCTCGGCATAGGTCGAAAGGCCGATCTCGCTGCGGATCCTGCGATAGGGCGACACGGCGGTCGCCACCAGGCCGATCAGGGCAGCCGGAAGATAGCCGTGCTTGAGGGCGTTGCGCAGCAGCGAGGCCACATCCGCCACCATCCCGGCATCGGGCGGGATGACGTCGGCGACGACCAGCCGGCCCCCGGATTTCAGCAGGGTGCGGAAGCGGTCGAGAAGTCCGGCGAAATCCTCGGCTGCCAGATACTGGATGAGCGAGGAGACCACGACGAGGTCGGCCGTGCCGCCCGCCAGCACCTCGTCGAGTTCCTCCGGCAGGGCGAAGGCGAGGTTCGCGAGGCCCCCGAAGCGCTCACGCAGCTTGGCCACCACCGACGGCGCACCGTCGCACAGCACCAGCCGACCAACTGCCGCGGCAACGCGCGGGGTCTCCAGCGCCTCGCCGCAGGCATAGTCGAGCACGACCGCATCCCGGCCGAGACCCGCTGCCGCGACATGGGCGAGAATGCCATCGGCGATGGCGCGATAGTGCACCGCCTTGTGGCGGTCGCTCACATAGATGGCGTGCTCACCATCCCAGAAGGACCGCCAGTCGGCCATCACTTGGACGAGCCGGCGAGCTTGTCAGTCAGCGCCAGGAACACGCCGGACGCCACGAAGGTCACATGGATGACGACGAGCCAGATCATCTCGCGATCGGTCATGGCGCTGATGTTCATGAAACCCTTGAGGAGATGGATCGCCGAGATGGCGACGATGGAGGCGAGCAGCTTCAGCTTGAGGGCCGAGAAGTCGATCGAGCCCATCCACTCCGGACGGTCCTTGCTCGTTACATGCGCCATCCTGGAGACGAAATTCTCGTAGCCCGAGAACACCACCATGATCACGAGATTACCGGCCAGCGACAGGTCGATGAGGGTCAGGATGCCGAGGATGACATCCGCCTCCTTGGCGGTCGGCACCTTGATGATGAAGCCGACGAGGTCGCGCACGAAGACCACCATCAGGGCGAGGAGGCCGATCATCAGCCCGACATAGAAGGGCACCATCAGCCAGCGGCTGGCGAACAGGCCCCGTTCGAGCACGCGCTCGATCTTCTCGGAAGCGTTGTTGCTGTCGGAAACATTGCTCATGGCGCGGCTCATCGCACGGTGTGGCAGACGGAGGCAAGCGGCGGGCCGCCTACTCGCCCTCGCCGAACCGATCGGCCACGAGGGCCGCGAGCGCCTCGACCGCCTGGGCCGCCTCCGGCCCGCGGGCGGCCAATGTGATGGAGGTGCCGATGCCGGCGGCCAGCATCATCAGCCCCATGATCGAGCTGGCATCGACGGTCTCACCGGCGCGTGACACCTTGATCGAGGCATTGAAACGGTCAGCCAGGGCGACGAACTTGGCCGAGGCGCGGGCATGAAGACCGCGCTTGTTCAGGATGGGCAACTCGCGCACCAGCATGTCGGCCGTCACCGGGGCCTCCGCGGCGTCACCCCCCTCGTCCTGCGCCATGGCGACCTTCCTTGCGATCCTCCCCGCCATCGAAATGACAGGAATGCCTCGAATGCGGGCATGTCGCCGGCATTCTAGACATCGAGCCGATTCAATCTCAATGACCTGGACGGATCAAAACCCGCCGATCTCAATGTCCTGCGAGGACGCGGCTGGCGATGTTGATATATTTCCGCCCCGCCTCCTGGGCATGGAGCACCGCTTCGGCCAGCGGCTTTTCGGCGCGCACCGTGGCGAGCTTCACCAGCATGGGCAGGTTGATGCCGGCGATGACCTCGACGGGGCGGCCGCTCATCACCGAAATGGCGAGGTTGGACGGCGTGCCGCCGAACATGTCGGTGAGAACCGCGACCCCGTCGCCGGAATCAACCTGGTCCACCGCGGCGATGATGTCGCGACGGCGCTGATCCATGTCGTCGCTCGGACCAATGGCAATGGTCTCCACCTGGCGCTGGGGACCCACCACATGCTCCATCGCCTGCCGGAATTCGACGGCCAGTTGGCCGTGCGTCACGATGACGAGACCGATCATCAGGCACTCCGCGCGCGGCTGACCGCGCGCCTGCTCACTCGGGAGGAAGTCATCTTGACCATGTGGCCGGCTCGCGCAAGGGCAGGTTGTTCAAGAATACCGATAGGGGTGCATTGCAGCAAGGAGCGGATTTGTCGAGGAACACCATGAGGATCGGGCGAGCACCAGCGGCAGCGCATCCGCGCCGCGCACAAGGGGCAGGCGCGGCAATGTGACGCCGTACAGGGTCGTTGATGTGCTTTCAGGCTCCGGCATCCGGCTCGCATCGGCCGCATCAAGGTCCACGATCAGCCCGACGACGGCACAGGATTCCGCCGGCTGAGGCACGATCCCCTGCCCGCGGCGCTCCACCAGACCTGCAAGCGAGGCAGGGGCGGCTGCCACCAGCCGGTCGCCGTGGACCGACAATGCGACGCGGTCGTCGGCCACCAGACGCGCGAAATGGATGAGGCCGGCCTCTCCCATGGCGATCAGGGCGAGGGCGAGGCGCGACTTGCCGGACCCCGACGGACCTCTGACCAGAACGGCCTTCGACCCGATCAGCACGGCGGTCGCATGGATCGTCGCCATCACCTGTCGCCTCAGACGGCCGGCAGGCGGACGACGAATCGCGCACCGGCCGGCGCGGGCTGGCCATCCTCGTCGGTCCGGCCGGGACGGTTCTCCGCCCAGATGGTGCCGCCATGGGCCTCGATGATCTGCTTGGAGATCGACAGGCCGAGGCCGGAATTCTGCCCGTAATCCTGATGCGGACGGTCGGTGTAGAAGCGCTCGAAGATGCGCTGGAGCGCATCCTCGCGGATGCCTGGACCGTCGTCCTCGACGAGGATCTCGATCAGGCCCTTCAGCTTGCGGGCGGTCACCCGGACCTCGCCGTCCGTGGGCGAGAAGGAGCGGGCATTGTCGATCAGGTTGGTGACCACCTGACTGATCCGCCCGTCATGGCCCGGCACGACGAAGTCCGAGGGCTTGCCGCCTTCGAACGTCAGCCGGACGGGAACCTGGCCCTGCTTGCGCACCTCGTTGGCGATGGTCACGAGGGTGCCCAGGAGTTGGGTAAGGTCGATCTGCGTCGATTCCTGCCGCTGCAGTTCGGCGTCGAGCCGGCTGGCGTCGGAAATGTCGGTGATGAGGCGGTCGAGGCGGCGGACATCGTGCTGGATGACCTCCAACAGACGCCCGCGCGAGGCCTCGGTCTTGGCCAGCGGCAGCGTCTCCACCGCCGAGCGCAGCGACGTCAGCGGGTTCTTGAGTTCGTGGGCGACGTCGGCGGCGAAACGCTCGATGGCCTCGATGCGGGCATAGAGAGCATCCGTCATGTCGCGCAGCGACCGCGACAGATGACCGATCTCGTCGCGCCGCTGGCTGAAGTCGGGAATCTCCTCGCGCGAGCGGTGGCGCCGGCGCACCTGTTCGGCGCCCTCGGCGAGCTTGCGGACAGGTCCCGCGATGGTCCGCGCCATCAGTATCGACAGGACGACCATGACCAGGGCGGCGACGAGGAAGACCCGCAGCACCTGGAAGCGCTCGGCATCGAGCACCGCGTCGATCTCGCCGCCCCGGGTGTTCAGCAGCAGCACGCCGAGAACGCCACGGAAGCGCTGCACCGGAATGGCCACCGAAACGATCAGTTCTCCGCGCTCGTTGACGCGGACCATGCTGACCTTCTGCCCGTTCAGCGCCTGGCTGACCTCCGGATAGCTGCGGCCGTTGCGCAGCCCGAAATCACGGTAGAGCGGGAAATTGCCGCCACCGCGCAGGAACCGGCGGACCTCGTCCCACCACTTCTCGTAGAAGGGCGGCTTGGTGCCGATCGGCGGCAGGTCGAGCGTCTGGATGTCGCCGCGTCCGTAGAGGTTGCGGTTGTCGAGGATGAGATTGCCCTCGCGGTCATAGACACGGGCCTGGGTGCCGGTCGGACCGGTCAGCCGCCTGAGCACCGGCGCCACACGCTCGGGGTTGATCGGGAAATCGAGGAGGGCGCCGAAATCGTCGACGGGTGAGGCGGCGCCGCCGAGCTGCAGTTCGAACAGCTTGTCCGGGTCGATGGGGATGACCGGACCGTCGACGGAGGCCGAGGCCGCAATGGCGCCGGCGATGATCTCGCCCTGGACGAGGAGGCTCTGCGCCCGCGATTCGATCAGGCCCTCGCGGAATTGCGACAGCCAGAGAATGCCGGAGACCAGGGCGACCAGACCGACGAGGTTGAGCAGGACGATCCGGCGCGTCAGGCTGGAGAAGGACCGGTTCACCACGGCGCGCGCGGCACGGCCGAGAACGCGCACGAACCGGGCCCACGGCCGCAGCGGACGTGATGGGGGCGCAGGCGCCTGCGCAGCCGCAGTCTGGTCGTTCGTCCGGTCCAGCATGGTGACGGTGAGGCGCCGGGGCGTCCTCACTCCTTGAAGCGGTAGCCGACGCCGTAGAGCGTTTCGATCATTTCGAAGTCGTCGTCGACCACCTTGAATTTCTTGCGCAGCCGCTTGATGTGGCTGTCGATGGTGCGGTCGTCGACATAGACCTGGTCGTCATAGGCCGCGTCCATCAGCGCATTGCGGCTTTTCACGACACCCGGGCGCTGGGCCAGCGCCTGCAGGATCAGGAATTCCGTCACGGTGAGGGTCACCGGCTCGCCATCCCAGGTGCAGGTGTGGCGCTCGGGATCCATGCGCAGCTTGCCGCGCTCCAGTGCCTTGGCATCCGCCTTGGCATCGGCGGCAGGGTCCTTGGCGGCCGCCCGGCGCAGCACGGCCTTGACCCGCTCGACCAGCAGGCGCTGCGAGAACGGCTTCCGGATGAAGTCGTCGGCGCCCATCTTCAGGCCGAAGAGCTCATCGATCTCCTCGTCCTTCGAGGTCAGGAAGATGACCGGCATGTCGGTCTTCTGCCGCAGCCGGCGCAGGAGCTCCATTCCGTCCATCCGCGGCATCTTGATGTCGAGAATGGCGAGGTCGGGCGGCGTCTGCTTGAAACCGTCGAGAGCCGACGCACCGTCATTGTAGGTGACGATGCGATAGCCTTCGGCTTCGAGCGCGATGGCGACCGAGGTGAGGATGTTCCGGTCGTCGTCGACGAGAGCGATGGTCGGCATGACAATCCTTCCAAGGAGGGAAGAGGCGAAACTCATCCGTTCCAAATGCGCCAAGCGTGGCAAAAATGCGACTCGGCAAGGATAATGTGTTGTGGCGCCGCTGTCATGAGCGAGATTTCGCCGCCGGGCCGGGTGAGCCATGCCCGCGCAGGGCCGCGAGGACGATGCCCGATGCCGCCGCATGGACGGCCCGCCGGTCGACCCCCGGGGGATCGGCGAAGATCTCCGGCATCACCCGCAGACCCAGCCGCGTGCCTTCGCCCAGCAACTGGTAATGGCCGACCGCCGGTCCGAGCGAGCATAGGGTGCAATGCGGCAGGAGGTCCCGCAGCCAGACGGAACAGGCGTCGAACGGCGCCTCGTCATCCGCCTCGCCGGTGGCGATGGTGACGGCGACCCGGGCCAATCCGCCGAGGCTGGCCGCGCTGAAGCTGCGCACAGGCGGCGCCGGGGCGAGCGCGACCACCCTGGCGACCCGCGGATCGCCGAGCGGCTCCGACTGGCGTTCCCATGCGGCACGGAAGGCGGCGCTGTCGCGCAGCAGCGGGGCGACATGATCGGCGATGTCGGGAAACTCACGCGGCCCGCCGAGGGCCGCGCGGTCGGCGGCCCAGTCGTTGAACAGCCGCATGTCGGTGATGGCACCGGCGAGCGACAGCACCGTGTGACCGCCAATGGAGAAGCCCACTGCGGCGACGCGGTCGAGATCGAGGCGTCCCGTAAAGCGCGGGTCGGTCGTCATCAGGTCGAGGATCGCGGTGAGGTCGCGCGGCCGGTCCCACCAGCACAGAAAGGCTTCCGGCCGATAGGGTTCGGATGCGGTATTGCCGTGATGGTCGACGCCGATCACCACGCACCCGTCCGCCGCGAGCCGGCAGGCGAGCCAGCCGAGGCTGGCGGCCGTCCCCCCGGTACCGTGCGACAGCAGGACCACGGGATAGCCTGGCAAGTCCGGGCTGAGGTCGGCGCCCGGCGCGACGGACCCCATCCAGAACAGCGGGGCGGCCGGCGGCACGCCGAACGGGCTTTCGACCGCACTGTGAACCGCCGGATACCAAGCGGACCATCGCAGCGGCCGCGGGCCATCGCCCGACCAGTGCGGGCGGTGCGCATCGACAGCCTGTCCGGTTTGGAAGCCGACCTTATACATGGCGAGGTCCAGAAACGCAGAAGGCCGGGCACAGGCCCGGCCTCTGTCAACACCGGGGACGTGCCGGTTACTTCGGTACGTCGACCGGGTTGTCCGACTGCTCGCGCAGATAGGCCATGAGGTCAGCGCGCTGCTGTTCCGAACGGATGCCGGCGAAGGCCATGGACGTTCCCGGCAAAGCGGCGCGGGGATTGGTGATGAAGGCGTACATCTCCTCGAGCGTCCAGGGCTGGCTCGCCTTGGCCCTCATCGCCGCGGAATAGTTGAATCCCGAGACCGCGCCGTGATTGCGGCCGACGACGCCCCAGAGGTTCGGGCCCGCGCCATTGGCGCCACCCTTGTTGATCGTGTGGCAGGTGGCGCACTGGCGATAGACCGCCTGGCCATTGGCGGCGTTGGCGGAGGCGAAGACCTCAGCCATCGACTTGGCCGGCGCAGCCGCGGCAGCGGCCGTCTGCTGACCGGCAGGCGGAGCGACCGCCACCTCGTAGCCGGGCTTGGCCGGTTTCTTCGGCCTGAACAGCTCGGTGGTCAGAATGCTGCCGCCGAGGGTCGCCGTGCCGACGAGCAGCACGGCCATCATGACCTTGTTGAATTCCAATCCGTCCATCGGGACCAGCTCCAGAGATCGGCGGCGCCTTGCGATGAGGTGCGCGGGGGCACGCGGGGATCGGCCTGCCGATTTGGGGCGGACACTATCCAATTTGCTCCCCGTGAGGCAACCCGTATATGCACGCCTCTCGCATGCTACTTTTTGCCGCCTCCAAACTGGCCGTCACGCCCGCAAACAGCCCTCCATGACCGAATCCATCGTTCTCGTTCCCGCCCGCATGAGTGCCTCCCGGCTGCCCGGCAAGCCCCTCGCCGATATCGGCGGAATCCCGATGATCGTCCATGTCCTGCGCCGGGCCGAGGCAGCGGGCCTTGGTCCCGTGGTGGTGGCGACCGATTCGCCGGACATTCTGGCCGCTGTCCAACAGGCGGGCGGGCGGGCCGTCATGACCCGCGCCGACCATCCGACCGGCTCGGACCGCATCCAGGAAGCCGCTGACCTCGTCGATCCCGAGAGGCGCTACCAGCGAATCGTCAATGTCCAGGGCGACCTGCCGACGATCGAGCCCGGCATCGTCCGGGCGGCGGCCGACCTGCTCGATGATCCCGCCGTCGATATCGGCACGCTTGCCGCCGTCATCAGCCGCCAGGAGGAAATCACCAATCCCAATGTGGTGAAGGTGGTCGGCACGCCCCTCTCGCAGACGCATCTGCGGGCCCTCTATTTCACCCGCGCCACCGCCCCTACCGGCGAGGGGCCGCTCTATCACCATATCGGCCTCTATGCCTATCGCCGCGCCGCGCTGGAGCGCTTCGTCGCCCTGCCGCCCGCCCCGCTGGAGAAGCGCGAGCGGCTGGAGCAGCTTCGCGCCCTCGAGAACGGCATGCGCATCGACGTCGCCGTGGTCGATGCGGTGCCGCTAGGCGTCGACACCCCGGCCGATCTGGAGCGCGCCCGCGCCCTCATCGCCAAAGCCTGATCCTTCCGCTAAACAGGCCGCCCCATCGGAGTGACGCGTCCCATGATCCTCGCGCCCAAACGGATCGCCTTCCAGGGCGAACTCAGCGCCTTCTCGCACCAGGCGGCCAATGCCGTCTTCCCGCAGGCGGAAGTCCTGCCCTGCCCGAGCTTCGAGGACGCCTTTGCGGCCATCCAGAACGGCGATGCCGATCTCGGCATGATCCCGATCGAGAACTCCATCGCCGGCCGCGTCGGCGACGTGCACCACCTCTTGCCCACCGCCGGGCTCAACATCATCGGTGAGTTCTTCCTGCCGATCCGGTTCCAGCTGATGGGTGTCAAGGGTGCGTCCCTTGC
The DNA here is from genome assembly GCF_022843985.1 of Phreatobacter sp. Taxonomy (GTDB): domain Bacteria; phylum Pseudomonadota; class Alphaproteobacteria; order Rhizobiales; family Phreatobacteraceae; genus Phreatobacter. Next base: position 101,905 of record NZ_JALHMP010000005.1, on the reverse strand, counting down.
CACGGTGAAGACCGCCCGCAGCCACATCATGGGGCTTGGCCAGTGCCGGCAGATCATCCGCAAGCTCGGCCTCAAGCCGATTGTCGCAGCGGATACGGCGGGCTCGGCCCGCGAGGTCGCCGAGATGAACGACCCGAGCCAGGCCGCCATCGCGCCCCGCCTCGCGGCGGAGGTCTATGGCCTCGACATCCTCGCCGAGGACATCGAGGACGCCGCCGACAACACCACCCGTTTCGTCATCCTGTCGCGCCAGAAGATCTGGGCAGCGCCGGGCCAGAACTGCCTGACGAGCTTTGTCTTCCAGGTCCGCAACGTGCCGGCGGCCCTCTACAAGGCCATGGGCGGCTTTGCCACCAACGGCGTCAACATGACGAAGCTGGAGAGCCACATGATCGGCGGCCGCTTCGTCGCCACCCGCTTCTATGCGGAGATCGAGGGCCATCCGGACGACCGCAACGTGAAGCTGGCACTGGAGGAGCTCGCCTTCTTCGCCAAGGAGCTGACCATCCTCGGCGTCTATCCCCAGCATCCCTGGCGGAACGAGGTCGAGAAAACCGTGGCGGAGTAAAGGCCTCGCCCGATCGCCGCGAATCGCGGCACCCTGGCGCCATGGATCTCCCCCCTCTCGAACTGGACGCCCTGCGGATCGCCATCGGTCTCGCCGATACCGGCGACCTCACGGCGGCCGGTGCCCTTCTCGGCGTCGGGCGGCGCACCGCCGCGGCCCGCATCGCCCAGTTGGAGCGGCGCATCGGGGTGGTGCTCTTCGACCATGCCGGCAAGTCCGTCCGGCTGACGGCAGCAGGAGACGCCTTCGTCGCCGAGATCAGGCTCTCGCTCGCCGCCGCCGCGCGGGCGGCGCGCCTCGCCCGGGAGGTCAGCGACCGCGCTGAGACCATCGGCCTCGGGGTCACCGACGAGGCCATGCTCGGTCCGCTGCGCGATCTCTTCGAGGATCCCGCCTGGAGCGAGGCCAGCTTCCAGCCGCGGCTCCTTCATGCCCCGCTCGACCGCCAGATGGCGGCGCTCGCCGAGGGCCGCCTCGCCATGGTCTTCACCACCCCGCCCCTGCCGGCCCATCCGCGCATCCAGCACAGGCCGGTGGCGACGTCGAAATGGTCGGCCCTGGTACCGGACGCCGAGGCGCGTCTGAGGAAGACCGCCAGCCTGTCGAATCTGGCGCGCAAGCCGCTGGTCATGCTGGCGCGGGAAAAGGCGGCGCTCGCCCATGACGGGGTGCTGGCGGCGCTGCAGGCGACGGGAACCGTTCCCCATGTGGCGCAGGTGGCCGACAGTTGGACCGGCGTCGCCGCCATGGTCAGTCTCGGGATCGGCTCCGCCCTGGTGCCCTCGGTCGTCACCAAGCGCCTCGCCGTGGCGGGCGCGACGGTCCTGCCGCTCGTCGAGGCCGAGGGCCTGCCGGCCTGGACGATCTCCTGCCTGTGGTTGCCGCAGCCGGCGGGCACGGCGGCCGCGGAGGCCATTGCGCTGGTGAAGACGCGGCTCGGATGAGCCGACCCGCGCCGGAACAGCCTCAGCCCGTCTTGCCGTCCACGAAGGCCCGGATCAGGTGGTGCGCAATGGCGAGCGGCGGCGGACAGGAAAGCCGGCCCGGATGCTGCTTCGCCAGCATCATCCAGCACTCCTCGCGCGTGAACCAGCGCGCGTCCTCCAACTCCTCGGTGTCGATCTCGATGTCGCGGCTCTCCGCCTCGGCGAGGCAGCCGATCATCAGCGAGGCCGGGAAAGGCCAGGGCTGGTCGCACAGATAGGTCACCTGCCCCACCTTCACGGCCGCCTCCTCCATGATCTCGCGGCGCACGGCGTCGGCAATGGTCTCGCCCGATTCGAGAAAGCCGGCGAGGGCCGAATACATGCCCGGCGGGAAGCGGCGCTGCCGCCCGAGGAGGCAGCGGTCGCCGTCAACCGCCAGCATGATGACCACCGGGTCGGTGCGCGGGAAATGCTGCGCCCCGCAGGACGGGCAGTCGCGCCGCCAGCCGGCCTGCGACAGCTTCGACTGCGCCCCGCACTTGCCGCAGAAGCGGTGCGTCGCATGCCAGTGCATCACCGACTTGCCCTGGGCCATGGGGCCGAGATGGTGCGGCTCGACCACGCCGGTCATGGCGATGGTGCGCATGTCGGTGATCAGCAGGGTCGGGTCGTCGACCTTGATCTCGGCGATCCGGTAGGCATTGGGATCGGTCTTGGCCAGTTCCGGCACCAGGCGGGCGAAGCGCGGCGCGCCATTGGCGAGGCCGAGGAAGGCAGTCTCCAGCGGCTCGCCGAAGGCTTCCGCCTCCTTCGCCGTGAACAGCGGATCCCCCCGCTCGCCATTCCGGCGCAGGATCGGCGTCTCTCCCGCGAAGACATAGAGCCGGGTGCGCGGATCGGTGAAGGTGGCCTCGAGCCAGGCCGCGTCGCCGCGCTTGGCGCTCATCCGGTCGAGTTCGTTCTCGGTATAGCCGAGCGTGATGGGCGGCAGCGGCGGCAGGGCGTCGGACATGGCGAGGGGGCTTTCCGAGGAAGAGGGCGGCGACGCTCGCATGACCGGCGCGCCTGAGCAACGCACTCAACCGGCGGAGAGCCTTGCCCTCAGCGCGGCGATGAACCCCTCGCGCGAGGCATCGGCATAGGGCCGCGCCGGCGCCTTGCCCCAGACCGGACCGGGCCAGGCAGGGTCGCCGGCGAAACGGCCGATGACGTGGACATGGAGCTGCGGCACCATATTGCCGAGCGCCGCGACATTGAGCTTGTCGCAGCGGGTCATGGCGCGGAGCACATCCGAGACGGTCGCGATCTCCTCCATGAGCTGGACGCGATCCTCGCCGGCGAGGTCGACGATCTCCACCGCTCCCTCGCGCCGGGGAACGAGGATCAGCCAGGGATAGGTCGCATCGTTCATGAGGCGCACCGCCGAGAGCTGCAGGTCGGCGACGGCGAGCGTGTCGGCGGCGAGGCGGGAATCGAGGCTGAAGGCGGCGGTCATGGTCGATGTCTCTTGCAGGCTGGCGGCAGTCTAGCTGCCACCGGCGATTCTGTCCGGCCGGCCCCGGGGACCGACACGCCACGCAGGCGGCTTGCGTCCAGCCCGCCTTCCCGCCATATAGCCGGTGGGAGGTTGGCGGTGGACGAGACTCTCGCCAACCCGGTCAGGTCCGGAAGGAAGCAGCCGTAACGAGCCCGTTTCGGGTCGCGTGTCAGCCTCCCACTTCATCCCCGCGGATGGTTGCCCTCGCGCGCGCGGCGCGCGACATTGGCCAAGCCCTTCGCTTCAAGCCCCGAGCAGGACTGCCATGGATTCCTCGCCCGAGACCGAACCCGGGTTCGCTCTCGGGACCCCGGAACCCGCCGCCAAGGCCACGCCCTATCGGGTGCTCGCCCGCAAGTACCGGCCGCAGCACTTCTCCGACCTGATCGGCCAGGAGGCCATGGTCCGCACCCTGTCGAACGCCTTCGACACGGGCCGCATCGCCCAGGCCTATCTGTTCACCGGCGTCCGCGGCGTCGGCAAGACCACCACCGCCCGCATCCTCGCCCGCGCGCTGAACTACGAACTGCCCGGCGAGGTCGACCGCCCCTCCATCCATCTCGACCGGCCCGGCACTCACTGCCAGGCGATCATGGAGGGCCGCCACGTCGACGTCATGGAGATCGACGCCGCCTCTCACACCGGCATCGACGACGTCCGCCAGATCACCGATGGCGCCCGCTATGCGCCCGTCTCGGCCCGCTACAAGGTCTATATCGTCGACGAGGTCCACATGCTCTCGGAGAAGGCGTGGAACGCCTTCCTGAAGACGCTGGAGGAGCCGCCGGCCCATGTGAAGTTCATGTTCGCCACCACCGAGATCCGCAAGGTTCCGGTGACCGTGCTCTCGCGCTGCCAGCGCTTCGACCTGCGCCGTGTCGAGGCCGACGTGCTCGTGAACCATCTCGCCGGCATCTGCGACAAGGAGGGCGTCACCATCGAGGCGGATGCCCTCGGCCTCATCGCCCGCGCCGGCGAAGGCTCGGTGCGCGACAGCCTCTCCATCCTCGACCAGGCCATCGCCCACGGCGCCGGCGAGGTGACCTCGGAGAACGTGCGCCGCATGCTCGGCCTCGCCGACCGCGCCCGCATCATCGACCTGTTCGAGCACGTCATGAAGGGCGACGTCGCGGCCGCCATGGCCGAGTTCAAGAGCCAGTACGACGACGGCGCCGACCCGGAGATCGTCCTCGGCGAACTCGCCGAATTCGTCCATTTCGTCACCCGGGTGAAGGTGGCGCCGGCGGCGGCCGACGATGTCGCCTTCTCGGAGACCGAACGCACCCGCGGCCGCGATTTCGCCGCCCGCCTCTCGCACCGGGTCCTGGCCCGCGCCTGGCAGATGCTGATGAAGGGCATCGAGGAGGTGGCGCGCTCGCCCAAACCGCTGGCCTCCGCCGACATGGTCCTTGTCCGCATCGCCTATGCGGCTGACCTGCCGACCCCCGACGAGGCCCTGCGCATGCTCGCCGACGGCTCCGGCACCGTGGGCGCGGGAGCCGCCCCCCGCCTGCCCTCCGGCGGCTCCGGCGGCGGCGCATCTGGCCAGGCCGCTTCCGCTGCGGCCCCCCCGCGGCTGAGCGCCGTCGCCAGGCCCGAGGGCGCGCCGATGGCGATGCGCGAACAGGCGGCGCCGCAGGCCCCACCGCATCTGGTCCTCGCCAGCTTCGCCGAGGTCATCAAGCTCGCCGCCGAGAAACGCGATGTCCGGCTGAAGCAGCAGCTCGAGGGCGACATGCACCTGGTGCGCTGCGAGGACGGCCGCCTCGACTTCCGGCCGACGCGCAACGCCGCGCCGACGCTTGCCGGCGACCTGCAGAAGAAGCTCACCGACTGGACCGGCCGCCGCTGGGTCGTCACCATCTCCTCCGAGGAGGGCGAGCCGACCTTGCGCGAGCGCCTCGCCGCCGAACAGGCCGACCGCGAGCGCGGCGTCCTCGCCCATCCCTCGGTCCAGGCCGTGCTGGCGAAGTTTCCGGGCGCCGAGATCGTCGCGGTGCGCCCCCTCGACGGCACGGGCGAACCCGTCCCCGCAACGCTGCAGCCGGCCGACGACGACGATGCGGACGGCCATTGGGAACCCGTCGATCCCTGGGACGACGATTTCTGACGATCACGAAGGATGTCGCCATGAAGGACATTATGGGCCTGATGAAACAGGCGCAGGCCATGCAGGCCAAGCTCCAGGAGGCCCAGGCCGACATGGAGCGCACCGAGGTGCAGGGCACCTCCGGCGGCGGCATGGTCTCCGTCAGCCTCACCGTGAAGGGCGATCTCCGGAGCATCTCCGTCGACCCGTCGCTGCTGAAGGCCGACGAGAAGGAAATCGTCGAGGACCTCATCGTCGCCGCCCATGCCGATGCCCGCCGCAAGGCCGAGATCGTCATGCAGGAGAAGATGAAGAGTGTCACCGGCGGCCTGCCGCTGCCGCCCGGCATGAAACTGCCGTTCTGAGGCTTCCATGTCGCCGCGCCGCGTCGCCATCGCCGATATCGCGCCTTTCGCCTATGCTTTCGAGGCGGGCATCGGCGGCACCATGACCGATATCGGCCGCTCGCTCGGCAGCGACACGATCGGCCTCCTCGTCCAGACGGTGAAGCCGGGCATGCGCTCCTCGCGCCGCCACCGGCACCTGTTCCAGGAGGAGATCCTGGTGGTCATGGCGGGCGAAGCCGCGCTCATCCACGGTGAGGAGCGCCTGCCCGCGACGGCCGGTGAGGCCTTCTGCTACCGCGCCGGCGATCCAGAGCCGCATTGTTTCGAGAACACCGGCACCACGGACCTCGTCATCTGGGCCTTCGGCAACCGCTTTCCCCACGAGGTGTGCCTCTATCCCGACCAGGGCGTCGCCTTCGTCGAAGGGCTCGGCGCCGAAGTGCCGCTGGACACCGTGCGGCAGAGCGACTGGACCGAAAGCCGCCGCAAAAGCTGACGGAGCGGCAGGATGGCCGATGCGGGCGTCGCCCTGTCCGTCATGGCCGGGCTTGTCCCGGCCATCCACGACTTGACCACCGGGGCTGACAAAAAGTCGTGGATGCCCGGCACGAGGCCGGGCATGACGGAGGGGTTGAGGAACCGGTCGATGATTCCTCCGGAGAGGTAGCCCATCCATGTCCAAGAGGGTCACGGGCCCCGAGATCGAGCGGCTGATCCAGCTCCTCGCCAAGCTGCCGGGCCTCGGGCCCCGTTCGGCGCGGCGCGCCGCGCTGCATCTGGTCAAGAAGCGCGAGAGCCTGATGCAGCCGCTGACCGCGGCCATGGCTGAGGCCCTCGACAAGATCGTCATCTGCCGCGTCTGCGGCAATGTCGACACCTCCGATCCCTGCACCATCTGCACCGATCCGCGCCGCGACGGCGGCGTCATCGTCGTGGTCGAGGACGTCTCCGACCTCTGGGCGCTGGAGCGCGCCGGGGCGATCAATGCCAAGTACCATGTGCTCGGCGGCACGCTGTCGCCGCTCGATGGCGTCGGGCCGCAGGACCTCAATATCGAAAGCCTGGTCAACCGGGTCCGCGAGGGCGGCGTGCGCGAGGTGATCCTCGCGGTCAACGCCACGGTCGACGGCCAGACCACGGCGCACTACGTCACCGACCTCCTCGCCGGCACCGGCGTGGCCGTCACCCGCCTCGCTCACGGCGTGCCGGTCGGCGGCGAACTCGACTATCTCGACGAGGGCACGATCTCCGCCGCCATCCGCTCGCGCACGACGTTTTGAGGCGCGCGGGAGCCCTGCAGAACACAAGTGCGTCCTTCGAGGCTCGCCGCCGGAACCTTCACCGTCATGCCCGGCCTTATGCCGGGCATCCACGACTTCCCTTCGGACGGCAGTGTTCAAGTCGTGGATGGCCGGCCCAAGCCCGGCCATGACGGAGGGGGCCGCACCGCGGTCTCTGCGCAGGGCGGAGGGCCCGCCTCTCACAACCGGTAGGCTTCCTTGGCCAGCCGGTAGGCGAGATCGACGGCGAGGTCCTGCGCCTCGTCCTCGTCGAGCCGGCCGTCGCAGACGAGCTCGGCGAGATGGGCGCAGTCGACCCGCCGCGCCACGTCGTGGCGGGCCGGGATGGACGGGAAGGCGCGCGTATCGTCGTTGAAGCCGACCGTGTTGTAGAAACCCGCCGTCTCGATCGCCTGGCTCTTGAAGCGCTTCATACCCTCGACCGAATCGAAGAACCACCAGGGCGGCCCCAGCCGCAGCGCCGGATAATGGCCGGCGAGCGGCGCGAGCTCGCGCGAATAGGCCGTCTCGTCCAGGGTAAAGAGGATGATGGTGAGCGAGGGCTCGTTACCAACAGCGTCGAGCAGCGGCTTCAGGGCGGCGACATAGTCCGTCGGGCCGGGAATGTCGGCGCCCATGTCGCGGCCGAAGCGGGCGAAGATTCCGGCATTGTGGTTGCGCCGCGAGCCCGGATGGATCTGCAGCACCAGCCCGTCATCGAGGCTCATGCGCGCCATCTCCGTCAGCATCTGGCCGCGGAAAAGGTCCGCCTCCACTGCCGTCGCGGTGCCGGCGACGACCTTTGCGAAGAGCACCTCGGCCTCCACCGGAGACAGGTTCGCCGTGCGCGCCGACGGGTGGCCGTGGTCGGAGGCCGTGGCACCATGCGCCTTGAAGAAGGCACGGCGCTGGCGATGGGCCGCGAGATAGCCGGCCCATGTCGCCGTGTCCTCGCCGGTCAGTTCGCCGAACCGGACGACATTGGCTCCGAACCCCTCGAAGTCCGGGTCGACCACCGCATCGGGCCGGTAGGTGGTCACCACGCGACCGCCCCAGCCGGAGGCGGCAATGGCGGCATGCGACTTGAGATCGTCGAGCGCCCCCTCCGTCGTCGCGATCACCTCGATGCCGAAGGTCTCGAACAGCGCGCGCGGACGATAGGCCGGCTGCCGCAGCGCATGGTCGATCAGGTCATAGACGCGGTCGGCATTGGCCGCCGACAGCCGCGCGTCGAGGCCGAACAGGGCGGCGAAGGCATGGTCGAGCCACAGCCGCGTCGGCGTGCCGCGAAAGAGATGGTAATGTGCCGCGAAGCGCCGCCAGATGGCCCGCGGGTCTGTCTCGACCGGCGTGCCATCCTTTGTCGGCACGCCGAGGGATTCCAGGCTCACGCCCTGCGCATAGAGCATGCGGAAGACATAATGATCGGGCACGACGAAGAGCGTCGCCGGATCGGGAAAGGCGGCGTTCTCGGCATACCAGCGCGGATCGGTATGGCCATGCGGCGAGACGATCGGCAGGTTGGCGACGCTGTCGTAGAGCCGCCGCGCCACCGCCCGGGCCGTGGGATCGAGCGGCAGGAGCCGGTCGGGGGCGCAGATCCGGCTCGAGGGCGATGGCAGCCGCGACGGGGTCATGGATCCTCCCGCTCCGGATGGCCGCTTGATGTCGTGCCTTTCCTCCGATAGCCGCAGCAAACTAGTATGGTAGTTTGCGAAGTCAACGTGTCAGGGCTTGTCGCCGTGCCGGCAATGGGGCACGCAGACGGGATGCGCGCCATCACGCTCGTCGGCATCGGTGCCGGCCATCCGGACCACCTTACCCTTCAGGCGGTCGAGGCCATCGGCCAGGCCGAGGTCTTCTTCATCATCGAGAAGGGCACCGCCGCCGATCAGCTCGTCGGCCTGCGCGAGTCGATCCTCGCCCGCTTCGCGCGGAAGCCCGGCTGGCGGCTTGTCCGCATCGCCGATGTGCGCCGCGCGGCCGCGGGCGACTACGGCGCCGCGGTCGCCGACTGGCATGCCGCCCGCGCCCGCCTTTTCGCCGAGGCGATTGCCCGGGAACTGCCCGACGGGAGCCATGGCGCCGTCCTCGTCTGGGGCGACCCGGCGCTCTACGACAGTGCCATCCGGATCCTCGGGGCGGTGGCGGCCGACGGCCTGGCGTTCCGGCTCGACGTCATTCCCGGCATCAGCGCCCCCCAGGCCCTCGCCGCGGCGCACCGCATCCCGCTCAACCGGATCGGCGAACCGGTCCACGTCACCACCGGCCGGCGCATCGCGCAGGGATTACCGCCGGAGGTCGATTCGACCGTCGTCATGCTCGATGACGGCACGGGGCTCGCCTCCATCAATCCACGCGGGCTCGACATCTGGTGGGGCGCCTATCTCGGCACGCCCGACGAAGTGCTGATGGCAGGCCCGCTGACGGAGATCCGCGAGACCATCCTGGCGCTGCGCGCCGAGCGGCGGGCCGCTATCGGCTGGATCATGGACACCTACCTGCTGCGCCGGTCTCAGGCTTGATCTCACCCGGCCAGCCGCGCCATGGCATGGAAGAACGACCCCGACACCTGGCCGCGCACATGGCCTACCGGTCCGAGCAGGGCGCCCTCGGCGTCGCGCGCCGTCCCCAGAGCTCCCTCGGCCGCCGCTTGCGTGATGGTCGCATAGTGGAACTCGTGACCGGACAGCGCCGTTCCCGCCGGCCCCAGGGCGCTGGCCTGCTGCGTCGTCACCAGCCGGTAGCCGAGCGACATCCTGCGCCTGGCGAAGCTCGTCGTCACCGGCAGCAGCACCGCCATGGGATGGGCGATGCCCTCGGCATCGACCAGCGCCTCGCCGAGGACCATGTAGCCGCCGCACTCGCCATGGACCGGACGCGTCGCCGCAAAGCGGCGGAGCCCCGCCATGAAGCCGCCCGCCGCAGCCAGCCGCGGCGCATGCAGTTCCGGATAGCCGCCCGGCAGCCAGCAGGCGTCGCAGTCCTCCGGAGGCGCCTCGTCGGCGAGCGGCGAAAATGGCACGAGCACTGTCCCGGCGGCACGCCAGCCCGCCTCGACATGGGGATAGATGAAGGAGAAGGCAGCATCGCGCGCCACCGCCACCCGCCGGCCGGGCGGCGGCACCGGCGGCCCGGTGACCGGCGCCGCCTCGTGCGTGACACCGCCGGCGGCCGCCAGCAGCGCGTCGAGATCGACCGCCGCCGCCACGGCTTCGCCCAGCCTGTCGAGGCGGGCCTGGAGATCGGTGGTCTCGCCGGCCTGGACGAGGCCGAGATGGCGTTCGGGGAGGATCAGCCCGGCCTCGCGCGGCAGCGCCCCGAAGACCCGCGTGCCGATGCGTTCCATGCCATCGGCGGCGAGCCGGCGGTGGCGCTCGCTCGCCACCTTGTTGAGGATGACGCCGGCAAGGGTGATGCGCGGGTCGTAGCGCTGGAAGCCGAGCGCCACCGCCGCCGCCGACTGGGCCTGGCCGGAGACATCGATCACCAGAACCACCGGCCAGCCGAGCCTAGCGGCGATGTCGGCGCTGGCCCCGGTCCGGCCGGCGGCGGCCCTCACGCCGTCGAAGAGGCCCATCGACCCTTCGGCGATGACGATGTCGGAGCCGGTCGCGGCCTCGCGCGCGAGGGCGGCGACCAGACCGTCCGGCATGGCGAAACTGTCGAGGTTGCAACTCGGCGCTCCCGTGGCGGCGGCATGGAAGGCGGGATCGATATAGTCGGGTCCGCACTTCACGCCGCGCACCGCGAGACCACGCGCGCGCAAGGCCCTCTGGATACCGAGGGTGACGGTGGTCTTGCCGGAACCGGACCGCGGCGCGCCGATCAGGAGGCCGGGGGCGCTCATGCCGTGGGCTCCACCGCTGCCGTGGTGAGATGGGGCAGGATATCCCGACGCAGCGCCGCGATGGCGCCGACCGCGACGATGGCAGGCGAGCGGATCTGGCCGCTCCGCGCCATCCCGGCGAGGTCGCAGAGCCGTGCCTCGGCCACCTCCTCGCGCTCTGTCGTCGCCCGGTGGACGACCAGCACCGGTGTCTCCGCCGCAAGCCCGCCGGCGATGAGCTCGGCGGAGATCGGGCCCATGGTCGACACCGCCATGTAGAGGACCAGCGGCTGGCCGCAGCGGGCGAGCGCCCGCCAGTCCATGGCGGCATCCCCGGCCAGGTGGCCGGTCGCCAGGATCACGGCATGGTTGGTGTCGCGGGCGGTCGCGGGAACGCCGTGGAGCGCCAGGCTCGCAAGGCCCGACGAGACGCCGGGCACGACACGGAAGCCGATCCCGGCGGCGGCCAGGGCCGTCGCCTCCTCGTGGCCGCGGCCGAAGATGAAGGGGTCGCCGCCCTTCAGCCGCAGCACCCGCCGGCCGGCCTGCGCCTCGGCGACGAGGCTGGCATTGATGTCGACCTGACGCGGCGAGGGCTGGTGACCCCGCTTGCCGGCATTGACCAGGCGGGCGCCGGGCCGCGCCAGCATGAGGATCCGCGCATCCACCAGGGCGTCGTGGACCACGACATCGGCCTGGCCGAGCCCGTGCAGGGCTGTCAGCGTCATGAGGCCGGGATCGCCGGGACCGGCCCCGACCAGCCAGACGGTACCGGGCGCCAGATCCGGCAGGAAGGAGAGCGGCTTCGACAGGGCGCTCATACCGCATCTCCACCGCCGGGCCGGAACCTGCGGTCATAGCCGGTGGCATAGAGGGCGCTCTCGCGAAAGTCGCGTGCCGACAGCGCCGGCCCGACGAGGATCAGCGCGGTGCGTTCGACGCCCATTGCAGCGACCGCCGCGGCGAGGCTGCCGAGCGTCGCGCGGATCACCTGTTCGTCAGGCCAGGAGGCCCGAAAGACCACGACGGCCGGGCAGTCGGCTCCGTAGAAGGGCATCAGCTCCGCGACCACCCTGTCGACCACGTGGATCGACAGATGGATGGCGAGCGTCGCACCCGTCGCCCCGAAGGCCGCCAGCGTCTCGCCCGGCGGCATGGCCGTGGCGCGACCCGAGGTGCGCGTCAGCACCACCGACTGGGCGACCTCCGGCAGGGTGAGCTCACGCGCCAGCACCGCCGCCGCGGCGGCGAAGGCCGGAACGCCGGGTGTCACCGTATAGGCGATGCCCGCCGCATCGAGCCGGCGCAACTGCTCGCCCATGGCGCTCCACACCGAGAGGTCGCCGGAATGGAGCCGCGCCACGTCCTGGCCCGCCGCGTCCGCCGCGACGATCTCGGCCATGATGGCGTCGAGGTCCAGCGGGGCGGTGTCGACGATCCGCGCCTGGGGCGGGCACCAGGCGAGCATGTCGCGCGGGATCAGTGAGCCGGCATAGAGACAGACCGGACAGCGGGCGATCAGATCACGGCCGCGCAGGGTGATGAGGTCGGCCGCACCCGGTCCGGCACCGATGAAATGGACGGTCATGGCCGCTCCTGTCGCGGAGGTTTGCGGGCGAGCGCACAGGTGACGGGCCCGAGGGCGATGCGGGTGACGATCAGCACGGCATCCGGGCCCGCCGCGGCCAGTGCGGCGGCCTCCGCCACGGACCCGACGCCATGGAGAGCGACGACACGGGCGGAGCGCGTGACGCAGCCGGCATCCATGCCGGCCAGAGCCGCCTCGGGCAGCCCGAGCAGCGGCAGGCCGAGCCGCCCGGCGAGCGCCGCCAGGCCCGGCTCCGCGACACGGTTGGAGACCGTTGCCAGACAGCCGAGATCGCCGGGGCCAAGCGACAGCCGCGCGAGAGCGAGGTCGAGACAGGCGCGGATGGCGGCCTCGCCGGTGCCGGGCCGCAGGCCGAGGCCGGCAGCGATCATCGCGGGCCCGCTCATGGCTTGCCGACCCGCCACTGTGTGACGGCCATGGCCGGCCGCCAGCCATGCATGGTTCCCACCGCGTCGAGGCGCGACACCTGGATGCGGCGCATGGTGCCGCCATGGCTGAGGAACAGGGCTGCCAGCCGCGCCTCGCCCTCCAGCGACACGGCGTTGGCGACGAGACGGCCGCCGGGCCGCAGCGCCTCCCAGGCAGCGCCGAACAGGCCGGGCGCGCCGAGGCCGCCGCCGATGAACACGGCATCGGGCGCCGGCAATCCGGCGAAGGCGGCGGGCGCCACGCCGCCGATCACTGTCAGCTGCGTGACGCCGCAGCGCGCGGCATTGCGGCCGATACGACCGGCCCGCTCGGCCCGCGCCTCGATGGCGATCACCCGGTTGTCCGGATGGGCCAGCGCCCATTCGATGCCGACCGAGCCGGAGCCGGCGCCGATATCCCAGAGGCATTCGCCCCGCCGCGGCGCCAGCGCCGCCAGCGTCACCGCCCGTACCTCCGATTTCGTCAATTGCCCGTCGCTCTCGAACAGCGCATCGGGGAGCCCCGGCACCAGAGGCAGGACATCGGCGGCCTCGTCGGCAACCACCGCGACGGCGAGCGTGTTGAGCGGGTCGACATCGGTGAGGTCGAAGGTCGCAGCCCTGACCTGACGCAGCCGCTCACGCGGCCCGCCCATGGCCTCGAGCACGGTCAGGCGCGAGCCACCCATGCCGCGGGAGGCCAGCAGGGCTGCGACCTGTCCCGGCGTCGACCCGTCCCACGAGAGAGCGAGAATACGCGCACCGGGCTGCAGGTGCGGGATGATCCGCTCCAGCGCCCGGCCATGCAGCGAGACCAGCGCGCAGTCCTGCTGCGCCCAGCCGAGCCGCGCGCAGGCGAGCGCATAGGCCGAGGGCTGTGGAAAGACCTGCATCTCCTCCGGGGAAATGAGCCCGGCCAATGACACGCCGACACCGTGGTGGAAGGGATCGCCGGTGGCGAGCACGCAGACCCGCCGGCCGCGATGGGCGAGAATCTCCGGAAAGGCCGCATGGAGCGGGCTAGGCCAGGCCAGCGTCCGGGCCGCGAGCGGCGCCGCCAGTGCCAGGTGGCGCTCGCCGCCGACGACCAGATCCGCCGCATCCAGCGCCGCGGCGGCGGCCGGGGCGAGCCCCGCCCGCCCGTCCTCGCCGATACCGACCAGCGCAAGCCAGCGCGCCGTCCCCCCGCTCGACAGCGGCGCCGTCATCCGCGACACATCAGCCATGGCCATGCCTCCCGCCGAACCAGACAGAACGCTGCTCATCCTGGGCGGCACCACCGAAGCCGCCCAGCTCGCGGCGCGGCTCGCCGCGGCATATCCGGGTATCGCCGCGACCGTCTCCCTCGCCGGACGGACGCAGGACCCGCGCCCCCTCGCCCTGCCGATGCGGACCGGCGGCTTCGGCGGCGCAGCAGGGCTCGCCGACTATCTCGCGGCCTCCGGCACGAGAACCGTGATCGACGCCACCCATCCTTTCGCCGCCGTCATGCCCTTCCATGCCGACGTCGCCTGCCGCGCGACGGGCACCGCCCTGCTGGCGCTCACGCGCCGCGCATGGCAGGCCGCGGACGGCGACCGCTGGATCGGCGTCGACACCATGGCGGAGGCCGCGGCGGCGCTGGGCAAGGTCCCGCGCCGGGTCTTCCTGACGATCGGCCGGCAGGAGCTCGGAGCCTTCGCCACGGCACCCCACCACACCTATCTCGCGCGGGTCATCGATCCACCGGACGGGCCCTTGCCGCCGAACCTGACGCTGCTTCGCCACCGCGGCCCGTTCGACACCGAGGCCGAGACCGAGTTGATGCGGCGCGCCGCCATCGACATCGTGGTGGCCAAGAATGCCGGGGGCGAAGCCACCATTGGCAAGGTCATGGCGGCGCGCCGGCTCGGCCTTCCGCTGGTCATGGTCTCCCGCCCGGCAAGGCCCGCCGTGCCGACGGTCGCGACGGTGGAGGAGGCGATGGACTGGCTCGGCGCTCACGGCTGCCTCCCGACACGGCGCGGCGTGTAGAGATGCGAGGCGCCGTCGGCGCCCGTCACCCGCCGGGTCGCCGTGGCACCGACGAGCACCAGCGTTGCCATGTCGGCGTAAGGCGCGCGGTCCACGGCCTCCGGCAGCGTCATGACCGCGACGCTCTCGTCGGGGCGCCCGACGGCCCGGGCGAAGGCGACCAGCGTCTCCGCCGGCTTGATCTCCGCCGCGAGCGCCAGCGCGGCACCGAGCTGCCAAGGCCGCGCCCGCGATACCGGATTGTAGAGGGCGACCACCAGATCGGCTGCCAGGACGGCGCGTAGCCGGCTCGTTACCACGTGCCATGGCTTCAGATTGTCGGACAGGGACAGGGCGCAGAAATCGGCGCCAAGGGGAGCGCCGAGCCGCGCCGCCGCCGCCAGCATGGCGGTGATTCCGGGCTCGATGGTGACGCCGACCCCGTGCCAGCCCGGTCGTGCCTCCTCCAGCGCCTCGAACACCGCCGCCGCCATGGCGAAGACGCCGGGATCGCCGCCCGAGACGACGGCCACCGCGCGTCCCGTTGCCGCGAGATCGAGCGCATGGCGGGCACGGTCGCCTTCGACCCGGTTGTCCGACGGATGGCGGGTCAGCCCCGCACGCTCCGGCACGCGGTCGAGATAGGGGCCGTAGCCGACGAGATCGCTGGCCGCGGCAAGGGCCTCGCTGGCGGCGGCGGTCCAGTAGCGCGGGTCACCCGGTCCGAGGCCGATGACGGTGAGGGTTCCGGTCACAGCCGACGGCCCTCCCCCGGCACCAGCACCATGGCGAAATAAGGTGCATCGTCGTCCAGCTTGTCCTGCAGCGGCAGGATCACCTGACCCGCCATGGCGGCGCGCTCCACATAGATGGCTCGCTCGAGCAGGCCGGCAGCGGCGAGCGCCCGTCGCACCTTGGCGAGGTGCCGGCCGAGCTTCATGACCACCGCCGCATCGGTCCCCGCAAGGCGGCGGATGAGGTCGTCTTCCGCCAGGGTGCCGGGGAGGACGGTGAGCACGTCGTCGCCCCAGGTGATCGGGGCATTGGCCAGCGTCCAGGCGCCCGACATGCCGGTGATTCCGGGAATGACCTCGAAGGGATAGCGCGGCGCCAGCCGGCGCCACAGATGCATCAGCGACCCGTAGAAGAAGGGGTCGCCCTCGCAGAGGATGGCGACCGTTCGCCCCGCCTCGGCCTCGGCCGCGAGCCGCGCCGCGCTTTCGGCGTAGAAGACGGCGATGGCGCCGTCATAGCCCGCCTCGCCGACGGCAACCTCTGTCGTCACCGGATAGACGAGCGCAATCTCGCGGGCCGGATCGGGGCCGAGGATGCGGTCGACGATGGTGCGCGCATGGCCGCGCTGGCCGCGCTTGCAGAAGTGGACGAGACGGTCGGCCGCATCGAGCACGGCCCGCGCCCGCAGCGTCAGATAGGACGGATCGCCCGGGCCAAGCCCGACGCCGTAGAAGACCGGGGTGGACTTGCAGGTCATGTCTCACTCCTGCGCACTGGCGAGGGCATTGACGGCTGCCGCAGCCATCGCCGATCCGCCGCGCCGACCGCGCACGATGAGGAAGGGCACGCGTCCGTCGGCGGCCAGCGCCTCCTTCGATTCGGCCGCCCCGACGAAGCCGACCGGAACTCCGATCACCGCCGCCGGAAGCGGTGCCCCCCCATCCAGCATATCGAGAAGGTGGAAGAGCGAGGTCGGCGCATTGCCGATGACCACGAGGCTGCCGGCCATCTCCTCGCGCCAGAATGCCATCGCCGCCGCCGAGCGCGTGGTCGCAAGCGTCCGGGCGAGCCCCGGCACCCGCGGATCGTCGAGGGTGCAGATGACCCTGTTGCCCGCCGGCAGCCGCGCCGGCGTCACGCCGTTCGCCACCATTTTCGCGTCACACAGGATCGGCGCGCCCCGCGCCAGCGCCGCCTCGGCCGCTGCCGCGAAATCCTCCGACATCACCACGTCGCCAGCGAGATCGGTCATGCCGCAGGCATGGATCATGCGCACCACGACACGTTCTGCGACCCCCCGGAAGGGGGCGAGATCGGCCTCGGCCCGGATGATGGCGAAGGACCGCGCATAGATGGCGGCGCCGTCCTTGATGTGATCGGAACGGGTTGCGGGAGTCATCGGCGCGGCCTTCTGAAAAGTCTCGGCGGGATTGCCGGCCTGCGCCAGCAGTCTGGCGACCGTGGAGGCGTCGAGCCGCAGGCTTGGCGGATCGGATGCGCGCCCGCCGAGAACGATGTCGTAGAGCCCGTCGCGGCCGACCAGCGTGACATCGGCGCGCGCAGGCCGGGCACAGCCCTTGGCGCAGCCGGAGACGTGAAGAGACATGCGCGGGTCCCTGTCCGGGCCCAGGGCGGCAGCGAAACGGGCGGCGTCGTCCTGGGCCGGCATGACGCCGCGGGCGCAGGCCGGCGCGCCGGGACAGGCATCGACAGCCAGGCGGCTGTCCGACGCGTCGACGATGAAGCCGAGACCGGCGAGGTCCACCAGAACCCTTGCCGCGTCAGTCAGGCCCGTCAGCGCCACGCCACGACACGGCGTCAGCCTCAGGTCGAAGACGCCGTGCCGGCGCATCAGCGCGGCGAGATCCGCCAGGCTGTCGGCGGAAAGACGACCGAAGGGCGCGGCGGCGAGAGCGGCCACGGTACCGTCCTGTTCCGCAACGCAGCCGATACCCTTCTGCATGCGGCGGACCTGCGGCACCACGGTCGCCGGCAGGCCGAGGGATGCGACCAGGGCGGCGATCTCACCTGCACCGACATCCTTCAGCCGGCGCACCCCCGGATTGGCCCGATGACGGATGGCCAGCCGGCCGAGCAGCACCGCCACGGCTTCGGCAGCTTCGCCGATGGTGACACGATAGCCGCGCCCGCCCGCCACCAACGCGAGTTGATCGCTGCTGAGCGCAACCAGCCTCAGATCGGCCGAGCCGGCTCCCGGCGAAAGGCCCCCGCCGTCGATCAGGACCAGAGTCTTGGCAGGCAGCCCGGCGACGGACCGCACCCGCGCCTCCACGTCAAGCGCCAGGGCCGCGACGTCGAGGAGGTCGCCGCCATCCCGGCCGGCGAGCGGACCTGCCAGCACAGGCCGGTAGGGGCCCTCCCCTTCATCCGGCGACACCAGCCCCGCCGCCAGAAGCGCGGCGACGAGCGGAGGATGGGTTTCCGGGCGCACGCCGCGGATCTGGAGATTGGCGCGGGAGGTGATGTCGATGAGGCCGTTGCCGTGGTCGGTCGCGAGTTGCGCGAGTTGCTGCAGCGCTTCGGCCGACAGCCGGCCGCCCTGCGGATGGAGGCGCACCAGCCAGCCATCGCCCGTCTCCATCGGCATGAGAGCCCCGGGGCACCAGCCGCGGCGCAGGGGATCGGGGCCGCTCATTCCGCCGCCTCCTGGCGGGGCGCGGCGAGGGACCCCTCGACGGAATTGAGCCGGGTAACCCAGAGCCCCCGCCGCAGGGCCTCGGCGAAGCGCGCGCGGATCGCCGCCAGTGCCGGAGGGTTGGCCGCATCGAGCCGTGCCACCCGCGCGGGATCGCCGAGCCAGGCCAGGAACAGCGTGTCGAAAAGGCCCGCGGGCACCGCGTCAGTGGTCGCCGCATAGACGAACAGCGCGTCGAGTGCCTCGGCGAGTTCGGCGGCGCCGCGCCAGCCATGGGCGAGTTGGCCCTCGATCCAGCGCGGATGGGCGAGGCGGCCGTGGACGATGCGGGAGAGATCCTCGGCGAGGGCGCGGGCGCGCGGCGCCTCGGGGCGGCTCGTGTCGAGGCTGTAGGCGCGCGGCGCGCCGCCGAGGCTCTGTGCAGCGGCGACGAAGCCCCCGACGACGTCCGCGGCGCTCGACGCCTCCAGGAGGTCACGGCCGGCGACGTCGCTGACATGGATGAAGGCATCCGCCGCGGCCACCCGGCCGGCGAAACCGGCACTGGCGATCCCCATGCCTTCGGCGCCACCATAGGCATGGCCGGCTGTGGCGAGATAGGCTGCGGCGAGATCGGCGCGGCTCTGCCAGTCACCGTCGCGGGCCAGGCCTGCGACACCGGCGCCAAAGCGGCCGGGTGCTGCGCCGAAGATCCTTGACAGGTCCTCGCCGCGGCGGCGGGCGGCGGCGAGCGCATTGTCACCATCGTACTCTTCGAGCGCCGCCACGGCCCGCGCGGCGGTATCGAGGAGGGCGATCTGGTCGGGAAAGGTGTCGCGAAAGGCGCCGGAGATCCGCACGGTCACATCGATGCGCGGGTGGTCGAGCCGGGCGGCAGGCAGGATCTCGAAACCGGTGACGCGCGTCGAGGCCGGGTCCCAGGCCGGAACGACGCCCATCAGCGCCAGGACATGGGCGACGTCCTCGCCGCCCGAGCGCAGCGTCGGCGAGGCCCAAAGGTCCATGACCACCCGGCGCGGATAATCGCCCTCGTCCTGCAGATGGCGGGCGATGATGGCCCTGGCCGCCTGGGCACCGAGGGTTGCGGCGGCCCGGGTCGGGATGGCGCGGGGATCGAGGGTCGAGAGGTTGCGACCGGTCGGCAGCACGTCGGGCCGGCCGCGATGCGGCGAACCGGCAGGGCCCGGCGGCACGAAACGCCCGTCGAGGGCGGCGATCAGGCCCTTGCGCTCGCCGGCCGCCGAGGCCGGATCGCCGGAGCGGCCGAAGACATGCAGGCCTTCGCGGAACGGAAGATCGGCGAGGTCGCAGAGATGGGCATCAAGGCGCGACAGAGCCTCGTCCATCGCCATGCCCGCGTCGACACCGGCTGCGGCCGCCAGCCCGCTCGCCCGGGCCCGCGCGCGGATTTCGTCGGCGACCAGTGCGGCACGGCGCGGATCGAGCACCTGCGCCGCGCTGTAATCCTCGACGAGGTCGCGCAGCAGGGCGCCGTCACCGGCGAGGCCGCCTTCCGCCAAGGGCGGCGGCTGGTGGCCGAGCGTCACCGCGGCGAGGCGCCGCTTCGCCGGTGCCGCCTCGCCGGGATCATCGACCACATAGGGATAGACGAGGGGCATGGAGCCGGTGACGAGGCGCGGCCAGCAGGCCGCCGACAGCGCCACGGCCTTGCCCGGCAGCCACTCGCTCACCCCATGGGTCCCGAGATGGATGAGCGCATCGATCTCCTCGCGCGCGCGCAGGGCCGCGTAGAAGGCGAGATGCCCATGGCCCGGCGGCACATCGGGATCGTGATAGGCAGCCTTGCGGTCAGGCGCCGCGTCACGCGGCGGCTGCAGGGCGACGACCAGGTTGCCGCTGCGCAGGACCGGGAAGCGGAAGGCGCCGGCGCGGCAGGCCGGATCGGTCTCCGGCGACCCGTGGGCCGCAATCAGCGCAGCGCGCGCCGCAGCGGGCAGGCGCTCCAGCACGCCGTGGTAATCCGCCAGCGGCAGGACGAGATGGTCGGAGGACGCAAGCAGCGCAGGCATCAGCGCCGCCGCCTCTGGCAGGGTGGCAAGGCCGTAGCCGGCTTCCGCCATGATGGCGTGGATCGCTGCAACGCTGGCCGGAGTGTCGAGCCCGACGGCAAATCCCGCCCGGCCGCCGCGGGCCGGATAGTCGGTCATGACCATCGCCAGCCGCCGCTCGCCTCGCGGCCGCCCGGCAAGGCGCACCCAGGCGGCGGCGAGATCGGCGACTTGGGCGATGCCCTCGGCATCGGGCGCGAAGCCCCGCCGGGTGAAGCCGGCCTCCACCAACTCCTCCTTGAAGGCGACGGGGGCGCCGGCAAGGCGGCCGTCGAATTCGGGCAGGGCCAGTTGCATGGCGAGATCGGCGGCCGAGAGCCCGCGGGGCGACGCCTCCCAGGCCGCGCGCGTGCTGCCGACCGGAATGGCCTGGATGACCGGACAATCGGCGGTGTCGAGGACGAAGCCGGCGCCCTCGCGGGCCGCGAAGGCCGTGGTGGTCATGATGACAACCGGCCGGCGCCGGGCGATCAGACCTGCGAGGGGCGCGACAGCCGCCGGATCCTTCAGGCTGGTCAGCGCCAGCACGAGGGGCGCGAGCCCTCGTGCGGCGAGGGCCTCCGCCAGGGCCGTGGCGACCGCCGTGTCCCCGGACACCACCCCCGACCGGTAGGCGAGAACGAGGGCGAGCGGCCGATCCTGAGCGAGTGCGGCAAGGGCAGCCATGGGCTCGGTGATGCCGTCCGTTCCGAGCGCCAGGAGCGAGGGCAGCGCCACCGGCGCCTCCCCTTCGCCCTCGCCCGCCAGATGGCGGCCGATGGCGTCGATGAACCGCGCCATGTTCTCCGCCCCGCCGCCGGCATGGAAATAGCCGAGCAGCCGGTCGGCGAACGCCGCCGGCACGGTGTGATAGGCGGCGAGCCTGTCGTCCGGCCGGTCGTCCCCCGGCAGCACCGCGAGGGCGATGCCGCGAGCCCGGCAGGTGGCATGGACCTGCTCGATGCCGTAGCGCCAGTAGTCGAGCCCGCCGAGACAACGGATCACCACGCAGCGGCTCGCCGCAATGGTCCTGTCCACCAGGAGATCGACCGAGAGCGGATGCCGCAGCCGGCGGAGGCTGGCGAGCGACACCGTCAGACCGCCCCGTTCCGCTGCTGCCAGCGCTGCGAGGTCGCTGTCGGCAAAGGACAGCACCACGAGGTCGGCAGCCGGCAGGGCCAGGTCGACGGCCGCCCCGCCCTCGTCCAGCGTCACCGTCGTGGTCGGCAACAGATGCATGCTCCGGCGTTCCCTCAGGCCGCGAGTGCAGCGGCGACGGCGGCGCGGTCGAAGCCCTTGAGGCCGGTGACCACGAGCGTGCCGTCGCGCGCCTCGCCGGGGGCGAAGGGCCGGTCATAATGGTGGCTGAGCCGGCGGCCGACGCCCTGGATCACCAGGCGCATCGGCTTGTCAGCGACGGCCGCGAAGCCCTTGACGCGCAGCACACCCTCGGCCTCGGCGACCCGTGCGACCCGCGCCGCGAGGTCCTCGGCCGAGGCGACCTGCGGCAGGGCGAAGGCGGCGCTGTCGAAATCGTCGTGGTCGTGGTCGGCCTGGCTCTCGTGGTGCGAGGGCCGGGCGGCGAGATCGGTCTCGGCGGCGGCACCGAGCCCGATGACGAGGGCCGGCTCGACGCGGCCATGGGAGGCCTCGACGATCTTGATCGCTTTCGGCAGATGCGCGGCAATCTCGGACCGTACCCGCAGGCGGTCGGTCTCGGAGAGGGCGTCGCATTTGTTGAGCAGGATGAGATCGGCGCAGAGGATCTGGTCCTCGAAGACCTCCTCCAGCGGATTGTCGTGGTCGACAGCCGCATCTCCGGCGCGCTGCGCCGCCAGGGCTGCCGGGTCGTCGGCGAAGGTGCCGTCGGCGACGGCCGGACCGTCCACCACCGCGACGACGCCGTCCACTGTGACCCGTGCGCGGATCGCCGGCCAGTTGAAGGCGCCGACGAGCGGCTTGGGCAGGGCGAGGCCGGATGTCTCGATCAGGATATGATCCGGCGGGGCGGCCCGCCCGAGCAGCTTTTCGAGGGCCGGGACGAAATCATCGGCGACCGTGCAGCAGATGCAGCCATTGGGGAGCTCGACGATGTCCTCCTCGGTGCAGCCGGCAATGCCGCAGGCGGCGAGGAACGAGCCGTCGAAGCCGAGGTCGCCGAACTCGTTGACGAGCACGGCGAGCCGGCGGCCGCCGGCATTCTCGAGGAGATGGCGGACGAGGGTCGTCTTGCCGGCTCCAAGGAAGCCGGTGACGATGGTGCAGGGGATTTTGGCGGGCATCATGGCGGGCCTCAGCGCAACGGGGGAATGCGGGCGACGACGCCCTTGCGAATGAACTCTGGCCGCTCGCGCCAGGGCACGAGCCCGTCCGCGGTGGCGCGATACTGGTCGACGAAGGCGAGCAGCGGCGCGGCATGGGAAGCCGGGTCGACATCGCCATAGACATAGGTCCAACGGCCCGGCGCGGTGATCGAGACGGTGCAGGGACGCTTGCACACCGACAGGCACTCGACCGGCTCGACGATGACCGTGGCCGCGGCCTGCGGATCCGCCGCGACGGCCTCGCCGAGGGCGGCGAGGAGCTGGGCGCCGGGGCGGGGCGCCTCGGGATCGCCGCCGACGGCGCGGCAGCTGGTGCAGACCATCAGGCGCACGGGCTCGGGTCCGGCGTCAGCCGGATGGGCGGGAGACGGGGTCATGATGGCCTCGATGTCAGGCGAGGCTGCGGGCGGCGATGACGAGGAAGACGAGGCCGACCGCCCCCATGGCGCCCGCCGCCGCCCGGAAGGCCGGGGCATCGGCCGCGGCCGGGAACAGGCGCCGGGCCGCGACGGCGATCCCCGTGGTGATGGCCGCCTGGATGACGACGAGGCCGATCAGATGGGCGGCGAGCGGCATGGGCTCGGCGCCGATGACGGTCTCGGCCAGGGCATGGCCGTGGGCGAAGCCGCCGACGGCGAAGGCGGACCCGGTGACGGCCAGCGGCAGGGACGGATTGAACACGCCGATCAGGGCGATGACGAGGAGGCTGCCGGCGACCAGAAATTCGGCGCCCGGCAGGTCGACGCTACCCAGATGGGCGACCACGCCGAGGCCCATGGCGGCGATCCACAGCGCCGGGAGAATGAACCAGCCGCGGCCAGCCCGGGAGGCGAGAAGGCCAACGACGACGAGAGCGGCGAGGTGGTCGAGGCCGAGAACCGGATGGCCGAAGCCGGACAGCAGGCCCTCGAGGAAGGTCGTCGGGGTCGCACCTCCCGTCGGGTGGTGGGCAAAGGCGGGATTGATGGTGAGGACAGCCGCAAGGGCGGCGAACATGGCCAGGCGAACGATGGTCGGCATCGTGGCAACTCCGTCAGCGGCCGGACGAATCCGGCAAAGCTCCCACAGACGGAGCCGGACGCCATGGACGTCCGGACACAGCCGCCAGCGGAACACCCCGTCCGATGGGCCTATGAGAAGCACGGGTGACGGCAGGTCTCCTGGCTCGCGGCTCAAACCCTCGCTCCACCTTCCCGGGCTTTGGGCCCAGTGGCATCCGGCGCGAGGAATCGCCGCTTACAGTTGCGGGGGCAGCCGCGGTATCGCACCGCGTTCCCTTTTCACCCCCCGGGGGAGGCACCGTCACGCGATTAGGAGTATCGAGGCTGCGGGAGATTTGCAATGGAGCCGTTTGCATGGGACCCCGCGTCGGGCGATATCCCCGTCCATGAGCCTGTCCCCGACACCCCTTCCGCCCCTGACCCTGGTTCTCGGCGGCGCCCGTTCCGGCAAGAGCCGCCATGCCGAAAGCCTGATCGAGGCGACACCCGGGCCCTGGACCTATATCGCCACGGCCGAGGCCTTCGACGCCGAGATGCAGGCGCGCATCGCCACCCACCGTGACCGCCGCAGCAGCGCGTGGCATACGGTGGATGCACCGCTGGACCTCGCACCGGCGATTCGCGCCGCACCGCCCGGCCGCGCCGTGCTGGTCGATTGCCTGACCCTTTGGCTTACCAACGTGCTCCTCGCCGACCGCGATGCCACCGCCGCATCGGTGGCGCTGGTCGCCGCCTGCCGCGAGGCGCCGGGGCCGCTGGTTCTCGTCGGCAACGAGGTCGGGCTCGGCATCGTCCCGGACAATGCGCTCGCCCGCCGGTTCCGTGATGCGGCCGGCCGGCTGCATCAGGACCTTGCCGCCGTCGCCGACCGCGTGGTCTTCATGGTGGCCGGCCTGCCGCTGCAGGTGAAATGAGGATGACCATGCCCGCCGATGCCGACGAGGCCGCCCGCCACAAGGCGAAGATGGAGAAGCGCAAGGCCGTGCAAGATGCCGAAGTGGCCTCCAAGACCCTCGAAAAAGGGTTGCTCATCGTCCATACCGGCCCGGGCAAGGGCAAGTCGACCGCGGCCTTCGGCCTTGTCCTGCGCGCCCTCGGCCACGGCTGGCGCGTCGGCGTGGTGCAGTTCATCAAGGGCGCCTGGGACACCGGCGAGCGCCGCGCGCTGGAGGTCTTCGGTGATCGCGTCGCCTGGCACACGATGGGCGAGGGCTTCACCTGGGAGACGCAGGACAAGGCGCGCGACATCGCCGCGGCGGCCCGGGCCTTCGACAAGGCCCGCGAACTGATGGCCGATCCGACCATCGGCCTGGTCGTGCTCGACGAGCTCAATATCGCGCTGCGCTACGACTACCTGCAGCTCGATTCCGTCGTCGCCGCATTGTCCGGCCGGCGCGACGGCCTGCACGTCGTCGTCACCGGCCGCAATGCGAAGCCGGAGATCATCGCCGCCGCCGACCTCGTCACCGAGATGGGACAGGTGAAGCACCATTTCGCCGCCGGCGTGAAAGCGCAGAAAGGCATCGAGTTTTGACACCCGCCCTGATGATCCAGGGCACCGGGTCGGATGTCGGCAAGTCGCTGATGGTGGCCGGCCTCGCCCGCCTCTTCGCCCGGCGCGGCCTGAAGGTGCGCCCGTTCAAGCCGCAGAACATGTCGAACAATGCCGCCGTCACCGCCGATGGCGGCGAGATCGGCCGGGCCCAGGCGCTGCAGGCGCGCGCCGCCTTCGTCGCTCCGTCTGTCCACATGAACCCGGTCCTGCTCAAGCCCCAGAGCGAGACCGGGGCCCAGGTCGTCGTTCAGGGCCGGCGCATCGGCAATGCCGGCGCACGCGCCTTCCAGGACTGGAAGCCGCGGCTGATGGAAGCCGTCCTCGACTCCTTCGCGCGCCTCTCGGGCGAGGCCGATCTCATCCTCGTCGAGGGCGCCGGCTCGGCCTCGGAGGTCAACCTGCGCGCCGGCGACATCGCCAATATGGGCTTTGCCCGCGCCACGGGGACGCCGGTCGTTCTCCTCGGGGACATCGAGCGCGGCGGCGTCATCGCCAGCCTCGTCGGCACCCGGGCGGTCATCGACCCGGCGGACGCCGCCATGATCCGCGGCTTCATCGTCAACCGCTTCCGGGGTGACCCCACCCTCTTCGCCGAGGGCATGACCTTCATCGCCGCACGCACCGGCTGGGCGCCCATCGGCCTCGTTCCGCATTTCCCGGAGGCGGCACGCCTGCCCGCCGAGGACATCATGGGCCTCAAGGCCGGCCTCGGCTCCGGCGAGGGCGGATGCCCGGTCATCGCCGTTCCGGTCATGCCACGGATCGCCAATTTCGACGATCTCGACCCGCTGAAGGCCGAGCCCGGTATCGCCGTGCGGCTGGTCGAAGCCGGCACGCCCCTGCCCGCCGGGGCGGCGCTGATCCTCCTGCCCGGCTCCAAGGCGACCATCGACGATCTCGCCTTCCTGAGGGCCCAGGGCTGGGACATCGACATCGCCGCCCATGTCCGCCGCGGCGGACGCGTCCTCGGCATCTGTGGCGGCTACCAGATTCTCGGACGCACCATCGCCGACCCTGAAGGAATCGAGGGCGAGCCGCGCGCCGTCCCCGGTCTCGGTCTCCTCGACGTCGAGACCGTGCTGACGGCCGACAAGCGCCTGACGCCGGTCACCGGCACGGCGGCAGGCGTCTCCTTCGCCGGCTATGAGATGCATGTCGGCGTGACACGAGGTGCTGCGACGGAACGCCCCTTTGCCATCCTCTCGGACGGCCGCGGCGACGGTGCCGTCTCGCCCGACGGGCGGATCGCCGGCACCTATGTCCATGGGCTGTTCGGGCAGGATGCCATGCGGCGCGCCTTCCTCGACGGGCTCGGTGCTGCCCCCTCCGACCTCGCCTGGGAGGCCATGGTGGAGACGGTCCTCGACGGACTCGCCGCCCATCTGGAGCGCCATCTCGACATCGACCGGCTCTGGCAGATCGCCGCGAGCGTCAGAGGCTGAGGGCGAGGGCGACCAGCGCCGCGACCAGGGCCCAGCCGAGGGCGAGCGCCCGGCGATAGAGCCTCAGCGCCGCCCGGATGTCGCCGGGATGGGCCTCGATCCGCCCGTCGCCCATGTAGGCGTCCGTCACCAGTGTGGTGCCATAGACGCGCGGGCCGGCGAGCCTGAGGCCGAGCGCCCCAGCCATGGCCGCTTCGGGCCAACCGGCATTGGGCGAGCGGTGGCGCTTCGCGTCCCGCCTGACTGACCGCCAGGCCCGGCGCGCCGGCTCTGGCCCGTCGAGCGCGGCCGCCGCGATGATCAGCCCGGCGGTGAGCCGCGAGGCCGGCAGGTTGACGAGGTCGTCGAGACGCGCCGCCGCCCAGCCGAAGGCCTCGTGGCGCGGATTGCGGTGGCCGATCATCGAATCGGCCGTATTGATCGCCTTGTAGAGGACGATGCCGGGCAGGCCGAGGAGGCCGAGCCAGAAGGCCGGGGCCGTCACCCCGTCCGAGAAGTTTTCCGCCAGGCTCTCGATGGCGGCGCGCGACACGCCAGCCGCGTCGAGCCGGTCCGGATCCCGGCCCACGATCATCGACACGGCCCGCCGGCCGGCCTCAAGCCCGCCCGTTTCCAGCGCCTCCGCCACCGCCGCCACATGGTCGTGCAGGCTGCGCTGGGCGAGGAGGGTCGAGGCGAGGATTGCCATGAGGATGCCGCCAAGGATCGCCAAGGGGGCGAGAATGGTCTCGATCAGCAAAGCGACGCCGCCGGTCACGGCCAGGAGTACGAACAGGGCCACCATCCCGGCGCGGCGGCGCGCATCAGGCGGCTGGTCCTCCCTGTTCATCCCGCGGTCGAGAGCGCCTATAAGACGGCCGATCCACGTGACAGGATGCCCGATGCGGCGGAACAGACCCTGCGGATAGCCGGCGACGGCCTCGATGACGAGGGCGAGGGCAAGGACGGCGAGAGGCGAGACGGGCGACATGAGCGAGCCAGAACCCCTGTGGCACGGCGGTGATCTCGGCGAGACGCGCCGGCTGTTCCCGGAGGCGCCCGAACCGCGGATCGACCTGTCGACCGGGATCAATCCGGTTCCCTACCCGCTTCCCGCGCTGCCTGCCAGCCTCTGGCAGCGCCTGCCGGCCGCCGCCGACGAGGAGGCTCTGCTGATGGCGGCGCGGCGGGCCTACCGCGTCCCCGACCGAGCCGGCCTTGTCGCCGCACCGGGCACGCAGATCCTCATCGATCTTCTGCCGCGCCTCGTTGCCCCGGGGACCTGCGCAGTGGTCGGGCCGACCTACGGCGAACATGCCGCTGCCTGGCACCGGGCGGGCCACGCCGTGCGAGAGATCACCACGCCCGGTGACACCGGCGATGCTACCGTCGTCGTCGTGGTCAATCCCAACAATCCCGATGGGCGTGTCGTCGCGCCGGAGGCCCTCGCCACCCTCGCCGCCGGCCTCGCCCACCGCGACGGGCTGCTGGTGGTCGACGAGGCCTTCGCCGACTTCACACCGGCGATCAGCCTCGTTCCTGACCTGCCGCCCGCCACCCTGGTGCTGCGCTCCTTCGGCAAGACCTATGGCCTCGCCGGCCTGCGCCTGGGCTTCGCCATCGGCGATCCCGTCCTCGCCGCCCGGCTGAAGGAGGCCCTGGGACGCTGGCCTGTGGCCGGACCTGCCCTCGCCGTCGGCGCCCTCGCCCTCGACGACGGGGCCTGGCTGGCGGCGGCTCGGCAGGACCGATCCCGCGATGCCGCGCGGCTCGACAGGCTCCTTGCCGACATTGGCACGGTGGTCGGCGGCACGCTCCTCTACCGGCTCGTGGACACGCCGGAGGCTCCCGCCTGGTTCGCCCGGCTCGGCGCGGCAGGCCTGCATGTGCGCCGCTTCGCCGGCCGGCCGCATCTCCTGCGATTCGGACTTCCGGGCGACGAGGACGGCTGGCGGCGCCTCGCGGCGGTCGTCAAAAGCCGCTGACGGCGGGCACAAGGGTCAGGTCCGTCTCGACCGAATCAGCCAGCTGGCAGACCATGACGGTCGATGATCACCCTCGCGACAGCCGCCCAGCGCGCCACCATCAGCCTCACCGGCGCCGAACTGAAGGCCTGGTCGGTCGGCGGCCATGAGCTCCTCTGGCCGGGCGATCCCGCCTGGTGGAACCAGTCCGCGCCGGTCCTCTTTCCCATCGTCGGCTGGGCCCGGGACGGGCGCATCCGCGTCGACGGTACCGAGCGCCCGATGGGCGTGCACGGCTTTGCCGCCACGCGCCTTTTCCGCTGCTTGGCCGCGGACGAAGCCTCCTGCAGCCTTGAACTGGCCGCGGATGCGGCGACACGGGCGCTCTACCCCTTCGCCTTCCGCCTGACCGTCACCCATGCGCTGACCGACGAGGGCCTGGTCACCACCCTTTCCGTCGCCAATGACGGCAACCGGCCCATGCCCTACGCGATGGGCCTGCATCCCGGCTTCCGCTGGCCGCTGAGCGGGGAGCGCCGCGAAGGCCATGTCATCCTCTTCGCCGAGGCGGAGGGCCCCACCGTACCGGTCATCGCGGCCGGCGGGCTGTTCTCGGATGACCGGCGCCCGGTACCGCTCGACGGCACCCGCCTTGCCCTCGGCGACGCGGTCTTTGCTGCCGAAGCCCTCTGCTTCCTCAAGGCCCGCAGCCGCTCATGGGCCCTGGAGGCTCCGGACGGGGCGCGGCTGACCATGGCGCTCGACGGCTTTCCGCATCTGGCGCTGTGGTCGAAGCCGGGTGCACCCTTTCTCTGCATGGAGGCCTGGACGGGCCATGGCGACCCCGTCGGCTTTGCCGGCGACCTCGCCGACAAGCCGTCGATGCGGCTTCTCGCCCCCGGAGCCTGCGACACCGCCCGGATGCGGCTCGCCTTCACGCCGCGCTGACGCCTGTCTCGACAGTCCGCCCACCGGCGAGGTCGATACGGCGCAGCGGCCCGAGGCCCTGCGGGGCGCGGTGGGCGATCACGAGGAAGGCGGTCTGCGGCAGCGCCGCATGCAGGGCGGCGAAGACCATCGCCTCGGCCTCGTGGTCGAGGGCGCTGGTCGGCTCGTCGAGCACCGCCCAGTCCGGTCGGTGCACCAGCAGCCGCGCCAGCATCAGTCGCTGCCGCTCGCCCCCCGAGAGCCCAACTGCGCCGGCCGCCGCGTCGAGGGTGTCAGGCGCCGCGAGGCGCGCAAGGCCGACCGCCCGCAAGGCCACCTGGATGGCGTCATCGCCGATATCATCGCGATGGGCGGGATAGGCGATGGCGTCGGCAATGCTGCCGAGCGGCAGGTAGCTCTGCTGCGACAGGAACAGGATCGAACCCGGCGGCGTCGCGACCTCGCCCGCGCCATGGAGCCAGAGAGCCGCCACGGCACGCACCAGGGTCGTCTTGCCCCAGCCGGAGGGCCCATTGAGCCATACGACCTCGCCCGGTGCCAGGACGATGTCGGGGATCGCTGCGATGTCACGCCCGTCGGGAGCGCTGAGGCTGAGATTGCGCAATGTCAGCCGGTCGCCCGTATCCCGGGTCCGGATCACGCCGCCGGCCGGGACGGCGGCGGCCTCGCAGGCATCGAGGAAGCCGTCGAGACGCCGGGCCGTCGCAACGAGTTCGGCAAGGTCCCGGTAGGAGAAGATGAACCAGGAGAGGGTGGTCACCACGTTCTGGAAGGCCGAGGCGATCTGCATCAGTCCGCCGAAGGTCAGCCGCCCGGCGAGATAGGCGGGCAGGGCGAGGAAGAGCGGAATGCGCAGCACCGTCTGCATGTAGGGCCGGGTGAAGAGGCCGAGGATGAGCTCGCGGTTCATCAACTGGCGCCAGTTGCCGGCAACCGCGGCGAAGCGCGTATCGAACAGCCGTCGCTCCGCCGGCTCCCCGCGCGCGAAGGCGACGGGCTCGCCGTTCTCACGCAGGCGCGCGAGCGCGAAGCGGAAGTCCGCCTCGGTCTTCTGCTGCGCGACGTTCAGGGCGATGAGCGGCCTGCCGAGCCAATGCGTCACGCCACTGGCGATTGCCACATAGAGCGGCGCCGCCCAGACCATGTAGCGCGGAATGGAGACCTCCATACCGAAGAGGCTGAAGGCCAGCGGAAAGGTCGACAGCGACCACAGGATCGCGCCGTAGGAGACCAGCGCGACGACGTTGGTCATGAGTTCCAGCGCCTCCGTCGTCAGCCGGTAGACGAAGATGCGGCAGTCGTCGGCGATGCGCTGGTCGGGATTGTCGAGCCCGTTCTCCTGCCGCTCCCGCAGGTGCCAATAGGCCTTGCCCCTCAGCCAGGCGTCGAGCGCGGCATCGGTCAGCCCCTGACGCCAGCGGATCTGCAGGAGCTTGCGCAGCCAGCCGGCTGACAGGTTCAGGGCAGCGCTGATGGCCACCAGAACGAAGAACACGCCGATCTGCTGCGTCGCCGCCGGCACATCGAGCTTCTGCAGCGCCGTGAAGAAATCATTCGTCCAGCGGATCAGCCGCACGGTGACGTGCACCCCGGCGAGGCCGAGGGCGAAGATGGTCGCGAACAGGACGATGCCGAACCGGCCGCCGGGCCGCCAGGCGCAGAGGACAGCGAGCCGCCAGATCTGCTTCAGGCTGGTGCGCACAGCGAAACCGCCGGATCACAGGACAGCGGCCGGCCCGGTGAGGGTCAGGCCGAGCGGCAAGCCGCCAGTGTCGAAAGCCTCCAGCCTTGCCGCCCCGTCCGTCTCGACCCGCGCCCAGCGGGCGACGGCGCCCGCCTTCAGGTGCAGGTGGAAGTCGGGCTGGATGATGTTGATGAATCCCATGGCTGGCCTGAGGTCGGCGACCGTCCCCTGCCAGCGCTGGACCAGACCGGGTGCCGCAAGGGCGATGCCGATCGTTCCGGCATGCGCCTTCGCTGCCTGGAGCGGCAGCGCGCCCGGATCGGTGTCGGACACCTCGGTGGACGCCTCGCCGGACGGCGCCTGCCGCTCCTTCTCCGGCAGTGCCAGCCCGGTGGCCAGGCCCGCGACCGCCCCCTCGAAGGGTTCGAGGCCGTCGAGCGCGATCATCGCGAACAGCGTCTCCCCCGCCGCGTTCTGGAACTCGATGCGCGGCATGACGCGGTCCTTCATACGGCCGGACCGGTCCGCCACCAGCCCGGTGACGACGGCGAGGTCGATCCGGGCGTCGTGGGCACCGCCGGCGAGCCGGACATGCCCGTCCTCCAGCAGCACCTCGCTCACTGTCCCGATCCGCTCGTGGGTCGCCCCGTTGGCGGCGGCGGACAGCATGACGCGGCCCATGGCACGGGTCGCCTGGGCGGCCTCCAGGACGGAACAGGCGAGCCGCTGGCGGATCGGCGGGAGGGGGGTCATGGCGGAAATCCTCTGGGGTCCATGGAAGACGGGGGCAGGCGGCCGATCCCGGGAGGGAGATCGGCCGCCTGGCTGCTCCACCGGGGCACCGGCGGGGCTCAGGAGGTCAGAAGTCGATGGTCAGGCTGGTCTTGAAGGTGCGACCGGGGGCAACCTGCAGCTCCAGCGGGTTCTGCTGGGCGACGGCGGTCGTCGGCACGATCGCATAGGTCGTGCCGGTTCCGAGGTTCTGGAAGTAGCGGGCGTCGAGGATGTTCTGCACGCCGGCGCGCAGCGTCACGTTCTCCCGCGGCTTCCAGTTGACGAAGGTGTCGAGGGTGAACCAGCCGCCCGGCTTGTAGAGCGTCGCGGCGCTCGCCCGCGACACCGGCGCGGAGAAGCGCGCCAGGATCTCGCCGTCGAGGTTCCACGCGCGCTTGAACCAGCGCAGGCCGATGACACCATTGAACGGGCTCGCCGCGTCGAAGGCGGTGACAGCCGAGGTCGGTGTCGCCCGCTGGTTGCCGAACTGGTAGGAGAAGCCGGCATTCAGGATCAGGTCGTCGTTGAGGCGATATTCGGCAGAGCCCTCGATGCCCCAGAGCACCACGGAGGACAGGTTCAGCGAGGTGAAGTTGTTGGTCCCCGGCACCTGCTGCAGGCTGGCGATGAAATCCTTGTAGCTCGAGTGGAAGACGCCGAGCGAGAACCAGCCGCGCTCGAAGCGACCACGGAAGCCGGCCTCCCAGGTCCGCGAACTCTCGGGCTTCAGATCAGGGTTGGGGATGAGATTGAACGTGGTGCCGGGCAGCGACATGTAGAGCTGCTGCGCCGTCGGCATCTTGAAGCCCTCGGCATAGCGGGCATAGACCGCGTAGACGTCCGTCAGCTTGAAGATCGTGCCGACCTGCGGAATGAAGCGGCTTGAGTTCAGCTCGCGCGGCGGGGCGACCGGGCTCACCACATAGCCGGCGCCGATGCGCGGGGTGATCCGGTAATTGGCAAGGCGACCGCCCGGCGTGACGGTCCAGCGCCCGTCGAGGAGCTTGATCTCGTCCTGCAGGTAGAAATCGGCGCGCAGCGTCGTCGCATTGGCGAAGTTGAAGCCGCTGGCGATGGTCGTGGTGGAGACGTTGGTGGTCAGGTTCGTCGTCGTGCTCTGGCGGAAATAGTCGGTGCGGGCGATGTCGCCCTGGAAACCGTAGGTCAGCGTGTGGACCGAGGGACCGAGATTGAAGCGCGAGGTGAACTGCACGTCGCCCTGATAGAAGGTCTCGGAATAGTTCAGGATGTCGCGCACGGTCCGCGTCTGCCCGGCATTGGCCGTTCCCGTGGCCCCTGTCTGGGTGCGGGTGCTGTCGAGGTCGCGGCGCTGCGGCGACCAGGTGAGGTTCCAGCGGACAGCGTCGATCCAGCCCCAGCCCGGTGTCCAGGCGTGGGAGAAGGTCAGCCGCTGACGTTGGAGGTCCTGCACACGGGGATAGGTGCCATTCACCCAGCCTGCCGAGGTCAGGCCGAAATCCCACATCTGATGGGTGGTCGTGGTCTTGGTATAGTGCTCGTAGGCGAGGCGGAATTCGTGGTCGTCCAACGGGGTCCAGACCAGCTTGCCAAAGCCGTTCCAGCGGTGGGAGCGGAAGGGATCGGTGATGTTGCAGGGGATGGAGCGGATCGCCGGGCAACCCCAGAGGCCGCCATCGGCGCGCGCGGTGGAGAAGGTCGGCTGCAGCGCCGTCGTGTGGCTGAGCGAGACCAAAGCCTGCAGCACCGGCGTAACCTGTACCCCGGCCATCCCGGTCTTGGCGATGGAGCGGTCGAAACTGTCGAAGCTCGTGTGTAGCCGCACGGCCCATCCCCGTGGATTGCCGCGGATCAGGTCCTGCGGGTCGAGGGTCCGGAAGGCGACCAGGCCGCCGAGGGCATCGGCACCCCAGAGCACCGAGGCCGGGCCACGCATGATCTCCACCGAGCGCATGTAGGGCAGGTCGATGAGGTCGCGGGTGCCGTCGCTGATGCGCTCGATGGTGCGGGCGCCGTCGACGGTGATGGCAACGCGGTTGCCGGTCATGCCGCGCACCGTGAAGCCACCGAGATTCTTCCAGGGATCCACACCCGAGGTGACGCGCTCGACCGAGACGCCGGGCGTGTAGCGCACCACATCCTGGATGTCGCGAACCTGGCGCTCCTCCATCTGCCGGCGGGAGATGACGTCGACAGTCGCCGGCACATCAAGCCTCTGGCGCTCCTCCCGCGTCGCCGTGACGGTGATTTCGTCACCGCCCGAAGCCTCCTGCGCCAGTGCGCCCGCGGCCCCCACCAGCATGGCGACGAGCGAAACCGATGCGCCGAAAGGCGCCAACCCTTTGCGAGACATGAGCCCACACCCCAAACCGACCTGAACAATGGCTGGCTGGCGTGAGACGAAGGCGTTCAGCTGGCTGGCGCGAAAGCCACGCACCGCGAGCGGAGGGGCCGGAACCGTGATTAGTTATGTTGACTTTATCTGTCAACATAACTTCGCCTCATGGCAGATCAATTCCCGCCATGATCGCTACGCGGCGACGGACTCTGGAATCATTCAGAAAAACACGCGTGTCCTGACGAAATCAAGCAGGGTCGCATCAGGCGCAGCAAGCACCGCCCGACCCAGTCGCTCCGCCCAGTAAGGCTCGGAGCCATAGCGCAGCCGGCCGCGGCGCAGGCGATCGGAGAGGAGGTGCAGGTCGAGTTCCTCGGTCATGCCGATGGCGCCATGCACCGCATGGGCGATGGCGGCAACCTCCATGGCTCCCTCGCCGATGGTGACCTTCGCGGCCGCGACGGCTTCCATGCTGCCGGGTGCAGCGGCGGCGAGATGGGCGGCGGCCCGCGCGCCATGGACCAGTTCAGTCATCACGGCGAGTTGCTGCTGCACCGCCTGGAACTTGCCGATGGGCTTGCCGAACTGCGCACGGTCATTGGCATAGCGCAGGGTGGTGGCGCACAGCGCCTCCATCGCCCCGACCATTTCCGCGGTCTCAATCCGGGCGCCGCAGAGCAGTGCGTCGAAGCCGGGGAGCCGCGGGCCGTTGGCGGCGCGCCAGCGCATCCGGCAGAACGTGCCCTCGCCGGTCGCCTCGCGGTGCGCCGCATCGGCAGCCAGCAGGATCGCGCCGTCGCCGTCAGGTACCAGGACCATATCGGCGAATTCCCCTGCCGGAACCTGGGCGACCAGGGCGCCGTCATCCGCGCGGGCCGCGGCGGCGATGGCGATGATCCCCTCCGGGATCGTCTCCCTGGCCGCCGCGATCGCCGTCCGCGCCGCCATGGTGGCGGCCAGCGGCAGGGGCAGGGCATGCCGGCCGGCGGCGAGCAGCACGGGCAGCGTCTCGGCCGCGGAAAGGCCCGCGCCGCCCTGCGCTTCGGCGACAAGGGCGTCGAGAAAGCCGGATTCCGCGAGTTGCATCCATACCGGCGCGGCCGAGGCGCGGTCCTTCAGGCCCCGCACCGCGGCGGGGGTGACGACCTCGGCCATCAGGCGATCGGCGCTATCGGCGATGAGGCTGTCGGTCATGGCAGGCTCACCGCAGGCCGATGCCGCGGGCAATCATGCCGCGCAGGATCTCGCGCGTGCCGCCGCGCAGGGAGAAGGAGGGGGCCATGCTGACCGTATAGGCCAGGGTCCGCAGGAGGGCATCCGGCGGCGATGCGCCGGGATCAGCCGCGATGGCGGCGGCGATCGCCTGCGGGATCATCTGCTCGTAGGTGGTGCCGAGGTCCTTGACCAGGGCGGCATGGACCACCGGGCTGTCTCCCGCGACCAGCCGCGCGGTGACGCTCAGTGACAGGGCCCTGAGCGCGGCGAGATGGGCCGCCAGCCGGCCGACCAGCACGATGTCGTCGCGGCCATGGGCCGGAAGGCTCTTGAGATAGCCGAGCCAGGTATCGACCAGCACCATTGACGAGAGGATGCGTTCCGGACCCGAGCGCTCGAAGGCGAGTTCCGCATTCACCTGCTCCCAGCCGGCGCCCTCCTCGCCGATCAGGGCCTCGGCTGGCATCAGGACGTCGTCAAAAGTCACCTCGGCGAAATGCGCGTCGCCCGACAGGTCGCGGATCGGGCGGATGGCGATGCCCGGCTGCCGGAGGTCGATGATGACCTGCGACAGGCCCTTCTGCCGGTCATCGGGAGTGCCGGAGGTGCGCACGAGTGCGATCATGTAGTGGCAGATCGCCGCATTGCTGGTCCAGATCTTCCGCCCGTTGAGGCGATAGCCACCGCCTGGCAGCGGCTCGGCGCGGGTGCGCACGCTGGCGAGGTCCGAGCCGGAATTCGGCTCGCTCATGCCGATGCAGAAGAAGATCTCCCCGGCCGAAATCTTCGGCAGGTAGAATGCGCGCTGCGCCTCGGTCCCGTAGCGCAGGATCAGGGGTCCGGACTGCCGGTCGGTGATCCAGTGGGCCGCCACCGGGGCCCCGGCGGCGAGCAGTTCCTCGGCGATGACAAAGCGGGCGAAGAAGCCGCGCTCGGCGCCGCCATAGCGCTTCGGCAGGCTGAGGCCGAGCCAGCCGCGCTGGCCGAGCGCCCGGCTGAAGGCCGGGTCCGAACCCATCCACGAGCGCGCCCGGCGTTCGGGCGGCATATCCTCAAGCTGTTTGGCGAGGAAGGCCTTGACCTCAGGGCGCAGGGCCTCGTCCTCGGGCGGGATGGCGGCTGGGGGTAGCGAAGCGAGGCTCGTCACGGCTGAAGCAGATCCTGATCGTCACCCGTCCTCTAGGAACAGGTGCAGCACTGGTCGATGTCATCTCGTCATTTCAATGAATGAAATGGCCTTTCGGGCATCCGAGCAGACCATGCTGCCGAACCGGCGGTCAAGCAAGGCAGCCCGATCTGTTCGGGGGATGGAACAGCCCGTTCGGCCCCTCATGCGTTCCTACGCGGCGCGGAGGCGATTGGTCCTGCTCAGGCAGCATAGCGGCTCATCGCGAAATCGCCGGTGTCAATCTCCGGCCGGCGCGCCGAGAGCATGTCAGCCAGGATGCGGCCCGAACCGCAGGCCATGGTCCAGCCCAAGGTGCCGTGGCCGGTATTGAGGTGCAGGTTGGCGTAGCGCGTCGGACCGATGACCGGCGTGCCGTCCGGCGTCATGGGGCGCAGCCCGGTCCAGAAGGTCGCCTCGCTCAGGTCGCCCCCGTGCGGGAACAGGTCGCCGACCGAATGGGCGAGGGTGGCCCGCGGCCCGTCGCGCAGGGTCATGTCGAAGCCGCCGAGTTCGGCCGTTCCGCCGACGCGGATACGGTCGCCAAGGCGGGTGATGGCCACCTTGTAGGTCTCGTCCATGACGGTCGAGACCGGTGCGGCCGCCGCATCGGTCACGGGCAGGGTCAGCGAATAGCCCTTCACCGGATAGACGGGGATCGAGATGCCGAGCGGCCGCAGCAGGAAAGGCGAGTAGCTGCCGAGCGCCACCACATAGGCATCGCCCGTGATGGTTCCGGCGCTGGTGCGCACGCCCGTCACCTGGCCGGCGTGCGTGGCGATGGCCTCGATCGGCGTCCGGTTCATGAAGGTCACGCCGAGGTCGGCGGCAAGTGCGGCGAGGCGCTGGGTGAACAGGTGGCAGTCCCCCGTCTCGTCGCCGGGAAGCCGCAGCCCTCCGGCGATCCGGTCGCGCCGCAGGCCGAGGCCGGGCTCCGCGGCGACGCACCCGGCCGCATCGAGGACCTCGAAGGGCACGCCGCTGTCGTGCAGCACGGCGATGTCGGCGGCGGCGCCGTCGACCTGGGCCTGGGTCCGGAACAGTTGCAGGGTGCCCTGCTGGCGTTCGTCATAGGCAATGCCGGTTTCGGCACGCAGGGCCTTGAGGACGTCGCGGCTGTATTCGGCCAGGCGCACCATGCGTCCCTTGTTCAGCACATAGCGTGCCGGGGTGCAGTTGCGCAGCATCTGGAGGATCCAGAGCCACATCCGCAGATCGGGGTTGGGGCGAATGACCAGCGGCCCGTGCTTCATCGCGAGCCATTTGATCGCTTTGAGCGGCACGCCGGGTGCGGCCCAGGGGGCGGAATAGCCGGGCGAGATCTCGCCGGCATTGGCGAAGCTGGTCTCCAGGCCGGCGCCGTCCTGCCGGTCGATGACCACGACCTCATGGCCGTCGCGCGCGAGGAAATAGGCGGTGGTGACACCGATGACGCCGCTACCGAGAACGATGACCTTCACAGCAGACCCCTCCCGCCGCGCCGGGAGCCGCTGGCATGCCCAGAAGGATAGACACAACAATCATGTGCATCATTGCAAAATGAGGCATATTCTTGCTTGAAATTGAAAATATTGAAGTAGTCTGGCGTCTTGACGCAAGGATCCGCCACATGGACCTCGACGCCTTTGACCATCGCATCCTGCGCGTGCTGCGGGTCGACGGCCGCATCAGCAATGCGGCGCTGGCGGCCGAGGTCGGCCTGTCGCCGTCGGCCTGCCTGCGGCGGCTGCGGGCCCTGGAGGCGGGGGGCGTCATCCGCGGCTATGCCGCCCTCGTCGACGACCCCACAGAAGCCCTGCCGACGGTCGTCGTCATCCAGATCACGCTCGAGCGGCAGACCGAGGACCACCTCAACCGCTTCGAGGCGGCGGTGAAGCGGTGTCCCGAGGTGCGGGAATGCTACCTGATGGGCGGCGCGGCCGACTATCTCCTGCGGGTCGAAACCGACGGCACCGCCGGCTACGAGCGCATCCACAAGGAGGTGCTGTCGCGCCTGCCGGGCGTGGCACGCATCCATTCGAGCTTTGCGATCCGCACCATCGTCAGGGGACGCGGCACGTCCTGACCGCCTATTGCACCAGCTTGACCGGCTTCTCCAGCACGGCCAGCACGCGCCGCAGATCATGTCCGCGCTTCAGGACGAGGCCGGCCGTGTTGATCACGGCATAGGGGCCCTGCTTCGCCTCGGGGTTCTTCTCGACGCGATAGAGCGGCATTTCCGAAGCACGCCTGAAGATGGCGAAGACCGCCTTGCCCTTGAGGAAATCGATGGCGTAATCACGCCATTCCCCCGCCGCGACCATGCGCCCGTAGAGCTGAAGGATCGCCTGCAATTCGCGACGGTCGAACGAGACCCGGGAGGGGGCGGCGCCGACGTTCAGGGGAACGACGGTGCCGGTCATAAACGGCTCGCTGTCGGACATGAGGCTCCTTCCGGCGCTCCGGCTCGCGTCACGGTCCGGTCATGATCGACCGGGTCGGGGCGATTGGCAAGACGGGGACCGCCGACCGGTCCGGCGGGCTCAGACAGGCTTGGCCGTCCGCTCGAACAGCGGCAGGGTCTTGTACTGGCCCTTGGGCGTCAGGAGCCCCTCCTCCACCATCTTGTCATGCTGGATCTTGGCGATGTCATAGGCATAGGAGCCGGCATAGAAGGCGACGGTCCCGCCCGGTCTGGTCTGGCCGACGAGGAGCTTCACCATCGCATAGTCGGTCAGTCCGCCATAGGCGTCGTTCGCCTCGGTGCGGAACTCGCCCACATGGAACAGGGTGACAATGTCGAACATCGGCAGCAGCCGCGCATCGAGCTGGTAGATATCGCCGAAATAGGCCTTGTAGCCCCAGCCAAGCTCGGGATTCTCGACGATCATCGTCTCGTAGGTGCGGATCTCGCCGGGCGAGGCGGTGATGCCGAGAATGACATTCTTGCGGTCCTTCTCGACATTGTGCAGGCCGAGAATGTGGTGGCCACCGGTGCCGAAATGGAAGATGGCCTTGCCCGAGATCTCGTTCTCGTCGAGCCAGTCACAGAAGTGGACGTCGCAGGGGCATTCCTTGACCCGGAGGTCCCAGAAGTGGTCCCAGATGTGCAGTGACATGGTTTTGGTCCTTGTGACGTCGCGATCGCGGCGATGGGCCTAGGGTGAGGAAGTCGCCACCGCCACCGGCGGCCTGAGGGCGACGGAGGCGAGGTGGGCCCCGTGGTCGCTGCGCGACAGCTGCAGCTTGCGGTCGTGCAGGGCCTCGAGCCCCGGCCGCAGACCGACACTGATCAGCGTCGAATGGTCTAGAGCGGCGACCAGGGTCGCCATCAGCCGCGCCTCGCCACCCTCGTCGAGCGCGCTGGTGGCGCCGTCGAGAATGACGAGGTCGGGACGCTGGACCAGCAGGCGTGCAATGGCGAGGCGCTGGCGTTCGCCGTTGGACAGGGTCTGGTCCCAGCGGTCGACCTCGTCGAGGCGGCGGCTGAGATAGCCGAGCCCCGCCTCGGTCAGTGCCTCGCTGAGGACGGCGTCGTCGACGGCGAGGCTCTGGGCGGGATAGAGCAGCGCGTCGCGCAGCGTCCCGGCGGGCAGATAGGCCCGCTCCGGAACGAAGGCGATGGTGCCGCCGGCCGGCAGGGCGATGGTGCCGGCCCCCCATGGCCACAGGCCAGCAAGCGCGCGCACCAGCGTCGACTTGCCGGTGCCGCTCTCGCCCGAGACCATGACCTTCTCGCCGGCCTCGATCCGGGCATTGGCCTGGTCGATGAGCACGCGCCCCGAACGGTCGGCGATTGTCAGGGCGTCGAGCCGCACCGCGCCGGACGTGGACGGGGTGAGGACGACGCCGCCCTGGCCGCCTTGACGGTTGCGATCGAAATCGCCGTCGATATCGTCGATGGCATTGGTCAGTTCGGTGACGCGCTGCATCGACGCATAGCACTGGGCGAGCGCACGGAAATTGTCGACCAGCCAGGCGATGGCCACCTGGACCTGCAGGAAGGCGCCGGCGAGCTGCGTCACCTGGCCGAGGGTGAATTCGCCCGACAGATATTTCGGCGCCGCCAGCAGCAGCGGCAGGACAGGCACGAAGACGCCGCTGCCGTTGGTCAGCCAGGTGATGTGTCCATGCCGGCGCACGACGCCGAGCCAGCGGCGCACGAGCTCCTGATAGGTGGTGCCGAGGGCCCGACGTTCATCCGCCTCGCCGCGGATCAGCGCGACGCTCTCCGAATTCTCGCGCAGCCGTGTCAGCTCGAAGCGCAGCTTGGCCTCAGCCTCGTTGCGACGGGCCACCGCGCCGGGCAGACGATGGCCGACCCACAGCATCAGGAGCGACATGGAGATGCCATATACCAGGGCCGCCAGCACCATATAGCCGGGGATCCACAGCGTTGCGCCGCCGACCTGGACCGTCAGCGCCCCGCCCACCACCCAGAGGACGCCGACAAAGGTGAGGGCCGAGACGATGGAGGAGAGCAGGCCGATGGCGAAGTCGACGATCGGTTCCGTCGCCAGGCGGGTATCGTCGGCGATGCGGTATTCGGGATTGGCCGGCTCGGTCCGCGCCAGGCCCATGCGGTAATAGCGCTGACCGCCGATCCAGCGGTCGATCAGCGACCCGATCAGCCACTCGCGCCAGCGCACTTGCAGCGTCTCGCGCGACAGGACGATGCCGACGCCGATGGCGGCAGCGCAGACCACGAGGCCGAAGAAGACGATGACAGCCCAGAACACCGTCTGGGTGTCGGTATTCTCG
Organism: Phreatobacter sp.; assembly: GCF_022843985.1. Classification (GTDB taxonomy): domain Bacteria; phylum Pseudomonadota; class Alphaproteobacteria; order Rhizobiales; family Phreatobacteraceae; genus Phreatobacter. The sequence continues at coordinate 60,774 of NZ_JALHMP010000005.1, read as the reverse complement.
AGGGCGTCAAAGAACCGGCGGTTCCAGGTATTGACTGCGAAATTGATGCCGACATTGACGATCAGGCAGGCGGCCAGCGCCGCCGTCAGGAACCAGGCCCGACGCGCCGTCGCTCCCGTCCACCAGCCCGCGGCGAGGACGAAGAAGTCACGGAAGACCTTGCGGTCGAGACCGTCAGCTGCGGAGGCGGGTGTGAGATTCAACGCTGGGGCACCCGCGAACGGCTGAACACGAAATCGTGAGCGTCACAATCCACCATCCGGAGACCTGACGCAATTCCCCCGATTTCGCCTTGCGGCGCATGAACTGGCGATGAACCGTCTCAGCCGATACCGAGCACCCGCAGCCAGACGAGTGACGTCAAAGCCGACAGCAGGGTGGACAGCGCCACCGTCGTCGAGGCGATGCCGACGCCCTGCCCGTAGCGCGCCGCGAACAGATAGGCGTTGATGCCCGCGGGCATGGCGGCGAAGAGCACGACGGTCCCGGTCCAGGACGGCGGCAGCGCGAAGACGTGATGGGCGACGACATAGGCGATGGCGGGATGCACCAGAAGCCGCAACAGGCAGATCATCAGCGCCACCGGCACGTCGGCGCGTACACCATAGGTCTTCAGCGACAGTCCCAGCGCGATGAGGGACAGGGGGATGGTCGTGTTGGCCACCATGTCGAGCATGGTTGCCGCGACGCCGGACGGGCGAATGCCGAGAAACTGGAAAGCGACACCTGCTGCCATGGCGATGATCAGGGGATGGGTTGCCAGCCCCCGGCCGAGCTTGGCGAAAAGCGCGCCGCCGGTGGCAGCCCGGGTGCCCTCCAGCATCAGGGTCGCCAGCGTCATGGTGATCGGCAGGTTGACCGCCAGCAGCATGGCAATGGGGAAGGCTGCCTCATCGCCATACGCCTTGAGGATGATCGGGATGCCGATCAGCACGGTATTGGCCTGGCCTGCGGCAAGGCCGGCGATCACTGCATCGCCGCGGGAGCGGCGGAACAGGCCGGCAGCCAGGACCGTCGCGAGGCCCCAGACGAGGGCCATGCCGGCATAGTAGGCGATCCAATAGCCCCAGGGGAAAACACCGGGAAAGACGGCGGCGGTGAGCAGCTTGAACATCAGCGCCGGAGCACCGATGACGAAGAGATAGGACGTCAGGCCTTCATTGGCCCGCTCGCCGATCAGCCCGGCCAGGGCCGCCGCGTAGCCGAGGGCGACGAGCCCGAAGACCGGGGCGACGAGCAGCAGGAGTTCGACCATGGGGATGCGCAACTCCCTGAACGGAAACCGCGCAATAAACCATTTCTTCGTCATTCGGCGTTAGGGCTGTCGCATGCCCGCCATGCCCGCCGGAAAAGCCGCGACCGCCGCGAGGGGACCGTCCCTGAAGGTTCTGATCGCCGATGACCATGCCTTCTCGCGCGAGGTCGTGGCACGCATTGCCAGCGCGCTCGGGCATCAGGTGACCTCGGTCGAAGGCGGTCATGCCGCCCTTGAAGCGGCCGCCGCCAACCATTTCGATGTCGCCGTCATCGACCGCCGGATGCCCGACATGGACGGCACCGCCGTCGCCCTGGCGATGCGGGCCCATCCCCGCCATCCCCGCCTCGTGGCGCTCTCCGGCGACGATCCTGCCGACATGCTGCCCGGCCTTTTCGACATCGTGCTGCAGAAACCTGTCGAGGCCGCTGTCCTGGCCCGGGCGCTGGCAGGCTGAGCGTCCCTCTGTGACAGTTGTGCAACGCACATCTGCCATTTGTTCAGCCATCTTTAAGCAAGCCCATCATTTCATCACACTGACGGCCGTTGATCAGGCCCCGAGGTGATTCCGCGCCATGTCCGTGCGTCCCCTGTTGCGACCCGACGCGACGATTTCCGGACCGCTGGTGCCGGTCGTGCAGAAACGGTCGGTGTCCCGCGCCGGTCGACCGAAGGACATCCTCATCGTCCTGCACCAGGAGCATTCGACGCCCGGCCGGGTCGGCCGCCTGCTTGAGGAGCGCGGCTTTCGCCTCGACATCCGCCGGCCGCGTTTCGGCGACCCGCTGCCGACCGACACGCGCAGTCTCGCCGGCGCCGTCATCTTCGGCGGTCCGATGAGCGCCAATGACCCCGACGACTTCATCAAGGCCGAGACCGACTGGATCGGCGTCGCGCTGAAGGATGAGTTGCCCTTTCTCGGCATCTGCCTCGGCGCGCAGATGCTGGCACGCCATCTCGGCGCCAAGGTCGCCTTCCACCCCGAGGGCCAGGTCGAGGTCGGCTATTATCCGCTCCACGCCACCGAGGCAGCGCAACGGGAACTGCCCTGGCCGGACCATGTCTACCAGTGGCACCGCGAGGGCTTCGACGTGCCGGCGGGCGCCGAACTGCTCGCCACCGGCGACTGCTTCGCCAACCAGGCGATCCGGGTCGGCAAGGCGGCCTATGGCATCCAGTTCCACCCCGAGGTGACGCACTGGATGATGAACCGCTGGACGACGCGGGCGCATGAGCGGATGGCATCCCCCAATGCCCGCCCCCGGCAGGACCATTTCGACGGGCGCTATCTCCATGACCCGGGCGTGCGACTCTGGCTCGACGCTTTCCTGGATCACTGGACGGCGCTGAAGGTCGCCTGATCGATCGGCGCCATGACCGCGTCATGGTCATGACATCGAGCGGGACGAGCGTCACACTCGACGGGTCCCGCAGCCGATTCGCCGGGGGCCGCGTCGCCGGACGGTTTCGCCGGGGGCGCGCCCGCGGCGGCGGTCGGGAACGAAGGGTTGCGCCGCCCGCAAGGGCGGCGACGTGCAGCGCAGGGAGGTCGCCATGCCCCGCATCTTCACCGGTCTCGAGGTTCCCGAGGCCTTGCGCGAGGATCTGGCGAGTTTGCGCGGCGGCCTGATGAGCGCCCGGTGGATAGAACCGGAGGACTATCACCTCACCCTGCGCTTCGTCGGCGACGTCGATGAGCGCACCGCCAACGAGATCGCCGATCTGCTCTATGCCGTGCGCAAGCGCTCCATCGAGGTGACGCTGACCGGGCTCGGCGCCTTCGGCGGTGACCGTCCGCGCTCCATCTTTGTCGCGGTCCGGCAGACCCAGCCGCTGATGGAACTGCAGGCCGAGCACGAGCGCATCATGCGCCGCGTCGGCCTGTCGCCCGAACCGCGGAAATTCGTGCCCCACATCACGCTGGCGCGCCTCGGTCGCGACGCCACCGCCCGCACCGTGGCCGACTGGCTGGCGCTGCGCGGCCTGTTCATGAGCCGCACCTTCATCGTGCCGAGCTTCGCGCTCTTCTCGTCGAAGGAATCCGTCGGTGGCGGCCCCTATCTCGTCGAAGAGACCTATCCGCTGGCGGCGTGACGGGGTAGCCGGCCCGCAGGCCGCCTTGTCATGACTTTGAACAGAAGGAAACCGCTCAGTTGCGGGCGGACCCCTGGTTCGCCACCTGCGGCGCCACCTGCTGCTGGGCCGGCGCAGTCTCGGCATTGCCGCCGCCAAGCGCGCCCATGGCACGCGAAAACCAGTTGCCCTGGGGCTGTGCCGGCTGAGCCACCGGCTGGACGGGAGCGAAGGCAGAGCCCGGCAGCACTTGCGACGCCTCACCGCTGCTCTGCCGCTGGGCGATCGTCGTGCGCATCGGCGAGGGCTGCGGCACCGGCGCGCTCATCATGGTCGTGGCGATGGAGGCTTCCAGGGTCACCGGCGTCGATGTGGCGGCAGCAAGGGCGGGGGCCGCAGCCCCAGCGGCCGGAGCGGGGGCCGGTGCCGCCTCCGCAACGATCGGCGACCGTGCCGAGACCAGCGTCACCGGCTGGCTCTGCTGGCTGGCAAGCGAGAAGTGCGGCTCCGACGAGCCGACGCGGATCTGGCGATGAGCAAAACGGTCCGCGAAGGTGCGATGCGTGCCGCCATCGATGCCGGAGCGAGCCGGGGCGGCCGGCAGCTCACGCGACAGCAGGGCGACCTGCGCCATGTCGCGGGCATGTTTGGCCGCCACCGCCTGGCGGATGGCCGGCGGCACGACATAGGCCGGGCAGCGGCCGGCGGCCTGGAAGCTCGGACGCGGCGCCGACGTGTCGTCGCCGATGGCGGTGAAGCGCGTGCGGATCGACCGCGCGGTGGCCGGTGCCTCGCGCGTCACCGGCGCCATGGTCGTGACCGGCTGGTTCAGCGAGGTCGGCACCGGCGTGCGCGGCGCCGGTACGGTCGTGACGTTGGCGCGCGTCGCGCCGGTGCGGCGGGTACCGGCCCAGGGATCGTTCACGGCGATCATCTCGCGTGTCTCGCCCGTGCCGCCGGCCTGCGCCAGCACCGATTGCGGCGACACGGCATTGAAGACGTAGCGGCGCTCGCAGACGTCGACCTGCGGCTCCAGGCGCGTCACCTCGAAATGATCGTGGCCTTCCTTCAGGTTCTTCCAGAAGGCCATGTTCGGATTGTTGCGGTGGCGGGCCATGTTCCGCGGCGTCATGCGGAAGGGGAAGGCCTGGACCTGGAAGCTCTCCTGGCCGGCCTGCAGCGCCTCGCGGGCCAGCGCATAGACCTCGGCGATGGCCTCGTCCGTCATGGCGTAGCAGCCGCGCGACGAGCAGTCGCCATGCACCATCAGATGCGAGCCGGTCCGGCCGTGCGAGCGATCGAACTGGTTGGGGAAGCCCATGTTGAAGGCGAGGTAGAAGGACGAACGCGGATTCATCAGACCCATATTGACCTGGTAGAAGCCTTCCGGCGATTGCCGGTCTCCCTCCCGCACCTTCGGGCCGAGATCACCCGAATAGTTGCAGATCGGATAGGTCTTGAAATGGGCGAAGCGGCCGGTCGCGTCCCGCTTCCAGACCTCCAGCTCGGCCTCTTCCTTGAAGATCCGCATCAGCACCGGCGAGCTGCGCGTCATGCCCTTGACGTTCAGTTCCTCAAGCACGGCCTGGGCGATCGGCACATTGCCGCGGTTGGGATCATTGCGCGACACGGTCTGGCTCTGGCAGCCGGCGAGCAGGACGGCGCATGCGGCGACGGAAAGCGCCAGCCGCCAGCCGCCGAAACGGTTGGACCGCGAGATTGCCACCTGGGACATACCGGCCGTCTGCTGCAATGCGATGCTCCCGAAACAGGGCGAAAAAGGACCCCTCGAACGGTATCAGCTTGGCGCTGATGATCCTTAACGGACCCTTGAAAACGACCGATAGCGTCAACCTGCGGTTACCGCAACCCGCCGGAAACCACGCCGAAGGTTAATGAAATCCTCAGGCTGGTCACAGGTCGGTGATGGTGCGGCAAGGAACACGGCGGAACCATGGCAGGCAGCTCAGCCGGCCGGTTTTCAGATCGTCCGACCGATGGCGAGGAATTTCTCGCGCCGGAGCCTGCGGACCTCGTCCGGCGGCAGGCCGGCCATGCCCTGCAACGCCGCCTCGATCGCATCGCCCACCCGCGCCACGGCGAGGTCGGGATCACGGTGGGCGCCGCCCAGCGGCTCTGGCACGATCTGGTCGATGACGCCGAACCGCATCAGGTCCTGCGCAGTGATCTTCATGTTGGTGGCGGCTTCCTGCGCCTTGGTCGTGTCGCGCCACAGGATCGAGGCGGCCCCTTCCGGCGAGATCACGCTGTAGATGGCATGTTCCAGCATCATCACCCGGTTGGCTGTAGCGATGGCGATGGCCCCGCCCGACCCACCCTCGCCGATGATGATGGCGATGTTCGGCACGCCGAGGCCGAGGCTGCAATCGGTGGACCGGGCGATGGCCTCGGCCTGGCCGCGTTCCTCGGCGCCGATACCGGGATAGGCACCCGCCGTATCGACCAGCGAAACCACCGGGATGTCGAAGCGCTGGGCCGTCTCCATCAGGCGTACCGCCTTGCGGTAGCCCTCCGGCCGGGCCATGCCGAAATTGTGCCGGATGCGCGTCTCGGTCGTGTCGCCGCGTTCGTGGCCCATGATGCAGAGGCTCTGGCCGCGAAACCGGCCGAACCCGCCGATGATGGCCTCGTCCTCGCCGAAGACGCGGTCACCGGCGAGCGGCGTGAAGTCCTCGACGAGCTTGCCGATATAGTCGAGGGTGTGGGGGCGGCCCGGATGGCGGGCAACCAGCGTCTTCTGCCACGGCGTCAGGGCCTGGTAGAGATCCTTGAGCGCCTGACCGGCCTTCTGCTCGAGGCGCGTCACCTCTTCGGTGATGGAAACCCCGCCGTCACGCGCCGCGACCTCGCGCAGTTCCTCGACCTTGGATTCGAGTTCGGCGATGGGTTTTTCAAAATCGAGGTAGCTGCGCATCGGCAAGGTGCGGCCCAGGACCTGTGAACGGCGACCCTTAGGGGCCGGGGGACGGCCCCTAAGGGCCCGACGAAGCGCGAGCACATGCCTTTCGGGGCAGGGCAAGTCAAGGACGGACCTGTCCCTACCCGTCGTTGCCGAGGGGGTGCAGGTCCCGCACCAGGCTTTTCAGCCGCTCATCCAGCACATGGGTATAGATCTGTGTCGTCGCAATATCGGCATGGCCGAGAAGCTGCTGGACGGCACGCAGATCGGCCCCGTTCTGCAGCAGGTGGCTGGCGAAGGCGTGGCGCAGGACATGAGGTGAGACCTTGGCGGCAGACAGGCCCGCTGCACCGGCCACCCCCTTGAGTTCCCGGCCGACATGCTGGCGCGTCAGATGGCCGCTCTCGCCCGACGAGGGGAAAAGCCATTTCGACGGCCCGAGGCCCGCCATCTCGCGCAGGGCAAGATAGGCGGCCATGGCGTCCTTGGCGGCCCCGTTCAGGGGAACGATCCGTTCCTTGTCGCCCTTGCCGCGCACCACGAGGAAGCGCTGGTCGCGGCGCGCCGCCGTCACCGGCAGCGCGATCAGCTCCGACACCCGCATGCCAGTGGCATAGAGGAGCTCCAGAAGACAGGTGATCCGCGCCGCCCTGAGACGCTCGCCGACTGGTCGCGTCGCGTCCTCCAGCCCTTCGCGGGCGGTGGCGAGCAGGCGGTCGACCTCGCCCAGCGCCAGCGTCTTGGGCAGCGGCCGGCCACGCCGCGGACCCTCGAGCACGGCCGCGGGGTCTTCGCCGCTCAGGCCTTCGCCATAGAGGAAGCGGTGCAACTGGCGAACCGCCGACAGCCGGCGGGCGACGGAGGCCGCCTTCAGGCCGCGCGCCTGGCAATCTGCCAGATAGTCGCGGATCGTCGCGGTAGTGACCGACTTCGGGCTCGCCCCGATGGCGGCGAGGAAACCGGAATAGTCGTCGAGATCGCGGCGATAGGCCTCGAGCGTGTTGCGCGCGGCGCCCCGTTCGGCGGCCATCATGTCGAGAAAGAGGGCGATCTCCCCGGCCATCGCCCTACCGGCGCGGCTGCAGGCGGGCGGGCGGGACCTGCACACTCATCTCCCGCGCCTCCGGTTCCACCAGATAGGCGAGCGCCAGCATGCCCGAGAAGCCGAGGCCGGCGAGCACGATCAGGATCGTCACGAAGCGGAACAGCGTCGGCATGACGGAAGGCGTCCTTGTCCGAATCGGTTTGGACCATCAAAGCTCGTTCCAGGCAAGCCGCAAGCTGGCGGTGGTCCGCAAGGGGCCTCTCCCGCCGCCGTTGCAAACCGTGGACAGGACGGTCCTGCCGCTTCCAGGGAGGACGGCGGCCTTCTATGGTCCGGCCCGCGAGGACCCATGACGCTCAAGATCGCCACCTGGAACATCAACTCCGTCCGCCTCCGCATCGAGACGGTCGCCCGTTTCGTCGCCGAGCACCAGCCCGACGTCCTGTGCCTGCAGGAGACCAAGTGCATCGACGGGCAGTTCCCGCTCGCCGACGTCAAGCGCATGGGCTACGAGCACACCGCCATTCATGGTCAGAAGGGCTATCACGGCGTCGCCGTCTTTTCCCGCTACGGCCTCGCCGACATCGACCGCCGCGCCTTCTGCGGCAAGAATGACGCGCGGCACATCGCCGTCACCCTCGCCGAGGGGCCGGCTGCCGGCACCCGCATCCATAATTTCTATGTTCCGGCCGGCGGTGACGAGCCGGACCCGGCGGTCAACGAGAAATTCGCCCACAAGCTCGGCTTCCTTGAGGAGATGGAGGCCTGGGACGCGCTGAGGGTCGGCGGCGGCTCGGCAAAGACCGTGCTCGTCGGCGACCTCAACATCGCCCCGCTCGAACACGACGTCTGGAGCTCCAAACAGCTCGCCAAGGTCGTCTCCCACACCCCGCTGGAACGCCGCCGCCTGACCGAGGTGGCAACCGCCGGCGGCTGGGTCGACATGATGCGCGCCCTGACCCCCGAACCGCAGAAGCTCTACACCTGGTGGAGCTACCGCTCGCCGGACTGGGACAGTGCCGACAAGGGCCGCCGCCTCGACCATGTCTGGCTGAGCCCCGCTCTCGCCCCCGCCATGCGCGCCGTCGACATCCTGCGCGCCGCACGCGGCTGGGAGCGCCCCTCGGACCACGTGCCGGTGGTCGCGACGCTGGCGATCTGATGCAAGCGGCGGATCGTGTTGCGCTGCATCACCCGAAGGCCCTATGGCGGCGCCGGGGCGGTTTCGTTGACACCCCGCGGGGCCGCTTCTAGGGTGCCGGCCCGGTCGAAATGACTTTCAAATCCGATTATCCGAGCGCGAAATCATCCGCTCGGGGAGGGACGTGATGAAGATCCTTGTGCCCGTCAAACGGGTCGTCGATTACAATGTGAAGATCCGCGTGAAGCCCGACGGCTCCGGGGTCGAACTCGCCAATGTGAAGATGTCGATGAATCCCTTCGACGAGATCGCCGTCGAGGAAGCCATCCGTCTGAAGGAAAAGGGCGCGGCCACCGAAATCGTCGTGGTCTCCATCGGCGCGCAGGGCGCGGCGGAAACGATCCGCACGGCCCTTGCCATGGGCGCCGATCGCGGCATCCACGTGAAGACCGACTCCACCGTCGAGCCGCTCGCCGTCGCCAAGATCCTGAAGGGTGTGGTCGGCGAGGAGGCCCCGGGTCTCGTCATTCTCGGCAAGCAGGCCATCGACGACGACGCCAACCAGACCGGGCAGATGCTCGCCGCCCTCCTCGGCTGGCCACAGGGCACCTTCGCCTCCAGGGTGGAACTGGCCGGCGACACCGTCTCGGTCACCCGCGAGGTCGACGGCGGCCTGCAGACGGTCGCCCTGAAGACGCCCGCCATCGTCACCACCGATCTGCGCCTCAACGAGCCGCGCTACGCCTCGCTGCCCAACATCATGAAGGCGAAGAAGAAGCCGATCGACGAGAAGGCGCCCGACGCCTATGGCGTCGACGTCACCCCCCGCCTCAATGTCCTCAAGACCGCCGAGCCCGGCGGCCGCCAGGCCGGCGTCAAGGTCGGCTCTGTCGCCGAACTCGTCGGCAAGCTCAAGAACGAAGCCGGGGTGCTCTGATGGCCACGCTCCTTCTCGCAGAACACGACAACGCCTCACTGAAGGACCCGACCCTGAAGGCGCTGACCGCCGCCGTCGCGCTCGGCGCGCCGGTCGCCGTGCTCGTCGCCGGCTCGGGCTGCCAGGGTGCGGCGGAAGCCGCGTCCAAGCTGGCCGGCGTCGCCAAGGTGCTGGTCGCCGACGACAAGGCCTATGCGAACCTCCTGGCCGAGCCCACAGCGGCGCTGATCGTCTCGCTCGCCGGCGGCTATGGTGCGCTCGTCGCGCCGTCCACCGCCAACGGCAAGAACATCATGCCGCGCGTTGCTGCCCTTCTCGACGTCATGCAGATCTCCGACATCGTCAAGGTGATCTCGCCCGACACGTTCGAGCGGCCGATCTATGCCGGCAATGCGATCCAGACCGTGCAGTCGACCGATGCCAAGAAGGTCATCACCGTGCGCACCGCCTCCTTCCAGGCGGCCGGCACGGGCGGCAGCGCCCCGATCGAGGCTGTCGCGGCCGTCGCCGATCCCGGCCTGTCGACCTTCGCCGGAGAGGAGATCGCCAAATCGGACCGTCCCGAACTCGGCGCCGCCAAGATCATCATCTCCGGCGGCCGCGCACTCGGCTCCAAGGAGAACTTCGCCAAGGTGATCGAACCCGTCGCCGACCGGCTCGGCGCCGCCATGGGTGCCTCGCGCGCCGCAGTGGATGCCGGCTATGCGCCGAACGACTGGCAGGTTGGCCAGACCGGCAAGGTCGTCGCACCGGATCTCTACATCGCCGTCGGCATTTCGGGCGCTATCCAGCACCTCGCTGGCATGAAGGACTCCAAGGTGATCGTGGCCATCAACAAGGACGAGGAGGCGCCGATCTTCCAGGTGGCCGATTACGGACTCGTCGGCGACCTCTTCACCATCCTGCCCGAGCTTGAGAAAGAGCTCGGCAAATAAGTCGAGACGCGATGCGGGCGGGGAACGACCTCCGCCCGCGTTCTTGTACGCGGTCGGGATGGCGTCGGCGGCAGGACCGTCGTAGAGATGTCCGCCAGTTCGTTTTGATCGCACCGCCGCCCGACGCCTTGCGCCGGGCCGTCCACCGGGTGGAACCATGGAAATTCGCAAGATCGGCGTGATCGGCGCCGGGCAGATGGGCAACGGCATCGCGCATGTGGCGGCTCTCGCCGGCATCGATGTGTCCCTGCACGACATCTCCGAGGACCGCATCAAGTCCGGCCTGGCGACCATCAACGGCAATATGAGCCGCCAGCTGTCGAAGAACCTCATTTCCGAGGAGGAGCGCCAGAACGCCCTGCTGCGCATCGGCGGCGCCCCCAAGGTGGACGACCTCGCCGACTGCGACCTCGTCATCGAGGCCGCCACCGAGAACGAGCAGGTCAAGGTCAAGATCTTCCAGTCCGTCTGCCCGGTCCTGCGTCCGGACGCCATCCTGGCCACCAACACGTCGTCGATTTCGATCACCCGCCTCGCCTCGACCACCGACCGGCCCGAACGCTTCATCGGCATTCACTTCATGAATCCGGTGCCGGTCATGCAGCTGGTCGAACTGATCCGCGGCATCGCCACCGAGGACGAGACCTTCGAGGCCTCCCGCGCGCTCTGCACCAAGCTCGGCAAGACCATCGCCGTGGCCGAAGACTTTCCCGCCTTCATCGTCAACCGCATCCTGCTGCCGATGATCAACGAGGCGATCTACACGCTCTACGAGGGCGTCGGCTCGGTCGAGGCCATCGACACCGCCATGCGGCTCGGTGCCAACCACCCGATGGGGCCCCTGCAGCTTGCCGACTTCATCGGCCTGGACACCTGCCTGTCGGTGATGCAGGTGCTCTACGAGGGGCTCGCCGATTCAAAATACCGCCCCTGCCCGCTTCTGGTCAAATATGTCGAAGCCGGCTGGCTCGGCCGGAAGACGCAGCGCGGCTTCTACGACTATCGCGGCGAGCGACCGGTTCCCACCCGCTGAGCAACGCCGTCAGGCACTGAGGCTATCCGGAGCCTGCTGCAGATCGGCAAAGTCGCTGTGGCTCAGCACCCGGTTGCGGCCGGCGCGCTTGGCGGCGTAGAGCGCACGATCGGCCTCGCCCACGAGGGCCGCCGTACCGTCCGGCCCGCGCGCCGTCGCAACCCCCACGCTGACCGTCAGGGGTCGTTCCGCCCCGTGATCGCCAATCGAGACCAGGATCGTGTCGGCAATTCCGCGTGCCGCCGCCGCATCGACCCCGGCGAGAAGCACCGCGAACTCCTCGCCGCCGAACCTGGCCACCACATGGTCCGGGCCTGCGGCGATCGATCGCAGCCGCGCCGCAACGCGCCGCAACGCCTCGTCGCCAGCGACATGGCCGTGTTCGTCGTTGAAGCTTTTGAAGTGATCGACATCGATCAGCAGTAACGACAGCGGTCGGTCCTGGCGCACGGCTGCCGCAGCCATGGTGGCGAGCGCCTCATCGAAACGTCGCCGGTTGCCGACCCCGGTCAGGGGGTCGCTCAGCGCGGAGTCGGCAAGTCGCAGATTGGCACGGGTCAGTTCGGTATTGGTGCGTTGGAGCTCGTCCAGCAGCCGCAAGGTCTCGCGTTCCGCCCGCATCTGACGGATCCGGACCCGGCCGAGGGCGAGAATGCACATGCCCTGGAAGAGGGTGTAGAGGATGCAGACCGGGATGAGGGCATAGAGCCCGTCATAGACGATCGCCGCCGCATGGAAGGCAATGAGAATGGCGACCTGGGCCATCGTTGGGCCCGGTGCCATATAGGTGCGCAGCGTCACGGCCTGGACAAACACGCAGCCAATCGCGAGCACGACGATTCGCATGTTGTCATCGGCAGCCCGGTAGAGAATCGCCCCCGTGACACCCCAGAACAGCGCGACACCCACGCATGTAACAGCAAACGCCCTGGCGCACTTGCCGGCATCACCGAAAGCCTCGTCCGTCTGGTAGCGCCGGCCGACGAGGGTGCGCAGGAGCGTCCCGACCACAACCAGCAGCCCAGAGATCGCGGCCTCGAGGCGAGCGCCGGCCAGGAACACCTGGACGATCACCAGCAGCAATGCAGCACTGGCCATCAGATGGGGTCGGTAGTCGAAAAGCTCCGAGAGAACTTCGCGCTTCTGCCGCTCGTCGAAGACGTCGGTACCCAGCAGGAGGGGAAATCTGTCGATCACACCGAGAACCGTGCCTTGGACGGTAAGGGAAAAGAATCGGTTGCCACCCGATGCAACTCTAAGTCTAGGGGCCGCGATCATCGCCGACCACATATTTGTCCGGCCGGGCGGAGGTATCCACATCTTGACAGGCGCACCGGCCCGAGAGGCTTCATTAACCGCGCCGTGCGAGAGATGGAATCCGGGACAGGAGACGACCCATGTCGACAGTCGGTATCGCCAGCACGATGATCGCCATGCAGAGCGAGCAGACCCGCATGGGCATCCAGACCGCCATGGTGAAGCAGCAGGTCCAGGCCGACCAGGGCGTCGTCGACCTGCTGGCATCGGCAGTGCAGGCGAGCCCTGCCCCCGGCACCGGACTGACCGTCGACAAGACGGCCTGACCGCCTACCTGACTTTCTGGATGAAGGGCTCCACCAGCGGCCCCCAGATGCGGATGCCGCCCGGATTGGGCAGCAGCGCATGGCCGTCACGTCCAAACGCCGGTAGCAGCTGGAAGTCGAGTGTGCCACCGGCAAGGCGATAGGCATCCGCCATGCGGCGGGTCAGCTCCGGGCCGAAGGACTGGTCGTTCTCCGTGTAGATCCACAGGGCCGGCGTGCGTGCCCGCCGTCCCATGAACCGTGCGTCGCGCACCAGTTCGTCGAGGGCGCAAGCCTGGCCGGTTTCGCCTGACCGGCCGCGGCGGCCGCCACCGAAATTGATCGTCCCGGCGACGGCCGGATGGTTCTCGGCCGCGAGCGCGGCAGCCGCCCAGCCTCCCGTCGACTGCCCGACGACGATGACGCCGTCCTTGCGCACGAAGGGCAGCCCGGTCAGCCCATCGATGACCACGGCGAGATCGGCCGCGTCGGCCCGCCCGGCGGCGAAATGGTTGGGCCTGCGGCAGGCGAAACGCTCGGCGCGTTCACCGCCGGTCAGGCCGTAGCCGCGCCGGTGGACGACGGCCACGACATAGCCGCGCTCGACGAACCAGGAGACCACGTGGGGATAGACACCATGGCGGGGCTCGCCATTGCGGGCATTGTCGCCCGACGTGTGGTGGGTCATCACCACCAGCGGGCGCGGCGTGTCGCCCGCCGGCCGGAAGACGATCGCCGCGATCTCGCGGCCCTCGTCGGCATTGTGCGGCAGGCGCCAGACCTGCTCGCGGTGAACCGTGCCCTCGCCACCCTCCGGGCGGGGCGCCTGGGCAGCCACCGGTGAGCCGCAGAGGAGCGCGGCGGCGAGGACCAGAACCGAAAGCCGCCTCATGCGCGCACCAGATCGCCGAGCAGGCTCGCCGCCACCGTCGCCTTGGAGACGGTGAGCCCCGAGCCGGCGATCTCCGCGACCGCCTTCCTGATGCGTTCGGCCCGCCCGCCATGCACGGCCATCCAGGCCTCGACTGCCGCGGCCCCGGAAGCATGGCCGGAGACCATGTCCGCCGTGATTCGGCGCTCGGCATCGGCGATCGAATCAAGCGCCCGGTCGAGCGCCAGCCGGTCGAAATAGTCGGTAACGGTGATCGCCTTGGCCGCGCCCTTCATCTGGTCGAGGCGGAAGACGGCGGAGGCCGCGAAGGCGGTGGCAGCGACATCGGCGACGCTGCGTCCGGTCTGGTCGGCCACCGCGACGATGTCGGGGGCGGCGGCGAGGTGGTCGAGGCTCGCCAGCACACCGGCCAGCGGGTCCGGCAGCCCGGCGGTCCGGAGTTCGGCGGTGCGGGCAGCGCGCGCCGCGGCGGCCTCGGGCGGCAGCGCCGTGTCGAGGCTCGCGGCCACGGTCTCGATGCCGGCGCGATGGTGGGCGACGACGTCGGCAAGGCCGTGGGTCAGGTCGACATTGCGGATGAACCAGATGACCCGGTCGATCAGCAGGTCCTGGATCGCCGCATAGAGCTCGAGCTGCAATGTCCCCGCCACGCGGTTGTCGAGGCTGTCGAGTTCGGTGTTCAGTGCGGTCATCCCGTAGGAATCCCGCACCGCCGCGAAGGCCGAGGCGATGGTGGCGACGTCGGCACCGGTCTGGTCGATCAGCCGGGCGACGAAGGCGGGGCCGCCGCGGTTGATCATCGAATTGGCGAGGCCCGTGGCGATGATCTCGCGGCGCAGCCTGTGGCTCTCCACCGCGTCGGGGAATTTCTCCTGCATCGGGCGCGGGAAATAGCGGACAAGCTCGCGCGCCAGATAGGGATCGTCCGGCACCGACGAGGCGAGAAGGTGGTCGTAGAGATCGATCTTGGCATAGGCCAGCAGCACGGCGATCTCGGGGCGGGTCAAGGGATCACCGCGCCGGCGCCGGTCGGCCAGGTCCGTCTCGTCCGGCAGGTATTCCACCGCCCGGTCGAGCTTGCCCTGGGTTTCCAGGCTCTGCATCAGCCTTTGCTGGAAACCCAGATCCTCCAGGCCGCGCCGCTGCGACAGCGAGAGCGCCAGGGTCTGCAGATAATTGTTGCGCAGCACCAGCTGCCCGACCTCGTCCGTCATGGCCGCCAGCAGCGCGTTGCGCGCGGCACCGTCCAGCCGGCCGTCGCGCTCCGGCGTCGTCAGGGCGATCTTGATATTGACCTCGACGTCCGATGTGTTCACCCCCGCCGAATTGTCGATGGCGTCCGTGTTGAGGCGAACCCCGGCGCGCCCGGCCTCGATGCGGCCCCGCTGGGTCATGCCGAGATTGGCGCCCTCGCCCACCACCTTCGCCCGGATGTCGGCGCCGGTGATGCGGATGGCATCGTTGGCGCGGTCGCCGGCCTGGTCGTCGGTCTCTGCGCCGGAGCGCACATAGGTACCGATTCCGCCGAACCACAGGAGATCGACCCGCGCTTTCAGAATGGCGTTCATCACTTCCTGGGGAGTCGCCTGCGCCTTCGGCAGGTCGAGCATCGCCTGCACCTCCGGCGCCAGGGCGATGGACTTGGCCGAGCGGGAGAAGACGCCGCCGCCGGCAGAGATCAGGCTCTTGTCGTAGTCGGCCCAGGACGAGCGCGGCAGGTCGAACAGGCGCTTGCGCTCGGTCCAGGCCGCCGCCGGATCGGGCGCGGGATCGAGGAAGATGTCGCGATGGTCGAAGGCCGCGACCAGCTTGATGGTCTTCTCCAGCAGCATGCCGTTGCCGAAGACGTCGCCGGACATGTCGCCGACCCCGGCCACCGTGAAGGGCGTCGCGGAAATGTCGGTGCCCATCTCGCGGAAATGCCGCTTAACGGCCTCCCAGGCGCCGCGGGCGGTGATGCCCATGCCCTTGTGGTCGTAGCCCTGGCTGCCACCGGAGGCGAAGGCGTCGCCAAGCCAGTGGCCCTTGTCGAGGGAGAGCTGGTTGGCGATGTCGGAGAAGGTTGCCGTGCCCTTGTCGGCAGCGACGACGAGATAGGGATCATCGCCGTCGTGCCGGACGGTCTCCGGTGGCGGCACGATGGTCGCGCCGTCGATATTGTCGGTGATCTGCAGCAGCGAGCGGACGAAGATGCGATAGGCCTCGGTCCCCTCGGCCAGCCAGGCGTCGCGCTGGCTCGCCGGCGGCAGGCGCTTCGGCACGAAGCCGCCCTTGGCGCCCACCGGCACGATGACGGCGTTCTTCACCTGCTGCGCCTTGACGAGGCCGAGGACCTCGGTACGGAAGTCCTGCGGCCGGTCGGACCAGCGCAGGCCACCGCGCGCCACCTTGCCGAAGCGCATGTGCACGCCCTCGACCCGCGGCGAATAGACGAAGATCTCGTAGAGCGGGCGCGGTGCCGGCAGGTTGTCGATCTTCTTCGACTCGAACTTCACGGCGATCGTCGGCCGGACCTGCCCGTCCTCGCCGGTCTGGTAGAAATTGGTCCGCACCGCCGCCTGGATCAGGTTGATGAAGGCTCGCAGGATGCGGTCCTCGTCCAGTGAACTGACCTGCGCCAGGCTCTCCTCGAACCGCGCCAGGAGATCGGTGAGCTTGGTATTGCGCTCCTCCGGCGTCAGGCCGAGCCGCGGATCGAAGCGCAGGTGGAACATCAGCACGATGCCTTTGGCGATCGTCGCATGTTTGCGCAATGTCGCCCACAGATAGTCCTGGCTGAACGGAGCCCGGATCTGCCTGAGGGTGCGAGCGAGGGTGCGGATGACCGCCACGTCGCGCCAGGCGAGACCGGCCTCCAGCGTCAGGGCATTGAAACCGTCGCTTTCCGCATCGCCGCGCATCACCGCCATGAGGGCGGAGCCGAGCTTTTCGTCCAGCGCCTCGAGGTCGATGACCTGGCCCCCGGGGCGGGCGAGCGACATGTCGTGCAGCCAGACCGGCGCCGTGCCGGCCGGCGCGATCTCATAGGTGCGCTCGTCGACCACGGCGAAACCCATGGCCTCAAGGATCGGGACGCGCTCGGAGAGCGGGATCGGCCGCCCGCGGGCGAAGACCTTGAGGCCGGCTTCCGTGCGTTCGGCCGCGTTGGGCCGGTAGAAGTCGATGGCGAGGGAGCGGGCCTCGCTGAGGCCTTCGAAGATCCGGATGTCGCCGATCGCATCTTCCGCCGGCACCGCCTCGCGATAGGCGGCGGAGAAGGCCTCGCGGTAGCGCACCGCGAGGTCGCCGGCCCGGGCGGGACCGTGGATCAGTGCCAGGGCCTCGCCGAGCCCGTCGCTCCAGGTCCGCACGATCCGCGAGACCGCGGCCTCGAGCGTCGACCGGTCGATGCGCGGGGTCTCGCCCTCGTCCCGGCCGATGATGAAATGGACCCGCGTCAGCGGCCCGTCCGGGAAAAACGGATAGAAGGCCGAGACGCGACCGTTGTAGACCCCGGCCAGGTAGTTGCCGATGGCCAGCCGCACCGTCGTGTCGAACCGGTCGCGCGGCACATAGACCATCACCGACACGAAGCGGTGGAAGCGGTCCTCGCGCGGCAGAACCCTGACGCGCGGCCGGTCCTCGAGCTGCATCACCGCCATGGCGTGGCTGAACAGCGTGTCGTCGTCGATCTGGAACAGCTCGTCCCGCGGGTAGCTTTCCAGCACGTTGACCAGCGCCTTGCCGGAATGGCCGTCGGGATCGAAGCCCGCCCGCGTCAGCACGCGGTCGACCTTGCGCCTGAGATAGGGGATCGTCCGCGTCGAGCGCGTATAGGCGGTGGAGGTGAAGAGCCCGACGATGCGGGCCTCGCCGACGAGCTGGCCGTGCCGGTCGAAGCGCTTCACCCCGACATAGTCCATGTGGATCCGCCGATGCACGCGCGAGCGGACATTGGCCTTGGTGATGATCAGCGGCACAGGCTGCATGAGGAATTCGCGCAGTTCCGGCGTCATGGTGACGAGATCGGTGCCGCGCCGCAGGATGCGCACGTTCTCGTCGCGCAGGATGCCGAGGCCGGAAGTGAATTCCGGTTCGAGCTGGCCTTCGGCGACGCCGCCCACATAGGCGTAGTCGCGGACGCCGAGCAGGGTGAAGTTGTTGGCGGCGAGCCATTCCAGGAACTGGATTCCCTCGGCCATCTCGGTGACCGGCAGGACGGGATTGGACTTCAGGTCCTCGATGATGGCCCGCACGCGCGCCTGCATCGGCTTCCAGTCGGCGACGCAGATCCGCACGTCGGCAAGGGTCGCCTCCAATTCCTCGACCAGCGCGGCGCGGCGGCCCTCGCCGCCGATTCTGTCGACATGGACGTGGATGAGGCTCTCGCGGGTCGTGGCCTGCTCGGCGTCGAGGCCCCGATAGGCGGACAGGGTCCCGTCCGGCTCGCGCTCGACGGTGAGGATGGGATGGACGACCAGGCCGATCTTCAGGCCCTGCTCGGCCAGGACGCCGAGCACGGAATCGACGAGGAAGGGCATGTTGTCATTGACCACCTCGATGACCGTGACGGCGGCGAGCCGCGAGGCGACGGAGGTCGGCTCGGGATCGGTGAGGCGGATCGAGGAACGGCCGGGAACCCGCCGGGTGAAGGCGGCATGGCTGGCGACCGCCAGCGCCGCGAGATCGCGCGCATCATAGGCGACGACGTCCTCCGGGTCGGCACGGCCGAACAGGTCGGTCGCATAATCGCCGGGGACGCTGGCCTCGGTGCCGCGCAGGATGATGCCCGCCTGCTCGATGATGGCCGCGGCCCCCCGCGCATCCTCGGCCCGATTGCTCATGCTTGTCTCCTTGCGGCAGATTCGTCTTGGTTGTTGGCGCCTTGCGGGCAGGATGATCACGCGGCCCCTCGGCCGTAAAGTCAATTTCGCCGGCCCGATGGGCCATGCTACCACCCTGCGACGCGGTGATGACGCCGGCCGGAACCGGCGGGTCACCGGGTCGGATTCGGGAGACAGCGCCATGCCGGCATCGCCATCGAAGACGAAGAGCGCAGCCAAGACCGCTCCGCCCGCCAAGGCCGCTCCGCCCGCCAAGAGCGCCAAGAGCGCCAAGAGCGCGAAGAGTGCCGAAAAGCCGGCCGGGCGGACAAAGGCCGCCGCCGAGGCGATCATCGCCCTCGACCTGCCCGCGGCGCCGCTCGATGCCGAGATCGAGGTCTTTTTCCAGAAATGCCGCGACAAGATCGGCTTCGTGCCGAACGTGCTGCTCGCCTATACCCACGACCTGGCCAAGCTGAAGGCCTTCTCGGCCATGTACAACGACCTGATGCTGGCGCCGTCCGGCCTCAGCAAGCTGGAGCGCGAGATGATCGCCGTGGCGGTGTCGGCGGTGAACCGCTGCTTCTACTGCCTCACCGCCCATGGCGCGGCGGTGCGCCAGCTCTCGGGCGACCCCGAACTCGGCGAGATGATGGTGATGAACTACCGCGCCGCCCGCCTGGATGCGCGCCAGCGCGCCATGCTCGATTTCGCCGTCAAACTGACGGAGACGCCCTGGACGATTGACGATCCCGACCGCGACGCGCTGCGTAAGGTCGGCTTTTCCGAACGCGACATCTGGGACATCTCGGCCACCGCCGCCTTTTACAACATGTCCAACCGGATGGCATCGGCCACCGACATGCGGCCCAACGGCGCCTATCACGGGACGGCGCGCTGATTTGCGGCACCCGGGACTGGCAGCGCGGCCGCGCGCGCCTAGATGACACGGGATCAGTGTTCGTCATCGTGCCACGGAGCCAGCCATGGCCACCAACACCCCCTATCTCGGTCCGGCCGATCTTCCGGACGTGATCCCCGTCTTCCCCCTGCCGGGTGCGCTGCTGCTGCCGCGCGGCCAGCTGCCGCTCAACATCTTCGAGCCACGCTATCTGGCGATGATCGACGACGCGTTCCTGTCGGGTCGCCGCCTGATCGGCATGGTGCAGCCGGTTCCCGCCGACGAAGACGCCAAGCGCCCGGCCCTGTCGGCGGTCGGCTGCGTCGGCCGGATCACCCAGCTCGCCGAGTCGGGCGACGGCCGCTACATGCTGAGCCTGACCGGCATCACCCGCTTCCGCATCGTCGAGGAACTGGCGGTCACCACGCCCTATCGCCAGTGCAAGATCGACTGCGAACCCTATCAGGGGGATTTCGAGGCGCGGGTCGGCGAGGACGACGTTGACCGGGACGGCCTGCTCAAGACCCTGAAGGAGTTCCTCGAGGTCAACGACATGGAGGCGGACTGGGACGGTATCCGCCGGGCCCCGACGGAGATCCTTGTCAATGCCCTCTGCATGATGTCGCCCTGGGGCCTGAAGGAGAAGCAGGCCCTGCTGGAGGCACCCGACCTGAAGACGCGGGCCGCCCTGCTGGTGGCCGTCACCGAGGTCGCCCTCGCCAAGGACCGGCCCGCCGACGACAAGCAGCCCCTGAACTGACCGCACTGGCCGCGGGCGCCGCAACCGGCTAGACCGTCGCGGCCGCTTCCGAGGGAACCATCCCATGACCACGCCGACCGATCACGACGATTCCAGGCCCGCCGAGAGCAGGACAGCAGTGCCCCAGACCCGGCCGGGAACGGTCGACCCGCGCCTTCTCGAGGTCCTGGTCTGCCCGGTGACGAAGGGGCCCCTCGACTATGACGCCGAGGCCGGCGAGCTGATCTCCCGCGCCGCGAAGCTGGTCTATCCGATCCGCGAGGGCATTCCGATCATGTTGCCCGAGGAAGCCCGCCCGCTGGCCGACTGAGTCCTCAGACCAGCGCCGAGCTGTCGGTGTGGCGCTCCACCAGCGCCTGCCGAAGCTTCTCGATGGCGCGGTTCTCGATCTGCCGGACCCGCTCCTTGGAGATGCCAAGCCGCTCGCCGAGCGATTCCAGCGTCGCCGCCTCCTCACTCAGCCGGCGCGCCCGGATGATGTTGAGCTCACGGTCGGACAGGACGTGCAGCACGTCGCGCAGCCAGGCGACCCGACGGCTGCTGTCGATCGTCTCGCCCACCACCTCGTCGGGGAGCGGCGCCGCGTCGACGAGATGATCGAGCCGCTCCGACGAGGCCCCACCGTCGGCTTCGTGGCTGGGCGCGTTGAGTGACAGATCGGAGCCGGACATGCGGGCGTCCATGACCGCGACATCGGCCTGCGACACACCGATGGCCGCGGCGATCTGCTGGTGAAGGACCGCAGAGCCGATCCCGGCCCCCAGCGTCTGCGAAAGCTGCGCCCTGAGGCGCCGCAGGTTGAAGAACAGCGCCTTCTGCGCCGACGAGGTGCCGCCGCGGACGATCGACCAGTTGCGCAGGATGTGGTCCTGGATCGACGCGCGGATCCACCAGGTCGCGTAGGTGGAAAAGCGGACGTCCCGCTCGGGCTCGAAGCGGGAGGCGGCCTCAAGGAGGCCGACATGGCCTTCCTGGATCAGGTCGGCCATCGGCAGGCCATAATGGCGGAAACGGGCTGCAACCGAGATGACGAGGCGCATATGCGCCTGCGCCAGGCGATGGAGCGCCACCTCGTCGTGGCGGTCCTTCCAGCGGGTGGCAAGGGCCTGTTCTTCCTCGCGATCGAGGAACGGAGCGTTGCGGGCCGCCTTTGCGAGGCTCTGACCGATCCCGGAAACCTGCGCCATCACATGCCTTCCCTGATCTCGTCCGGAGAGGTTTTCCCTGATAGATGTGCCCGCTTTACGACCCGTCGTCGGCGCCGGATCAACGGTCCGCAGCGGCCATAACAGACCGCCTCCCAAGGCTCGCCCGAGGCAGGGGATCGGCGGCGCATCTGGCCTGCAACCGGTCGTGTGACAAAAAACCCTGCGCGAACCGCATCGCCCAACAAAAAGCCCGGCGCAATGGCCGGGCTCTCTGCAGGAATGGGTGGGATTGTGCCGGTCAGGCGGCTTCGACCTCGGGCTCGTCGCTCTCGTCGGCGTCATCGGCCTCAGCCTTGGCCGGACCGCGGCGCGGGCCCTTGGCAAGCTGCGCCTCGATCAGCTTGACAGCCTCGGTCTCGACCACCCGCTCGACGGCGGCAAGTTCGCGCGCCATGCGGTCGAGGGCCTGTTCGTAAAGCTGGCGCTCCGAATAGGACTGTTCGGGCTGGGCGTCGGAGCGGAAGAGATCGCGGACGACCTCGGAAATGGCAATCAGGTCGCCGGAATTGATCTTCGCTTCATATTCCTGGGCGCGGCGCGACCACATCGTGCGCTTGACGCGGGCGCGACCCTTGAGGACCTCCATGGCCTTGGCCATGACCTCGGGCTCGGCGAGCTTGCGCATTCCGACCTGGGCGATCTTGGCGGTCGGCACCCGAAGGGTCATCTTGTCCTTTTCGAAGGTGATGACGAACAGTTCGAGCTTGAACCCAGCGATGTCCTGCTCCTCGATCGACACGATCTGTCCGACCCCGTGGGACGGATAGACGATGAACTCGTTCGTCTTGAAGCCCTGACGGGTCTGCGCGTTCTTCTTCACGGTCATACTGCGCCTTACTCCTCGCCGGCCGGATGACGGCCGCTGGTGATGCCCGCCCCGCATGGCGCGGATGACGGACCCACGGCCACCTCGCGGCGCCGTGGCGTTGTGCGCGAAAGGGACATCGACACGGGATGATCGCCCGGTCGGCCCCTGACGTCAGGCAATGAGAAACGACCTGCCGCGGCGCGATCAGAACCCTTTGGCACGGGCCGTCGCGACGATTTGTCGGAGATTTCCGAAAAATAACGCTCCGCACGAGGGGAGCGTACCGGTGGGACCGCTTTTCTGATCGACTGTGATACAACCCTACCACAATTTTCGCCGAATTCAAAGGCTTGCGCTCGCAAGGGTGGCCCGCGCCGGGAACCCGCGACCGATTCTGCGCACGTGGTTACCGCAAGGGGAGCTTTAGTCGCCCGTGCCGGGGGCGGACGACAGCAGCGGCTCCTTGCCCGGCTTGCCGTCCCACTCCTTGGCGTCGGGAAGCGGATCGCGCTTCTGCGTGATATTGGGCCATTGCGCCGCGAAATCGGCATTGATGCCGAGCCATTTTTCGAGGCCCGCCTCGGTATCCGGCTTGATCGCCTCGGCCGGGCATTCGGGCTCGCAGACGCCGCAATCGATGCATTCGTCGGGATGGATGACGAGAAAATTCTCGCCTTCATAGAAACAGTCGACCGGGCACACTTCGACGCAGTCGGTATATTTACACTTGATGCAGTTCTCGGTGACCACGTAGGTCATGCCAGATCTCCGGAAGCACGGCTGCGTCGGCCTCGCCGATTACCAGATGAGGTCGTTCGTACGCAAGCGATAGGGTGGTGCGGCGCACGCGCCCTCTTGTCCACAACCGGAACCCACACGATCTAGTGATCGTCCTCCACGGGGATTTGCGCCATGAACTACATGAAGACCGCCATTCTCCTGGCCGCTATGACCGCCCTGTTCATGGGCGTCGGCTTCCTCATAGGTGGCCAGGCAGGCATGCTGATCGCACTGGCCGTCGCCTGCGCCATGAATTTCTGGAGCTACTGGGGTTCGGATAAAGCCGTCCTCAACATGTATGGCGCCCAGGAGGTCGACCAGCATTCGGCACCGGACCTTTACCAGATGACCTGGGAGATGGCCCAGCGCGCCGGCATGCCGATGCCGCGGCTGTTCATTATCCACGAGGACCAGCCCAACGCCTTCGCCACCGGCCGCAACCCGGAAAACGCCGCCGTCGCCGTCAATACCGGGCTTCTCAACGCCCTGACGCGCGAGGAGGTGGCTGGCGTGATCGCCCATGAACTCGCCCACATCAAGAACCGCGACACGCTCATCATGACGATCACAGCGACGCTCGCCGGCGCCGTGTCGATGCTGGCGAATTTCGCCGCCTTCAGCGGCAACAGCCAGAACCGCAACGGCTTTGGCGTCATCGGGACCATCGCCATGATGATCCTCGCGCCCCTCGCCGCCTCCATCGTGCAGATGGCGATCTCGCGCTCGCGCGAATACGAGGCGGACAAGGTGGGGGCCGAGATCTGTGGCAATCCGATATGGCTGGCCTCGGCGCTGGCCAAGATCGCCGGTGCCCATGACCGCACGGTCAACAATACGGCCGAACACAATCCGCAGACGGCGCACATGTTCATCATCAACCCGCTGTCGGGCGCGCGCATGGACAACCTGTTCTCGACCCATCCCGATACCGGCAACCGCATCGCCGCCCTGCAGCAGATCGCCCAGGCCTGGGGCATGGCCGGTCACATCGGCTATGGCCAGCCGCAGACGGCCCCCTGGGGCAGCAATGCCCGCCGCGGCGGCCCCTGGGGCTGACACACGGCCCTTGCGGGTTGCCGCGGGGGCGCACGGGGCCTAAACGGGCGCGATGAGCAAGCGCCCGTTTTTCCACAAGGCCCGGCCGAAGACCGTCAAGCCGAAGCCCGCCGCCCACCCGGGCCTGCCGGCCCGCCGCCGTGCCTGCGATCTCGTCGAGGCGGTGCTGCTGCGCCGACGTCCGCTCGACGAGGCGCTGGAACTGCCGACAGAGCTCGACGGCCTCGACCGGGCCCTCGCCCGCAAGATCGCCGCCACCACGCTGCGGCGCCTCGGCACCATCGACCGGCTGCTGGGCGAGCGGCTCGCCAAGGGCCTGCCTGAGGGCCTGCCGCGACTGGAGACCGTCCTCAGGACCGCCGCCTGCCAGATTCTCTTCCTCGACGTGCCGGACTATGCCGCCGTCGACAGCGCCGTGCGTATGGTGGAGAACGATCGCAAGGCCAAGGGCTTTTCAGGTCTCGCCAACGCCGTGCTGCGGGGCCTCGCCCGCGACCGGGAGGAGGCACTCGCCTCCCTTGACCCCCTCGACGACCTCGCGTCCTGGCTGCGCGACCGCTGGACGGCGGTCTATGGCGCCGAGGCGACGTCTGCCATTGCCGCCATCATCACCGCCGAGCCGCCCCTCGACCTCACGGTCTCGTCCGACCCCGCCGGCTGGGCCGACCGCCTCGGCGGTTTCGTGACACCGACCGGCTCGGTCCGGCTGAAGGCGGAGGGCGCCATCCCCGACCTTACCGGCTATACCGACGGCGCCTGGTGGGTGCAGGACGCCGCCGCGGCCCTGCCGGCGCGCCTTCTCGGCGACATTGCCGGCCTCGCCGTCGCCGACCTCTGCGCCGCGCCGGGAGGCAAGACCGCACAGCTCGCGCGCGCAGGGGCCCGCGTCACCGCCATCGACCGCTCGCCGCGGCGGCTGGAGCGCCTGATGGAAAACATGACGCGCCTGAAGCTCGACGTCACCGTGCGCACCATCGACGCCCTCGACCTCGAAGGCCAGTTCGACGCGATCCTCATCGATGCGCCCTGCTCCGCCACCGGCACCCTGCGCGGCCATCCCGACGTCATGCACCTGAAGTCGGCCGCCGATGTCGAGGGCCTCGCCCGGCTGCAGGCGCGCCTCCTCGACCGGCTCGCCGTCCTCCTGAAGCCAGGCGGGCGCGCGGTCTACTGCACCTGCTCGCTGGAGCCGGAGGAGGGCGAGGCGCAGATAACCGCCCTGCTCGCCCGCGAGCCGCGCCTCGCCCTTGACCCGATCCGCCCCGACGAGCTGCCCGGCATCGCCCCCTTCGTCACGGCGGCCGGCCACCTGCGCACCCTGCCATCGCACTGGCCCGACCCCGACCCGGCCCGTGCCGGCCTCGACGGGTTCTTTGCGGCCCGTCTCGTCTTCCGCGGCCCCTGACACGACAAAGCCCGCCCGGATCGCTCCGGGCGGGCTGTCGTGGAGGCGCAGGATCAGCCCTGACGGCGCGGGATCAGACGGGTGACCTCGCGGGACATGTCGCGCAGCACCTCTTCCGGCGACGCCTTCTGCTCGACGATACGGGCGAGGTTGTCGACCATGACCTGGGTGACGCGGACCGAGTTCTGGCCCGGGAAAGCGTACCACGGGATCATCAGTTGGACCTGCTTGGTGGCAGCGACGAAGAGCGGGTTCGCCTTGTAGAACTCGGCGAGATAGGACTGGTCGTCGATGGCGAGCTGGTTGCAGGGCACGTAGCCGGTGTTCTTCACCATCAGCGTGGTTCCCTCGGCCGAGGTCGCGAACTTGATGAACTCCCAGGCAGCGGCCTGGCGGGCCGGATCCTTGGCGGTCATCATGGCGCCGGCGCCACCGGTCGGCAGGCGGCCCTTCACCGGATCGATGACCGGCAGCGTCGTCGTCTGCAGCTCGAAATTGCTGCCGACCATTCCGGAGACCTGGCGGACCTGCGCCGTGGTGCGGAACATCATGCCCATCTTGCCGGCGCCGAAAGACTGGAGATCGGCGTTGCCGGTGAGGTTGGGCATCTTGCCTTCCTTCACCATGCGGTCGAGCAGGCGGAGCGCGGCGAGGCCCTCGGCGCCGTCGAAGGCAACCTTGGTTTCGTCCTCGGTCAGCATGCGGCCACCATGGCCGTAGAGCAGGGCCGAGAACATCCAGTCGTCACCGGGCCAGCGGAAGAACATGCCGGAATTGCCGTCGCCGAGGGCGGAAATCTTCGCCGCCAGGGCGATGACACCGTCCCAGTTCGTCGGGAAGGCCTCGGCGCTGGCGCCGACCTTCTTGAGGAGGTCGACATTGAGATAGCTGATCGGGTTGGAGGTGGCGAAGGGCAGGCCGCACTGCACGCCGCCATGGAAGCCGAGGCCGAGGATGGGCTTGGAATAGCCGATCTTCGCCAGGTCGCCCTCGCGGTCGAGGAAGGGCTTCAGATCGGCGGCGATCGACCGCTCGGCGAAGAGCCGCAAGCGGTTGAGGCCCTGGAACGAGACGTCCGGCATGCCGCCGGTGGTCGCCTGGCGCAGCACGAGCTGGGCGCCGTCCTCGTAAGTGGGGGTCGGATTGACATAGGTGACCTTCACCTTGTCGCTCTTCTTGTTGAAGGCCTCGGCGACAGCATCCATGGCGGCCTTGAAAATCGGCGGCATGGAGTAGTGGGCGACGACCTCGACCGTCTGGGCGCGGACGACATTGGGCATGGCGAGCGTGGCGGCGCCGGCCATCAGGCCGAGCGTCGAGCGGCGGGTGATCTTCTGAGACATGACAACCTCGGTTCCGGGGCTGAGCGTGTGGAATGGTCCCGCCGGCCGGCCCCTCCGGCGCAGCGGGTCATGGGCGGGATCAGGCGCGGGGCAGGAGGCGCGCGACGTCGCGCGCCATGTCGGCCAGCGCGCTATCGACGCTGGCCTTCTGCTCGACGACGCGGGAGACGTTGTCGGTGATGGTGGAGGAGATGCGCACCCCGTTCGGCCCCGGGAAGGCGTACCAGGGCACCATGATCGGCATCTGCCGGACGCCGGTCATGAACAGCGGATTGTCGCGGTAGAAGGCGCCGAGATGGCGCGGATCGTCGGCGGCCAGCTGGTTGACCGGCACATAGCCGGTGCCCTTAACCATGATGGCCGTGCCCTCCGGCGAGGTGCAGTAACGCAGGAAGCGATAGGCGGCCTGCTGCTTGGCCGGATCCCTGGCGAGAACCATGCCGGCGGCACCGCCGGTCGGCAGGCGGCCGCGGGCGCGGTCGCCCAGCGGGAACTCCCAAGTGGTAAGTTTGAAATTATTGCCCAGCGAGCGCATCGCCTGACGCAGGAACGCGGTCGACCAGAAATACATGCCGACCTTGCCGGCGGCGAAGGCCTGGGCGCCCGCCTCGCCCGAGAGCGCCGGCATGCCGCCCTCCTTGACCAGGCGGTCGAGTACGGTGAGGGACGCCTTTCCTTCGGGCCCGGCGAAACCGATATTCCGTTCGGCCTCGTCCATCATGCGGCCACCGAAGCCGAAGAGCAGCGCCGAATAGATCCAGTCACCCTGCCAGCGGTAATAGGCGCCGTGGACGCCGTCCCCGAGCGCCGAGATCGCCTTCGACGCCGCGATGATCTCGTCCCAGGTCGTCAGCTTCCTGTCGGGATCGAGGCCGGCGCGCCGGAACAGGTCGGCATTGACGAAGACGATCGGATTGGATGTGGCGAAGGCGAGCCCCGCCTGGATGCCGCCCGCCGCCCCGATGCCGAGAAGTTCGGGCGTGTAGCCGAGCTTCGCGCTATCGCCCTCGCGCTTCAGCAAAGGCGCAAGATCGACGGCGAGGCCGCGCTCGGCAATGACCCTGAGGCGGTTAAGGCCCTGGAAGGTCAGGTCGGGCTGGCGGCCGGTGACCGCCTCGCGCAGCACCAGCTGGGTGCCGTCGTCATAGCTCGCCGTCGCCTGGCGATAGCTGACCTTGATCCCGGACTGGGCGGCCATGAAGCCGGCGGCGAGCTGCTCCTGCACGTCCTTGAAGACGGCCGGCATCGAGTAGTGGACGTCGATCTCCACCGGATTGGCCAGCGCCAGGCGCGGGGCGGCGAGGCTGGCGGCCGAGGCGGCGAGCACCGTGCGACGGGTCAGGCGGATCGTCATGACGATCTCCGGTTCTGCAGCGGACAGGAGACCGGCCTCATCCCTTGAGGCCGGTCATGGTGATGCCTTCGATGAAGCGCCGCTGGGCGATGAGGAAGGCAGCCACCAGCGGGATCGTGGTGATGGTCGCCGCCGCCATAAGGGCGCCGAAATCGTCGCCCGCCTCTTCGGTGCGGAAATAGATGACGCCGAGCGCCGGAGTCGCCAGTTCGCCCTTGCCGGAGACGGCGATGAGCGGCCAGAACAGGTCGTTCCAGTGAGCCACTACCGAAAAGATCGCGAAGGCGGTGGCGGCCGGCCAGGCATTGGGGACGATGATGCGCCAGACGATGGACCATTCGCCGAGCCCGTCCATGCGGGCGGCGTGGATCAGCTCGTCCGGCATGGCCCGGAAGAACTGGCGGAACATGAAGATGGCGAAAACCGAGATGGTCGAGGGCGCGATCAGCGCCGCATAGGTGTTGAGGATGCCGGTCTGCGCGAAGGCGATGTAGAGCGGGATCGCCGGCACATGGGCCGGGATCAGCAGGCCGAGCATGACGAAGGCGAAGAGCGTCTCGCGGCCGCGGAAATTGAGCTTGGCGAGCGCATAGCCGGCCGGCAGGGCGAAGGCGAGCTGGAAGACCAGGATGCCGAAGCAGACAATGGCGCCGTTGAGCAGGTAGCGCCCGATCGGCACCTCGCTCAGCACCCGGCCATAGTTCTTCTCGAAGGCGAAGGTCTGCGGGATCAGCGACATCGAGGCGCGCCAGACCTCGTCCAGCGGCTTCAGCGAGACCGAGATCATCCAGATATAGGGCATCAGGAAGATCAGGCCGAGGACGGAGAGCAGGGCCAGCCGCGGCAGGTCGGCGAGGAGGCTCTTGTCATGCGGGGAGGAGGGGGTCATCGGCGCCTCACCCGTAATGGACGCGGCGGTCGAGCACGCGCGTCTGCAGGAGCATGAGGACGACGACAGCGCCGAGGAAGACGACGGTGATCGCCGCCGAATAGCCCATGCGGAAGAAGGTGAAGCCCTCCGTGTACATAGTATAGAGCAGCACCTCGGAGGCCTTGTTCGGACCGCCCTGGGTCAGTGTCGCGACGATGTCGAAGACGCGGAGCGAGCGGATCATCGTGATGGTCAGGACAAAGAGGCTGGTAGGGCCGAGCAGCGGCCAGGTCACCGTCCAGAAGCGCGACCAGGCCGAGCGCACTCCGTCCACTTCCGCTGCCGCATAGAGGTCGCGCGGAATGGCGGTCAGGCCCGCCAGGAACAGCACCATGTTGAAGCCGATCTGCTCCCAGACACCGATGATGGCGAGCGTCCACATGACGCTGTCGGAGGAGCCGAGCCAGTTCGGGCCGACGATGCCGAGACCGCGGAGCGCCGCATTCACCGGGCCGATCGTCGGGTGGAACATGTACTGGAAGGCGGTCGCCATCGCGACCATCAGCGACACGACCGGCAGGAAGAACACGGCGCGGAAGAAGGCGCGGCCGCGCGTGCCGCTCTCGATGAGCAGCGCCAGCATCAGCCCGCCGATGATCGAGACCGGCGTCGTCACGGCGACGAAGAAGGCCGTATTGCGGAACGAGGTAACGAAGCCGCGGTCCTCCAGCAACTCGGCGAAATTGGCGAGGCCAACGAAGCGCAGCGCCGGCGCGCCGAGTTCATAGTCGGTGAAGGCGATGGCGACGACCGCCGCCGTCGGGATCAGCAGCATCAGCACGAAGGCGAGGATGGCTGGTGCCGTCAGCAGCCAGGCGGCCAGCGCCTCACCACGATGGGTCCGCTCGCCGGCCGGTTCGGCAGCGGCATGGCCAAGGGGAAGCGCAACGTCAGACATGCGCCGCCCCCGTGCGCAGGGGCCGCGTACCGCCGGCTCCGATGCGAGCCGCCGTCTCGCTGCCGATGAGACCGACGCGGTTGCCGACGGGATCGAAGGCGAGGAGCCGCCCGGCGAGAGGGGCGACGGTCAAGTTCTGGCGCGACGGCGCGGCCTCCCAGGCCTCCGGAGCAAGGCGAAGGATGAGGTCGGATCCCGCGCGGGTCTCGCGCGCATAGACAAGCACCTCCGATCCGAGGAACTCGACATGACCGACCGTCACCGCGATGCCTTGGGCGGCCAGTGTCAGATGTTCCGGACGGACACCGATGGAGAGCTTTCCGGTCAGGCGCGGCGCAACGAGGCCTGTGGCGACCCCGGTGACGGAGACCCGGCCCTCGCCGTCGGCCTCGCCGGCCAGGATGTTGATCCGCGGCGAGCCGATGAACTTGGCGACGTCGATCGTCGCGGGCTGCTCGTAGACCTCGCGCGGCGAGCCGAACTGCAGGACATGGCCGCCAAGCATGACCGCGACCCTGTCCGACATGGTCATCGCCTCGGCCTGGTCATGGGTCACGTAGACGGTGGTGACGCCGATGCGCTTGTGCAGGTCGACGAGTTCGCGACGCATGTCGTGGCGCAGGGCGGCGTCGAGATTCGACAGCGGCTCGTCCATCAGGAAGGCTTTGGGATGGCGCACAATGGCGCGGCCGAGGGCGACGCGCTGGCGTTGGCCGCCCGAGAGCTGCCCGGGCCGACGCTCCATCAGGTGGCCGATGGATAGAAGCCTTGCCGCCTGCGCGACCTCCTCCCGGATCGCCGCGCGGCGGGTGCCCGTGCCCGCCACGAGACGCCCGAGGAACGGCGCGCGCTCCAGGGTCGTGAGCCGGCGCATGACCAGCGGCAGCGCCATGTTCTGCTCGACCGTCATATGCGGATAAAGCGCATAGTTCTGGAACACCATCGCGACGTCGCGGTCGGCGGCGCGGATGCCGGTGACGTCGCGACCGCCGATCGACACCTGTCCGCGGTCCGCCTGTTCGAGACCGGCGATGATGCGCAGGAGGGTGGTCTTGCCGCAGCCGGACGGGCCGACCAGCGAGATGAAGGACCCGGCATCGAAGGCGAGCGACACACCCTTCAGGACGCGCGTCTCGCCAAAAGACTTCTCGATCCGGTCGAGGACGATTCCGGCCATGGCCACCCAACTCCCTTGGTGTGGCCGGGTTACGCGGCTTTCACGACAGCGCGGCAACGCACGAATGACGCTTCGCCGACGTTTGGACGACGGCGCGATGACAGCGCCGCAGCGGCTGCACCTGTCGTCGCGCTGTCATGGAGGGCGCCTAGTCAGCCGGCGAACCGCATCCCAGGGAAGGCCCCCATGCTCATCGCCCATCTGACCGATCTTCATGTCCGTCCGCACGGTCTTCCCGCCTATCGGACGGCCGAGACCAACATGCTGACCGAGCGCGCCATCGACGCGGTGCTGGCGCTCGACCCACGCCCGGATTGCGTGCTGATCACCGGCGACCTCACCGATAACGGACTGCCGGCAGAATACGAGAACCTCAAGCGCATGCTCTCCCGCCTGCCCATGCCGGTCTGGCTCATCCCCGGCAACCATGACCGCCGCGAAAATCTGAAGAGCATCTTCGGCTCGTATCCCGGCCTCTCCGACGATCCCGATTTCGCCCACTGGGCGACCGATCTCGGTCCCGTCCGCATGATCGGTCTCGACACCGTCGTTCCCGGATCCGGCGCGGGGCGCCTCTGCGCCGAGCGCCTCGCCTGGCTGGACGCCCGCCTGTCGGAGGACAGCGCCAAGCCGACCATCGTTGCCCTGCACCACCCCGCCTTCGTCTGCGGCATCCACCACATGGACCGCATCAACCTGATCGAGGGCAAGGCCGAGTTCGAGGCGATCATCCGCCGTCACACCCAGGTCGTGCGCGTCCTCTCCGGTCACCATCACCGGCCGATCCAGGCGCTCTTCGCCGGAACCCTCGCCATGGTGGCACCGAGCGTCGCCCATCAGGTGGTGCTGGACCTGCACGACCGGCCGTCAGGGCAGTTCAACTTCGAACCGGCAGCCTTCCACCTGCACCTGTGGACCGAGGCCGCCGGCCTTGTCAGCCACACTGCCTATGTCGAGAAGGCGCCGGGCCCCTACCCCTTCCTGCGCGATGCCGACTATCCCGGCGCATGAGTCTGCCAGCAAAGCGGTTCGGGCCAGAAAGGTCCGGGCCGCAACCGTGCATCAGTCGTAGCGCAGCTCCGTCGCCTTGCCGCGGAACACCCAGTAGCTGAAGGCCGAATAGGCGACGATGACCGGCACCACGACCAGGGCCCCGACCAGGATGATGAGCAGGCTCTCGGGCGCCGACGCCGCCGCATAGATGGTCAGCCGGTCCGGCACGATGAAGGGATAGAACGAATAGGCGAGGCCGAAGAAGGCCAGGGTGAAGATTCCCGCCGAGCCGGCAAAGGGCACCCAGGAAAAACGGTCCCGCGCATGCGGCTGGTTGGCCAGCACGACCCAGACCACCGTGGCCAGCACCAGGGCCATCAGCGGCAGGGGTGACAGGAACAGGAACTCGGGCAACGAGAACCAACGATCGAAGATTCGCCCCGAGACGAGCGGGGTCACCACCGAGATCACCGCGAAACCGATCATCGTGACGACCAGCGCGACCCGGGCCCGGCGCACGGCCCGCCGCTGCAGGTCGCCGTCGGTCTTGATGATCAGCCAGGTCGCGCCCATCAGCGTGTAGCCGGCCGCCACGCAGACCGCGGTGACCAGCCCGAAACCGACCGTCGCCAGGCTGCGGTCCAGACCCATCACGTAAAGCCCCAGCATGTAGCCCTGCGACAGCGCCGTCAGCAGCGATCCGGCGAAGAAGATGCGGTCCCAGGTCGGCTTCCAGCCGGCCTCGGCCTTGGCGCGGAACTCGAAGGCCACGCCGCGCATGATGAGGGCGATGAGCATCACCGTCACCGGCAGGTAGAGCGCCGAGAGGATCGCCCCGTGCGCCACCGGGAAGGCGACGAGGAGAAGGCCGACGGCGAGCACCAGCCAGGTCTCGTTGGCATCCCAGAAGGGCCCGATCGAGGCGATCATCCGGTCGTGTTCCTCGGGCCGGGCGATGGGGAAGAGGATGCCAACGCCAAGATCATAGCCGTCGAGGATCACGTAGATCAGGATCGACAGGCCCATGAGGGCGGCGAAGGCGACGGGCAGCCAGACGGCGGGATCATCGAACATGGTCGCTCACTCCGCGGGGACGAAGGCGGTGGGATGGGATGTCGGGCCGGTCTCGATCGTCTGGGGCTTCGCCCCCTTGCGCGCCAGCAGGAACAGCGTCGCCACATAGGCCGCCAGCAGCAGGGCATAGACCGCGAGATAGGCGGCGAGCGTGGCGGCGATCATCGCCGCGGGAACCGCCGACACCGCCTCCGACGTGCGCAGCACGCCGGACACCAGCCAGGGCTGACGTCCAATCTCCGTGACATACCAGCCGGCGAGGGTCGCAACCCATCCCGAGAAGGTCATGCCGACCAGCACCCGCGCGAGCCAGGGATGGGGATCGCCGCGGCGCCAGAGCCACCAGGCGGCGATCCAGGACACCGCCAGCATGAGCAGGCCGACGCCGATCATGATGCGGAAGGCGAAGAAGACCGGCGCCACCGGCGGATGCTGTCCCGCGAAATCATTGAGGCCGGGAACGACACCCTGCGGATCGTGCTTGAGGATCAGGCTCGCCCCATAGGGAATGCCGATCTCGAACCGGTTGGAGCGGGTCGCCTCGTCCGGCCAGGCGAAGAGGATCAGCGGCTTTGCCGGACCGGTCTCCCAATTGCCCTCCATGGCGGCGACCTTCTGCGGCTGGTGCTCCAGCGTATTGAGCCCGTGCATGTCGCCGGCAAGGATCTGCAAGGGGATGAGAATGGCGGCGACAGCCACGCCGAAGCGCAGCGCCGCAAGCACGGCCGGCGTGCGGTCGTTGCGCAGCCAGCGATAGGCCGACAGGCCGGCGATCAGGAAGGCGGTGGTCAGACCCGAGGCCAGCAGCATATGCGTCAGCCGGTAGGGCATGGACGGATTGAAGATGATCTCCATCCAGTTGGTGGCATGCACAACCCCGTTGCGGATCTCGAAGCCGGTCGGCGTGTGCATCCACGAATTGAGAACGAGAATCCAGAAGGCGGACAGGGTCGTGGCGCCCGCCACCAGCACGGTGGCAAGGGTGTGGACCCAGCCCGGCACCTTGCGGAAGCCGAACAGCATGATGCCGAGGAACACCGCCTCCAGGAAGAAGGCCGTCAGCACCTCATAGGCGAGGAGCGGACCGGCGACATTGCCGACGCGCTCCATGAAGCCGGGCCAGTTCGTGCCGAACTGGAAGCTCATGGTGATGCCGGAGACAACACCGAGGGCGAAGCTCAGCGCGAAGATCTTCACCCAGAAATGGTAGACGTCCATCCACTTGAGGTCTTGCGTTGCCCGGTAGCGCAGCTTGAAGAACACCAGGGCCCAGCCCAGCGCGATCGTGATGGTCGGGAAGAGGATGTGAAACGAGATATTGGCGCCGAACTGGATGCGCGCGAGAAGGATCGGATCCATGGGTCAGACCTCCTGAGCCTGAGACGGCCGCGCCGGCAGACTGGCGGAAACCGCCGCAACGGCCAAGCCGGGGAGGGCAGGCATCTGTTGCCTTGCGTGAGCGGGAACGCCTTCGCGACGGCGGCACGGGGCAGCACCGGGCCGGTACGGAAAGACAAGCGGCGGGGCGGCCGTAATGGCAGGACGGGGAACGGGCCAGGGCATCGGGGGAACCAGGCTTTCTTTATTTTCAGATATTCCTGAAAATAGCGAAAGCCTTGCGAAGATCAAGATGCCACGTCTCCGCTCCCGGCCCCCCGGTGCCGCAGCCGGCACCGCAGGGGTGCCGGGACCTGCCCGGACACCTGGCGACGCCGGGAACGGAGAGCCGAGGCGGGACGCGGGACAGCGTCCCTCAGGCCGCGGGAGGGGTGCCCTCTGGCGGCGCGACGGCCGACAATTGCTGGATCAGATCGCCGACGGCGCACCAGTCGTCATCCTGGCGGCCGGAGGCGCCGAGGCCTTTGAGGACCTGCAGGACGGCGGCAGCGACCGGCGCGAAGACCTGGGCGTCGTTGAGGGCCTTCGCGGCGATGGTGAGGTCCTTGGTGATCAGCGCCGTGCGGAATCCGGGCCGGAAGTCGCGGTCGAGCAGTTTCTGGACATGGCGCTCGAGAACGACGCTGCGGGCGGCACCGCCGAGCAGCGCCTCGCGCACGCGCGACGGGTCGACGCCCATCTTCATGGCCAGCGCCATGGCCTCGCTGGCGCCGACCAGATTGGCGGAGACGCAGATCTGGTTGCAGGCCTTGGCGACCTGGCCGGCACCGCTCGCGCCGACATGGACGATCGTCGTCGCCATCGCCGCAAGAAAGGGCCGCGCTGTGGCGAGGGCCTCCGCCGGGCCGCCGACCATGCAGGTCAGAGTGCCGTCGTCCGCGCCCTTCTGGCCGCCCGAGACTGGCGCGTCGAGCAGGGAGACGCCCAGGGCGGCGAGGCGGCCGGCAAAGTCACGGGTCGCGACCGGGTCGATGGTGCTGGTGTCGACCACCACCGTCCCAGCGGCGAGGCTGTCGGCGATGCCTGCGGCACCGAACAGCACAGCCGCGACGTCGCCGGTCGCCGGCAGGCAGAGGAACACCACGTCAGCACCGCCGACCGCCTCCCGCGCCGTGGCCGCCACCCGGGCGCCGCAAGCGGCGACCGGGACTGCTTTGGCCGCGCCGCGGTTGAACACCGTCGTGTCAAACCCCTTGCGTGCCAGGTTGGCGGCCATGCCCGCCCCCATGATCCCAAGGCCGATGAAGGCAACCCTGCCTGCCGATTCCATCATGAGTCAGGAATCGCCCTTGGCGGCAAGCACGGCCCGCGACGTGTCCTCCATCGCCTTCATGAAACCGGCACCGTCGAGATAGGCGAGGTCCAGATTGGTGCGCTGGGCGAGTTCCTTCATCTTTTCGCTCTGCAGGATGCGAGCGAAGAGCGCATCATAATAGGCGATGATCGGCGCCGGCGTGCGTGCCGAGACCATCAATCCCTTCATGTTCTCGATATTGACCGGTACGCCCGCCTCGGTGAGAGAGGGCGTATCGGGAAGGATGCTGCTCCGGTTGGAGGTGGTGGCGAGAATGAAGACATGGCCGGCATCGGACTGGTTCTTGGCCTCGGCCGGCGTCAGCAGCGTCATGTCCAGCCGGCCGCCAAGCAGGTCCTGCAGCGCATGGGCACCGCCACGATAGGCGACGTGGGTCATCTGGATGCCGGCCGTCTTCTCCAGTGCCTGGAAAGCGGCATGCAGGATCCCGCCCTGGCCGGAAGACCCGTAGGTCAGCTTGCCAGGCTCGGCCTTGGCCCGCTTCACCAGTCCGGCGACGGAGTTGATGCCGCCCTTGCGAAAGGTGACCAGCACCATGTGCTCGCGGTTGACCCGCGCGATGCCGCGGAAGTCCTCGAGCTTGTAGTTGAGGCGGTTGTAATGCGGCAGGGTCGTGCTCTCGCTGCCGCCACCAACGAGCATTGTATAGCCGTCGGGCTCGCCCCGGGCGACGAACTCGGCTGCGATGGCGCCGGCTGCACCGGGCCGGTTCACCACCAGGACCGGCACAGGCGAGACGCCTTCGGCAGCCTGGGCGACGGTCCGGGCGGTGACGTCGGTGCCACCGCCGGGCTGAAAGCCCACAAGCAGCGTGATCGGACGGCTCGGCGTCCAGCCGGACTGGGCCCGCGCCGACAGGACCGGCAGGGCGAGGGCAGAACCGGCAAGGCTCAGAAGATGACGGCGGTGCAACATGTGAATCCTCCCTTGGCGACGTCGCGCTGCGGCGACTTGATAATGGAGCGGTCAGGCGCCAGCGGCGGCCCTCCCGTTCCGGAGATCGACGAGGTCGATGGGGTACGGCATCGGGACGGCGAGATCCGCCGCCAGCTCCGACAGTTCCCCCACCACCGCGGGAACGAGGAAGATTCCGGTCTCGCGGCGCCCCTGTGCGAGGCGATGTTCATATTCTCCGGCAAACAGGATCTCCGGAATGCCGGGGGCCCGCGGCTCGGCCTTCAGCAACTCCACATAGTCCTGCATGCGGGCGAGGAAGATGGACAACGGCATGAAGGCGGTGATGTCGATCAGGATGAAACTGTGGCCGACATCCTGCGGGTTCCCCCAGTCCTCGTACATGTTGCGCACATGCGGACCGTAACCGGCGCCGGTTAGAACGCCGGCGAGGATGTCGATGGCCATGGACAGCCCATAGCCCTTGGCGCCGCCGAGCGGCAGAACGGCCCCGGCGAGCCCGGCCTCCGCATCGCGCGTCGGCTGTCCGGCCGCATCGATGGCCCAGCCCTCGGGTATCGCCTCGCCGCGCCGCGCCGCCGCGATGATCTTGCCGCGGGCCACCTGGCTGGTCGCCATGTCGAGGAGGAACGGTGTCGGGCCGCCGGTGGGGGCGGCGATCGCCAGCGGATTGGTGCCGAGGAACGGCCGCACCCCGCCGGTGGGAGGCATGGTCTGGGAGGCATTCGAAACGATGACGGCGATGAGGCCCGCCGCGGCCGCCTGTTCGGCGAAATAGGCGGCGGTGCCGAAATGGTTGGAGCGACACACGCCGACAGTCGCCACGCCATAGTGGCGCGCCCTCTCGATGGCCAGATCCAGCGCCTTCTGGCCGACATAGGCGCCGAAATTGTTGCCGCCGTCGACCAGCGCCGTCGCGCCGCGATCCTGCACGACAGCGGGCTCGCGGACGACGTCCACCATGCCTTCCCTGACACGGCGGAGATAAATGGGCAGGCGCAGAATACCGTGGGACTCGACGCCGCGCACATCGGCATAGACGAGCGAGGCGGCCACCGACATGGCCACCTGCTGCCGCACGCCGCCGGCGACGAGCGCCGCCGTGCAGAAGTCGGTGAGGGCCTCCGGCGCAAACTGGGTCATAGCATGCAGCCCCGCGCCTTCAGCGTCGCATCGACCCAGGACCTGTCGATGCTGCCGTCGGCGATGGAGGCGAGGATCGCCTGTTCGCGCGCCATCTGGGCGCGGCTGAGCCGCGCCACCTCAGCCGCTTCCGCCTGCGGGATCGCCAAGACGCCGTCGGCGTCGCCGATGATGATGTCGCCCGGCATGACCGGCATGCCGCCGATGCTGACCGGGCCGTTGAGCTCGCCCGGCCCGTCCTTGTAGGGCCCGCGATGGGTGACGCCGCGCGCATAGACCGGCAGCGGCGAGGCGGCGATATGATCGGTGTCGCGCACGGCCCCGTCGATGACGAAGCCGGCGAGGCCGCGGCGGGCGGCGATCGACAGCATGATCTCGCCGATGATCGCATTGGTCAGGTCGCCACCGGCATCGACGACCACCACGTCGCCCGGTTCGGCCATGTCGATCGCCTTGTGAACCATGAGGTTGTCGCCCGGGCGGGTGCGGACGGTGAAGGCCGTCCCGAGCAGAGCCCCACCGCGGTGATGGGGCCTGAGGCCGCAGCCGCCGGCAAAGAGCCGCGCCATGTTGTCGGAGGCAATGGAGGTCGGAACCCCCGCCAGGCCGCCGACGAGGTCTTTGCTGGCCGCCACCCGTGGCTGCACCCGAAATCCGATGCTCATCTGTCCTCCCGGACCGTCTTTTCCGGAAGTATGGGGATCGTTCAAAAGACGTCCAATAAATTGATAGATGCTGATTGATGCGCTATCCGTATCGACGTGGACATTGTCGGGCTGCGCAGTTTCGTCGTCCTCGCCGAGGACCTGCATTTCGGCCGGGCGGCCGGGCGGCTCGGCATTGCCCAGCCGCATCTGAGCCGCCGCATCCGCGATCTCGAAAAGGACCTCGGCGCCGTCCTGTTCGAACGGACCCAACGGCGCGTCGCGCTGACCCGCGCCGGGACCGCTCTCCTCGCGCGTGCGCGACGCCTCCTCGACGATCTCCGGCGCGCCGGTGACGAGACGCGGGCGATCGCCGAGGGCAAGTCGGGCCGGCTGCGCATCGGCTTCATCCATTCCGCCACCTACGGCACCCTGCCGGAACTGCTGCGCCTGTTCAGCCGCGATCACCCGCAGGTGGGGCTCGACCTCGCCGAGATGACCATGGCCGAGCAGGCGGCCGCGCTCGCCGCGGGCGACATCGACGTCGGCATCCTCAGGCCCGTGGCGGGAGTCGATGGCCTCTGTTTCGAGACGATCCGCCGCGAGCATTTCCTCCTCGCCGTGCCCGAGGACATGACGCTGTCCGCCCGACCAAGGGTGTCGCTCCGCGACCTCGTCACCACGCCGATGATCGGCTTCCCGCGGCTGACCAGCCCGCTGTTCCATGCCCGCATCACCGGCGCCCTCGACCGAGCCGGGGTGACGCCGGTCATCGTCCAGGAGGCGACGCAGATCCACACGGTCGTCGGCCTTGTCTCGGCCGGCCTCGGCGTCGCGCTCGTCCCGGAAGTCGCCGCCCGCCTCGGCGTCAAGGGCGTGCGCTTTCTCGTGGTCAGCGACGGTCCCGAACCGGTGGAGGTCTGTATCGGCACCCGGCGGGGCGAAACCTCGCCTGCGGTCCTTGCCTTTGCCAGGGCCGGCGCGCAGCTTGGCGGCGGACCGGCTGGCGAGAGCCCCCCGGCACCGGCCTGAGGCCGCAACACCCGACATCCCGCAAGAATGCCAGGCCGCCCCCTCTCGCAGTCCCCCGCCGCTTCCGTTATGGTTCGGACGCTCATTCGCCGAGGACCCTTCATTGACCCCATCGCTGTCCCGCCGCACTGCTCTCCTTGCTGTCCTTGCGGGCGCGGCGGCGCTCGGCGGATGTGGCCGGCGGGGTGGCCTGGAACTCCCTGGAGAGACCCCCTCGCCCATCGGCGGGCCGACGCCGCCGAACCTGCCGCCGCGGGCGGAAGTCCCGGCGGATCCCGCCAACCCCAACCAGCGTCAGGCGGAGACGTCGGCGCGCCGTGACTATGACCGCAACAGACCCGTCGGTGGCGGCCAGCTGATCCCCTCCGGTCAGTTCATCCTCGACCCGCTGCTCTAGACCTGCCCGCTGCAAGGGCGCGACACCGAAGCCGAACATCCCCGCCATGCATCATTTCGCCTATCGTGACGGCCGCCTTCACGCCGAGGACGTGCCGCTGGACACCATCGCGGCCGAGGTCGGCACGCCCTTCTACTGCTATTCCACGGCGACGCTGGAGCGGCACTATCGCGTCTTCTCGGAGGCCTTTGCCGGGCTCGATTTCCTCGTCTGTTACGCGATGAAGGCCAATTCCAACCAGGCCGTCATCAAGACCCTGGCGCGGCTCGGCGCCGGCATGGACGTGGTCTCCGGCGGCGAGCTGAAGCGGGCGCTGGCGGCCGGGGTGCCCGGGGACCGGATCATGTTCTCCGGTGTCGGCAAGACCGAGGCCGAACATGCCGCGGCCCTTGAGGCCGGCGTCTTCTGCATCAATGTCGAGAGCGAGCCGGAGGTCGCCCAGCTCTCCCGCGTCGCCACGGCGCTCGGACGCACGGCGCATGTCTCCTTCCGCGTCAATCCCGACGTCGACGCCCGGACCCACGCCAAGATCTCCACGGGCAAGAAGGGCGACAAGTTCGGCATTCCGATCTCCACCGCCCGCGAGGCCTATGCCCGCGCCGCCAAGCTCCCCGGCATCCACATCGCCGGCGTCGACATGCATATCGGCTCGCAGATCACCGACCTGCAGCCTTTCGACGACGCCTATGCCCTGCTGGCGGAATTCGTCGGGACGCTCAGGGCCGACGGCCACGCCATCGACCATGTCGATGTCGGCGGAGGCCTCGGCATCCCCTACCGCGACGACAATGCCCCGCCGCCCGATCCCATCCGCTATGCCGAGGTGGTGAAACGCCACACGGCAAGCCTCGGCGCCAGGGTCATCATGGAACCCGGCCGCATGATGGTCGGCAATGCCGGCATTCTCGTCACCCGCGTCATCTATGTGAAGGAGACGGAGGGGCACACCTTCGTCATCGTCGACGGCGCCATGAACGACCTCATCCGCCCGACCCTCTATGACGCCCACCACGAGATCCGGCCGGTGCGCGAACCCGCTCCCGGCGCGCCGAAGCCGAAAGTGGACGTGGTCGGTCCCATCTGCGAGAGCGGCGACTATCTCGCCCTCGGCCGCAAGCTTCCCGCGGTCGGGCCCGGCGACCTGCTCGCGGTGATGACGGCCGGCGCCTATGGCGCAGTCCAGGCCGGCACGTACAACACGCGGCCCCTGTCGCCGGAAGTGCTGGTACGCGGCGCCGACTATGCGGTGGTGCGGCCGAGATTCGACGTCGAGGCCATCATTGCCATGGATCGCCTGCCCGACTGGCTGTAGGTGCTGCACTGCCAAAAGCGGGATTGACCTCA
Organism: Phreatobacter sp.; assembly: GCF_022843985.1. Classification (GTDB taxonomy): domain Bacteria; phylum Pseudomonadota; class Alphaproteobacteria; order Rhizobiales; family Phreatobacteraceae; genus Phreatobacter. The sequence goes on along the minus strand of NZ_JALHMP010000005.1, from coordinate 19,303 downwards.
AGGCCCAGAGGGTCTTGATGCGCGGGCTTCACCCCGTGCAGGAGCCCCACCATGCTGCCGCAACGCCTGGTCGACGGCTACGCCGCCTTTCTGGATGGACGGTTTCCCGAAGTCTCGGAGCGTTATCGCGTCCTCGCCGAGAGCGGCCAGAGCCCGAAGACCATGGTCGTCTCCTGCTGCGACAGCCGCGTCTCGCCGGAAGTGATCTTCGACGTCGGCCCGGGCGAGCTCTTCATCGTGCGCAACGTCGCCAATCTCGTGCCGCCCTATGCGCCGGACGAGAATTATCACGGCACCTCGGCGGCCCTCGAATTCGCCGTCCAGGCCCTGCGCGTCACCGACATCGTCGTGCTCGGCCATGCCCAGTGCGGCGGGATCCGCGCTGCCGTCGCCGAGGATGCCGAGCCGCTCTCGCCGGGCGATTTCATCGGCCGCTGGATGGGCCTCGTCGCCCCGGCCATCGACAAGGTCGGGCCGCGCGGCGCGCGGAGGATGGAGGACTATCTGCGCCTGCTCGAATTCGCTTCCGTCGCCAGCACCCTCAACAACCTGCGCACCTTCCCCTGCGTGCGCATCCTCGAGCAGCGTGGCAAGCTGAAGCTGCACGGCGCCTTCTTCGGCGTCGCCACCGGCGTGCTGAGCTGGCTTGACGAGGCCACCGGCCTGTTCCAGCCGGTGATGGACCGTCCTGGCCGGATCTTCGCTTGCAGCGCGGTGGGGTGAGCTACAGCCTCACCTCGCCATAACAGGGTGCCTTGCCCCACACCGCGAGCCGGTAGCCCTTGCGCAGGCCGTGCGTGAAATAGGGGTCGGCTTCGACGAGGCCCACAGCCTCCTCGCGGCTCTCCACCTCCAGGACCCAGAGCCCGCCCTCCCACCAGGCGCCCGGCTCGGATCGCAGGCCACCGCCGATCAGGATGCGGTCGGCGTGAGCGGCAAGGTAGTCGAAATGTGCCTGGCCATGGTCCTTCCGGACCCAGGCGGCATCGGGATTGTCGTCGAACAGAGCGATCCAGCGGGCCATGACGGCTCCCCAAAAGACGAACGGCGGGCCGTCAGGGCCCGCCGTCGCTACCAATGGGTTCAAGCGAAGGAAAGGGCGGCGGTCAGGCCGCCGCTTTCGCCCGGGGCTGGATCAGCTTGCGGTTGACCAGCACCTCGGCGATCTGCACCGCGTTCAGCGCCGCGCCCTTGCGCAGGTTGTCGGAGACGCACCAGAAGGCGAGGCCGTTCTCCACGGTCGCGTCCTCGCGGATGCGCGAGATGTAGGTCGCGTCCTCGCCGGCGGCATCGAGCGGCGTCGCATAGCCGGCATTCTCCTGCTTGTCGATGACAAGGATGCCCGGCGCCGCCCGCAGGATCTCGCGGGCCTCATCCGCCGTGATCGGCTGCTCGCACTCGATGTTGACGGCCTCCGAATGGCCGATGAACACCGGCACGCGCACGCAGGTCGCGGTGAGCCGGATCTTCGGGTCGAGGATCTTCTTGGTCTCGACCGTCATCTTCCACTCTTCCTTCGTCGAGCCGTCCTCCATGAAGACGTCGATGTGCGGAATGACGTTGAAGGCGATGCGGGCCGGGAACTTCTTGGTCTCCGGGTCCTTCATCGAATAGAGCGCCTTGGTCTGGCGATCGAGTTCGTCCATGCCGTCCTTGCCAGCGCCGGAGACCGACTGGTAGGTCGAGACCACCACCCGCTTGATGCCGAAACGGTCGTGCAGCGGCTTCAGCGCCACGACAAGCTGGGCGGTCGAACAGTTCGGATTGGCGATGATGTTGCGCTTGGCGAAGCCGGTGATGGCATCGGCATTGACCTCCGGCACGATCAGCGGCACATCCGACTCATAGCGCCAGGCCGAGGAATTATCGATCACGACGCAGCCGGCGGCGGCGATCCTGGGCGACCACTCCTTCGACACCGCGCCGCCCGCGGACATCAGGCAGATGTCGGTGTCGGAAAAGTCGTAATTCTCCAGTGCCTTGACCTTCAGCGTTTTGGTGCCGAAGGAGACCTCCTGGCCGAGGGAGCGGCGCGAGGCCAGCGGCACGACCTCCGAGACGGGGAACCCGCGCTCCTCGAGGATGGAGAGCATTTCGCGGCCCACATTGCCCGTGGCGCCGGCGATCGCGACCTTGTAACCCATGATTCTGGCCTCTTTGGCTTGCAACTCTCCCCCGGGATCGGGGCCCGTCACCGGGTCCCGTGGCGCCCATCTCCCCGTCGGGGGAGCACCCGGTTGCGAGGACGAAGCGTCAGCCTGCCGTGCCGCCTGTGGCGGCCGGCTTGGTTTTCGTCGTCGTTTTGGTGCGACCGAAAGCCATGGCGCGGAGAGGTGTCCTCGGCGAAAGTGCCGTGAGGGCAGCGAAAAACACCAGGTGCGGCGAAATGTCAATCGCGCTATGGCGGACAGGCTGGCAATGGCACGACGGCGCCCAAGATTCGCCGGGAATGCCGTGCCATGAGGGACGCCCCACCGCCTGCCCGAGAGCCCGATGATCCACACCCTGTCCCGCCGGAACCTCCTGACCATCGCTGCGGCAGCGGGCCTCGCCCCTGCCCTGCCCGGTGGGGCGACCGCCGCCACCGCCCTGCGCTTCGGGACGGCGAAGCCATTTTCCTACGACGTCCTGAAACAGATGGCTCTGGCCGCTGCCGGCAAGCCCTATGTTCCGCCGTCCCGCCCGAACCCGCAGGTCGTCAGCCGCATCGACTACGACAATCACGGCAAGCTGCGCTTCGACAAGGACGTGGCGCTGTTCGCCGAGGGGCCGGGCGCCTATCCCGTCACCTTCCAGCATGTCGGTCAGTTCTTCCCGAAGACGGTCCACATGCACGTTGTCGAAGGCCAGACGGCGCGCGAGATCGTCTACGATCCGCGCTATTTCACCATTCTGCCCGACCACCCCGCCGCCGCCTTGCCGCCCGAACCCTCGGCCTTCGCCGGCCTGTGGCTGCAGGAGGCGAAGTCCGGCCCGTGGAAGACGCAGGAGCCCTGGGCCACCTGGCTCGGCGCCTCCTATTTCCGCGGCGTCGGCGAACTCGGCCAGGTCGGCCTGTCGGCGCGCGGCCTCGCCCTTTCCCCTGGCCAGGCGCCCGGCCCGGAGGAATTCCCCGATTTCGTGGGATTCTGGGTCGCCCCGGCGGCGAGCGAAGCCGATCCCGTCACGCTCTATGCGCTGATGGATTCGCCCTCGCTGACCGGCGCCTACCGCTTCCTATGCCGGCGCACCAGCGGGGTCGTCATGGACATCGAGGCGACGCTGCATTTCCGCCGCACCGTCACCCATGTCGGCATCGCGCCGCTGACCTCCATGTACTGGTATTCGGAAACCGTCAGCTCGCGCACCATCGACTGGCGTCCGGAAGTCCACGATTCCGACGGTCTCGCCATCTGGACCGGCCAGGGCGAGCGCATCTGGCGGCCGCTCAACAACCCGCCGCGGACCATGACCTCGAGCTTCGTCGACCGGACGCCGCGCGGCTTCGGCCTGCTGCAGCGCGACCGCGAGTTCCTGCACTATCTCGACGGCGTCAAATACGAGAAGCGCCCCTCGGCCTGGGTCGAGCCGCAGGGCGACTGGGGGCGTGGCGCGGTGCAGCTCGTCGAGCTCAACACTGACGACGAGATCCACGACAATATCGTCGCCATGTGGGTGCCGGAGGCCCCCGCCGAACCGGGCCGGCCGCTCGAATTCCGCTACCGGCTGCACTGGCTCGCCGACGAGCCCTATCCGACGCCGCTCGCCCGGGTCGTCGCCACGCGCCTCGGCCGGGGCGGCCAGCCGGGCCAGCCCCGGCCGCAGGGCGTGCGCAAGTTCCTCGTCGAGTTCAAGGGCGGGCCGCTGGTCAACCTGCCCAAGGGCACCATCCCAAAACCGGTTCTCTGGACCTCGCGCGGCACCTTCGGGGACTATCAATATACCGAAGCGGTGCCCAACGACGTGCCGGGCCACTGGCGCACCCAGTTCGACCTCAGGGTCGAAGGCAATGAACCCGTTGAGATGCGTTGCTATCTCCGGGTCGGCGACCAGGTCGCTTCCGAGAGCTGGCTTTACCAGTACCATCCCGGCGCCTGAACGGCGCCGGCCTCAGGCCACGCGGCTTGGCATCATCGCCCGGTTGCGGATGCTGACGAGGACCTCGGCGGCGCTCGGGCTCCGCCGCTGGCCGGGGGCTCCGGCGAAGACGCCAGGCAAGGGGGCTGCGGCGGACCGCGCCGTCGCCGGACGGGTGGAGAGGCGCTGCATCTGGCTGCGCCTGAGACAGGCAAGCGTCGCCTCGGCCTCGGCGAGCAGCAACCCCTCGTCCCCGGGTCGGCCGGTCGTCCTTTCACGCAGGGCCCGCACCGCCTGTTCCGCCATGACGATCCGCCGGCCACGCTCGCAGCGCGCCAGCCTGATTTCGGCATCGGCGATCTTCTGCTTCTGCCGCTCGATCTCAGCCGCCAGCACCTTCAGGCACTGGGTGCCGACGATGCAATCCGTCGAGATCACCGCGATATCCGCCGCAGCCTCTTCCGCCATGTCGGCGAAACCGGCGCGGACCGCCGCGACGGCGCGGCCGTCGAGCGTCGCCATGCGGCTCGCGAGGTTGCGCAGCCGGTGCGCCTCCGAGCGCTCGGAGGCCACTGCGGCGGCCAGTTCCCGACGCGCCAGGGCGAGATCACGGGTCGCGACCCGCGCCTGATGGTCGATCAGCGCCAGCGCGTTACGGTCGTCGACGCAGCCGGCGCCGACGCGAAACTGGCCATGCATGACCCTGAACATCGACTTGAACATGGGCGACCCCCTCGCTATGAACGTTGTTCATGAACGATTTCTAGCAAGGCCGTGAACGTCGTTCAAGCCATTTTTTGAACGCCGTTCAAATTTTCTCGGAAGGCGGTATCTGCATGACAACGGACCTGCCGGCCAAGCGCGCCAGGCTGCGCGACGATCTGATCCTGGCGGCCGAGACAGCCATCGCCAAGGGCGGGCTCTCCGCCCTGAAGGCGCGCACGCTCGCGGAGACGGCGGGCTGCGCCGTCGGGGCGATCTACAACGTCTTCCCGGACCTCGATGCACTGATCTTTGCGGTCAATGCCCGCACGCTGGAGAAGCTGGACGCGGTCCTGGCCGCCACCGTCAGGCCCGACACCGATCCCGAGACCGCCATGCGCCGCCTCGCCCTCGCCTATCACGGCTTCTCGCGCGCCGAACGACGGCGCTGGACGGCCGTCTTCGCCCATCAGATTCCGGACGGATCCTCGCCGCCGGACTGGTATCTCGGCGTTGTCGGCAAGCTCTTCCGCCACATCGAGGGCCCGCTGGCCACACTGCTGCCCGATGCCACGCCGGAGGTGCGCGGCGGCCTCGCCCGCACCCTGTTCTCGGCCACCCACGGCATCGTTTCGCTGGGGCTTGAGGAGAAGCTCGGCCCGGCCCCGGACGAGGTCATCGCCCAGGCACTGGTGGTGATGACACGCGGCTGGGTTCTCGGGCTCCCGGGCGCAGTTTCGCCGCGCTGACTATTCGACCCTGACCGTCACCGAAGCGCTGCGACCCTCGCCATCCACCACCGAGAGGGTGGTGAAGCCGGGCCCGTCGGGCAGGACATTGGCCTGCCGCTGCGCCCCGAACCGGGCCGCGGGTCGCCCGTCCACCAGCACGGTGAAGGGCGGCCGCCCACCTGTCGTGCGCACCACCAACTGCTCCATCTCGCCCCGCGCCGCGCCCAGATCGACGCGCACGCCATCCGGCGGGAAGGCGATCTTCAGGTCGCGCGTGTCGCCCGCCGCCTCGCGCGCCGGGCCGAAGCGGCGCAGCGGCGCCGGCAATTGCGGATGGGTGAGCGCCGGCGCGGCCACCGGCCGGGCCGGCATCGCTGCCGGAGACCCGAGGCGGGCGAAGGCATCGAAAAGGATCGGCGCCGCGGCGGTGCGGCCGGTAATGCCCGGCACCGAGGATCCGTCGGGCCGGCCAACCCAGACGGCGACCGTACGGCGGCCGTCGAAACCGACGGCCCAGGCGTCGCGAAAGCCGTAGGACGTGCCGGTCTTGTAGGCGAGGCGGCCGGTCAGGGCGGCATCGGGGGCCGGCGCCTCGGTGAGGATGTCACCGACATGCCAGGCCGCGGCCTCGTCGGTGAGCGGCCGTCCCGCCGACTGCGGCGCGCCCAGCCGCTCGACGAAGTCCGCCATCTCACCGCCGCGGGCAAGACCGGCATAGAGAGCCGCGAGATCGGCGAGTCGCAGGCCGACCCCGCCGAGCCCGACAGCCAGTCCCGGCACCTCGCCGCGTGGCAGGACGGGGCGGATGCCCGCCTGCTGGAGGCGGGAAAAGAAGCGCTGCGGCCCGACGGCCTCCAGCAGCGCCACCGCCGGCACGTTGAGCGACATCTGCAGCGCGAGGCGCGTCGGCACCGTGCCCTGATAGCCACGGTCGAAATTGGCCGGCGCATAGGTGCCGAAGCGCGATGGGCGATCCTCGATCAGCGTCTCGGGGTGGGCGAGACCGGCCTCATAGGCCATGGCGTAGATGAAAGGTTTCAGCGTCGATCCCGGCGAGCGCACCGCGCGGGTCATGTCGACCGCCCCCTGCCGCTCATGGTCGAGCGGATCGGCCGCGCCGATGCGGGCGATGACATCGCCGCTACGGTGATCGACGGCGATGAGCGCGCCGGACAGCCGCGTGCCGAGCGCCCGCACCCGCTCGCGCAATAGCGCCTCCAGGGCCTCCTGTGCCGTACGGTCATAGGCCATCCGGTGCACGCGCTCGCCCGGTCTGGCGGCGGTCGCCTCGCCGCTCGCATGCCAGGCGAAGGTCGGCATCTGGCGGCGGGCAAGGGGAACCCGTTCGGCTTTGCCTGAGGCGGCCTGTTCCGGCTTGAGAACGCCCGCCGCGAGCATGCGGTCGAGCACGCGGTCGCGGGCGCGGCGGGCGGCCTCGGGATGGCGATCGGGACGCCGCGCTTCGGGCGATTGCGGGATGGCGACCAGCAATGCCGCCTCACCCGGGGACAGGCGGCGCGGTTCCTTGCCGAAATAGGCGAGCGAGGCGGCGCGGATGCCCTCGACATTGCCGCCATAGGGCGCCAGCGACAGATAGAGATCGATGACCCGTGCCTTGCCGAGATCGCGCTCCAGCCTGACGGCCCGGGCCATCTCGCGCAACTTGACGGCGATGGAGCGGCCGCCCTCGCGCTTGTCGATGAGGCGGGCGACCTGCATGGACAGCGTCGAACCCCCGGAGACGATGCGCCCGCTCGTCGCCCACTGTCCCGCCGCCCGCAGCAGCGCCAGCGGGTCGACGCCGGGATGCCGGGCGAAGCGGCGGTCCTCGTAGGCGGTCAGCATGCGCAGGAACAGCGGGTCGACATCGGCGGCGGCGCCGGGAAAGCGCCACATGTCGTCATCGGTCTGGAACGGCCTGAGAAGCCGCCCGTTCCGGTCCACCACCTCGCGGGAGAACGGCGTCTCGCTGCCGTCGGGCCCCGCACCGGCGCGGTGCAGCGCGACGCCGGAGCCGATCCCGGCGAGCGCCAGCCCGCCGGCTGCCAGCGCCGCCATCCGCGCCTTGCGCATGGGCCCGCTCCTACCGGGCGCCGGCCGTCACCTCGGTCTGGCCGACCGCGGTGCGCGCCGCCCGCTCGGGCCGGTACATGTCCTCGATGGTGGCCGGGGGCACGAGATAGCGTCCGGGCGTCACGGCGCGGATCATATAGGCCACCTGCCAGGTGCCATTGGACCCGCTGGTGCGGCTGTAGGCAGCCAGGAAGCGGTCATCGCGGAAGGCCTTGTAGTCGGGCTGGACCGCTTCCGCCGGCAGCCACTTCAGCGCGGAGGTCTCAGCCGAGGCGATGAGGCTGGGATTGTCGATCTCGAAACCGGCCGGCAGCCGGTCCACGAGCATGATCTGGCCGAGCTGCGGACTGGCCTCCGTCACCTGCAGCACCACGACGAGGCGGGTGCCCTGGGCGACGCGGCTGATGTCCGCAGGCTGGCCGGTCAGCGTCATGTAACGCCGTTGCAGGGTAAAGCCATTGGCCGCGGCGGGTTCAGGCGTCGCCGGCGTGCCGGTGACCGCGACGACCGCGCGCACCGTCTCCGGGCCGGTATTGCGCAGGGCGAGGCCCGCACCGAGTTCATCGGACCGGATGGTCCGCGCCAGCGCCCCCTCATGCGGGCTGCCGCCGACATCCAGGCGGATGCGCTTGGCGTCCTCGATCAGCGCCTGGGCGGCGAGCACGAGCCAGACCTTCTCCTGGGTCGACAGGTATCGGGTGCGCCCGCGCAGGTCCTCGACGACGCGCTGGGCGTCGGCGACGATGCGGCGGGTGACGCGTGCCTCAACTCCGAGCGCCATCAGCGCGGCGGCGTCACGCAGCCGCGAGCCATAGTCGAAGCGGCCCATGTCGACCTGGCCGCGGGCGGTGAGCAGAGTCACCGCCGAGGCCATGACCCGCTCGGCCCGGCCCATATCGCCCATCAGGGCGAGCGCCGCGCCGAGCTGGCCGCGGGCCACGGGGGTGGCGATCTCGTTCAGCTGGGTATCGGCGAGCCAGCGCAGTTCGGACAGCGAGCCGCGACCGTTGCGCGCCAGCACATAATGGGCATAGGCGAGGTCCATGCCCTTGTTGTCGCCGACGCCGTTGGTCGAGACGACCAGCGTTCGCAGCCGCTCGATGGCCAGGTTGAAGGCCGCCGTCGGCACGCCATAGCCGCGCTCCTTCGCCCGCGACAGGAAGTCCGTCACATAGGCGTCGATCCAGGCGTCCTCGTTGGATCCGGCATTCCATAAGCCGAACGAGCCCGAGCCCGAGGAGCGAGACAGGATGCGCTCGATCGAATCGGCGACGCGCTCGCGCACCGGCGTCTCGAGGCCGAGGCCGCCCTCGGCCGCCGCGAGGACGTCGAGGTAAAGCAGCGGCAGCGCCCGCGAGGTGATCTGCTCGGTGCAGCCGAAGGGATAGCGGTCCAGCGCCAGGATCAGGCCGGGCACGTCCATTGCCGTGGAAGGACCGACCGAGACGGAGACCCGGGCAGAACCGGGCAGGAAGTCACCGAGAAGGTCGTTCGTCACTGTTACCGACTGGCCCGGTTCCATGGTGAGGACCGTGCGGCGGGCGATGTCCGGCAGGGCCGGCCTGACGCCGAGCGCATAGCGCGAGGTGACGTCCAGGCCGTCGGGACCGGTGAGCTGCACGGACAGATGCCCGACCCCGAGGCCGGAGGCCGACAGGGGCAGCGATACCGAGCCGCGGCCGCCGGCGGCGCCGAGCTGCACCGTCGCCTGCGTCTGCGTCAGCCGCAGCGGGCCCTCCGGCCTGACGGTGACGCGATAGGCGCCGGGGGGGCCCTCGGCATTGACGAAGTCGAGCCGCGCCGTGGCGCTGTCGGCATGGCCGAGCACCCGCGGCAGAGTGGCGGTCACCACGACGGGATCGCGGGCGATGACGTCGCGCGAGGCCGAACCGTGCTTCTTCGTCGTCCAGGCCATGGCCATCAGGCGCACGGTGCCGTTGAAGTCGGGGATGTCGAAGACGGCTTCCGCGGTGCCATCGGCTCCGACCGTCAGGATGCCGGAGAACAGCGACAGCGGCTGCTGCGCCGGCGGCGCGCCGGAGAAGCGGTTCGTCGGCCCGTCGCCGCCGGAACGGATGGAGCCGCGCACCGCCGACATGCCGTCGATCAGCAGACCGTAGAGGTCGCGCACCTCGGCCGACAGGCGACGCTGGCCGAGATAGTGCTCGTCCGGCTTCGGCGGCTGGTAGTTGGTGATGGTGAGGATGCCCAGATCGACGGCGGCCACGGTCACATGGGCCTGTTCGCCGGGCGACAGGCCATCGACCTTGACGGGCACCCGCAACGCCGTGCGCGGTGCCATCTTCTCCGGCGCGGTGAGGGTCACGGAGAGGCGGCGCTCGGCCGTGTCGATGCCGAACCAGGCCAGGCCGATGGCGCGGCCGGGCATGCGTGAGGCCGCGGCATCGAGAGGCCGGCGCATGAACACGGTCGCATAGGCACCGGCACCCCAGTCGCTGCCGACCGGGATCTGGATGGTCGAGCGGCCCTGCGGCACGTCCACCGTACGCTCGGCCAAAAGACGGTCGCCCATCACCGCCACCGTCGCAGAGCCGGCGAAGCGCGCATTGATCGCCACGGTCAGCGTCTCGCCGGAGCGATAGGAGGGTTTGTCGAGGCTCATCTCCAGGACATCCGGCGTATCGGCGGTCCCGCCGGCGCCGTAGCCGGATTCGAAGATGACCGTGGTCATCGGTCCGGCGACGTCGCCACCGGCCGTCACCTCAAGGCGATATCGGCCCCAGGGCACCGGCGCGCCGATGCGCGGCGCGGCGCCCGAGGCGGAAGCCTGCACCTCGCCATCGGCGATGCGCCGTGTCGAGACGATGGCCTGGCTCGCCCAGCCGGAGGTGCCCCGTGTCCAGATCCAGCGCGTCTCCAGACGCAGCAATTGCCAGGTCAGCGGCCCGGGGCGCCGCGTGCGCCCGTCCGGCGCCACGGCAATGAGCTCGAAGGACGCGGTCTCATTCTCCGAGACGCGGTCGCCCTCGAACAGCGGCTTGACGCCGATGAGCGGCGTCCCCGGCAGAACCGGTACCGTCGCGGTGCGCTCGACGGCGCGGCCGCCGGGCTCGGCGACGCGGACCTGCAGGCGGGCCGAGAGCGGCCGGGTCGTGTCCTCCATGCGCGGCAGGCGGGCGGCAATCGTCGCTTTGCCGGCATCGTCGGTGGTGATGCCCTCGGGCAGGGGCTCGCGGTCGCGCTTCACCTCCTCGTCGCCGAGGCCGAAGCGGAAACCGGGGAAATCGGGCAGGCTCGGGGTCGTCTCCATGACGACCTCGCCCTCGACGGCAAGGCCGGCGCCGGGCATGCCGAAGAGGTAGCGGGCATCGACGGTGGCTGCGAAGGGCTCGTCGCGGGTCAGGCGCGGCGCTGTCGGGGCGAGGTCAAAGGCGATCCGGTCGGGCACGAAGTCCTCGACCATGAAGCGCACCTCCCCGGCCGTGGGGCTGCGCGGATCGGTGACCGCCCTGACCCGCCAGGTCCCGGTCGGCGCCGAGGAGACGATCGGGATCGGCACGGCGCGCGCGCCGGCGCCCTGGTCCTGCGTGACGACGCGGCGATATTCGACCCCGTCCGGGCGTTCAACGATCAGCGTCAGCGGCAGGTTCGGCACCGCGTCGCCCTTGGCGTCGCGGAGCAGCGCGGTGAGATAGACCGTCTCGCCGGGCCGGTAGATGCCGCGTTCCGGCACGAGGAAGGCATCGAGCGGTCCGGTCACCTCGCGTCCCGCGACGCCCCGGTCGGAGAGATCGAAGGCCGGCTGCCGCAGGTTGAGGAAGGAATAGTCGCCCTGAACCGTCGAAGCGACGATGAGGGACGGCGCCAGCGAACCCTCGCCGCGGGTAAGGCCCGCCGCAAAGCGCGCGCGGCCGGAGCCATCGGTCCGCGCCGTGCCCAGCACCTCGTTGTTGCGGGCGATGAGACGCACCTCCACATCGGCCAGGGGCTTTGCCGAGTTCAGCGAATGGACATAGCCGTGGACGCCGTCGACGCCGGACAGGGCCGTGAGTCCGAGATCGGAGACGATGAACCACTGGGCGACGCGACCGTCGCCGCCATAATCATCGTCGGCACGGCGTTGGGCATTGGTCGGCTTGGCGGTGACGACATAGACGCCGGGCTCCAGCGTCCGCACCGCCTCGTCCACCGGCAGGGCGGTGGTCACATCGGCATTGAGCCGGTTTTCCGTCTCCAGCTGCCCCTTCCAGACGGAAATGCCGCGCTCGGCAATGAGCTGCTGCATCTCGTAGCTTTCCAGCGGCTTGGGGAAGTCCTCCTGGATTGTCTGGGCGATGGAGCGGTCACCCATGCGGATGATCTCCACATCCACCGACTGCAGGTTGACGGTGACGACCGGCAGGCCGCGCTGGCCGGTGCGCGGCAGCACGTAGGACCGGCCGGAGAAGCGCACCGCGGGCGTGCGGTCGCGGACATAGACGGTGACGTCGACATTGCGCGTCAGGCTCTCGCTCGGGATCGCCGAGGGCAGGCCCTCGCGCAACTGGAACGTGTAGCGCTCACCGTGCCTCAGGCCGTCGACGCAGATCTGCCGGTCCTCGACCGTGATCGGCGGGGCGTTGACGCCGGTCTGGCGGATATAGGGGGCGAAATCGGTGCGGCCGGCGCGCAGGTTCTCGCTGAAGACGAAACAGGCGCGCGGGCGCGTCGCGTCGGAATCCACCTTGGTCTCGCGGAAGCGGAAACCGTGCTGGTCGCGCAGCCGGTTATAGGCCTCGCGCGCCTCCGGCGTGTCGCGGGTCTCGACCACGGCGCGGGCAATGTCGATGGCCGGGCGCCATTGCTGGCGCGCCACCATGATCTGCCGGATATGGGCAAGGGCGAAGGCCTCCTCGTTGCGGTTGGCAGCGCGCCGATAGGCCATATAGGCGGAGGCGAGAATGTCGGTTTGCAACTGCTGGCGCTCGCGCCAGTCATTGGTGCGGACGCCGGCAAGGGCCTGCGAAAACCGCACCCAGGGCGCCGAATCCATGCCAGAGCGCAGCGCGATCGTCTCCCAGTGGCGGGCCGCGTTGCGGAAATCACCACGGGTCGAGGCGGCATCGGCATCACGGCGCACCTCGGGAATGGGACGGGTATCGCCCGCCTGTCTGTTGGCGACGGTGGTCTCGAAGCGGCGGGCCTGTTCTGCGAGATCGTCGCGCTGGAAGACGCGCAGCGGCGGCAGCTCTTGCACCGGGGCCCGCTGCGGCTGGGCGGATTCGGGGCGCGGCTGGGGACGTGGCGGCACCTGCGCGAGATCGATCCGTTCGGGCGCAGCAGTCTGCGCCCTGACGCTCTGCGGGCCGGCCAGCCCGACAAGAACCATGACGACAAACGGCCCCGCGGCCGCCACAAGACCCGGGATGCGCATGGCGAACGTCCTCGTTGCGGTCCGACGCCCCATCGTCCGCGGACCCGGACTGTCCCACCCGCTTGCGACCGGAACAATAAGGGCTGATACGTAATTCCCCTAAGCGGAAGGTGGACGGAGGCTGACGGCCCCGGCCGGGCGGAGCGCTTCGCGGTACCCTTCCCCCACCCTCTCCGCGCACAGCGGGGAGGGTACGGGTGGGGTCCTGAAGCGCCGCGCCCTATCCCATCGCCGCCTTCGCCGCCGCGACGATCTTGGCCGGCGTCACTTTGACGGCATCCTCGAGGGGTGGCGAGAAGGGGATGGGAATGCGCGGCGCGCCGAGCCGGCGGGCCGCCTTGACCCGGGCCGGTCCCAGCGTCTCGAGCACGGTCGCGACCACTTCGGCACCGAAACCGGCCACCGAGACGGCCTCCTGCACCACCAGCAGCCGGCCGGTCCTGGCGACAGAGGCGCAGACGGCCTCCTGGTCCCAGGGCCAGAGCGTCCTGAGGTCGATGACATCGGCGGCGATGCCATCCGCCGCCAGCGTCGCCGCCGCCTGTTCAACCGCCGGCATGATGGCCGACCACGAGACGATGGTAAGGTCGCGGCCCTCGCGGGCGAGGCGCGCCTTGCCGAAGGGGATCGGTTCGATCACCGAGGCCACGTCACCTGTCGCCGGAAAGAGGTTCTTCGGGTCGAAGAACAGCACCGGGTCGTCGGAGCGGATGGCATTGACCAGCAGCCCCGCCGCATCCGCCGGCGTCGACGGCGTCACGACGATGACGCCCGGCAGATGGACGAACCAGGATTCCAGCATCTGGCTGTGCTGGGCGGCCGAGTTGCGCCAGATGCCGTGGGGCATCCGCACGACCACGGAGGGCCGCGCCTGACCGCCGAACATGTAGCGGATCTTGGCGATCTGGTTCACCAGTTCGTCCATGGCGCACATGACGAAGTCGAAGATGCGCATCTCGATGATCGGCCGCGTGCCGACCAGCGCCGCGCCGAGGCCGGCGCCCATGATCGTCGATTCCGAGATCGGCGTGGAGACGACGCGCTCGGCCCCGAATTCGGGCAGGAAGTCCCTGTACTGACCGTAGAGGCCGCCACGGGCGACATCCTCGCCCATGACCCAGACGGTGGGGTCGCGGCGCATCTCCTGCAGGGCGGCGAGGCGCACCGCCTCGACCAGGGTGACCTGATGCATGCTCATGCCGAAACTCCCGAAAAACGGACCGCGCCGACATCCTGCACGTCCTCGTAGGCGATGGCCTCGTCGGGCCAGGGGGCGGCCTTGGCATCGTTGACGGCGGCCTCCATCTCCTCGAAGACGGCAAGGCGCAGCGCATCGAGATCGGCGGTGGCAACGCCCCGGTCGGCGAGGAGGAGGCCGAGCCGGTCGATCGGATCGCGGGCCTTCGCCGCCGCGACATCGGCCGGATCCCGCCAGGCCGCGGCATCGGTCGAGGTGTGGCCGGTGATGCGGAAGGTCTTGGCATGGAGCAGCCGCGGCCCCTTGCCGCCGCGCACCTCGGCCACCAGCCGGCCAGCCGCCTCGTCCACCGCCAGGGCATCATTGCCGTCGACGGTGACGCCGGGCACGCCGAGAGAGGCCGCGCGGGCGATGACACCGGGGCCGGCGGTCACGGTGTCGGTGGCAGTGAAGGCGGAGACGCCGTTATCCTCGCAGATGAAGAGCACCGGCAGATTGTAGAGCGCCGCCCAGTTGAGGCCCTCGAGGAAGGGACCGCGATTGATGGCACCGTCGCCGAAGAAGCAGACCGCGATGGCGCTGGAGCGCAACATCTTCAGGCCCTGGGCCGCGCCGACAGCGATGGGAATGCCGCCGGAGACGACCCCGTTCGCCCCGAGCATGCCGACGGAGAAGTCGGCAATATGCATGGAGCCGCCCTTGCCGCGGCAATGGCCGCCCTCGCGGCCGAAGAGTTCGCGCATCATGCCCTGCACGCCGGCGCCCTTGGCGAGGGCATGGCCGTGGCCGCGATGGTTCGAGGTGATGCGATCCTCGGTGGTCAGGTTGAGGCAGACGCCGGCCGCGACGCCCTCCTGCCCGATCGACACATGCAGCGGCCCCGGCACAACACCCTCCTTGTGGGCGTTCAGGGCGGCGGTCTCGAAGGCGCGGATGCGGCTCATGGTCCGGTAGAGGTCCATCAGCCGCCGGATATTGTGGGTGGGTTCCATCTTGTCGTCGTTCCCCGCTGTCGGTCTGGTCTTGGTTCAGTAGGATTTCGGCAGGCCGAGGACCTTCTCGGCGATGTAGGAGAGGATGAGTTGCGCCGAGACGGGCGCGAGGCGCGGGATCCAGGCCTCGCGCAGATAGCGCTCGACATGGAACGCGCGGGCATAGCCCATGCCGCCGAGCGTCATCACCGCCGTCTCGCAGGCCCGGTAGCCGGCCTCCGCCGCCAGGTATTTGGCGGCATTGGCATAGGGCCCGCAGGGTTCGCCGCGGTCATAGAGGCTGGCGGCTTTCAGCATCATCAGCTCGGCCGCCTCCAGTTCCATCCAGCGCTCGGCGAGCGGATGCTGGATCGCCTGGTTCCGGCCGATCGGACGGTCGAAGACGATGCGCTCGCCGGCATAGGCGCAGGCGCGCCGCAGCGCCGCGCGCCCCAGCCCGACGGCTTCCGCCGCGATGAGGATGCGCTCGGGATTGAGCCCGTGCAGGATGATCTCGAAACCCTTGCCTTCTTCGCCGATCAGATCGTCGGCCGGCACCGGCAGGCGGTCGAAGAAGACCTGGTTGGAATCGACGGCCTTGCGACCCATCTTGGCGATCTCGCGCACCTCGACATGGGCGCGGTCCAGCCTGGTGTAGAACAGCGACAGACCCTCGGTGCGCTTCTCCACCTCGGCGAGCGGCGTGGTGCGGGCCAGCAGCAGGATCTTGTCGGCGACCTGCGCCGACGAGGTCCAGATCTTCTGGCCGGTGACCATGTAGACGTCGCCTTGGCGCTCGGCCCGCGTCGTGATCTTCAGCGTGTCGAGGCCCGCATCGGGCTCGGTGACCCCGAAACAGGCCTTCTCCCGGCCGGCGATCAGCGGGGTGAGCATCCGCGCCTTCTGGGCCTGCGTCCCCTTCACCACGACAGGATGGAGCCCGAAGATGTTGAGGTGAATGGCCGAGGCGCCCGACATGCCGGCCCCGGAGGCGGCGATCGCCTCCATCATGAGGGCGGCTTCGGTGATGCCGAGACCGGCGCCGCCGAAGGCCGCGGGCATGGCGATGCCGAGGAACCCGGCCTCGGCGAAGGCGGCATGGAAGTCGTGGGGAAAGCCGCCCGCGATGTCGCGGTCCAGCCAGTAGGCGTCGGGAAAGCGCGCGCACAGGCGCTCCACCGCCGCTCGCAGGGCCTGCTGGTCCGCGGTCAGGGAAAAGTCCATCCGCCGGTCAGCGGTGCGGACGGCGCTGCGCGCGCCCGGCCGGAGCCGTCATGTCGTCATCCTCCCGGTCGCCGGTCTGCGCCGGCCTTGCGCCCGTCTGGCGGGTCGTTGCCCGCGAGTGTGGGGACGAGGCCGGACCTGTCAAGGCGAGGGCCGGCATGACTGGCCTCCGACGAACGGCTTGGCTCGGCCGATTGCCGCCCGCCACCGGGACTGGAACAGTCGCCGTTCTCGCGACAGCCGAACCGGATGACGTCCATGCCGCCGCCCCTCGTTCTCGACAGCGTCACCCATCTCCCCGCCGAGGCGCGCGGGCGCATCGCCGTCTGCGCCTCGCATGGCGCGGTCTATGCCGCCTGGTACGGGGCGAAGAAAGGGGTTTCCGCCCTCATCCTCAACGATGCCGGCATCGGCCGGGAACAGGCGGGCATTTCCGGCCTTGCCTGGCTCGATGGCCTCGGCGTGCCCGGCGCGACGGTCGCCCACAGCTCAGCGCGGATCGGCTGGGGCGCCGACATGCCCGCACGCGGGGTCCTGTCCTTCGTCAACGCTGCCGCGGCGAGCCTCGGCCTGCGGCGCGGCATGACCTGCGCCGAGGGGCTCGATCGGCTGGCACGCGCCGCGCTTGCGCCGTCGCCTAGCCCTGCCGCGCTCGACGAGGCGCGCCACGAGATCACCGAGGCGGGGGGCAAGGGCATCCGCGTCTTCGTGCTCGATTCCAACGGCCTCGTGGGCAGCGAGGATGCCGGCCACATTGTTGTCACCGCCTCCCATGGCGGCCTGCTCGCCGGCAGGCCGGAGACAGCGGTGAAGTCCGCCGTCAGGGCGGCCGTCTATGTCGACGCCGACCGCGGCCTCGACGATGCCGGCATCTCACGCCTGCCCGCGCTGGAGGCCCGCGGCATCGCCGGCGCCATGGTCTCCATCTTCTCCGCCCGGATCGGCGACGGCCTCTCGGTGTGGAACGACGGCTATGTCAGCGCCGTCAACGGCATTGCCGAACGGCGCGGCGGCGCCATCGGCCAGTCGACGAAGGATTTCGTCGCCGCCATGGTCGCCGCCGCCTGATCAGCCCCGCGCGGCGATGACGGCCACCGGCCCGCCCCCGGGGGGACCCTGGTGCTCCGCACCGCCGGAAACATAGAGGTCCGTCCGCCCGACCAGGCCGGCGAGCGCCCCGGCCACGAAGGCCCGCGCGTGACGGGTGGAGGAAATGTCTGAATCGTCCAGCATGGTGTGACGCACCCCGCGGACGGCCCCGTCGGGCGCGGCCTCCGCCTTGGCGAGCAGCGCCACGAGCCGGTCGCGGGCCACAGGTCCGAGCTGGCCGGCCGCGCCGAGGCCGAGCCGGCCGAGCGCCGCCCTTACCGGCTCGACATCGATGGCATCGGCCATCACCGCATGGTCGATGGCCAGCGGCCCGGACCAGGCAGCTGACATGCCAAGCACGACGATCTCGTGGCCGAGAAGCTCCACCCCCGCCGAGGCGCTGGCGCGCCCGGAATGAAGGGCGAGGTCCCGCCCGATCGCCGCATCGGCAAGCGCCTCGGCCGGGATTTCCCCCAGCGCCACCGCCACCCCGAGCGAGGAGGCGCCGCGCGACAGGCCCATCGACTTCAGCGTGTCGCGGACGGCGACGGTGGCGCCCCGCGCCTCCGCCTCGCCGATGCGCTGGGCCGTGAGCAGCGGGCATTTCACCTGGACGAAATGGACATCGCGGGGATCGTCGAGACCGGCCTGCCGCATGGCCGCGCGCACCCCGGCCGCCACCTGCTCGACCTGGCCCATCCGGCCAAGATGCCCGGCCGGCAGCGCCGGCGTGTGGACCCGGCCGATGGCCAGGGCCGGGCCGGGGGCCCCCTCGCCTTCCACCCGCTCGAAGACCGTCCAGTGCGGCGCCATCGCGCCTTCCGTGCCGCCCGACATCACATAGCAGACGGAAGCGGCGCGCTCGGCCCCGACATGGCGGGCGAGGGCCAGGGTCAGCGACTGGGTGGCAAAGCCGCGGGTGAAGTCGTTGACGCAGCCATTGCCCTCGGTCTTGCCGAAGATCGCGAGAATCCCGGCGGGGTCGAGCCGGCCGGCGCTGATTGCCGCCTCGAGGCCCGAGACGTCGTCGGGCGCTTGCGCGATGATGCGGTGGACACGGGCGATGGGCATGCGGCAGGATCCTTCTTGAGGCGGGGGACGTCGGCAGTGCCGGTTTTGCTTGACAGGCCCGGGTCCTGTCACTATGCCGTCGCGTCTCCGAACAGGACCATTTTGTCCAGCGGCCGGCCGACGCCGTCGCACTTTACCTTTGGGATCCGACAGATGTCGCGTCGTTGTGAACTCACCGGCAAGGGTGTTCAGGTTGGCCACCGGGTCAGCCATTCGAACATCAAGACGAAGCACCGCTTCTTGCCGAACCTGCAGAATATCTCTTTCGCCTCCGACCTGCTCGGTCAGACGGTGTCGCTGCGCGTGTCGACCCACGCCCTGCGCTCGGTCGACCACAATGGTGGACTGGATGCCTTCCTGCAGAAGGCCAATGCCGAGGACCTGTCGCCGAAGGCGCGGCAGCTGAAGTCGGCCATTGCCAAGAAGCGCGCCGAAGCCGCCTGATCGCGGTTCTGTCCGAGACCTGTGTAAACCGGCGAGGCGAAACCATCGCCGGTTTTCGCATTGCCGCTGCGGCATTGTCTCGCGGCGACACGGTTCCCATATGCTGCTAACGTTCTAGCAGCGGCGGCGTAAACGCCGCGCCATTCGTGGGGAAACCATGTCGACCAAGACCCTTTTCAGGTCCAAGAAGCTCATTCGCGCCTTCGCCGTCGCCGGCGTCGCCATCATGCTCGGCGGTGTCGTGGCCGAAGCGGCACCCCGCAGTGGCGGCAGCCGCGGCGCGCGCACCGCTGCGCCGCCGCCAACCACCAACACCGCGCCGACCACCGCCGCCCCCCTGCAGCGCACGACCGCGCCGACCCCGGCGCCC
>NZ_JALHMP010000004.1:93848-218268 GCF_022843985.1 Phreatobacter sp. | reverse complement strand
CGCCTGCTGCGGGGCTGGCTCGGCGGTGCGCGGGGCCGGCGCGGCGATGGCGGTCACGGCGCGCGGCTCGCCGCCGAGCGGATTGTGGATGAAGGCGATGGCCCCGACGATGCCGACGACGAGCACGCCGACCACGCCGGCAGCGATCGGCACGAGCGGCAGCTTCGGCAGCCGCCGCTTCGTCTCCTGCTGGCTGTCCACCCCGAGCGGGGCGTTGAGGTCGTCGGTCATGGCGCCTGCGCTGGCGCGGTTCGGATTACCGCCCCTCTAGATCAGGTGCGAACCGTTAATCCGCGGTTAACCAAAGTCGCCGAACGGCGGATGAATGCAGCGATCCGCTCGATTTTACCTGTTCGGGCCTCCGTGCTAGGCAAGGCGGCTCCGGAGGTTCCCATGTCCGCGGCTCCCAGCGCGACCAGCGAAGAGGCCAGCACCGAGCAGGTGATGCTGGAGATCGGCCGCCGCGCCAAGGCGGCGGCGCGCCGGCTCGCCCTTGCCACCCCGGCTCAGAAGAACGCCGCGCTGACCGCCATGGCCCAGGCGATCCGGGCCCGCTCCGCGCTGATCTGCGAGGCCAATGCCGAGGATGTCGCCGCCGCCCGCCAGGACGGCCTGAGCCCATCCTTCATCGACCGGCTGGCACTCGATCCCGGCCGCGTCGAGGCGATCGCCGCAGGAATCGAACTGGTGCGCGACCTCGCCGATCCCGTCGGGACGGTGATGGAGGCCTGGGACCGGCCCAACGGGCTCAGGATCGAGCGGGTCCGCGTGCCGCTCGGCGTCATCGGCGTCATCTACGAGAGCCGCCCGAACGTCACGGCGGACGCCGCGGCGCTCTGCCTGAAATCCGGCAATGCCGCCATCCTGCGCGGCGGCTCCGACAGTTTCCGGTCCTCCCGCGCCCTGCACCAGGCGATCGCCCTCGGCCTTGACCAGGCGGGCCTGCCGGCGGCGGCGATCTCGCTGGTGCCGACCCGCGACAGGGCGGCGGTCGGCCAGATGCTCCAGGGCCTCGGCGGCACGATCGACGTCATCATTCCGCGCGGCGGCAAGAGCCTGGTGGCGCGGGTCCAGGTCGAGGCACGGGTACCGGTCTTCGCGCATCTCGACGGCAATTGCCATGTCTATGTCCATGGCGCCGCACCGCTGGCCATGGCGAAGGCCATCGTGCTCAACGCCAAGATGCGGCGCACCAGCGTCTGCGGCGCGGCGGAGACGCTGCTGGTCGACGAGGCCTGTGCCGGCACGCATCTCAGGCCGCTGGTCGCGGCCCTGCTCGATACCGGATGCGAGGTGCGCGGCGACAGCCTGACGCGCATCGTCGACCCCCGCGTGACGCCGGCGAGCGAGGAGGACTGGAGCACGGAATTCAGTGCCCCCATCATCGCCGTCAAGGTGGTGAGCGGCCTTGGCGAGGCCATCGCCCATGTCGAACGCTACGGCTCGCACCATACCGACGCCATCGTCACCACCGACCAGGCGGCCGCCGACCGGTTCCTGGCCGAGGTCGACAGCGCAATCGTGCTGCACAATGCCTCGACCCAGTTCGCCGACGGCGGCGAGTTCGGCTTCGGTGCCGAGATCGGCATCGCCACCGGCCGCATGCATGCCCGCGGTCCCGTTGGCGTCGAGCAACTGACGACGTTCAAATACCGGGTGCGCGGTTCGGGACAGACCCGTCCGTGAGACCCTATGGCAGCCGCATCGCCCGGCGCCGGCCCCGCGCCGGCCTCCGCCCCGTCATGCCGCCCCATGCCCCGGGGATGCGGATCGGACTGTTCGGCGGGTCGTTCAACCCGCCCCACGACGCCCACCGGCTGGTGGCGCTGACGGCCCTCAGGCGCCTCGGTCTCGACGCGGTCTGGTGGCTGGTCAGCCCCGGCAATCCCCTGAAGACGGGGCGCGGCCTGGCGCCGCTCGCCGAGAGGATCGCCGCGGCGCGCCGGCTCGCCGGCCATCCGCGCATCCACGTCACCGGTGTCGAGGCGGCGCTCGGCACGCGCTTCACCTTCGACACGATCGCCCAGCTGAAGGCGCGTTGCCGCGGCGTGCGTTTTGTCTGGATCATGGGCGCGGACAATCTGGCGCAGTTCCACCTCTGGCAGAACTGGCGCGGCATTGCCGGGCTCCTGCCCCTTGCGGTGGTGGACCGGCCGGGCGCCAGCCTGAAGGCCGCCGCCGGTGTGGCGGCGCAGACATTGTCCCGCTACCGGATGAGCGAGGCCGATGGTCGACTCCTTGCTGCGGCCCGCCCGCCGGCCTGGGTCTTCCTGCACGGCATCAAGTCGCCGCTGTCGTCGACGGCGCTGCGCGAAAAAATGCAACTTCACTCAAATTGATTCGATCGGCTTAGCCGCGGTTCAAGACGGCCCGCCTAGTGTCCCCTCCAGTGGCGACAGAGTGGGTGCAGCCGGATGAATGGCCTGATCTCGAAGAAGGCGGAACAGTTGTTGTCCAGCGTCGACGTGCTGATCGTCGACGACAACCAGTTCATGCGCAAGGTGGTGCGCAACATCCTGACCAATATCGGGATCAAGACCGTGCATGAGGCCGCCGACGGCCTCGCCGGCCTCGAGCATATCCGCGTCCATGCGCCCGACATCGTCATTCTCGACTGGGAAATGCCGATGCTGAACGGGGCCGAGATGCTGCGCATCGTGCGCAACCCCCGAAGCTTTCCCGTGCCGGACGTGCCGATCATCATGCTCACCTCGCATCTCGAGCGCTGGCGGGTGATGGAGGCGACGCGTCTCGGGGTGCATGAATTCGTCGCCAAGCCGATCTCCGGCAAGGCGCTGCTCGAGCGGATCATCTCGATCATCGTCAAGCCGCGGCCGATGGTGCATCTCAACGGCTATTACGGACCCGAGCCGCGCAAGCTGCTGGTCGAGCCGCGCCTCAGGGCCCGGGGCATCATGCCGCCCGCCAACGTCGCCTGACGGGCGCAGCAGGCCCGCGAGCGGGCCTCTTGCCAGGCGGCCCCGATCCGGCTTCCCTGTCTCTTTCGAACCGTTCGAAGGAGCCCCCGCCATGACTGCCGCCACCACCGCACCGGCTGCGCCCCCGGCCCATCCCGCCGGCCTGTCGATGATCGAGAAGCGGCGCATCGAGGCGGAAATCCTCAAGCACGTCTATGACCAGCTGAAGGAGAGCCACGGCATCGACGTGGCGCGCTCGACCATCGGCGAGGCAGTGCGCCGCTCGGCCCTCGAACAGGCCGCCCGTTTCGCCGCCCAGTCGCCGGAGGGGCCCTCCCTGCAGGGCTTCATCGCCATGCAGCCGCTGTGGACGGCGGAAGGCGCCCTCACCGTCGAGGAGATCGGGCGGACCGAGACCACCTACGCTTTCAACGTGGTGCGCTGCCGCTATTCCGAAATGTACAAGGCCATGGGCCTCGGCGAGATCGGGGCGCTGCTGTCCTGCCAGCGCGACGGCACGTTCTGCGAGGGCTATGATCCCAAGCTGAAGCTCGAGCGCACCCAGACCATCATGCAGGGGGCCTCGCATTGCGACTTCCGCTTCACCTACGAGGCCGACAAGCCGGCGGCGTGAGGGGTCGCTCCGGACGGCCGGGGGGCGAGTCCGTCGGCCTGTGCCGGTGACGCCGGGTCGGGGGCGCTGCCGCCATTTCCGGGGTGGCGCCGAATCTGCCGCATCGCCATAAGGAGCCCATGGCGGAGACGATTCAGGGGCTTGAACGGCCGGTGGACGATGCGGGAACCGCGCCGCTGCGCGGCCGCATCACGCGGCTGTCGCTGTCGCGCTTCCGCAGCTATCGCGCCGCGACGCTGGAGCCCGAAGCCGCCCTCGTAGCGCTGGTCGGGCAGAACGGCGCCGGCAAGACCAATATCCTGGAGGCCCTGTCCTTCCTGACGCCGGGACGGGGCCTGCGCCGCGCCACGCTGGCGGAAGCGTCCTTCGACCAGGGGGATGGCGGCTGGGCGGTCAGCGCCGCCCTGGTCGGCCCCTATGACGAGGCGGTGCTGGGCACCGGCATCGACGGCGGCGATCCCGACGTGCGCGCGCGCCAGTGCCGCATCGACCGCGTGGCGGTGGGCTCGGCCACTGCCTTCGCCGATCATGTGCGGGTCGTCTGGCTGACCCCGGCCATGGACGGGCTCTTTCTCGGCTCGGCCGGCGAGCGGCGGCGCTTTCTCGACCGGCTGGTGCTGGCGGTGGATGCCGAGCATGGCAGCCGGGTCAATGCGCTGGAGCGGTCACTGCGCTCGCGCAACCGGCTCCTGGAGGACCACGCGCCGGATCCCGCCTGGCTCGCTGCGGTGGAGCACGAGACGGCCGAACTCGCGGTTGCCGTCGCCGCGGCGCGGGCCGAGGCGGTACGCCGGCTCGCCGGGCTCATCGGCGCGACCAAGGACCCCGGCTCGCCCTTTCCCTGGGCGCTGCTGGCCCTGGACGGCACGCTGGAAGCCGGCGTGCTGGAGCGGCCGGCCCTTGCCGTTGAGGACGATTACCGCGCCGTGCTGCGCGACAACCGCCACCGCGACCGTGCCGCCGGCCGCACGACGGTCGGGCCGCATCTCACCGACCTGCTCGCGGTGCACGGGCCTTCCGGCGCGCCGGCCGAGCGCTGCTCGACCGGCCAGCAGAAGGCGCTGCTGATCGGCCTCGTCCTCGCCCATGCCCGGCTGGTGGCGGAGATGGCGGGCTTCACGCCGATCGTGCTGCTGGACGAGGTGGCGGCCCATCTCGATCCCGAACGCCGCGGCGCCCTCTACGATGCGCTGGAGGCCCTCGGGGCACAGGTCTGGATGACGGGCGCCGACCCCCATGCCTTCGCCGCGCTGGGCGACCGGGCCGACCTGTTCACCGTCGCCTCCGGCATGGTCAGCCGCGGCTGAAGCCTGCGTTTCGCAAGCGGACACGACAAGGCCCGCCATGTGGGCGGGCCTGGTCTGTGGCGTGCGGCCGTCCGCTCAGTGGCTGGCGGCGGCTTCGTTGCGGCGCTTGCGCAGGACATAGCCCAGCGCGAGCACGATGATGGCGCCGATCACCGCCGAGCCGTAATGGGCGAGGGCGACGGGTTTCAGGCCGGCCGGATAGACCTGGCTGGCCTCCACCGGGGTGACGAGACCGGTGCCCCAGACCATGAGCTGGCGCAGCACGACCGGGTCGCTGAGCAGCATCTCGCCGGCGATCCAGCCGAGCAGGGCGGCACCGGCCCAGACGAAGACCGGGTAGCGCTCGATGATGCCGAGGATCAGCGTCGAGCCGAAGATGATCAGCGGGATGGTCAGCGCCAGGCCGAAGATGAAGAGCCAGACATTGCCGTGGGAGGCGGCGGCGATGGCGATGACGTTGTCGAGGCTCATCACGGCATCGGCGATGGCGACGGTGCGGACCGCCTTCCACAGGTTGTCGCTCTCCTCGATGCCACCGTGCCCGTCACCGCCCTCCTCGCCGACGATCAGCTTGGTGGCGATCCAGAACAGCAGCAGGCCGCCGACCAGCTTGAGGAAGGGAACCGCCAGCAGATAGGTGATGATCAGCGCGAAGAGGATTCGCAGGCCGACGGCCGCGCCGGCGCCGAGCAGGATGCCCCATTTGCGCTGCTTCTCGGGCAGGCCGCGACAGGCAAGAGCAATGACAACCGCATTGTCACCGGAAAGGAGAAGGTCGATCCATATGATCTGGAGAAGACCGATCCAGAATTGGTTGTCCATCAACAATCCATCCGATTGATGCGGGACTGTGCCCGCGCAAGCGACAATGCGTGGCGGTCTTAACGTCTTTGTGGCGGAATGCCAGCCCAAAATCACGACGCCACCAATGCGTGGCGGCTCCAGACCTGCCGTGCCGGCCGCCTCAGCCGAGGGCGTCGGCGATCGCCTTGCCGCAGGCCACGGTATCGGCGGTGCCTCCGAGGTCGCGGGTGCGGTACTCGGCTTTGGCCAGCACCTCCTCGATGGCGCGGACGATGGCGGCGGCGGCCTCGGGCTCGCCGAGATGGTCGAGCATCATGGCCGCCGACCAGATCTGGCCGACCGGGTTGGCGATGCCTTTGCCGGCGATGTCGGGGGCGGAGCCGTGGACTGGCTCGAAGAGCGAGGGGAACTTGCGGTCCGGGTTGATGTTCCCCGACGGGGCGATGCCGATCGTGCCGGTGCAGGCCGGGCCGAGGTCGGAGAGGATGTCGCCGAAAAGGTTGGAGGCGACGACGACGTCGAAGCGGTCCGGGTTCAGCACGAAATGCGCGGTGAGAATGTCGATGTGGTACTGGTCGACCGCGACGTCCGGATAGGACTTCTTCATTTCGGCCACGCGCTCGTCCCAGTAGGGCATCGAGATCGAGATGCCGTTGGACTTGGTGGCGCTGGTGAGCTTCCGGCGCGGGCGCTTCATCGCCAGCTCGAAGGCATATTTGAGGATACGGTCGACGCCGATGCGCGTCATCACCGTCTCCTGCAGCACGATCTCGCGGTCGGTGCCGGGGAACATGCGGCCGCCGACGGAGGAATATTCGCCCTCGGTGTTCTCGCGCACGACGAAGAAGTCGATGTCGCCGGGCTTCCGGCCGGCCAGCGGCGAGGGCACGCCCGGCATCAGCTTGACCGGGCGCAGGTTGACGTACTGGTCGAACTCGCGGCGCATCAGCAGCAGCGAACCCCAGAGCGAGATGTGGTCGGGGATCTTGTCGGGCATGCCGACGGCGCCGAAGAAAATGGCGTCGGAGCCGCCGATCTTCGCCTTCCAGTCCTCCGGCATCATGCGGCCGTGCTTCTCATAGTAGGCCCAGGACGAGAAGTCGTGGTGGTCGAGGTCGACCGAGAACCGGTACTTGGCGGCAGCACGTTCCAGCACGCGCAGGCCCTCGGGCATGACCTCCGTGCCGATGCCGTCGCCGGGGATGACAGCGAGCTTGTAGGTGTTGGAACGGGCCATGCGGGGGTCTCCTCGGTCCTGCGGCGCCCTGTCGACGGCGCCGTGCTCTTCACGTCATGCCCGGCCTTGGGCCGGGCATCCACGACTTTGTGTTTCGCCCTCGTGTGCCAGTCGTGGATGGCGGGGACAAGCCCGGCCATGACGCGACGAGGGACCGTTTCAGCCGTTGGAGGTCGGCATAAACGCGCGCCACCCCGCGGACCAGAGGCCGGCGCGACGACCTGCTATTCGTTGTCGGCCTTGATGGCGGCGATGACCGCCTCCGTCACCTGCCGCGTCGTCGCCCGGCCGCCGAGATCGGGTGTGTGCAGCGACGGGTCGGCGGTGACGCGCTCGATGGCGCGCATCAGCCGCGCCGCGGCCGCCGGCTCGCCGAGATGGTCGAGCATCATCGACGCGGACCAGAAGGTGCCGACCGGATTGGCGACGCCCTTGCCCATGATGTCGAAGGCCGAGCCGTGGATGGGCTCGAACATGGAGGGGAATTCGCGTTCCGGGTTGAGGTTGGCGGTCGGCGCGATGCCAAGCGAGCCGGCGAGCGCCGCGGCGAGATCGGACAGGATGTCGGCGTGCAGGTTGGTGGCGACGACGGTGTCGATCGTCTCGGGCTTGAGGGTCATGCGCATGGTCATGGCGTCGACGATGGCCTTGTCCCAGGTCACGTCCGGGAATTCCTGTGCCACCTCGACGGCGATCTCGTCCCACATGACCATGGCGTAGCGCTGGGCATTGGACTTGGTGACGACGGTGAGCAGCTTGCGCGGCCGGGACTGCGCCAGGCGGAAGGCGAAGCGCATGATGCGGGTGACGCCGGCGCGGGTCATCATCGACACGTCGGTGGCCGCCTCGATCGGCAGGCCCTGGTGGACGCGGCCGCCGACGCCGGCATATTCGCCCTCGGAATTCTCGCGGACGATGACCCAGTCGAGCTCGGGTCCCGTGACATGGCGCAGCGGCGAGGTGATGCCCGGCAGGATGCGGGTCGGGCGCACATTGGCGTATTGGTCGAAGGGCTGGCAGATGGCGAGCCTCAGCCCCCAGAGCGTGATGTGGTCGGGAATGTCGGGATGGCCGGCTGAGCCGAAGAGGATCGCGTCGTGGTGGCGGATCTGCGCGCGGCCGTCCTCCGGCATCATGCGGCCGTGGCGCTTGTAGTAGTCGCCGCCCCAGTCGAAATGGTCGAAGGCCATGGCGAAGCCGCCGTCGCGGGCGGCGAGCGCCTCCAGCACCGCGACACCGGCCGCGACGACCTCGGTGCCGATGCCGTCTCCAGGAATGGCGGCGATGCGATGGGTCTTCATGTGGCTTCTCCTGTCCATCGCCCAATGCTCTGCCGGAGGTCGGCTGTCAACATTCCATTGCAGCTTCCATGGAAGTTGTTATGAGTCGGCGGGTGAGGATGCGATGACGGCAGGGATCGGAGCGACGGTGGACAGGCGGCCCTCGCGGGTCGATGACGCCTATGCGGCCATCAAGGCGGCGATCTTCGACGGCACCTTCGCGCCGGGCTATCAGGCCTCGGCCCAGGAGATCGCCCTGCGTCTGGGTGTCAGCCGCACGCCGGTCCACGAGGCCGTGCTGAAGCTGCAGGAGGAAGGTCTCGTCCGCATCGTGCCGAAGCGCGGCATCGTCATCTGCGCCCTGGCGCCGGATGATGTCCGCGAGATCTACGACGTCATGATCGCCATCGAGGGCCGCGCTGCCGAACTCGCCGCCGCCCGCCCGGATGCCGACCGCGCCGCGGCCACCGCGCGGCTGGCGGCGGCCAACGGGCGAATGGAGGCCGCGCTCGCCGCGGGGGACATCAGGGCCTGGGGCGAGGCGGACGATGTGTTTCACCGGGCGCTGGTCGAGAGCGCCGCCAATGGGCGCATCAGCCGCATCGCCCGGACGGTCGGCGACCAGATGCACCGCGCCCGGATGCTGACGCTGCACCTGCGCGGCAATCTCGGGGCCTCCTCCGGTGAACACGCGGCGATCATCGCGGCGATCCGCGCCGGCGACGGCGCGGCGGCGGATGCGGCGGCGCGGCGCCATCGCCAGCGCACCCAAGGCGAACTTCTGCCGCTCCTCAAGGCCTGGGGGCTGAAACACCTGTAGCGGCATCGGCCGCAGACCAGTGCCGCGCCAAGCGGCCGAGACCATCCAAGGGAGGATCCCATGAGACGCATCATCTGCGGCCTTGCCGCGCTCGCCGCCGCCGCCTTCGCCGGACCGGCCCATGCCGATGTCTATCCCAGCCGCCAGATCACCCTGATCGTGCCCTTCGCGGCGGGCGGACCGACGGACATCATCGCCCGGATCGTGGCCGACCACATGTCGCGCACGCTCGGCCAGACCATCGTGGTGGAAAATGCCGCGGGGGCCGGCGGCACCACGGCCTCGACCCGTGTGGCGCGGGCGACCCCCGACGGCTACACGATCATGATGGGCAATCTCGGCACCCACTCCGCCTCGGTCGGTCTCTATCCGCGCCTTGCCTACGACCCGCGCACCGACTTCGAGCCGGTGATCAACACGGCCGGGACGCCGATGCTGATCGCGGCCCACAAGGACTTTCCCGCCAATACGCTGCAGGAAATGATCGCGCTGATCCGCGCCAATCCGGCCCGCTACAATTACGGTCATGGCGGCGTCGGCTCCACCTCGCACCTGACCTGCATCTTCTTCCATCACCTCGTCGGCGCGCCGGTCCAGCACGTGCCGTTCCGCGGTTCGGGTCCGGCCATGGCGGCGCTGCTCGGCAAGCAGCTCGACTATGTCTGCGACCAGACGGTCGGGATCGTGCCGCAACTCGCCAACCTGAAGACCTTCGTGGTGGCGACACCCGCCCGGCTGCCGACGGCGCCCGACGTGCCGACCAGCACGGAAGGCGGCTTGCCCGCCTTCCAGGCCGTGGGCTGGAACGCCATTTTCGCGCCCAAGGGGACGCCGCGGCCGATCGTCGACCGGCTCAACGCCGCCGGCCGGGCCGCGCTTGCCGACGAGGCGGTGCGCAAGCGGCTGCTCGAGCTCGGCTGCGAGATCCCCGATGCGGCGGGCCAGACGCCGGAAGCGCTGCGTGCGCATGTCGCGGCCGAAGTCGACAAGTGGACGCCGGTGATCAAGGCGGCCGGGGTGACGGCGAACTGAGGTGATGGGAGGGCGCGCGCCCTTTTGTCGGAGCTTGCTGACTGCCCGTCCACGGCACCGCCCTTGATCTCTCCCTCAGCGGGGAAAAGCGGGAGGCGTGGTCGGCAGACGGCAACCTCACCCGAAAAAGGCCTCCAACTCCCCGGCGACCTCCTCGGGAAGCTCCTCGGCGAGATAGTGCCCGCCCGGCAGCGCCTGGCCGCTGACATCCAGGGCGCGCTCGCGCCACAGGGCGAGGGCGTCGAAACAGCTGGCGATGACGCCGTGCTGGCCCCAGAGCACCCGAACCGGGCAGGTCACCTTGCGGTCGCCGTCGGCATCGTCATGGGCGATGTCGATGGTGGCGGCGGCGCGATAGTCCTCGCAACTGGCATGGATGACGGCGGGGTCGCGGAAGCAGCGCAGATATTCCGCCAGCGCGGCGGGAGCGAAGGGCGTCAGGCCGGCCGCGCCCGATCCGCATTTCTTCAGCCAGTAGGCGTCGGGATCGGAGCCGATCATGCGCTCCGGAAAAGGGGCCGGCGTGATCAGGAAGAACCAGTGCCAATAGGCCCTGGCGAAGGCGTCGGTCGTGTCGCGATACATTTCCCGGGTCGGCGCGATGTCGAGGACCGCGAGCTTGCGCACCCGGTCGGCATGGTCGAGGGCGAGGCGGTGGGCGACCCGCCCGCCACGGTCGTGGCCTGCGAGGAAGAAGCGCTCGTGGCCGAGGGCGGTCATCACCTCCGCCATGTCCTGGGCCATGGCGCGCTTGGAATAGGGGGCGTGGTCGGCGGTGGTCTCCGGCTTGCCGCTGTCGCCATAGCCGCGCAGGTCGGCAGCGACCACCGTGTAGCGCTGGGCGAGCCGGGGTGCGACCTTGTGCCAGAGGGCGTGCGTCTGCGGATAGCCGTGGAGCAGCAGCAGGGCGGGACCGGACCCGCCGGTGCGCAGACGGATCGTCGTGCCCGAAGTTTTGACGTCTTCCAGCCGGAAGCCGGGGAAAAGGCTGTCGGTGGCCGCGCGCTCGCTCATATCGTGGTCTCCTTGCCGGCGCCCGCCGGTGCGCTACGTCAATCTATTCAAGTCGGTTGGAATTGAGTATGCGAAGTCCATAACCGGGCCTCCCCATCGGCGCCGGGCACGATATTGCACTTCCAGGAGGATCCGCATGAACAGACGCCACCTTATCGCCGCTGGCGCGGTCGCAGCCTTTGCCGGCATCGCTCCGGCTGCCGCGCAGACCTATCCGACCCGTCCCATCACCATGATCATTCCCTTCGCTGCCGGCGGCCCGACCGATGTGGTCGGGCGCATTGTCGCTGAGGCCATGTCGCGGTCGCTCGGCCAGTCCGTGGTGATCGAGAATGTGGCGGGGGCCGGCGGTACCACGGGCGCCACCCGTCTCACCCAGCAGCCGCCCGACGGCTACACGATCATGATCGGCCATACCGGCACCCATGCCGCGTCCGTCGCGCTCTATCCGAACCTGCGCTACAATCCGGTCACCGATTTCGCCCAGATCGGCGTGGTCAATACCAATGCCATCCTGATCACGGCGAAGAAGGCCCTGCCGGCGAACAATCTCGCCGAGTTCGTCACCTGGCTGAAGGCCAACGAGCGCACCGCCAACAACGCCCATGCCGGCATCGGTTCGGTCAGCCACACGACCTGCCTGCTGCTGCACGCCACCCTCGGCGTGAAGCCGCAGAGCGTTCCCTATCGCGGCACCGGCCCGGCCATGAACGATCTCGTCGCCGGCCAGGTCGACTATCTCTGCGACCAGGTCGTCAACGTCGCCCCGCAGGTCCGTGCCGGCACGATCAAGGCCTTCGCCGTCGCCCAGGCGACGCGCAACGCCGCCCTGCCGGATGTCCCGACCACGGCCGAGGCCGGCCTGCCCGGCTACCAGGTGGTGGTATGGAACGCCATGCTGGCGCCGAAGGGTACGCCCGAGCCGATCGTGAATCGGCTCAACGCGGCGCTCGCCGATGCCGGCGTCCGGGCACGCCTTGCCGAGCTTGGCGCCGACCTGCCGGCCGACAACCTCGCGACGCCCGCCGGCCTGCGCGCCTTCCTCGAGGCGGAAATCGCCAAGTGGACTCCGGTCATCCGCGCCGCCGGCGTCACCGCCGGCAACTGACGCCGCGGGACAGGGGCGGCCAAGGGCCGTCCCGGCTCCTCAAAACCGTAACGGCCCCGTCGCTCCCAAGGCGCGGGGCCGTTTCGCATTCCGCCGCCGCTCAGCGCGGCGCCGGCATCCGGTTGTCGAAGCGACGCGACCATTCGGAGAGGATGCGGTCGCGGTTCTGCGCCATCCAGGAAAAGTCATTGCGCAGCATGCGCTCCTCGGCATGGGGCGGATAATGGGGCGGGCGGTTGACCACGTCGCGGTGGGCCACGACCGCATAGAACTGCGCATAGAGTTCGTTGGCGCGCCGGCTGGTCGCCCAGTCGGCGATCCGGCGGGCGGCGTCGGCCTGGCGCACCGGGCGGTCGCGGACCAGCGCGAAGGCCTCCATTTCCCACCCGGCGCCGTCCTCCGGCACGATGACGTCGATGGGGGCCCCCATCGACTTCTCGCGCGCGCCGCGCATGTCGAAGGACAGGCCCACCACCCGTTCGCCGCGCGCCGACTGGACGCAGGGCGCACTGCCGGAATGGGTGTAGATCGCGACATAGTCGTGCAGCTGTTCCATGAAGGCCCAGGCGGCCTCCTCGCCCATCATCTGGATCCAGCCGGCGACAAGCAGGAAGCCGGTGCCCGACGAGGCGGGATGCGGCATGACGATGCGCTGGCGCAGGGCCGGGTGGAGCAATTCGCGCCAGCGGATCGGGGCCGGGGCGCCGACCTTGCGGGCCTCGTCCCGGTTGAAGCAGATCGCCGCCACATAGGCGTCCATGCCGGTCCATCGGGGGAGCGGCGCGGAATCGCGGAAGGCCGGCTTGATCTCGTCGATGTTCTTCGGCCTGTAGGGTTCGAGCAGGTTGGAGGAGGCGAAGAGCAGGAGGCTCGTCGCCGCCAGGCCGAAGATCATGTCGGCGCGCGGGTTCTCCCGCTCGGCCAGCACCCGGGCGGTGATGACGCCGGTCGAATCGCGCACCCAGCGGACCTCGATGTCGGGCAGGTCCGACTCGATCGCCTGCTTGAACACGGCGAGCTGGTCGGTCTCGACGGAGGTGTAGAGCGTCACCTGGGTGCGCGCCTGGGCCCGCGCCTCCGGCCCGGCCACGGTCAATGCCATCAGGGCGAGGCCGAGGCGGATGCCCGAGCGGACGAAGCGCATCGTCATGTGTCATCCCCCGAGCCGGACCGCGACGCCATCATTGCACGAGGATGGCGCGGAAATCGTTGACGTTGGTGTGTGACGGTCCTGTGACAACCAGGCCGTCGAGGGCGGCGAAAAAGCCGAAGCCGTCGTGACGGTCGAGGAAGATCCGCGGCGAAAGCCCCCGGGCCTCGGCCGCAGCGAGGATGTCCGGCGTCACCAGGGCGCCGGCATTGGCCTCGATGCCGTCGATGCCGTCGGTGTCGAGGGCGATGGCGTGGATACGGTCGCGCAGGGGCCGCGGCAGCGGCAGGATGGCGGCGGCCAGGGCCAGGGCGAATTCCGAATTGCGGCCGCCGCGGCCGATCGGGCGGTCCTTCGGCAGGGTGACGGTGGTCTCGCCGCCCGACAGGATCAGCAGGGGCGGCGCCGCGGGCAGGGCGTGTTCCAGCACCGATCGGGCGAGCGCGGCATGGACCTGCGCCACGTCGCGCGCCTCACCCTCGATCGTGTCGCCGAGGATGAGGGTCGGCAGGCCCGCCGCCGCGGCGATGCGGGCGGCGGCGCGCAGGCTCTCGACGGGACGGGCGATGAGGCGGACGTCGTGACCGGCGGCGAAGGCCGGGTGGTCCGGCTTGATGCTCTCGCAGGCGGGGCTGGCGAGATGGGCCATCACCGCCGCCGGCAGGTCCATGCGGTAGCGGGCGACGATGGCGAGCGCCTCCTCCCGCGTCGTCGGGTCGGGAACGGTCGGCCCCGAGGCGATGACGGCGGGATCGTCACCCGGCACGTCGGAAATGGCGATGGTGACGAGGCGGGCGGGATGGGCCGCCGCCGCCAGCCGTCCGCCGGCGACGGCCGAGACATGTTTCCTGACGCAGTTCATGGCGGTGATGTCAGCACCGGAGGCGAGCAGGGCGGCATTGACCGCCTTGAGGTCGTTGAGGGTGAGGTCGCCGCCGGGCAGGGCGAGGAGGGCCGAGCCGCCGCCGGAGATCAGGGCGACGACGAGGTCATCGGCGGTGAGGCCGTCGAGGCGCGCGAGGATGGCCCGGGTGGCGGCAAGGCCCGCCGCGTCGGGCACCGGGTGGGAGGCCTCAAGCACGGTGATGCGGCTGCAGGGCACGGCATGGCCGTAGCGGGTGACGACCGTGCCCTCCAGCGGCGCCGGCCAGAGGCGCTCGAAGGCCTGGGCCATGCTGGCCGCCGCCTTGCCGGCGCCGACGACGAGGGTGCGGCCGGCGGGCGCGGCGGGCAGGTGGTCGGCCATGCGGTCGGGCAGGGCGGCGGCGATGGCGGCATGGCCGAGCGAGAGAAGAAAGGCGCGGGGATCGGAGGCAAAGGTCATGGGGAATGATTAGCGGGTGGAAGGGCTTTCGTCATGCCCTGCCACGGCAGGGTTCAAGACGGCGGTCAGGATGGCCCGGCCCCTAGCCTCCCCGCTGCGCGGGGAGGGGGACTATGACCTCCGCGACCTGCCTTTGGCCGTCGCGCCAGGCACGGCGCATGAAACGTGACGCCACGTCGAAGTCCCCCTCTCCGCGGAGCGGGGTGGGTGCGGGTGGGGCCTTTCGACATTGCCAACCGAACGGCTGGAGGGGCGCCCCCCTTCCCCCACCGCCGTTCCGCCGGATTGCCGGCCCCCGCCGCCTCCCCTAAGACCTCATGACGACCGGAGGCCGCCCATGCAGTTCGCACTCACCGAGGAAGAGCTTCTCATCCGCGACACCGCGCGGACCATGGCGCAGGAGATTGCCGCGCCGCTGGCGCCCGTCCTCGACCGCGGCGAGGGCCGCGACCAGTTCCTGAAAAACCTCAAGGTCTTCGCCGAGGCGGGGTTCATGGCGGTCAATGTCGATGCCGCCTTCGGTGGCACGGAAGCCGGCACGGTGGCCTTTGCGCTGGCCATCGAGGAACTCGGCTATGCCTGCGCCGCCACGGGGGTCACCGCCTCCGTCACCAACATGGTGGCCGAGGTGATCCAGGCGGTGGGCTCGGAGGCGCAGAAGCGCGCCTATATCCCGAAGATCGCCGACGGCACCTATCCCGCCGCCGGCTTCTGCCTGACCGAATCCGGCGCCGGCTCCGATCCCGCCGGCATGAAGACCCGCGCCCGCCGTGACGGCGATCATTTCGTGCTCGACGGCGAGAAGATCTACATCACCTCGGCCGAATATGCCGGGCTCTTCATCGTCTGGGCGGTGACCGACCCGGAGGCGCGGAAGGGCAAGGGCATTTCCTGCTTCCTCGTCGAGGCCGGCACGCCGGGCCTGTCCATCGGCAAGGCGGAGAGGAAGCTCGGCCAGCATGGCTCGGCCACCAACACCGTGCATTTCGACGGCTGCCGGGTGCCGGCGACGGCGCTGATGGGCAAGCTCGACGACGGCTTCCGCATCGCGGTGGGCGAACTTGCCGGCGGGCGCATCGGCATCGCCGCGCTCTCGCTCGGCATCGCCCGCGCCGCCATGGACGCGGCCAAGGCCTATGTGAAGGAGCGCCGGCAGTTCGGCCAGGCCATCGCCGATTTCCAGGGCATCCAGTGGATGGTGGCGGACCGCGAGACCGAGCTCGAGGCGGCGCGGCTCCTCATTCTCTCGGCGGCGGCGAAGAAGGACCGCGGCGAGCCCTTCGGCCGCGAGGCCTCCATGGCCAAGCTCTTCGCCTCCGAGGCGGCGGGGCGGGCCACCGACACCGCCCTGCAGCTCCACGGCGGCGCCGGCTACTGCGCCGACTATCCCGTCGAACGGCATGTGAGGGATGCGCGGATCACCCGCATCTATGAGGGGACGAGCGAGGTGCAGCGGCTTATCATCGCGCGGGATTCCTTCCGCCAATGAGGCCTCGCATGAGCATCACCATCTACGGCATCGCCAAGTCGCGGGCGATCCGCAACCTCTGGGCCTGCGAGGAACTCGGCCTCACCTATACCCACGCGCCGGTGGTCTATGGGCCGGAAGGCTCGCGCCAGCCCGATTTCCTCGCCATCAACCCCAACGGCCGGGTACCGGCGGCCGATGTCGACGGCGTCATCCTGTGGGAATCGCTCGCCATCAACCTGCACCTCGCCAAAAAGGCCGGCGGGCCGCTGGCGCCGGAAACGGTGGACGAGGACGGGCTGATGACCATGTGGTCGATGTGGGCGGTGACCGAGGTGGAGGCCGCGGCGCTCGCCCTCATGCAGCATGAGACGCTGAAGCCTGTCGCCGAGCGCGACCCGGCCGTGGTGGCGAAGAGCACGGAGACGCTGAAGGCGCCGCTCGCCGTGCTGGAGGGCCATCTCGCCAGCCACGGCGGCCATCTCGTCGGCAACCGCTTCACCATCGCCGACCTGAACGTGGCGTGCTGCGTGTTCTACCTGCGCTTCTCGTCGCTCCTCGCCGACAAGCCGGCAATCAAGGGCTGGTACGAGGCGGCCATGGCGCGCCCGGCGGCGAAGAAGGCTTTTGCGCTGCGGGGGGATTGAGGGGGCGGAGCAGGAACTAAAGCGGGTTGGCGGTTCCCAAGGTGGATGACTGTCAGGTTGGGGAGGTACTACGTGTGGTTCACCCGAAGAAAGAGAAACGAGCCCGAAGCTAGTCAGGGGCAGGAGCTGCAGAAGAAGAGGGCCGAAAATATTGAAGGTGCGAATTCATATATAGATAATTATCTATCTTATTATGTATCGCGCCAGGCTCCCGGCTATGCTGTTCTCGTGACCGGTGACTGGGGTGTTGGTAAGACCTATAAGATACGAGGACTTTTATCCGAAGAAAAGGCTAACTATGTAAGCCTGTTTAGTCTCAATTCGATTGAGGAGATTGAGGCGGCTGTTTTTGCTCAGATGTTTCCAAATAAGGCATCGCTTAAAGGTCTTTCTGATAAGATCAGCGCGATCAACCTTGGAGTGCCGGGATACGGATCTGTCGGTATAAACGGCCTAGCGTCATTGATAATTGGTAATTTCGTTAAAACCCAGGTTGACGCTGCAAAGCCAATTATATTTGACGACCTAGAGCGATGCTCGGTAAAGCTGAGCAAAATACTTGGAGTTATAAACCGATACGTAGAGCATCATGGATGCCGTGTTATCGTAATTGCACACGAAAAGAAAATCGTTGATAGTTTCCAAAATTCAAAAGAGAAGATCTTTGGGCATACGTTACGATTGGAGCCGGACATTGACGGGGCATATGGAGTATTTTGCCAGCTCTCTGAGATTCTATTTGGAAAGTTTGAGGGGGTTGATATTAAAAGCGAGGTTCTCGGCGTATTCAAGGAATCAAATGTAAAATCATTGAGAATACTTCGCCAGGTTGTCGAGGATGTCGATCGCCTCCTCTCGGCCCTGGATGCCCGCCATATCCCACACGGTCCAGCAATCATTGAGGCTGTTCGACTTTTT
Source organism: Phreatobacter sp. (assembly GCF_022843985.1). Lineage (GTDB taxonomy): Bacteria > Pseudomonadota > Alphaproteobacteria > Rhizobiales > Phreatobacteraceae > Phreatobacter. The sequence continues at coordinate 200,607 of NZ_JALHMP010000004.1, read as the reverse complement.
TGCGCGCTGTCGATAGCATACCGCGCCAGCGAAATTTCTGATGGCGATCTCGTCAGGAGGGGCGACCGTATTAATAGTTACCACTTTTCGCTAGCTAGAAATAAATCTGATGATGTTGCCCCACCAATCATTGCTCTTGCTGAGAGGCATAAGCTCGTTCGGTTTTCCAGCTCTGTGTTGAATGATGATGTCATTACTCAGACGATCTCATTCGGGAATTTTGATCCGCGACGAATAAACGAGTCTTTAGATAATTCGGAATTTTTTGCGGAGAAAGGTAAACTGCCAGCTTGGAGGCTGGTAATGAACTTTAATGCGCTTGATGATGTAACTGTCAATGCCGCGATTGAGGAGATGTGGCGGCAATTCACTGAGCGTCAGTTTGTCCAATCGGGAGAGATATTGCACGTCGTTGCACTGCAGATGATGTTGGTGACCCGAGGGGTCATTGATGGTACAATCAACGATGTTGCGAACGAAGCTCTTTGTTACATTGACGATTTATTGAGACAGGGGCGGCTTCCGCCACGCGAGCGGGGGCATCGTTGGGCGGAAACGTTTGGGCGCTCGCATGACGGTGTTCAATATTGGGTCGAAGATGAATACCGCGACGAATTTCAGCGTGTGTTTGACCACCTTGTTCATCAGCGTACTGTAGCGGTAGAGAAGAATCTCATTGATTCAGTTCCGGATCTGCTTGAGGTCATGAAAGTAGACGGAGAGAAATTTTTCGAGAAACTGTGTTACACGCGCGATGGCAGTCTTGAATTTGATGACTTGCCGGTCCTGGCGCATATTCCGGTCGAGCTTTTTGTAGAATTTTGGTTGAATTCCAATAGAGCCGGTTGGTATTGGATCGCTCACACCCTGAAGGAACGGAAGCGGGCAGCAGCACAGTATCCTGCGCTTGAGTCGGAGGCGTTGTGGGTACTAGCAGTTGTGCGAAGCATGAAACGGATCGCTGCTCGGGAAAAGGGCGTCAGGAAGCTCAGGATTGAGCGAACGCTTGAGCTGGTTGGCGAGACGGAGCACTCAGACCCGGGTGCGGATGAGGATGCGGGTGGAGAACGGAAATAAACTTCGAAGATTGTCGCTGCTGACTATTCCCGCCACCCCCTCCCGCATTTCCGGCGCTTCCCGCCCCGCGCCGCTGCCGCTAAGGTCCGCGCCGAACCAGGCTGCGGGCGAAAGCGGCCGGACGCGATCCGAGGACCTCATCCATGCGCGCTGAAACCGTCACCCGCACCGGCGGCCAGATTCTGGTGGACCAGCTCGTCGCCCAGGGCTGCGACCATGTCTTCTGCGTGCCGGGCGAGAGCTACCTCGCCGTGCTCGACGCGCTGCACGACGCGAAATCCGCCGTCACCATCTGCCGGCAGGAGGGCGGGGCCGCCATGATGGCGGAGGCCTATGGCAAGCTCACGGGACGCCCCGGTATCTGCATGGTCACCCGCGGCCCCGGCGCCACCAATGCCTCGCCCGGCCTGCACATCGCCCAGCAGGATTCGACGCCGATGATCCTCTTCGTCGGCCAGATCGACCACACCATGCGCGGCCGCGACGCCTTCCAGGAGATGGACTACACGCAGTTCTTCGGCGGCATGTGCAAATGGGTCGCCGAGATCGACGATTGCGCCCGTATCCCCGAGATGGTGGCCCGCGCCTATGCCACCGCCATGCAGGGCCGCCCCGGCCCGGTTGTGCTGGTGCTGCCCGAGGACATGCTGACCGAAAGCGCCGCCGTCGTCGACGCGCCCTATGTGGAGGCCGCCGAGACCTGGCCGGGTCTCACCGACATGGCGAAATTCCAGAAGCTCTTGTGGGCGGCGAAGAAGCCGGTGCTGGTGCTCGGCGGCTCGCGCTGGTCGGAGAAGGCGGTCTCCTCGGTGACGCGCTTCGCCGAGCGCTTCGACCTGCCGGTGATCTGCCAGTTCCGCCGGCAGATGCTGTTCGACCACAGCCACCCCAACTATGCCGGCGATCTCGGCCTCGGCGGCAATCCGGACATGCTGAAGCTGATCAAGGAGAGCGATCTCCTCATCGCGCTGGGCGGCCGGCTCTCGGAGATCGCCTCGCAGAGCTACACGCTCATCGACATTCCCCGGCCGCAGATGACCTTCGTCCATGTGCATCCGGGGCCTGAGGAGATCGGCCGCGTCTACCAGGCGCATCTGCCGATCCAGGCGAGCCCGACGGCCTTCGCGGCCTCGCTCGAGGGCGTGCAGCCGCCGCAGGTCATCGCCTGGGCGGGCGCTGCCAAGGCGGCGCATGAGAGCTATCTCGCCTGGACCGGCAATCCGGCCCGTCTGCCCGGCGCCTTCCAGTATGGCGAGGTCATGGCCTGGCTGCGCGACAGGCTTCCCGAAAATGCCATCGTCTGCAACGGCGCCGGCAACTATGCCACCTGGGTCCACCGCTTCCTGCGCTTCCGGAAGTACGGATCGCAGCTCGCCCCGACCTCGGGCTCCATGGGCTATGGCACGCCGGCCGCGGTCGGCGCCAAGCGCATGCACCCGGACAGGACCGTCATCGCCTTCGCCGGCGACGGCTGCTTCATGATGAACGGGCAGGAATTCGCCACGGCCTGCCAGTATGACCTGCCCATCATCGTCATCGTCGTGGATAACGGCATGTACGGCACGATCCGCATGCATCAGGAGCGCGACTATCCCACCCGCATCTCGGCGACGACGCTGAAGAACCCGGATTTCGCCGCGCTCGCGCGCGCCTACGGCGGCCATGGCGAGACGGTGCGCGAGACGGCGGAATTCGCTCCGGCCTTCGAGCGGGCGATGGCCTCGGGCAAGCCGGCCATCATCCATTGCTTCCTCGACCAGCAGGCCATCACGCCGACCACCACGATCGACGCCATCCGTGCCAAGGCGCAGGCGGGGAAGGCCTGAGCCATGGCGCATCTGTCCACCGTCGACATCCTCGGCAAGCTCGTCGCCTTCGACACGACCAGCCGCAATTCCAACCTGCCGCTCCTCGACTGGGTGGAGGACTATCTCGCCGGTCACGGCATCAGCGGCGAGCGGGTCTATGACGAGACGGGTGAGAAGGCGAATCTCTGGGTCACCATCGGCCCGCAGGACGTCGCCGGCTACGTGCTCTCCGGCCATGTCGACGTGGTGCCGGTGGACGGGCAGGACTGGTCGACCGATCCCTTCTCGCTGGTGGAGAAGGACGGGCGCTATTTCGGCCGCGGCACCTGCGACATGAAGGGTTTCGTCGCCGCGGCGCTGGCCGCCGTGCCGGCCATGGCGGCGGCGCCGCTGAAGAAGCCGATCCATCTCGCCATCTCCTATGACGAAGAGGTGGGCTGCCGCGGCGTGCGCACCCTGCTCGCCGTGCTGAAGGAGAGGCCGCTGAAGCCCGAGGCCTGTTTCGTCGGCGAGCCGACCAACATGCAGGTCGTCATCGCCCACAAGACCGGGCGGCCGATGCGCGTCACGGTGAAGGGTTTCGAGGCGCATTCCTCGCTGCGGCCGCACGGGGTCAACGCCATCGAGGAGGCGGCCAAGCTGATCGTCAAGATCAACGAAATCGGCCAGCGTCTCGCCGCGCGCACCGATCTCGACCCGCTCTATGCCGTGCCCTGCTCGACCACCTCGGTCGGCGTCATCCGCGGCGGCACGGTGCGCAACATCGTCGCCGGCGAATGCGTCGTCGATTTCGACCTGCGCTGCGTCGCCGGCGACGACCCGCATGCCATCGTCGCGGAGATCGAGGCCTATGCCTATGAGGTCCTGGAGCCGCCGATGAAGGCCATCCATGCCGGCGCCGGCTTCACCTTCCAGGAACTGGCGCTGGTGCCGGGCCTCGACACCGCGGCGGATGCGCCCGTGACCGTGCTCGCCAAGCGCCTCGCCGGTCGCAACGACCACGCCAAGGTCGCCTATGGCACCGAAGCGGGCCTGTTCCAGCAGATCGGCATCCCCAGCGCCATCGTCGGGCCGGGTTCCATCGAACAGGCTCACAAGCCCGACGAATATGTCGAGGCGGGCGAACTCGCCAAGGCCGACGCCTTCATGGGGCGGCTCATCGCCCATGCCAGCGGGGGTTGATTGATCCGCATCAAGGCGCCGGCAGGCGCCCGCCGACATGATGGAGCCATACCTTATCGGGCTCCATCCATTCGGGGGAACGGTGGTGCCTGAGAAACCGGGCGGTCGCAGCAATGCGGCCGCTCGGCGCTTTTCAGGGGCCATTTGGGGCGTTTTTCTTGGACGGGGCCGCCCCGATGGGGTAGAGACCCGCTCCGCCCTTCCGGCGGCGAGCGGAAGTCCATGAAGTTCCTCGATCAGGCCAAGGTCTATGTGAAGGCGGGTGCCGGCGGTGCCGGTTCCGTGTCGTTCCATCGCGCCAAGTTCATCGAGTTCGGTGGCCCGGACGGCGGCGACGGCGGCCGCGGCGGCGATGTCGTGGTCGAATGTGTCGACGGTCTGAACACCCTGATCGACTACCGCTACCAGCAGCATTTCAAGGCGAAGATCGGCATGCACGGCATGGGCCGCAACCGCGCGGGCGCGCGCGGCGCCGACGTGGTGCTGAAAGTGCCGGCCGGCACGCAGATCTTCGAGGAGGATGGCGAGACGTTGATCGCCGACATCACCACGGTCGGCCAGCGTTTCGTGCTGCTCACTGGCGGCAATGGCGGCTTCGGCAATGCCCATTTCAAGAGCGCCACCAACCAGTCGCCGCGCTATGCCAATCCGGGCCAGCCGGCCAAGGAGGCCTGGGTCATCCTGCGGCTGAAGCTGATCGCCGATGCCGGCCTGATCGGCATGCCCAATGCCGGCAAGTCGACGTTTCTGGCCGCCACCACCTCGGCCAAGCCGAAGATCGCCGACTATCCCTTCACCACGCTGCATCCCGGCCTCGGCGTCGTGCGCGCGCGGGCCCGCGAATTCGTGCTCGCCGATATTCCCGGCCTCATCGAGGGCGCCCATGACGGTGTCGGGCTCGGCGACCGTTTCCTCGGCCATGTCGAGCGCTGCCGGGTGCTCCTGCACCTCGTCGACGGCACCTGCGACCATGCCGGCAAGGCCTACAAGATGGTGCGCAAGGAGATCGAGGCCTATGGCCACGGCCTCGCCGAGAAACCGGAGATCGTGGCGCTGGCCAAGGTCGACGCGCTCGATCCGGAGACGCGCAAGGAGCAGATGGCGCGGCTGAAGCGGGCGGCGAAGAGGACACCGCTCGCCCTGTCGGCGACCTCGGGCGAGGGCGTGGAAGCGGCCCTCGTCGCCCTTCTCGCGGTGATCGACGAAGCCCGTGCCGCCGAGCCCAAGCCGCCGCCGCCCGAGGACGACGTGCCGATGGAGACCGGCTGGCGGCCGTGAGTGGCGGCTGACCGTGGGCGCAGGGCGGCCTGCACGCGGGTCGTGCAGATCCCTGGAAGTCAGGCGGCGGATAGCCCTCCAACGCCAGACCCCCTTCCGTCCCGGCGCGAGGGGGCTATTGTCTGCGCCCGACCGAATGGAGGGCCGCCATGCCGCTCGACCGCCGCATCCAGACGCTTTTCGGCATCGACCTGCCGATCATCCAGGCGCCCATGGCCGGCGCCCAGGGCGCGGCCATGGCGGTCGCGGTCTCGGAAGCCGGCGGCCTCGGCTCGCTGCCGGGCGCGCTCCTCGGCATCGACGCGATGCGCGCCGAACTGGCGCTGATCCGCCAGCGTACGGCCAAGCCGGTCAACCTCAATTTCTTCTGCCACCGCCCGCCGGCCGCCGATGCGGCCCGCGAAGCGGCCTGGCGGGCGCGGCTCGCGCCCTACTACGCCGAACTCGGGATCGACCCCGCCGCGCCGGTCCCGGCCTCCAACCGCACGCCCTTCGACGCGGCCTTCTGTGCGGTGGTCGAGGCGTTCCGTCCGGAGGTCGTGAGCTTCCATTTCGGCCTGCCGGCTGCCGACCTCATGGACCGCGTCAAGGCGACCGGGGCCAGGGTCATCTCCTCCGCCACTACGGTCGACGAGGCCCGCTGGCTGGAGGACCACGGGGCCGATGCCGTCATCGCCCAGGGCCATGAGGCGGGGGGCCATCGCGGCCTCTTCCTCTCCGAGGACCTGGCCAATCAGCCCGGGCTCTTCGCGCTGCTGCCGCAGGTGGTGGACGCGGTCGAGGTGCCGGTGATCGCCGCCGGCGGCATCGCCGATGCGCGCGGCATCGTCGCCGCCTTCGCCCTCGGCGCCTCCGCGGTGCAGATCGGCACCGCCTATCTCTTCACCCCGGAGGCCACCATCACGCCCATGCACCGGGCGGCGCTGCGCGAGGCCAAGGACGATGGCACGGCCCTGACCAACCTGTTCACCGGGCGGCCGGCGCGCGGGCTCGTCAACCGGCTGATGCGGGAGGTGGGGCCGCTCTCCACCGATGCGCCGGCCTTTCCGACGGCGGGCGGCGCGCTCCTGCCGCTGAAGGCGAAAGCCGAGGCCGCGGGCAGCGCCGATTTCTCCTCGCTCTGGGCCGGGCAGGCAGCCTCCCTCGGCCGCGAGATGGGCGCCGGCGACCTGACGCGGACGCTGTGGAGCGAGGCGCTGGAGCGGCTGCGGGCCAGCTGAGACCCTATTCGTTGCCCATGGCGGAGCGGGTGAAGCGCTGGCGGATTCGCTGCATCAGCATGTCGCGCACCTGGCGATAGGCATCGAGCTTCTGCTCGCGGGACCCCTGCGCCAGGGTCGGGTCGGGGGTCGGCCAGTACTCGACCTCCATGTCGTTGGTGCGCGTGAGGTCGAGGGCCGTATGGTGCGCGTCGGGGGCGAGGGTGACGACGAGGTCGAAGTTCAGGCCCTCCCACTCCTCGAGTTCCTCGATCGTCTTGGGCTTGGTCTTGCGGGTGTCGATCCCGATCTCCTCCATGACGGCATCGACGAAGGGATCGTGCTCGCCCTTGTGGACGCCGGCGCTCTCGACGAAGACCCGGTTGCCGTGGAAATACTGCATGATCGCTGCGGCCATGGGTGAGCGCACCTGATTCATGCCGCAGGCGAAGAGCACGGCCTGAGGGTTCTTGCGCCGATCGGAAACCACCTCAGCCCTTCCAGTGCAGGACCGAGACGAGCGTGAACAGCCGCCGCGCCGTGTCGAAATCGAAGTCGAGCTTCTCCTTCAGCCGCTCGCGCAGGATCTCCGAGCCCTCGTTGTGGAGGCCGCGGCGGGCCATGTCGATGGTCTCGATCTGGGCGGGCGTGGCGGTGCGGATGGCATCGTAATAGCTGTCGCAGATCATGAAATAGTCCTTCACGATCCGCCGGAACGGCGTCAGCGACAGGATATGGGTCACCACCTGCCGGCCGTCCTGGTGCTTGACGTCGAGGACGAGTTTGCCCTCGGCGAGCGAGATGTGGAGCGTGAAGGGCCCGGTCTCGACACCGACCGGACAGAAGCTGTTCTCCTCGATGAGATCGTAGATGGCGACCGCACGCTCGTGCTCGATGTCGGCGGAGGAACGGCCGATCGAGGCCTCGTCGATGGAGACCGCCACCAGGCGCCGGCCCATGATCACCGGGTCGTTGCGGTCCCTGGGCTCGCGATCGGTCATGGCGGTCCTTTCGTGGCGGGGCGGTCAGTCCGTGCCGCCGAGATTGAGGCGGATGGAGACGGACCGGGCATGGGCGGCAAGCCCCTCGGCCTCGCCGAGGGCGATGGCTGCGGGCCCAAGGGCACGCAGTTGCTCCGGGCCGCATTTCAGCAAGGAGGTGCGCTTCATGAAGTCGAGCACGCCGAGGCCGGAGGAAAAACGCGCCGAGCGTGCCGTCGGCAGGACATGGTTCGACCCGCCGACATAGTCGCCGATCGCCTCGGGCGTATGGCCGCCGAGGAAGATGGCGCCGGCATTACGGATCTGCGCGGCGAGGCCCTCGGCATCGGCGGTGATGATCTCGAGATGCTCGGCGGCCAGCCGGTCGGCCAGCGGCACGGCCTCGGCGATGTGCGCGACCTCGATGATGGCGCCGTAGTCGCGCCAGCTGGCGCCGGCGATCTCGGCGCGGGGCAGTGTGGCGAGCTGCCGCTCGACCGCCGCCTCGACGGCGTCGGCGAGGCCGGAATCGTCGGTGATCAGCAGCGACTGGGCGGCGGTGTCGTGCTCGGCCTGGGCGAGAAGGTCGGCGGCGATCCAGTCGGGATTGGCCGTGGCGTCGGCAATGACCAGCACCTCGGAGGGGCCGGCGATCATGTCGATGCCGACCTTGCCGAAGACCTGCCGCTTGGCGGCCGCGACATAGGCGTTGCCTGGGCCCATGATCTTGGCCACAGGGCGGATGGTCTCGGTGCCGTGGGCGAGGGCGAAAACCGCCTGGGCGCCGCCGACACGGTAGATCTCGTCGACGCCGGCGAGGCGGGCGGCGGCGAGAACCAGCGGGTTGAGCGTGCCGCCGGGAGACGGCACGACCATGACGACGCGCGGGCAGCCCGCGACCTTGGCGGGAATGGCGTTCATCAGGACCGAGGAGGGATAGGCCGCGGTGCCGCCGGGGACATAGAGCCCGACCGCCTCGATGGCGGTCCAGCGATAGCCGAGCTCGACCCCCAGCGCATCGACGAAGCGGTCGTCCTGCGGCTTCTGGCGGGCGTGATAGGCGCGGATGCGGTCGGCGGCGAGGCGCAGGGCGTCCAGGGTCACCGGGTCGGAGGCGGCCAGGGCCGCCTCGATCTGCGCCTCGGTGACGCGCAGGGTCGCCGGTGTCAGCATCAGCTTGTCGAACTTGGCGGTATATTCGATCAGGGCGGTGTCGCCGCGCTGGGCGACGTCCTGGCCGATGGAGCGGACGACGTCGTTCACCTCCTCGGACACCTCGCGTTTCATGGCGAGGAGGCCGGCGAAGCGGTTTTCGAAATCGAGGGCGCTGGTCGAGAGGCGCAGGGGCATGATGGGCCTTTCCGGATGCTGCGAGGCATGGGCGAGGCTCCGCGTCCCGTCAAGTCCCGCAGCGGGCAGCGGCCGCGGACGGGGCCTGTCCTGCCGCGGACGGGCCTTGATCGCGCGCCGGGGTATCGTCATGCTGCGGCGCCGAGGAGACAGCGATGGATACCAAGCCCCAGCCCGGCGCCATGCCGGGCAACATTCCGGAGAACGCCCCGCAGCCGGCGGATTTCAAGCCGCTGGAATGGGCGCGGGACCTGCTCAGGACCATCCGCGCCGGCGCGCTGGGCACGCTCGACCGCAATACCGGCCATCCCGTGACGACCCTGACGACGGTGGCGACCGATACCGACGGCGCGCCGCTGATCCTGATCTCCAACCTCTCCAGCCATACCGCCAACCTCAAGGCCGACGGGCGCGCTTCGCTGCTCCTCGCCCGCACGGGCAAGGGCGATCCGCTGGCCCATCCGCGGCTGACCGTGCTCGGCGCCTTCGCCAGGGTCGAGGACGAGGCAGAGGTCAAGCGGCTCAAGGCCCGTTTCCTCGCCCGTAATCCGAAGGCCCAGATCTATATCGACTTTCCTGATTTCAGCCTCTGGCGGCTGGATGTGGCGGCCGGCCATCTCAATGGCGGCTTCGCGCGAGCGGCGGACATCGCCGGCACGGATCTGCTGATCGAGGCGGGTGATGCGGAAGGGCTGATGGCCGCCGAGGCTGGGGCCATCGAACACATGAACGTGGACCATGCCGACGCTGTCTCGGTCTATGCGACGGTTCTGGCGGGCCAGGATCCCGGCCCGTGGAAAATGTCCGGCGCCGATCCCGAGGGCTTCGATCTCATCGCCGGCGACCGCACGGCGCGGGTGCTCTTTCCGCGGCGGGTGACGACGGGCGAGGACCTGCACAAGGTGCTGGTGCAGATGGTGCGGGAAGCGCGGTCGAAAGCGGCTTGAGGCGGCGCGAACCGGGCAAGGCCCCACCCGCACCCTCCCCTCGCCGACGCGAGGAGAGGGGGACTTCGACCTCGCACCTCAACAGTCAGGTCGCACCTGGCCCCGCCGTCCAATCGGAGAGCTTCGTGCCCGGCGCCACGGGTTCAGGACAGATGGGACGCCATAGTCCCCCTCTCCTCGCGTCAGCGAGGGGAGGGTGAGGGTGGGGCCTGGAACACCGCAGCCGCCGCTTTACGCGAGATAGCCGCCGAGCACCTGGGCGACGATCTCCTCCGCCAGTTTCTCGCGGTGGGTGCGGGTCTCGCCGGGACGGGGCGAATACCAGACCGCCACCCAGTTGATGGCGCCGAGCAGGGTACGCATGGCGAGAGAGGGGTCGAGCGCCTTCATCGAGCCGTCGGCGGCGCCGGCGGCGAAGATGCGGCGAAAGGCGTCCTCATAGCCGCGCCGCAGGTCCATCAGCTCCTCCAGCGTCGCCTTGTGCTCGGCGGTGGGTTCGCCGAAGCGGTAGAGGTCGACGCCCAGCGTCAGGTTCCGCTGGAAGGCCTGGGTCTCCATCATGCAGAGGATGTGGGCCCTGGCCATGCGGCGCAGCCGGTCGGCGGCATGGCCGGGGCCGGTCTCGTGCACCCCCGCCTCGCGGATCAGGATGAAGATCGCCCGTCGGAAGACCTCGAAGAAGAGCTCAGGCTTGGAACGGAAGTGATGGTAGACGCGCCCCTTGGTGGCCCCGAGCGCGTCGGCAACGTCGTCCATGGAGGTCGCCTCATAGCCGCGCCGCATGAAACATTCGGCGGCGGCGGCGAGCACCTCCTCGCGCCGGTCCGGTGAGACCAGATCATTGGCAGCCGTGGCCTGCATGTCTGCCGGCATCCTCCCCGTCAGGCGCCTTTCCAGCGTCCTGCTTCTGTCCCCTGGCGTGTTAGCGCCTCTCGCCCTCTGCCGGAAGGGGGACATCCGGCATGACGACCGGGCGGCCCAAGGGCTCGACAAGGCGGCGGCAGGCGAACATACTCGGCAGTATGTCCTCGCGCGAGCGGGGCCGTCAATGAAGGAACGAAGGGCGGCCGGCTCACGGGCGAGGTCGCCGCGGGAGGATGCTGATGGACAGCCTCGACGCTTTCCGGCGCGAGACACGCGCCTGGCTCGACGCCAACTGCCCCGTCGAGATGCGGACGCCCGTCACCGGCGACGATGACATCTGCTGGGGTGGCCGCCGCTGGGTCTTCACCTCGGAGGCCCAGAAGGTCTGGCTCGAGCGCATGGCGGCGCGCGGCTGGACCGTGCCGGGCTGGCCCAGGGACTATGGCGGCGGCGGTCTCTCCCACGAGGAGGTGACGATCCTCAAGGAGGAGATGCGGGCCATCGGCGCGCGCTCGCCGCTGGAGAGCTTCGGCATCTGGATGCTCGGCCCGGCGCTGCTCGCATTCGGCTCCGAGGCGCAGAAGAAAGAACACCTGCCGAGGATCGCCCGCGGCGAGATCCGCTGGTGCCAGGGCTATTCCGAGCCCAATGCCGGCTCCGACCTCGCCTCGCTGCAGACGCGCGCCGACGATGCCGGCGACCATTTCGTCGTCTCGGGGTCGAAGATCTGGACGAGCTATGCCGACAAGGCGGACATGATCTTCTGTCTGGTACGCACGGATTTCGCCGCGCCCAAGCATCTCGGCATTTCCTTCATCCTCTTCGACATGACGGCGCCGGGCGTGTCGACCAAGCCGATCCTGCTGATCTCCGGCAAGTCACCCTTCTGCGAGACCTTCTTCGACGGCGTGAAGGTGCCGAAGGCGAACCTCGTGGGCACGCTGAACCGCGGCTGGGACATCGCCAAATACCTGCTCACCCACGAGCGGGAGATGATCGGCAGCGGGGGCGGCGGCCTGCTCGGCGGGCGCTCGCCGGGACAGGTCGCGGCCGCGGAGATCGGCACCGACGGGCAGGGCCGCCTCGCCGACCCGTTCCTGCGCGCCGACGTGGCGCGGGCCGAGGTCGATGCCCTCGCCTTCGCCGCCACCATGACCCGCTACAAGGACGAGGCCGCCGCGGTCGGCCAGGGCGTCGGCGACAAGTCCTCGGTGTTGAAATATTACGGCACCGAGCTCAACAAGCGCCGCTACGAACTCCTGATGCGGGCCGCCGGCCATGAGGGGCTCGAATGGGAGGGCGCCCGCAGCGATGGCGGGGCGCGGCCGCGCGGCTGGCTGCGCACCAAGGCCAATTCGATCGAGGGCGGCACGTCGGAGGTGATGCTCGACATCGTTGCCAAGCGCCTCCTGCAACTGCCGTCCGCCTGAGGCCGCCATGCTGGTGCTGAACGACGATCAGGTGATGCTGCAGGACGCCGCGCGCGGCTTCGTCACCGACAAGGCCCCGGTGGCGGCTCTGCGCCGGATCCGCGACGAGGCGATCGCGGAGGGCTTCGACCGTGATCTCTGGAGCGCCATGGCCGCCATGGGCTGGACCGGCATCCTCGTGCCCGAGGACCAGGGGGGCCTCGGCTTCGGCTTCGTCGGGGCGGGAATCCTCTGCGAGGAGATGGGCCGCACGCTCACCGCCTCGCCCTTCCTGTCCACGGCCATGATGGCTGCCACCGCCCTGTCGCGGGCGGGATCCCCGGCGCAGAAGGAGCGCTGGCTCCCCGCCATCGTCGCCGGTGAGGCGGTGATCGCCACGGCGGTCGACGAGGGCCGCCGGCACGATCCCGCCGGCACGGCCATGCGCGCGGAGCGCCACGGCAACGGCTTCCGCCTTACCGGCACCAAGACCTATGTGGTGGACGGCCAGGTGGCCGATGCCGTGCTGGTGGCAGCGCGCACGGCCGGTTCGGCCGGCGAGCATGGCGGCATCAGCCTGTTCCTGGTCGATGCCAGGGCGAGGGGGCTCACGGCCGAGCGGCTCGCGACCCTCGATTCCCGCGGCGCGGCCGAACTCACCTTCGACGGCGTCGCGGTGACGGCCGACGACGTGGTCGGCGCGGTCGATGACGGCCACGGCCTGCTCGAGGTGGTGCTCGGCGCCGGGCGCGCGGGCCTGGCCGCAGAGCTCGCCGGCAATGCCCAGGAGAGCTTCACGCGCACCATGGCCTATCTCAAGGAGCGCAAGCAGTTCGGCCGCACCATCGGCGCCTTTCAGGCGCTGCAGCACCGCGCGGCGCATCTGTTCTGCGAGGTCGAGATCGCCAGGTCGGCGGTCCTTGCCGCCCTGCAGACGCTCGACGCCGATCCGCAAGCAGCCAGCCTTGCCGTCTCCGTCGCCAAGGCCAAGGCGTCATCGGTGGCGCGGCTCGCGGCCCAGGAGGCGGTGCAGATGCATGGCGGCATCGGCATGACGGATGCCATCGACATCGGCCTCTTCATGAAGCGGATGCAGGTGGCCTCCACCCTTTATGGCGATGCCGATTTCCACGCCGACCGCGTCGCCCTGGCGCGCGGCTTCTGAACAGACGATCCGACGAGGACAGCATGGCAGAGCAGGTGACGATCGAGGGACTGAAGGGCCGCATCGGCCAGGAGGTCGGCCTGTCGCAATGGTTCGACGTGCCGCAGGCGGCGATCGACGCCTTCGCCGATCTCACCCACGACCACCAGTTCATCCATATCGACGTGGAGAAGGCGAAGGCGACGCCCTTCGGCGGCACCATCGCCCACGGCTTCCTCACCGTCTCGCTGCTCTCGGCCATGGCCTATGATGCCCTGCCGGAGATCGCCGGCCGCACCATGGGCGTGAACTACGGCTTCGACCGGCTGCGCATGATGAGCCCGGTCAAGGCCGGCGCGCGCATTCGCGGCCGCTTCGTGCTCAAGGCCCTCGAATCCAAGTCGCCGCAGCAGCACCAGCTCACCCATGCCGTGACCGTCGAGATCGAGGGCGCCGAGAAGCCGGCCCTCGCCGCCGACTGGGTCACGCTCGCCTTCACGAACTGAGGACTTCCGCATGACCATTCGCTTCGACGGACGCGTCGCCATCGTCACCGGCGCCGGCAACGGCCTCGGACGCTCCCATGCCCTGGGGCTCGCCGCCCGCGGCGCCAAGGTGGTGATCGTCGATTTCGGCGGCGCCCGCGACGGCACCGGCGGCTCCTCGGAGGCGGCCGAGAAGGTCGTCGCCGAGATCAAGGCAGCGGGCGGCGAAGCCATGGCCCATGGCGCCAATGTCGCCGATTTCGCCCAGGTGCAGGACATGGTTCAGAAGACCATGGCGGCCTGGGGCCGCGTCGACATCCTCGTCAACAATGCCGGCATCCTGCGCGACAAGACCTTCACTAAGATCGATCTCGCCGATTTCGAGGCGGTGGTGGACGTGCATCTCATGGGCACGGTCAACTGCACCAAGGCGGTGTGGGACATCATGCGGGCGCAGAACTATGGCCGCATCGTCTTCACCTCCTCCTCCTCGGGGCTCTACGGCAATTTCGGCCAGGCGAATTACGGCGCGGCGAAAGCGGCGATGGTCGGCTTGATGAATGTCCTGCACCAGGAGGGTGCGAAGAACGACATCCGCGTCAACACCCTCGCCCCGACAGCGGCCACCCGCATGACGGAGGAGCTGATGACGCCGGAGACGTTGGCCCTGCTGACGCCGGAATCGATCACGCCGGGCGTGCTCTTCCTCGTCAGCGAGAAGGGGCCGTCGCGGACGATCCTCTGTGCCGGAGCCGGCGCCTTCGCCCGCACCATCATCTACGAGACCGACGGCATCTGGCTGGACGAGGCCGAGCGCACGCCGGAGACGGTCGCCGCCCGTTTCGAGGACATCTCCAATGCGGCGGGACAGAAGGCGCTGCAGGGCGCGTTCGAGCAGACCGCCAAATTCGCCATGAAGGCCGCCGCGGGCAAGGGCATCGCCCTGCCGCCGCGCGGCTGAGCCATTGCCGTTCAGGACCTTTTCAGGAGAGACCCCATGCGTGAAGCCGTTATCGTATCCACTGCCCGGACGGGCCTGGCGAAGTCCTGGAAGGGCGCGCTCAACAACACCCACGGCGCCGCCATGGGCGGCCATGCGGTGAAACATGCCATCGAGCGGGCCGGCATCGATCCGGGCGAAGTGGAGGACGTGATCGTCGGCTGCGCCACGCCGGAAGGCGCGACCGGCGGCAATATCGCCCGCCAGATCGCGCTTTCGGCCGGCTGCCCGATCACCACCTCGGGCATGACGATCAACCGCTTCTGCTCCTCGGGCCTGCAGACCATCGCCACGGCGGCGCAGAACATCATCGCCGGCGAGGCCGACATTTATGTCGCCGGCGGTGTCGAATCGATCTCGCTGGTGCAGAATCAGGCCAACAAGTCGAGCTTCCAGGACCCGGGGCTGAAGGCGAAGAAGCCGGAGATCTACTGGTCCATGCTGCAGACGGCCGAGACGGTGGCCAAGCGCTACGGCATCTCGCGCGAGCGGCAGGACCAGTACGGCGTCGAGAGCCAGTTGCGCGCCGCCGCCGCCCGCCAGGGCCGCAAGTTCGACCAGGAGATCGTTCCCTTCACGACGAAGATGCTGAAGGCCGAGATGAACGACAAGAAGGAGGTCGTGCGCACCTGGGAGGAGGAGGTGACCCTCACCGAGGACGAGGGCATCCGCGCCGACACGACCTATGAGGGCGTCGCCAAGATCCGCCCGGCGCTCGAGGGTGGCGTCATCTCCGCCGGCAATGCCAGCCAGTTCTCCGACGGCGCCTCCATGGCGGTGGTGATGGAGGCGAAGCTCGCCGAGAAGCGCGGCCTCACCCCGCTCGGCATCTTCAAGGGCTTCGCGGTCGCGGGCTGCGAGCCGGACGAGATGGGCATCGGCCCGGTCTTCGCCGTGCCGAAGCTGCTCAAGCGCGCCGGCATGACTGTCGACGACATCGACCTGTGGGAACTCAACGAGGCCTTCGCCGTGCAGGTGCTCTATTGCCGCGACACGCTCGGCATCCCGCATGACCGGCTCAACGTCAATGGCGGCGCCATCGCGGTGGGCCATCCCTATGGCGTGTCGGGCGCCCGCCTGACCGGCCATGCGCTGATCGAGGGCAAGCGCCGCGGCGCCAAGCATGTGGTCGTCACCATGTGCATCGGCGGCGGCATGGGCGCCGCCGGCCTGTTCGAGGTCGTCTGACCGGTCGGCCCGCCGTCGTCCGTCCGTCGGAGAGGACGGGCGGTCCGGCGGCGTGGCAGACTTCCCGTGCCGCAGCGGATGCGGCACGGCGGCGACCGCGTCCCGGCGCCGATCAGCATTGCAAGGAGTTCGGCCTTGGCCACGCCAGCGGCGACGTCTGCCATGATCATCGACGAGGCGGCGCTCGGCGCCTATCTTGCCGCGCACTGGCCGGGATTCTCCGGGCCTGTCACGGCCGAGAAATTCGCCGGCGGCCAGTCCAACCCGACCTTCATGCTGACCCATGGCGGCGGGCGTGCCGTGCTGCGCAAGAAGCCGCCGGGCCAGCTGCTGAAATCCGCCCATGCGGTGGACCGCGAATATCGCGTGATGAAGGCGCTGGGCGGCACGCCGGTGCCGGTGCCGCGGATGCATGTGCTGTGCGAGGACGAGAGCGTCATCGGCACCGCCTTCTACGTCATGGAATTCGTCGACGGGCGGATCATCTGGGACCCGGCCATTCCCGAGGTGTCGCGGGACGAGCGCAGCGCCATCTACGATGCCATGAACGCGGCGCTGGCGGCGCTGCACAGCGTCGATCCGGCTGCCGTCGGCCTCGCCGATTTCGGCCGTCCGGGCAATTATTTCGCCCGGCAGCTGTCGCGCTGGACCGAGCAGTACCGCGCCTCGGAGACCGAGCACCTGCCGGCCATCGACCAGGTCATCACCTGGCTCGAGCAGAACCTGCCGGCCGATGACGGGCGCGCCGCGCTCGTCCATGGCGACTACCGCATCGACAACATGATCTTCGCCAAGGATGGCCCCGCGCTCCTCGCCATTCTCGACTGGGAGCTCTCCACCATCGGCCATCCCTTCGCCGACATCGCCTATCAGTGCATGCACTGGCGCCTGCCGCATGCCGGCTCGTTCCGGGGCCTCGCCGGTATCGATCGCGCTGCCGTCGGCATCCCCACCGAGGCCGACTATGTGGCGCGCTACTGCGCGCGCACCGGCATCGACGGCATTCCGCGCTGGGACTTCTACCTCGCCTTCTCGCTGTTCCGCATGGCGGCGATCCTGCAGGGCGTGCTGAAGCGGGCGCTCTCCGGCAACGCCTCGAACCCCGAACGGGCGATGCAGGTGAAGGACAATATCCCGATCCTGGCGCGCATGGCCGTCGACGTGATCGAGAAGGGGCCGTGATGACCGCGATGCGCCGCTACGAGGGCAAGGTCGTCCTCATCACGGGGGCAGCGAGCGGCTTCGGTCGGTGCGCCGCCGAACGCTTCGCTGCGGAGGGCGCCCATCTCGTCCTCGGCGACATCCAGGAGGCGGGCCTCGCCGAGACGGCGCGGCTCGTGGAGGCGGCGGGCGGCAGGGTTGTGAGGCGGTCGACCGATGTCGGCAACGGGGAGGCCGTCGCCGCTCTCGTGGCGGCGGGGACCGACGCCTTTGGCCGGCTCGACGTGGCGCTCAACAATGCCGGTGTCGCCCATGCCACGATGAAGCTCGTCGATACCGACGAGGCGGTGATGCGCCGCATGTTCGACGTCAATGTCATGGGCGTCTTCCACGGGATGAAGGCGCAGATTCCGGTGATGGAGCGGCAGGGCGGCGGCGTCATCCTCAACACCGCCTCGGTCGCCGGCGTCACCGGGGCGCCGCTGCTGGCCGCCTATGCCGCGGCCAAACATGCGGTGATCGGCCTGACCAAGACGGCCGCCGCGGAGACCGCCCGCAAGGCCATCCGCGTCAACGCGATATGCCCGGCCTTCGCCGACACGCCGATGCTGACGGAATCGCTCGCCCAGCCCGGGCGAAGCCAGGAGGAGATGGTCTCCCGCCTGGTCCAGACCATGCCCATGCGGCGTGCGGGCACGGCCGACGAGATCGTCCAGGCCATGCTATGGATCTGCTCGGCGGAGAACTCCTTCATGACCGGCCATGCGCTGGTGGTCGACGGCGGTCTGACGGCCCTGTGAGTTGCTCCCCCCGGGGCCTGTCTGTCATGCATGCTGCATCGCGATCGTCGCGCCGTTGGAGGTTGCCTCCGGATGACGCTGGAATTCGCCCTTCTGGTCGCTGTGGGCTTCTTCGCCCAGCTGGTCGACGGTGCCCTCGGCATGGCCTTCGGCCTGATCGCCACGACGGCCATGCTGTCGCTCGGCCTTCCACCTGCCCAGGCGAGCGCCGCGACCCATACGGCCGAGGTCTTCACCACCGGTATATCCGGTCTGTCGCACCTCTATTTCCGCAATATCGACCCGCGGCTGTTCGTCACCCTGAGCCTGGCGGGGGTCGTCGGCGGCGTGCTCGGCGCCTATTTCCTGTCGAATATCGATGGCGAAGCGATCCGGCCCTTCATCGCGGCCTATCTTCTCGTTCTCGGCCTTTTCATCCTGGGGAAGGCGTTTCGCCGCAGTCCGACAACGGAAGATGCCAGGACCACCCATGCCGCGCCGCTCGGCCTCGTTGGCGGCTTTCTCGACGCTGCTGGCGGCGGCGGGTGGGGGCCGATGGTGACCTCGACGCTGATCGGCTCCGGCCATGCGCCGCGCCGGGTGATAGGCTCGGTCAATGCGGCCGAGTTCTTTGTCACCGTCGCCGTATCGACCACCTTCTTCATCGAACTGGGGGCGAGCCACCTGTCCCATATCGCCGCCCTGATCATCGGCGGGGTGCTGGCGGCGCCCTTCGGCGGCTATGTCGTGCGCCATCTGCGCCCGCATGTCCTGATGGGAATCGTCGGGCTTCTGGTGTCCAGCCTCGCCCTTATCCAGCTCATCCGCGCTCTGGCCTGAACCGCGTCAGTTGACCGTGCGGTTGGCGAAGGGGCTGTCGAGCGAGAAGGCGGGGATCTCGGCCTGGAAGCTTTCGTTGCGCTCGGAGATCATCAGGTAATGGCCGACCATGATGCCGGTCGGCGTCGTCAGCGGGCAGCCGGACATATATTCGAAGGCGGCGCCCGGCTCGATCACCGGCTGCTCGCCGACGACGCCGGCGCCGCGCACCTCCTGGGTGCGGCCGTTCTCGTCGGTGATTCGCCAGTAGCGAGCGCGCAGCTGCACGCGTTCGCCGGTCAGGTTGAGCACCTCGACGTGATAGGTCCAGAAGAACTGGCCCTCATCCGGCTCCGAGCGCTCCGGCCTGAATTCCGGCGTCACCGTGACCTGGATGCCCCGCGTCAGCGCGCGATACATCGCTTCTCTCCCTCGGCTCGCCGGACAGGCTCGCCAACCCGGCCCGGCCTGTCAACCGGCGGTCAATCCTCCAGTGCGGGGAACAGATGGGTGCCGTCCGCGCCCAGCGGGAGGGGTTTCACCCAGCGCACCGCGCTCATCGGCAGGTCGGCATAGAGATGGGGAAAGAGGGCACCGCCGCGCGAGGGCTCCCAGGCCAGCGCCGCGCCGAGGGCGGCGGCATCGACGGCCACGAGCACCAGGTCGGCGGCGCCGACGAAATGTTTGGCGGCGGTCTCGCGCGCCTGGTCGGCGGTGGAGAAATGGATGAAGCCGTCGGCGTGGTCGACGGGGGCGCCGGTAAAGATTCCGGCGCTTTCGGCCTGCTGCCACGCGGCGCGGGGCGAGATCTTGTAGATGGTCGGGGTCATGGCCGTTCCTGTCGTGACGATACCGGCAGCCTAGCCGCGATTGACAGGATCGCAAAAGGCCAATAATCCTACGAACGGACGACGTTCCTTCCAATCACAGGCGCGGAGCCGGCTGATCGCCGGGGTCCGCGGGGATTTGCCATGTTCTCCCATGCCGATATCTGGGCCGCCATCGATCGTCTCGCCGAGACCAACGGCCTCTCCGCCTCGGGCCTCGCCAAGCGCGCCGGCCTCGACGCCACCACGTTCAACAAGTCGAAGCGCGTGATGCTGGACGGCCGTGAGCGCTGGCCCTCCACCGAATCCGTCGCCAAGGCGCTCAACGCCACCGGGACCAGCTTCGGCGAATTCGTCTCGCTCGTCGGAGGGACCAGGATGAGCACCAGGCCGCTGCCCATACTCGGCTTCGCCCAGGCCGGCGCGGGCGGCTATTTCGACGCGGGCGGCCTTCCCGCCGGCAATGGCTGGGACGAGGTCTCCTTCCCCGACATCCCGGACGAGGCGATCTATGCGCTGGAGATCCAGGGTGATTCCATGCTGCCCGTCTATCGCGACGGCGACCGCATCGTCGTCTCGCCGACCGCGCCCATCCGCAGGGGCGACCGGGTGGTGGTGCAGACCGCCGAGGGTGAGATCATGGCCAAGGAGTTGAAGCGCCAGACCAACCGGACGGTCGAACTGACCTCGCTCAACCAGGATCACAGCGACCGCAGTTTCACCGTTTCGGAGATCGCCTGGATGGCGCGGATCATGTGGGTGAGCCAGTAGGTGGCGGCCGGCGCAGCGTTCCGCCACGCCAACAGGTTCATGGCCCCACCCTCACCCTCCCTTCTGGCGAGGGGAGGCGGGACTTCAAGGTCGCGCTCTTGACCGCCTCGGCTGGGCCTGGCCCAGCCGTTCCAGCGGGAACGTGTCGTCGTGGTCTGCCATCCCTCGCCAGCGGGGAGGGTGCGGGTGGGGCATACTTTGGCCCATGCCCCAGCCGTCATGCCCGGCCTTGAGCCGGGCATCCACGAATTCTCGAAGGGCGGGACGGTGTTCAAGTCGTGGATGCCCGGGACAAGCCCGGGCATGACGGAGAGGGCGGTGTCGAGTCCGACCGGCAGGGCGGTGGGCCCTCTTGGCCTCACCCCTTCACGAACTCGCCCGCCAACGCCTTCCTGATCAGCGCGCGAGTCTCTTCGAGGCCGTAGAGCACGGCGAAGGAGCCGAAGCGCGGGCCCTTCTCCTGTCCCAGCAGCACCTTGTAGATGGCCGAGAACCATTCCGCCGAGACGCCCGGCTTTTCCGGCGTCGCGCCCTTGGCCTTGAGGTCCTGGTAGCGCGGGATGGCGCGGCCGACATCGTAGACGGCGCCCTGCACATCCTCGGCGCTGGCGTCCCTCGGCAGGGCCATAATGGCAGCAGAGAGCGCCTCCAGCGCCTCGCGCTCCACGTCGTCGGCCGGCTTGTAGACCTTGGTCGGCTTTACGAAGTCGTGGAAATAGCTGACCGCATAGCCGGCGAGTTCGTCCAGCTTCGGGTTCCTCTCCGGCGAGGCGCCCGGCGCATAGCGGCGGATGAAGCCCCAGAGCACGTCCTTGGCCGGGGCATTCGAGACCGAGACGAGGTTCATCAGCATGGAGAAGGAGATCGGCACGTCGACACGCGGCGGCGTGCCGGAATGGATGTGCCAGGCCGCGTTCATCAGCCTGTTCTTCTCGTCCTGGGCGGGAAACTTCTCGACGAAGGTCAGGTAGTCGTCGACGTTGCGAGGGATGACGTCGAAATAGAGCCGCTTGGCGCTCTTCGGGCTCTGGTACATGAACAGCGACAGGCTCTCCGGCGAGGCATAGGCCAGCCAGTCCTCGATGGTCAGGCCATTGCCCTTGGACTTGGAGATCTTGCTGCCGGTCTCGTCGAGGAACAGCTCATAGTTGAAGCCCTCGGGCGGCGTGCCGCCGAGCGCCCGGCAGATCTTCCCCGACTGGGTCACGGAATCGATCAGGTCCTTGCCGGCCATCTCATAGTCGACGCCGAGCGCCGTCCAGCGCATGGCCCAGTCGGGCTTCCACTGCATCTTGGCATGGCCGCCGGTGACCGGCGTCTCGTAGCGCTGGCCCGAGGCCGGGTCGCGCCAGACGATGGTGCCCTTCGCCACGTTGCGCGCCTCGACCGGCACCTGCATGACCACGCCCGATTCCGGGTGGATCGGCAGGAAGGGCGAATAGGTGGCGCGGCGCTCCTCGCCCAGCGTCGGCAGCATGATCGCCTGGATGGCGTCGAAGCGCTCGAGGGCCGTCATCAGCGTCGCGTCGAAGGCGCCGGACCGGTACATGGCGGTCGAGGAGACGAATTCGTAGTCGAAGCCGAACTGGTCGAGGAAGCCGCGCAGCCGGGCGTTGTTGTGGGCGCCGAAACTGTCGTGCGTGCCGAAGGGATCGGGCACCGAGGTCAGCGCCCGGCCGAGATGCTGGGTGAGCAACTCCTTGTTCGGCACATTGTCCGGCACCTTGCGCAACCCGTCGAGATCGTCGGAAAAGGCGATCAGCCGCGTCGGGATCCTGTCCTCGGTGAGCAGACGGAAGGCGTTGCGGACCATGGTGGTGCGGGCGACCTCGCCGAAGGTGCCGATATGCGGCAGACCCGAGGGACCGTAGCCGGTCTCGAAGATGACCGGGCCGGCCTTCGGCGTCTTCTCCAGCCGCGCCACGAGTTTCTTCGCTTCCTCGAACGGCCAGGCGGTGGAGACGCGGGCGGCCTCCAGGAGGGCGGGCGTGATCGACAGGGCGGGAAGCATGGCGGGATCCGGGCGGAAACGAACGAAAGCGGTGGGTTGCAATAGGGCGGGGGGGCGGCAAGGTCAATGAATGGCCTGCTGCCGCGACGGTGGCCAGCCGCTCTGCTAGGTTCGCGCCATGATCGGCCTCACTGTCTTCGACACCGCGATCGGCAGCGTTGGCCTCGCCTGGGGCGAGCGGGGCATCGTCGGCGTGCGCCTGCCGGCGGCGACGGTCGCGGCGACGCGGGCGAGCCTTCTCGCCCGGCATCCCGACGCATGTGAGGCTGCGCCGCCGCCCGCTATCCGGGATGTCGTCGACCGGATCGTCGCGCTCGCTCGCGGCGAGCGGGTCGACCTGTCCGGCGCGCCGCTCGATCGCGCCGGTCTCGCCGATTTCCAGGCCCGCGTCACCGACGTGACGCTCGCCATTCCCGCGGGCGAGACCTTGACCTATGGCGAGGTCGCCCGCCGCATCGGCGAACCGGGCGCGGCGCAGGCGGTGGGACGGGCGCTCGGCGCCAATCCCTGGCCGATCGTCGTGCCCTGCCACCGGGTGCTGGCGGCGAGCGGCAAGACCGGCGGGTTCTCGGCGCCCGGCGGGGTTGACACCAAGCTGACGCTGCTCTCCATCGAGCGGGCGCGCACCGGCGCGGCGCCGACCCTGTTCGACGGGGATCCGGCCTTCGGCCTCGCCGCCCGGCCGCGCCGCATCTGACCTCAGCCGATATGGTGGCCAAGCGCCGCGCGGTTGGCCGCGAAGGCGCGATCGTATTCGATCACCGCCGCGACCTCATCCCGCGCGGCCTCGCCGTAGAGGCGACCGATGAGAAAGAGCGTCGCGTCAATGGCGAGCGACACGCCGCCGCCAGTGACCACGCCGCGGTCCTCGACGATGGCGGCGTCGACGGGGCGGGCGCCGGAGGCCATGGTGCCGATCAGGGCGAGCGGCGCCTGCGCCTCCGTCCCCACGGCATGGCGCCGGGTGGTGATCGTCCGGCCATCGAGGACACCTGCGGCGGCAAGGATCAGCGCACCGGTGCAGACCGAAGCCAGGCGCTCGGGGGCGAGGGTGCGCAGGAAGGCGAGCATGGCCTCGTCCTTGATCTGCTCGCGCCATCCCGGACCGCCGGTGACAACAAAGACATCGCAGGGCGGGGCGGTGGCGAAGCTCTCGTTGGCGATGATGGTGAGACCGCCGGCAAGGACGACCGGGCCGGCGCTTTCCGCGATGGTCACCGCGGTGATGGCCGGCAGGATGCGGCTCGCCATCGACACGACTCCGATCGTGCCGCCGATGTCGATGGGCTCAACCCCGCCATAGACCACGACGCCGATCGTCGCTGCTGCCTGCCTGTCACGGGTCATGTCCTGTCCTTTCCCACCGGGGTTGCGAGCCATGCAACGGCCGGGCCGCCTTGGCCGTCTGACGCAGGGCTCCATGGCATGGGGGTTGCGAGCCTGACCCTGGGGACAAACGCGAGGGCCGCGGTGGACCCGCACCCGGGAGATTGCCGCATGAAACGCCGAGACATGTTGAAGTCCACGGGCGCCGCCCTTCTGGCCGGTTACGCCGTTGCGGCGCCGGCCATTGCCCAGCCGATGCCGACGATCCGCTGGCGCGCAACGTCGAGTTTTCCCAAGAGTCTCGACATCACCTATGGCGCGGCGGAGCAGTTCTGCCGCAACGTGAGCGACCTCACCGACGGCAGATTTACCATCCAGCAGTTTGCGGCGGGCGAGATCGTGCCCGGTCTGCAGGCACTCGATGCCGTCTCCAACGGCACGGTCGAGGCGGCCTATACCGGTATGCTGTTCTATGTCGGCAAGGACCCGACCTTTGCGCTCACCGCCTCGGTGCCGTTCCTGATGAACCCGCGCCAGCAGCACGCCTGGTATTATCACGGCGGCGGGCTCGCCATGACCAACGCGTTCTTCATGAAGCACAATGTCCATGCGCTGCCCTGCGGCAATACGGGCATGCAATGGGGCGGCTGGTTCCGCAAGGAGATCAAGACGGTCGCCGATCTGTCGGGCCTCAAGATGCGCATTGCCGGCCTCGCCGGTACAATCGCCGCCCGCGTCGGTGTGGTGCCGCAGCAGATCGCTCCCGGCGACATCTATCCCGCGCTGGAGCGCGGCACGATCGATGCGGTGGAATATATCGGCCCCTATGACGACGAGAAGCTCGGCTTCAACAAGGTGGCGCAGCGCTATTATGCCCCCGGCTGGCAGGAGGGCGGCACGGTGTTCCACGGCGTGTTCAATCTTGCCAAGTGGAACGCGTTGCCGCCGCTCTACAAGAAGGCGGTGGAGGTGGCGGCCCAGGCGGCGACCACCGACATGCTCGCCCATTACGACCAGAAGAACCCGGAGGCGCTGATCCGCCTCGTCAGCCAGGGTGTTCAGGTCTCCCTGTTTCCGCAGGAGGTGCTGGAGCGGCTCTATGCCGAGGCCGAGGCCTATTACAAGGAGGTCACCGCGGCCAATCCGGAATTCGCCAAGATCTTCAATCATCAGCGGGAATTTCAGCGGAAGGGCAACATCTATCACCAGGTCGCTGATTTCCAGTACGATCTGATGATGCTCAGGTTGCGGCGCGGCTGATGCATCCCCGTCCACCGATGGAGATAGGCCCATGACGATCCACACCCTGCCGGAGGCGGATGCCGCCTTCGATCCTGCCGCGGTGAGCTATGTCGACTCCATCGCGGAGGTGCGGGCGCGACATCCCGAACCGCTATCGCGGGCCACTGACAAGGTCATCACCCGGCTCGACCGGCACTGCCGGGCGATCATCGCCAGGTCGACCTTCGTCATCGTCGGCACTCACGGATCGAGGGGCGCCGACGTGTCGCCGCGCGGCGATCCCGCCGGCTTCGTGCGTGTCCTCGACGACCGGCATCTGCTGCTGCCCGACCGGATCGGCAACAACCGCTTCGACTCGCTGGAGAATATCTTCGAGACGGGGCTCGTCGGCATGCTCTTCGTCGTGCCGGGCATGGCCGAGGTGCTGCGCGTCAACGGTCGCGGCCGGATCACCGACGACGCGGCGCTCTTGGCTGAGTCGTCCGTCCAGGGCCGGCCGCCCAAGATCGGCGTGCTCGTGACGGTGGTCGAGGCCTATCTGCACTGCGCCAAGGCGGTGAACCGCGCTGCGCTGTGGGATCCCGCCCGCTATATTGATCGCAACGATCTGCCCAGCTATGGCGCCATGCTGGTCGACCATTGCGAGGGGCTGACCCAGGAGGAGAGTGATCGCCAGGGTGCCGAAATGGCCCGGCGCGGCATGTACTGAGCCGTCTCAGTAGATGCCGGCGGGAAAAGCCTTGAGATAGAGCTCGGCATAGGTGCCCTTTTCCCAGAGTCGCTGCAGCGCGTGATTGACGGCGCGCCGCAGCGGCTCGTTGCCGCGGCGCATGACGATGGCAAGGCCCTCGCCGAAATAGCGGCTCTCGGTGAAGGCGCCGCCGAGGAATCGGCAACAGCCAGCTGAGGCCTCGCCGCTGAGCCAGAAGCCGCTGGCGACCCCATCCGCGAAGAGGAGGTCGACATCCCGTTCGAGCAGTGCGCGCCGTGCCGTCTCGATATCGGGATAGACGCGCCGCGCGGAGAGGGGAAAGTACTGGGTGATGTAGGCCTCGTGCGCCGTGCCCTGGACCGTGGCGATGGAGCGTCCGGTGAGCGCCTCCGGGGTCGCCTCGGTCAGCCGCGTGTCGTGACGCAGCAGGAAACGGGCGGGGGTTTCGAGGTAGCGGTCCGACACTTCGAAGCGGCGACGGATATCCGGCGTGATGGCCAGGGAGGCGATGATCGCGTCACCGGCATTGCGGTCGAGGCTCTCGGTGAGCAGGTCGAAGCGGCGCACCTGGATCGTGCAGGGAACGCCGAGCTCCTCGCAGATGGCACGTGCGATGTCGATGTTGAACCCGGCCGGTCGGCCGTCGGGACCGGCGAAATTGTAGGGCGGGAAGTCGTCCTCGGTCAGGAAGCGGATCTGCGGCACGCGGGTGAGGTCGACGCGTTCGCTGCGCCGGCGCGGGTCCCAGTAGCTGGGGATCGTGACCTGGGCCGTCGCCGCTTCGCCGGGGGCGCCGCGGATCCCGTCTGCCATGGCGCGTGGCGCGGCCAGGAGAGCCATCATTGCAACCATGACTAAAAGTTTCGCCGGCACGCACGCCATCCGGGTTCGTCCGACTGATGCCGGCTCCAGCGTTTCTTATACCTTGACGTCGGGGCGTCCGGGAGGGGTCGGGCGCAGGGATCGGGCGGCCGGCCATGCGGCTTGACCAATTTCGAAAGCGGTTCGCCGAAAGGTCGGCCGCGCGCCCGGTGGCGCCGCCTCTGGCCGGCGCGCGTCGCCTCCCCATCGCAGGCCCCCGACCGCGCCTCATGGACGAACTGGTCGATCCGCTGCACCGGGTGCGGGTCGCCTATTTCGCGGGCCTTTGGAACGTCTCGCCCCTGGAGGTGGCCGTTGCGCTGGGCCTCACCACGCCGGAGGCTATCGCTGCCGCCCTCGCCGCCATGCTGGGTGGCACGGTCGCGGCGCTGGATGGCGCGCTTCCCACCGTCGCCGCCGATCCGCAATCCTGGCGCCAGGTGCTTGCCCGGCGGGCGGTGGGGGTGTCGCGCCCTGTCGGAGGTCGGGCCCTGCTGATCGCTCCCGGCCCGGCCGAGGCCGAGAGGCTCGCCGCGGGCCGCGGCCATGCCGCCGTCAACGGACTGCCTCTTCTCGTCGCCACGCCACAGGCCTTTGCCCGTCTCGTGCGTGCCTGGGCTGAAGCCACGTGGGCTGGCGAGGTCGTCTCGACTCTCGCCGCGGAAGAACCGGACCTGTCGGCCTCG
The DNA here is from genome assembly GCF_022843985.1 of Phreatobacter sp. Lineage (GTDB taxonomy): Bacteria > Pseudomonadota > Alphaproteobacteria > Rhizobiales > Phreatobacteraceae > Phreatobacter. The sequence continues at coordinate 173,501 of NZ_JALHMP010000004.1, read as the reverse complement.
GACCGGGTACTGATGCGCCGCACGGCGATGGCGGTCGCGGCGATGCTCGCAGGGCTGTTCGTGACGCTCGCGCTCGGACCTGCCTGGCTGGCGTTGTCCGCCGGCGGCCTGGTCGGGTTGCTCGTCGCGGCCTGGGTTCTGCTGCGGGTCTGGGCGGCGATCATCCCGCCGCGGGCCCTGCCGCGTGCGCCCCTCGGCGATGCCGCCCTGCCGCGCTACACGATCCTCTGTGCGCTCTATCGCGAGGAAGCGGTCGTCGGAGGCCTTCTCGCCTCCCTCGCCCGGATCGACTACCCGCGCGCCAAGCTGGACATCAAGCTGGTGCTTGAGGCCGACGATCCGAAGACCCTCGCCGCCATCCGCCGTGCCGCGCCCGATGCGGCGGTGGAGGTGGTCGTCGTTCCGGCGCTCGGTCCACGCACCAAGCCAAAGGCGCTGATGATGGCGCTGCCCTTTGCTACGGGCGACCTCGTCGTGGTCTATGACGCCGAGGACAGGCCGGGCAGGGGGCAATTGCGCGAAGCCGCGGAAACCTTTGCCGCCGCCGATTGCCGGCTCGGCTGCCTGCAGGCCCCCCTCGCCATCGTCAATCCCCGCGACAGCCTTCTGGCGCGGTTCTTCGCGGCGGAATATGACGCGCTGTTCCATGTCCTGCTGCCGGCGCTGGTGCGCTTCAACCTGCCGATACCGCTGGGCGGCACGTCAAACCATTTCCGCCGGGCGGCGCTCGACCAGAGCCTGGGATGGGACCCCTACAACGTCACCGAGGATGCCGATCTCGGCTTCCGGCTCGCGCGCAACGGCTGGCGGATCGGTACGCTCGCGACACCGACCCTTGAGGAGGCGCCGGTCACCTTCGGCGCCTGGCTTCGCCAGCGCAGCCGCTGGTTCAAGGGCTGGATGCAGACCCTCGCGATCCTCGCCCGTGATCCCCGACGCCTGATCCGCGAGATCGGTCCTGTCGGCCTCCTCGTCCTCGCCGCGACGCTCGCCGGTGCGGTCGGCTCGGCGTTGGTCCATCTGACCTGTCTGGCAGCCTTCCTGGTGGCATGGCTGCTCCACGGCCCGCCGCCCTGGGCCGGCGCCGGCGCCGCGGTGTTCCTCCTGGGTTATGTTGGCAGCATCACCTACAAGTCCGTCGGGCTGGTGCGCGCCGGGCGGCCCCGTCTCCAGCCCTGGCTCGTGCTGCTTCCGGTCGTCTGGGTCGCCATGGGCCTCGCTGCGCTGAAGGCTGTCGCCGACCTGTGGCACCGGCCCTTTCACTGGGAGAAGACCCCGCATGGTGCGGGATGCTGGCCGACCGGTCCAGCGGACGCGTCTGCCCCGGCCACCCCGCCCGAGGCGCTGGAGCGCATCGTTGCCCTGTCCGAGGCCGCGATGGCGAGCGGCCGGCACAGCCCGCGTGATGTCGCAGCCGCCCTGCGCCGCCAATGCCAGCGCTGGCAGAGCGAGGGCACGGCGCCTGTCCTGCTCGCAGTGGTGGAGGCCTATGGTCGGGAGGTCCAGAACCGCGACCCGCCCGGTTGAGATCGGCCGATCGAGGGACACCTTGGCGCCCGGCCAAGGCTTGTCACGGCAAGGCCTTGGCGCGACAAGGGCCCCGTCGCGTGGACCTTCAACCGGGAGATGATGGATGAGCGCAGGAGACCCGCCGGTCACGGTCCGGCCGTCCGATCGTCACAGCGCCTTCCATCGCCTCATCGGCTGGGAGGTGGTGGAATGGACCGACGGGCGCGCCGTGATGACCTGTCCCGTGCGGGAGGAGTTCATGAATCGCGGCGGCGGCCTGCATGGCGGGCTGGTGGCGACGCTGATGGATTCGGCCGGCGGTTACGCCGCCCTCGGCGGCCCGCCGAAAGATCCGGATGCGGTGGATGGCCGGGGGGTCACCCTGTCGCTGACGGTCAACTATCTGGGAACCGCGCGCGACGGCGTCCTCACCGTGACCGCCACCCGCACCGGCGGCGGGCGGAGCGTCGCCTTCGTCGCCATCCGGGTCGAAGACGACAAGGGGACCATCATTGCCGATGGGGTCGGCACTTTCCGGCGGTTCTCGGGCGAACGCTGAGCGCTATTCGACCGGATCGAACTCCGCCGGCGCATAGCGGTAGCTGGTCGAGCAGTATTCGCAGGTGACGCTGATGGCGCCGTCCTCGACCATGTCACGCCGCTCCTCGGGCGTGAAGCTGCCGACGATGCCGGAGATGCGCTCGCGGGAGCAGGTGCAATGTTCCTTCACATCCTGCGCCTCGAAGACCCGGACGCCCCGTTCGTGGAACAGGCGGAACAGCAGCCGCTCAGGCGAGAGGGTGCGGTCGACCAGTTCGTCGTCCCCGATCGTGTCGGTCAGCGCCCGCGCCTCGGCCCAGGCCTCGTGCGGCTCGGGCAGCATGGTGCCATCCGGCGCGTCGCCCGGGGCGAGGTCGCGGTGGCCCTCGCCGCCGGCCGGCGGCAGGTGCTGGACCATGAGGCCGCCCGCCCGCCAGGTGTGCCTCATGCCGTCCTCGCCGGGAACATATTCTTCCGCCGCGGCGAGACGCACCCGGGTCTCGATCTGTTCCGACTGGCGGAAATACTGATCGGCGGCGCGTTCGAGGCCCTGCCCGTCGAGAGAGACGATGCCCTGGTAGCGCTGCATGTCGCCGCCCTGGTCGATCGTCATCACCAGCTGGCCTGAACCGAGCAGCGCCGCCGGCTCGGCCTGGCCGGCCGCGATCGCCGCGTCGACGGCCTCGGCATCGAAACGGGCGAGGGCGCGAACGCGGTCCGGCGTCGCGACATCGACGACGACCATGCGGACCGGACCGTCGGACTGGGTCTGAAGGATCAGGCGCCCGTCGAACTTCAGGCCGGAGCCGAGCAGAAGGGTCAGCGCGGTCGCCTCGGCCAGGACGCGGGCGACGGGCGCGGGGTAGCCGTGACGGTCGATCATGGCCGAGACCGAGCGGCCCAGGCGGATGACGCGGCCGCGGAGATCGATCTCGTCGACCTGGAAAGGCACAACGATATCGTCTGCGCCGCCGGTAATATCAGGGATCATGGACATCGCGCCTATATGAAGGCTCGTGCGCCGGATTGCGAGAGGCAGCGGTGAAGGATCTGGCCCGGCATGGCCACCGTTCACTTTGCCGTGATGGCAGGCCAGGGCGAAAGATGTGTGCTGTCAGATGCTTGGGATCGGAATACCGTTGCCCGGCGGTCACACATGCGTCCGAAACGCGACTTTCTGTGGCGTGGTGCCGGCGGCTGCCATTGCGCAGGAGCGACCGATTACGCTCTATCGAACTGCCAATTTACCGACGGGCCCGGTCGCTGCGGGATCGCGGTCTTCCGTAACGTCATATCCATCTCGCAAGGTGCATTCATGCGGCGCTTCCTGCCCATCCTCGCCACAGCGATCGCGCTGGCCTTCTCGGGCGCTGCCGCCCAGGCCCAGACGGTCAATTTCGGCTTCGGTGACCAGGTCATCTTCGACCCGGCCACCAATGCGCCCATGCGCATCGCGCCGCGCACCGATGGCGGTCCGCGCGCCGGCGTCTCGGCCATCCCGCGCGAGACCGTGGCCTTCACCGGCCGCTATGCGCCCGGCACCATCGTCATCAACACCCAGGAACGCCGCCTCTATCTGGTCCAGGCCGGTGGCACGGCGATCCGCTACGGTGTCGGCGTCGGTCGGCCGGGCTTCTCGTGGGGCGGCAACCAGACGGTCACCCGCAAGGCGGAGTGGCCGGACTGGCGCCCGCCGGCCCAGATGCTGCGCCGCCGTCCGGACCTGCCGCGCTTCATGGCGGGCGGCCCGGACAATCCGCTCGGCGCCCGCGCCCTCTATCTCGGCTCCACGCTCTACCGCATCCACGGTTCCAACGAGCCGCACACGATCGGCACCGCCGTGTCCTCGGGCTGCTTCCGCCTGACCAACGACGATGTCATCGACCTCTACAGCCGGGTGCGGGTCGGCACGCGGGTCGTCGTCCTGCGCTGAGCGCGTCGCCTTCCGGGATTCTGCAAGGGCCGGCGGAAACGCCGGCCCTTTTGCTTGTGATGGCGCCGGGAGGCGAATCCCCCGGCGTGACGCATGTCGTCCCTCGTCGGGTTGGCTTTGTCGGCGCGAACCCCCATTTTGGACGAGAACCGAATCGGAACATCTGAGGCCCATGACCGACCCTTCCGCCCCGCGCCAGCCCAGTCTCGCCGAAAGGGCCATGGCCGCGCGCGGCCAGCAGGCGGCGGCCGGCTATCTTGCGGGTCTTAACCCCGAACAGCAGGCGGCCGTGGAAACGCTGGACGGTCCGGTGCTCGTGCTGGCGGGTGCCGGGACCGGCAAGACCCGGGTGCTGACCACCCGCATCGCCCATATCCTCAACCAGCGCCGGGCCTTTCCCTCCGAGATCCTCGCCGTGACCTTCACCAACAAGGCGGCGCGCGAGATGAAGGAGCGCATCGCCCATCTGGTCGGCGAGGCGGTGGAGGGCATGCCCTGGCTCGGTACGTTCCACGCGACGGGCGTGAAGATCCTGCGCCGCCATGCCGAACTCGCCGGCCTCAAGTCCGGCTTCACCATCCTCGACACCGACGACCAGATCCGCCTGCTCAAACAGCTGATCCAGGCCGAGGACATCGACGAGAAGCGCTGGCCGGCGCGCGTGCTGGCCTCCGCCATCGACGGCTGGAAGAACCGGGCGCTGACCCCCGACAAGGTGCCGTCGGGCGAGGCAGCCGCCTATGCCAACGGGCTCGGGCTCAAGCTCTATGCCGATTACCAGGCGCGGCTGAAAGTGCTGAACGCCGTGGATTTCGGCGACCTGCTCCTGGAGGTCATCCGGCTGTTCCGTGAAAATCCCGGCGTGCTCGCGGAGTACCAGCGCAAGTTCAAGTTCATCCTGGTGGATGAGTACCAGGACACCAATGTCGCGCAATATCTGTGGCTGCGGCTGCTGGCCCAGCGCCAGGAAGGGCGGCCGCAGAACATCTGCTGCGTCGGTGACGACGACCAGTCCATCTATGGCTGGCGCGGCGCCGAGGTCGACAATATCCTGCGCTTCGACAAGGACTTTCCCGGCGCGACGGTGATCCGGCTGGAGCGCAATTACCGCTCGACCGGCCATATCCTGGCCGCCGCCGCCCATCTCATCGCCCATAACGAGGGCCGGCTCGGCAAGACGCTCTTCACCGACGGCGAGGACGGCGCCAAGCCGACGCTGACCTCGGTCTGGGATTCGGAGGAGGAGGCGCGGTCGGTCGGCGAGGAACTGGAACAGCTGCAGCGCCAGGGCCATGCGCTCAACGAGGCGGCCATCCTGGTGCGCGCCTCGTTCCAGATGCGCGAGTTCGAGGACCGTTTCATCACCATCGGGCTGCCCTACCGGGTCATCGGTGGTCCGCGCTTCTACGAAAGGCTGGAGATCCGCGACGCGCTGGCTTATCTGCGCTGCGTCGCTCAGGCCTCCGACGATCTCGCCTTCGAGCGCATCGTCAACACGCCGAAGCGCGGCCTTGGCGACGCCACCCTGCAGCAATTGCACGACCATGCGCGCGCCCAGGGCGTGCCGCTGATGCAGGCGGCGCGGGTGCTCACGGAGACCGAGGAGATGAAGCCGAAGGCGCGGCGGGCGCTGAAGGACCTCATCGACCAGTTCGAACGCTGGGCCGGGCAGATCGAGGCCATGCCCCATGCCGAACTGGCCCAGCTCGTGCTGGACGAGAGCGGCTATACGGAGATGTGGCAGAAGGACAAGACCGCCGAGGGGGCAGGCCGGCTCGAAAACCTCAAGGAACTCGTGCGCTCGATGGAGGAGTTCGAGAACCTCCCGGGTTTCCTCGAACATATCGCCCTGGTCACGGAAGCGCGCGGCGAGGGCGAGACCGAGGATGCCGTGTCGATCATGACGCTGCATTCGGCCAAGGGCCTCGAATTCGAGACCGTGTTCCTGCCGGGATGGGAGGAGGGGCTTTTTCCCCACCAGCGGTCGCTTGACGAGAACGGCCGTGCCGGTCTGGAGGAGGAGCGCCGTCTCGCCTATGTCGGCATCACCCGGGCGCGTCGGCGGGCGAAGATCTATTTTGCCGGCAACAGGCGCATCCATGGTCTCTGGCAGTCGACCGTGCCGAGCCGTTTCGTCAACGACCTGCCGCCCGACCATGTCGAGGTCTCCGAAGGCCTCGGGACCTCGGGCTATGGCGGCATGGGGCGCGGCGGCTTCGGCCAGAGCCGCTTCGACAAGGTGGAGAGTTTCTCCTCGACCTATGCGACGCCCGGCTGGCAGCGGGCGCAGGCGCAGAAGTCGCTGAACGAGGCGCAGGCGCGCTTCACCGGCCGGACCGGCAGCCAAGCCTTTGGCGCGACTTTCGCCGAAGGACGCGGCGGCTTCCAGGGCCGGCTCACCGACCGCTCGGGGGGCGGGCGGACCATCGACGGCGAGCTCGTTGCCAAGTCGACGGGCGAGCCCTCGCGCTACCAGCCCGGCGACCGGGTGTTCCACCTGAAGTTCGGCTATGGCGACGTGGTGTCGACCGAGGGCAACAAGCTCACGGTGCAGTTCGACAAGGCCGGCGAGAAGAAGGTGGTGGACAGTTTCGTCCAGGCGGCGTGATATCGCCTTCAGAAAGTCAAGAGGCATTCCCTTAACCATTTGTTAATTGAGATTGCTTGCTTCTCCTCGACACATGGAAATTATCGACGACCGGAAAGACCTCGATTCGGAGGCACGGTCATGCTCCGCGACAGCCGCGACATCATTCGCCGCCTCGAACGCGAGGGCTATGGGCTGCGCGCCGTGAAGGGTTCGCACCACAAGTTCTTCCACGATGGCCTGCGCCGGATGGTCACCATCCCGCACCCGAAGCGGGACTTGCCGCTCGGAACAGTGTATTCCATCGATCGACAGGCGGGCTGGCCCCGCGAGCGGTAATCCGAGCCTCGTATCGCGCCATGCCGAGCTATATCGCCATCGTCCACAAGGATTCCGACAGCTGCTACGGTGTGCAGTTTCCGGACGTGCCAGGGGTTTTCTCGGCCGGCGACACGATCGACGAGGCTGTGGCCAATGCCGCGGAAGCGATCGCCTTCGCCGCCGAGGATTGGGAGGCGCTGCGGGAAAGCTCCTTTCCAGCACCGCGCAGCATCGATCAACTCCGCTCTGACCCCGCATTCGCCGAGGCGGCGACGGACGGCCTGCTGCTGATCGTGCCTTTTGACCCGACCACCCGGCGTGCGGCGGCCGAGTAACCGCGCCTAGCCCGCCTTCTGCTGGATCACGCCGTACCAGCCGAGGCCGGCATAGGTCTCGTAGCCGGGCGTCAGGTGGAAGGCCGTGGTGGTGCCACTGGCGTCGCGGGTGAAACCGGCCTTGCGGCCGCCGGTGTCGAAGGCGAGGGTCTCGCTCAGCACGCCGCGCCCGTCGGAACTGGCGATGACGCGCTTGCGCGCGTCGACGAGGAGAACGCGGCTGCGGCCAGCCTCCTCCTCCGACAGGCGGACGCCCTGGACGATGGCGCGGGCCTGGGGCTCCCAGTCGAAATGGATGGCGAGGACGCCAAGGGGCGCGCCGCGCGCCTGGCCGCCGGCGCGCACCGTCGTGGCATAGGTGGCGACTTCGGCATCGTGCAACGGGCCGGACCGGGCGACATCGGCCACGGTATAGTCGTCGCCGGTCGCAAGCGACATGGCGCGGGTGAACCAGGGCTCGTGCCGCACCGACTGGCCGGTGACGGCAAAGCGTTCCGGCCGGCCGTTCGCCACGACCCGGCCGTCGCGGTCGCAGAGCCAGATGTCGAGATAGACGGTGTAGGCGCCGAGAATGACGCCGAGGCGCTGCGCGGCATGGGCCGACCGGTCGGGCGCCGGCGCGGCGAGCGCCTCGACCATGGCGGAGTCGGTCGCCCACCAGCGGACATCGCAGGTGCGCTCATAGAGATTGCGGTCCATCAGCTCGATGGCATTGAGCGCGAGATCGGTCAGCCTCTGGCCGGCCGCCTGGCTGCTCATCGCCATGGTCATCGCCTCGAGGCCGGCGATCTGTCCGGCGAGTTCCGTCGAGAACTGATGGGCGATGCTCCCGACGCGGGTGGAGATCTCGCGCACCTCGGCGGCGACGACGGAGAAGCCGCGGCCGTTCTCGCCGGCCCGCGCCGCCTCGATGAGGGCATTGAGGGCCAGCATGCGCAGGCCGTCGGTGATCTTGTGGATCTCCTCGATCCTCGCCGATGTCGTGCCTTTCACGCTGCGGGTCGCGGCCAGGATCGTGTCCAGCGACGGGGTAGTCTCTTCGGTCTTGGCAAAGGCTTTCATCGGCGGGGTCTCCTCCCACGGAAGGTCGGATGAAGCGGTTAGCAATTGGTAAATCGCGAACCTGGCGCGGTATTGGTAACACTCTGAAATAAATGGGGTATTTCGTTCTGCGTAGAATTTGTGCAGCGCAACCTGTTGTTTTCATTACGCTACGGCACTCATGAGGCAGATTTTGTATTACCCATCCGGGCTGATGACATTGTCCGGATGCGGCGTTATCACGCGGCATGCTCGAAGGTCTGCACCCCGTGTCACCCACCCATCTCATGCGTCTCGAAACCTCGGAGAGGGCGGCGCGGAAGGTCGGTGACCTCATCGGCGAGATGTTCGACCCCGCCGAGACGGCGGTCGCCGCCTTCGAGGCGCCTGATGGCCGGATCTGGCTGGTCGAGGTGTTCTTTCGCGATGCGCCCGATGAAGACCATGTGCGTGCGCTGGTGCGCGCGACGGCAGGCGAGGCGGTCGCCGCCTGCGTGACCTTTCATGCCATCGAGTCACGCGACTGGGTGCGCACCTCGCTCGATGGCCTGAAGCCTGTCGTGGCCGGGCGCTTCACGGTTTTCGGATCGCATGACCGCGACAAGGTGTCGGCCAACGCCATTCCCATCGAGATCGAAGCGGCCCTCGCCTTCGGCACCGGCCATCACGGCACGACGCTCGGCTGCCTGCGCGCCATCGACCGGCTGGCCAAGGCGGCCCGCGCCTTCCGGCCGCTCGACGTAGGCACGGGAACCGGCGTGCTCGCCATCGCCGTAGGCTTGCGCCACCGGGTGCCGGTGCTCGCCTCCGACATCGACCGCGTGTCGGTGGACGCCGCCCACGAGAATGCTGTTCTCAACAGGGCCCGCGGCTATGTGCGGGTCATCCATGCCGCGGGCCTGAAGGACGCGCGCTTCCGCCGCGGTGCCCCCTATGACCTGATCCTCGCCAACATCCTGCCGCGTCCGCTGGTCGGGCTCGCCACGGACCTTGTGCGGCTGGTCGCCCCCGGTGGCACGGTGGTGCTGTCGGGCATCATTCCGCCCCACGCCAATCTCGTGGTTTCGGCCTATCGTGACCGCGGCCTGCGTCTCGTGATGCGCGAGGAGATCGAGGGCTGGGTAACGCTGACCATGCGCCGCGGGCGCTGAGCGCGTCAGCCTTCGCCGCCGCCGCGGTCCTTCTTCGCCAGCGTGCCGCCGCGCGATTTATCGCCCATCTTCGCCGCCGCGTCGCCCGGCCAGGGCTTGCCGGGGTTCTGCAGCGCGAAGATGCGCTTCGCCGTCCGCTCGACGGCTGCCGCATCATCATTGTCGGCCATGGTGATCTCCTCGTCGGCGGTGGTGCGGGTTGCTGGTGTCGAAAGGCGGGTAGCTTGCCCGGTTCCCGGTCGGATGATCAACTCCCGCCGCTTGCAACGGGTGTCGTGCCATGCGTCTTCTCCGCCGCCTGATGACGTGGAGCCTCCGGGTTCTCCTGGTCGCCCTGCTGGGCGTCGCGGCCCTCGTCGCCTGGTATGTGCGTGCAATCGAGCCGCAGGTCGCCGGCACCATCGCCTTGCCGGGTTTCGAGCGCCCGGTCGAGATCGTCCGGGACGGGGAGGGGATCCCGCATATTTTCGCAACCAGCGAGCAGGATGCGACGGCGGCACTGGGTTTCGTCCATGCCCAGGATCGGCTCTGGCAGTTGGAGATGAATCGACGCATCGCCAACGGCCGCCTGGCGGAGATCGTCGGCGCTTCCGGGCTGGAGACTGACCGATTCCTCCGTACCCTCGGCATCAGGCGGACCGCCGAGGCGATCTTCGCCAATCTCGACGGGGAAACCCGGGTGTTGCTCGCCGCCTATGCGCGGGGGGTGAACGCCTATCTGGCGACACGAGCCGGGCCGCTGCCGCCCGAATTTCAGCTGCTGCAGGCACCTGCGCCCGAGCCCTGGTCGCCCATCGATTCGATCGGATGGTCGCTGATGATGGCCCTCGACCTCGGCGGCAATCTCAATGCCGAACTGACCCGTCTGCGCCTGGTGCAGCGCGGCCTGACGATGCGGCAGATCGCCGAGTTCCTTCCCGCGGCCCCTGGCGAGAGCTTTCCCGATCTCCCGGACTATGCGGGGCTCTATCGGTCACTGGCGCCTCAGGCCCGGCGCGCAGCCACCCTCATCGAGCCCTTGGGGCTCGGCCTCAAGGGCGTTGGCTCCAACAGTTGGGTGGTGTCGGGCGCCCGCTCCGAAACGGGACGGCCGCTCCTCGCCAACGATCCGCATCTGGGGTTGTCGGCGCCAGCACTGTGGTATTTCGCGCGGCTGACGTCGCCCTCCGGGACGGTCATCGGCGCCACCATGCCCGCCGTTCCGAGCGTCGTCCTCGGCCGCAATGACCGCATCGCCTGGGGCTTCACCAATACTGGGCCGGACGTGCAGGACGTCTATATCCAGCGGATCGATCCCAGTGATTCCGGGCGCTATCAGACACCAGATGGCTGGGCCCGTTTCGAGACCGTGCGCGAGGTCATCGGCGTGCGCGGCGCGCCCAACGTGGTTCTCACCGTGCGCCTCTCCCGTCATGGACCGGTCATTTCCGATGGTGCCTCGGCCAGCGCGACCCGGGCGGTGCCGGAGGGTCATGCGCTCACGCTGCAGTGGACGGCGCTGAGCCCGGACAATCTCACCGTCCAGGCCTTCGCGCGGCTCAACCGCGCCCGCGACTGGCCGGAGTTCATGGCGGCGGCGCGGCACTACCACGCCCCGCAGCAGAACATGGTCTATGCCGACGTGGACGGGAATATCGGTTTAGTGGCGGCGGGCCGGGTGCCGGTGCGCAAGCCGGAGAACGACCTGAAAGGGCTCTTCCCGGCGCCTGGCTGGGATTCCCGCTACGACTGGGCGGGGTTCATCCCTTTCGAGGATCTGCCGCAGGAGTTCAACCCGGCGCGCGGCTTCAAGATTACCGCGAACGAGCGGATCACCCCGCCCGGCTATCCGCACCACATCACCTATGAATGGGCGACGCCGCACCGCGCCGAACGGATCGCGGAGCTTCTGGCCGGTCGGGAGGCCCACTCGGTCGGCTCGTTCCGGCGGATCCAGGCTGACCACCGCTCGGGCGCGGTGCGGGAGATCCTGCCGCTGCTGCTGGCGGCCCATCGGACAGGGGAGGCCGCGCGGGCGCGCGCGATGCCGGAACGGGTGCGGGAGGTGGTCGCTGCCCTCGCGGGGTTCGACGGCACCATGGCGTTGGATCGGGCCGAGCCCCTGCTCGTCACCGCCTGGATGCGCGAGTTCGCCCGCCTCGTCTATGCTGACGAACTCGGGCCGGACCTCTTCCCCGCGCTCTGGGACCAGCGGCAGGTGTTCATGAAGGCCGTGCTCTCCGATGCGGGCGGGCAGGGGGCCTGGTGCTTGGGCGTCGCCGGCGCCGGCGAGGCCTCCACCTGTCCGGTGCTGGTGTCGCGCGCCCTCGACCTCGCGCTTGCCGATCTCGAGCGTCGCTATGGTGCGGACTGGCGTGCCTGGCGCTGGGGCGTTGCTCATGACGCGCGCTCCGAACATCGGCCCTTCGCGCGGGTGCCGGGGCTGGCAGCGCTGTTCGACGTGCGGGTGCCGGTTCCCGGCGACACCTACACGGTCAATGTCAACCGGCATACGATCCGCAACGAGGCCGAGCCTTTCGTGTCGCGCCATGCGGCTTCGCTGAGAGCGATCTACGACATGGCCGATCCGGAGCGCTCGCTGTTCATGCATTCCACCGGGCAGTCGGGCCTGCCGACCTCGCGCCTCTACCGCAACCTCGCCGGGCGCTGGGCCGCGGTCCAGTATCTCCCCATGCGCACCCGGCGCAGTGATATTGAACGCGGCGCCATCGGCACGCTGACCATCACGCCGCGCTGAGCGAGGCGCAGCGCCGCCGCTGCATTTGAAATGTCGGGACAGCCTTCGCCGTCACGCCCCGGAACGACCGCGGCCCTATTGCGGTGGCACCGCCCGCCGGAGACTGCGCCCATGACCCGCCTCGCCTCGAAGGCCACCCTCGCCGCCGCCTTCTTTGGGCTGATGGGGGCCGCCTCACCCGCCAAGGCGATCAACGCCGTCTGCGAGGTCCTGCCGACGCCCGACGGCTTCGCCGCGCTCCGGGCAGGGCCGTCCGCCGACTCACGGCTGATCGCCCGCATGAAGACCGGCCACAGCGTCCACCTGCGGGCCCGCAACCAGGGCGAGGTCATCCGCTCCGGGCGGTGGACGCAGGTCATCTCCTGGAACGGCGAGCTCAATACCCCGAGCCAGCCGGAATTCCGCACCGGCCGCATCGGCTGGGTGGCCCAGCGCCTCATCGGCGATTGCGGCTAGGCCGGCGGCACCGGCTAGCCCTTCGGGTAACGCGCACTCGGCGTGCGCATGGTCACGAGTTCTTCCGCGGCGGTCGGGTGAACCGCCATGGTCGCATCGAAGTCGGCCTTGGTGGCGCCCATCTTCACGGCAATGCCGGCGAGCTGGATCATTTCCCCAGCGTCAGGTCCGCAGATATGGACGCCGAGGACCTTGTCGGTCTCGCCGTCGACGACGAGTTTCATCAACATCCGGGTGTCGCGGCCCGACAGCGTATGCTTCATCGGCCGGAAGGTCGCCTTGTAGATGTCGAGGGCGCAGCCCGACAGCCGCGCCTGCTCCTCCGACAGGCCCACCGTGCCGATCTCCGGCTCGGAGAAGACGGCCGTCGGAATGATGGCGTGATCGGCCGTCCAGCGCTTGCCGCCGAAGACGGTGTCGGCGAAGGCATGGCCCTCACGGATAGCGACCGGTGTCAGGTTGACCTGGTCGGTGACGTCGCCGACCGCATAGATGGAGGGCACGGAGGTGCGGCTCTCCTCGTCGACGATGATCTCGCCGCCTGCGCCGAGGGTGACGCCGGCTTCGGCGAGGCCGAGACCGGCGGTGTTGGCCTTTCGGCCTATCGCCATCAGCACCTGGTCCGCCTCGATCGGCGCCTGGCCGTTCTTGAAGGCGACCGCAATGCCGCCCGGCGTGCGGCTGAGGCTGGTGAAAACCTCGCCCATGACCAGGCGGATGCCCTTCTTCCGGTACTCCGCCATGAGGTGGCCGCGGACATCCTCGTCGAAGCCGCGCAGGATCTTCGATCCGCGATAGACGAGCGTCACCTCCGATCCGAGGCCGGCAAAGACGCCGGCGAACTCCACGGCGATATAGCCACCGCCAGCGATGACGATGCGCTTTGGCTGTTCGGCGAGGTGGAAGACCTCGTTGGAGGAAATGGCCAGGTCACGCCCCGGCAGGGCGTCGTCGGTCGAGGGACGGCCGCCGGTGGCGACCAGGATGTGCCGGGCAGTGACGACACGGCCATCGGCGAGGCGGACGGCCTGCGGGCCGGCGATGGTGGCGCGCTGCGCGACAATCTCGACGCCGGCCTTGACGAGGTTGGCGCCATAGAGGCCTTCGAGGCGGCCGATTTCCTTATCCTTCGCAGCGATGAAGGTCGGCCAGTCAAATGTCGCCGGACCGACCGTCCAGCCGAAGCCCGCGGCATCGGCGAAATGCTCGTGGTACTGCGAGGCATAGACCATCAGTTTCTTCGGCACGCAGCCGCGGATGACGCAGGTGCCCCCCATCCGGTATTCTTCGGCCAGCATGACCTTGGCCCCGTGGGTCGCGGCGATGCGGGCCGCCCGCACGCCGCCCGAGCCGCCACCGATCACGAAGAGGTCGACGTCGAAGGTCATAAGGGCATCCTTGAAACAACCGGCGTCCGTCGCGGATTGGCCGCACCCGACAGATGGGTCGATCAAGCGATTATCACAGGCAGACGAGGACACAAGCGCGCGAGGAGCGTGAGACGGCGCCCGCGCTCATGGATCGACGTCGTCCGGTCCCCATCCTCAGTGCCGAGGCCCGACCTCTCACGAAACCGGAGCGGCCTGCGCGCCGGTTTCCCGGCGCGCAGGCCTGTTGTCCAGTCTGAACCCGAGTTCAGTTGCAGATGCGCACGCGGCGGAAGCCGATCGTGCGGCCCCACTCGTCACGGACCCGCTGGCGCTCGATCCAGCAATCGCGAGGTGCACGGGCCCGTGCCGCCTCGGAAGCGATGATCGCGGCCCCGAGTATGCCGATCGCCACCGCGGCTGCTCCCGCACCACCGCCGCCGCCGAACCCGCCCCGGCCGCCGCCACCGCGGAAGCCTCCCCGGCCGCCGCCACCGCGGAAGCCTCCCCGGCCGCCACCACCACCACCGGCTCGGACGCCCCCGCCACCAGTGCGGAAGCCGCCGCCACGACGGCCCTGCATCTCGACCTGGCCGTCGGGGGTGATCGCCGCCAAGGCGCCGGCCACGGCCGGATCACGCTGGGGAATGGTTTGCGCCGATGCGGGCAGGACGATGAAGCAGGCGCCAAGAATTCCTGCCGCGATTGATGTTCTGACAATGTTCATGCGGACCTCCTTTTCCATCAAGTTCGGAAAAGGCTAAGGCGGAGATACCGGTCTGTCCTTGATATACATCAGTCATCAGAGATGAATACGTAGGGAATTTAAGAGTTGAACGGCGAATGCGCGGCAGCCAGCCGATCGTGGCGCCGTGGAGAGCCGGACACGACAACGCCGGCACGAGGCCGGCGCTTGAGACTGCGGGAATGGATGAGAGCCGTCCGACCTCAGAGCCGGATGCCGCGCTTGGCGAATTCCTCGCGGAAGCGGGCGACGATGTCCCGCGTCACCACCTGGCTCCACTGCTGCGACCGGCCGAAGGTCTCTTCCATGATCGAGGGAATAGTGCGCACCAGCTTCTGGCCATCCGCCGACTGGTAGAAGGCCTGGATGCGGCGTAGTTCCTCTACCGTGAAGCGCTGGGCATAGGCCACGGCGATGCCCTGGATCAGTTCGTTGACGCGCGGCTGGAACTCGGCCTTGAGCTGGTCGCCGACCTCGTTGAACTGGCGGCCAAGATCGGGATTGGTCGGCAGGAACAGCGACTTCGCCTGCTCGACGAAAGCGGGGATGACGTTCTCGAAGGAGGCCGAGGCCCCGGAGAGCTCGACAACCTGACGGGCGAGGGCGACATGGTCGGCGGCAGGCGCCGGCGCGGCGGCGGCCGCCTGGGGCGCCGCCTGGGCGAGGGGCGCCGCCGGCCTCTGGGTCTGCGCCGTGGCGGCGGTCGTGATGAGGGCGCAGGCCGCCAGGGCTGCTGCAAACGAACGGACGAACATCGGGATCACTCCTCGGGAAGTCTTGAGGCCGCGCCTGACCGAGGCGGCTCGATTGTCAAACACGTCCTACGACCTCTGCGCCGCCAGGGGAAGCGATGATCGCGATGGACGCCAGACCAATGAACAGGCCGTGCTCGACCACACCGGGCACGGAGTGAAGACGGGAGCCGAGCGTGGGGGGATCTGGGATTCGCGCGCAGGCCGCATCGAGGATCATGTGCCCGCCGTCCGTGACGAAAACATGGCCGTCGGCCTTGCGGCGCAGCGTCAGGGGGCCGGGGCAGCCGCAGGCCTCGAGGACCCGGGAGACGGCGCGTTCGGTGGCGCCGAGCCCGAAGGCGTTCACCTCGATCGGCAGCGGAAAGCGACCGAGGGTGGCGACCCGCTTGGAGGCATCGGCGATGACGATCATGCGGTCCGAGGCGGCAGCGACGATCTTCTCGCGCAGCAGCGCACCGCCGCCCCCCTTGATGAGGTTGAGCGCCGGGTCGATCTCGTCGGCGCCGTCGATGGTGATGTCGAGTGCCGGCGTCTCGTCGAGGGTCGTCAGCGGCACGCCGAGCCGCTCGGCCTGGGCCCGCGTCACCTCGGAGGTCGGCACGCCGACCACCTTGAGGCCGGACCTCACCCGTTCGGCCAGGAGATCGACGAAGTGCTTCGCCGTCGAGCCCGTGCCGAGGCCGAGGCGCATGCCGTCCTCGACAAAGGTGAGCGCCTTGGCCGCGGCGTCACGCTTGAGGATTTCGGGATCGGTCATGGCGAGTGGCCTCGATCTGGTCTTTCCAGTGGTCGCAGTAGCCCGGCGGCGCGGCGAGGTCCAGCCTCCGCGGTGTGCGGGTGCAGGATCCGGTGAAGGCGGTCAGCCGTAAGAGTATCCCGTTAACTCCGCTCGACTACCGTCGGATCACCCTCTTCAAGCGTAGCCCGTGTTCATGCTGTCCCGTATTCTCATCGCCTCGGCGGTCCTCGGCCTTGCCGCTCTTCCCGCGTCGTCCCAGCCCCTGCCCGAGGCTGCCCGCGGCTGGACGGTCACGCTGGGCGGCACCGTCACCGCCGTGCCCCTGTGGATGGGGTCGAGCCGGCTCGGGCCGATGATCCTGCCGCGCCTGTCGCTCCGCGCCCCTGGCTCGCCGGAGCGCTTCTCTTCCTTCGACGACGGCATCGCACCGGCCATCGTCGATCTCGGATGGCTGCGCGTCGGGCCGAACCTCACCCTGACGGGCGCACGCCGGGCGCGCGACGATGCCAGGCTCGCCGGCCTCGCCGATGTCGGCTTCACCATCGAGGCCGGCGCCTTTGCGGAGCTTTTCCCGGTCGAGTGGCTGCGGCTGCGCGCGGCGGTGCGCCACGGTATCGGCGGTCATGCCGCGCTGGTCGGCAATGCCGGCGCCGATGTCATCTGGCGGCCGGCGCCGCGCTGGACCGTTTCGGTCGGCCCGCGCTCCTTCTTCGGGAGCGACCGCTACGCCTCCACCTATTTCTCGGTCTCGGCGCCTGAGAGCATCGCCTCGGGGCTCGCTGCCTTCCAGGCGCGCGGCGGCCTGATGAAATATGGCGCGGTGGCACAGGTGGCCTATCGCTTCGATGCCGGCTGGACCGTCACCGGCTTTGCGGCCTATGACTGGCTCGCCGGGAGTGCGGCCGGCGCTCCGCTCGTCACCCAGCGCGGCAGTGCCAACCAGTTCACGGTCGGCACCAGCGTCACCTATTCCTTCACTCTGGGGCAATAGGGCCGCTGCGGAGCAGACGCGCCGGGCGGGTGGTCAGAAGTCCACGACGTCGAGCTTCGGCATGGCGGTGGGGTTGACCACGGTCATGTCCGGCACCGGCAGCGCCTCGCCGGAATCGCGGAAGCGGTTGACGATCGGATAGCGGCGGTCGCGGCCGAAATTGCGCGCGGTGACCTTGACGCCGGGGGCGGCCTGGCGGCGCTTATATTCGGCAATGCCGAGGAGGCGCTCCACCTTCTTCACCGTGTCGAGGTCATAGCCTTCCGCGACGATGGCGGCGACCGAGGCCTCGCGTTCCACCAGGCGCTCCAGGATGGCGTCGAGGACGTCATAGGGCGGCAGCGAATCCTGATCCTTCTGGTTCTCGCGCAGTTCGGCGGTCGGCGGCTTGACGATGATGTTGACCGGGATGACCTCGCCATCCGGGCCGAGGGCGCCAGCCGGCTTCCAGCGGTTGCGCAAGGCCGAGAGGCGGAAGACCTCGGACTTGTAGAGATCCTTCACCGGATTGTAGCCGCCGTTCATATCGCCATAGATCGTGGCATAGCCGACCGACATCTCGCTCTTGTTGCCCGTCGTCACCACCATGGCGCCGAACTTGTTGGAGATGGACATGAGGATGGTGCCGCGGGCGCGGCTCTGCAGGTTTTCCTCGGTGATGTCGCGGGTCGTACCCTTGAAGAGGGGCGCGAGAGTCGCCTCCAGCCCGTCCACTGCCGCGGCGATGGGCACGATGTCGTAGCGCACGCCGAGGGCCTTGGCGCAGTCGAAGGCGTCCTTCAGGGAATCCTCCGACGTATAGAGGTAGGGCAGCATCACGCAATGGACGCGATCAGGCCCCAGAGCATCGACCGCCATCGCGGCACAGATGGCCGAATCGATGCCGCCGGAAAGGCCCAGCACCACGCCGGGAAAGCGGTTCTTCTCGACATAGTCGCGCAGGCCCAGGACGCAGGCCGCATAATTGGCCTCGTCGCCGCTGTCATGCCCATGGATGGGTCCGGAGAGGCGCCAGGTGCCGTCCGTCTTGGTCGCCTGGACGAGGGCCATGGCCTCGGTGAAGGCGGGCAGTTGCATGGCGAGCCGATGGTCGGCGTTCACCGCCAGCGAGGCGCCGTCGAAGACCAGCTCATCCTGGCCGCCGATCTGGTTGACATAGAGCAGCGGCAGGCCGCTCTCGGTGGTCCGCGCGACGATGGTGCTCATGCGCTCGTCATAGACGCTTTCGCGGTAGGGCGAGCCGTTGGGGACGATCAGCAGTTCGGCTCCGGTCTCGGACAGGGTCTCGACGACCTCCTCGCCCCAGATGTCCTCGCAGATGGGGACGCCGATGCGCACGCCGCGCACATTGACAGGACCCGGCAGCGGCCCCGGCGCGAAGACGCGCTTCTCGTCGAAGACCGAATAGTTCGGCAGGTCGACCTTGAAACGGACGGCCTGGATCAGGCCGGCATCGGCATGGACGACGGCATTGAAGACCCGTCCGCCCTCGGCCCAGGGGGTGGTGACGAGCAGCGCTGGCCCGCCGTCGGCCGTGTCGCGGGCGAGGGCCTCGGTCGCCTGCCGACAGGCCGCCTGGAAGGCCGGCTTCAGCACCAGATCCTCCGGCGGATAGCCCGAGATGAAGAGTTCGGAGAAGACGAGCAGGTCGGCATTGGCCGCTGCCGCGTCGGCACGGGCGGCGCGGGCCCGGGCGAGATTGCCCGCGACGTCGCCCATCACGGGATTGAGCTGGGCCACGGCGATGAGAAGCGAGGAGGGCATCTTTGTCATCAGCGAGATGTAACGCGCAGGCCGGCGGTTCTCAATGCGTCAGCGGCAGAGCGGCCCACCGCGCTTAACCGGGCGGTAACCTTGATGATTCATGAATGGTGGCCATCGAGATCGGTTGCAGACAGCCGAGACTCACGAGGAGGCCGGCATGACGGCGCGTTCGACAGTGACGACGGGTTTGGCAGCGCTGGCGATGACGCTGGCCATGACGGTGACCGGCCAGGCGGCAGACATGGCGCTCAGGGGGTCGTTGCCGGTCCATGACGATTTGGCTCCGAACTGGACGGGTTTCTACGGCGGTGTTCAGGGCGGCATCGGAAGCATGACGGCGGACACGCAGGCCATGGCGCGGCGCGAAGCCGAGCGCCTGCTCAACGGCCTCTACTTTCTGAATCCGCCGTCGGGGGCCGCCGCGCCGACCTTCATCAACGTGGACCCTGTCCGGGGGACCCCCGTGATGTTCGGCGTCTTCGCTGGCTATCAGGCGCAGTTCGAGGATGCGGTGATCGGCTTCGAATTCGATTACAACCGCATCGCCAGCGGCGGAGGCGGTGCACGCACCTGGACCCAGCCCTTCGCCGTCCTCTATGCGCAGACCGGCTTCACCGACGCCTTTTCGCAGAGCACGACGGTCAGGGCATCGCTGACCGACTATTTCACCGCCCGTATGAGGGCCGGCTGGGCCTATGGCCGGGTGATGCCCTATTTCACTGCCGGCCTCGCCATCGCCCGCGGCAATACGTCGGTCTCCTATCGTGCCGGTTATCAGCGGATCGACACGGACACGGCCGACGCCGTCGACTGGACGATGCCCTATAGCGATCTCGTGAACTCCACCCGGTCCTCGAACGGCGTCATCGGCTTCGGCTTCGCCCTCGGCACCGGTGTCGAGGCGCTGATCACCAACAACATCTTCGTCCGTGCCGAATACCAGTTCCTGCGAATCCCCTCGATGGGCGGCGTGCCTGTCACGCTGCATGCGGTGCGCGCCGGCGTCGGCATCAAATACTGAATTGGCACCACCTGCATCAAAAAGGCCCGCTCCGGTGTCCCGGAGCGGGCCTTTTCGCCGTTTGGCGGGACGCAGGGGCGGCCTATTCGGCGGCCTCGCGCACGGCGGGCGCACGGTTGAGCCGCTGGCGCTTGAGCATCTCCGCCACCTTGAAGGAGACCTCCAGCGCCTGTTCGGCGTTGAGCCGCGGATCACAATAGGTGTGATAGCGGTCTGAGAGATCGAGATCGGTGATGGCCGCGCGGCCGCCGGTGCATTCGGTGACGTTCTTGCCGGTCATCTCCAGATGGATGCCGCCGGCATAGGTGCCCTCCGCCTCGTGAATGGCGAAGAAGCGCTCGATCTCGCCCATGACCAGATCGAAGGGGCGCGTCTTGTAGCCATTGGCCGCCTTGATCGTGTTGCCGTGCATGGGATCGCAGGACCAGACCACCGTGCGTCCCTCGCGCTCGACGGCGCGGATGAGGGCGGGCAGGTGCTTCTCGACCTTGTCGGCGCCAAAGCGGCAGATCAGCGTGATGCGGCCGGCCTTGTCCTCGGGATTGAGCACGTCGAGCAGCTTCAGCAGGCCGTCGGCATCGAGGCTCGGGCCGCACTTGAAGGCGACGGGGTTCTTGATGCCGCGAAAATACTCGACATGGCCGTGGTCCGGCTGGCGCGTGCGGTCGCCGATCCACAGCATGTGCCCGGAGGTCGCATACCAGTCGCCGGACGTGGAATCGACGCGGGTCAGCGCCTCCTCGTAGCCGAGCAGCAGCGCCTCGTGGCTCGTGTAGAGTTCGGTGGTGCGCATCTCCGGATGGGCCTCGGGGTCGATGCCGCAGGCGCGCATGAAATCGAGGGCCTCCTCGATCCGCTCCGCCAGGTGCCGGTACTTGTCGTTGGCCGGCGTGTCCTTGACGAAGCCGAGCATCCACTTCATCGCGTTGTCGAGATTGGCATAGCCGCCATAGGCGAAGGCGCGCAGCAGGTTCAGCGTCGCCGCCGACTGCCGGTAGGCCATGGCCTGACGCATCGGATCCGGCTCGCGCGCCTCGGGGGTGAAGGCGATGTCGTTGATGATGTCGCCGCGGTAGGAGGGCAGCGTCACGCCGTCAATGGTCTCGGTGTCGGCCGAGCGCGGCTTGGCGAACTGGCCGGCGACGCGGCCAACCTTCACCACCGGCATGCCGCCGGCATAGGTCATCACCACTGCCATCTGCAGGAAGGCGCGGAAGAAGTCGCGGATATTGTCCGCCCCGTGCTCGGCAAAGCTCTCGGCGCAGTCGCCGCCCTGCAGCAGGAAGGCCTCGCCCTTTGCGACTTTCGCGAGGGCCTTCTTGAGGTTGCGCGCCTCACCCGCAAAAACGAGCGGCGGAAAACCCGACAGGCGCTTCTCAACCTCCGCCAAGGCCGCCTGGTCCTGATAGACCGGCACCTGCAGGATCGGTTTCGACCGCCAACTCGACGGGCTCCAACGCTCGCCCATGATCTTCCATCCTCTCGACGCCCACACGCGACAATCGCTTCGCGCGGAAAAGTGATCCCGCCCCTGTAGTCTGGACCGACCAAGTTCAGGGAGCGGTGTTTATACACGACAGGATGCCAAGGGGCGAGCCGTTCAAACGGGCGCCAGCGCTGCAGGCCGCTGCCATGGGGTGCAGCGCGTCGGCGTGGCGCGTTGCTTTGCAGCTTGCCCTCATGTACCCCGCTCTTCGGCCCTGACACGAGGCTCGACATGACCCGCTTCCTGCGAAACGCCCTCCTTTCGGCGGTTGCCGCATCGGCACTCTTCCTTGCGCTCCCGGTTGGTGCCCAGTCGCCCCACGCCATCGAGGTGTCAGTCGATGAGGCGGCCTGCCTCGCCGCTCCGGTGCCGGCCTGCACGGCAGAACTGGCGCTGAAGGCGGCGTCGGCGGAACCGGAAGGATGGGCTGCGACGGCTGCCTTCGAGGCCTTTCTGCAGAGCGATCCCGACCCTGCGGCACGCGATCGCTGGATGGCTCGCTACGAGGCCTGGGCGCGGGTGGCAAGCGTCGACGGGATCAAGGAACGCATCGTGCCGGTGCGCGCCGAGCATCTGGCCCGCAAGGGGGACTTCGCCGGCGCCTATCGCGAACTCGGGCTCGACCAGCCGCAGCCGTCCGCTCTGTCGGAGCCCTCGATCCTGATCCTCGACGAGGCGCGCGCCGGCCGCATCGCCGATACCCTGCCGCGCATTGACCGGCTGGTGGAGAATGACAGCCGCGACGAGCTGCGGCTCGAGATCCTGGAGATCGCCATCGCCCGGGAACCGGCGCTGGCCGATACCGTCGCCGGCCAGATCAAGGACCGCTACACCCGCCGGATGGCGCAGGCCCTGCAGTCCGGCGGTCGCGGCGACATGGCCATTGCCCGGACCATCGACGAATGGGCCCGTGGCGCCCGCGCCAACCAGACAGCGCCCTTCGACGATCCCGAAACCGCCCGTCGCGACAGTTGGGACATGGTCCTGCGCGGCGCGATCGCTTCCAACAATCTCGACGGCTTCCGCAAGGCGCTCGCCGCGCGACCGCCCTTCAACACGCCGGCCGATGCGGAATCGGCAAGCCGCATGCTCCGCATCCTCATGCGCGAGGGCCGCGCCGACTGGATCCGCGCCTTCGGTCCTGCCCTGAAGCTGCCGGAGGACGAGACCGTGTCGGTGGACGAGGATATCGGCCCGATGCGCAGCCTCGCCGCCGACAAGCTCGTCGCCGTGGCCGAATCGGCGGAGGCGACCGGCAAGGTGCGCGGGACCATCGTCGACACGGCGGTCGAGATGCTGGTGGCGCGCGGGGCCGTCCCGGAGGCGCGCGAACTGTTCGTCAGGCTCGGCCGGATCGACGAATTGAACCGGGTGACCTTCGAGCAGGAGCGCATCGGCGTCGTCTTCGAGACGCTCTGGCGTGCCCTCGTCGGGCGCGGCCCGAAGGAGGCGACCGACGCCGTTGCGGCCCGCATCACCTCCGAGGGCGCCAAGGCCTATATCGCCCGCGTTGCGGAGCTGGAGACCCGCATGCGTGCGATCGCCGCCGGCAACAAGGGCGAGGAGCCCGCCGACGACGAATGGGCGATCATGCTCGACATCGCCGTCGCGTCGGGCGATGCCGGCCTGATGACGCGGATCGCCGCGGCGATGAAGGATCCGGGACTGCGCTCCACCGCCTTCGTGCAGGTGACGAAGAACATCTGGGAGCGGGCAGCGCGCTAGCCCTGCAGGTTGGCCCACATCTCCCGGTCGCGCTGGTCGGTCCAGATGACCGGCCATGCGATGCCGCTCGCCTCGTCATAGGCGCGCGAGACGTTGAACGGCAGGCAATGCTCGTAGATGGCGAAGGATGCGAATTTCGGATCCATCGCCTTGCGGCAGGCATCGAAGGCCTGTTTCAGGGACCGTCCCTGTGCCACGCTGTCGGCGACCGAGCCATAGAGCGTCGACAGGAAGTCGCGCGTCAGGCGGATGCCGTCCGCGACCATGGCGGGTGTCGTCAGCGCCGCCCCTCGCCCCGGCACGACCGCTCGTGGCGCCAGCGCCTCGATGGCATTGAGTGTCTTCGGCCAGTCCTGGAAATGAGCGTCGCCGCAATAGCAGGCGGAGTGGTATTCGACGAGATCGCCGGTGAAGGCGACGCCAGCATCCGGCACCCAGGCGACGGTGTCGCCGGCCGTGTGGCCGCGACCGAGATGCATGAGCTTCACCTCCCGGCTGCCGAGCCAGACGGTCATCTCCGTCCCGAAGGTGACATGCGGCCAGGTCAGCCCCGGAGGGATCGATTCGGCGCCGGGAAAGAGTCGCGGGAAACGGCCGATCTCGCTTGCCTTGTCCTGCTCGCCGCGCTCGACGATGAGCCCGCGGGTGGCGTCCGAGGCGATGATGGTGGCTCCCTCATAGGCCGAGGCGCCGAGGACGCGGACCGCATGATAGTGCGACAGCAGCACGTAGCGGATCGGCTTGTCGGTGACCTGGCGCACCCGTGCGATGACGTCCGCCGCCATGGCGGGGGTCGCCTGCGCATCGATCACCATGCAGGAATCGTCGCCGATGATGATGCCCGAATTGGGATCACCCTCGGCGGTATAGGCGAACAGCCCGCGTCCCAACTCGTCGAAGGAGATGGTCTTGGGGCCGAGGTCGGCGGTGGACGCGAAAGACTTGGACATGGAAGGCCTCTTTGCGGCTGCGCGGGATCACGCTGCGCCGTTCAGTCGTGGTGCTTGCGGACGATCTGGTCGATCGCGCCGAAGATCGAATGGCCGCCCGCATCCTTCATCTCGATGCGCACCGAATCACCGAAGCGCATGAACGGCGTCTTCGCGGCGCCGTCGCGGATGGTCTCGACCGTCCGCATCTCGGCGATGCAGACATAGCCGAGGCCGCCCTCGGCAATGGGCTTGCCCGGGCCGCCATCGGCGTCGCGGTTGGAGATCGTGCCCGAGCCGACGATGGTGCCGGCCGAGAGGGCGCGCGTCTTCGCCGCATGGGCGATGAGCGTGCCGAAGTCGAAGGTCATGTCGATGCCGGCCTGGGGCCGGCCGAAGGGCTCGCCGTTGAAATAGGCGAGGAGCGGCAGGTGCAGCTTGCCCTCGACCCAGGCGCTGCCGAGTTCCTCGGGCGTGACGGCCACCGGCGAGAAGGCGGTGGAGGGCTTCGACTGGAAGAAGCCGAACCCCTTGGCGAGTTCAGGCGCGATCAGGTTCCTGAGACTGACGTCATTGGCGATCATGACGAGGCGGATGAGGCCGCGCGCCGCCTCCGGCGTCACGCCCATGGGCACGTCGTCGGTGACCACCGCCACCTCGCCCTCGAAGTCGATGCCATGAGCCTCGTCGGGCAGCGTGATAGGGTCGCGCGGGCCGATGAAGGTGTCGGAGCCGCCCTGATACATCAGCGGGTCAGTCCAGAAGGCGGGCATCATCTCGGCCCCGCGCGCCTGGCGCACCAGCGCTACGTGATTCACATAGGCCGAGCCGTCGGCCCATTGAAAGGCACGGGGCAGCGGGCTTGCACAATCGTGCTCATGGAAGCGGAACGAGGGGACCGAACCCAGTTCCAGCTGTGTGGCCAAATCCTCCAGTCGAGGCGCCAGCCGGCTCCAGCCGTCAAGGGCCGCCTGCATGGTCGATACAACCGGAAACGCATCGGTGGCCCGGGTCAGGTCGCGGGAGACCACGACGAGACGGCCGTCGCGACCGTGCTTGAGTGAGGCGAGCTTCATGGCACTTCATCCCGGAAACAAGGGTTCTTCATCCGGTCTTGCGTGGCCGGTCCGGCATCAAAGCCTGTCGGGGCCGGCTTGACCAGTCACTTGGGTGAAGTCGCCACCCCAGCGGGTTGTCTTACATTTGTCGCGTTGCGAAAAGGATCGCCAGGCGATACGGTCACGACATAGGATGCAAGCGATTCCTTGACCGAACCATTTTTGATTTGACGCTCTTCCAGAGGGAGCACACATGGACGTCCGGGTTGCGGATAAGTCGTCGATGTCCGATGTCAAGCTCGAGCTGGATTCGTTTCTGCCCTATCGGCTGAACGTTCTTGCCAATGTTGTGAGCCAGGCGCTCTCGGGGATCTATGCCGAACGTTACGGGCTCGGTATTCCCGAATGGCGGGTCATCGCCACCCTGGGGCAGTTCGGATCGGTGACGGCCAAGGACATCGGCGCCCACAGCCACATGCACAAGACCAAGGTCTCGCGCGCCGTCGCCAGCCTGATGCGCCGGCGGCTGGTGCAGCGGCGGATCAACCGGCAGGACCTCAGGGAGGCCTTCCTGTCCCTTACCCGCGAAGGGCACATCGTCTATTCCGACCTGGTGCCGATCGCCCGGCGTTTCGCGGCCGATCTCAGCGATGGCTTTTCGCCGCAGGAGCGTGATCAGCTGGATCTGCTGCTCACCCGCCTCACCGAGCGCAGCCGGGGGCTGCTGGCGGGTGCGGATCTGTCGCAGCCCGTCGCGGACTGACGGTCACGGTCTTTACAAACCGCGGGCAAACCGCGCGACGGCCGCGTTGAAGGCCCCGGGGTCCTCGATATGGGGGGCATGGCCTGTGCCCTCGATCAGCACCGCCTCGCCGCGCGGCGCCGCGCCGGCGATCCAGCCGGCGACAGCGGGGCCGTAGAGCTGGCTGCGGGTGCTGGCGATCGCCAGGACTGGCACAGGAAGGCTCTCGATCGTGGCGCGGTGGTCGGCGAGGACGAGGGAGCGCCAGAGAGCCGCCATCACGACGGGGTCGCAGGTCGCGATGCTGTCCGCGGCGCGGCGGATCAGGGCAGCGCTGTCCTCACGGTCCGCGGCGAACATCGCCCGGGCGATGCGGGGGGCATAGAGCGGCCAGTTGCTTTCCATCCGGTCGGC
Source organism: Phreatobacter sp. (assembly GCF_022843985.1). Lineage (GTDB taxonomy): Bacteria > Pseudomonadota > Alphaproteobacteria > Rhizobiales > Phreatobacteraceae > Phreatobacter. Next base: position 147,155 of record NZ_JALHMP010000004.1, on the reverse strand, counting down.
GGTCGCGAGGGCATCAGCGATCTCCTGTCCCCCCGTGAGGCCGTAGGTCCAATCCGCCCCGTTGGCGACTTTCGGCGTCATGTCGACGATGACCAGCCCGGCAATGCCGGCCGTTCCACGACGGGAAATGTGTTCGAGGGCGACCATTGCCCCCATCGACCAGCCGACGAGGACTGCCGGGGCGAGGCCAGCCTCGGCGAGCAGGCCGTCGAGGGCGTCGGCGAGCCCTGCCATGGTCGGCGGCACTTGGCCGATGGGCCGGTCACCGTGGCCGGGTTGGTCGGGCACCACGACCCGGAAGCCCTCGTCGGCGAGCGCCGCCTGGGCCGAAAAGAACGTCCGGTCGACCGACCAGCCGTGCAGGAAGACGAGCGGGCGCCCCGTGCCGATGTCGGTGAGCGCGGCGGGCGGCAGCTGCAAGGCCGTCACCCCCCGTCACCGGCGACGAGGGTGCGCAGCACATGTTTCTGAATCTTGCCGGCGGCCGTGCGCGGGAAATCCGCAACGATGGTGATGTGCCGCGGAACCTTGTAGCTGGCCAGATGCCCGCGTGCATGGGTGCGGATCTCGTCAGGGGTCGTGGTGGCGCCTGGGCGCAGGACGATGACCGCATGGCCGACCTCGCCCCAGACCGGATCGGCGACGCCGAGAACCGCGGCCTCCAGGACGGCGGCATGGCCGTGCAGGACGTTTTCGACCTCGGCGGGGAAGACGTTCTCGCCGCCCGAGATGAACATGTCCTTGATGCGGTCGACGACATAGTAGTAGCCATCGCGATCCTGGCGTCCAACGTCCCCCGAGCGCAGCCAGCCACCGGGCGCGAAGGCGCGGGCGGTCGCCTCCGGCTGGTTGAAATAGCCGGGGGTGATTCCGGGGCCGCGGAACAGCATTTCGCCGGCCTCACCGGGCGCGACGTCCTCGTCCTTGTCATCGACGAGCCGGACCTCCGCCAGGATCTGCGGTTTTCCGACCGAGCCGATCTTGGTCGCTGCGTGGGCCCGGTCCATCAGGAAAAGGGTCGGACCCGTTTCCGTCATGCCCATGCCGTTGCAGACGGTGACGCCGCGGCGGCCGAAGGCGTGCAGCAGGGGCTCGGAGATCGGCGCGCCGCCGCATCCCCAGTGGCGGACGCAGGAAAAATCCGTGGTGTCGAAGTCCGGATGCAGGCTCAGCGCCTGGTAGACGGCGGGGACCCCGAAGAACAGCGAGATCCTGCGTCGGCCGATCAGCGCCATGACCGCGTCGGGGTCGAATTTCGGAATGATGCGGGACGTGCCGCCGGCGATGAAGAGCGGCAGGGCGTGGAGGTTGATGCCGGCGGTGTGGAAAAGCGGCAGGTAGTTCAGCGTGTCGTCGCCGGCGCCCATGCCGGTCGCCTGCTGGATGTTGACGGCATTGGCGAGCGCCATGCCGGGCGTCTGGATGACGGCTTTCGGCCGGCCGGTGGTGCCCGAGGTGTAGAGCAGGTACCAGATGCAGTCGGTCTCCCAAAGCGGCACCGCGGCGACCGGCTCGCAGGCCGCGCTGCCCGCCACATAGGCGGCGAGGGACAGCAGGCGCACCTGTCCGGAGAGCGCGTGCGCCAGCGGCTCGGTTGCCGCGTCCGCGATCAGAAGGCCTGCGCCGCAATCGGCCAGGATCGGGCCGAGTTCCGCCGGTGTCAGCCGCCAGTTCAACGGCACCAGAATGAGCCGTGCCCGGGCGCAGGCGAAGAGCAGTTCGAAGAAGGTTGCATTGTTGTGGCAGAGCACGGCGACCCGGTCGCCGGCGACGAGCCCAAGACCGGCGAGATAGGCGGCGCCTCGCCCCGCACCCCTGTCCATCGCTGCGAAGGACACCGTGCGGCCGCCAACCTCCTCGAAGGCGATGGCCTCCGGGCTCAGTTCGGCGCGGCGGCGGCAGAGGTCAGGCAGCGTCTTCATGCACACCTCGCGCAGTGCCGGACCATGGCACCGGCCTGTCAGCCCTTCGGGCCAGGCCCGGCCGCGCGCGGGCCGATGCCATGGGCGACGAAATCGTAGGCGGCTTCGGCAATGGCATCCAAGGGGCCACTCTGATCATAGATCGCATAGCGCCGCCCGACCATGTCGGTGACGCCCATCAGGGCCCAGGCGCGGACCTCGGAATGCCCCGGTGCGATCTCGCCGCGCGCCTCCGCCTCCTCGAGCCCGAGCCGGTAGCCGGCGGCGAATTCCTCGTAATAGGCGCGGTGGATGGCCGGGTCGACGAACTGCGATTCGGCGACGACCCGGTAGAGGTTCGGATTGTCGCGGACGAATTCGAGAAAGGCGCGGATGCCGCGCCGTTCGACCTGCATGCGGTCGCCAGCCCCGCTCGTCGCCAGCGTCAGATGGTGTCTGAGCCGCCGCCCCATGCGCAGCACCAGTTCGCGCAGGACCTCCTCCTTGGAGCGGAAATAGAGATAGAACGTGCCCTGGGCGACGGCCGCCTCGGCGGTGATGGTGGCAATCGAAGCCTCCGAGAAGCCCCTGGCGCCGATCTCGCGTTCGGCGGCGTCGAGAATCTTCTGGCGGGTGCGCTCGCCCCTCTGGGTCTTCGGTGCCGGCAGCGGTCCTGCCGGATGGAGGTTGCTCATGGCCTGTCCGTGGCGTTTCCCGTCATCGGCCTGTCGCCGGCTGGCTCCAGACCGCTTCCCGCTTGACGCGTTTGTGGGACGAAGCTAGCGTCACATGAAACATGACTCAAGTGTCAGTTTAATAAGACGGATCAGGGAGGATTCGATGTTGAGGAAGACGCTGGCGGTGGCTGCCGCCTCGCTCGCTTGGGCCGTGACGTCCTTTGCCGGCAGCGCTGCGGCGCAGACACGCGACGTCAAGATTTGCCTCATCGCCGGCCGTACCGGGCCGCTCGAGGCCTATGCGAAACAGACCGAGGTCGGTTTCATGATGGGCCTCGAATATCTCACCCGCGGGACCAATACGGTCGCCGGCATGCGGATCCAGGTGCTGGTCAAGGACGATCAGCTCCGCCCCGACCGCGGCAAGGCGCTGCTTGAGGAGTGCTACAACGACGACGGAGCAGCGCTCGCGGTCGGCACCACCGGCTCGCCGGTCGCGCTCGCCATGCTTCCGGTGGCCGAGGAGGCCAAGAAGATCCTCATCGTCGAGCCCGCGGTGGCGGATTCGATCACCGGGCCGCGCTGGAACCGCTACATCTTCCGGACCGGACGCTCCTCCTATCAGGATGCGCTGGCGGCGGCCGCCTCGATCCCCGAGAACGAAGACGTGTTCATCGGCATGATGGGCCTCGACACCGCCTTCGGCCGTGACGGCGTCGCCGCCTACAAGGCTGCGCTCGCCGCCATCCGTCCGCGCGCCCGCATCGTCGCGGAGGAGTTTGCCGCTGGCAATACCGCCGATTTCACGCCCTTCGCCGAGCGCCTGTTCGCCTCCCTGCGGGACCGCCCGGGCAAGCGCATCATCGGCTTCATCTGGGCCGGTGCCCATCCGATGGCCAAGTTCGTCGACATGAAGCCGGAGCGCTTCAACATCGCGCTCGCCCCCGGCGGCAATATCCTGCCGGCGATGAACGCCTGGAAGGCCTTTGCCGGCACCGAGGGGGGCATCTACTATTACTACGACTTCCCGCAGAACCCGCTGAACGACTGGCTGAAGGCCGAGTACCAGAAGCGCCACAATGCGCCGCCGGACTTCTTCGTCGCCGGCGGTTTCGCCGCCGCGGCCGCTGTGGTGGCGGCGCTGGAAAAGGCTGGCTCGACCGATACCGAGAAGCTGATCACCGCGATGCAGGGCATGATGTTCCAGACGCCGAAGGGACCGATGACCTTCCGCAGGGAGGACCATCAGGCGCTGCAGGACATGTACCACTTCCGCATCCGTCCGAATGGCCGTGACAACGACATGCTGGAACTGGTGCGGACCATTCCTGCCGCGGAGATGCCGCTGCCGATCACCAATCGGCGCTGACCTGGCATCCGGGCGCGGCCGGCGACGACCCGGCCGCGCGCCAGCCTGTCCGGCCTGGCCGTTCGGTCATGCCGCGCATCCGGACCATCGTGCTGATCTCCCCCGTCCGCCAACAAGCCCCATCGCGCCATGCCACCCGTCCTCGAAACCCGCGACCTGACCATCCGCTTCGGCGGTCATGTCGCCGTCGACGGCGTGTCCTGCGCCTTCCAGGCGGGCACGCTCACGGCGATCGTCGGGCCGAACGGTGCCGGCAAGACCACCTATTTCAACCTCATGTCCGGCCAGCTGGCGGCAACTTCCGGCACGACCCTGCTGGACGGCGAGGACATCTCGACGCTTGGGGCGGCAGGCCGGGCGCAGCGCGGCATCGGCCGGGCCTTCCAGATCACCAATCTCTTCCCCAACCTCACAGTGGGGGAGAATGTGCGCCTTGCCGCGCAGGCGCGCGGGCGCGCGAAGGCGAGCCTGTTCTCCCTGTGGTCGAGCCACCGCGACTGGATCGACAAGGCCGATCACTATCTCGCGGAGGTGAACCTCGCCGGTGTGCGGGACACGCTGGCGGCCGCCCTGCCGCACGGCGACAAGCGTAAGCTGGAAGTGGCGATCATGATGGCGCTGGAGCCGCGGGTCTTCATGTTCGACGAGCCGACGGCGGGCATGTCTGTGGAGGAGGTTCCGGTCATTCTCGACCTCATCCAGAAGCTGAAGGCGCACGGGACCAAGACCATCCTCCTGGTGGAGCACAAGATGGACGTGGTGCGCTCGCTCGCCGACCGCATCGTGGTGCTGCACAACGGCCGGCTCGTCGCCGACGGCGAACCCGCCGCGGTGATCGCCTCGCCGGTCGTCCAGGAGGCCTATCTTGGCCAGGCGCCCAAGCCGGCGGAGGCCGCCCATGGCTGACCCCCTGCTGACCCTTGCAGGGGTCCACACCCATATCGGCCAGTATCACATCCTCCAGGGCGTCGATCTCGTCCTCCCCCGCGGCGGCATGACCGTGCTGCTCGGCCGCAACGGCGCCGGCAAGACGACGACGCTGCGCACGGTCATGGGGCTGTGGAAGCCCTCGCGCGGCACCGTGACCTTCGACGGCCGGCCGATCGGCGGATGGCCGACCCCCGATATCGCCCAGGCCGGCATCGCCTATGTGCCGGAGACGATGGCGGTCTTCGCCGACCTGACGGTGGCCGAGAACATGATCCTGGCGGCGCGGTCCGGCCCGATCGACACGGCGCGGCTCGACTGGATCTTTTCCCTGTTTCCGGCACTGAAGAAATTCTGGCAGTTCCCGGCCGGCGTCCTGTCCGGCGGGCAGAAGCAGATGCTCGCCATCGCCCGCGCCATTGCCGAGCCGCGCACCCTCCTTCTCATCGACGAGCCGACCAAGGGCATCGCCCCGGCCATCATCGAGGCGATGATCATGGCCTTTGCCGAGCTGAAGCGCGAGACGACGATCCTGCTGGTGGAACAGAACTTCCGTTTCGCCGCGAGCCTTGGCGACCATGTCGCGGTGATGGATGACGGGCGCATCGTCCACCGCGGCGCCATGGCCGATCTCGCCCGCAACGAGGCCCTGCAGCAACGGCTGCTCGGGCTATCGCTCGATACCCATCAGTGAGGCCTCGCCATGACCGTCGCCCCGGCCCCGGCCACCACCCCCGACGCGCTTCCCGCCATCAAGCACGACTATCTGCCGATCCTGCTGCCGGTGGCGCTCTCCGCCCTGGCGCTGCCCTTCGTCGGCAATCCCACCACCTGGGTGACGCTGACCGTGGCGGCGCTGGCGATGGGCATGATGATCTTCGTCATCGCCTCTGGCCTGACCCTCGTCTTCGGCCTGATGGACGTGCTCAATTTCGGCCATGGCGCCTTCATCGCGGTGGGGGCCTATCTCGCCCTCTCGGTACTGGGCCTCCTGTCGGGCTGGGTGCAGGTGGATGCGCTCGGCTGGAACCTCATGGCCCTCGGCCTCGCCGTCAGCGTCGCGATGATCGGCACGGGTCTGCTCGGCTGGGCCTTCGAGCGCGTCATCGTCAAGCCGGTCTATGGCCAGCACCTCAAGCAGATCCTCATCACCATGGGCGGTCTCATCGTCGCCGAGCAGCTCATCCACGTCATCTGGGGCGGCGACCAGAAGGCCATGGCCCTGCCCACGGCCCTGCGCGGCGCGGTGTTGATCGGTGATGTGGCCATCGAGAAGTTCCGCATCCTCGCCGTGGCCGTCGGTGTCGTCGTCTTCGTCGCGATGCTCGTCGTGCTCAACCGGACGCGGATCGGGCTGCTGATCAGGGCCGGCGTCGAGAATGCCGAAATGGTCGAAGCGCTCGGCTACCGCATCCGCCGGCTCTTCGTCGGCGTCTTCGCCGTCGGCTCGGCCTTGGCCGGTCTCGGCGGCGTCATGTGGGCGCTCTATCGCGAGACCCTGACCGCGGCGATCGGCGGCGACGTCATGGTCCTGGTCTTCATCGTCATCATCATCGGCGGTCTCGGTTCTGTCGGCGGCTGCTTCATCGGTGCCATCCTGGTGGCGATGATGGCGAACTACACTGCCTTCCTGCTGCCCAAGGTGGCGCTCGCCTCCAACATCCTTCTCATGGTGGCGATCCTCATGTGGCGGCCGCAGGGCCTCTATCCCGTGGCGAAGAGGTAGGGCCATGCTGAACACGCTCCTGTCGGGCGATTATCCGCGCAGCCGCGTGCTGACCGGCATCCTCCTCGCCATTCTCGTCGGTCTCGCCTTCGCACCTTTCCTGTTCCCGGGGGCGGCGGCGATCAACACGGCGGCCAAGGTCTGCATCTTCATCGTGCTGGTGGCGAGCTACGACCTCCTGCTGGGCTATACCGGCATCGTCTCCTTCGCCCACACGATGTTCTTCGGCATCGGCGGCTATGGTGTCGGCCTCGGACTCTATGCCTTTGGCGCGAGCTGGGGCGTCATCGCACTCGGGATCCTGCTCGCCCTGCTGGTCGGCGTCGTCCTCGCCTTCCTGATCGGGCTCCTGTCGCTGCGCGTCCGCGCCATCTTCTACGCCATGATCACCCTGGCCGTGGCCTCGGCCTTCCTGATCCTGGCCACCCAGTTCTCCGAATATACCGGTGGCGAGGACGGCCGTTCCTTCTCGGTCCCGCCGGCGCTGCGCCCGGGCTTCCGGCTGTTCGAGGCGCCGGTCTTCGGCACGGTGATTAACGGTCGCATCCTTGCCTATTACCTCGTCTTCGCCGCGGCGGTGACGCTGTTCCTGCTGGCGCTGCGGGTGGTCAATTCGCCCTTCGGCCGTGTCCTGCAGGCGATCCGGGAGAACGATATGCGCGCCGAGGCGCTCGGCTACCGCGTCGTCTATTACCGGACCGTCGCCAATTGCCTCGCTGCCGGCATGGCGGTGCTGGCGGGCGCCATGAGCGCGATCTGGCTGCGCTATACCGGGCCGGACACCACGCTCTCCTTCGCCATCATGCTCGACATCCTGCTCATGGTGGTCATCGGCGGCATGGGCACGCTCTATGGCGCGGTGGTGGGCGCGACGCTGTTCATCGTGGCGCAGAACTACCTGCAGAAGCTGATGGGCACGGCCGCGGCAGCGACCGAGGGCCTGCCGCTCCTGCCGAAGCTGCTGCATCCGGACCGCTGGCTGCTGGTTCTCGGCATCCTCTTCGTGCTGAGCGTCTATTTCTTCCCGACCGGCATCGTCGGACGCCTGCGCGGCAAGTCGCGGTAGCCGGCTTTACTCAGCCAGCCATGGCCGGATTCAGGCCGGGCCGTGGAGTCCATCTCTCGAAGCGGTAGGCGACATGCCCGTCAGGTGCGCCTGGCGGGCTGATTTTTTGCATGCGCGAAGGAGGCTGTTAACGCCGTTGGTGCGCTGCGACAGAATGGCTCTTGACGCAACTCTGACAAGTGATAAATTTTCAAAATCATCATTCATAACTACATAGACATCATGTCCATTCGGGCCCGGTTCACCGCAGACGAGACACGCGAGCGTATCCTCATCGTCGCCGAGGAGCATTTCCGCAGGGTCGGCTATGGCAAGACGGCGATCGCCGACATCGCCAACGAGCTCGGAATGAGCTCGGCCAATGTCTATCGCTTCTTCCCGTCGAAATCGGCGATCTGCGAGGAGATCGCCCGACGGCTGCTGGATCAGTGCCACGACGTCCTGCGCGAGATCGCCGCCGACCAGGCCGTTCCGGCGGAGGAGCGTCTGGCGCGCATGGCCCTGGCGCTGCACCGGTTCAACAAGGCCCAGTTCATGGACGAGAAGCGGCTCTATGACATGGTCGAGGCGGCCATGACCGAGAACTGGCATGTCATACAGGCCCATCTTGAGACGCTCGTCGCCCTCTTCGCCACGGTGATCCGTGAGGGCATGGCCGCCGGCACCTTCGTGATCCGCGACCCGGTGGAGGCAGCCCTCTCCTTCAAGCAGTGCCACGCCACTGTCTTCCACCCGACCCTGATTGCCCATTGCGCGCTCGACAACGATCTCGACGAGCAGACAAGCCGCCTGACGCAGTTCGCCATCCGCGCCCTGAAAGCCTGAGGACCCACGCCATGTCCCGCTCTGACGGCCTTCGCATCCTGCCCCTCGCCACCCTCGGCCTGCTGGCCATGGGGCTTGCCGCCTGCACCGACAGCAATGCCCGGTCCGACGCCAAGCCGGAGGACGCGCCGCCGCGCGCCGTCCGTGCCGAGCCTGTCACCTTCAAGCCGCTGGTGCGCGAGCGGTCCTTCGTCGGCACCGTCAGGCCGCGTATCGAGAGCGATCTCGGCTTCCGCGTTGCCGGCAAGGTTTCCGAGCGGCTCGTCCAGCAGGGCGAACGGGTCGCGCGCGGCCAGCCGCTCGCCCGCCTCGACTCGGCCGATCTCGCGCTGCAGATGCAGCAGGCCGCTGCCGAACTCACCGCTGCGGAAGTGAACCTCTCCGCCTCCCTCGCCCAGGACAAGCGCACCCAGGACCTGCGCGCCGCCGGCTGGGCGACACAGGCGACCCTGGACACGCAGCTCGCCAGGACCGCCGATGCCCGCGGCAGGCTCGATCGCGCCAAGCGCTCCCTCGACCTCGCCGCCAACCAGTTGGCCTATGCGACCCTGGTCGCCGACAGCGACGGCGTCGTCACGGCGACGCTGGCCGAGCCCGGCCAGGTGGTTGCGGCCGGCACGCCGGTCGTGCGGCTGGCCCGTTCCGGCGAGCGGGAAGCCGTCGTCGCCATTCCCGAAGCGCTGATCGACGATCTGCGCCGGTCGGGCGCTGCCCGGGTCTCCCTGTGGTCGAATGCCGACAAGACCTATCCGGCGGTCCTGCGTGAGCTCGCCGCATCGGCCGATGTCGCCACCCGGACCTTCCAGGCCCGTTTCACCATTCAAGACGCCGATGACGGCGTGGTCATCGGTATGACCGCGACCGTCACGGCTGGCGAGCCCGCGTCCGCCCGCGTGGCTCGCCTCCCCATCTCCGCGCTCTATTCCGAAGGGCGCGGCCCGTCCGTCTTCGTCGTCGATGTCGCCACGGGCCAGCTGTCGCTGAAGCCTGTCACGGTCGCCGGCTATGACGGTCGCGACGTGCTCATCGCCGAAGGCATCGCGGAAGGCGACAAGGTCGTCACGCTGGGCGTGCACAAGCTCGATATCGCCCAGCGTGTGCGCATCGTCGCCGCCCGCTGACGCAGACGTCGGCCATCCACAGTCTGCCCTCTGGTCTCCCCGCGGAGTGCTCCGATGTCTGCTGCCCATGACAGCCATGACCCCAGCCTGACCCGCAACAACTGGTCGCACTGGGCGGTCACCCACAAGGCGCTCGTCCTGTTCATGCTGCTCGCCGTGGCCGGCGCCGGCATCATCTCCTACATGCGGCTCGGCCAGGCGGAGGATCCCTCCTTCACCATCAAGGTCGCCGTCATCACGGCGATCTGGCCCGGGGCCACGGCCCGCGAGATGCAGGATCAGGTGGCCGAGCGGATCGAGAAGAAGCTGCAGGAACTGCCGTGGTTCGAGCGGGTGCAGACCTATACCAAGCCGGGCTTCACCGCGATGCAGGTGCAGTTTCGCGACCAGACGCCGGCGCGCGACGTGCCGCAGCTGTTCTATCAGCTGCGCAAGAAGCTCGACGACATCCGTGCCGACCTGCCCGCGGGACTGATCGGCCCGAACGTCAATGACGAATATGGCGACGTCGATGCCGTGCTCTTCACACTGACCGGGGACGGCGCGTCCTATGCCGATCTCAAGCGCTATGCCGAAACGCTGAAGAGCCGCCTGCTGCGTGTTCCCAACGTGACCAAGGTGAACCTCTACGGCACCCAGGACGAGCGCATCTTCGTCGAGTTCAGCCATGCCAAGCTGGCGACCCTGGGCGTCCCCGCCACGGCGATCTTCGACAGCCTGCAAAGGCAGAATGCCATGGTGCCTGCCGGCACGATCGACACGGGCTCGGCCCGCGTGCCGCTGCGTGTCACCGGCGCCCTGAACGGTGTGGAGGCGGTCGCCGCCACGCCGATCGACGTGAACGGCCGCATCTTCCGCCTCGGTGACATCGCCACTGTGACCCGCGGCTTCGTCGATCCGCCGACCTATCTCATCCGCCAGGAAGGCCAGCAGGCCGTGCTTGTCGGCGTCGTCATGCAAAAGGGCGGCAACATTTCCCAGTGGGGTGCCGATCTCGCCGCCGCAAGCGCGGAATTCCGCCGGGACCTGCCGGCCGGCATCGAGCTCGGCCAGATCGCCGACCAGCCCTATGTCGTGCAGAAGGCGATCGCCGAGTTCATCAAGGTGTTCCTGGAGGCCCTCGGCATCGTGCTGCTGGTGTCGTTCGTGTCGCTGGGCTGGCGGACCGGCATCATCGTCGCCCTGTCGGTGCCGCTGGTGCTGGCCATGGTCTTCGTCGCCATGTACGCGATGGGCATTGACCTGCACCGCATCTCGCTCGGTGCCCTCATCATCGCGCTCGGCCTGCTGGTCGATGACGCCATCATCGCCGTCGAGATGATGGTGGTGAAGATGGAGCAGGGCTGGGACCGTCTGTCCGCGGCGGCCTATGCCTGGACCTCGACCGCCTTTCCGATGCTGACCGGCACCCTGGTCACGGCGATCGGCTTCATGCCGGTCGGCCTCGCCAATTCCTCCACCGGCGAATACACGGGTTCGATCTTCTGGATCGTCGGCATTTCGCTGATCGCCTCCTGGTTCGTCGCGGTCATCTTCACGCCCTATCTCGGGGCGCAGTTCCTGCCCGACTTCCATGCGCTGGAGGAGCGCAAGTACCAGAGGAAGCTCGCCCGCGCCCTCAAGCGCGGCAAGCCGGCGCCGCCCAAGCCGGATCACTCCAACCCGCATGCCATCTACGAGACGCCGGTCTATAACCGACTGCGCGCCGTCATTCGCTGGTCGGTCAACCACAAGTTCTTCGTCGTTGCGGCGACAGTGGTCATCTTCGCCGTCTCGATCGTCGCTTTCGGCCGCGTGCAGCAGCAGTTCTTCCCTGTTTCCGAGCGTACCGAGCTTTTCCTGCAGATGCGCCTGCCGCAGGGCAGTGCCATCACCGCCTCGCTGGAGACGGCCAAGCGCGGCGAGGCCCTGCTCAAGGGCGATGCTGATGTGAAGACCTACACGACCTATGTGGGGCAGGGATCGCCGCGCTTCTGGCTCGGCCTCAACCCCCAGCTTCCCGACGAATCCTTCTCCGAGATCGTCATCCAGGCGAAGGACCTCGCAGCCCGGGAAAGGCTGAAGTCGCGGCTCGAGCGGGAGATCGCCGCCGGCGCCCTGTCGGAAGCGCGGGTGCGCGTCGACCGCTTCAACTTCGGCCCACCGGTCGGCTTCCCCGTCCAGTTCCGCGTCATGGGTTCGGAGCCGGAACTGGTGCGGGAGACGGCGCGCAAGGTGCGAGACATCATGCGCGCCAATCCCAACACCCGCGACCCGCATCTGGACTGGAACGAGCAGTCGCCGTCGGTGCGCCTGATCGTTGATCAGGACCGGGCCCGGGCGCTCGGGCTCAATGTCCAGGACGTGGCGCAGACCCTGCAGACCCTGCTGACCGGGGTCACCATCACCACGGTCCGCGACCGGACCGAGAAGGTGGACATCGTCGCCCGTGCCGTCCCCTCCGAACGCGTCGATCTCGGCCGCATCGGCGACCTGACGATCTCCAGCCGCGGCGGCGTTCCGGTGCCGCTCGCCCAGGTGGCGCGCATCCAATACGAGCCGGAGGACCCGATCCTGTGGCGACGCAACCGCGACCTGACCATGACGGTCAGGACCGACGTCGCCGATGGTGTCCAGCCGCCGGTGGTCAGCGCCCAGGTGCAGGCGGCCCTGACGGATCTCATCGCCACCCTTCCCGCCGGCATGCGGATCGAGCAGGGCGGCGCGGTGGAGGAATCGGCCAAGGCCAATGCCTCGATCTTCGTGCTCTTCCCGGTCATGCTGCTGTGCATGCTCACGGTCCTGATGATCCAGCTGCAATCGTTCTCGCGGCTCGCCCTGGTGTTCCTGACCGCGCCGCTGGGGATCGTCGGGGCCTCGCTCGCCCTCAACCTGCTCAACGCGCCCTTCGGCTTCGTCGCGCTGCTCGGCCTGATCGCGCTTGCCGGCATGATCATGCGCAACACGGTGATCCTGGTGCAGCAGATCGATGAGGAGGTGTCGGCGGGCTATACGCTCTATGACGCGATCATCGAGGCGACCGTCCGCCGGTCACGGCCGGTGGTGCTGACCGCGCTTGCCGCGATCCTGGCCATGATCCCGCTGGCGAACTCCCTGTTCTGGGGACCGATGGCCATCACCATCGGCGGCGGCCTGCTCGGCGCGACGATCCTGACCCTGGTGTTCCTGCCGGCGCTCTATGCCGTATGGTTCCGGGTCCGCAAGCCGGTGCCGAAGGCCGGTGAAGCGGGCGAGCAGGCCATCGTGCCGGCGTCCGCGCTGCCGGTCGCCGCGGAATAGGAGCGTTCACGCCGCCGGCTCGAAAGCGGCACGTGCGGCGGCGATGTCGGCCAGTGTCGGCAGCTTGGCCTCGTTGCCGAGATATTGGATGGCGTGGGCGGAGGCGCCGCGGGCAAAGCGGAAGCGATCCTCCCAGGCCCCTTCGGGATTGGCGAGATAGGCGTAGCAATAGGCACCGTGGAAGACATCGCCGGCGCCGCTGGTATCGACAATGCGCGACGAGGGGACCGGCAAGGCCGGCATCTCCCGCTTCTCGGCCGCCGCGTCGATCCAGACCATGCCGCGCTCGCCCAGGGTCACCGCGCCAATCCTGCAGCCTCTCGCGTGGAGCAGGGTCAGCATCTCGCCTGGCGTCAGCTCCATCTGCTCGCAGAAATTCTCCGCCACCACCGCGACGTCGATGAAGCCGAGCAGATCCGCCGTGTTCGACCGCACGCTGCCGCCATCGAGCGAGGTCAGGATGCCTTTCTCGCGGCAGGCCTTGGCATAGGCCATGGCCGCATCAGGCTGGTGTCCGTCGAGGTGCAGCAGGCGGCAGCCATCCAGGTTCAGGCTGGGGAAGGGATGCAGGTACCTGTCGTCGCGGGCACGCAGGATGGCGCGTTTGCCCTTGTTCGGGATCACGAAGGACAGCGACGATCGCTTCACCGGTCGTGGGTGCAAAGCAATGTCATAGCGGGCGGCCATGTCGGAGAACATGTGACCAAGCCAGTCATTGGCGAGCGAGGCCAGAAGGTCTGGCTTCACGCCGAGCTTGGCGCAGGCAAAGGCGGCGGTGACGGCATTTCCACCGAAGGAGACGGCATAGTCCTTTGCCACGGCCTTGTCGTCGCCGGTCGGAATGGCGTCCGCCAGCACGGTGACGTCGATATAGGTCTGTCCGATGAAGAGTGCTTCCATCCCTGACCGTCCCGTCTCTTTCCGCCTAAAATGCGGCGGGGGATCAGAAATCGCCGCCCGGACAAGGCTCCCCTGCCACGACGGTTGGCCCAGGCTCTGCGCTAGAGGAAATCGTCGCGCCGCGGCGTGAAGCTGTCGACGAGTTCACCGGCCTCGAGTGCGACGACCGCGTGAATGACATTGGTCGGCACGATGAAGCTGTCGCCCTGATCCAGAACCGTTCTGCGGTCACCGATCGTCACCTCGAAGCGGCCACGGGCGACCAGCGTGCACTGGATGTGGGGATGATGGTGGGGCGGACCGACGGCCCCCTTGTCGAAGACCACCCGGACCAGCATGACATTCGCGTCATGGGTCAGGATCTTGCGCTTCACGCCGCCGCCGAGGTCGGTCCAGGCGACGTCGCCATCGTGCAGGATGATGTCCGTGCCCGTCGTCACCGCAGGGCTCCCATGGGCACCATGTCCATGTCGGTGAAGTCCTGGTTGTCGCCCCCCATGGCCCAGATGAAGGAATAGGCGGCGGTGCCGCAACCGGAATGGATCGACCAGGGCGGGGAGATGATCGCCTGCTCGTTGGCGACGACCAGGTGCCGCGTCTCCGCCGGCTCGCCCATCAGGTGGAAGACACGGGCATCGTCCTTCAGGTCGAAATAGAGGTAGGCCTCGCAGCGCCGGTCATGAACGTGGCTCGGCATGGTGTTCCAGATATTGCCGGGCTTCAGCGTCGTCAGGCCCATGACAAGCTGGCAGGAATCGACCCGGCCCGGGATGATGTACTGGCGCAGGGTGCGGGTGTTCGCCTGGTCCTGGCTGCCGAGTTCGAGGGCATTGGCGTCCACCTCGCGGACAAGGACCGTTTGGTGCCGTGCATGGGCCGGCGTCGAGAAAAGGTAGAACCGAGCGGGGTTCTGCGGGTCGTCCGAATGGAACACGACGTCGGTCGTACCCATCGCGATGTAGAGCATGTCGCGCAGGTTCAGCGGGAAGGTTTCGCCGTCGCAGATGACCCGTCCGGGGCCGCCGATATTGCAGACGCCGAGCTCGCGCCTGGCGAGGAAGGTGGGTTGTCCCAATGCCTTGTGCGTTTCCAGCGTGAGGGGGCGTGCCACCGGCATCGCGCCGCCGACGACGATGCGGTCGACATGGCTGTAGGTGAGGTTGACCTGATCCGCCAGGAACAGGCTCTCGATGAGGAAATGGGCGCGCAGGGCGGCGGTGTCGAAATGTCTCGCAGCTTGCGGATGCGAGGCTTGGCGAACGTCGATGGGCATGGCGAACCTTTCGGCAGGCGATCAGCGGAACAGGGAGGGGAGCCAGAGCGAGAAGGCCGGCACATAGGTCACCAGCAGCAACACGACGACGGACGCACCATAGAAGGGCCAGATCGTCCTCATGCTGTCGCCGATCGATACCTTGCCGATGGCGCAGGCGACGAACTGGACGGATCCGACCGGTGGGGTGTTGAGGCCGATGCCGGCATTGAGGATCAGGATGACGCCGAAATGGATGGGATCGACGCCGAAGGCCTTCACCACAGGCAGCAGGATCGGCGTCAGGATGATGATCATCGGCGCCATGTCCATGAAGGTGCCGAGAAAGAGCAGGATGACGTTGATCAACAGGAGCATCATCACGGGGTCATTGGTGATGCTCTTCATGAAGGCGACCGTCTGGGCCGGGACCTGCAGGAAGGCCATCAGCCAGCCGAAGGCCGCCGCCGTGCCGATGACGAGCAGCACCATTGCCGTGGTGCGCACGGCGCCGAGCGTCGCCTCGACGAAGTCGGTCCAGCTTAGCTGGCGATAGACGAGGACGGTGATGGTCAAGGCATAGACGACCGCGACGCAGGAGCTTTCCGTCGCCGTGAAGACGCCCGAGCGGACACCGCCGAAGATGATGGCGATGAGGATCAGGCCGGGGGCGGCGATCACAAGCGTGCGGCCGACCAACATCCAGCCGGGAAAAACGCCGGTGGGATAGCCGCGCTGGCGGGCCACGACATAGGCCGCGACCATCAGGCCGCCCGCCAGCATCAGGCCGGGAACGATTCCGGCGGTGAACAGGTCGGCGATCGACAGGTTACCTCCCGCCGCCAGCGAGTAGATGATCATGTTGTGCGAGGGCGGAATCAGCAGGGCGATGATCGCCGCGTTGGCCGTGACGTTGACGGCGTAATCGGCATCATAACCGCGCTTGACCATCTGCGGAATCATCAGGCCGCCGACGGCGGACGCATCGGCAACGGCCGAGCCAGAAATGCCGCCGAACATGGTGGATGTGAGGACATTGACCTGGCCGAGCCCGCCGCGCAGGTGACCCACGAGGGAGGCGGCGAAGGCGATCAGCCGCTCGGCGATGCCGCCGCGGATCATCAGGTCGCCGGAATAGATGAAGAAGGGGATCGCCATCATGGCGAAGGCGTTCATCCCCGAATTCATCTGCTGGAAGATCACCACCGGTGGCACGTCCATGTAGAAGACGGTCGCCAGCGACGCGACGCCGAGGCAGAAGGCGATCGGCATGCCGATCAGGATCAGAACGGTGAAGGTGCCGAAGAGGATCGCCAGTTCCATTGCGGCGCCCTCAGATGGGCTCGATGGAGGATAGGGGCGTTGCGACCGGCTCGTCGGTGCGGGACAGCACCATCAGCAGGCGTTCGAAGGAGAAGAGCGCAATCATCGCGCCGCTCACCGCAACAGGGACATAGTCCCATCCCTGGCTGATACCGATCATCGGCGTGATGGCGCTCCAGGTGCCGATGGCGAGTTGGCTGCCATAGACGAGCATGGCCAGTCCGAAGCCGACGAGAAGGATCTCGGTGATAAGCTTGAGGACGAAGCGCAGGGGCGGCGGGGATGCCGCGAGGCCGATCTGGAAGCCGATATGGCCGCGCTCGCGCACACCGGACGCGGCGCCGAGGAGGATGAACCAGCTCATCAGCAGGAGGACCGCCGGCTCGGTCCAGGTCGGTGTGTTGTTGAGAACGTAGCGACCGAAAATACTCCAGAAGACGAGCACGGTCATGACGACAAGGCCCGTTCCCGCGATGAGGAGCGAGACCCGGCTGAGGGCGGCCGTCAGGCGGTCTAGTCGTGTCAGGAGGACGTGCATGGAGATCGGCTTTCGCCTGAGAGGTCATGCGAAAGGCCCGCCGTGCCGGGACGGCGGGCCTCGTTGCCTGGGGTCGGCGTCAGGTCAGGGCCTGGATGCGCGCCACGAGTTCCTTCATCTTCGCGTCGGTGACGAAGCGGTCGTAGACCGGCTTCATGGCGTCGATGAAGGGCTGTTTCTCCACCGTGTTGATGACCGCACCGCCGGCGCGGACCTTGGCTTCGGAGGCTTTCTCGCGGGCATCCCAGAGCTCGCGCATCTTGGCCACCGATTCCTTCGCGGCGGCGCGGACGAGGGCCTGGTCGGCGGCGTTGAACCTGTCGAAGGAGCGCTTCGACATGACCAGAACCTCGGGGCTGAGCGAGTGTTCGGAGAGCGAATAGAACTTGGCGACCTCGAAGTGGCGCGTCGATTCGTAGCTCGGCCAGTTGTTCTCGGCCCCGTCGATGACGCCGGTCTGCAGGCTGGTGAAGACCTCGCCGAAGGGCATCGGGGTCGCATTGGCACCGAGAGCCTGCACCAGGGCGACGAACATGTCCGATTGCTGGACGCGGATCTTCATGCCCCGCATGTCGGCAGGGGTCGTGATGGGGCGCTTGGAATTGTAGAAGGACCGCGAGCCCGAATCGTAGAAGGCGAGGCCGACAAGGCCATGGGCGGTAAAGTCGTTGAGGATCGAGTCGCCGATCGCCCCGTCCATCACCTTGCGCATATGCGCGACCGATCGGAAGATGAACGGCAGTGAGGGAATGTTGGTCGAGGCGATCAGGTTGTTGAACGGCGCCATGTTGATGCGGTTCATGTCGATGACCCCGAAACGGGTCTGGTCGATCGTGTCACGCTCCTGGCCGAGCTGGGCCGAGTGGAAGACATTGATCTTGATGCGACCGCTGGTGCGTTGCTCAAGGAGCTGGCCCATGAACTTGACCGCATCGATGGTCGGATAACCATCGGGATGAATGTCAGTGGAGCGCAGGGTGACGGTGGTCTGGGCGGCGGCAGGCCGTCCGATGATGGCGGGGCTGGCGACGATGGCGCCGGCGGTGGACACGAAGATGCGGCGTGTCAGCATGGGATCCTCCCGGTGGAAACGATGTTCCCTTCTTGGGGCGGGGAACGTGGCGATCGGAGCCTTGCGAAATGCGGACTTCCTGATCCGCGGCAAGTCTAGTATGCACTTGTATGGAAGTTCAAGAGCCTAAAATGGGGATGATGGACCGATGACGATCGTACTCCCGATCCAGTCCCTGCCGCGCCTGCAGGAAAGCGCCGCGGCGCGGGTCGAGCGCGAATTGCGCGCCGGCATCATCGACCTGACGATCCGGCCGGGCGAGCGCCTGTCGGAATCGGAGATCGCCGAGCGGTTCCAGGTGTCGCGGCAGCCCGTGCGCGAAGCTTTCATCGCGCTGATGCGGCAGGGTCTCCTCGACGTCCAGCCGCAGCGCGGGACCGTCGTGGTGAAACTCTCCGTCCGCCGCATGCTCGATGCCCGCTTCATCCGCGAGGCGATCGAGGTCGCCATCGTCAGGCGCGCCTGCGAGCGGTTCGACGCGCATTATCGCGACCGCGCGGCCTCGCTGATCGCCGCTCAGGAGGCGGCGGCGCGGGCGGGCGATCATGCCGGTTTCCAGCGGCTCGACAGTCTGTTCCATATCGCCCTGGCGGAGGGGGCCGACTGCATGGAGGCCTGGACGGCCGTGGAGATGCAGAAGGCGCATATGGACCGCGTCTGCGCCCTGACGCTGCATTCACCGGGGTCGATGGACCCGCTGGTCGCGCAGCACCAGGCGATCCTGAATGCCATCGAGGACGGCGACGCCGAACGGGCCGTGGCGGCGATGAGGCACCACCTGTCAGAGATCCTCAGGGGTGTCGCCGGTCTGGACCTGACATTTGCCGAACTGTTCGAATGACGCTTGGCGTCAGCGTCCCGCGGTGCGGTCGCGCTGGGGGGAAGGGACCGGTTGGCCGCTGGGGATCGAGGAGCCCCAGGAATGGCGGGCCGGCAGCGCCGGCTTCGCGCGCCGGCGACCGAAGAAGCGCTGCAGGACGAGGGGCACGCCGAAGATGAAGGCGAGCCCGAAGAGCCAGGTGACGGTGACCGCCGATACGCCGAGGCCATGCACGAGGGCGGCGATCCAGGCGAAGGTGAAGGGTTCGGCGGGGAAGCCCGGAACGGTGCCGACGCTTGCGGCCCCGGTGCCCACCGTGTCGACCACGGCATAGGCGATCCAGGCGAAGACCGACCAGAAGGCGGCGCCGACGAAGGCTCCCCACCAGACGATCTTCATCATCGCACCGTTCCTCCCTCGCGCGCCCGGGTTCCTCCGGACACCCTGCATGTGGGGTTCGGACCGGGACCTGCAAGACCACGGGGCTAGCGGAACAGGCGATCGAGGAAGCCCCCCTCCTGCTGCGGGCGCACCACGGCGCTGCGATCTTCGGGTTCGGCGGGACGCGGGGGACGGCGCTGGCCGCCGGGTTCGACACGGGACATCGTCATGGGTTGGTCGAGGGCTTCACCCGGCAGGATCCGGCCCGGAACGTCAAAAGAGCGCCAGTTTCCAGGGAGATCGACGATGGTCTGGCCGCGGTGGGCCTCGGCCATGACCCTGTTCCAGATGTCGACCGGCAGCCCGCCGCCGGTCAGGCGCCGCGTCGGCGTGCCGTCGTCGTTGCCGAGCCAGACGCCTGCGACGAAGCGTCCCGTATAGCCGACGAACCAGGCGTCACGGAATTCCTGGCTGGTGCCGGTCTTGCCGGCGACGATCCAGCCGGGCAGGCGGACGGTGCGCGCCGTGCCTGACACGGTGGTCTGGTTCATCATGGCGTTCATCATGGCGACATGGCGCGGCTCGACGACCTGACCGGTGGTCATCGGCTGGCGCTGGAAGAGCACGCGGCCATTGGCGGTGCGGATGCGCGTGATCACATGGGGGACGACGCCGGTGCCGCCATTGGCGAAGGGAGCATAGGCGCCGACGAGTTCCAGCACATTCACCTCGGATGTCCCGAGCGCGATGGAGGGGTTGGCGGCGAGGGCCGAGCCGATGCCGAGCTTCTGGGCCGTGCGCACGACGGCGCGCGGGCCGACCTCCTGGCCGAGGCGCACCGCGATCGTGTTGAGCGAGGCGGCGAGCGCGGTGGTCAGGCTGACCTCGCCGCGATAGTCGCGGGTGTAGTTCTCGGGGCGCCAGCCGGCGATGGCGACCGGGGCGTCGTTGCGCATCGTGTCCGGGGTCAGGCCGCGCTCAAGGGCGGCGAGATAGACGAAGGCCTTGAAGGCAGAGCCCGGCTGGCGGCGCGCCGCGACTGCCCGGTTGAACTGGCTCTGGGCATAGTCGCGGCCGCCGACGAGGGCGCGAATGGCGCCGTCGCGGTCGAGCACGACCACGGCGCCCTGGCCGACATTATAGCGCTGGCCGCCGCGGGCGAGTGTCTCGACGAGGGCCGCCTCGGCCGCCTGCTGCACCGGGCCGACAATGGTCGTCTCGACCGTCAGATCGGTCTCGACCTTGCCGACATAGTCGTCGATGAGGTCCATGATCCAGTCGGCGACATAGTTGATGGAGCCGCCGGGAATGGCGCGGCTGGCCTGGGCGGGGTTGCTGCGGGCGGTCTGAGCCTGGGCCTCCGTGATATAGCCCTGGTCGGCCATCGCGGCGAGAACGAGCTGGGCGCGGGCCTGGGCACCACCGGGATTGCGGGTCGGAGCCAGCCGCGAGGGTGCCTTGACGAGGCCGGCGATAACCGCGGCCTCCTGCAGGGTCAGCGCCGTCGCCGGCTTGTCATAGTAGCGGCGGGCGGCGGCTTCGATGCCATAGGCGCCGGCGCCGAAATAGACGCGGTTCAGGTACAGTT
Source organism: Phreatobacter sp. (assembly GCF_022843985.1). GTDB lineage: Bacteria > Pseudomonadota > Alphaproteobacteria > Rhizobiales > Phreatobacteraceae > Phreatobacter. Next base: position 126,390 of record NZ_JALHMP010000004.1, on the reverse strand, counting down.
CGAGAATCTGGTCCTTGGAGTAGTTGTGCTCCAGCCAGAGGGCCAGCAGCGCCTCCTGGACCTTGCGGCCGAGGGTGCGGTCCGGAGTCAGGAAGAGGTTCTTGGCCAATTGCTGGCTCAGCGTCGATCCACCCTGATGGACGCCGCGATTGGTGACATTGGTGACGACGGCGCGGGCGAGGCCGATGAGGTCGAGGCCGAAGTGCGAGTAGAAGCGCCGGTCCTCGATGGCGATCAATGCCTGGGGGACGTGTTTGGGCAGGCTCCTGAGCTGGACCGCGGCGCCGCCGGTATCGCCGCGATTGGCCAGTTCGGCGCCGTCGGCGGCCAGGATGGCGATGTTCGGCGGCCGCGGCGGCACTTCCAGCGTATGGGTCGGCGGCAGATGGGCGGCATACCAGGCGACAATGCCGGCGACAACGATCAACCCCCAGATGGAGAGGGTCGCACCCCAGATCACCAGCGTGCCGAGGATGCCCCGGCGCTTGCGGCGGCGCGGCTTCTCGGCCCGGTCGTTCCGGCGGCCGCGGGAGGGCGCAGGCGCATCATCCTCCTCGGCTTCGTGGCGGCGAGGCCGCGGGGGTTTCGGCGGTTTCGCCGGCTCGCTGACGCGCACCCACGGCCGGTCGTCGCGGGTGGCCCTCAGGTCCGCCCCGCCGCGCCCCGTGCCGAAGCTCGGTTCGATCCGCTCGCCCTTGCCACCGCGCCGCGCCATGCCCGCCTGGTCCGCCCCTTTTCCATCCTGATGCCGCTCTTCACGGGTAAAGCCGGCGCCATGAAGGGGCGGTTAAGGCGATTTTGCGGAGGGCCTTCATCGTTCGGCAGGGTTAACGGAGCGGCATGAAGCGATGCACTCCGCGCCTGAACGACCGAAACGCGTCCTTCGCGGCTCCTGGGACAGTCAGCGCGCGCCCTCATCCTCCAGCACGTTGGTCAGCACCTTGCGGATCGCCGTCTGGCGCTGCGCCGACTGGATCTTCGCACCCATCAGGTCGGTGACGTAGAAGACGTCGACGGCGCGTTCGCCGAAGGTCGCGACATAGGCGGACGCGATGTTCAGGCTGTGGCGCGACAGGGCCGAGGTGAGGTCGTGGAGCAGGCCCGGACGGTCGAGGCCGGAGACCTCGATCACCGTGTAGCGGGTCGACCAGGTGTTGTTGATGGCGACGTCCGGGGCGATCCGGAACGTCCGCGAGCGATGGCGCGCGGCCGATTTCTTGGCGGCGGCGGCCACCGCCTCGCCGACCTTCATCTCGCCGCGCAGGGCCTTCTCGATGGCGTCGGCGATGCGTCCGGCCCGGCGTTCCTCATCCTCGTCACGGTCGAAGGCGCGGGTGATCGAGATGGTGTCGAGGGCGAGGCCGTCCGTGGTGGTGTAGATCTGCGCGCCGACGATGTTGGCGCCCGTTGCGGCGCAGGCCCCGGCGATGATCGACAGCAGCCGCGGATGGTCCGGCGCGAGGACGGTGAGGTGGATGACGCCCTGGCCGGCGACGAGTTCGATGCGGGTGGCGAGGGAACGTCCCTCGTCCTCGGCCTGCTTGAGGAAGCGGGCATGTTCGATCTTGGTGGCGAGGTCGACCTTGAGCCAGTAGGCGGCATAGTGCCGGCCGATATAGGTCTCCAGCGCGTCGCCGGAGAGCACGGGCAGCCGGGCCGGCACGGCACGCCGGAACTCCTCCTGGGCGATCTCGACGCGGCGGGAGCGGTTGACTTCGGAGAAGCCGCCGGTCACGACCGGCTCGGTCTCGTAATAGAGCGTGCGCAGGAGCTGGCTCTTCCAGCCGTTCCAGACGCCAGGCCCCACCGCCATGATGTCGGCGGTGGTGAGGATCAGCATCAGCTTCATCCGCTCCAGCGACTGGACGACATTGGCGAAGGTCTCGATGGTCTTGCGCTCGGCGAGGTCGCGCGACTGGGCGATGGTCGACATGACCAGATGCTGCTCGACCAGCCAGGCGACCGTCTCCGTCTCCAGCGCATTGAGGCCGAAGCGCGGGCAGAGCTTGCGGGCGATCTTCGCGCCGGCCGTCGAATGGTCCTCGGGGCGCCCCTTGGCGATGTCGTGCAGGAAGAGCGCGACAAAGAGCAGGTCGCGGTTGCGCGGCTGGATCGTCTTGACGAGATCGGCGGCCAGGCCGAGGCTCGCATCGCCGCCGCGTTCGATCTGCTGGAGGATGCCGATGCAGCGCAGCAGATGCTCGTCCACCGTGTAGTGGTGGTACATGTTGAACTGCATCATCGCGACCACCCGGCCGAAATCCGGTACGAAACGGCCCAGCAGGCCCGCCTCGTTCATGCGCCGCAGCACGATCTCCGGCGTGTTGGCGGAGGTCAGGATGGACAGGAACAGCTGGTTTGCCGCCGGGTCGTTGCGCAGCCTGTCGTCGACCAGCTTCAGCGACTTGGTGAGCAACCGGATGGCGTCGGGGTGGAAGGCGAGGTTGTAGCGGTCGGCCAGCCAGAACATGCGGATGAGGTTGACGGGATCGCGGGCGAAGGCCTGATCGTCGGCCACCGTGATGCGGTCATGGTCGATCTGGAAATCCGGGCTCTCCTTGAAGCCGCGGCGCGATTTCGGCCGGAGGCGGGCGATGAAGCGGTCGAGGACCGGGGCGGGCTTCTCGTGCCGTTCCTCCAGTTCGGCGCAGAGGATGGCGGTGAGATCGCCGACATCCTTGGCGATGAGGAAGTAGTGCTTCATGAAGCGCTCGACATCGACGAGGCCGTTATGGCCGCGATAGCCGAGGCGGGGCGCCAATTCCCGCTGCAGGTCGAAGGACAGGCGCTCCTCGGACCGGCCGGTGAGGAAGTGCAGGTGGCATCGCACGGTCCACAGGAAGGTCTCGCAGCGGCGGAACATCTGCGCCTCGCGGCGGGTGAAGACACCCTTCTTGGCGAGTTCCTCGTCGGTCTTCACACGGTAGGCGTAGCGGGCGATCCAGAACAGCGTATGAAGGTCGCGCAGGCCGCCCTTGCCGTCCTTGACATTGGGTTCGACCAGATAGCGCGACTGGCCGGTCTTGCGATGGCGCTCATCGCGCTCGGCAAGCTTGGCAGCGACGAATTCGGGGACGGTGTCACGGACGACCTCGGCGTCGAAGCGCCGCTCCAGCTCGCCGAAGAGCTGCGCATCGCCGAGGATGTAGCGCGCCTCCAGCAGCGCGGTACGAATGGTGAAGTCGGTCCGCGCCTGGCGGATGCACTCATCGACCGAACGGGTGGCGTGGCCGACTTTCAGACCCATGTCCCAGAGACAATAGAGCATGGCCTCGGCGACACTCTCGCCCCAGGCCGTCTGCTTGTAGGGGAGGAGGAACAACAGGTCGATGTCCGAGCCGGGAGCCAGCATGCCGCGGCCGTAGCCACCGGTGGCGACGATGGCCATGCGCTCTCCCGAGGAGGGATTCTCGGAGGGGTAGAGCTGGTCCATGATCCAGCGGTAGAGAGCGCGGATCACATCGTCCTGGAAATGCGACAGGGCCTCGGCGCAGCCGCGACCGTCGGGGGTTTCGATCAGGCGCTCCTCCGCGGTGCGACGGGCCTCTGCCAACCGGCGCTTCAGCGCCTGGACCACCTCCGCCCGCGCATCCTGGGTCTGGCCGGCCGTGACCGTGATCGCCGCGAGGTCGGCGGCGAGGATCGAGGCCTCGACCAGAGGGCCTCGGCTGACGGCCTGCCGCTTGCCGCGGCTTTCGGTGAGAGACGAATCCATGTCGGGACTTCACTGACGCTCGGGAGCGCAGACCATACGCGCTCTGCTTCGCCGATGCGAGGTCGCGGCCGGGCAGCCCACCCGGACGTCCCGGCTAGAGGCCAGCCGCGCCGCCGTCGGCGCGCGGATCGTGGGCCCCCGACAGAGACATGTCCCTGTGCAACGTGACGCCGCCGGCATGGCCCATCGTGTCGGAATAGGCTTCGTCGAGGATCGCGGTCTGGTGGCCCATGGCGCCGAGCTGGCGCACGAGGCTCTCGTCGAAGCGGCTCTCGAAGCGCAGGCTGGTGACGGAGGAGCCCCAGGTGCGGCCGAGCAGCCAGCGGGGGGCGTCGAGGGCTTCCTCCAGCGGCTGGCCGTGGCGGATATGGCGCTCGAAGAGCTGCGCCTGTGTCTGCGGCTGGCCTTCGCCTCCCATCGTGCCATAGGCGAGGACGCGTCCGTCCTTCAGTTGCGCCATGGCCGGGTTCAGCGTGTGGAAGGGGCGACGGCCCGGCTCCAGCGGATTGAGCGCCTTGGGGTCGAGGACGAAGCTCGCGCCGCGGTTCTGCATCAGGAAGCCGGTCGATTTCGACACGCAGCCCGAGCCGAACTCCCAGTAGATCGACTGGATATAGGAGACGACGCACCCTTCCGAATCCGCGGCGCCCATCCAGATCGTGTCGCCGGGAGCGGCCCTGTGCGGCCAGGGCAGGGCGCGGTCGAGGGCGATGGCGCCGGCCTCGGCCCGCAGCGCCTCGTTGCGCAGGTGGTCGAGGGGCACGCCGTCAAGCCGGTCGAAATCGGTGACGAAGCGGTCGCGCACGAGAAAGGCGCGCTTCGTCGCCTCGACGATGCGGTGGACGAAGGCGACCGTGTCGGGCCGCACCCCCCCGTGCATCGCCTCCAGTTGGTCGACGATGCCGAGGATCATCAGCGAGGCGAGCCCCTGCGTCGGCGGCGGCATGTTGTGGATGTCGCCGAAGCTGTGGGCCAGGGTCAGTGGCGTGCGCTCGACGGCGTAATAGGCCTGCAGGTCGGCGCGGGTGACGGGCGAGCCCATCTCCTCAAGGTCGCGCGCGAGCTCGCGCGAGACGTCGCCGCGATAGGCGTCCTGGAAGCCCGCGCGGGCCAGATGTTCGAGCGAGTCGGCGAGGGCGGGCTGCTTCATCACCGCCCCTTCGGCCGGCGGCTTGCCGCCGAGGAGGAAGGTCTCGGCGAAGCCGGGACAGTCCTTCAGCTCAAAAAGCTTGTCGACGGTGAGGCTCGCCTGCGACCGGCTGACCTTGTAGCCCTCGCGTGCGGCGCGGATCGCCGGCTCCATCATGACCGTGCGCGGCAGGGTGCCGCCTGAAGCCTTGGCCATGGCATTGGCCAGACGCCAGCCGCCGACGGCGCCGGGAACGGTCAGGGCCGCCAGGGGCCCGCGCGTCGGAATCTCGTCATGGCCCTTGTCGAGATAGGACTTGAGGGTCGCCCTCTCGCCGGCAAAGCCGCAGGCCTCGATGCCGTGAATCCGTCGGCTCGGCTGGTGGATGAGCCAGAAGCCATCGCCGCCGAGATGGGTCATGTGCGGGTAGACGGCGGCGATGGTGGCCGCCGCGGCGATCATGGCCTCGATGGCGTTGCCGCCCTCGGCGAGGATCTGCCGACCGGCTTCCGCCGCCGCCGCGTGGGGGGCGGCGACGACGCCGCGCGAGAAGGGGCCTTCAGACATGCATGTGCTCTCCGGTGCGGCACGATAGACGAAGCGCGCCGGACATTGAATCGGCAAAGGGGCTGGTCAGCTGTCGGCGCGTCGGCCCTCAGATGGCCATGCTCCGGTGCAGGGCGCCACGGTCGACCTCGCCCTTGAGGCCCTGGACCACCACGCGGCCGCGCTCCATCACATAGAACCGGTCGCCCAGTTCCTCCGCGAAGTCGAGATATTGTTCCACAAGGAGGATGCCGATATCGCCCTTGCTGCGCAGATAATCGATGGAGCGGCCGATATCCTTGATGATCGAGGGCTGGATTCCTTCCGTCGGTTCGTCGAGCACGATGAGCCGCGGCCGGGTGACCAGGGCCCGGCCGATGGCGAGCTGCTGCTGCTGGCCGCCCGACAGGTCGCCGCCGCGGCGGCCCAGCATGTCCTTGAGCACGGGGAAGAGGGAGAAGATGTCGTCGGGGATGGTGCGGTCGGCGCGCTTGAGCGGCGCGAAGCCGGTTTCGAGATTTTCCTTCACGGTGAGGAGCGGAAAGATCTCGCGGCCCTGCGGCACATAGGCGATGCCGCGGCGCGCCCGCTCGAAGGGCGGCATGCGGGTGATGTCGCGGCCCTCCCAGAGGATCTCGCCACCGGAGATCGGCTGGTGGCCGATAATGGCCCGCATCAGCGATGTCTTGCCGACGCCGTTGCGGCCGAGGACGCAGGTGACCTTGCCCGGCTCGACCACGACGGAGACGTCGCGCAGGGCCTGGGCCGCGCCGTAATGGAGGTCGACGTTCTTCACTTCCAGCATGGTCACCGCCCCAGATAGACCTCGATCACCCGCTCGTCGGCGCTGACCTGGTCGAGGCTGCCCTCGGCAAGGACCGAACCCTCGTGCAGGCAGGTGACCTTGACCCCGAGTTCGCGAATGAAGCCCATGTCGTGCTCGACCACGACGACGGAATGGGTCCGTGCGATGTCCTTCAGGAGCTCGGCCGTCGCGCCGGTCTCCACGTCGGTCATGCCGGCGGCCGGCTCATCGACGAGCAGGAGCTTGGGGTCCTGCGCCAGCAGCATGCCGATCTCCAGCCACTGCTTCTGGCCGTGGGAGAGGTCTCCGGCGAGGCGCTTGCGGTGATCGCCGAGCCGGACGATGCCGAGGAGCTCGTCGACGCGCCGCCAGATCTCGGCCGAGTGGCGCGAGAACAGCGTGCCGAAGACGGTGCGGTCGGCCTTCACCGCCATCTCGATATTGTCCTCCACCGTGTGCATCTCGAAGACGGTGGGCTTCTGGAACTTGCGACCGATGCCGAGATTGGCGATGGCCGTCTCGTCGAGCTGGGTGAGGTCGACCTGGCCGTCGAAGATGACGTCGCCGGCATCCGGCTTGGTCTTGCCGGTGATGATGTCCATCATCGTCGTCTTGCCGGCGCCGTTGGGGCCGATGATGGCGCGCATCTCGCCGGGGGCGATGATCAGCGAGAGATTATTGATGGCGCGGAAGCCGTCGAAGCTCACCGAGACGCCGTCGAGATAGAGCAGCGACTGGGTGACCACCTGCGGGCGCTCGATCGCTTTGACGGGATCGGCGGGCAGCTGGGTTTCCATCGGGTCGATCAGCATGGCTCCGTCCTCATTCCGCCGGCTGGCTCGCCGGCGAGGCGGTTGGCGGCTTGCGGCTCTCGCCGCGGCGCTTCCACCAATCGGTGAAGGTGCCGAGGATGCCCTTCGGCAGGAACAGTGTGACGAAGATGAACAGACCGCCGAGGGCGAAGAGCCAGCCCTGCGGGAAGGCGCCGGTGAACCAGCTCTTGGCGAAGTTGACGAGGCCGGCGCCGAGGGCCGCGCCGACCAGCGTGCCGCGGCCACCGACCGCCACCCAGACGATGGCCTCGATGGAATTGGCGGGGGAGAATTCGCTCGGATTGATGATGCCGACCTGGGGCACGTAGAGCGCGCCGGCAATGCCGGCCATGACCGCCGAGACCGTCCAGACGAAGAGCTTGAAGTTCTCCACCCGGTAGCCGAGGAAGCGGGTGCGCGGCTCGGCGTCGCGGATGGCGATGATGATCTTGCCGGCCTTCGAGGTGACGATGGCGCGGGCGACGAGATAGCCGGCCATCAATGCCAGGACCGATAGCGAGAAAAGCACCGCCCGGGTCGTCTGGCTCTGGATGTTGAAGCCGAGAATGTCCTTGAAGTCGGTGAGGCCGTTATTGCCGCCGAAGCCCATGTCGTTGCGGAAGAAGGCGAGCATCAGCGCATAGGTGAGCGCCTGGGTGATGATCGACAGATAGACGCCGGTGACGCGGGAGCGGAAGGCGAACCAGCCGAAGACGAAGGCGAGGAGGCCCGGAACCAGGGCCACCATCAGCATGGCATAGGGGAAGGAGGAGAAGCCCCACCAGGCGACAGGCAATTCCGTCCAGTTCAGGAAGACCATGAAATCCGGCAGGGTCGGATGAGCATAGACGCCGCGCGGACCGATCTGCAGCATCAGATACATGCCCATGGCATAGCCGCCGAGGGCGAAGAAGGCGCCGTGGCCGAGGGAGAGGATGCCGCAATAGCCCCAGACCAGATCGACCGCGATGGCGAGCAGGGCATAGGTCATGTACTTGCCCCAGAGCCCTACGGCCGTGTTCGACACGTGGAACATCGATCCCGGCGGCACGGCAAGGTTCAGCACCGGCACGAGGACGGCGGCGAGGCCGAGGAGCACCAGAAAAACCCAGCCGCCGCGGTCGATCCTTTCGAAGAGAAACCGGGTAAGCATCATTCCACCGCCCGGCCCTTGAGGGCGAACAGGCCCCGGGGACGCTTCTGGATGAACAGGATGATGAAAACGAGGAGCAGGATCTTGCCCAGCACCGCGCCGGCATAGGGTTCGAGGAACTTGTTGGCGATGCCGAGCGTCATGGCGGCGACCAGCGTGCCCCAGAGATTGCCGACGCCGCCGAAGACCACGACCATGAAACTGTCGATGATGTAGGCCTGGCCGAGATTGGGCGAGACATTGTCGATCTGGCTCAGCGCCACGCCGGCGAGCCCCGCGATCCCCGAGCCGAGCCCGAAGGTGAAGGCGTCGACCCAGTTGGTGCGGATGCCCATGGCCCCTGCCATCCGCCGGTTCTGGGTCACCGCCCGCGTCTGCAGTCCGAAGGGCGTGCGCTTGAGGAACAGCAGCAGGGCGGCGAAGACGATGATAGCGAAAACGATGATGGCGAGCCGGTTGGCGGTGATGGCGAGATGGCCGATCTCGATGGAGCCGGACATCCAGGACGGCGTCGTCACCTCCCGGTTGGTGGGGCCGAACCAGGTGCGCACCGCCTGCTGCAGCACGAGGCTGACGCCCCAGGTGGCGAGCAGCGTCTCCAGCGCCCGGCCATAGAGATGGCGGATGATGAGCCGCTCGATGGCGACGCCGATGGCACCGGCGACGAGGAAGGCCATGGGCAGGGCGATGAAGAGCGAGACGTCCATGAGGCCGGGGGCGACGGTGCGGATGGTCTGCTGCACCACGAAGGTCGTGTAGGCGCCGATCATCACCATCTCGCCATGGGCCATGTTGATCACGCCCATGACCCCGAAGGTGATGGCGAGGCCGATGGCGGCGAGCAGCAGGACCGAGCCGAGGGAAATGCCGTGCCAGACGTTCTGGCCGGCCTCCCAGACGGCCAGGGTGCGGCGGATGCCGACCGCGGCGCTCTCGGCCGCCTCGCGCACCAGCGGCGGTGTCGTCGCTGGCAGCGAGCCGAGCATGGCGAGGGCGTCCTGATCACCGCGGCGCTGGATGATGCCGATGGCGGCGATGCGGTCGGCCTCGGCGGCCTGCGGGTTGGCGACGACCACGGCGGCGCGCGCCTCCTCCATCAGCTTCCTGATGCGGGGGTCACGCTCCTGGCCGATGGCCGCGTCCAGGGCGGCCAGCGCCGCGCTGTCGCGCGACTTGAAAACGGCTTCCGCGGCGCTGGTGCGGCGGGCGGGGTCGGGGTGGAGCAGCGACAGCGCACCGACGGCGGCATCGATGGCGCGGCGGACATTGTTGTTGAGGCGCACCGGGCGTGTCGTGCCGACATCGGCCGCCGGCTCGCCGGTGAGGGCGTTGACGAAGGAATTGTCGGGGCGGCGGATGAAGACCTGGCGGTCGCCGGCGCGGTAGACGAGGCGGCCGTCGCGCAGCGCCTCGATGACGGGGGCGGCGCGCGGCGAGCCGGACGTGGCGAGGCCGTTCACGGCGCCGGCGATGTCGTTGAAGCTCTCGGTGGCGAAGCGCTGGACGAGGGCGGCATGGTCCTGTGCCCGGGCGGGACCGGCGAGGATCAGGACGAAGGCGGCGAGGGCGGCCACAAGGAATGCCGACAGGGCGCGGATCGGGCCGATGTCCTTGTCCCGCGCAGCAGGCGGAGGGGAGCAGGGGCGCAAGGTCCCGGAACCGGAGTCGAGACCGGATCGTGTTGACGCGTTCAAGCTCGGCCCTCGTTGCGCAGCAGTGCAGGGGAAGAAGGGGGGCGCGCCGCTGCCGGCGCGCCCCCTGTCGTCGGATCGAGTTCAGCGCTGGGCGCCGCCGCAGCGTCCGGTGCGGACGTTGAAATTGCCGCAGTTCATCGGCGGACGGTGGTCGGCGATCAGGTCGCGCGAGCCTTCCAGATGCGGTGACCATTCCTGCGCCACGACGGTGCCGGGAGTCTGCCAGACCGTCTGGATCTGGCCGTTCTCCTGGATCTCGCCGATCAGCACCGGCTTGGTGATGTGATGGTTCGGCATCATGGTCGAGATGCCGCCGGTCAGGTTCGGCACGGCGATGCCGATCATGGCGCGACGCACCGCGGTCGCGTCGGTGGTGCCGGCGGCTTCGACCGCCTTCACCCACATGGCGAAGCCGATGACATGGGCCTCCATCGGATCGTTGGTGACGGCCCGCTCGTTCTTCTTGAAGGCCCGCCAGCGGGCGATGAAGTCGCGGTTGGCGGGGGTATCGACCGACTGGAAGTAATTCCAGGCGGCGAGGTGGCCGACCAGCGGCTTGGTGTCGATGCCGGCCAGTTCCTCTTCACCGACCGAGAAGGCGATGACGGGAATGTCGGTCGCCTTGACGCCCTGGTTGCCGAGCTCCTTGTAGAAGGGGACGTTGGCGTCGCCGTTGATCGTGGAGACGACCGCGGTCTTCACGCCGGTCGAGCCGAAGCGCTTGATGGTCGCGACGCGCGTCTGCCAGTCGGAATGGCCGAAGGGTGTATAATTGGTGGAGATGTCCTCGGCCTTGATGCCCTTGGAAAGAAGGTAGGCCTCGAGAATGCGGTTGGTGGTGCGCGGATAGACGTAGTCCGTGCCTTCGAGGACGAAACGCTTCACGCCCTCGGAAAGGAGATAGTCGATGGCCGGGATCGCCTGCTGGTTCGGGGCGGCGCCGGTGTAGAAGATGTTCGGCGAGGATTCCTCGCCCTCGTACTGCACGGGATAGAACAGGATCGAGTTCAGTTCCTCGAAGACCGGCAGGACCGACTTGCGGGACACCGAGGTCCAGCAGCCGAAGGTCACGGCGACCTTGTGCTGGGCGATCAATTCGCGGGCCTTCTCGGCGAAGAGCGGCCAGTTCGAAGCGGGATCGACGACGACGGGTTCAAGCTTCTTGCCGAGCACGCCGCCACGCTTGTTCTGCTCCTCGATGAGCATGAGCATGACGTCCTTCAGCGTGGTCTCGCTGATGGCCATCGTCCCCGACAGCGAGTGCAGGATACCGATCTTGATCGTCTCCTGCGCCTTGGCCGGCGCGGCGAGAACGCCGGCTGCCATGGCGGCGCCGGCGACGAGGCCGAGCACTTTTGATTTGAGGTTCAACATGGAGAGTTCCCGTTAGTGGTTCCGCCCCGGGCTTCGGCAGCCAGACCCTTGCCCGATGGCCGATGTCGCTTCGCAACGGGCGTGCCAGCACCGGATTTGTCGGCCAATCCTTTGACTCTGTTTTTGAATTATCTCTTGTCCTGTCCCTGCGGCTGGGGGTGCGCGCTGCGGCTGCATGGCCCGCTATGCAATACGCCTTTTTTTTAGGCATATGCTATTGCCTGTGATTGCAGCAGCAGCGCGGTGCGCGCGTCGATGGTCGGCTTAGGCTTTGTGAAGGGTTGCCGAGCTAGTCTGGTTCTCCAGAGCGCGGCGGTGGCCGCGCGGGGGTTTCGCCATGAGTCCGCCAGCCATCGCCGCCGAGGAGCGCCGTCCCGCCGCAGCTGCCGTCCCTGCGGCCGGGGCCCGCGCGCGCCTGCTCGACATCGACACCGCGAAGGGCATCGGCATCGTCCTGGTGGTGGTCGGGCACGTCGTGTCCCAGCAGGTTCCTGCCGGCCATGACTGGTACCAGTATCTCAAGACGGCGATCTATCTCTTCCACATGCCGTTCTTCATGTATCTCAGCGGCTATGTGCTGGGCTATGCCGGCAGCGACCGCAGCGACCGCAGCGACCGCAGCGACCGCAGCGAGGGCGCGGTGCGTTTCATCGCCCGGCGGGCGGACCGGCTGCTGCTGCCCTTCTTCGCCTTCGGGCTGATCATCATCGCCGGCAAGATGGTCTTCTCCCAGATCATCCACGTCGACAACACGCAGGACAGCCTCCTCGCCTATCTCGACGGTCTCTTCGTCCATACGAGCCGCAGCCCCGCGACCTCCGTCTGGTATCTCTACGCGGCCTTCGTCTATGCGCTGGTCTTCCGCTTCGTCGTGGTACCGTTCCCGCGCATCTTGCCCGCCCTCATCGTGCTCGGCCTGGTCCTGACGCAGATCGAGGTCGAGAGCCTCCTTTATGCCGACCGCGTGCTGCGCCATGCCGCCTTCTTCTTCATCGGCATCTGGCTGGGGCAGCGTCGCGGCCTCATGGCAGAGCTTCTGGAACGGCGGGGATGGCTCGCCGTCGCGCTCTTCGCCGTCCTGCTCACCGCCGCCCAGTGGCTGGCGAACCCGCTGATAGGCCTCGCCGTGGCGCTCGCTGCGATCCCGGCGCTGCATTTCGCCGCGGCACGGCTGGCGGCCGCGAACGATCCGGTCTTTCTGTTCTTCGGCCGCTACACCATGGCCATCTATCTGTTCAACACGATCTGCATCGGCCTGGTGAAGGGCTTCGGCTTCCTCGTGGTCAAATGGGACGGCAACGCCTTCTACGTCTATGTCGTCGTGCTGACCCTCGCGGGCCTGTTCCTGCCGGTGCTGATCCGCCTGGTGGTCGAGCGCCTGACACCGCCGCTGGCGCGCTATATCACGTGAGGTGCGCGGCGGCGTTGAGCTTTCATTAACCATGATCGCGTCACCTCATCCGACGGCACGGATGCGGAGGACGATATGAGCACGGGTCAGGCCGCCGTGGAGCCGGAGGCGGCGGCGCGGCGCAGCTGGAGCGAGGCGGCGGCGGTCTATTTCCGGCGCGACGTGCTGGTCGTCCTGTTCCTCGGCTTTTCCGCCGGCCTGCCGCTGGCCCTGTCCGGGTCGACCCTGCTGGTCTGGATGGCCGAAAGCTCGGTCAATCTTTCCACGATCGGCCTCTTCGCCCTGGTCGGCACCCCCTATACGATCAAGTTCCTGTGGGCGCCCATCGTCGATGCGCTCGACATTCCCGTCCTGTGCCGCCTGTTCGGACGCCGCCGCGGCTGGCTGATCTTCAGCCAGATCATGCTGATGGCGGCGATCGTTTTCCTCGGTTTCCAGAATCCCGACGTGTCGCCCTTCATGATCGCGCTGGGGGCGGTGCTGGTGGCGCTCGCCTCGGCGACGCAGGATATCGTCATCGATACCTACAGGGTCGAGAAGCTCGATGTGTCGGAACAGGCCGCTGGCGTCGGTGCCTATGTCGCGGCCTACCGGATCGGGATGCTCGTCTCCACCGCCGGCGCCCTCTTCATCGTCTCCTATTTCGAGAAGGTGCAGGGGTTCGACAAGGCGACGGCCTGGACCTTCGGCTATGTGGTGATGGCGGGTTTCGTCGCCGTCGGCATGGTGACGACGCTGCTGGCGCGCGAGCCTGGCCGTTCGGCGGAAGCGGCCCGGGGCCTTGCCGGCGAGAACCAGCTGGCGCGGGTCTGGAAGGCAGCGATCGGCGCCTTCTCCGAATTCCTGACCCGCGATGCGGCCCTCGCCGTCCTCGCATTCGTCATCCTGTTCAAGCTCTGCGACGCCTTCGTCGGGGCGATGACCGGGCCCTTCGTCATCCGCGGCATGGGCTATTCGCGCGAGGAATATGCGGCCATCGTCAAGGGGCTCGGCCTGGCGGCGACGCTGGCCGGGGGCTTTGCCGGCGGCTTCATCGCGCGTGGTCTCGACCTGCGGACCTGCCTGTGGCTCGCTGCCTTCCTGCAGATGGGCTCCAACCTCGTCTTTGCCCTGCAGGCGGTGATGCCCGCCAGCTATGCCATGCTCGCCTTTGTCATCGTGGCGGAGAATTTCACCGGCGCCATCGGCACGGTGATCTTCGTCGCCTATCTCTCCTCGCTCTGCCAGTCGCCGCTGCACACGGCGACGCAATATGCGCTGCTGTCGGCGCTTTCGGCCGTCGGGCGAACCTATATCTCCGCACCCGCCGGCTTTGTCGCGGCCCAGACGGGCTGGTTCTGGTTCTTCGTCCTGTCCTGCCTGACGGCGATCCCCAGCCTCATCCTCCTCTGGTGGCTGCAGAGGCGCGGACATTTCGCCTTCCTGACCCGGCCGACGGGCAAGCTTTCGGCCGACGACTGATGCGGCCTCCAGCCCTGCGCTCCTCCGGCGATCTCCTCGCGGATCGCCGCTACGACTACGCCATGGCGGCCAAGGCTGACGGCGACCTGACGGCGGCCGCGGATCTCCTGGTCCAGGCGCTGGAGATTGCGCCGCACTGGGCCGCCGGATGGTTTGCGCTCGGCGAGGTCGAGGTGGCGCGCGGGGAGCGCAATGCCGCTGCGGCGGCGTTCCGCCAGGCGCTCGACCGCGATCCGACCGACACACTGGGGGCGCAGCTGATGCTCGCCCGCCTCGGCGAGGTCGGCGCCGCCGGGGCGATGACACCCGCCTATGTGACGGCTCTCTACGAGGATTATGCGCCGCGCTTCGAGCAGGCGCTGCGCGAGGGGCTGGCCTATCGCGGTCCGGAAATCCTCCTCGAGGCGGTGACGCGCGCCTGCGCGGCTTCCGGCGCTCCCCTGCGCTTCGACAGCATGCTTGATCTGGGTTGCGGCACCGGACTGGCCGGCGAGGTCTTCGCACCGGTCGCCGGCACCATCGAAGGTGTCGACCTCTCGGAACGGATGGTCGAGATCGCCCGGCGCAAGGGGATCTATGGGCGCCTCGCCGTCGGCGATCTCGCGCTGCATCTGGCGGCCCTGCCCGATGCCTCTGCCGATCTTGTGGTGGCGGCCGACGTGTTCATCTACTGCGCCGATCTCGCACCGATCCTCGCCGAGGCCGGCCGGGTCCTGTCGCCAGACGGTCTCTGTGCCTTCACCGTCGAGACCCATGACGGCGACGGTGTCATCCTCGGTGCCGGGCTCCGCTATGCCCATGCCGCACCGGTGCTGCGGGCGGCGCTGGCGGCCGGCGGCCTGCGTCCCCTCGTCTTCGAGCCGGCGACCACGCGCCGCGAGGCTGGACAGCCCGTTCCCGGCTGGCTGGTCGTCGCCATCCGGGGCTGAGACATTGACCGCGGCGGCAATGCCCGTCACAGCCTTCATCCATGAACTACCGCTACGCCTTCCACGCCGGAAACCCGGCCGACGTCGTCAAGCACGCCGTACTCGCCTACATCCTCGCGCATATGATGCAGAAGGAGCAGCCGATCCGCGTGGTGGATACCCATGCCGGCATCGGCCGCTATGACCTGACCTCCGACCCCGCCGAGCGGACGGGGGAATGGGTGGAGGGCATCGGCCGCCTGTGGGGCAAGGATTTGCCCGAACCGCTGGCGGCTTTCCTCGATCCCTATCTCGACGTCGTCGCGCGGCTCAATCCGGACGGGCGTCTGACCCATTATCCCGGCAGTCCCGAGATCGCGCGGCTGATGACCCGCCCCGTCGACGGGCTCACCTTCTGCGAACTCCACCCGGAGGATTCGCGCACCCTCGCTGCCCTCTATGCGCGGGAGAAGCGCGCCAAGGTCATCGCCCTGGATGGCTGGCTGGCGCCCAAGGCCTTCCTGCCGCCGAAGGAGACCCGCGGCCTCGTCCTGATCGATCCGCCCTTCGAGCGGCGCGGTGACTATGACCGCCTCGCCGAGGCGCTGGCCCATGGGGTGCGCCGCTTCGCCACCGGCGTCTTCGTGCTCTGGTATCCGGTGAAGGACCCGGTCGAGGTGAAGCGCTTCCACCGGATGATCGCCGAGCTGGCGATTCCGAAATGCCTCACCATCGAGGCGACCTGGCGTGTCGTGGACGGTCAGCGCCTGTCGGGGGCCGGTCTGGTGACCGTCAATGCCCCCTACACGCTCGCGCCTGCCATCCGCGCGGCCGGTCAGTCACTGTGGAACGCCCTGAACGTTCCCGCGGGCCGGCTTCTCGTGTCCGGCGACGCGTCCTGAGCCCGGAACTTACGGGTCGGTGCGCAGATTCATCTGCCTGGCGGTGTCGACGACGAAGAGCGCGAGAGCCGCGCCGACGCCGATGCCGATGAGAATGATGGCCAGGTCTGCAATGCCGATGTCGATCATCATGACATACCCCTAAGGCTCGGGTGACGGTCGTCATCCGCTGCACCGGCCGTCGGGGAGGCCTGCGGCTGACGAACGAGGGGTATGGTTCCGTGATTTGTGCGTCGCAGCAATGCTGTCACGGCTATGCTGCAATGCAATAACAAGATGACTCTGCGGAACTCCCTAGCGCCTGCCGTCGCCCCCGGCGGCCAATGCCCGGAGCGCCGCCTTGAAGTTTGGATGCAACAGCTTAACGAAGAGTTCACCCTTCAGCTTCATGTTGCTGACCCTTTTGCACTCGGCATAGAAGCTCCGCCCCATGGGAGAGAGGCCGCTCTCTTCGAAGGGGATCTCCGGCGGTGGTGGCATCTCCAGAAGCTCCGCCGCATAGGCGATGACGTCCTGCGGGGGTGAGGGCTCGTCGTCGGTGACATTGACGATGCCCGCATAGCCCTTGGCGAAGCAGGCCAGGACCGCCTGAGCGATGTCGTCGACATGGATGCGGTTGAAGACCTGCCCGGGCTTGATGATGCGCCGGGCCGTGCCGCGGGCCATGTTCACCAGCGCGTTCTGCCCCGGCCCGTAGATACCCGAGAGACGCAGGATGGCGACGGGGATGTCATGGGCCTGTCCAAGGGCCTGCCAGGCGCGCTCGGCCTCGAGCCTTTCGAAGCTGCGCGCGCTGGCAGGCTTCGGTTCCGTCGTCTCGTCCACCCAGCCGCCGCCGTGGTCGCCATAGACGCCGACGGTCGAGAGATAGGCGATGGCCTTGGCCGGATGGGCCGCAAGAGCTGCGGCGCAGGCCCTGAGGACGGGATCGCCGGCTTCGTCCGGCGGGGCGGAGACCAGGATGTGATCGGCCGTGCCGATGGCCGCGGCGAGGTCCGGCGACAGGGCCGTGCCGTCGAAAGGCAGCACGGTGACGGCGCGCCCCTCGACGGGCGCCGCTGACAGGGCGACGGCCCGTTCGGCCGAGCGAACGGTCGCGGTGATCCGGCTGGTGGTGGCCGGTGCGGCGCGCAGGACGGCGCGGGATGAATAGCCGAGGCCGAAGACGAGGAGATGCGTCATGTGATGAGCTTACGGTTGGCGATCGGGGGGGAGCTTAGGGGATGAGCGTCCACTCGGCGAGCACGTCGGGATGGTCCTCACTGGCTGGCGGCCGCGCCGGCAGGCGTTCCGGTGCGAGCTGCCGCAGGGCCCAGACGGCCGCGCCGCGCACGACCGGGGCGGGATCTGCGAGGAGGTCGAGGGCGACTTCGGCCAGCGCGGTCTCGCCGCTGTTGCCGAGGGCGACGAGGACGTTGCGGACGAAGCGGTCGCGGCCGATCCGCTTGACCGGGCTCTTGGCGAAGAGCGCCCGGAACGCGGCGTCGTCGAGCCGCGCCAGATCGGCGAGGGCCGGCCGCCTGAGATGGTCGCGCGCCGCCAGTTTCAGGTTGCGCCCGGTCTCGGCGAACTTGTTCCAGGGGCAGGCGGCAAGGCAATCGTCGCAGCCATAGACCCGGTTGCCCATGGGCTTGCGGAATTCGTGCGGGATCGGGCCCTTGTGCTCGATGGTGAGGTAGCTGATGCAGCGCCGGGCATCGAGGGCATAGGGACGCGGAAAGGCGTCGGTCGGGCAGATGGCGAGGCAGGCGCGGCACGAGCCGCAATGATCGCGCTCCGGCGCGTCGGGCGGGATGTCCAGGGTCGTCATGACGGCGCCGAGGAAGAGCCAGGAGCCGAAGTCGCGGGAGACGAGGTTGGTGTGCTTGCCCTGCCAGCCGAGACCGGCGGCGGCCGCCAGGGGCTTTTCCATCAAAGGGGCGGTATCGACGAAGACCTTGAGCTCGCAGCCCGTCTCCTCCACCAGCCAGCGGGCCAGCGCCTTGAGCCGCGCCTTGACGACCTCGTGATAGTCGTCGCCGCGGGCATAGACGGAGATCAGGCCCCTGTCATGGTCGTTCAGGCCGTCGAGAGGGTCCTCGTCCGGCCCGTAATTGACGCCGAGCATGACGAGGGAACGGCCCTCGGGCCACATGGCATTGGGGTGGGAACGCCGCGCAAGCGTCTCCGCCATCCAGTGCATCGACCCGTGATGGCCGGCCGCGACGGCCGCGGCCAGGCGCTCGCCGGCCTTGGGGATGGCGTCGGGCCGGGTGAAGCCGATGGCGTCGAACCCTTCGGCGCGGGCCTGCGCCGCGATGGCGGCGCGCAGCGCGACCGGGTCGCTCAGAAGTCGAGATCGGCGTAGCTCGCGCTCGGCTGCATGCCGACCACGCGGTCGTTCAGCAGGGTGCGGAAGGACGGGCGCGATTTCACCCGCGCATACCAGTCCCTCGCTGTCGCGTCGTCGTTCCACGGAACCTCACCCAGATAGTCCACCACCGACAGATGCGCGGCAGCCGCCAGATCGGCGTAGCTCATCTGGGGGCCGGCGAGCCAGTCGCTGCGCGCGGCCAGCCAGCCCACATAGGCCAGATGATAGCGGATATTGGCGCGTGCGGCGCGCAGCGCCGTCGTGTTCGGCGCGCCGCCGCCATATTCGGCCGGGATGAACCGCTTGTCGATCTTCTCTTCCACCAGAGGACCCGACACTTCCTCGAAGAACTTGCCGTGGAACCAGCGCATCAGGCGGCGCACCTCGATGCGGTGCAGGATCGCCTCGGGCATCAGGCGGCGATCGAAGGGCAGGGTGTCGGTGTCGTCGAGCCACCCGGCGACGCCCTCGGGACCCGGGACGGCGACGCCTTCCGACAGTTCCAGAACCGGCGTCGTCCCCTCGGGATTGATCCGCAGGAACTCGGTCCGGCGCTCCCAGGGCTTCTCCTCGACCAGATCCGCATCGAGACCACGTTCGGCAAGCACGAGGCGCACAAAGCGGGAATGCGGGCAGAAAAAACGATGGTGGAGAGTGAGTCCCATGCGCCCCAGACCTGAACGACCCGCAATCGAGGGTCTCGATATGGTTTTTCGATGACAATGCGGGTGGAGGCGGGTGCATAGCGCCATGACGGCAGGGAAACAACCGCAGGATTTGCCGATCGGCCTTCACGATCCGTCATGGTTGACCAGTGGTGAACGGCGCGTCGATGCGCGCATCCGCATTGTCACGCCGCCGCATGCTTAACCGGACATGAAGACAGTGGAGCCTAAGACAGGCCCGGCGCCGGCGTTCCGGCGGTTGCTATAGGACCGGGGTCGGTATGGACATCGTGAACTTGGCCAAGGCGCTGTTCCTTGGCGTGGTGGAGGGGGCGACCGAGTTCATCCCGGTCTCGTCGACGGGCCATCTGATCCTGATCGGCCATTTCCTCGGCTTCAAATCGACGGGCAGGACCTTCGAGGTCCTGATCCAGCTCGGCGCGATTCTCGCCCTCCTGCTGGTCTATTTCTCCCGCCTGCTCGGCGTCGTCCTGTGCCTTCCGACCGATGCCTGGGCCCGGCGCTTCGTCGTGTCTGTCGTCGTCGCCTTCCTGCCGGCAGCGGCCCTCGGCGCGCTGCTGCATGGCCAGATCAAGGCCCTGTTCGAGCGGCCCGATCTGGTCTGCGTGGCGCTGATCCTCGGTGGCATCGTCCTGCTGGTCGTCGACCGGATGAAGCTCGAGGTCCGCGAGGACAATGCGTTCCGTTTCTCGCCCTTGCTGGCGCTGAAGATCGGACTGTGCCAGTGCGCCGCGCTGTTTCCCGGGGTCTCGCGGTCGGGAGCCACCATCGTCGGGGCCCTGCTGATGGGCACGTCGAAGCGGGCCGCCGCGGAGTTCTCGTTCTTCCTCGCCATGCCGACCATGGCCGGGGCCTTCGCCTATGACCTCTACAAGAATCACAAGCTGCTCGACTTCTCCGACGTCACGACCATCGGCGTCGGCTTCGTCGCCGCCTTCATTTCCGGCCTCTTCGTAGTCCGCTTCCTGCTCGACTATGTCAGCCGCTATGGGTTCAAGCTCTTTGCCGTGTGGCGGATCGTGGTCGGCTCGGCCGGGCTCCTGGGGCTCTATCTGATGGGCTGAGGCCGGTCAGCGCGTCGATTCAGTGAACTGCCCCTGCCGGCGGAACCGCCAGAGATAGGTGGGGACGACCGCCTCCACCGACTGGGGCTGGATGCCAAGGCCCTCGAGGGTCCGTCCCTCGGCTTTGGCGGCGGCGCTCACGACATTGTCGCTGCGCAGCAGTTCCACCTGGTCCTCGGTCAGCAACGGCTTGGGCAGCAGCTGCAGGACCTTGGCCTGCAGGCGGGCAAGGCCGAAGGGCAGGGATACCAGCAGGCGCTTGCGCTGGATCGTCGCCAGCACGAATTCCAGGAGCTCGCGGAAACTCTTCACGGCGGGGCCGCCGAGCTCATAGACGGTGCCGGGCTTCGTCTGCCCGTCCACGGCGGCCATGACGGCCTGCGCCACGTCGCCGACGAAGACCGGCTGGAACTTCGTCCCGCCGCCGCCGACCAGCGGCAGGGCCGGGGCCATCTGCGCCATGCCGGCGAAACGGTTGAAGAAGCCGTCCTCCGGGCCGAACACGATGGAGGGCCGCAGGATCACCGCGTCGGGGACTTCCTGCAGCACGGCCGCCTCGCCCGCCGCCTTGGTGCGCGCATAGAGCGCGGCGCTGTCGGCGTCGGCGCCGATGGCCGAGACGTGGATGAGGCGGGCGCCGGCCTCGGCCGCAGCCCTGGCGACGGTCGCGGCGCCGCGGGCCTGGACGGAATCGAATTTCTGGCGGCCGCTCTCGAACAGGATGCCGACGCAGTTGATGACGATTTCCGCGCCGGCCACGGCCTGGCGGACCGAATCGGGGTAGCGCAGATTGGCCTGGACGGCATGGATCTGCCCCACGGCGCCGAGCGGTTGCAGATGGCCGGCGAGATCGGGACGGCGGACGGCGACGCGGACCCGGAAGCCGCGTTTGGCGAGGGCCCGCACGACATGTCGCCCGACGAATCCCGAACCGCCAAAGACGGTGACGAGCCTGTCGTAGGTCTGCATCGCGATAGCCTCTCGCAGTCACGGGGAACGGGCCGTGATTAGTGCATTTCACCGGGGAGGTACAGGGGCGGCGGCGCCGACAGGGCGGGCCCTGTCACGTCCACCAGGCGATGACCCCGGCGGCTGCCGCCCAGACCGCGGCATAGCGCAGGGTGCGGGCGAAGCCGGTGATCAGCGCCGTCGGCAGGGCGGGATAGCGCGCCATGCCGGCGACGAGGGTGATGGGGTCGCCGA
Source organism: Phreatobacter sp. (assembly GCF_022843985.1). GTDB lineage: Bacteria > Pseudomonadota > Alphaproteobacteria > Rhizobiales > Phreatobacteraceae > Phreatobacter. Next base: position 105,174 of record NZ_JALHMP010000004.1, on the reverse strand, counting down.
TGACCGGCAGCCAGCATAGCAGCAGGGTCGCCCAGCCCCAGCGGGCGAACAGCCGCGTGGCGCGGGCGAAGCTCTCGGGTGGCAGACGGAACCGCCGCATCCAGGCATGGCCGCGCTCGCTGTCGGCGCCACGGGCGATCTGTGTGCCGATCCACCAGCTCGTCATGCCCCCGGCCGTATTGGCGATGGCCGCGGCGAGGAACAGCGCCCAGGGGCTGGCCGTGCCGGCGGCGAGGAGCGCGACGAAGACCGCCTCCGATCCTCCGGGCAGGAGGGTGGCGGCGGTGAAGGCCGCGAGGGCCATGGTGGTCAGCGAGGCGAGGTCGGCGACCACTGGGCGCTCCGGGTTAACCCTTGCCTCATGCCATGGCGCATGACCCTTGCACAGGGGGCAGCCGGGCCTTTTAATACGGGTCCGAAACGAGTTGTCCCGAGCGTCTTCCGGTAGCGTGTCCCATGGCCGTCGTGTTGCGCCCGTCCCAGGCGATGAAGCTGATGCACGACGTGTCGCTGGCCCTGGTGCGCGACGGCGAACCGGATCTCTCGTCGCGCCAGCTTGCCATCCTGCTCACCATCTATCTCGAGCCGCCGCCCCATCATGTCCGCGATCTCGCCCGCAAGCTCGGCGTCACCAAGCCGGTCATCACCCGTGCCCTCGACAGCATGGGCAAGCTCGAGCTCGTCTCGCGCCGCCGCGACGAGAACGACCGGCGGGACGTGGTCATCCAGCGGACGGTGAAGGGCGCGCTCGCGGTCGAAAGGCTCGGCGATCTGGTCGCCGAACATGCCGGCCTGCTGCCGCCCTGACCCGTTAACCGCACCCGTGCTAGCCTGATCGCCATGACCTACGCCCTGCCGCCCGGCTTCGACCGCCGTCTCACCCCCGCTCGTGCCGATCTCGCCGCCGCCCATCTCGAAGGCCAGGTGGCGAGCGCCCGCTTCGTCGAGGGCCGTGCCGTCCGCGTCGAACTGCCCGTGGTGCCGCTCGCGCCCTCGCGCGTCGTCAATGCCGCCCGCGACAGCGAGCTGCTCTACGGCGAGGAGGCGGTGCTCTACGAGGACGAGGCGGGCTTCGCCTATGTGCAGTCGGTCCGCGACGGCTATGTCGGCTATGCCGTCTCGCCGGCCTTCAGGCCGCGCCGGGCGCCGGCCACGCACCGGGTCGCCGTCTCCCGCACCCATCTCTATCCCGGGCCCAGCATCAAGCTGCCGCCCAACTGGCTGATCCACCGCAACAGCCGCCTGACCGTCGAACGGGAGACCAGCGAATTCGCGGTGACGGATACCGGGGCACATGTCATCGCGGCCCATCTTGAACCGCTCGACCGGGTCGCCAGCGACTTCGTCACTGTGGCGGAGAGCTATCTCGGAACGCCCTACCTGTGGGCCGGCCGCACCAGCCTCGGCATCGATTGCTCCGGCCTGGTGCAGACGGCGCTGGAGGCCTGTGGAATCGCCGTGCCGCGGGATACCGACATGCAGGAAAAGGCCGTCGGCGCAGCCATCGCCTTCGATGGCGACGTGACGGCCCTCAGGCGCGGCGATCTGGTCTTCTGGAAGGGCCATGTGGGCATCGTCGCCGGCCCCGACACGCTGCTCCATGCCAACGGCCATCACATGATGGTGGTGGGGGAGCCGCTCAGCGGCGCCATTGCCCGCATCCGCGACAAATCCTATGGCGAGGTCACCAGCGTCAGGCGGCTGCCCGCCTAGGTGCAGACCGGCTTGTCGCAATCGCGGATCGATCCCACGATGGCCTCCATCGCCGGGCGGCCCGGCCAGCCGATCACCGCGGTCCCGGCAATCAACCAGGACGGGGTCGCGGCGAGGTTGCTGGCATTGGCGAGGCGCACCGCCTGGGCGACGACCCGGCCGGATTCGGGCCGGTCCGCGAGGTCCTCGACAGCCTTGCGGTCGAGCCCGAGATCGGTGGCGAGATCAAGGGCCCGCAGCCCGTCGAAGAGGCCGCGCGCGCGCATCGAGGCCTCATGGAAGGCGCGGGCCTTGTCGACACCGCCGAGGACCTTGACGGCATATTCCACCCGCGCCGCCAGAACGGACGGCAGCCCGAGGCTCGGTGCATTGATGATGGTGACGGCGAGTTCGCGGTCGCGCGCCAGCATCTGGGTCACGTCGCGGGCGGCGACCCGGCAATAGGGACAGTTCGAATCGAAGACCTCGATGATCGTGACGTCGGCCAGGCGCGCGCCAAAGGTGACGGCATTCTCGAGGGCCATGATCTCCGTCTGGAGCTCGATCGGCAGGCGGAAATTCTGGATGGGACGGCCGGTCGCGTCCTTCAGCGGATACCAGCCCTCCTGCGCCCGGAGCGCCTGGGGGGCGGCGAGCCCGGCAACGGCGGCGAGGCTGGACAGGGCTGCGAGCCGGCGGGTCAGGCGCATGGCGGGGACTCTCGAAGGCGAACGGCCGCACCATCACGGAGCGGCCGTCGCATGGACAATCAAGCCTGCGTGAGGGCAGGGGTCAGGCGGCCTTCACCGTCTCGATGAAGCGCGCCACCTCCCGCTGCAGGACCTCGCTCTCGCGGGACAGGGACTGGGCCGAGCTCAGCACCTGGGTCGAGGCCGAGCCGGTCTCGGCGGCGCCGCTGTTGACGCTGGCGATGTTGCTGGCGACCTCGGCGGTGCCCTGTGCGGCCTCCTGGACGTTGCGCGAGATCTCCTGGGTCGCTGCGCCCTGTTCCTCCACCGCGGCGGCGATGGCCGTGGCGATGCCGGCGAGATGGTCGATGGTCGCGCCGATCTCCTTGATCGCGGCGACGGAATCCTGCGTGGCCGCCTGCATCATGGCGATCTGGGCACCGATCTCCTCGGTGGCCTTGGCCGTCTGCGTGGCAAGCTGCTTGACCTCCGAGGCGACCACCGCGAAGCCCTTGCCGGCCTCACCGGCGCGGGCTGCCTCGATGGTGGCGTTGAGGGCGAGGAGGTTGGTCTGCTCGGCGATGGCGGTGATCAGCTTCACCACGTCGCCGATGCGCCCGGCCGCCTGCGACAGCGCGGCGATGCGCTGGTCGGCCTTCTCAGCCTGCTTGACAGCCTCGCCTGACATGCGGCTCGATTCCTCGACCTGGCGGCCGATCTCGCTGACCGAACTCGCCATTTCCTCGGCGGCGCCGGCGACGGACTGGACATTGGCGGAAGCCTCGTCCGAGGCCGAGGCGACGACGGTGGCGAGGCCCTGGGTATTCTCCGCCGTCTTCGACAGGCTGGTGGCAGCGGCCTCCAGTTCGGCGGAAGCGCGCGAGACCGTCTGGACGATGCCGCCCACCGTGCCCTGGAAGGCGTCGGCGAGTTGCAGCATGGCCTCCCGCCGTTCCGCGGCGTTGCGGGCGGCGACGGCGCCCTGTTCGGAACGAAGGCGCTCGGCTTCCAGCATGTTGTCCTTGAAGGTCTGCATGGCACTGGCGAGGGCGCCGATCTCGTCCTTGCGGGCGGTGAACCGGCTTTCCACCGAGGTGTCGCCATTGGCGAGGCGCAGCATGGAGTCCTTGATCTCGGTCAGCGGACCGATCACCCGCCGCGCCATCAGGACGAGCGCAGCGATGGCGAAGGCGAGGGCCAGGGTGAGGGCGGAGAGCTGAACCACAAGGCTCCGGAAGGCGGCCGCCCGGGCGGCTTCCGAATGATCGCCGGCCACATTGAGTGCCGCATCAGCCGCAGACAGGATCATCCCGAGCCTGGGCACGGCGACCTGCGTCCACTGGCTGGGGGTGAAGCCCGGCGGCTGATTGGCGATCAGCGCGTTCAGGGTCGCCATGCGGACCTTCGCGAACTCCGGGTCGAAGAAGCCGCTGCGCGCCTTCTGCATGGCTTCCGCGAAGCTCGCAGGCAGGGACAGGCTTGCGGCGAGCTGCTCGACCGCAGCCCAGGACGTCTCCGTCCGGGTCATGAGGATCGTGTAGGCGACCAGGGGATTTTCCGGCAGCGGCATGCCGGCAAGCGGGTTGGAGATGAAGACCGACACATCGCCGGCCGCCTGCCGGGCGTTCCAGGCGTGCTGCTTGATGGCCATCAGCTGGTCGACGAAGGGATCGTCCAGGACAATCAGTCTCGTCAGGTCGCTGGACAGACGGTCCAGCATCGTGATCGTCTGGTCCGTCAGGTTGAAATAGTCTTCCGCGATGCCGGCCCGGCGCTGGGCCCGCGGAACCGCTATGGCGCGTGCCGTTTCCGCCATCATCGCGTCCAGGCGGGTGATCGCTGATTCCAGTTGGCTTGCGGCCGCGGCGGCGCCCGGGTAGTCGACCGTGCGCAGGTTGACCAGCGCTGCCCGCAAGGCCGGCATGGCGGCCTCGCGATGCGGGGCGATCGAGCGGGGCAGTGTCGCATGGACCTCGTCGAGGATCAGGGCCCGGCGCGAGGACGCTCGGTCGACGCGCAGATTGTGCAGGGCCGTGAACATATGCGTCGTCGAATCGACGACTGCGGCGATCCGGTTGGACTTCTGATACTGGGTCCAGGAGGTCCATGCCCCCATCGCCAACTGGGCGACCGTCACCAAGGCGAGAATGGACACAACGGTCTTGACGAGGCCGCTGACGGTGAGGCGGTTCAACACGGGTGATCTCCGGAACGTCTTCGCAGGTGCGAAACACCATCGCCGCCTCGCGTAAACGAACCGCTAAGTCAAACGCCCTCCGTCACGAAAAAAGTGTGACCGAGGACTGTCCTATACTTCCGCAGCGGAAGGTTTGTTCAGTAGCCGTGCGCGGGATCGACGACGTTCTGCAGGGGCGCGCCATCCATGTGGGCCCTGATCTGACCGGCGACATAGGCGGCGATGGCCGGCGGCGAGGAGATCGCCGAATTGTGCGGTGTCACCGTCACACGCGGATGCGACCAGAGCGGACTGTCCTCGGGGAGCGGTTCGGTCTGGAACACGTCGAGGATGGCAGTGCCGAGCTTGCCCGACGCGAGCGCGGCGAGGATGTCCGCCTCGTTCTGCAATCCACCGCGGCCGACATTGATCAGCACCGGGCCGCCAATGGCCTCGGCACTCGGCAGCTTGGCGAAGAGGGTTGCATTCAGAATGCCGGTCGTCTCCGCGGTGAGCGGCATCATCGCCACCAGAATGTCAGAGGCGCCGACGAGGGTGTCGAGGCCCTCGGCCCCGTGATGCATGGCGACGCCCTCGACCACCTTGGGCCGACGGCTCCAGCCGGCCACCTGGAAGCCCATGGCCTTCAGCTTGGCGGCGGAATCCTGGCCGAGGACACCCATGCCGAGAATGCCGACCCGGATGTCGCTCGCCTGCGGCTGGTCGCGCAGGTCGATCCATTGGCGCTCGCGCTGGAAGCCGTCATAGACGCGCACCCGGCGCAGCGCCAAAAGGCAGTGCATGACGACATATTCCGACATGCGGGTGGTCAGGTCCGGGTCGACGACGCGGACCACCGGCACGCCGGCTGGCAGACGCCTGTCCTTGAACAGGTGGTCGACGCCGGCACCGAGCGAGAAGATCGCCTCGAGCATCGGCAGGTCGGCGAAAGTGCCCTCGGGCTGTTTCCAGGCCGCCGCATAGCGCACCGCCCGGCGGTCGAAGATCTCGCCGGGAAGGACCACCCGCCAGCCGGGCAGGGCCGTCTGGAAACGGGTGCGCCAGGGTTCCGGGTCCCAGGCGCCGATACCGAGAAGCAGGATGTTCACGTCGACGGTCTCTCATGCGTTGAGGCCGCGAGATCGAAGGCGGCCGCGAAAAGTGCCTTGGTGTAATCGTTCTCCGGCGCCTTGAACACCCGCTCGGCTGCACCGCTCTCCACCACCTTGCCGCCCTTCATGACGATGATGTCGTCGGCCAGGGCGGACACCACCTTCAGGTCGTGCGAGATGAAGAGATAGGTCAGGTTCCGTTTCGCCTGGAGGTCGCGCAGGAGGTCGACGATCTGGGCCTGGACGATCCGGTCGAGGGCCGAGGTCGGCTCGTCGAGCAGGACGAAGGTCGGCTCCAGCACCATGGCGCGGGCGATGGCGATGCGCTGGCGCTGGCCGCCGGAGAATTCGTGCGGGTAGCGGTGCCGCGTCTCGGGATCGATTCCGACGTCGCGGAGGGCGGCGACGACCCGCGCGTCGCGCTGTCCCGCATCCAGGCCGGGATGATGGATGGCCAGGCCCTCGGCGACGATCTCGGCCACCGACATGCGCGGCGACAGGGAGCCATAGGGGTCCTGGAAGACCACCTGCATGAAGCGCCGGTTGGGCCGCATGGCCTTGAAGCCGAGGCCCTGGATCGGCCTGCCCATGAAGACGATGGGCCCCTCGGAGGCGATGAGGCGCAGAAGGGCGAGGCCGAGCGTCGTCTTACCGGACCCCGATTCCCCGACGATGCCGAGCGTGTGGCCCTCGCGCACGGTGACGGAAATGCCGTCCACCGCCTTGATGTGGCCGACGGTGCGACGAAGCAGGCCGCGCTTGACCGGGAACCAGACCCTGAGGTCGTCGGCCTTCATGATGGTGCCGGCATCGGCGCGGGTCGTGCGCACCCGCCGCTGCGGCTCGGCCGCCATGAGGTCGATGGTGTAGGGGTCCCGGGGTCTCTCGAAGATCTCGGTCACCGGACCCTGCTCGACGATGCGGCCGTTCTTCATGACGCAGACCCGGTCGGCGAGCCGCTTCACGATGCCGAGGTCATGGGTGATGAAGAGGATCGCCATGCCGAGCTCGCGCTGCAGATCCTTCAGCAGAGCGAGGATCTGCGCCTGGACGGTAACGTCAAGGGCGGTGGTCGGCTCGTCGGCGATGAGGAGGTCCGGCTCGTTGGCGAGCGCCATGGCGATCATGACGCGCTGGCGCTGGCCGCCGGACAATTGGTGCGGATAGGCGTCGAGCCGGCCGGCCGGATCGGGAATGCCGACCTTGCCGAGCAGTTCGATGGTGCGGGTGCGGGCGGCCTCCGTCGCCATGCCCCGGTGGAGGATCAGCGTCTCGGCGACCTGCTGTCCGATCGTGTGCAGCGGATTGAGCGAGGTCATCGGCTCCTGGAAGATGATGGTGACGGCATTGCCGCGCACCCGCCGCATGGCGGCCTCGTCGGCGGCCAGCAGGTCCTCGCCCTTGAACAGGATGCGACCCGAGGGGTGGGAGGCCGCCGGATAGGGCAGCAGCTTCATCACCGACAGGGCCGAGACCGACTTGCCGGACCCGGATTCCCCGACGATCGCGACGGTCTCGCCGCGCCGGACATCGAAGGAGATGCGGTCGACGGCGAGCGACACCTTGCCGCCCTGGGTGAAGGCGACCGAGAGGTCCTGGACGGAGAGGAGAGGGGTGTCGGCGGTCATGGAGCCTCGGACAGGCGATCGACGAGATCGGTGAGCTGGTCGTCGAAGGGCGTCACGATCCGAAGCCCGGTTACCGGCGGCAGGCGGGTGTCGTTGGTGACCAGCCAGCCCACATTCGCCAGCTGTGCGGTAGCCAGATGGATGGCGTCGGGCAATTTGAGGCGCGGATGCCGGGCGCGCAGGCGGGCTGCCGCTTCCAGCGTTTCAGCATCGATGCCCTTGACCACGATGCCGGGAAAGCCGCCGCCCAGCAGATGGCGGTAGCTGCGGATCGTTTCCTCCTGGCCGAAGCGCAGGGGCACGACCAGCGTTTCGCTAAGCGTCAGAAGGCTCGTGACGGCGGTGCAGCGCTCGTCCATCGCGGCATCGAGTAGGGCGCCCGCCGCTCCGATGCTGTCAGCGCGACCCTCGACGGCCATGATGAAGACGTTGGCGTCGCAATAGAAGCGACCGGCCATCAGCGGCGCGACCACCGTTCGGGCGGGTCGCCGTCGGCGTCGCGGATCCAGCGCACCATGTCGACCACCTCCTGCGTGCTCTCGTAGGGGTGGAAGCCGGGCTGTGCCAGGATGCGGGCGCGCAGGTCGGCAAGGCGTTCGCGCCGTGCCGACGGTTCCGTCTCGATGCGCAGGGTGACGTGACTGGCGTCGCCGATCTCCCGGCGGAGGTCCTCCGGCAACCGCTCCACCGGATAGTGCGGCTTGACGATCTCGTTCATGGGCAGAGCCTATCACAGCCTCACGCGAAGGTCTTGCGGGGGTCGAAAGCATCGCGCACCGCCTCGCCGACGAAGATGAGCAGCGAGAGCATCAGCGCCAGGGTGCAGAAGCCCGTCAGGGCCAGCCAGGGCGCCTGCAGGTTGGATTTGCCCTGCTGCAGGAGTTCGCCGAGCGAGGGCGATCCCACCGGCAGGCCGAAGCCGAGGAAATCAAGGGCGGTCAGCGTCATCACGCTGCCCGACAGGACGAAGGGCATGAAGGTGATGGTCGCCACCATGGCATTGGGCAGGAGGTGGCGGACCATGATGGTGGAGGAGGCGATGCCGAGCGCCCGGGCCGCGTTGACATATTCGAAGTTGCGGGCGCGCAGGAATTCGGCGCGCACGACGGCGACCAGCGTCACCCAGGAGAAGAGCAGGAGGATGCCGAGGAGCACGAAGAAGCTCGGCGCCAGCACCGAGGAGATGATGAGCAGCAGATAGAGCGAGGGGATGGCGGTCCAGATCTCGATGAAGCGCTGGAACAGGAGGTCCGTCCAGCCGCCGAAATAGCCCTGGACCGCCCCCGCCGCGATGCCGACGAGCGAGGAGATGATGGTCAGGGCGAGGCCGAAGAGCACGGAGATGCGGAAGCCGTAGATGACGCGGGCGAGCACGTCGCGGCCCTGGTCGTCGGTGCCGAGCCAGTTCCAGTTGCCGATCTCGCAATAGCTCGCACCCTGGGGCCGCTCGCCGCGGGGTTTCGCCTGCGCGGTGGTGCAGTCCGGCAGCCGCTCGCGCTGCGCCCATGTCGGGGCCGAGGGGAAGGGCGTCACGGGGTCCTTCACGGTGGAGGCGTAGTTGTGCCGGATCAGCGGCCAGACGAGGAAAGCCCCTTTCGCGTCGAAATGGTCGAGCAGGAAAGGGTCCTTGTAATCGGCCGGCGTCTCGAACTCGCCGCCGAGCTGCTTCTCCGAATAGTTCACCAGGGCGGGGAAGAAATTCTGCCCTTCGAGGCGGATGAAGAGCGGCCGGTCATTGGCGATGAGCTCGGCGAAGAGCGTCACGACGAAGAGGACCATGAAGATCCTGAGGCTCCACAGGCCGCGGCCATTGGCGCGGAAATTGGCGAGGCGGCGCTGGTTGAGCGGTGACAGGAAGGGGCGCGGCGGGGCGGCGTCGGCCTCGCGCAGGACGGCGGTGCTCATGGCTCAGACCTCCCGCGCCTCGAAGTCGATGCGCGGATCGACCCAGGTGTACATGAGGTCCGAGATGAGGTTCACCACGAGGCCGACGAGGGAGAAGATGAAGAGCGTGGCGAAGACCACGGGATAGTCGCGGTTCAGCACGCTCTCGAAGCCGAGGAGGCCGAGCCCGTCGAGGGAGAAGATGGTCTCGATCAGCAGCGACCCGGTGAAGAAGGCGTGGACGAAGGCGCCGGGAAAGCCGGCGATGACGATGAGCATGGCGTTGCGGAAGACGTGGCCGTAGAGCACCTGGTGCTCGTCGAGGCCCTTGGCGCGGGCGGTCATGACATATTGCTTGCGGATCTCGTCGAGGAACGAGTTCTTGGTCAGCAGCGTCATGGTGGCGAAGGCGCCGAGCGCCATGGCGGTGAGCGGCAGGGCGAGGTGCCAGAGATAGTCGAGGATCTTCTGGCCGAGGCTCAGCTCCGCCCAGTTGTCCGACCACAGGCCGCGCAGCGGGAACCAGTCGAGGAAGGACCCGCCGGCGAAGAGCACGATCAAGAGGATGGCGAAGAGGAAGCCGGGGATCGCATAGCCGATGATGATCACCGCCGAGGTCCAGACGTCGAAGCGCGAGCCGTCCTTCATCGCCTTGCGGATGCCGAGCGGGATGGAGACGAGATAGGTCAGCAGCGTCAGCCAGAGCCCGAGCGAGATGGAGACGGGGAGCTTCTCGCCGATGAGCTGCAGCACCGAGACGTCGCGGAAATAGCTCTTGCCGAAATCGAAGCGGGCATAGTTCCAGATCATCAGGAGGAAGCGCTCGTGGGCCGGCTTGTCGAACCCGAACTGCTTCTCGAGCTGAGCGATGAACTGCGGGTCGAGCCCCTGCGCGCCGCGATAGGTGCTGTTGGTGGCCTCCGCTGCGGTCGCCTGGGCGGCGTCCGCCCCGCCGCCGGAGACGCGCTGCGTCGCCGAGACGTCGTTGCCGGTGAGCTGGGCAATGACGCGCTCCACCGGCCCCCCCGGCGCGAACTGCACCACCAGGAAGGAGATCAGCATGATCCCGAGGATGGTCGGGATCATGAGCAGGGTGCGCCGGATGATGTAGGTCAGCATGGCGGCAGACTCGTGTGTGCGGAGTCCGCCGTCAATAGGTGGCGGCGCCGTCGCAACGTTAAGCAATCGTCAACCATGATCGGGTTCTGTCGGCCGGGGAACGTAACAGCAAGGCAGACAGCATGGTCGCCGCGCCAACCTCGGCGGGTTCGCCCGCCTCGTCGACACCACCGGCCCGCGACGCCGGTCCGCAGGATGGACGCACGTCGACGTACGCATCGAATGGAACGTCCAGCACGCAGCGGACCTCCACCTCCGCTGCCACCATCACCGTCCTGTCGGAAGCCGCCGCGGCCTTTGTAGGCGGTGGAGGCGGCATCGGCCTTTCGCAGGATATCGACGAGTTGGTCCAAAGCCGCACCGAGGCGCTCGCCAAGCGCCTGACCTCGGCCTTCGAGGCGTCCCAGATCCGGACCGACGAGCCGCTGGCCCTGCGGGTCGACCGATACGGGACCATAGAGGCGGACGGCCCCCAGAAGAAGAAGATCGAGAAGCTGATGCGGGAAGACCCGGAACTCGCACGGGAGTTCCGCACGGTCGCGTCCCTCAATGCCGCGCGGGCGGTCGCCGAAGCCCTCCGCCTCCATGCCGAAGAGCTGAAGGCGGCGCGCAATCCGGGAGAGAAGCGCGCCGCCGACGATCGCTATTCAGGCCGCGCGGTGGCGATCCACACCGCATCCGGCTCGATGACGCTGACGGACGGCCGGTTGATATCGGCGGCCGTCGTCTATGCGCAGTCGCTGTCCGATCCGCCCGCGGAAGGCAAGGAACTCGCAGCCTGGCTGGCCGACCAGAAGACCGATTTCCTCGTCTGAGGGGGCGGGGAAGGCATCCCCATGCCGCGAACCCCGCTGCATGACGCAAGTCCGTATTCTGAGGCTCGTTCGCCGATAGGCTCACCCGCACCTCAGAGTGAGCCGGGGTGGCGACTGGCATCAAGGCGGAAACGATCCGGGTGAGGCGTCCCCTTCACCTCTCCCCGGCGGGGAGAGGTCGGCCGCAGGCCGGGTGAGGGGGCTGATCCCG
>NZ_JALHMP010000004.1:0-93838 GCF_022843985.1 Phreatobacter sp. | reverse complement strand
GCGGGCCCCGCGGGCCGGCGGCGGGGGGGGGGCGCCCTGATCCCGTCCTGTAGCCACTCTCCCCCTCACCCGATCCTCGCTACACTCGGATCGACCTCTCCCCGCCGGGGAGAGGTGAGGCGGTTCGACCGTCGCCCATCTGGTGTCCAGGGCGCGTGACACGCAACACATCACCCGATGCCGGCCTGATCCTCACCCCACCGCCAGCGTGCCGATCGCCATGGTCACGGCGGCCTGGGTGGGATCGATCACCGGGATGCCCAGTGCGTCCTCCAGCGGCTTCCTGTGCCGGGCCATGCCGGCGCAGCCCATGACGATGGCGCCGGCGCCGTCGAGGTCCTTGAGCTCGCGGCCGATGGTGATCATGCGGGCGAGCGTGCCGTCGCCCGAGGCGGTCTCGGCCACCGACATTTCCAGCGCCCGCTCGCCGGCGAGGCGTTCCATCAGCCCCATCTGGCGGAGATAGCGGATGTGGCGGGGGATGGAGCGCGACTTGATGGCGATGACGCCGAAGCGGTCGGCGCGGGCGAGCGCGGTCAGCACGCCGCATTCGGCGATGCCGAAGACCGGGCGGCTGGTGCCCTCGCGGGCGACGAAGAGGCCGGGGTCGGAATAGCAGGCGATGATGAAGGCGTCGGCATCGTTGGTGGCCTCCACCTTGCGGCGCAGCGGCAGGGTGACGCTCTCCACATGTTCCTGCGTCTCGATGCCGAAGGGTCCCTCGGCCAGCGTCTCGCAGACGATCTCCGGCCCGTCGGCATAGGTCAGCGGCTTCACCGCCTGGCGCAGGCCCTCGGTGACGGCTTCATTGGAATTGGGGTTGATGACGAGGATACGGGGTCTGCGTGCCATGAGGTTCCGCTTCGGCTCTGGGTCTGTCTATTGTCGGGCCGGAACTTCTTCCCGTCCAGCCGGAGCACGACATGCCTGCCTCGCCCTTCGACCTCGTGATCCGCGGCGGAACCGTGGGAGCCGCCAGTGGGCGTTATGCCGCCGATGTCGGCATCCGCGACGGCAAGGTGGCGGCGATCGGCCTCGACCTCGACGCCGGCGCCCGCGAGATCGACGCCACGGGCAAGTTTGTGCTGCCCGGCGGCATCGACACCCATACCCATATCGAACAGGTCTCGGCCGGCGGGCTCCTCAATGCCGACACGTTCGAGAGCGCCACGACCTCGGCGGCCTTCGGCGGCAACACCTCGGTCATCTCGTTTGCCGCCCAGCACCGCGGCAAGGACCTCCGCAAGGTCGTCGACGACTATTCGGTGCTGGCGGCGCGCGGTTCACTGATCGACTACGCCTTCCACCTCATCGTGGCGAATCCCGACGAGAAGACGATCACCAAGGATCTTCCCGAACTGATCGGCGAGGGCCATGCCTCGGTGAAGATCTTCATGACCTACGACCTCATCAAGGTCGACGACGAGCCGCTCCTCGACGTGCTGCTGACCGCCCGCGAGAACGGCGCCCTGGTCTGCGTCCATGCCGAGAACCACGGCATGATCTCCTGGATGGGCAAGCGCCTGGTCAAGAAGGGCTATGTCGCGCCGAAGTACCACGCCATCAGCCACCCGCGCGGCTCGGAATCCGAGGCCTTCACCCGGCTCGTCGCGCTCTCGGAGCTGATCGACCAGCCGATCATGATCTTCCACGTCTCCACCGCGGAGGGCGCGAAGGTCGTGCGCGACGCGCGGGCGCAGGGGCTCAAGGTCTTCGCCGAGACCTGCCCGCAATATCTGTTCATGACCCGCCATGACCTCGACAAGCCGGGCATGGAGGGCGCCAAATGGATGTGCTCGCCGCCGCCGCGCGAGAAGGAGGACCAGGACGCGCTCTGGCAGGCCCTGGCGCTGGGCGACCTGCAGACGGTCACCTCCGACCATGCCCCCTACCGGTTCGACGAGACGGGCAAGCTCTCGGCCGGGCCGAACGCCAATTTCAAGGCCATCGCCAACGGATTGCCGGGGCTCGAGGTGCGGCTGCCGCTGATGTTCGACGCCATGGTCTCGCAGGGCCGGCCGGAGTTCTCGGGGCGCGGCCTCGAGGCCTTCGTCGCCCTGACGGCGACCCAGCCCGCGTCCATCTACAACCTTCCGGGCAAGGGCCAGATCGCGCCGGGCTATGACGCCGACATCGCCATCTGGGACCCGCAGAAGTCGGTCACCATCACCGACGACCTGATGCATGACCTCACGGGATACACGCCCTTCGCCGGCCGTACCGTGAAGGGCTGGCCGGAGACGGTGCTGGTGCGCGGCCGCGAGGTTGTCTCCGCCGGTGCAATTGCCGGCAAGCCCGGTTTCGGGCGCTGGATGAAGCGCACCGGCGGTTGGGCCGCCGCCCCCACCGGCAAGCTCACCGCCGACATGGACCCGGCGCGGAACTTCGGCGCCAAGGTGCTGTGAGCGCCGTCTGGACACCGCCGCAGCAGATCCGCGTGAAGGTCCTGGGGCTTGCCCGCCAGGGCGAGCGCCTGCTGGTCGCCGAGGTCACAGGGTCGGATGGCCGGGTCAAGGGCGTCCGGCCGCTCGGCGGCTCCATCGATTTCGGCGAGACCCGCGAAGAGGCTTTGCATCGCGAATTTCGCGAGGAGCTCGGCTGCGCCATCGCGATCCGCGCGCCATGGCATGCGCTGGAGAACCTGTTCGATCACGAAGGAGCGCGTGGCCACGAGATCATCTTCGTCGCCGCGGTCGAGCTTCTGGATGAGGCATTGCATGCGGCGGGGCGGTTCAGCTTCACCGAATCGACCGGCGAGACCTGCCAGGCCGGCTGGTACAGTCTTGCCGACCTTGAGGCCCGCGGCTGGGCGCTCTATCCGGTCGGGCTAGCCGAAATCCTGTGACGGCGCGGATGCCGGTACGGTGCGATCGCAGCCCTGCTCGACTGAAGTGCGTCCTTCGAGGCTCGCCGTTCCGGACGATGCTGATGCATCGCCCGGGCTCGCACCTCAGGATGAGAAGGATGGTGTCGGGCAATAAGGACCAACCGTCCGGCTCATTGCCCTTCGTGCAGCTCGCCGCCGTCCTCATCCTGAGGTGCGAGCGGCAGCGAGCCTCGAAGGACGCACTTCGGCCGTGCAGGGTCGTGTGCGGCCGCCCGTATCCCGCCCTTGCCGACTTTCTCCCGCGCCGCCACATTGCGCCCATGACCCAGAGCACCGACAATCCCTTTTTCCGCCCCTGGACCACGCCGTTCGGGATCGCGCCCTTCACCGAGATCACCATCGATGCCTATCGCCCCGCCTTCGAGCGGGCGCTGGCGGAGCACCGGGCCGAGGTCGAGGCGATCGCCACCAATCCGGACGCGCCGACCTTCGCCAACACGATCGATGCGCTCGAGACGGGCGGGCACGCCCTCGACCGTCTGTGCGGCGTCTTCTTCAATCTCGCGGGATCGGATGCGACCGAGGCGATCCAGACCATCCAGCGCGAAATGGCGCCGCTGCTGGCCCAGCATTCCAATGCCATCACCCTGGACGCCCGGCTGTTCGCGCGCATCGCCAGCCTGCATGACCGCCGCGAGCGGCTCCATCTCAGCACCGAGCAGATGCGGGTCCTGGAGAAGACCTACAAGAATTTCGTCCGCGGCGGCGCCGCCCTCGCCCCCGAGGCCAAGGAGCGCATGCGGGCGGTGACTGAAAGGCTGGCGACGCTCGGCACGGCCTTCGGCCAGAACGTGCTGAAGGACGAGTCGACCTGGTCGCTCGACCTGTCGGAGGCCGATGTCGCCGGCCTGCCCGACTTTCTCAAGGCCTCGCTCGCCCAGGCGGCCAAGGACCGCGGCCGCGACGGCTATGTCATGACGCTGGGCCGTTCCATGGTCGAGCCTTTCCTGACCCTGTCGCCGCGCCGCGACCTGCGCGAGACCATCTTCAAGGCCTGGGTGAAGCGCGGCGAGATGGGCGGGGAGAGCGACAACCGTGCCATCGTCGCCGAGACGGTGACGCTGCGCATCGCGCGGGCGAAGCTCCTGGGCTACCCGACCTTCGCCGCCTTCAAGCTCGACGAGACCATGGCCAAGACGCCGGATGCGGTGCGCGACCTCTTGCAGCGGGTGTGGAGCCGGGCCGTCGTGCGGGCAGCCGAGGAGAAGGCGGATCTCGCCGCCGTCGCCCGCGCGGAGGGCATGAACGAGGCCATCGAGCCCTGGGACTGGCGCTACTATGCCGAGAAGGTGCGACAGAAGCGCTTCGCCATCGATGAGGCCGCGCTGAAGCCCTATTTCCAGCTCGACAGGATGATCGAAGCCGCCTTCGCCGTGGCGACGAAGCTGTTCGGTGTCACCTTCCGCCGCCGCGACGACGTGCCGGTCTATCACCCCGACGTCCGCGCCTATGAGGTGCTGCGCAACGGCGAACATGTCGGCCTGTTCCTCGGCGACTATTTCGCCCGGCCGACCAAGCGCTCGGGCGCCTGGATGAGCGCCTTCCGCAGCCAGGAAAACCTGTCGGGACCGGTGCGGCCGATCATCGTCAACGTCATGAACTTCGCCAAGCCGCCGGAGGGCCAGCCGGCGCTGCTGTCCTTCGACGATGCGCGCACCCTCTTTCACGAATTCGGCCACGGTCTGCACGGGCTCCTCTCGGACGTGACCTACCCGCTGCTGTCGGGGACTTCCGTCGCCCGCGATTTCGTCGAGTTCCCCTCCCAGCTCTACGAACATTGGCTGGAGCGCCGCGAAGTCCTGTCCGAATTCGCCGTCCATGCCGAGACCGGCGAGGCCATGCCGCAGGCGCTGATCGACAAGCTCACCGCCGCCCGCACCTTCAACCAGGGCTGTGCGACGGTGGAATATGTCTCCTCGGCCCTCGTCGATCTCGCTTTCCACTCGCTCGACAGCGCCGAGGCCATTGACCCGATCGTCTTCGAGGCGGAGGAGTTGCAGCGCATCGGCATGCCGGAGGGGCTGGTCATGCGCCACCGCACGCCGCATTTCGCCCATATCTTCTCCGGCGACGGCTATTCGGCCGGCTATTACAGCTACATGTGGTCGGAGGTGCTCGACGCCGACGGCTTCTCCGCCTTCGAGGAAACGGGCGATCCCTTCGAGCCGAATCTGGCGCGGCGTCTCGGCGAATATGTCTATGCGGCCGGCAACAGCCGCGATCCGATGGAGGCCTATATCGCCTTCCGCGGCCGCGAGCCGGATCCGGAGGCGCTGCTCGTCAAGCGCGGTCTGGCCACCGCGGCCTGACCGGCTCTACTGCCGCATCTCGACCGCGCCGCCGATCGGGGTGTTCCAGCCCTCGGCGGTCTGACGGATCCAGGCGATATAGTCGCGGACCGGCACGAAGATCGGCGTCGAGGTGCATTCGCGCCCCGGATCCGTCGTCCCGCCCTTGAGCACGCCGACAACCATGAAGGTCCGGCCGGTGCGGCGATAGACCGGCCCGCCGGAATCGCCGACGCACATGCCCGTACGCTGCGGGCTGTCGTCGCTGGTGAGGCCGGCGAAGCCGCGTCCGGGAACGCTCGGCTGGGCGGTGCGCATCAGCGCCTCGCGCAGGACGCCGTCGCGCGACCTTGTGCGCTCGGTGGAGCCGAAGCCGGCAATGATCAGTTCCTCGCCGGTCGGAGGCCCGCCGAACCAGGCGACGCCCCAGCCGCCCGAGGGCAGGGCCGCCGGCCGCGCATCGGCACCGAAAGGCCGCGCCACCTGGATCAGCCCGACATCGTCGGAGGCGAAGCCGTGGCGCGGGTCGAAGTCGGGATGGGCGGCGGTCCGCTTCACCGCGACGGCGATGCGGCGGAACGAACGGTCGAGATAGCGCACCCGGTAGCGACCGCTGGCCGAGACGCAATGGGCGGCAGTGAGGACGAGATCGGCGCCGACGATGGCGCCGGTGCAGATGCCCTCCGGCGTCTCGATCAGGACTGTCGAGCGGCGGGTGCCGTTGGGGTCGCGCGCCGGCTCGCCGCGCATCACCGCGAAGGCGTCGCCGCTGCTCGCCAGGAGCGTTGCCGCTGCCAGACCGCAGAGGGCGCCGCGGACCCAGCGGGCCTTGATGATACCGAGCCGCACCATGAAACACCTCTTCAGGTCGCGCCCCCCGGCCCCTCCGCCGGTCTTCAGGTTCTAACAGACCCCCGCCGCGGGTCTCCTGTCAATTCCCGGGCCACCGGTGGCTGTTCTTTTCGCGCGCGCGGCCCCCGCGAGGAAGGCCCTGTCCTCCAAAAGGTCCGCCGGGCGAGGGTGGCCTTGTGTTGTGACGGGCAAGGCGCGACAATTCCGCCGTAGCGGCTCGCCAGAACGCCGCGGAACGAGGAAAACCGGGGATGAGCGGCGTGGACAATACAGCGTCGACCTATCGCATCGTCATCGCCGACGACCACCCGCTGTTCCGTGGCGCCCTGCGCGAGGCGGTTGCTGGCCTGCCGCGCCAGCTTGCCATCGCCGAGGCCGGCTCCTTCGCCGAGATGCAGGAGATCGTCGGCGCCGATCCCGAGGTCGATCTTGTGCTTCTCGACCTCGCCATGCCCGGCGTGAAGGGTTTTTCCGGCCTCATGTATCTGCGCGCCCAGCATCCCGGCGTGCCGGTGGTGATCGTCTCGGCCACCGAGGATGCCGAGGTCATCCGCCGCTGCTTCGAGTTCGGCGCCTCCGGCTTCATCCGCAAGACGCTCGGCACCGAGGAGATGCGCCAGGCGGTGCAGGTGGTCCTCGACGGCGGCAGTTTCGTTCCCCCCGACGTCGACCTGTCGAAGAACCGCGATTCGGACAGCGCCAAGCTCGCCGCCCGGCTCGCCAGCCTGACCCCGCAGCAGGTGCGGGTGCTGATGATGCTGTCGGAGGGGCTGCTCAACAAGCAGATCGCCTATGAGCTCTCCGTCTCCGAGGCGACGGTGAAGGCCCATGTCTCGGCCATCCTCACCAAGCTCGGCGTCGACAGCCGGACGCAGGCGGTGATCGCCGCCGCGAAGATTGCCGCCGAGGGCTGGCCGGGGCAGGCGCTGAACGGTTAGGGGCGGGCGCGAGCGCGCCTCCCCGTTACAGCTCCCGCGCCTGGAACGTGTTGCAGCTCGATACCTGACCGCTCCTGAGGCCGGTCATGAACCAGCGCTGGCGCTGGGCCGAGGAGCCGTGGGTGAAGCTGTCGGGCACGACATAGCCCTGGGCGCGGCGCTGCAGCATGTCGTCGCCGATGGCGGCAGCGGCCTGCATGGCCTGGCGCACGTCGGCATCGTCGATGAAGCGGTACTGCTGCTGGGTGTGATAGGCCCAGACGCCGGCGAAACAGTCGGCCTGCAACTCGACCCGCACCTGCAGCGCATTGCTGTCGCGCTCGCTTCCCGCCGCCCGCTGGGCCTGCTGCACGCGGGTCAGCACGCCCATCTGGTTCTGCACGTGGTGGCCGACCTCATGGGCGATGACATAGGCATAGGCGAAGCGGCAGGCGGTGTCGCCGCCGGAGCAGCCGCGGAACTTCGTCGCCAGCTCCTGGAAGAAGCTGGTGTCGAGATAGATCTTGTTGTCGCCGGGGCAATAGAACGGGCCCATCTGCGACTGGGCGGCGCCGCAGCCCGAGCGCGTGGCGCGCTGGAACATGACGAGGCCGGGCGCCTGGTAGCGCCTGCCGGCCTCCTGGAAGATCTTCTGCCAGGCATCCTCGGTCGAGCCGAGGACGGCGGCGACGAAATCGCCCATCTGGTCGGTCGGCCGGCCGCCCTGGCGCGCGGGTGCCTGCTGCTCGACCTGACGCTGGCTGCCACGGGTGACCGCCTCGTAGCCGCCGACGAGGACGGCCGGGTTGATGCCGGTGATGTAGGAGATGAGGCCGACCACGATCATGCCGCCAATACCGATGCCGGCGGGGCCGCCGGGGATGCCGCCCCCCCCACCGCCGCCGCGGCGATCATCGATGTTGTCGGAACGGCGCAGATCTTCCCAACGCATGGCTTCAACCCCTCACATCCGGCGATCATGCCGCCGCGCTCCGGGCGGTGCAACTCCCGAACGGAACATCGGTTTCAGACCGTGTTCACCTTTTGCGGGACGCCATGTTTACCATTCGGTGACAGAATAAATTGGTAGTCATGCCAGCGATTTAAGTCTCCCTTTACTCTAACCGGCCAATGTCGCGGGGCGTTGCGACACGATTGTTTTGCGTACCGAGTGCCGCCTGATGCTGTTGACGTCGAACGGAACTGCCCGATCAGGTGACCGCGTACGGGCGGTCCGTTCGCCTTCGCTCGCCCCCGACCAGGGGCTCGGCCTCGCGGGGCGCATCATCCTCGGTGATTGCATCGCCGCGCTGGATGCCCTGCCGGCGGCGAGCGTCGACATGGTCTTCGCCGACCCGCCCTACAACCTCCAGCTCCAGGGCGAATTGCACCGTCCCGATGACAGCCGCGTCGATGCGGTGACCGACGACTGGGACCAGTTCGAGAGCTTCGCCGCCTATGACGCCTTCACCCGCGCCTGGCTCACGGCGGCGCGCCGCGTGCTGAAGCCGAACGGCTCGCTCTGGGTCATTGGCTCCTACCACAACATCTTCCGCGTCGGCACGGCGCTGCAGGATCTCGGCTTCTGGGTGCTCAACGACGTCATCTGGCGCAAGGCCAACCCGATGCCGAACTTCCGCGGCCGCCGGTTCACCAATGCCCACGAGACGCTGATCTGGGCCTCGCGCGACGCCAAGGCCCGCTACACCTTCAACTATGAGGCGCTGAAGGCCGGTAACGAGGATGTCCAGGTCCGCTCGGACTGGTTCATCCCGCTCTGCACCGGCGAGGAGCGCCTGAAGGACGGGGCGGGCCGCAAGGTCCATCCGACGCAGAAGCCCGAGGCGCTGATCGCCCGGGTCCTGCTCGCCTCCTCCAAGCCCGGGGACGTCGTCCTCGATCCCTTCTTCGGCTCCGGGACCACCGGGGCCGTTGCCAAGCGCCTCGGCCGCCGGTTCATCGGGATCGAACGCGATCCCGCCTATGCGAGAGCGGCCGAGGCGCGCATTTCTGCCGTGGAACCGCTGGCGGAAGCCTCGCTGGCGGATTTCACCACGGCCCGCGAGGCGCCGCGCATCGCCTTCGCCTCGCTGGTGGAGCGCGGGATGGTGGCGCCCGGCACGGTGCTGACCGACGAGAGGCAGCGCTTCCAGGCGGTGGTGCGCCCGGACGGCTCGCTGATGGCCGGCCCGCAGGTCGGGTCCATCCACAAGATCGGCGCGCTGGTCCAGGGCGCCCAGGCCTGCAACGGCTGGACCTTCTGGCATGTGGCCGACAACGGTCGCCTGTCGCCCATCGACGCCCTGCGCGCCCGTATCCGCGCCGAGATGGGCGCGGCCTGATCGCCGCTTCCGGAATGCCATGACGCCGATCAAGGCGGGACCGTGTAGGGTCCTGCTAGTTCAGCATCCTGCATGACCGGAAGGCTGGCGATGAAACTGCGATCCTGGTTGATCCTGCTGCTGGTGGCAGCGGCCATCGGTGGCGGCGCCTGGTGGCGCTACGGCCGCGGGGCCGAAGTCCAGTTGCAGGCGGTCGGTCGCGGCACGGCGGCCGAGATCGTCTATGCCACCGGTGTTGTCGAGCCGGTGCGCTGGGCCAAGATGGCCTCGATGGCGCGCGAGCGCATTGTCGCCCACTGCGCCTGCGAGGGGCAGCGGGTGAAGGAGGGCGACATGCTCGCCCGGCTCGACGACCGCGAGGTGCGGGCCAACCTCGCCGAGCAGCAGGCGCGCCTCGCCCTCGCCCAGCGCGAGGTGGACCGCGTCAGCCAGCTCATGCAGCGCGGGGTCGCCACCCAGCAGGCCTATGACAAGGCGATCGCCGATCTCGCCCAGATGCGGGCGCTGGTCGCTGCCACCAACGAGCGGCTCGGCAATTACCAGATCCTGGCGCCGCGCGATGGCGTCGTCCTGCGGCAGGACGGCGAGGTCGGCGAGATCGCCGATATCGGCCAGATCCTGTTCCGCGTCGGCGACCCGCGCCCGTTGCAGGTGACGGCCGACGTGGCGGAGGAGGACATTCCGCGCGTCAGGACCGGCCAGTCCGTGCTGCTGCGCACCGACGCCTTCCGCGACCGGCCGCTCGCGGGCTCGGTGCGCGAGATCACGCCGATGGGCGACACGGCGACCAAGACGTTCCGCATCCGCATCGCCCTGCCCGACGAAACGCCGCTTCTTTTCGGCATGTCGGTGGAGGCCAATATCGTCACCCGTGAGGCGAAGGACGTCCTGCTCGTCCCGAACGAGGCGATCATCGGCGGCGCGGTCTTCACGGTCGCATCGGGCCGGATCGTGCGGCGCCCGGTAGAGACGGGCATCCGCGGCACCAGGTTGACGGAGATCCGCTCGGGGATCGCGGAAGGCGACCGGATCGCGGTCCCGGCCGAGGCGCGCTGGCGCGGCGGCGAAAGGGTGCGGGCCGCGCCATGAACCTGGTCGTCGACATTGCCTGGACGCATATCGCGGCCCGATTCCGCCAGACGGTCGTGGCGGTGCTCGGCGTCGCCATCGGTGTCGGCTTCTCCATCATGATGGCGGCCCTGATGCAGGGGTCGCAGGACGATTTCGTCCGCACCCTCGTCAACGCCATGCCGCATGTCGCCATCAATGACGAGCGCCGCGAGGCGCCGCGCCAGCCGGCGGAGGAGGCCTTCGACGCTGCCCAGATCCGCGGCCTGACTCCGGCGACACGGCGGCGCGGCATCAACAATCCGATCGCCACCATCGCGGCGCTGGAAAGCTGGGTGCCCGGCTCGGTAACCCCGTCGGTCCAGGCGCGTGGAATCCTGCGCTACGGCGGCAAGGACGTGACCTCGGTCATCGTCGGCATCGATCCGGTGCGCGAGCCGCGGGTGTCGCAGCTCGTCCACCATCTCCGGCAGGGCTCGCTCCCGGCCCTCTACCGCGCCACCAATGCCATCATTCTCGGCGACCGGTTGGCGGAGAAACTCGGCGCGCGCCTCGGCTCGAACATCTCCATGTCGGCGGGAACCGGCAAGGTGATGACCGGGCAGGTCGTCGGCATCTTCCGCTCCGGCGTGCGCGCCGTGGACGAGGGAACATCCTATGTGCTGATCAAGACCGCGCAGATCCTCGCCGAACAGACCGGGCTCATCAACGAGATCCGCATCCGCCTCAACGACCCGATGAGTGCCCGCGCGGTGGCCGACCGGATCATTGCCGATACGGGCCTCAAGACCATCTCCTGGCAGGAGGCGAACGAGGACCTGATGTCGGCCTTCGTCGTCCGTAACGTCATCATGTACACGGTGGTCGGCGCGATCCTGCTGGTGGCCTCATTCGGCACCTACAACATCATTTCCACCATCACCTTCGAGAAGAGCCGCGACATCGCCATTCTGAAGTCGCTGGGCCTCACCCAGTCGACCGTCAGGCGCATCTTCATCCTCGAAGGGCTGGTGATCGGCCTCGCCGGGGCGCTGGCCGGCTCGGTCCTCGGCTTCGCCCTGACGCAGGTGATGCTGTCCATCGAGATCCGCACCGGCTTCACCGATGCCACCCGCCTGCCGTTGATCGTCGCGCCGCTGCACTATGCGATCGCCGGCGGCATCGCGCTCGCCTCCTCCGCCATTGCCGGCTTCTTTCCGGCGCGCAAGGCGGCCCGCGTCCATCCCGTCGAGATCATCCGGGGGGCGACATGAGCGTCCCGCTGATCGAGACCCGCAAGGCGACCCGCATCCTGCCGGGTACCGTGCCGGTGACGCTGGTTGCCGATATCGATCTCCTCATCCACGAGAAGCAGTTCGTGGCGATCACGGGTCCCTCCGGCTCGGGGAAGTCGTCGCTGCTCTATCTCCTCGGCCTGCTCGACGTGCCCACGACCGGCGAGGTGCTGGTCAGGGGGCGCGACACCAGCACCCTGGTCGATGACGAGCGCGCCGAGATCCGGCTGGCGACGCTCGGCTTCATCTTCCAGTTCCACTTCCTCCTGCCGGAATTCACCACGACGCAGAACGTCATGTTGCCGATGCGGGCGCTGGGCAAACTCACCCCCCGGCAGATGAAGGAGCGGGCGGAGGGCCTCCTGTCGTCCCTCGGTCTGGAGGACCATCTCGCCAAGCGCCCCGACCAGCTCTCCGGCGGCCAGCGCCAGCGAGTGGCGGTGGCACGGGCGCTGGCCAAT
Source organism: Phreatobacter sp. (assembly GCF_022843985.1). GTDB lineage: Bacteria > Pseudomonadota > Alphaproteobacteria > Rhizobiales > Phreatobacteraceae > Phreatobacter. Next base: position 81,749 of record NZ_JALHMP010000004.1, on the reverse strand, counting down.
GACCCGCCGGTCATCCTCGCCGACGAGCCCACCGGCAGCCTCGATTCCAAGTCCTCGGAGCAGGTGTTCCAGATCCTGCGCGACCTCGTCGACCGCGACGGACGATCGGTTGTGGCGGTGACCCATGCCATCGACCTGGCCGAGCGGATGGACCGCCGCGTCCATCTGGTGGACGGGCGCATCGTCTCCGACGCCATGCAGGCCACGGCGCGGATGGCTCTCCCGTCCTGAGCAGCCGCCGGCACGATGACGCCATGGTTCGGCGCTAGACAGGGGCGAACCGAGCAGGAGGTGCCCATGCGTTTCGCCATCTTGTCCGCTGCGGCTTTCGCCGCGGCCGTCATCCTCGCAACCCCGGGGCCATCGGGCAGCGCCAACGCCCAGCCGGCAGGGGCGACGGGGCCGTCCAGCGCGCCCTTCCAGGCCGCCATGCGGCGCTGCCGGCGGGCCCTGCCGGTCGCACGGCGCTTCATCGGCCTGCCGCAGGCCGTGGTGCAGGCGCGCTACCGCGCTCCGCGGTCCCTCGTCGTCCGCTACTGCGCGATCTGTACGCGGGATTTCCGGCCGAACCGCCTGACCTTTGGTCTGGACGACCGCGGCATCGTGCGGAGCGCCACCTGCGGCTGATGCTTACCGGTAGAGCACGCCGGGCAGCCACATCGCGATGCCGGGGAAGGTGTAGACGATCACCATGCAGGCGACGACGATGAAGATGAAGGGCATCACCCCGGAGAAGATCTGGTTGATGGTGACATGCGCCGGTGCGACGCCCTTCAGATAGAAGGGCGCCATCGCCACCGGTGGCGACAGGAACGACGTCTGGATGTTCAGTGCGATCAGGATGCCGAAGAACAGCGGATCGATCTTGAACGTCTCCAGCAGCGGCAGGAAGATCGGCACGAAGATGACGATGATCTCCGTCCATTCCAGCGGCCAGCCGAGGACGAAGATGATCACCTGGGCGAGGATCAGGAACATGGTCGGCGACAGGTTCAGCATCGCCACGAAGGCCTTGATCGGCTCGTGACCGCCGAGGATGGCGAAGATCGACGAGAAGATGAAGGAGCCGACGAAGAGCCAGCAGACCATGGCCGAGGTGCGAGCGGTCAGGAACACCGATTCCTTGAGCTTGACGAAGCTGATGGAGCGGTAGGCGGTGGCCAGCAGCACCGAGCCGAGGGCCCCGACGGCGGCGGCCTCGGTCGGCGTGGCGATGCCGAAGAAGATGGCGCCGAGCACCGACATGATGAGCAGCGTCAGCGGGAAGAAGCTGCGCGCCAGCTCCTTGAACACGGGCTTGCCGAGGATGAGCAGAAGCACGAGGCCGATGGCGCCGCCGCCGAGGATGACGTGGGGCAGCAAGGCCGGCACGTTGTAGTCGATCTGGCGCGGCGTCACGCCGGCGGGGGTGGTCATCACCCGGAACATGTTCACGAGCCATTCCAGCCCGTAGATCGTCGCATAGGCGGCCGGCAGGGCCAGGGCGACGATGACCGCATACTTGACCAGGGACATCTTGTCCTTGGCGAAGTCGAAGCCGAGCGGCATGCGCTGCTCCTTGGGCAGCTTCGGCGCCAGCGCCGGGTTCAGCATGCAGCGGATGATGACATAGAGGATGTAGAGCGTGGCCAGCAGCAGGCCGGGGAAGAAGGCGCCGGCATAGAGCTTCGGCACCGAGACGCCGGCCGTGGCGCCGTAGAGGATGAGCATGACGCTCGGCGGGATGAGAATGCCGAGACAGCCACCGGCGCAGACGACGCCGGCCGACAGCCGCTCGTCATAACCGGCGCGCAGCATGGCCGGGAAGGCGAGGAGGCCCATCAGCGTGACCACGGCACCGACGATGCCGGTGGCGGTGGCGAAGATGGTGCAGGTGATGAGGGTCGTCACCGCCAGCGAGCCCGGCACGCCGCCGAGGGCCTGCTGGACCGAACTGAACAACCGGTCGAGGATGTTCGCCCGCTCGATGATGTAGCCCATGAAGATGAAGAGCGGGATGGCGACGAGCACGTCGTTGGTCATCACCGAATAGGTGCGCTGCACCACCAGGGCGAAGACGATGTCGCCCTGCGCCGCGTAGCCGAACATGACGCCCAGCGCCATCAGCGTGAAGGCGATGGGGAAGCCGAGCATGATGAAGATGACGAACAGGACGAGCATGAGCACGCCCAGTTCAGGATTGCCGATCGTCATGCCGAACATCAGGCGGCCCCTTTCGTCTTGGCCGCCTCGGCCTGTTCAAGGATGATCTTTTCGGTCTCTTCCACGTCATGGAGCCGCGGCGGCCACTGGCCGGTGCGGATGCACAGGACGCAGCGGACCACTTCGGCGAGGCCCTGGATGACCATGAGGCCGCCGACCACCGGAATCAGCGACTTGAAGGGGAAGACATAGGGGCCGTTCGGCGAATTGGCCGAGCGCTCGAAGATGAACCACGAGAAATTGGCGAAGGTGAATCCGGCATAGCAGAGGGCGAGGATGCCGGGGAAGAAGAAGACGAAGTAGAGGAGCAGGTCGAGTCTCGCCTGCGTCCGCGGGGCCCATTCCCGGTAGAGGAAGTCGCCGCGCACATGGCCGTTGCGGGCAAGCGCATAGGGACCGGCGAGCATGAACAGGACGCCGTAGAGCATGTAGCTGACGTCGAAGGCCCACATGGTCGGGGCCTGCAGGATGTAGCGGGCGAAGACCTCGTAGCAGATGGCGATGGTGAGCACGACGATCGACCAGGCCGCGGTCTTGCCGATGACGGTCGAGACGTCGTCGACGGCAAGGAGCAGGGCCATCAGGCGATCGGTTCCGGTGCGGCGGAACATCAGCCAGAGGATCGCTGCGCAGGCAAGCGCCCAGCTGCCGAGCAGCATGGACAGAAAATAGGGATTGGGCGCCATCAGGATGTCCAGGCACGGATCAGACGGGACGGCGGCCGACGCCGCCGGCGGCAGGAAGGCGGCGGGGGTGCCGCCGCCTTCGCTTGCTGAGGATCAGGAGGCGCCGAAGAAGTGGGTGTAGGACATGTCGCGCGAAGGCGTGTTGACGCGCTCGTAGCCGACCGTCCGCTGCGCCCAGGCACGCTGGCTGTCGATCACCTTCTTGAAGAAGGGGTTCTCGGCCGACAGGCGCGCCACGACCTTGTCCCAGGCCTCGAGCTGCGCCTTGAGGATCGCGTCCGGCGTCTTGATGACGTTGACGCCACGGCCGCGCAGGGCGGCGAGGTCCCTGGAGTAGCGGTCGAGCGCCTTCCAGTACATGTCGGAGGAGGCGGATTCGGCGGCGAACTTCAGGATCGCCTTCTGCTCGGCGCCCATGGCGTCGTACTTGCCCTTGTTGAAGATCACCTCGAAGGCTTCCGCCGCCTGGTGATAGCTCTGCAGCATGTAGACCTTCGACACGTCGGGGAAGCCGAGGATCGTATCCGAGGTCGGGTTGTTGAACTCGGCGCCGTCGATGAGGCCGCGCTCGAGGGCGGGGACGATCTCGCCGCCCGGGAGGATGGTGACGGCCGATCCCAGCTCGTTGAACAGGTCCGCGGCCAGGCCCACCGTGCGATACTTGAGGCCGCGCAGGTCGCTCGCCTGGGTCAGCTCGCGCTTGAACCAGCCGAGCGGCTGGCAGGGCATCGGGCCGGTGAGGAAGCCGACGACGTTGACGCGGGTGATCTGGGTCACCAGCTCGTTGTAGAGGTCATAGCCGCCGCCATAGTTCATCCAGGCGAGGAAGTTGTGCGCGTCCCAGCCATAGGCCGGCGGGGTACCGAACAGCGAATAGGCCTTGTTCTTGCCGAACCAGTAGGCGGTGACGCCGTGGCCGCCGTCGAGGATGCCGGCATGGACGGCGTCCTGCAGCTGGAAGGCGGGAACGACGGCGCCGGCGGCCAGAACCTCGAGCCGCAGGCGACCGCCGGAAATCGCGTTCACGCGGGCGGCGTAGTCATTGCAGAACTCATGGAAGATGTCGCGCTGCGGCCAGGTGGACTGGAAGCGGAGCGTCATGGTCTGGGCGTTGGACACGTTGGGGGCGGCGACGGTGGCCGCGGCGGTCGCGCCGGCAAGGGCCAGGAAGCGACGGCGATCGGACTTCGGCGGCGCCGAAGCAGGGGTCTCAGTCATGGGGCGTCTCCTCTTGCGACTTTCGGCCGTTGTGACGGGCTCACTGACGTCGCTGGGATCAGACACTGATGCACTGCGTCAAAAGGTCAAGTGCAAGCTTCGCCGCACATGCTGCGATCTCGTTCCGTCCGGGAACAGGACCTTCGTCCAATCCGACAAGAAAGACGCCCGGCGGGGCCTGTTTCGCCATGAATTCCGGGGTCCGGGCGGGAATGAGCGGCGTTTTGACATCGGACGCCACCAAAGACCAAGGGATGCCTCGTGGCGCGCCTTCCGACTGCGAACAGATGGGCCGGATCAGAAATCCATGCCGCCCGCGCGCGCCGGGCTTGCCCGGCTCGCGCCACGTCCGGTGATGGGCGGCACCAACGAAAAGGGGCGCCTCGCGGCGCCCCTTCCGAAAGTGAGCCTGGATGGCGTGGATCAGACATCCATGCCGCCCGCGCGCGCCGGGCTTGCCCGGCTCGCGCCACGTCCGGTGATGGGCGGCATTTCCGGTCTTCCTCAGAAGTCCATGCCGCCCATGCCACCGCCGCCCGGCATGGCGGGAGCGGAGGATTCCTTCTTCGGCGACTCGGCGATCATCGCGCCCGTGGTGATGAGCAGCGAGGAGACCGAAGCGGCGTTCTGCAGCGCGGTCCGCACGACCTTCATCGGGTCGACGATGCCGGCCTCGAACATGTCGACATATTCTTCGGTCTGGGCGTTGAAGCCGAAGGTGGGCGACTTGTTCTCGAGCACCTTGCCGACAACGATCGAGCCCTCGACACCGGCGTTCTCGGCGATCTGACGGATCGGAGCCTCGATGGCCTTGAGCACGATGTTGATGCCGGCCTGAACGTCGGCATTCTCCGACTTCAGCTTGGCAACCGCCGCCTTGGCGCGCAGAAGAGCGATGCCGCCGCCGGGGACGATGCCCTCGAGGACAGCCGCGCGGGTCGCGTTGAGGGCGTCGTCAACGCGGTCCTTCTTCTCCTTGACCTCGATCTCGGTCGAGCCGCCGACCTTGATCACCGCAACACCGCCAGCGAGCTTCGCCAGACGCTCCTGCAGCTTCTCGCGGTCGTAGTCCGAGGTGGTCTCCTCGATCTGCGCCTTGATCTGGCCGATGCGGGCCTCGATGTCCTTCTTCTTGCCGGCGCCGTCGACGACCGTCGTCTTCTCCTTCTCGATCAGCACCTTCTTGGCGCGGCCGAGCATGGCGAGGGTGACGTTCTCCAGCTTGATGCCGATGTCTTCGGAGATCACCTGGCCGCCGGTGAGGATCGCGATGTCCTCCAGCATGGCCTTGCGGCGGTCGCCGAAGCCCGGCGCCTTCACGGCGGCAACCTTCAGGCCGCCACGCAGCTTGTTGACGACGAGCGTGGCGAGAGCCTCACCCTCGACGTCCTCGGCGACGATGATCAGCGGCTTGCCGGTCTGCACGACGGCCTCGAGAACCGGCAGCATGGCCTGGAGGCCAGCGAGCTTCTTCTCGTGGATGAGGATGTAGGCATCCTCGAGGTCGGCGACCATCTTGTCGGCGTTGGTGATGAAGTAGGGCGAGAGGTAGCCGCGGTCGAACTGCATGCCCTCGACGATGTCCACCTCGGTGTCCAGCGACTTGGCTTCCTCGACGGTGATGACACCCTCGTTGCCGACCTTCTGCATGGCGTTGGCGATCATCTCGCCGATCAGCGCGTCGCCGTTGGCGGAGATGGTGCCGACCTGGGCCACTTCGGCCGAGGACTTGACCTTCTTGGCCGACTTCTCGAGCGCCTTCACGACCTCGAGCACGGCGATGTCGACACCGCGCTTCAGGTCCATCGGGTTCATGCCGGCGGCGACGAACTTGGCGCCTTCCTTGACGATGGCCTGGGCGAGCACGGTGGCGGTGGTGGTGCCGTCGCCGCCGAGATCATTGGTCTTCGAGGCCACTTCGCGCACCATCTGGGCGCCCATGTTCTCGAACTTGTCGGCGAGCTCGATCTCCTTGGCGACGGTGACGCCGTCCTTGGTGATGCGCGGCGCGCCGAAGCTCTTCTCGATGACAACGTTGCGACCCTTCGGGCCGAGCGTGACCTTCACGGCTTCAGCGAGGATGTCGACGCCGCGCAGCATCTTCTCGCGCGCGTCCTGGCCGAATTTCACGTCCTTGGCAGCCATTGTGGCTTACTCCTGTCGGAATGAATGAATGGGATGGAGAGAGCGGTTCGCGACTTACTTCGCGATCACGCCCATGATGTCGCTCTCCTTCATGATGAGGAGGTCGACACCGTCGATCTTCACTTCGGTGCCGGACCACTTGCCGAACAGCACCTTGTCGCCCTTCTTGACGTCGAGCGGGACGAGCTTGCCGGCCTCGTCGCGGCCGCCCGGACCAACCGCCAGGATTTCACCCTCCTGCGGCTTCTCCTTGGCGGTATCCGGGATGATGATGCCACCCTTGGTCTTCTCTTCGCCCTCGAGGCGGCGGACGACCACGCGGTCGTGCAGCGGACGGAACTTCATGGATCTGGTGTCCCTGACATGAGCGGCCCGAAGCCGCGGAAATGTTTGGCGGCCCGTCGGCCGGGGCTGTTAGCACTCACCTGATGTGACTGCTAGCGCCCGCGGTGGAGATAGTCCGGGCGGTATCGGGAGTCAAGGACGAACCGGACTATGGTTAAAGCGGATGCCAGCCCCCACATCGTCTTGACGCGGGACCCTTCGCGCCGGATCGTGACGCCATGACGACGGTGACCAGCCAGATGCATCAGACCAGCCCGCTACCGGCCCCGGCAATCCGCGGGGCTCCGGACGAGGCGACGGTGACCCGCATCGCCCGGTCCTGCATCTGCTACCAGACACGGATGACCGCCCATGCGGTGACGCGCGCCTACAATCGCGCCCTCGCCCCGCTCGGCCTCGAGGTTACTCAGTTCAACATCCTGGCGGCACTCGCTCTCGCCAGGACCAATTCGGTGACCGCCTTGTCCGAGGCGCTCGCCCTCGACCGCACGACGATGACGCGCAACCTCAAGCGCCTCGAAGCGGCGGGCCTCGTCAGCGTCTCCACCGGCCAGGGCCGTGCTGTCCGCCCGGCGCTGACGGAAGCGGGGGCGGCCCTGCTCTCGGCAGCGATCCCGCTGTGGGAAGCCGAACATGTGAAGATGGAAACGGCGGTCGGGGCCGACCTGTGGGGCAGCACCCGCGACGGGCTGCGAGCCATCCGCCGCTCGGTTACGGATGGCCGCTGCGGCTGACGGCCGGGACGAGGCAACAGTCCCCTATCGGTTGAGTGTTTCTTAAGTGCCGTCGGGTCAGGGTGCGGGTGGTACTTCATTGCCACCTGAGGTTTGTGTGACGCCCGCTTCGTCCCTCACCCATATCCGCGACGCCTGGGAGGGCTGGCGCAAGGACGTGCCCAACGAGCCGGCGCACGAAGGCCAGATCCGCGCGGCGCAGATCCACGCCGTGGCGCGCTTCTCCCCGCTGACCATGGCGGCCAACCTGATCAATGCCGTCGTCGTGGTCTTCCTGGCGCGCGAGGAGGCCAACCCCCTCGTTCTTGCCGCCTGGGCGCTCACCATCCTGGCGGTCGTGGCGCTAACGACGCGGGCCTGGTTCCTGCGGCGTGGCCGCAAGCCCAGGCTACATGTCTCCGCCCGCGCGATCCGCCGTGCGACCTATCATGCCGCTGCCCTGGCGGCGCTGTGGGCGGCCGTTCCCGTCCTGTGGTTTGGCATCGTCTCCCCCGAGGACCAGTTGGTCATCGCCTGCCTCGTCACCGGCATGATCTGTGCCGGCGGTTTCGCTCTCGCAACCATTCCCCCGGCCGCCTACGCCTATGTTGCCATCCTATCGGTGGGATCAGTGATCGGGTTGATCGAGACCGGCAACAGCTACGTCGTCTTCCTCACCCTGCTGCTGCTCGCCTATTCCTGGATCGTCGTGCAGAGCGTCGCCAATTCCTCTCGTCTTTTCAGCGAGCGCTTCCGGGCAGAGGCGAGCCTGAAGGAACGCGGCGAGATCATCGAGCTGCTGCTCAACGAGTTCGAACAGAACGGATCGGACTGGCTCTTCGACACCGACGCCGGGTTCGCCGTGGTGCAGCACTCCGCCCGTTTCGGAGAGGTCGCTGGGGTCGCGGGCCAGTCGCTGGTCGGGCGGCGCATCGTCGACATGGCAGACGAGGAGACCGGCCGGGCCCTGCGCCTCGCCATTGCGAAGCGGCAACCCTTCCGCGACCTGGACATCCAGGTCGAGATCGCCGGCGAACCTCGCTGGTGGTCCCTGACAGCCAAGCCGCTCGCCGACGAATCCGGCTGGCACGTCGGTTGGCGCGGGGTCGGTTCCGACATCACCGACCGCAAGCTGGCGAGCCAGAAGGTCGTCTGGATGGCCCGCACCGACATGCTCACGGGGCTGCCGAACCGCACCCGCTTCCGGGAACTGGCGGCGCTGCGTCTTGAGACCGCGCGGCGTAACGGCAACAGCTTCGCGCTGGCCTGTCTCGACCTCGACCAGTTCAAGGCGGTGAACGACACCCTCGGCCATCCCGTCGGCGATGCCCTTCTGATGGCAGTGTCGCGAGACCTCGGCGACCTCGCCGAGCCGGGCGTGGTGTTCGGCCGCTTTGGCGGCGACGAATTCGGCATGGTGATCAGTGATTTCGCCCGCCGCTCCGACGTGCTCGAGCTTGCCCAGCGCATCATCGCCCGCATCAGCCGTTCCAGGACCATCGACGGCGCGCGCATCACGGTGGGTGCCAGCGTGGGCATCGCCTTCGGATCGGGCGAAAACGATACGGTCGACGACCTCATCCGCAATGCGGACCTCGCGCTCTACCGGGCCAAGGACAACGGCCGCGGCGTGGTGATGGTCTTCGATGACACGATGCACCGGGAGGCCGAGGAGCGGCGACTGCTGCAGGAGGACCTGCGCGCCGCCCTCGACGGCAACCAGCTGCGGCTCGCATACCAGCCGATCATCGACATTCGCGCCGGCGCCATCGTCGGTTTCGAGGCTCTGCTGCGCTGGCGACATCCCCAGCGCGGTCTGCTCTCGCCGGACGCCTTCATTCCCATCGCCGAAGAGTCCGGGTTGATCGAGCCCATCGGCGCCTGGGTCCTGCGCCGCGCCTGTCTCGATGCCGCCGCTTGGCCAAACCCGATCCGGGTGGCGGTGAACATCTCGCCCGCGCAGTTCGGCTCCGCCGCCCTCCTCAATCACGTCGCCCAGGCGCTGGCGGTGAGCCATCTGCCGGCGGACAGGCTCGAGGTTGAGATCACCGAGGCCCTGTTCATGAACCAGATGGCTGAGAGTGGCCGGTTCCTCACGGATATGCGCACACTCGGCATCCGCATTGCGCTGGACGATTTCGGCACCGGATTTTCCTCGCTGGGCTATCTCACGCGCTTTCCGATCCAGAAGCTCAAGATCGACCGCAGCTTCGTGTCTGGAGCAGCCGATCCGGAAAACCGGAAGGCGGTGGTCGAGGCCATTGTCGGCATCGCCGCGAGCCTCGGTTTCGTCACCACAGCCGAGGGCGTCGAAACGGCGGCCGATCTCGCCTGGGTGCGCGATCTCGGCTGTGACCAGGCGCAGGGCTTTTATTTCGCCCGGACCCTGTCCGCCGAGGCGGTGCCCGGGTTCATCGCCGGTTTTGCCGACGCGTTCGGCGGCATCGTCCGCGATCAGGCCGCCGCCTGAGGCACGCCGCCTCGTTGACCGGACGCTCTCCGCTTCATATCGTGCAGTTACACGCTACGATGCCCTCCCGGAGACTGTCCATGACCGCTGTCGCGCCGCTTCCCACGCCCCGCTACGGCGTTGTCGCGATGGCGGAGGCGACCGGTCAGGACGGCATCGATTTCCTGCGCGGCATGGTGGAGCGGCGCTATCCCGCGCCGCCCATCGCCCGCGCCATGGGCTTCCTCCTCACCGAGGTGGCGCCGGGCTTCGCGGTGTTCGAGGGGACGCCGACAGCCGACTTCTTCAATCCCCTCGGCACGATCCATGGCGGCTGGACGGCGACGATCCTCGATTCCGCCCTGGGCTGCTGCGTCCACACGCTCATCAAGGCCGGCCAGGGCTACACCACGGTGGAGATGAAGGTGAACTATGTGCGCGCGCTGATGCCGGAGACCGGCCTGGTGCGCTGCGAGGGCAAGGTCGTCCATGCGGGATCGCGTATCGCGACGTCCGAGGCGCGGCTCGTCGACGGCAAGGGCCGGCTCATCGCCCATGCCACCGAGACCTGCATGATCTTCGAGGCGCGGATGCCGGCGGCGTCCTGAGGGCCATGATCAGGCCCGTGACCGCCGCATGGCGGTGAGGCAGGCGAAGATGATGAGGGCGGCGCCCGCCCAGGTCGTCCAGGCCGGCACTTCGGCAAAGGCGAGGTAGCCGAGGCCGGCGCTCCAGACGAGGGCGGTATATTCGATGACGCCGAGCGGGCCGGCCGCGGCATATTTGAAGGCCCAGGCCATGCACAGGTGACCGGCGAGGCCGAAGGCGCCGATCCCGAGGAAGATCCACCAGGACCGCGCCTCGGGAACCTCCCAGACCATCCAGGCGAAGGGGGCGATGATGAGCAGGGGAAAGAGGTTCTGGAACAGGATGATGAGGCCGAAGGGATCGGTCTGGGCCCGTTTGCGCAGCAGGACGAGATTGGCCGCATAGGCCAGCGCCGAGGACACCGCGGCGGCAATGCCGAGCACGCGGATGATGTCGAACTGGCCGCCGCCGAGCTTGCCGGCGACGATGATCGCCATGCCGACGAAGCCGACGAGAATGGCGATCAGCACCGGCTTCTGGATCGGCTCCTTGAGGATGAGCGAGGCGAGCACCGCCAGGAACAGCGGCGACAGGAAGGACAGGGTGATGGCTTCGGCCAGCGGCAGGGTGGCGAGCGCATAGAAGAACAGGAAGGCGGTGATGGTGACGAGCACGCCGCGCAGGAGATGGGCGCGGACCATTTCGCCGCTCGGTGCCGGAGGCCGCGTCCAGAGGAAGAAGGCGATCGCCCAGGGCATGCCGCAGGCATAGCGCATGAAGACGATCTGCGCCGTCGGATGGGCATTGGCGACGCCCTTGATCAGGGCGTCCATCACCGACAGCAGGAAGATGCCGAGGGCGGCGACCAGGAACGGCGCGTAGCGGTGGGCGGCGAAGGTCGAGGATGTCATGGGAACCACAGGGCGCGCGCCGCGTCGACGAGGAGCTTGGTGCCGGCCAGGCCCACCAGGACATAGCAAAGCGTGAAGAGGCGCTGCTGCGGCAGGGCATCGTGCAGCCAGCGGCCGACGAGGACCCCGACAGGCACCACGGGCGCGAGGACGAGCGCCTTGAGGAAGACGCCGGGGGCGTCCAGCCCGGAATAGACGTAGCCGGGCAGCTTGACCAGATTGCCGACGGTGAAGATCGCCACCGTGGTGGCGGCATATTCCGTCTTCGTCAGGCCCCGCCTCAGGAGATACATGGCCATGGGCGGGCCGCCGGCATGGGCGATATAGGTGGTGAAACCGGCCGCCGCCCCGGCGGCATTGGCCAGGAGCGGCGACACCGGCAGGACCTTCACGGCGGTGTTGCGGCGGAGGAAATAGTCGAGCGTATAGGCCAGCGTGATGAGCGCGATGGCGAGGGCCACCCAGCGCCGGTCGACCCATTCGAAGACGAGGAAGCCGAGGGCGAGGCCGCCGAGGAAACCGGGCATGAGCCAGGCGAGATCGGGCTTCGACCAGGCGGTGCGGGGAAACGATGCCAGGGCGAAGAGATCCATGAGGGCGACGAGCAGCGCGGTGACGATGGCCGCCTCGAGCGGGTCCATGACGAGAGCGAGGAGCGGAATGCCGAGAATGGCGAGGCCGCCGCCGAAGGCGCCCTTGCCGAGCCCCATCAGGAACGTGGCGACGGCGCCGACGGCGTAGAAGGTCCAGTCTGCGGGCAGGTCTGCAAGGGTCATGGGATCGCGCTCGGGGAGCCCTGCTCTAGCCGTCCTGCCACCGGGCGCATAGGGCAGGGCACGTCTGCCTTCGTCGCAGGGCGCGATGAAAAAGAGCCGCCGCGGGGGGCGCGGCGGCTCGAGGTTGTCCGGCAAGCGAGACGAGGGGACGGCTTGTTGCCGGACAGGCTGTGGAGGGTGCGGGCGGCGCCCGCACAAACGGGTCACATGGAGGGCACGGTGCGCTGCAGCGCGGCGGCGACATCGGGCACCAGCGAGGGGCCGCTCAGCTGGCGGGGCGCCGAGACGGCGGGACGGTGGCCCTGGCGCTCGCTGGCGCGGGCGGCGATCACGGCGGTGGGATCTCCGAAATAGCCGGCCGCCGTGGCGTCTCGAAGATCACTCCGCGTCAGGCCGAGATCGGCCAGCGTGCGGGCGTCCATCTCGCAGAGGGCGGCGTAGCTCCGGTGTGCCTCGCGCCAGTTGCGGACAGCCTCGACCTGACGGCGCACGACGGAGCCCACCGCGAGGATGGCGGACGAAAGGGTGGCGACGAACATGGGCATGGGGGCTCTCCTGGCGGCTCGGACGTCGGCACGCCTGTCCCCTCGCCGGCGTCGGGTGACGCAAACGTCCGGGTGTCTCACCCGGGTCCTCGGGGGCATGTGCCGATGGAGACACGATGTCACAGCCCCATTGATCATTGAAGCGAATGTTTTTAATCTCTATCATCAGTGTTGATGATGTGACGTTCGGGGGCGCGCCCATGGCCATTCTTCTCGATATCGACCAGTTGCGCACCTTCATGGCCATAGCCGACACCGGCAGCTTCACCCGCGCCGCCGACGTGGTGTTCAAGACCCAGTCGGCCGTCTCCATGCAGATGAAGCGGCTGGAGGAGCGGATCGGCAAATCGCTGTTCGAGCGCGACGGCCGCGCCTCGCGCCTCACCGAGGACGGCGAGCGGCTGCTCGATTATGCCCGCCGCATCGTCAAGCTGAACCTCGAGGCGGTCTCCGCCTTCGCCACCGCCGAACTGACGGGCCGCGTGCGCCTCGGCGTGCCCGACGACTATGCCGACCGCTATCTGCCGGAGATCCTGGCGCGCTTCTCGCGCTCCAACCCCCGTGCCGAGGTCACCGTCATCTGCGAGCCGTCCTCCATGCTCGCCGAGCGCATCCAGGCCAACGAGCTCGACATCGCCATCATCACTCATACGCCGCAGAAGGGACCGGCCCTGGTCTTCCGCCGCGAACAGCTGCTCTGGGTCTCGTCGGCGCGCTCCTCGGTCCATTGCGACGAACCGGTGCCGCTGGCGGTCGGGCGGCCGACCTGCGACTGGCGGCGCGCCGCCACCGAACGGCTGGAGGGGGCCGGGCGCTCCTACCGCATCCTCTATGCCAGCTGGAACGCGGCGGCCGTCGGCGCGGCGGTCATGGCGGGCCTTGCCGTCTCGGTCCTGCCGGAATCGGCGCTGCGCCCCGGCATGCGGGTGCTGCAGCCCTCCGACGGTTTCCCGGCGCTGCCCTCGGTCAGCGTCGCGCTGCTGCGCAACCCGCATGAAATGTCCCAGCTCGCCGAAGCGCTGGCGGATCATGTGGTGTCGAGCCTCGACAACCTGACGGAGCACGCCCAGGCGGCGGAGTGAGGGCGGGGCGGCGTGCGGTGCGGTGACTTGCCACCACATTTTCCGCGCGTCATGGCCGGGCTTGTCCCGGCCATCCACGATTTGAACACCACGGCTGGGAAGGAATTCGTGGATGCCCGGCACAAGGCCGGGCATGACGTACAGGTGGTGGGGCAGGCAATCGCCTTGCACCCATGAAGTGCGTCCTTCGAGGCTCGGGCTTGGCCCTCGCACCTCAGGATGAGGATCGTGGTGACCGGCATCAGCGTGGTGGGCCACTCGACCACATCCGCGTCATCCAGCCGAAGGGCAAGTCACCCCCCTCCTCATCCTGAGGTGCGAGGGCCAAGCCCGAGACTCGAAGGACGCACTTCGCCGATGCAGGGTGCCATCGAGCGCGGGTCACCCCCAACGCAACCGGGCAGTCAAACCGCCCACTGCCTCAATACGCCTGTTCCTCGAAGACCCGGTCGATCTGGCCGTGCCACGCGCCGAGATATTTCTCGATCAGCGACTCGGCGGCGGTGCGGCCGTCGTCGACGATGGCCTGGATCGGATCGAGATAGCGCGTCTCGTCGCAGCCGTTCATGTCGAGCCGGTCGCGGCGGCGCAGGCCTGTGCGGGCGAGGGTGAGCATCTCGCGGGCGAGTTCGCCCACGGTCAGGCCGCGGATCTCCGCCTTGAAGCCGAGCTTCGGCACGTCGTCGCGCAGCTTCTGGCGTTCCTCTGCCGTCCAGTCCTTGACGAGATCCCAGGCGGCATCCAGCACGCCGTCATCGTAGAGCAGGCCGACGAAGAGGGCCGGCAGCGCCACGATGCGCGACAGGGGCCCGGAATCGGCGCCGCGCATCTCGAGATAGCGCTTCAGCCGCACCTCCGGAAAGATGGTGCCGACATGGTTCACCCAGTCGGAGAGCACGGCCCGCTCGCCGGGGGCGGCGGGGTTCTTCCCCGCCAGCAGGTCGCGGAAGGACGACCCGGCGACGTCGATATAGGCGTCGCCGCGCTTGATGAAATACATGGGAACGTCGAGGGCGTAGTCGACGTAGCGCTCGAAGCCCATGCCATCCTCGAAGGCGAAGGGCAGCATGCCGGCGCGGTGGTTGTCGGTGTCCATCCAGACCGCCGAGCGGAACGACTGGTAGCCGTTGAGCTTGCCTTCGGTGAAGGGCGAATTGGCGAAGATGGCGGTGGCCACCGGCTGCCAGGCGAGCGAGACCCTGAGCTTCTTGACCATGTCGGCTTCCGAGGCGAAGTCGAGGTTCGCTTGCACGGTCGAGGTCCGGTACATCATGTCGAGGCCAAGCGTGCCGACCTTCGGCATGTAGCGCGTCATGATCTGGTAGCGCGATTTCGGCATGACCGGCGTCTCGGCCCGGGTCCATTTCGGGCTCATGCCGAGGCCGAGGAAGCCGATGCCCATGGGGTCGGCGATCTCCCGCACCTGGGCGAAATGGGCATGGGCCTCCATGCAGGTCTGGTGCAGCGTCTCCAGCGGCGCGCCGGAGAGCTCGAACTGCCCGCCCGGCTCCAGCGAGATGGCGCCGCCGCCGGTGACGTCGGCGAGGCCGATGATGTTCTCGCCGTCGAGGATCGGCTCCCAGCCGAGAAGGCCCTCCATCCCCTCCAGGATGGCGCGGATGCCGCGCGGCCCCTCATAGGGCACCGGGGTGAAATCGGAGCGGTAGAAGCCGAACTTCTCATGTTCGGTCCCGACACGGAACCGGTCCTTCGGTTTGTTGCCCTTCTCGATCCAGGCGACCAGTTCGTCGCGGGATTCGATGGGCGTCAGGTCGACTGTATCGCGGGCCATGCAGGGATCCTGATGCGGATGCGAAGGCGAGGGGCGGGGAGCAAAGCACGATGTCCCGACCCGGCATAGTGCGGGGAGATAGCGCTCGCGAGGCGGTTACGGAAGAGGCGGGGCCACCGTTACGCCCCGCTGCCGACACATTGCCGCCATGCCCCGGCGTCGATCTCCTGCTGAAAAGCCTCACGATATCAATTCTTTGTCTGCGATTTTCGCAGGTGGCAGCCGGCCCCGCGGGCATCGCCGGGCGACCATGCTATCCTGCCCGTCGATTCGTCCGGAGGAGCCTCCTGCCCATGCGTTCACCCGTTTCGATCCCGGCTGCGCTCGTGCTCGCCCTGCTGGTCGCGGTGCCGGCGGCGGAGGCCCAGACCCAGCAGGTGCCCCCTACCCAGCAGGCGCCCGACCGCGTCGCGCCTGCTCCGCTCGGCCCGACGCCGACCGACATTTCCGCCGAGGTGCGCCGCGCCCAGGAGGCCGCCGCCGCCGGCCGCGCCGTGGAGGCGCTGGACGCGCTCGACGAGGCCGCCATCGCCATTGCCGAGAGGATGCCGCTGACCATCCGGCGCGCCACCTTCGTCGCCGAGGAGCCGCAGGGCTATGGCGTCTTCAACCCGCGGGATTCCACCAGTTTCGAGATCGGCCAGCCGCTGCTGGTCTATGCCGAACTCGCCGGCCAGGGCTGGCGGCGCTCCGGCGACATCTTCCGCACCGATCTGGTGCTCGATTTCGAGCTGCGCCGCGCCGATGGCCAGTCGCTCGTCGCCCAGCAGGCCTTCAACACCATCGCCACGGCGAGCCGGCGCCGCAACCGCGAGTTCTTCCTCTATGTGACCTATTCCTTCTCCGGCCTCGAACCCGGCGACTATGTGGTGCGCACCACGGTGCGCGACCGGGCCGGCAACAAGCAGACCGCCTTCGATCTCTCCTTCGCGGTTCGCCGGTGAGGCGGGCGGCGTTCGTCCTCGCCGGGCTGATCGCCGCCGCGCCCGCCCAGGCGCAGGACTTTCCCGGTTTCACGCGGCAGGCGGCGAGCGGCGGCCATGCGGTGATGGAGGTGGCCCAGCCCCATCCCGTGCGGCTGCCGGGCTTCGTCACCACCCGTTTCGAACTCCGCCCCGGCGAATGCGGCGCGCCCTGTCCGGCCGATACGGAGCGGGTGGAGCGGGCCGAGGCGGGGCCGGGCCTGTCTCCCGGCACGGAGGCCTTCACCACCCTCTCCGTCTTCATCCCGCGCGGCACCACGGCGACGCCCGGTCTCGCCGTGACGCTGGCCCGGTTCGTCCAGGGCGAGCGCGTCCTCCTTGCGCTGGACTGGCGCGAGGCGGGTCTCGTCGCCTCGGGACCGGCGCTCGGCGGCGAGGTGGTGGTGGTACCGCCGAACCTGCTGACCCAGCGCTGGCACGACCTCCTCATCGACCAGCGCTGGTCGGCCGGCGCCGACGGCCGCCTCGTGCTCTGGGTCAACGGCCAGCGCCTCGTCCAGCGCAGCGGCGGCAATGCGGCGGCGGGCGCGCCGGTGCGGCTGGTCTATGGCCTGTCGCGGGCGCCGGTCTCGTCCTGGACCGCCCGCCTCGGCGCCCGGACGCCGGTGCAGGTGGTCTATTTCGCCCATGTCCGGCGCGATGCCGACCGGGGCGCGGTCGACATCGACCTGAGGGTGCGCTAGCAAGCCGCCTCACGTTTCTGCCGGAAGACCGCCATGTCCGATGCCCCGAAGAAGAAGCCCGGCACGCTCGCCCGCCTGCCGCGCGGCTTCGTCGACCGCGACGCCGCCGAGATCGCCGGCGTCAATGCCATGCTCGACACGATCCGCGGGGTCTACGAGCTCTACGGCTTCGAGGCGGTGGAGACCCCGGCCATCGAGTTCACCGACGCGCTCGGCAAGTTCCTGCCCGACCAGGACCGCCCGAACGAGGGCGTCTTCTCCTTCCAGGACGATGACGAGCAGTGGCTGTCGCTCCGCTACGACCTGACGGCCCCGCTCGCCCGTTATGTCGCCGAGCATTTCGACGCCCTGCCGAAGCCCTATCGCAGCTACCGGGCCGGCTATGTCTTCCGCAACGAGAAGCCGGGGCCGGGCCGCTTCCGCCAGTTCATGCAGTTCGACGCCGATACGGTGGGCTCCGCCTCGCCGGCGGCGGATGCCGAGATCTGCATGATGGCGGCCGACACGATGGAGAAGCTCGGCATTGCCCGCGGCGACTATGTGGTGCGGGTCAACAACCGCAAGGTGCTCGACGGCGTGATGGAGGCCATCGGCCTCGGTGGGAGTGAGAACGCGGGGCGGCGGCTGACGGTGCTCCGCGCCATCGACAAGCTCGACAAGTTTGGAGCAGGCGAGGTTGCGCGTTTGCTCGGGCCAGGACGCTTGGATGAAAGCGGCGATCTCACGGCTGGCGCTGATTTGTCCGACGAGCAGATTGGTATTGTCCTCACCTACGTTAATGGTGGCGACCCAACGACGGTGCGCTTCGAGTCGCGCTCGCGAGTTCGGGAAAGGCCTCTCGTTGAAGTGTCTACGCGCATCGATGAAGGAATATTGTTTTTCGACTATGGGAATTGGGACAGGGTGCAGAGGCTGCGCCGTTCTCTTCCTGAAAATGAAAAATTCCTCCAAGGCTTGGAGGAGCTAGAGGTTATCGCGTCGCTTTCTACCGGCGCGGGATACTCACCGCGCCAGATATCAATCGACCCCTCCGTCGTCCGCGGTCTCGAGTACTATACCGGCCCCGTCTATGAGGTGGAACTGACCTTCCCCGTCACCAACGAGGACGGGCAGGTGGTGCGCTTCGGTTCGGTCGCCGGCGGCGGCCGCTATGACGGGCTCGTCGCCCGTTTCCGCGGCGAGGAGGTGCCGGCCACCGGCTTCTCCATCGGCGTCTCCCGCCTCGCGGCAGCCCTCAAATCCCTCGGCAAGCTGGGCGCGGCAAAGCCCATTGGCCCCGTCGTCGTGCTCGTCATGGACCGCGACCAGATCGCTGAGTATCAGCGAATGGTCTCAGACCTCCGCGATGCCGGCATCCGCGCCGAGATGTATCTCGGCGCTTCCGGCATGAAGGCGCAGATGAAGTATGCCGACCGGCGCAACGCCCCGGCCGTCATCATCCAGGGCTCGAACGAGCGCGAGGCCGGCGAGGTGATGATCAAGGACCTCGTTGCCGGCGCCGAGGCCGCCAAGACCATCACCGACAATGCCGAATGGCGCGCTTCCCGCCCGGCCCAGTTCGCGGCGAAGCGCGGCGAGCTGGTGGCGAAGATCCGGGAGCTTCTGGCGGGGCGGTGAGGGGCGGGGCCTGAAGGGAAGTCGTGGATGCCCGGGCCGAGCCCGGGCATGACGGGCTGAGGTTCCGCCGCGCATTCTTCCATGGCTCCGCCCCCTCCGCGTCATGCCCGGGCTCGGCCCGGGCATCCACGACTTGCTTTGATCAATGACCACCGCTTACGCGAGGTCCTCGTAGAGATCGCGCCAGTCCGGGTTCGTGTCGTGGATCAGCCGCACCTTCCAGGCGCGCGGCCAGTGCTTGATGGCCTTCTCGCGCCGGATGGCGTCCCGGATATCCTCGTAGCGCTCCATCCAGACCAGAAGCTTCAGGCCATAGCGCCGGGTGAAACCGGGATAGGCGCCGGTGCGGTGCTCGAAAGCCCGGCGCGCGATGTCGCCGGTGACGCCGGTGTAGAGCACGCCGTCGCGTCTGTTGGTGATGATGTACACCCATCCGCCACGAGCGCGTTCCATGGGGACCTCCAAGAGGAGGGTAGTGAAGCAAGTCGTGGATGCCCGGGACAAGCCCGGGCAGGACGCGGAAGGGGCGGCGCCACTGCCCAACCAGGGTGGCTTTAGAACCTCAGCCCGTCATGCCCGGGCTCGTCCCGGGCATCCACGAATTCTCTGCGGCATCAGCAGGGCGCAGCTCCCGAACGTGCCGAAAACCTAGCCTATCAGCGTTGCGCTGTCAAGGACATAAATCCTAGATCTAGGACCTACCCATCACGCTTGCCGTAGGTCGGCAGCGACCAGCCGTGGCGGATGGCGAGGCCGCGGATGGCGAAGGCCACGGCAAAGCCGCAGAGATCGTCGAGATCGGGCGAGACGAAGCGGTTGGCCAGGGCGAAGGCGACGGCGCCGGCGAGCGAGGCGGTGACATAGACGTCGCGGCGCAGCGCCAGCGGCACGTCGCCGGCCAGGATGTCGCGGATGATGCCGCCGAAGGTCGCGGTGACGACGCCGAGCAGCACGGCGGAAATGGCCGGCGCGCCGGCTTCCAGGGCCTTGGCTGTGCCGGTCACCGTGAACAGGGCGAGGCCGAGGGCGTCGGCCCAGAGGATGACGCGGGTGCGGCCCTCGCGCTCGAAATGATGGGCGGAGACGAAGGCTGCGAGCGACACCGCGGCGCAGATGATCACCACCGCCGGATCGAGGATCCAGGGCACCGGCCGGATGCCGAGCAGGACGTCGCGCAGCGTGCCGCCACCGATGCCGGTGACGGTGCCGAGCAGGACGAAGCCGAAGGGGTCCATCTGCTTGCGCGCCGCCACCAGGGCGCCGGTGAGGGCGAAGACCGCGACGCCTGCCCATTCGAGCCAGGGCAGGAGCCCGGTCATGGCGGTCAGGCGTCGTCGGAGGCGGCGGCCTGGGGGGCGGCCTTCGGGCCGCCGGTGGAGACACCGACCAGGGCGGGGCGCAGCACCCGCTCGCCGATGACGAAGCCGGCCTGGACGGTCTGCACGACGGTGCCCTTGGGGACCTCGGCATTGGGAATCTCGAACATGGCCTGGTGCAGGTTCGGGTCGAATTTCTGCCCGTCCGGGGCGATCTTCCTGACGCCGTGCTTCTCAAGCGTCTTGAGAAGCTCGCGCTCGGTCAGGTCGATGCCCTCGACGAAGGCTTTCAGCGGGCCGTCGGTGGGCCGGGCCTCGTCGGGCATGGTCTCGAAGGCGCGGCGCATGTTGTCGGCGACGTTCAGCATGTCGCGGGCGAAGGACGTGACGCCATAGGTGCGGGCGTCGACCACCTCGCGCTCGGTGCGCTTCCTGAGATTCTCCATCTCCGCCAGGGTGCGCAGCATGCGGTCCTTCATGTCGCGCGCCTCGGCCTGGGCGGCGGCGAGGAGAGCGGGGCCGGCATCGGCCAGGGTCTCGGGGGTCTCGGTGGCCTCGGCGGTCGGGTTGGCCTCGTCGATCGGCACTTCATCGTGCCCGTTCTTCGGGTTGGTCATGGCGTCTCGCCTGTGATGGAAAAGGGGTGGCCCGGATATCGAGCCTCCGGCGCGCAAAATCAAGGTTGCGTGAGGCGCGTGCCGGCGCTGGTCCGCATCAGGCGCCGAAAGCCGGCCGCGGCAGGCCGGCGCGCAGATGGGCGGCGGCCAGGGTATTGGCCATGAGCAGCGCGATGGTCATCGGCCCGACGCCGCCGGGCACCGGCGTGATGGCGGCGGCATGGACCGCCGCCTCCTCGGTCGCGACGTCGCCGACGAGTCGCGTCTTGCCCTCGCCCTTTTCCGGGGCGGCAATGCGGTTGATGCCGACGTCGATGACGACGGCGCCGGGCTTCACCCAGTCGCCGCGGATCATCTCGGGACGGCCGACCGCGGCCACCAGGATATCCGCCATGCGGCAGATCGCCGGCAGGTCCGCCGTGCGGGAATGGGCGATGGTGACGGTGGCGTCGCGCTGCAGCAGGAGCTGGGCCACCGGCTTGCCGACGATGTTGGAGCGGCCGACGACGACGGCATGCTTGCCGGCGAGGGAGGGGCCCAGGACGCTCTCGACCAGGATCACCGCGCCGGCCGGGGTGCAGGGCACGAGGGCCCTGTCCGCGGCGCCGGTGCCGAGCAGGCCGACATTGACGGGATGGAAGCCGTCGACATCCTTGGCAGGGTCGATGGCGAGCAGCACGGTTTCCGTGTCGATGCCCTTGGGCAGGGGCAGCTGGACCAGAATGCCGTCGATGCCGGGATCGGCATTGAGCTTGGCCACGAGGGAGAGAAGCGTGGCCTCGCTGGTCGTGACCGGCAGGCTGTGCTGCTCCGAGCGGAACCCCGCGGCATCGGCCTCGCGGCCCTTGTTGCGGACATAGACCTGGCTCGCCGGGTCCTCGCCGACCAGCACGACGGCGAGGCCCGGGGGGCGCCCCTGGGCCGCCCTGAAGGCCGCGGCGCTGGTCTTGACCTGGTCGAGAATGCGGGCGGCGACGGCCTTGCCGTCGATACGGGTGGCAGCCACGGCGGTCAGACCCGCATCGGCATGAGCACGTAGAGGGCGCCGGGCCCGGCTGGGTCGTGGATGAGGGTGGGCGAGCCGGGATCGGCCAGTTTCAGCTCGATCGTGTCGCCATCGACCTGGCTGGTGATGTCGAGCAGGTAACGCGAGTTGAAGCCGATATCGATGCCGTCGGCCTCGTAGGAGACCTCGAGCTCCTCGGTGGCGCTGCCGGAATCGGGATTGGTCACCGACAGGGTCAGCTTGCCCTCGCTCGCCGAGAGCTTCACGGCACGGCCGCGTTCGGAGGAGACGGTCGAGACACGGTCGACGGCGGCGGCGAACTCGCCCTTCTCGACGGTGAGGATCTTGTCGTTGGCCAGGGGGATGACGCGGGCATAGTCCGGGAAGGTGCCGTCGATCAGCTTGGAGGTCAGCACCGTCTCGCCGAAGCGGAAGCGCACCTTGGCGGTGGAGAGCTCGACGGTGACGCTCGCATCCGGCGAGTCGGCGAGGCGCTGGACCTCGGCCACTGTCTTGCGCGGCACGATGACGCCCGGCATGCCGGCGGCGCCGGCCGGGGCCTCGAACTCGACCTGGGCGAGGCGGTGGCCGTCGGTGGCGACGGCGCGGATCAGGCTCTGGCCGCCCTTCTCGACGACATGGAGATAGATGCCGTTGAGATAGTAGCGCGTCTCCTCGGTGGAGATGGCGAACTGCGTCTTGTCGATGAGGCGCTTCAGATGGCCGGCGGGCAGCTGGAAGCTGTGGGACATGTCGCCGGCGGCGATGTCGGGGAAGTCGCTCTCGGGAATGGTCTGCAGGGTGAAGCGGGAGCGGCCGGCCTTGACGGCAAGCGTGCCCTTGTCGCCAATCATCTCCAGCTGGATCTGCGACCCGTCGGGGAGCTTGCGGACGATGTCGTAGATCATGTGGGCGGGGACGGTGGTGCCGCCGGCGGTCGCGACCTCGGCCGGCAGGGTCTCCACCACCTCGATGTCGAGATCCGTCGCCTTGAGGCGGAGCGCCGTGCCCTCGGCCTTCATCAGCACGTTCGACAGGACGGGGATCGTGTTGCGGCGCTCGACGACGCGATGGACATGGCCGAGGGATTTCAGGAGCTGGGCCCGCTCGACGGTGACCTTCATCAATGCTGCTCCAAACGACTCAGGAGGTCCCGGCGATCCGGAGCCCCGAAAACAAGGGGCGTCAGTCAACCCCGCGGCGCAGCATGATGCAAGGGCAAGGCCAGCCGGTACGGGCCTATCCACGTGCTTTTCGTCATCGCCCTGCGGCCCGCCGCCGTGGCGCCCGGCCGAAGGCCTGAAACCTCCGCGGGTCCTTGCCGTCGACGCCCCGACACATGATCTGTCCAGCATGCGTCCCACCGATACCTCGCGGGGGCGAGACGGAGACCAGCCATGGCGAAGACCCGCATCACGCTTGGCGCCGGCCTGACGGCCGCCGCTCTCACGTTCGGCGCCGCCCTCGTCGGGTCGTCGCCCCAGCCCGCCCTCGCACAGTTCAACGCTTATGCGCAGTCCTTCGACGGCGGCGGCCAAAGCGGCCGCGGCGACGTGGAGTCGCGCAACAACCGCCTCACGGTGTCGATCCGTGTCGTCACGGTGGGGGATGTCTGCGTCAGGGCCGTCGAGGCGGTGGGCTACGACCCGCGCCTGAACCAGCGCCTGTTCCGGATCGGCTTCGATTCCGGGCCGATGACCGCCCTGGGCGTCACTGCCTATGAGAATGCCCTTGCGAGCGCCCGCACCGCGGACGATGCCATGGCCGCTCTCGCGGCGGCCCAGCGGGACGCGCGGCCCTATCGCCGCGGCCCCGGACAGTGCTGAGCCCCGTCCTGACCTGATGTGCGGATCCGTCCGGCGCTGCGCGGCGCCTCAGTCGTTGAGACGGCGCTTCAGCGCTTCGACCTCCTCGCTCAGGGCCGGATCCTGGCCGACCAGGCCCTCGATCTTGCGCACGGCATGGAGCACGGTCGTGTGGTCGCGGCCGCCGAAACGCCGGCCGATCTCGGGCAGCGAGCGCAACGTCATGGTCTTGGCCAGATACATGGCGATCTGGCGCGGCCGGACGACGGTCGCCGTGCGCCGGGAGGACAGGATGTCGGACCGGCTGACATTGTAATGCTGCGCCACGATCTTCTGGATGTCCTCGATCTTCACCCGCTTCGGCTCGGGGATGCGGACGAGATCGCGGATGGAGCGCTCGGCCATCTCCACGGTCACCGGCTGGTTGGTCAGGCGATTGGTGGCGATGAGCCGGTTGAAGGCGCCGTCGAGATCGCGGCCGTTCTGGGTGACGTTCTTGGCGACATAGCTCATCACTGCCGGCGGGACATCGAAGCCGGGATGCTGGGCGCGGGCATGGACCAGCTTCTGCTTGAGGATGTCGAAGCGCAGGTTCTCGTCCAGCGCACCGATCTCGACGGTGAGGCCGCCGGCAAGGCGCGAACGGACCCGCTCGTCGAGGTTCTCGAGATCGGAGGGCGGGCGGTCGCCGGCGACGACGATCTGCCGGCCGGCATCGATCAGGGCGTTCAGCGTGTGGCAGAACTCGGCCTGGGTCTGCTTGCCCTGGAGGAACTGCAGGTCGTCGATGATGAGGAGGTCGATGTTGCGCAGCGCCTCCTTGAAGGCGATGGCCGTCTGGTTCTTCAGGGCGGCGACGAAGCCGAACGTGAATTTCTCCGCCGTCAGATAGAGCACGCGCCGGCCGCCGGCCTGGGCGGTGCCGGCCACGGCCTGCAGCAGATGCGTCTTGCCGAGGCCGACGCCGGCATGGATGTAGAGCGGGTTGAACAGCACCGCGTCGGTCGGCCGCGACTGCGCCACCTGCAGGGCCGCGGCGCGGGCGAGCGTGTTGGACCGGCCCTGGACGAAGGTCTCGAAGGTCAGGCGCGGGTCGAGCGGCGATCCGCCCAGCGTGTTCTGCGCCGCCGAGAGATGGTGGCCGTCCTGGGCGCGCTGCGGAGCGGCGGCCGGCGATGCCGGGCGGGCGGCCTCGTCCACGGGCTTGGAGCGTGTAAGGGTGCGGGCGCTCGCCGCCGTGCGCACGACGACGTCGATGGTCACCGGCCGCTCGGCCTCCTCCGACCAGCGGGTGATGATGCGGTCCTTGTAATGGTGGTCGATCCAGCTCTTGAGAAACCGCGTCGGCACCGACAGGCGCACCGCGTCGTGCTCGGCCAGATCGATCTCGATGCTCTTGAACCAGCTGGAGAAGACATCCTCGCCGAGTTCGGCGCGCAGGCGCCGGCCGACACGTTCCCAGATGGCGCCGGCTCGCATGGAATCGCTCATCGTATCAGTCTTGCCTTCGGTCGTTTCGCGGACGCGTTCAGAAGTGGCAAACACGAAGGTCTCCAATCAAAAAGTCCGGGGAATGAAATGGGGGAGCGGGTACGCGGTGATCACGCGAGATCGGCAGACGGGCGCAGGACCACGTCTCAGGGCTGGATCCAGGGAAGGCCGGCCGCCTTCCATCCGGCCTTGGTACCGCGACGTCCCTCCGCGTCATGGGGGCCCTCGAAGCCGCCGGTGACGTTGAAGCATTGGGTGTAGCCGGCCGCCGTCATGGCGATCGCCGCCGCCTTGGACCTGACGCCCGAGCGGCAGAGGAAATAGAGGGGCGCGTCCTTCGGGGTGCCGCGCTCCGCGAGCTTGGCGGCGAGGCTGGCGACGAAATCCGGGTTGACGCCCATGGCGGGGAATATCTGCCACTCGACGCGGATGGCCTCGCGTCCGGCGGCCTTCAGGTCGGGCGCTCCGATATAGGCCCATTCCGCCGTGGTGCGGACATCCACCAACTGGGCGGAGGCGTCGCGCGTCAGACTCGCAAGGCTGTCTTCGGGTGTCGTGTCACCGGCGTAGCCGGCCTCTTGCGCATGCGCCATGGTTCGCTCACACACCCAATGTCTGGGCGCGCGCCTCAATTGTTCCAAGGTTTTTCATTTCGAAGAGTGCCCCGACCGCCGTCAAGCGACAGCAGCCTGAAGTCTTCACCCCAAGGCTTCCATCAGAAAACTGACGTTGCTCAAGGAGACACCGCGTCTCGTACGAGACACAATACTCCTCTGCCCTATGTTGCGGGCTGCGCGCGTCATCTCTTCCTTGAAGCCCGAGGTGGCCCCCCCGAGTGACCCGATTGATACACAGGGGCTTCGGACCCGGCAACGGATTTCCATTAATAAATGGTTAAGGCGGGGCGCTTGACTCCCCCCGGATTTCGGTTTCGGCGGCCCGGCGTTTCAACCCCCTGATGAATCGGCAAATTTCAAATTCCCTTGGCCAGTACCCTGGGGCCCGGCAGGGCGCAGGGGGGTGGAGAGGCAGGTCAGCCGATGTCCATGCCAGCCGCATTTCGGTGCCGTAACGATCCGTCCCCCGGCTAACCAACTGAAATCGGGGTTGTTTTTCTGACGCCCCTTTAGCCGGATCACGGTCCCTTTCGTGGCACGGAAGGGGGACGGATAAAAAAAGAGGGTTGACGCCGATCTGTTGCGGAATCGCAACGGCTCCCCGGCGTCACCCCGCGACAGGAGGGCCGCACAACGAAAAAGCCCGGCGCTAGGCCGGGCTCCCGAAAAGGTTGCAGGGGCGCGGTAGCGCCGTGGCAGCAATCAGGCGCCGATCTTGGCGACCCGGGTGGCGAGGCGCGAGACCTTGCGGGAGGCGGTGTTCTTATGCAGGACGCCCTTCTGGGCGGCGCGCATGATCTCCGGCTGGGCCGCCTGGAGCGCCGCGGCGGCGGCGGTCTTGTCGCCGGAGGCGATGGCATCTTCCAGCTTGCGCAGGAAGGTGCGCATCCGCGAGCGGCGGGCCTGGTTGACGGACGTGCGCCGCGCGATGACGCGGGCGGCCTTTTTTGCAGAAGCCGTATTGGCCATGGGTCTTGTCCCGGCGGCTGGCCCCGGGTGATCGGGGCACAAGAAAACGAGTGCGGCGACACGGGGCCGCCACGGATCGGCGTGTATAGTCGCGCGGTTTCGGTCAGTCAACCACGCAGCGGGCCCGTCTGCGAAATTCGCACGGGTGGGTCGATGCCTGGCCCAGTAGAAGGGAAGACCCATCTCGTCGCGGGCGTCTCCCGCGCGGTTCCCGAGGCCCGATGTCGTCCAAGCCGCAGCGCAACCTTGTCCTCGTCGTGGTCTGGATGGCCGGGACCCTGCTGTCCTTCTCCGCCATCGCCCTGTCGATCCGGGCGCTGCACGGCACGTTGACGGTGTTCGAGATCCTCGCCCTGCGCAATATCGGCGGGCTGATCATCCTCGCCGCGATCATGGTCCTCGCCCCCGATCCCGGCCAGCGCATCCGGCCGGCCGAGCCCTTCATCCATGCGATGCGCAACACCATCCATTTCGGCGGACAGGCCTTGTGGGCCTATGGCCTGACGGTCCTGCCGCTCGCCACCGTCTTCGCCATCGAGTTCACCACGCCAACCTGGGTGGCGATCTTCGCCGTGCTCTTTCTTGGCGAGCGCATGACGCGTTCGCGTGTCGCGGCGCTGGTCTTCGGCTTTCTCGGGGTCCTCGTCATCCTGCGGCCGGGCTTCGACAGTTTCCGGCCCGAGGCCCTGGCTGTGGCGGCGGCGGCCATCTGCTTCGGCGTCCAGCAGACGACGACCAAGTTCCTGACCGCGACCAATTCGACCTGGACCATCATGCTGTGGATGAACGTGGTCCAGCTGCCGCTCAATCTCGCCGCCAATGTGGTGATGGGCGAGCCGGCCTGGTTCCTCGGCAAGCTCGACCTGGCGCAATGGCTGCCGCTCATCGGCATCGGCGTCTGCGGTTTCACCGCCCATTACTGCCTCACCAACGCCTTCCGCCACGGCGATGCCATCGTGGTGACGCCGATCGATTTCCTGCGGGTGCCGCTGATCGGCGTCGTCGGCTGGCTGGTCTATGGCGAACAGCCCGAGCCCGCCGTGCTCCTCGGCGCCGCCATCGTCGTGGCGGGGGTGCTGATCAACATCTACGCGGAATCGCGCCCGCGCACGTGAGGGAGGCTGCCGGTCCCCTTTCGGGACGGTGCGGTTAATACCGATGTCCGGGTTCAGACCGGCGCCGGGATCCGCAGGGCCGGGGCCGTGCCCACAAGCTCCGGATTGGCCGCGTCCGGCCCGGGACCAAAGGGGCAACCTGCCGGCACCCGCGATTCGGTCATGGTCCGTTCCCGGCCCGTTGCACAGGTTAACCGGAGCGCGCCGCCAGGCCCGTTTCAGACTTCTCCCTTGCGCTCCGGCCACCGGATCGGTTACGCAGGATCATCTGCGGTACCAGACCGCGCCTGTCCGAGGACCGTCCGTGCCGATCGTCCGTGCATCCGCACCGATCTGCCTGCGCGCTTTCAGCGCCACGCCCTCGCTGTCCCTCCTTCTGCTTATCCGCCCCTGAGCACCGGCAGGGCCTTCCGGCCTTGGCGCTCAGGGGATCCCATCACCGCAACCCGCAACCGGGGGCCTGCGAAGTGAGGCGCTATCGCCGCCGCGGCCCGCAGCAAGGACAGAGACCATGACCACCAGCACCCACGCATCGTCCAAGGACCGCGTCGTCATCTTCGACACCACCCTGCGCGACGGCGAGCAATGCCCCGGCGCCACCATGACCCTGGAGGAGAAGCTCCAGGTCGCCGATCTCCTCGACGAGATGGGTGTCGACATCATCGAGGCCGGCTTCCCCATTGCCTCGATCGGCGATTTCGAGGCCGTCGTCGCCGTGGCCCAGCGGGTGAAGAACGCCGTCGTCGCCGGCCTCGCCCGCGCCGGCATGAACGATATCGACCGCGCCGGCGAGGCGGTCCGCCATGCCCGCCGGCCGCGCATCCATACCTTCCTGTCGACATCGCCGGTGCATATGAAGCACAAGCTGCAGAAGTCGCCGGACGAGGTCCTGGCCATGGTGGTGGCCTCGGTCACCCGCGCCCGCAACCTGGTCGACGACGTGGAATGGTCGGCCGAGGACGGCACCCGTACCGAGCATGATTTCCTCTGCCGCTGCGTCGAGGCGGCGATCAAGGCCGGCGCCACCACCATCAACATCCCCGACACGGTCGGCTACACGGCGCCGGACGAATACAAGGCGCTGTTCGAGATGGTGCGGGCCCGCGTGCCGAATGCCGACAAGGCGGTGTTCTCCGTCCATTGCCACAACGACCTCGGCATGGCGGTGGCCAACACCATCGCCGGCGTCCAGGGCGGCGCCCGGCAGATCGAATGCACCATCAACGGCATCGGCGAGCGGGCCGGCAATGCGGCGCTGGAGGAGATCGTCATGGCGATCAAGACCCGCAACGACATCTTCCCCTACGAGACCGGCATCGACGCGAAGATGCTGACCCGGGCCTCCAAGCTCGTCTCGACGGTGACCTCGTTCCCCGTCCAGTACAACAAGGCGATCGTCGGCCGGAACGCCTTTGCCCACGAGAGCGGCATCCATCAGGACGGCATGCTGAAGAACACCCAGACCTACGAGATCATGACGCCCGACTCGGTCGGCGTGAAGTCGACCTCGCTGGTCATGGGCAAGCACTCGGGGCGCAACGCCTTCAAGGACAAGCTGAAGAACCTCGGCTACCAGCTGTCCGACAACCAGCTGGAAGACGCTTTCGTCCGGTTCAAGGAGCTCGCCGACCGCAAGAAGGTGATCTACGACGAGGACATCGAGGCGCTGGTGGACGAGAAGATCGCCCATAGCCAGGACCGCATGAAGGTCATGTCGCTCCTGGTCGTGGCCGGCACGATGGGGCCGCAGGCAGCGACCCTGACCCTCGATCTCGACGGCGTCCACAAGACGGTCCAGGCCTCCGGCAACGGTCCCGTCGATGCGGTCTTCAACGCCATCAAGGCGATCGTCCCGCACGAGGCGGTGCTGGAACTCTATCAGGTCCATGCCGTTACCCAGGGAACGGATGCCCAGGCGGAGGTCTCGGTGCGGCTGCAGGCGGACGGCAACACCTTTACCGGCAAGGGGGCTGATCCGGACACGCTGGTGTCCTCGGCCAAGGCCTATCTGTCGGCGCTGAACAAGCTCATCGCCAAGCGTGAGCGCCTGCATCCCCAGCACGGCACCGTCGCGGCGGAGTGAGCAAGCGGCCATGCGCATCGGCATCGATCTCGGTGGCACCAAGATCGAGATCCTGGCCCTGGACGACCAGGGCCGGGAGCTGCTGCGTCGCCGCGTTCCGACGCCGCGCCACGACTATCGGGCCATCGTCACGGCTATGGCCGGGCTCGTTCTCGGCGCCGAGGCCGAACTCGGCCGCACCGGAACGGTGGGGGTCGGCATTCCCGGCGCGGTGTCGCCGGCCACCGGTCTCGTCAAGAACGCCAATACCACCGTGCTCATCGGCCATCCCCTCGACAAGGACCTCGCGGCGGCGCTCGACCGCGAGGTCCGGCTGGAGAATGACGCCAATTGCTTCGCCCTGTCGGAGGCGGTTGACGGCGCCGCGGCAGGGGCCGGCGTGGTGTTCGGGCTGATCATCGGGACGGGGGCCGGGGCCGGCATCGTCATCGACGGCAAGGTTCTGCGCGGTCGCCATCTCATCGGCGGCGAGTTCGGGCACAACCCGCTGCCCTGGCCGAGCATTGAGGAGGTGGTCGAGGCGCCGTCCTGCTATTGCGGCCACAAGGGCTGTCTCGAGACCTGGGTCTCCGGGACGGGCTTTGTCGAAGACCACCGGCGCGTGACCGGAGCGGCGCTGCCGGCCCCGGAAATCGTCGCGCGGGCGGCGGCGGGCGACGCCGATGCTGCGGCCTCCTACCAGCGCTACCTGTCGCGCCTGGCGCGCGGGCTTGCGCATGTGGTCAATCTCATCGACCCCGACGTCATCGTGGCGGGCGGCGGCATGAGCAATATCCCCTCGCTCTACGAGGATCTGCCGCCGGCGATGCGGCCCTATGTCTTCTCCGATGCCTGCACCACCCCCATCGTCCCGGCGGCCCATGGCGATTCCTCCGGCGTGCGCGGCGCCGCCTGGCTCTGGCCGGCCGGTAACCCTGCCGCCTGACACCGCCACCCGCGCGTCAAAAAAACCGCCGTCGTTCTGGACAGGGCGCATCACGTCTGGTAGTCACCCGGCTCCCGCGCGGCCCATGGCTGGTGCGGGCGTGGGTGATTAGCTCAGTTGGTAGAGCAGCTGACTCTTAATCAGCGGGTCGAAGGTTCGAATCCTTCATCACCCACCATTCTTTTCCCTCCATCCCGACACGCCATCGCCGTGCTCCCGCCGTCCGGCGTTGACCGGTCGGATGCCGTCCGTTACTTCAGAAAATCCTGAAAATTCAGACGGGTCATCATGAACCTGCCGCCGCTCATCCAGGCCTTCGTTCTGCATTTCGGCGAGATGGGCTCGCGCTGGGGCATCAACCGGACCGTCGGCCAGGTCTATGCGGTCATCTTCCTCGCCAACCGGCCGGTCTGTGCGGACGATCTCGTCGACGCGGTCGGCGTCGCGCGCTCCAACGTCGCCATGGCGCTGAAGGAGCTGCAGAGCTGGGAGCTGATCCGCCTCAAGCATGTGCCAGGCGAAAGGCGCGACTATTACGGAACGCTCGACGATATCTGGGCCATCGTCCGCAAGCTGGTCGAACAGCGCAAGCGCCGCGAGATCGACCCGACGCTCACCGTGCTGCGCGAGCTGCTGATGCAGAGCCCGGCCTCGGAGGAGGAGCGCTTCGCCCAGGAGCGGATGCAGGAGATGCACGGCGTCATCGAACTCGTCACCGGGTGGTACGACGACATCGAGCGGCTGGAGACGGAAAGGCTGGTACAACTGCTCAGCCTCGGGTCGAAGATCGTCAAGGCGCTGGACTGGAAGGACAAGCTGTTCGTCGCCAAGGGCGGCGGCAAGCCGAAGGGGCCGGAGCGTCCCTGACGGGAGCCGGCCCGCGCGCTGGCCGGCGATCACCTCGCCCGCAGACGGTGACGAATCCGGCTTGCATACAGGTTCCTGCCAGCTAAATAATCGTGCATGATGACACCGTCGTCCCACCTGTGAATCAGTCGCGCGCCGATTGCTTCTCAAGGAATGGATAGGCCATGATTCTGAAGTCGTTGGACCCCGCCAGCGGCGGCAGGTTTGAACACAGCGTCGTTGCATCCTGGCCCGGTTTCGTCGCCAAGACGAGCCGCCGGCTGACGGATTACAGCATCAGCTATGCGAGCCGTCCGTCGGAGACCTATCTCGCTCTGCACCATTTCGTGCGGCGCGACGGCGAGACGCGCATCGACGACACTCCCAGTTCATCACTCCGCGATCTCAGGGGCAAACTGACCCAGATCCCCGCGGGATGCGGTGCGCAGGCCTGGACCGTCGGCCCCTCGGATGCGGGCCACATCACCATGCTGTTCTTCGATCCGCGCAAACTCTCTCCGGATCTCGACCGGGGCCCCGCCACGCCAGCAGTCAGGCCGCGGCTCTTCTTCGAGGACAAGCATCTCATCGACGCGATGACGCGGCTCGACCGGATCCTGACGGAGGATGAGAGCCTCGCCGACCTGCGGGCCGAGTCCATCGCGCTGTTCATTGCGGCGCGGGTCTTCGAACTGTCACGCCTCGACGTCGCTGCGGAGAAGAACGTCTTCAGCTCCGGCTCGCGGATGGCCGTGCTCGACGACTATCTGCGGGCCAATATCGCCAGTCCCGTCGCCATCGACGATCTGGCGCAACTGGTCGGGCTCTCACGCTTCCACCTCATCCGTTCGTTCCGCGATGCCTTCGGGGCCACGCCCTACCACTATCTGCTGCGGTTGCGGATGAACGAGGCCAAGCGCCTGCTGACCTCCACCAGCCTGCCGGTGGCGCAGGTCGCCACGCGGGTGGGCTTCTCGAGCAGCACGCAGTTCGTGAAGATGTTCCGCGCCATGGAGGGCGTCACGCCCGGCAGCCTGCGCCAGCGCTGAACGGGTCAGACCGACTGGCGTCCGACGGTGACGTCGGCGGCCGGGGGGCCGGGATGGCGGATCAGCTTGACGCGCTTGGCCAGGAGCAGAAGGGCATGCCAGTGGATGGCCGCCGTGACCTTCAGCGTCAGCAGCGGATGGGTCAGGAGCAGCTTGAGCAGGTTGCGGTCGGTGAGTGGCCGCCGGTCGCCGGCGAGCGAGGCGAAGAGCACCGGCCCGTCATCGTCACTGACGGCGATGTGGAGGGCGACCTTGTCATCCGGCGGCAGGAGGCGAAAGCGGTAGTCGAGGCCCAGCGTCAGGAAGGGCGAGACGTGGAAGGCCTTGTCGCTGTCCTGGACGATGGGTCGCGCCGCGCCGTCCGCCGCTGCGACGTAGGAATGAATTTCGCCGAATGTGTTGTGGACCTCGTAGAGCGAGGCGGCGAGCGTGCCGTCGGGCCGGTAGCAGAAAAAGACGCTGATCGGGTTGAAGCCGTAGCCGAGGATCCGCGGCATGGTCAGGAGCCTGATCGGCCCGCCCTCCGTCACGATCCCCGCTTCGGACAGGCGGGCCTCGACCTGCGGACGCAGGGCGTTGCCGGAGCGGTCGCCGTAATCGGCGGTGCGGAAGGAGAAGATGTTGGCGCGGTCGCAGGAGAAGACGCGCAGGGCCCGGCCGAGGCCGTCGAGTTCGTCGAGGTCGAGCAGCATCCAGAAGACGCGATAGGCCAGGGCGTGGGCGCGCGGCCGCACGCGGTTGTGGTCCACCCGCCCCACATAGAGCGCGGAGGCGGGCGCGTTCACGCCACCTCCGTCATGGGCATGGCTGGCGGGTGGCGCACGATCCGCCCGGACTCGTCGGGCACCGTCCAGGGCCGGCGGAGCCCACCCGCCTCTTCCGCGACGGCGAGGCCGGCCTGCAGCCCATCCTCGTGGAACCCGGCGCCGAAATGGGCGCCGCAATACCAGGTGTGGCGCTGGCCCTGCAGCGACCACAGGCGCGACTGCGCCGCGATGGCGGCATTGTCGAAGAGCGGATGCTCGTAGACCTGGGTGCGCAGCACGGTCTCCTCGCGCGGCGGGCGCGGCGGGTTCAGGGTGACGAAGAACTGCTTGTCCATCGGCAGGTGCTGCAGGCGGTTCATCCAGTAGGTCACCGCACAGGGTTCATCGGGCACGCGCCGGTCGCCGATATGGTTCCAACTCGACCAGGCGGCGCGCCGCCGTGGCATCAGCGCCTCGTCGGTATGGAGCACGGCGAGGTTGCGGCTGTAGCGGAAGGCGCCGAGCAGCGCGCGTTCCTCGGCCGAGGGGTCCGCCAGCATGGCGAGAGCCTCCTTGGCATGGGTCGCCACGACCACCTGGTCGAAGGGGCGGGACCAGCCGGCCTCACCGTCGAGGATGACGCCCTCGGCGGTGCGCCGGATGCGGGCGATCGGCTGGTTCTGGCAGATCTCGCCGGAGAAGCCCGCGAGCAGCTTGGCGACATAGGCCCGGCTGCCGCCGGTCACCGTGCGCCAGGCTGGCCGGCCCGAGAGCCTGAGCAGGCCGTGGTTGTCGTGGAAGCGGATGAAGGCGCTGGCGGGATAGGACAGGATCTCGGCGCAGGGCGCCGACCAGATGGCCCCCGCCATGGGCAGCAGGTGATCGTCGCGGAAGGCCTGGCCGTAGCGGCCCGCCTTCAGGTAGTCGCCGAGCGAGATGGGATCGTTTTCCAGCTCGGCGGCATCCCGCGTGGCGCTGCGATAGAACCGCAGGAGATCCTGCAGCATCGACCAGAAGCGCGGGCTGACAATGTTGCGGCGCTGGGCGAAGAGGCCGGCGAGGCCCGTCCCGGCATATTCCAGCCGGCCACCGTCCAGCGAGACGGCAAAGGACATCTCGGTCGCCAGGGAGGGCACGTCGAGATGGTCGAGCAGCGCGCAGAAATTGGGGTAGGTCGCCTCGTTGAAGACGATGAAACCGGTATCGACCGCCACGTCCTGGCCCTGGGCCCCGGGGACCGTGACGGTATGGGCGTGGCCGCCCAGCCTGTCGTCCTTCTCATAGAGGGTGACATCATGCGCCTGTGCCAGGAGCCATGCCGCCGACAGACCGGAAACGCCACTCCCCACCACAGCGATCCGTTGCCGCCGTTGACCACCCTCTTGCATGCCGGATCCTTGACTTCGCTCTTTGTATGGGTGCTTTACGCTGGCTCAGGCCCGACGGTTCAGCGCCGACCGAGCCTCCGCTTTTCCTGGTTCCGCTGCAACTGATCCAGTGCCGCAGGGCCGGCGTAAAGGGCGACATGATGGTTGCTCTTGCGATACATTCTGAAATGTCGGCCCCGCCTTCCTGCGGGCCGCGCAGACGTGCCGGTGCCGCCCTGATGGATGCCAATGCCCTGATCCAGTCGATTGCCCAATCGTCCGACAGGCAAGCGTTCGTCAAACTTTTCGACCATTTCGCGCCGCGGGTGAAAGCCCTGCTGATGCGCCAGGGCACCCCGGCGGACCTCGCCGAGGAGCTGGCGCAGGAAACGCTGCTGATGGTCTGGCGCAAGGCGGCTTTGTTCGATCCCTCGCGTGCGGGAGCCTCGACCTGGATCGCGGCCATCGCCCGCAATCTCAGGATCGACGCCGCCCGTCGTGAAAAGCGGTCCCGTCTGCCGGACGTGTTCGAGATTCTCCAGGGCGAAGAGCCGGAGCAGCCAGACCAGGTTCTCGACGGGAGCGAACGCGACTCCCGCGTGAGGGCCGCTCTCACATCCCTGTCCCCCGATCAGTTGCGAGTCGTCCAGTTGGCTTTCATGGAAGGTCTCAGTCACCAGGACGTGGCCAAACGCCTGTCCATCCCACTCGGCACCGTCAAGTCGCGCCTGCGCCTCGCCATGGCGCGCATGCGCGGCTCCCTGGAGGATCTGCGATGAGCATGTCGCGTCGCCCGTCCGACGAAACCCTGGCGGCCTTCGCCGCCGGGCGGCTGGACGAGGGCCTCGCCCTCGTCGTCGCCGCCCATGTCGAGGTCAACCGGGAAACCCGCCGTGACCTCGCCGAGATCGAGGCGCTCAGCGGCGCGCTGCTCGATTCGATCGAGCCGGAGCCCATGGCCGCCGACGCGCGGACATTGTCGGTGGCCCTGCCGCATCGCGGCATCGAGCTGCCGCCGCGGCCTGCCGCGCCGCCGGATGCCGCCGGGCTGCACGTTCTCGCGCCCTACACGCTCGGCCGCTGGAAGAGTGTCGGCCGCGGTGTCGCGTTGCGGCGCGTCGAGGTGCCCTATTCCGACACCCGTGTGTTCATGCTGCGCGCCCAGCCGGGAACCCGCCTGCCGGCGCACCGCCACACGGGCGCGGAATGGACCACCATCGTCGCCGGTGCCTATGAGCACGAATATGGCCGCTATGCCGCGGGCGATTTCGACGAGGCCGACGATCGCCACGCCCACACGCCGATGGTCGACCCGGTCGAGGGGTGCACCTGCATCGTGGCGCTGACGGGCAATGTCCGCTTCGAGGGCGTCGTCGGACGTCTGCTGCAACCCTTCGTCCGCCTGTGACGGGGCTGAGCTTCCTCGCGGCCCTGGTCTTCTTCGTCGCCGCCATGAGCGTGATCATGGCGGGGGCCTGGCTGATCGAGAAACGGACGGGCAATTCCGGCTGGATCGACGTCACCTGGACCTTTGGCGTCGGTATCACCGCCGTCGCTGCAGCCCTCCTGCCCTTCGGCGAGGGGCCGCTGGAGCGCCGTCTCATGGTCGCGGCCCTGGCACTCGCCTGGGCGCTGCGGCTCGGCCTCCACATTGCCGGCCGCACGCGCGGCATCACTGACGATGCGCGCTATGCCAAGCTGCGGCAGGACTGGGGCGCGGATGCGTCCTGGCAGATGTTCCGCTTCCTGCAGATCCAGGCCGCCGCGAGCGTGCCGCTTGGCCTCGGCATCGTTCTCGCCGCCCACCGGCCCGAGCCGCTCGGCTGGCAGGACGGGCTCGGCCTCCTCGTCTTCATCGCGGGCTGGGCCGGCGGCGCCATTGCCGACCGCCAGCTTGCCAGCTTCGTCGCCGACAAGGCCAAGCGCGGGCCCATCTGCGACGTCGGTCTGTGGCGCTATTCCCGCCACCCCAACTATTTCTTCGAATGCGTGCTCTGGGCTTCCTATGCGGTCATGGCCCTGGCCTGGAGCGGCTATCCCTTCGGCTGGTTCGCCCTGCTCGCGCCGGCCTTCATGACCCTGCTGCTGACCCGCATCTCCGGCATTCCCCCGCTCGAGGACCACATGTTGCGCAAGCACGGAGCGGTCTTCGCCGCCTATCAGGCGCGGACCAGCGCCTTCATCCCCTGGCCGCCCGGCCGGACCGGAGCCTGACACCGTGATCGCTGCCCTGATCTCCTGGGGGGAACGGACCCCCGTTCCCGATGCCCTCACGCGTGCCGCCATCGCCTGGCTCGTCGGCCGGACGGATGCCCGGCTCGCCGGTCACAGCGCGTCCGATGAGGCGGCATTCGCCTCTGCGATGACGGATTTCCCCGTGGCGATGCACACGGACGAAGCCAATGCGCAGCATTACGAGTTGCCGGCCGAATTCTTCGTCCGGGTGCTCGGTCCCCAGCGGAAATATTCCTCCTGCTTCTATGACGGGCCGCAGACGACCCTGGCCGAGGCGGAGACGCGGGCGCTCGACCTGACCATCGACCATGCCGGCCTCGCCGATGGCCAGCGAATCCTCGAACTCGGCTGCGGCTGGGGATCCCTGTCACTCGCCATGGCCCGCCGCTTTCCCGGAGCGACGATCACCGCGGTGTCGAATTCCAACGGGCAGCGCCGGTTCATCGAGGCCGAGGCCGCCCGGCAAGGGATCACCAATCTCGCCATCGTGACCGCCGACATGAACGTCTTCTCGGCCGAGGGCCGCTTCGACCGCATCGTCTCGGTGGAGATGTTCGAGCACATGGCCAATTGGCGCGCCCTCCTGGAGCGCGCCACCTCCTGGCTGGAGCCGGACGGGCGTCTGTTCATTCACGTCTTCACCCACCGGACCGGGTCCTACCGCTTCGACGCGGCGGACAAGACCGACTGGATCGCCCAGCACTTCTTCACCGGCGGGCTGATGCCGGGCCACGGCCTGATCCGCCAGTTCGGCGATCTCTTCACCGTCGAGGAGGAATGGCGCTGGAGCGGCGAGCATTACCGCCGCACGGCCGATGACTGGCTCGCCCTGTTCGACGCGCGGATCGGCGAGGTCGACCCCATCCTCAGCGCCGTCTACGGGCCCGCGCAGCTGGCGCTGTGGCGCCGGCGCTGGCGGCTCTTCTTCCTCGCCACCAGCGGCCTGTTCGGCCATGCCGGCGGCGACAGCTGGGGCGTCAGCCATTACCGACTGAAACTGGCCCGCTGATCCCGGCCGGGGCCGGCGCCTAGAGCCAGCCGGCCGAGGCGAGAAACCGCAGGGCGCCAAAGGCCCCGCCCGCGACGAGGGCGGTTGCGACCGTGCCATAGGCGATGTCGACGAGGGTGAGGGTGAGCGTCCAGACGCGCAGCGTGGCGTAATTGGTCAGGTCATAGGTCGCATAGGCCAGGAGCCCGATGAAGGCGCCATTGACCAGCGCCAGGGTCAGGGACTCGGCGGCATAGGCCGGCATGACGGCGAAATGCACCACGCCGAGGGGGAAGAGAAAATAGAAGATGACGGCCGGCGCCCAGCGCAGATTGTCAAGGAGCAGGCTGCCGAGGGTCGGCCGGTAGAGCCGCCGGGCCATGGTCGACAGCCAGAGTGCGTCGAGGATGCCGAAGACGATCAGCGCGGCCAGATAGCCCGAAAAGAACGTCATGGTTCCCATCCCCGATGCAGAGCAGGGGATACGAACGGCAGGTGCCCTCCGGTTCATGCTGCGGTGCAAAGGGGCAATGGGTGTTCCGCCGGAAGCCGGCAGGCCCGTACTAAGCGTCGACAATGTCAGGACAGCGGGCTGGTGGAGCTAGGGGGATTCGAACCCCCGACCTCTGCAGTGCGATTGCAGCGCTCTCCCATCTGAGCTACAGCCCCGCCCGCGAGCGCGCCTTTTAGGGCGCGCCGGCATTCCGGTCAAGGCGTCCGTCGCGCCGCGCAGCGGCTTTCGGCGGGATCGCCCCGGGTGGACGAGCGCCGCGGACGGCGCCCTCCCGTCTCACACATATTGCCCGTGGCAATGCTTGTACTTCTTGCCCGAACCGCAGGGGCAGGGATCGTTGCGGCCGACCTTGCCCCAGGTGCCGGGATCGTTCGGGTTGCGTTCGGCGACCTGCGAGCCGCCGCCCGCGGAGGACTGGAAGGATCCGCCGGAGGCGGCGCCCATCTGGGCGAACTCGTCCATCCCCGTCATCGGGTCGATATGGTGCGCCGTCATCGGCGGCAGCTCCGGCATCGGCGGCGGCTCCTGCAGCTCGACCAGCGCCAATTGCTGGGTGGTCATCTCGCGCAGCTTGGCCATCAGGCCCTCGAAGAGCTGGAAGGCCTCCGACTTGAACTCGTTGAGCGGGTCGCGCTGGGCATAGCCGCGCAGGCCGACGACCTGGCGCAGGTGGTCGAGCTGGACGATATGCTCGCGCCACAGGTGGTCGAGCACCTGCATCACCACCGCCTTCTCGATCTGGCGCATGATGTCGGGGCCGAAGCGGGCGGCCTTGGAGGCCATCATCTCGTCGGCCGCCTTGGTGATGCGCTCGATCACCTCCTCGTCGGCGATGCCCTCTTCCTTCGCCCAGTCCGGGATCGGCAGGTCGAGGTTGAGGACGCGGTAGATCTCCTCCTTGAGCGTGGCGGTGTTCCACTGCTCGGCATAGGCGTCCGGCGGGATATAGGTGTGGACGAGGGTCTCGATCACGCCATGACGCATGTCGCGCGTCATCTCGGAGAGATCCTGCTGGCTCATCAGGTCGATGCGCTGCTCGAAGATGACCTTGCGCTGGTCGTTGGCGACATCGTCGTATTTGAGGACGTTCTTGCGCAGGTCGAAGTTGCGGGCCTCGACCTTCTGCTGGGCCTTCTCCAGCGCCCGGTTGATCCAGGGATGGACGATGGCCTCGCCCTCCTTGAGCCCCAGCTTTGTCAGCATGCCCTCCATGCGGTCCGACCCGAAGATGCGCATCAGGTCGTCCTGCAGGGAGAGGTAGAATTTCGAACGGCCGGGATCGCCCTGGCGGCCGGAACGGCCGCGCAGCTGGTTGTCGATGCGCCGGCTCTCGTGGCGCTCCGTGCCCATGATGTAGAGGCCGCCGGCCTTGAGGGCGCGCTGCTTGAGCTCGCCGACCTGGCGGCGGATGGCCTCGGCCTTCTCCTGCTTGTCCGGCCCGTCCTCGAGCGCGGCGAGCTCGACGGAGATGCGCATGTCGGCATTGCCGCCGAGCTGGATGTCGGTGCCGCGTCCCGCCATGTTGGTGGCGATGGTGATGGCGCCGGGAACGCCCGCCTGGGAGACGATGAAGGCCTCCTGCTCGTGATAGCGGGCATTGAGCACGGCGAAGACGCGCTCGCCCGGCGTGCCCTGGTCGCCGTCGTAGAGCGGTGCGAAGGCGGCGGGGTCCTCCAGATCGACCTGTTTGAAGCCCGCTTGTTTCAGCATTTCCGCCAGCGTCTCGGACTTCTCGATGGAGGTCGTGCCGACGAGCACCGGCTGGCCCTTGGTGCGGGCGGCCTCGACCTCGGTGATGATCGCCTGATACTTGTCCTGGACGGTCTTGTAGACCTCGTCGTCCTCGTCGAGGCGGGCGATGCCGCGGTTGGTCGGAATCTCGACCACCTTCAGCTTGTAGATGTCCATGAACTCGTCGGCTTCGGTGAGGGCCGTGCCGGTCATGCCGGCGAGCTTGCCGTACATGCGGAAATAGTTCTGGAAGGTGATGGAGGCCAGCGTCTGGTTCTCCGGCTGGACCTGGACACGCTCCTTGGCCTCGAGGGCCTGGTGGAGACCCTCGGAATAGCGGCGGCCCGGCATCATGCGGCCGGTGAACTCGTCGATGATGACCACCTCGCCGTTGCGGACGATGTAGTCCTTGTCGCGCTGGAACAGCTTGTGGGCCTTCAGCGCCTGGCTGACATGGTGGACGGTGGAGACGTTCTCGACGTCGTAGAGGTCGCCCTTGACATAGCCGGCCTCGACCAGGGCCTTCTCCATCTTCTCATTGCCGCTCTCGGTGAGGGAGGCGGTGCGCTGCTTCTCGTCGACCTCGTAATCCTCCTTGTTCAGGACGGGGATGAAGCGGTCGATCGTGGCGTAGAAGTCGGAGCGGTCGTCGAGCGGGCCGGAAATGATCAGCGGCGTGCGCGCCTCGTCGATGAGGATCGAATCGACCTCGTCGACGATGGCGTAGAAATGGCCGCGCTGGACCATCTCCTGCACCGAGTACTTCATGTTGTCGCGCAGATAGTCGAAGCCGTATTCGTTGTTGGTGCCGTAGGTGATGTCGCAGGCATAGGCGTCGTGGCGCTGCTGGTCGTCCATCCCGTGGACGATGGTGCCGGTGGTCATGCCGAGGAAGCCGTAGACCTTGCCCATCCACTCGGCGTCGCGCTTGGCGAGATAGTCGTTGACGGTGACGACGTGGACGCCCTTGCCGGCGAGCGCGTTGAGATAGACGGCGAGGGTGGCGACGAGCGTCTTGCCCTCGCCGGTCTTCATCTCGGCGATGGCGCCCTCGTGGAGCACGATGCCGCCGATCATCTGGACGTCGTAATGGCGCTGTCCGAGCACCCGCTTGGCCGCCTCGCGCACCGTGGCGAAGGCGGGGACCAGCAGGTCGTCGAGGGTCTTGCCGGCGGCCAGCTGGGCCCTGAACGCGTCGGTGCGGGCGCGCAGCGCCTCGTCCGACAGCGCGGCCAGTTCGGGCTCCAGCGCGTTGATGGCATCGATCCGCGGGCGGTATCCCTTGATGCGGCGATCGTTGCCGTTACCGAAGATCCTGCGGGCGAGCGCGCCGAGCATGTGCGTTCCTTCACTTGGGGCGGGGGAGGAGAGAGTCATCGGAACCGTTGGTCGCACCGACCGTTCCGATGGTTCACGCAAGCCCTTCAGCCCCACTAGGCGGGGGGCGGAGCGCCCCGTGCGCCCCATCCTCTGATCCCGGTGGGATGTGGTCGACGGACGCGCGGAAATCCGCAGCAGTCCAGCGACCCGCGACAGATATGGACGGTACCAAGGGTTGTCAATTCAAGCCGAAACGGGCATTGCTGCCACGACAGGCGAGACCCGTCAGGAGTTGTGCACGCGTCTTCCGCCCGGTGCTGTCGCACCGCCGTCCTTCAAAGCGCCACACGTGCCCGTCAAGCACGCATTCCCGTGACAAAAGGCTCGATCCTGCCATGACCGTCCGCATGTTCCTGTCCCTGGCCGCCATGACCGCAGCGCTTGCCGGGCCGCTGGCCGCCCAGACACCGCCGGCCACCCCGCCCGCCGCGGCCCAGCCGGCCACCCCGCCGGCGCTGCAGACACCCGCCGATGGCATTCTCGCCCGCGTCCAGGGCGTCGAGATCCGCCAGGCCGATCTGGATGCGGCCGAAGAGGATATCGGCGGGCAGACCACCGCCCAGATGAATCCCGAACAGAAGCGCGACTATCTGCTCAGCTTTGTCATCGACCTGACCCTCGCCGCCAAGGCGGCCGAGCAGCGCAACATCCAGGACGGTCCTGATTTCGCGCGGAAGATGACCTATTACCGCAACAAGCTGCTGGTCGAGACCCTGCTCAACACCGAGACGCGCGCCCGCGTCACGGAAGAGGAGATGCGCAAGATCTATGACGAGCAGCGCGCCCGCATCACGCCCGAGGAGGAGGTTCGCGCCCGCCATATCCTGGTCGAGACCGAGGAGGAGGCCAAGGCGCTGATCGCCCAGATCCGTGGCGGCGGCGATTTCGAGGCCATCGCCAAGGAAAAGTCCAAGGATCCGGGCGGTGCGCGCAATGGCGGCGACCTCGGCTTCTTCACCAAGGGCCAGATGGTCCCCGAATTCGCCGATGCCGCCTTCGCCATGCAGGCCGGGCAACTGTCCGCGGCGCCGGTCAAGTCGCAGTTCGGCTGGCACATCATCAAGGTCGAGGAGCGCCGCCAGCGGCCGATCCCGACTTTCGAACAGGTGCGCGGGCAGATCGAGGACTTCCTGACCCGCCGCGTCCAGGCTGATCTTGTCCAGCGCCTGCGTTCGGAAGCCCAGGTCGAGCGCTTCGTGCCGGCGCCGGCGCCGGCGCGGCCCGCTGCCCCGGCAACGCCGCGGCCCTGATCCTCATCCACCACCGATGTGACGAGGCCGGCTGCTCCCGTGGCCGGCCTCTTTCCTGCGCCATTGCCGGCGGTTGCGCTGGTCGAACCGTTTCTTAAGCGCCCATCCCTTATGCCTCGATATTCGTGATCGGATCATCGTACCGATGCGTCATCAGGGACATCCGCCTTGTCGGTGATGGGTTCGGAAGAAGCGCAGATGGGGCGCGGCGCCAAGACGCTGCTGTCGCCCGCCGGGATCACCGCGCGCGTCCGCTCGTTTCTCCTGGACCGTTCCGATGCATCCATCGCCCAGCGCATGGCCGGCGCGGCCTTTCTGATTCGCGTCCTCAGCGCCGGCATCGCCTATGTCAGCCAGGTGCTGATGGCCCGCTGGATGGGCGGCTCGGAATTCGGCATCTATGTCTCGGTCTGGGTCTGGGTGCTGCTGATCGGGCATCTGGCCAATGCCGGCTTCGCCTCGGCCGCCCAGCGTTTCGTGCCCGTCTATGCCGAGCGCGGCGACCAGGACGGTCTCAGGGGCTTCCTCGGCGGCGGTCGTCGCCTCGGCGTCATCATCGCCACCGCGGTGGCTGTCATCGGCCTCGTGATCCTCTGGCAATTCGGGCATCTGCTCACCGGCGCCATGGTCATGCCGCTGGCGCTGGCGGCGCTCTGCCTGCCGATGTTCGTCCTCACCGACATCCAGGACGGCATCGCCCGGTCGTGGAACTGGACCGACCTCGCCCTCGGCCCCCCCTATCTCATCCGTCCCGTCATCCTGCTCGGCTGCATGGCCGCCGGCCATGTCGCCGGCTTCGCCAGCACGGCGGTGACGGCCATGGCCTGCGCCGTGGTGGCGACGTGGCTGGCCGCCATGATCCAGTTCGTGCTGCTCAACCGGCGCCTCGCGGTGAAGGTGGCTGCCGGACCGGGCCGGGCCGAGCCGATGTTCTGGCTGAAGACCAGCCTGCCCATCTTCCTGGTCGAGACCTTCTATCTCGCCCTCACCTATACCGACGTCATTCTGCTCAAATATCTGCGCGGCCCCGAGGAGGTCGCCGTCTACTGGGCGGCGGTGAAGACCCTGGCGCTGGTCGCTTTCGTCTATTTCGCCGTGGCCGCGGCGGCGGCGCACCGGTTCAGCGAGTATCACGTCGCCGGCGACCGGCAGAAGCTCGCGGATTTCCTGCGCGCCTCCATCCGCTGGACCTTCTTCCCCTCGCTCGCGGCGACGATCCTGATCCTGGCTCTGGGCAAGCCGTTCCTGATGATGTTCGGTCCGGATTACGTGAAGGGCTATCCGGCGATGTTCGTGGTCTCCGTCGGCCTGCTGGCGCGCGCGGCGGTCGGCCCGGTGGAACGCCTCCTCACCATGTCGGGCCATCAGACGGCCTGTGCGCTCATTTACGGCGTCGCCTTCGCCGTGGCCGTCATCCTGTGTCTCCTGCTGATCCCGCCCCTCGGCATGATGGGCGCGGCCATCGCCACCGCCGTGGCGCTGACGCTCGAATCGGTGCTGCTGATCTGGGTCACCACCGCGCGCCTCGGTCTCTCCGCCCGGTTCTGGGCCAAGCCGGCTGTCGCATGACGGCG
Source organism: Phreatobacter sp. (assembly GCF_022843985.1). GTDB lineage: Bacteria > Pseudomonadota > Alphaproteobacteria > Rhizobiales > Phreatobacteraceae > Phreatobacter. Next base: position 37,390 of record NZ_JALHMP010000004.1, on the reverse strand, counting down.
TCGCCCGACACCCTCGCGGCTCCCCCCGTCGCGGCCATCGAGGCGCCGCTGCAGCCGGACCTCGGCTCCGCCGGCATGGGCGCCGTCAGCGCGGACTGGGTCCCGGCCATGGATTGGGCGTCCATCCGGCCGGAATGGGAAGACCTCGCAGCCGCCGCCGCGCCCAACGTGTTCCTCGCCCCGGCCTTCGCCCTGGCGGCCCGTGGCATTGCATCGCCGCGTGGGCTCGGGGCCCTGCTGGTGTCGCGGGACGGTGAGCCCATCGGCCTGGTCGCCGGGCGGCTCGGGTTCGCCCGCACGGTCTTCACGCTCTGGACCCACGATTATGCGCCCTACGGCATGCCGCTGGTGCGGTCGGGCGAAGCCGCGGTGGTCGCCGCCGCGCTCTTCGCCTTTCTGGCACAAGAGGGCATCGCCGCCCTCGACGCGCCGCTCCTCGATGCGGGGCCCTTCGCCGCGGCGCTCGACGCGCGGGCCGCCGGGCACAGGATGCAGGTTCTCGATGCGCATCGCCGCGCAGTGCTGACGGCGCCTCCACCGCCGCTGTCCAAGGAGCATCGCCGTCTGGCGCGCCGCCTCGGTGAACGCGGCCGCCTGGTGGCCGTCTCGACGGTGACGGGTCACGACCCGGCGGCGGCCATCGCCGCCTTCCTCGCGCTCGAGGCGGAGGGCTGGAAGGGCCGCCGCGGCACGGCGCTGGCGACCGATCCGGCGACACAGGTCTTCTTCGAGGACGCTGTCGGCGGCCTTGCGGAGACGGGCGCTGCCCGGATCGACATGCTGCTGCTCGACGACAGGCCGATCGCCGCCGGGCTCGTCCTGTCGGCCGGCACGCGGGCCTGGTACCTCAAGACCACCTATGACGAGGCCTTCGCCCGCTATTCTCCCGGCCTTCTACTGTCCCACGCGATCGGCCAGGCCGCCATCGCCATTCCTGGCGTGGAACTGGTCGATTCCTGTGCGATTCCCGGGCATCCGATGATCGAGCGCATCTGGCCGGGGCGCATGGCCCTGGCGACGCGCTTCATCGCCGTCCAGGAAGGCCGCCCGGGCTGGCGCTACCATGCGGCGATCGCCTGCCGCCGCGGCCTTGCCGGTGGCAAGGCCCTGGCCAAGCGGCTGCTGCGCCGCTGAACCTCAGGGCCGGTCGCGCAGCAGGCGCCGGATGATCTTGCCCGTCGTCGTCATCGGCAACGCGTCGATGAATTCGACCTCGCGCGGGTAGGAATGGGCCGACATGCGCGTCTTCACGAAGTCGCGGATGTGGTCGGCGAGTTCAGGCGAAGGCTCGACGCCGTCCTTCAGCACGATGAAGGCCTTGACGATCTCGGTGCGCAACGCGTCGGGTTTGCCCACGGCGGCCGCCAACGACACGGCGGGATGTTTCAGCAGCGTGTCCTCGATCTCACCGGGCCCGATGCGGTAGCCCGCCGAGGTGATGACATCGTCGTCGCGGCCGAAGAAGTGGATATAGCCTTCCTCGTCACGGAGGCCCTGGTCGCCGGTCACCATCCAGTCGCCGATGAACTTGTCGCGTGTCGCCGCCGGTCGCCCCCAATATTCGAGGAACATGACCGGGTCCGGCCTCTGCACGGCGATCTGGCCGCGCTCCCCGACCGCGCAGGTCGTGCCGTCGTCGCGGATGATCCCGACCATATGGCCGGGCACGGGCTTGCCGATGGCGCCTGCCTTGGACACACCGATGGCAGCGCAGGAGGACAGGACGAGGTTGCATTCGGTCTGGCCGTAGAACTCGTTGATGGTCAGGCCGAGGGCGGCCCGGCCCCAGTCATAGGTCGGCGTGCCCAGCGCCTCACCGCCCGAGGCGAGGGTGCGCAGGACGAGCTTGTGCCGGGAGCGGGGATCGTCGATCGACCGCAGCATGCGCAGGGCGGTGGGCGGCACGAAGGAATTGCGGACCTCGAGCTCGGCCATGAGTGCGAAAGCCTCGTCCGCGTCGAACTTCTCGAACTTGTGGGCGACCACCGGCACGCCGAAATGCAGGGAGGGTAGCAGCACGTTGAGCAGCCCGCCGGCCCAGGCCCAGTCGGCCGGCGTCCACATGCGGTCGCCGGCTTGCGGGAAGAACTCGTGCGGCATCTCCACGCCCGGCAGGTGGCCGAGCAGGACGCGGTGACCATGCAGCGCACCCTTGGGCTGGCCGGTGGTGCCCGAGGTGTAGATCATCATGGCGGGGTCGTCGGCGGCGGTGTCCACGGGGGTGAAGGCGCCCGAGGCCTGCTCCAGCGACCCGTAGAAACTGCCGACGCCGTCGGCCGCGCCGTCGACCGAGAGGACCACGGAGAGTTCGCCGAGGCCATCGCGGATCTGGGCGAGCTTGCCGACGCCTTCGGCATTGGTGATGAGGGCGCGCGCACCGGAATTGCCGAGGCGGAAGGCGAGGGCATCGATGCCGAAGAGCGCCGCCAGCGGCACGGCGATGGCGCCCATTTTGTAGATGGCGACATGGGCGATGGCGGCCGCGGCCCCCTGCGCGAGGACGAGGGCCACGCGATCGCCGCGCTTCACGCCTTTCGCCACGAGCACGTTGGCGAGGCGATTGGAGGCGTCCTCCAGCCGGCCGTAGGTGACCGGCTCCACCCGGCCGTCCGGCTTCTTCCAGAGGATGGCGACGCGGTCCGGTTCGGCGAGCGCCCAGCGGGTGCAGACATCTGTGCCGATATTGTAGCGGGCAGGGACCTGCCAGCGGAAATCGCGGACGAGGGCGTCGTAGTCGCGCAGGGATGGGAGCATGGCGGGCGGTCTCACAGGGGGCGGCGAAGCTGGCACAGATCGCCGCGGAGGTCATCAAGGGAGGGCGGCGGGCGGTGCGCTGACGTTTGCGTCGTTCTGTGCGCCTCAGCTCATCTCGACCGATGGCGGGGTGATGGCAGGGGGAGTGGCGACCGTCACCGTCCGGCCAGGATCCCGGTCACGCCGCCTGTTTCGCACCCTCGCCGACGATCCTCACGATGTCGGCCATGATCGTGTTGAGCTGGAAATCCTTCGGCGTGTAGACCGCCGCGACGCCCGCCTGCCGCAGCACCAGCTCGTCCTCGGGCGGGATGATGCCGCCGACGATGACCGGCACGTCGTCGAGCCCCTCGGCGCGCATCCGCTCCATTACCTCGGTGACGAGGGGAATGTGGCTGCCGGAGAGGATCGACAGGCCGACGACGTGGACGCCTTCCTCCAGCGCCGCATTGACGATCTCGGCGGGGGTGAGGCGGATGCCCTCGTAGACGACCTCCATGCCGCAGTCGCGGGCGCGCACCGCGATCTGCTCGGCGCCGTTGGAATGGCCGTCGAGGCCGGGCTTGCCGACGAGGAACTTGATGCGGCGGCCGAGCCGGCGCGAGACCTTTTCCACCTCTTCGCGGATGGGGGCGAGTTCGCCGGTCTCGGCGCGGGCGGCGCGGCCGACGCCGGTCGGGGCGCGGTATTCGCCGAAGACCTCGCGCAGCACCTGGCCCCATTCGCCGGTGGTGACGCCGGCCTTCGCCGCGGCGATGGACGGCTCCATCACGTTGCGGCCCTCGCTGGCGGCGGCGCGCAGGTCGGCGAGCGCCTTGTCCACGGCCCTGGCGTTACGGCCGGCGCGCCAGGCCTTCAGGCTCTCGACCTGCTGGGCTTCCACGGCGGGATCGACCACCATGATCGCGCCCTCGCCGGTGGTCAGCGGGGAAACCTCGGTCTCGGTGAAGCGGTTGACGCCGATGACCACCTGCTCACCGCTCTCGATGGCCTCGAGGCGGCGCGTGTTGCTCTCGACGAGCTTGGATTTCATGTAGGGGACCGCGGCGATGGCCCCGCCCATCTCCTCGATGAGCTTCATCTCGGCGGAGGCCTCGGCCTTCAGCGCCTCGACCTTGGCGGCGACCACGGGATTGCCGTCGAAGAGGTCGCCGAATTCGAGCAGGTCGGTCTCATAGGCGAGGATCTGCTGGAGGCGCAGCGACCATTGCTGGTCCCAGGCGCGCGGCAGGCCGAGCGCCTCGTTCCAGGCGGGAAGCTGGAGGGCGCGGCAGCGCGCCTTCTTGGAGATGGTCACCGCCAGCGCCTCGATGAGGATGCGGTAGACGTTGTTCTCGGGCTGCTGCTCGGTGAGGCCGAGCGAGTTCACCTGGACGCCGTAGCGGAACAGCTTGTGCTTGGGGTCGGTGACGCCATAGCGCGTCTCGACGAGCTCCTCCCAGAGGTCGACGAAGGCGCGCATCTTGCACATTTCGGTGACGAACCGCATGCCGGCATTGACGAAGAAGGAGATGTGGCCGACCACCTCGCCGAAATCGCTGTCGGGCACTTCGCCCGAGGCCTTGACCGTGTCGAGGATGGCGATGGCATTGGCGAGCGCGAAGGCGAGTTCCTGCACCGGCGTCGCCCCGGCCTCCTGCAGATGATAGGAGCACACGTTCATCGGGTTCCACTTGGGCATTTCGGCCGTCGTGAACAGGATCGTGTCCTTGGTGAGCCTGAGCGAGGGCTCGGGCGGGAAGACGTAGGTCCCGCGCGAGAGATATTCCTTCAGGATGTCGTTCTGCGTCGTGCCGGAGAGCTTGGCGCGCGGCGCACCGGTCTCGTCGGCCACCGCCACATAGAGCGCCAGCAGCCAGGCGGCGCAGGCATTGATGGTCATCGACGTGTTCATCGCGTCCAGCGGAATGCCGTCGAAGAGCGTGCGCATGTCGCCGAGATGGGAGACGGGAACGCCGACCTTGCCGACCTCGCCGCGGGCGAGGACATGATCGGCGTCGTAACCGGTCTGGGTGGGCAGGTCGAAGGCGACCGAGAGGCCCGTCTGCCCCTTGGCGAGATTGGCGCGATAGAGCGCGTTGGATTTCGCGGCCGTGGAATGACCCGCATAGGTGCGGATCAGCCAGGGTTTGTCGCGCGTCTCTTTGGTGCGCAATGTCGCCTCCCGAGCGGGTTATTGGCGAACATTCTGTGCCGGCAGGCGGCTTATTGCAATGCAGCGAAAGGGGAATGCCCCCGACAGCCCCCGGGAGGCGTCAGGCCGCGGTCTCAGACCCTTCGGATCAACCCGACGATCACCAGCAGGATGACGGCACCGAGGGTCGCGCTGATGATGGCCGATATGATGCCGGCGCCCAGCGAGACGCCGAGGCGCGGAAAGAGCCAGGTGGCGATCAGCGCGCCGAGGATGCCGATGACGATGTTGCCGACCAGCCCGAAGCCGAACCCCTTGACGATGAGTCCGGCGAGCCAACCGGCGACGGCGCCGATGAGAACGAGAATGAGCAGGCTTTCGACGGGCATGATGTGGTTCTCCTTGGGGACCCGCTTCATCAGCTCCCTGAAGGGCTAACGCACCGCATGCCCGGCAGGTCCCTCCTGCGCCAAAAAAATACCGCCGCGGAGGTGCCGGGACCGGGCTCCGAATGCCGCGGACAAGGGGGCTGGATCAGCCAAAGGGCTTAGAATGTCGGGTTCGGGGCCGCCAATTCGCGCTTGCACATCCATGTTGCACTGCACATACTCGGTCCTGAAGCGCCCCGTTGAGAAGGCGCCTGACACCCGAGGTAACCCAATGGCAGCCGTCGCTCCTACCCCGCAGTCGCGTCCCGTCAAGGATCTCTACGAGTTCGGCGAGGTTCCCCCCCTCGGCCACGTTCCGGCGAACATGTACGCCTGGGCCATCCGCAAGGACCGGCACGGCCCGCCGGAGCAGTCCTTCAAGGTCGAGGTCGTGCCGACCTGGTCGCTGGGCGAGGACGAGGTCCTCATCTACGTGATGGCCGGCGGCGTGAACTATAACGGCATCTGGGCGGGCCTCGGCCAGCCGATCTCGCCGCTCGACGGCCACAAGCATCCCTTCCATATCGCCGGCTCCGATGCCTCGGGCATCGTCTGGGCGGTGGGTTCCAAGGTCAAGCGCTGGAAGGTCGGCGACGAGGTCATCGTCCACTGCAACCAGGACGATGGCGACGACGAGGAATGCAATGGCGGCGATCCGATGTTCTCGACCACCCAGCGGATCTGGGGCTACGAGACGCCGGACGGGGCCTTCGCCCAGTTCTGCCGCGTCCAGTCGCGCCAGCTCATGGAGAAGCCGAAGCACCTGCCCTGGGAAGAGGCCGCCTGCTACACGCTGACGCTGGCCACCACCTACCGCATGCTGTTCGGCCACCCGCCGCACACGCTGAAGCCCGGCGACAACGTGCTCGTCTGGGGCGCATCGGGCGGTCTCGGCGTCTTCGCTGTGCAGCTCGTCGCCGCTGCCGGCGCCAATGCCATCGGCATCATCTCGGACGAGACCAAGCGCGACTATGTCATGCAGCTCGGCGCCAAGGGGGTCATCAACCGCAAGGACTTCGCCTGCTGGGGCCAGATGCCGACAGTGGGCACGGATGAATACAATGTCTGGCTCAAGGAGGCGCGCAAGTTCGGCAAGGCGATCTGGGACATCACCGGCAAGAAGGACGTCGACATCGTCTTCGAGCATCCGGGCGAGGCGACCTTCCCGGTCTCCTGCCTCGTCGCCAAGCGCGGCGGCATGGTGGTGTTCTGCGCCGGCACGTCCGGCTTCAACATCACCTTCGACGCGCGCTATGTCTGGATGCGGCAGAAGCGCATCCAGGGTTCGCATTTCGCCCATCTGAAACAGGCGGCCGCCGCCAACCAGTTCGTGCTCGACCGGCGCGTCGATCCCTGCATGAGCGAGCTCTTCCCCTGGGACAAGATCCCGGCCGCCCATGCGCTGATGCAGGCGAACAAGCACGCGCCGGGCAATATGGCGGTGCTGGTCAATTCGCCCCGCCCCGGCCTGCGCACGCTCGACGACGTCATCGAGGCGACGGGGGGCTGAGGCCCTTCCGAGACTGACTTTTCCGTCATGCCCGGCCTTGTGCCGGGCATGATGAATGCGTTCACACGGCGGTGTCCAAGTCATGGATGGCCGGCGGTCACAAGCCACGACCGGCGGCCCCTGGGCCGCCGTGCCCGGCCATGGCGGAAAGGGATGCGAACCGTCCCTCAGTTTGGCTGCGGGCCGTCGTAACCCTCGATCACGATGGCATCCATCTCGGCGCCGCCCTTCTGCTCGGCGCGCGCCGCCTGATATTCGGGCGAGTGCCAGCAGGCGAGGGCCTGATCGTAGCTCGGGAATTCGATGACGACGTTGCGCGCGCGGCTGCTGCCGACCAGCGTCTCGAACCTGCCGCCGCGGATGACGAAGCGACCGCCGAACTTGGCGAAGGCGATGCCGTTCTTCGCGACGTAGTTCTTGTAGGCCTCGGTGTCGTGAACGTCGACACGGGCGATCCAGTATCCCTTGGGCATTGAGGTCTTCTCCGGTTGCGGCCGCTACCATTCCGCCAGCCGTGCCCGCCTTGCAAGCCGGGTGATCGGTGCCACCGCTTGTGGCGTAGGAGCATTCATGGGAACAGAAGTCTGTTCCCCCCGTTTCACCCGCGGATGCCGGCCTTGCCACATCCTGCCCGGGGAGGCCTCCATGCCGAAGCTCCTGCAGTTCCTTCTCGTCCACGCGGTCATCGGCTTCGGCGTCGCCGGCCTCTTCGTCAGCGCCCTCATCCTTCTCGACATCGGCGGCTTCGCCACCCTGGTATCCCGGTCGGATATCGCGCCGCTGGCCGTCTCCGTGCTGACCTTCTTCCTGGGGCTGACCTTCGCCAGCGTGCAGATGGGCGTCGCCGTCATGCTGCTGCCCAAGGAGAATGACGCGGGACCGGGTCGAGGGCGCCGCGTCCCGGCCGTCCTGGTGCCTGCCTATGCCAAGGCTTCCGCCCGCCGCTGAGCGCTCTGCCGCCGGGCTCTTGCCGGGCGGGCGCATCTCCTGTATAGGCCCGGCCTTCGGATCGACCGGCTGATCAGGGCTGCCGTGGCGATCCCGAAAGCTCACCCTTGAGCCTTCAGAGGAACCCCGCCGGTCTTCGGACCGGCAGATGGGCGCCTCGCAACGAATGAAGAGAGCCAAATGCCCAAGATGAAGACGAAGTCGGGCGCCAAAAAGCGCTTCAAGATCACGGCGACCGGCAAGGTGATGTACACCCAGTCCGGCAAGCGCCACGGCATGATCAAGCGGTCGAACAAGCAGATCCGCGAGCATCGCGGCACCACGGCCATGTTCGAAACCGATGCCTACAACGTCAAGCGGTACTTCCTCCCGAACGGCTGATCGGCCCGGTTCGAGAAGCACCCCCACGAAATTGTAAGAGAGATCAGCCATGGCCCGCGTCAAAAGGGGCGTTACGTCCCACGCCAAGCACAAGAAAGTCCTCAAGGCCGCCTCCGGCTTCCGGGGCCGCCGCAAGAACACCATCCGCGCCGCGAAGGCTGCCGTCGACAAGTCGATGCAGTATGCGACGCGCGACCGCCGCAACAAGAAGCGCAACTTCCGCGCCCTGTGGATCCAGCGCATCAACGCCGCTGTCCGCGAGCACGGCCTGACATATTCGCGCTTCATTGCCGGCCTCATCGGTGCCGGCATCGCCGTCGACCGCAAGGTCCTGTCCGACCTCGCCATCACGGCGCCGGACGGTTTTGCGGCCCTGGTCGAAAAGGCCAAGGGATCGCTGCCGGCGAACGCCTGACTTCTCCCTCCTGAAGTCTGACAATTCGGCCCGCGCGACCCTCCCCGAGGGTGGCGCGGGCTTTTTCGTTCGCGGCTTGACGCGCCCGGCCCCAGCCGCCACACGATCCCAGCTCCCTCACGCGTGATCTCACCATGACCGATCTTGCAACGCTTGAAACTGACCTGACCGCGCAGATCGCCGCCGCTGCCGACGAGGCGGCGCTGGAGGCGGTCAGGGTCGCCGCCCTCGGCAAGAAGGGCTCGCTCTCGGCCCTGCTCGCCACCCTCGGCCAGATGGCGCCGGAGGAGCGCAAGACGGCGGGCGCGGCCATCAACCAGGTCAAGGATCGCGTCACCGAGGCCCTCGGCCAGCGCCGCGAGGTGCTGAAGAGCGCCGCGCTCGACGCGCGCCTGGCCGCCGAAACGGTCGATGTGACGCTCCCCGTGCGCGAGAGCCCGACCGAGACCGGCCGCATCCACCCGATCAGCCAGGTGATGGATGAGCTCACCGCCATCTTCGCCGATATGGGCTTCGCCATCGCCGAGGGGCCGGACATCGAGACTGACGACTACAACTTCACGAAGCTCAACTTTCCCGAGGGCCATCCAGCCCGCGAGATGCACGACACGTTCTTCTTCAATCCGAAGCCGAACGGCGAGCGGATGCTGCTGCGGACCCATACCTCGCCGGTGCAGGTGCGCACCATGCTGTCGAACAAGCCGCCGATCCGCGTCATCTGCCCGGGGCGGACCTATCGCTGCGACAGCGACCAGACGCATACGCCGATGTTCCACCAGGTCGAGGGCCTCGTCATCGACAAGGGTAGCCATATCGGCCACCTGAAATGGATCCTCGAGGAGTTCTGCAAGGCCTTCTTCGAGGTCGACAGCGTCAAGATGCGCTTCCGTCCGTCGTTCTTCCCCTTCACCGAACCCTCCATGGAGGTCGACATCCAGTGCAACCGCCAGGGCGGCGAGGTGCGCTTCGGCGAGGGCGAAGACTGGCTGGAAATCCTCGGCTGCGGGATGGTCCATCCCAACGTCATCCGCAATTGCGGCCTCGATCCCGACATCTACCAGGGCTTCGCCTGGGGCATGGGGATCGACCGCATCGCCATGCTCAAATACGGCATCAACGACCTCCGCCAGTTCTTCGAGGCCGATGTGCGCTGGCTGTCGCATTACGGGTTCCGCCCGCTCGACCTGCCGTCGCTGGCCGGCGGCCTGTCGAGCTGAGGGAGACATCCGATGAAATTCACCCTCTCCTGGCTCAAGGACCATCTCGACACCGAGGCCTCCCTCGCCGAGGTCACCGAAACGCTCACCCGCATCGGCCTCGAGGTCGAGGCGCTGGACGATCCCGGCGCCAAGCTCGCATCCTTCACCATCGCTCATGTCATCTCGGCCGAGCAGCATCCCAATGCCGACCGGCTCAGGGTCTGCATGGTCGATACCGGCTCGGGCGAGCCCGTCCAGGTCGTCTGCGGCGCCCCGAACGCCCGGACCGGCATGAAATCGGTCTTCTCGCCGCCCGGCACCTTCATCCCGGGCAAGGGCATCACGCTCGGCGTCGGGACGATCCGCGGTGTCGAGAGCCGCGGCATGCTGTGCTCGGCGGCCGAACTGGAAATCTCCGAAGACCATGACGGCATCATCGATCTCCCGGAGGATGCGCCGCTCGGCGCCCGCTATGCCGACTGGGCGCAGCTCTCCGATCCGGTCATCGAGATCAACCTGACGCCGAACCGGCCGGACTGCACCTCGATCCATGGCATTGCCCGTGATCTCGCCGCCGCCGGTCTCGGCAAGCTGAAATCCGACGTGGTGCCGCAGGTGAAGGGCGCCTTCCCGAACCCGCAGAAGGTGACGCTCGCCCTCGCCAAGGGCGAGGAGAAGCTCTGCCCGGCCTTCGCGCTGCGGCTGGTGCGCGGCGTCAGGAACGGTCCCTCGCCGGACTGGATGCAGCGGCGGCTGAAGGCCATCGGCCTTCGCCCCATCAATGCGCTGGTCGACATCACCAATTACGTCACCTTCGACCGTGGCCGGCCGCTGCATGTCTTCGACGCCAAGAAGGTCGCCGGCGCGCTCGTCGTGCGCCGCTCGCAGGCTGGCGAGACCGTGCTCGGCCTCGACGGCCGCGTCTATGGCTTCACCGGCCACGAGACGGTGATCGCCGACGACAACGGTGTCGAATCCATCGCCGGCGTCATGGGCGGCGAACATTCGGGTTGCGACGATGCGACGACGGACGTGCTGATCGAGTCGGCGCTGTGGGACCCGATGGACATCGCCCGCACGGGGCGCAACCTCGGCATCGTCACCGATGCGCGCTACCGCTTCGAGCGCGGCGTCGATCCGAACTTCATGCTGCCCGGCGTCGAACTGGCGACGAGGCTGGTCATGGACCTGTGCGGCGGCGAGCCTTCCGAGGTGACCGTGGCGGGCGCGGTTCCCGATACCGGCTTCATCATCAATTTTCCGCTGTCCGAGACCAGGCGCCTCACCGGCCTTGAAAGCTCCGATCGCGAGCAGAGGCGCATCCTCGAGGCGCTCGGCTTCTCCGTCTCCGGCAATGGTCCGATGATCAAGGTGTCGCCACCCTCCTGGCGCCCCGACATTCACGGCAAGGCGGACCTGACGGAAGAGGTCATGCGCATCGCCGGTGTCGACCGCGTGCCCTCGACCCCGCTCGACCGTGGCGGCACGGTGCCCAAGCCGGTGCTGACGCTCATCCAGAAGCGCACCCGGATGGCCAAGCGCACCCTCGCCGGGCGCGGCATGGTGGAGGCCGTGACCTGGAGCTTCATCGCCAAGGCGCAGGCCGAGCTGTTCGGCGGCGGCCAGCCGGCGCTGGCGCTGGCCAACCCCATCGCCTCCGACCTCTCGGACATGCGGCCGACGCTGCTCGTCGGGCTGGCCACCGCCGCCCAGCGCAATGCCGACCGCGGCTATGGCGATGTCGCCCTGTTCGAGGTCGGCCAGGTGTTCAGGGGCGACAAGCCGGACGACCAGTTCATGGCCGCCACCGGTCTGCGCCGCGGGCTGGCACGGCCGACTGGCGCCGGGCGCCACTGGCAGGGCACGGCGGCGGCCGACATCTATGACATCAAGGCGGATGCCATGGCGGTTCTCGCCGCCGTCGGCGCGCCCATGGCCGGCATCCAGGTGGTGCAGGGCGGTCCGGCCTGGTTCCATCCCGGCCGCTCCGGCACGTTCCAGATGGGTCCGCAGACGGTGTTCGGCGCCTTCGGGGAGCTGCATCCGCGCGTCCTCGAAGCGCTCGACGTCAAGGGGCCGTTGCTGGCCTTCGAGATCCTGCTCGACAAGCTGCCGCCGCCGAAGGTGCGCCCGACCCGCACCAAGCCGCAGCTGGTGCTCTCGCCCTTCCAGCCGGTGGAGCGCGATTTCGCCTTCCTCGTGGACCGGGCGGTGAAGGCGGGCGATCTCGTCAAGGCGGCGCAGGGCGTCGACAAGCAGCTCATCACCAGTGTCGAGGTCTTCGACGTCTATGAGGGCAAGGGCATCGATGCGGCGAAGAAGTCGGTCGCCCTCGCCGTGACGCTGCAGCCGCGGGACAAGACCCTCACCGATGCCGAGATCGACGCCGTGGCGGCGAAGATCGTCGCCGAGGTGACGAAGAAGACCGGCGGGACGCTCCGGGCGTGAGCCGGGGCGCGGGGCATGAGGGCTCCCCCGGCCCATTGCGCCCTGCACGCCGCCTGTGCAGGGCCAGGACCGCGACCGCGTCGCACCCGCGGGTGACCCATGACGGGTGCGCTCCGGTGCGTCACGCCACATGCGGGGTGACAGGGGCCACCGCGCGGTTCTAGCCTGCCGCCATCGCTGTGGCAGAGGATTCCCATGCACCCGCTTCTCAGGCCGCCCGGCACTGCCGGTGCCACGCCCGTGACCTTCGTCACGGCCGCCACCTATGCCGCCGTCAAGGCGAAGCTGAAGGCGCCGCAGCAGGCCTATCTCGACGCGACGGGCTATGAGCCGAAGGCGGGCAAGGCCGCGGTGGTTCCGGACGCCAAGGGCGCCATCGCCGCCGTGCTGTTCGGCATCGAGACCGAGGCGGCCGCCCATCGCGATCCGCTGCTGGTCGGCAAGCTGCCGGGCCAGATCCCGCCGGGCCTCTATCGCTTCGCCAATGATCCCGGCGACGGCGAACGCGCGGCACTGGCCTGGATCATCGGCCAGTACCGCTTCGCCCGCTACAAGGCGTCGACCGCGAAGCCCGCCCTGCTGGTCGTGCCGGAGGGCGTTGACGGCGCGGCGGTCAGCCGGGCCGCCGAGGCGACGACGCTCGCCCGCGATCTCATCAACACGCCGGCCAACGATCTCGGCCCGGCGGAGCTGGAGGCGGCGATCCGCGACCTCGCCAAGCGCCATCGCGCCAAGGTCACGTCCATCGTCGGTGCCGACCTCCTCAGGCAGAATTTCCCGATGATCCATGCGGTGGGAGCCGCCTCGCCGCGCGCGCCGCGCCTCATCGACCTCGTCTGGGGCAACGAGAAACATCCGAAGGTGACGCTGGTCGGCAAGGGCGTCTGTTTCGACACCGGCGGGCTCGACCTCAAGCCCTCCTCCGCCATGCTCCTGATGAAGAAGGACATGGGCGGCGCGGCCGCGGCCATCGGCCTCGCCCATATGGTGATGGCGGCGAAGCTGCCGGTCCGCCTGCGCCTGCTCGTGCCGGCGGTGGAGAATGCCGTCTCGGGGGCCGCCTTCCGGCCGGGCGACGTGTTCCCCACCCGCAAGGGGCTCAGCGTCGAGATCGGCAATACCGATGCCGAAGGGCGGCTCGTGCTCTGCGACGCGCTGGCGCTGGCCGACGAGGAGGCGCCGGTGATCCTCGCCGACTTCGCCACGCTGACCGGAGCGGCGCGCGTGGCGCTCGGGCCGGACCTGCCGCCGGTCTATACCCATGACGACGCGCTGGCGGCGGAACTGACGGCCGCCGGTCTCGCGGTGGGCGATCCGGTCTGGCGGCTGCCGCTGTGGAAGCCCTATGCCAGCGGCCTCGACAGCAAGATCGCCGACCTCAACAATGTCACGACGGGGGGCTTTGCCGGCTCGATCACGGCGGCGCTCTATCTCGACCGCTTCGTCGAGAAGGCGCAGAGCTGGCTGCATGCCGACGTCTATGGCTGGACTCCGGCCGAGAAGCCCGGCCGCCCCGCCGGCGGCGAGATGCAGGCGGCGCGGGCGCTGTTCGCGGTGCTGCAGGCGCGGTTCGGGTGAGCGTACGCGGCAGGCGCCGCCCGGTCTGACGACGCGCATCCCCCACCTCTCGCCGCCGGGGAGAGGTGGGGGAGCGTCCGGCCCGTTCTGCCGTGCAGGTCCTGACCGTGGTGCCCCGCATCCTCCCATGCCTTCCCGTTCCCGCGCCGCAAAGGCCGGGCTTTGCTCCGTCGGTCCCCGCGCTCCCGGAGGGGAGCGCGAGGGGTGAAGCGCCGTCAGGCGCGGAGGCGATGAGGCCTCCTGGCCCCGCGGGTCACCCCGCGGAACCGGACTTCGGATCGCCGAAGCCCGCCGGCTCGCGTGGAATCCGTTTCCTCGGGACTTTTGGATCTCCGGATGAAGCATCCGGGCTGCCGGGATGCTTGATCCCGGCCGCCCAAAAAACCGGATGCTTCATCCGGGCCCCTCACAACCGGGATGCTTGATCCCGGTCGCCCGAGAAACGACCTCCACGCGAGCCGGCGCGCCTCGCGGCGCTTCACCGCGGCTTTTTGCGTTCACCGGGCCGCGCGTCCGGGGCGAGCGGGGCGGGAGGGCGGGGCCAAGGCGCCCCGCCAGCCTCCCGGGCGTGAGGCCGTCGGGGGGCAGACCCGGCGACGGCCCGTGGCCTGGCCTTGCCGGAGACGCGGGTCTCCCGCGTGCCCCGGAGGCCCCCGGCGGAGAGGGTCGCCCCCACCCGCCGGTCCTGCTCGCCGCCTCTAGCGATGCTCCTCGCGCAACGGTCACCCCCGGCGCGGCAGCGCCTCAAGGGCCCGAAGGGGCGGTGGTCCCGGCGACGCCCTTAGCGGACGGGCTGGTGACCCGACCGCAAGGGGAACCGCCCCTCCGCCCCATCGCCCGCACCACCGGACGATGCCTCGACGAGGACGGAAGGTGCGGGGAGGATAAGGGCGGTGCGGGAAACGGGGAGAAACAACCTGCGCTTTTTCGGGAGGCGGCGGGAAAAGCGCTTGGGATCAAGGAGTTGGGCGTCGGGGATGGTGGGACGGGGGTGAAGTTGTCCCCGGGGGCAGGCTTGGCCTCGCGGGACGCCCGCTGGAACCACCGCCCGTCATGCCCGGGCTTGTCCCGGGCATCCACGAACTTCCTTCGCACGGCGGTGGTCACGTCGTGGATGCCCGCCACAAGGGCGGGCATGACGCGGAGCTGGCCGGACGTGCCCAGGCCAATCAGCGCAAAACCTCACCCCTCCGCACTGACCGCGCCCTTGTCGATCAGCATTTCGCGGATGAGCTTCTTCGGCACCTTGCCGTAACCCGACTTCGGCAGTTCCTCCCAGACGAAGACCTGGCGGGGCATCTTGTAGCGCGACAGCTTGCCGTCGAGATGTTGCAGGATATCGCCCTCGGCCACCGTGGCCCCCGGCCGGGCCACCAGGACGGCGACACCGGCCTCGCCCCAGCGCCGGTCGGGCACGCCGAGCACGGCCACCTCGGCGACCGCGGGATGGGTGAGGATCACCTCCTCGATCTCGCGCGGATAGACGTTGGAGCCGCCGGAAATGTACATGTCGGAGGCCCGGCCGGTGATGTAGACATAGCCCTCCGGGTCCTTGTGGCCGAGGTCGCCGGTGCGGAAGAAGCCGTCGCGGAACGACTTGGCATTGGCCTCCGGATTGTCGAAATAGCCGGCAAAGACGGCGGGGCCGGCGACGCAGATCTCGCCGGTCGCGAAGGGCGCGAGCTCTACCCCCTTCTCGTCGAAGATGCGGACGTCCATGGCGGTGCGCGGGTAGCCGCAGGTGCCGATGCGCCCCTGCACCGCGTCGTCGACATCGTGCTCGCGGGTGGGGAAGACGGTGATGTTGCCGGTCACCTCGCCGAGGCCGAAATATTGCACGATGCATTGGCCGAGGCGGCTCAGCGCGATCTGCTGGTCGGCCCGGTACATGGGCGATCCCGCATAGATGACGTGCCTGAGACTGGAATGATCGTGCCGGTCGGCGGCCTCGTGTCCGGCCAGCATGGTGAGGATGGTGGGCACCGTGAACATGTTGGTGACCCGGTGCTCCGCGATCAGCCTGAACGCTTCCTCGCAGTCGAGCCGCTCGGAGGCGATGAGGACCGTGCGGGCGCCGCGGGCGACCTGCGTCAGCTGGTGGATGCCGGCGCCATGGGAGAGCGGGGCGACGACGAGGGAGGCGTCGTGCTCCGTGGTCCCGGGCACCAGATCGGCAAGGTGGTTGGTGACGACGAAGCCCATCTGGCCGTGGGTGAGGACGGCCGCCTTCGGGCGACCGGTCGTGCCGGAGGTGAAGAAGAACCAGCAGGGATCGTCGTAGTCGACGGCGGCGACAGGCCCGGGGGCTCCCTGGCGCGCGCCTTCGGCGATCAGCGTTTCCCAGTCGATGGCGGCGAAGGGGGCCGCGCCGATCGCGACGGTCAGGGCGAGGTCGGGGTCGCCGTCTTTCACCGCCGCGGCATGGCCCTCGAAGATGGTCTCGCAGATCAGCGCCTTGGCCCGCGCCGCACGGGCGATATAGGCGACCTCCTGCGGCGTGTTGCGGAAGTTGGTGGGCACCCAGATGGCGCCGATGGTCCAGACCGCGAACATGGCCTCGAACATGGCGTTGCTGTTGCGCGCCTGGCAGACGACGCGGTCGCCCTTGCCGATGCCGCGGGCCCTGAGGCCGACGGCGGCGGCGGTCACCCGCGCCGCCATCTCGCCCCAGCTCCAGGTCCGGTCGCGCCAGACGAGGGCCGGACGGTCCGGCAGGCGCCTGGCGGTCCCATGCAAGAGGTCGGCGAGGTTCATGACGCGCCGGGACATCGGCGCGGGGATCACCGAACCATCGGCGGCGAGGCGGGGGCCGAGGGCGGGCATGTCGGACATGGCAGGCGTTTCCTATCGTTCTTGGGCGAACGATAGCAGCCTCGCGGCGGCGGTTAAGCCCCCCGGACGACAGGGCCGGGCTGCATCAGGCCGCGTGGCGCTCGGCGCCCGGCCCGAAATGGTCGATGTAGCGCGGGTGGATGGCTGCCACGGGGAGGACAATCAGCACGTCGATCGTGTTGAACTGGCGGTCGATCACCGCGCCGTCGCCGATATAGGCGCCGAGGCGCAGATAGCCCTTGATGAGGGGCGGCAGGGCATGGAGCGCCTTCTTCATGTCGATGGCGTCGGGAGACAGCCGCCCCATCTCGACCCGGCGCGCCGGCAGGGCGGCGGCAGCCCATTCGGCCGGCGGCCGGGCATTGTGATGGAGGAAGGACAGTTCACGCGACACGGCGCGCGGATCGGTGCCCTCCAGGCTGGCACAGCCGAACATCACGTCGATCCCGTGCGTGAGGACATAGGACCAGATGCCGTGCCAGAGCAGTTCGACGGTGCGCTTGTTGCGATAGGCCGGCAGCACGCAGGACCGGCCGAGCTCGAGGAAGCGCTTGCCGGCATGGCGCTGCAGCAGGCCGGAGAGGTCGAACTCGCCCGTCGTGTAGAAGCCGCCATGGCGGTCGGCGATGTCCTGGCGCAGCAGGCGGTAGGTGCCGACGATGGCGGGGCGCGGCTGGCCGAAGGGCTGGCGCTCGAGAACGGCGTGATCGATGACCACGAGGTGGTCGCAGATGGCGTCGAAGGCGTCGATGTCACGGCGGGCGAGGCGCGAGGCGCCGTCGGCGATCGCCTTCATCTCCTCGTAGAAGACGCGCCAGCGCAGTTTCTGGGCGCGCCGCACCTCGGCGGCATTGGCGGCGAGGCGCACCTCCAGGCTGCCGATGCGGCCGAGTGTCTGCGGCAGGGCGGCCCTGGCGTCACGCGGCCGGATGCCGCCATAGGCCCGCATGATGGGAATGATCTTGCGGCTCTGGTCGGCCCAGAGCGCGGGGTTGAAGTGACGGGCGAAGGGAATGGCGCTGTGCGTGACCTGATCGACCATGAGGGCCTCCGGGCGCGACCTCCTGGCCGAATCGCCGGATGTCTCGACAGAAGATCACGTGCCGCACTGGCTCTACAGTGCCATGACGTCGCTGCGACGAAATGGTGACGACGCGGATTTCCGGTCAGTCGGCGATCTTCAGCAGCGGCGTGTTCGCTGCCTTGGCATCCATGGCCTTGTGGGCCTCGCCGAGCGCGAAGAGATAGGCGTTGGTGGCGTCCATCATGCGGTTGGAGGCATCCGCAAGTTCGGCCAGGACCCTGGATTTCTGCGCGTCGGAAATGGCGCTGGCCCGCACCGCACTGCCGAAAGCGGCAAAGCCGGCGGTAACGTTGCGCAGGATCTCCAGTTCGGAGAGCCCGTTCGGACGCTGCATGTTCTGGCTGACGGACACAAGCTTCACGGACGGCTCCCCGGTCTCGCCGTGAAGCTGTCACGCCATGGTTAACGGCTGGTGAAGATTTCAGCCATCTGACCGCGTGACCGCTCAGATGGTCTGGTTGTAGGCGCCGACTTCCGGGTTCTCGCGCAGCACGGCGTCGACGGCGTGGAACATGTCCCGCATCCGCGCCTCCGAGACCGGGCTCTCGACCACGACGACCAGTTCGGGCTTGTTGGACGAGGCGCGCACCAGGCCCCAGGTGCCGTCGGGCGTGGTGACGCGCACGCCGTTGACGGTGACGAGGCTGGAGATGGGATGGCCGGCGATAAGGCCGCCCTGTTCCTGCATGTCCTGGAAACGCTTCACGACGCGGTCGACGACGCCATATTTCACCTCGTCGGCGCATTTCGGCGACATGGTGGGCGAGCCCCAGGTCTTGGGCACCGCGGCATAGAGATCGGCCATCGACCTGTCGGGGTTGCGGTCGAGCATGTCGATGACGGCGATGGCGGTGACGAGGCCGTCGTCATAGCCGCGGCCGACCGGGGCGTTGAAGAAGAAGTGGCCGGACTTCTCGAAGCCGGCGAGGGCGTTCAGGTCGCGCACCCGGCGCTTGATGTAGGAATGACCGGTCTTCCAGTAGTCGGTCGTCGCGCCGAGGCGTTTCAGCTCGGGGTCGGCGGCGAAGAGGCCGGTCGACTTGACGTCGACGACGAATTGCGACGGGCCGTGCACCTTGCACAGGTCGCGGGCGAGCATGACACCGATCTTGTCGGCGAAGATCTCCTCGCCATGGTTGTCGACGACGCCGCAGCGGTCGCCGTCGCCATCGAAGCCGAGGCCGACATCGGCGCCATGCGCCTTCACCGCCACGGCCATGGCGTGAAGCATCTTCATGTCCTCGGGATTGGGATTGTAGCGCGGGAAGGAATGGTCGAGTTCGGCATCGAGCGGGACCACCTCGACACCGAGCGCTGCGAGGATCTGCGGGGCGAAGGCGCCGGCCGTGCCATTGCCGCAGGCGGCGACGACCTTGAGCCTGCGGGTCACCTTGGGGCGGGTGGTGAGGTCGCGGATGTAGCGGGCGGCGAAATCCTCGACGAAATGGTAGGAGCCACCGCCGGCGAGGTCGAAATCGGCGGCGAGGACGATGGCCTTGAGCGCGCTCATCTCGTCGGGGCCGAAGGTGACGGGGCGCTGGGCGCCCATCTTCACGCCGGTCCAGCCATTGTCATTGTGGCTGGCGGTGACCATGGCGACGCAGGGCACGTCGAGCTCGAACTGGGCGAAATAGGCCATGGGCGACATGGCGAGGCCGATGTCGTGCACCTTGCAGCCCGCCGCCATCAGGCCGGTGACGAGCGCCATCTTGATGGCGGCGGAATAGCCGCGGAAATCATGGCCGACGACGATCTCGCGGGGAACGCCCATGCGGCCGATCAGGGTGCCGAGCCCCATGCCGACGGCCTGGACACCCATCAGGTTCAGTTCGTCGCCGAAGAACCAGCGGGCGTCGTATTCGCGGAAGCCGGTCGGCTTCACCATGGGCAGGGATTCATAGGCCGCCGTATTGGGCGTCAGGCTGGCGAGCGGCTTGGGAAACATGCGGGACTGGCCTTGGTCGACACGGATGGGGCGGCGCTGACCGCCGGCCTCTGTTTAAACCGAAGCATGGACCATGGCCACCGCGCCGTCGTCGCGGCCGATGCCGGGTGTTCAGGCGGCGCTTCCGGCCGCGGCCGGGGCGCCCTTGCCGACGGTCATGCGGACCTTGAGGAAGCGGATGGCGCGCTGGGCATCCGCCTGGGACACGGCCTCATAGTCGGCGCGCGACACGGTCTCGCGGGTCCCACGCCGCTTGCTCGCACGCATCACCAACGTCGTCTCCAGATTGGCATAGGCGATGTCGAGGGCGCGAAACGTCAGGACGACCGTGTTGATGTCCCCCGCCGCCAATTGCTGGAAGACGAAGTTCCGCTCAAGCCGCAGGAAGTGGGCCATGACCTGGGCGACGTCAAGCAGACGGCCTCCGGCAACGAGGGTTTCGACGCCGCTGTCGAGAGACATGGTCCCGGCTTCGACCGCTGCAATGACCCGGTCCGTACTGCCGATATTGGCCCTGCGTTTGCGCAGTTCCTCGGCGATCAGCGCCTGGGCGCGGGCTCTCAGCGCGGCGATGCCATCGCCCGCGTCTCCTTCAGCAGATCCGGCGGCGACCTGGGTGCAGATGATCGTGTTGAGCTGGTCGAGGACGGCGGGCGAGAGATCGCCGCGGTCGGCCAGGGCGAGACCGATTTCGGCGTCGTCGCCGGCACGGGTGAGAAGGCTCATCATGCCCTTGTCGGAGATTTCGGCACCGACATTGCCCGACACCTTGCGCAGCACGACGTTGCTGCCGCGGTCGATCAGCACGTCAGTGACGCGCGCGGTCAGCGACGGACGCGTGGCAATGGCCTGCAGGTGCTCGTCGCCGCTGGTCTCGGCAATGGCGACCATATCGGTCTCCGTCAGCACCGGCGACCGCGACAGGATCGGACTGGCGACCGCGATATCGGCATCCGAGGCGAGGGCCAGGGCCAGACTGTGGGGGACCCGCTCGCTCTCGCTCAGCGCCACGCTGATCTGCGGCCGCTGCTCGGGCCGCAGCTTGCGCATCACCGAGGTCGCGATCTCCGAGAAGAGATATTCCTCCGCCACGGTCGGGCTGACGGGATGGGTCAGATAGAGGTCGGCGACCCCGCGCAGCAGGGCGAGACGCTTCTCGCTGTCCTTCTCGACGCCGAGCCGGCCGAGCTGTTCGACGAAGCCTTGCGTGTCACGGGCAGTTACGGAAGACATGCTGAAGCTCTTTCGGGAGGACGAGGGGATCTACAGGTCGTTTGTCTCATCGGCCCGCCTTTATCGGGCAAAGCCCTTTGTAATAATTCTACTTTAGATTGCAGTTGTAACCAAATCACTACGGCGCTCTGTGGGAACTGCTTATTCTCTTGAAAACTGTTGATGGACGTCTAACAGCGGGCGGTCCGGCCTCAGGCTGCACGCTGCAGGGGCGGGGCGATGACATGGCGCGACAGGGGCCAGGGCACCTCGTCGAGGGTCATGATCCGGATGTCGGCCACGCGGGCAAACAACTGGCGCACATGGTCCTCGATGGCGACCAGCGCTCCCGTCTCCGTTCGGAGGGTCAGGCGGTCGGTGACGACCTCGAGGACGTCGCCCTGAAGGCGGGCATAGATCATCGGTTCCGGCGCCATGGCAGGCCTCCTGCCGGCACGGCCCTCCGGTCCCGCCGCTCCGGTCGGGCCCGGATCACGGCGCTGGTGCCGATTGCGGGGTTCAGGCACTTCAGGCCAGGAGGCGACCAGGGACTGGTGCCCGTCCGGCCCGTTAACGGGCGTCGTGGCGACGCTCGTCATAGATGACGCGCACCAGATCGGCGGCATTCCTGGCGCCGAGCTTTTCCATGATGCGGGCCCTGTGCACCTCGATGGTGCGCGGGCTGATGCCGAGGCTGCGACCGGCCTCCTTGTTGGAGGCGCCGCGCACGAGTTCCTGCAGGACGTCCCGCTCGCGCGGCGTCAGCAGGCTGGCGCCTCCAGGGCCGAGGGCCGAGACGGGATCGGCCCGCTCCGCCGCCCGGCGGGCATGGCCGGCCAGGGCCTGCCCGACCTGATGGACGACGCGCTGGCCGTCCAGCGGCTTTTCGACGAGGTCGGCAGCCCCTGCCTGGATGACGGCGACCGCCATCGGGATGTCTGCCCGGCCGGACATCATCACCACCGGCCCCTCGAAACGGCGCTGGGAGATCTGGCGCAGAACCTCGACGCCACCGGCACCCGGCAGGCAGACATCGAGGAGGATGGCGTCGGGGTGGCGTTGCTGGAGGGCGTTGAGAAATGAGGCCGCGTCGGCGAAGGCGACGACGCGGTAGCCAGCCTGCTCGAAGACGACGCTGAGTCCGTCACGCACCGCGGCGTCGTCATCGACGATGAAAAGGTCTCCGCCCCTGTCCGTTTCCGTCCGCATGACCGCAATCCCCCGCGGCTGGCTCGACCTTGCCCGCTGGTCAACCCGGACCCAACGTCAGGCGAAGTGTCGGTTGCCGGCCGGTAACCCCCTATGCGACGGATTGTCGCAGTTCCGGGTTACCGTCCGCCCCGTGCAACGACGCGTTCCCGGTAGAGGAGATAGAGCCCGGAGGCGATGACGATGGCCGCCCCGGCGAGGGTGTTGGCCGCCGGCACCTGGGCGAAGACCAGCCATCCGAGCGCCGTCATCCAGACGATCTGGGTGTAGATGAAGGGCGCCAGGATTCCCGGCGCGGCATAGCCGTGGGCAACGATCAGAAGCCAGTGCCCGAAGGCCCCGAAAGCGCCGATGGCAATCATGGCGAGGACCACCGCGAGCGAGGTCGGCGCCGTCCAGATGAAGGGCACGATGACGGTGGCGACCGCAGCGCCGAAGGCGACGGAATAGATCGAGGTCGTGGCGGCGGAATCGTGACCCGCCAGCATGCGGGTCAGGATGTTGTAGAGCGCATAGACACAGGTGCCTGCGAAGGTGAGCAGCATGGCCCAGTGCAGCGAGCCGCTCCATGGCTGGGTGACGACCAGCACGCCGAGGAAACCGACGACAACCGCGATCCAGCGGCGCAGGCCGATCCATTCCCCGAGAAAGGGCCCCGACAGAATGGCAACGATGAAGGGCGTCGCGAACATGATGGCGACGGTCTGGTCGAGCTGCAGATATTGCAGGGCGATGAAGTTGACGGCCGTTGATCCGAAGAGCAGCGCCGAGCGGATCGCCTGGATCCAGGGGCGGCGGGTGACGAAGACCCCGGGATGGCGGAGGGGATTGAAGATGATGAGGATCATGCAGAGCGCCGCGGTGTAGCGGGCCCACACCACCTGCATCGGGTCCATATGGGTGCCGAGCCATTTGGCCAGCGCATCAAGACAGGCGAAACAGGCCAGCGCCGCGCACATCAGGCCGATGCCCTTGAGGCGCGCGCGGGCGGCGGCGGCCGGGACCTCGGCCGCGCCCTCTTCGCCGGCGTCCGGCTGCGGCGCCCTCTTTCCATCTGTTGCCATCCGAAGAGCACTAGCCGATTTGACCGGACATCGTCCCGGTCCACCCGCATGGGAGCCGTGCGACGGGGTGGCGCGATGGGCCTGCGGCCTGTCTTTCCGGGGGGCGCGCCGCAACCGTCGTCTTGGATGTCATGGTTTCGTCATGGATGGTGGGCTCTAGGAGACGCCTGCCCCGTTCCGATCCGGATCCCGCTCCATGACAGTGCACGAAACCTTGCCGCCACCTGCCGCCCCGGTGCCCTTCTCGGAGGCGCTCGCCGTCTGGATCAGGGTCGGCTTCCTGTCCTTCGGCGGCGCGGCCGGGCAGATCGCCATGCTGCACACCATCATCGTCGAGGAGAAGAAGTGGCTCGACGAGAAGCGGTTCCTGCACGCCCTCAATTACTGCACGCTGCTGCCGGGACCCGAGGCGCAACAGCTCGCCACCTATATCGGCTGGCTCCTGCACGGCGTGCGCGGCGGGCTGACGGCGGGGCTGCTCTTCGTGCTGCCGGGTGCGCTCATCGTGCTCGCCATGTCGATGCTCTATGTGACCGCCCGCGGCGTTCCCATCGTCGACGGCATCTTCTTCGGCATCAAGGCGGCGGTGCTGGTCATCGTTGTGCAGGCGGTCATCAAGATGGCGAAGCGGGTGGGCGATGCCGCCGTGCTGAAGGCGATCATCGCCGGTTCGCTCCTGGCCATCCTGCTGTTCCAGGTGCCCTATCCGCTGATCGTCGCCGCCGCTGCGGCCTTCGGTGCCTTCCTGCTGCCCCAGCCGGCCGAGGCCGTCCCGGCCAGCCGGCCCAGCCCCGGACGCTATGCCACGCTTGTGACCAACACGCTGGTCTGGGGCACCGTCTGGCTGGCACCGGTGGCGCTCGCGGCGCTGCTGCTCGGCCCCGGCCATATCCTGACCCAGATCGGCCTGTTCTTCTCGCAACTCGCGGTCATCACCTTCGGCGGCGCCTATGCCCTGCTCGTCTGGCTGGCCCAGGCGGCGGTGGAGCAGAAGGGCTGGGTCACCGCGATCGAGATGGCTGACGGGCTCGGCCTCGCCGAGACCAAGCCCGGCCCGACCATCCTCGTCACGCAGTTCGTCGGCTTTCTCGCGGCTTTCCGCGCGTCCGACCCGTTCTCGCCGATGACCGCGGCGATCCTCGGGGCGGCCATGACCACCTGGGTGACCTTCGCGCCGTCCTTCCTGTTCATCTTCGCCGGAGCCCCCTTCGTCGAGGACCTCCGGCACAACCGCCTGCTCGCCGGGGCGCTCAAGGGCATCACCGCGGCGGTGGTGGGGGTGATCCTCTACCTCGCCATCTGGTTCGGCCTGCATGTGTTCTTTGGCGCCGTGGGGGCCCTCGCCATCGGGCCCCTGCGCCTGCCGACCGTCGATCCGCTGGCGCTGGACTGGAAGGCGGCGGCGCTTGCCGTCATCGCCTTCGTGCTCGCCTTCCGCGTCAAGCTCGGGCTCATTCCGCTGATCGCCGTGATGGCGGTGCTCGGCGTCGCGGTGAAGCTGACCCTGGGCTGAGCATACCGACTGTCGGTGCCGTGGTGCGTTGACGGCTGCTCTGCCGGCGTGAAGAACGACCGGGGGAGGCCTTCCGGCCCGTTCGCGCGGGGATCGTCAACCGATCGCCAGCGGTGACCGGTTCCGGATTTCCCGAGACCATGATTGCTGGAGGATCTGCATGGGAACGACAACACGGCGGGTCGCATTCATCACGGGCGGTGGCTCGGGGATCGGACGCGCCCTGGCCAGGGCTCTGGCCGCGCGCGGCACCGCGCTGTGTGTTGCCGACACCAACGCAGCGGCCGCGCAAGCCGTGGCGGGCGAGTGTGGCGCCGATGCGAGCAGCCTTGCGCTCGATGTCCGCGATGCCGACGCGGTGAAGAGACGAGTCGAGGACTTTGCCGCCCGGCACGGCCGCTTGGACTACATGTTCAACAATGCCGGCATCGGCCTCGCGGGGGAGGCGGATGAGATCCCTCTCGAGGGGTGGCGGCGCATCGTCGACGTCAATGTCTATGGCGTTCTCCATGGGGTGCTGGCGGCCTACCCGATCATGTGCGCCCAAGGGTTCGGCCATATCGTCAATACGGCGTCGCTGGCTGGACTGGGGCCGGCCCCCCTGTTCACGCCCTATGCGCTCACCAAACACGCCGTGGTGGGTTTGAGCACGAGCCTGCGCATCGAGGCCGCTGCGCGCGGCGTGAGGGTGAGCGTGGTGTGCCCTGCGGCCGTGGAAACACCGCTGCTGGATTCACCGAACCCCGGCGATCTCGGCATTGGCTGGGCCCCCGACGCGCGACGTTTCCTCACCGCGCTCGCCGGCCCGCCCTATCCTGTGGAGAGTTGCGCCAAGGACATTCTCGTCGCGCTGGAGCGAAACAGGCCGGTGATCGTCCTGCCTGGCAGGGCGCGGCTCGCTTGGAGGCTTGGGCGCCTTTTTCCGGGCCTTGTGGAAAAGATAGGCTTGTCTGCCGTGGCGACCGAGCGGCGGTCACGGCGCTAGGCGCGCAACCACCTGCAACCGAGTCCCGCTATGGCCCCGCCTGCGGGATCACGATCCGCCGGTGAAGCTGCGGGGCGCCGGGCTGACCACCCGCCCGCCGGCCTGGAGCACGGCCAGACCGCGCTGCGGCGTGCCATCGGCCCGGAAGCGGAACAGCCCGTCGACGCCGTTGAAGCCGGAGGAATTGGTCAGGATCGTCTCGGAGAAGCGCTGCGAGCCCTGGGTGCGCACCAGGGCGGCGACCAGCGAGACGGAGTCGTAGGTCAGCGAGGCGATGCGCGCCGGATCCTGGCCGAAACGGGCCCGGTAACGCTCGGAGAAGCTGCGGAAGCCGGCCTCGTCGGGCGCCGCATAGACGGCCGTCGGCGCGGC
The DNA here is from genome assembly GCF_022843985.1 of Phreatobacter sp. Classification (GTDB taxonomy): domain Bacteria; phylum Pseudomonadota; class Alphaproteobacteria; order Rhizobiales; family Phreatobacteraceae; genus Phreatobacter. Next base: position 11,379 of record NZ_JALHMP010000004.1, on the reverse strand, counting down.
GCGGGCGGCGGCGGCATTGCCGACCCAGGGGCCGACGCCGAGAACCTGGACGCTGCGGGTATCAATGCCGGCGGTGGAGAGCGCCTGGATCGCCGCGCCGTCATAGGGATCGGGGACGAAGATCGCATCGATCTGGCCGGCAATGCCGGACAGGCGCGCCGCCGCGGCGTTGACACCGTTCGGATCGAGCGGGAACTTCTCGATGGCGACAACACGCCCGCCGGAGCGGCTCACCGCCTCCTGGAAGGCGCCCTGCACCACCTGGCCGAAGGCCGAATCGGGGATGAAGGCGGCATAGGACCGCTTGCCGGCCTGGGCCGCATGCTGGACGATCCGGTCGACCGTGTTCTGCGGCGTGAAGCTCATCAGGTAGACGCCGCGCGTGGCGACGCTGGTATCGGTGGAATAGGCGATCATGGGCCGGCCGGCCGGCCGGGCCACGGTCGCCGCGCCGCGCACCGCTTCCGCCAGAAGCGGTCCGAGAATGAGCTCGGCTCCCTCCTGGATCGCCGCCTGGGCCGCGGCCTGGGCGCCTGCGGCGGTGCCGCCGTCGTCCTTGACCAGGATGGTGATGTCGGGGCCCTGGAATTCGGCCACGGCCATTTCGGCCGCATTGCGCAGGACTGTCGCCGTATTGCCGGCGGCCCCGCCGGCCGACAGGGGCAGCAGGAGCGCCACCTTGACCGAGCCGGTGCCGATGGTCGTGCCGGGCGGCGCGGCGGTCACCGGTCCAGGACCGGTCGTCGGGATGGGCCCCTGCACATTGGCGCCCGAACAGGCGGCCAGCGCCAGCGCGGCCGCTCCGATCAGAAGGCCACGCAGGGTCGTTGCGTTCGCGGTCCCACCGCGCCGTTTCGCCGCTTCCGCCATGTCCGATAGCCTCCACACGCCCTGAACGCCCCGCCCTTGCACCGGAATAGCCGCGAGCGAGGGGCAAGGTCAAACCGCAAGGGCGGCTTTTGCGTGACCAAAGGGCAACAGCCTGCTGCGCGGTGCCTGTTTCTGCCTGTCCGGCGGGCATGGACGCGAGGTGCCGGCACCGCCTATGGTCGCGGAAAGAGACCCGCTCATGACCGACATTCCCGCGCCGCAGCCCTCCGACCGGCACTATGTCCTTGGCGGGGCGCGTTTTCTGGCCCGCCCGCTGGAGCCGGGGCTGCATGTGGTGGCAACCCCCATCGGCAATCTGCGCGACATGACGCTGCGCGCCGTCGAGACCATGGCGGCGGCCTCCCTGGTCGCCTGCGAGGACAGCCGCGTCACCCGCCGCCTGGTCGATCACTTCGCCCTGGCGGTGAAACTCGTCCCCTATCACGAACATAATGCGGCGGAGATGCGCCCGAAACTGCTGGCACGGCTCGCGGCCGGCGAATCGGTCGCGCTTGTCTCCGATGCCGGAACGCCGCTCGTCTCCGATCCCGGCTTCAAGCTGGTGGAGGCGGCGCGCGAGGCGGGTCACCGCGTCATCCCGGTGCCGGGGCCCTCGGCGGTGATGGCGGCGCTGGTGGCGGCCGGCCTGCCGACCGACGCCTTCTTCTTCGCCGGGTTCCTGCCGCCGAAGACGGCCGGCCGGCGCGGCCGGGTCCGGGCGCTGGCGGCGGTGCCGGGATCGCTGGTCTTCTTCGAGACCGGCCCGCGCCTTGCGGCTTCGCTGGCCGACCTCGCGGCGGAGCTCGGCGACCGCCAGGCCGCGGTCTGCCGCGAGCTCACCAAGCTGCACGAGGAGGTGCGGCGCGGGACCCTGTCGGCGCTGGCCGCGGACTATGCCGCCGCGCCCGATCCCAAGGGCGAGATCGTCGTCGTCGTCGGCCCGCCGGGCGAAGCGCCGCCGCCGGCGGACACGGATATCGAGGCCATGCTGCGGGCCGCGCTGGCCGGCGGGTCGGTGAAGGACGCCGCGGCGGCTGTGGCGACGGCCACGGGGCTGCCGAAGCGCGATCTCTACCAGCGGGCGCTGCTGCTCGCGCGGGAGCCGGGGTGAGGCGCGAGGCCGACCCGAAGCGCTCCGCCGCCTGGGGGCGCGGACGGATCGCCGAGACGGCCGCCCTCGTCCTGCTTGTCGCCAAGGGCTACCGCATCCTCGCCCGGCGCTGGCGCATGCCCGGCGCCGAGATCGACATCGTCGCGCGGCGCGGCGGCACGGTGGTCTTCGTCGAGGTCAAGGCGCGCGGCTCGCTGGACCTCGCGGAACTCGCCCTGACGGCGGCGCAGCGGCGGCGCATCACGCGCGCGGCCGAGGCCTTCCTCGCCCGCCATCCCCGCCATGCGGGCGGCGATAGGCGCTACGACCTGATCCTGGTATCGCACGGCGGCTGGCCGCGCCATATACAGGGCGCGTTCGACGCCGATGTCTGAAAGGAATGCCCGATGAGCCTCAAGGTCGCTGTCCAGACCGACCCCATGGAATCGATCAAGATCAAGGGCGATTCCGGCTTCGCGCTGATGCTCGAGGCGCAGCGGCGCGGCCATGAGGTCTTCTACTATCACCCCGACAGCCTGGCCCTGCGCGACGGCGTGCCCTCGGCGCTTGCCCATCCGCTTACCGTCCGCGATGTCGAGGGCGACCATTTCACCCTCGGTGAAGGCTCTCGCGTCAGCCTCGACACATTCGACGTGATCCTGATGCGGCAGGACCCGCCCTTCGACCTGCATTACATCACCGCGACCCATTTCCTCGAGCGCGTCCATCCGAAGACGCTGGTGGTCAACGACCCGGCGAGCGTGCGCAATGCGCCGGAGAAGATCTTCGTCACCCAGTTCCCGCAGCTGATGCCGAAGACCCTGGTCACCCGCGACTTCGACGCGATCCGGGCCTTCCGCAAGGAGCTCGGCGACATCGTCATGAAGCCGCTCTACGGGCATGGCGGCGCCGGGGTGTTCCGCATCCGCGACGGCGACGAGAATTTCGGCTCGTTCCTCGACACCTTCGCGGCGCTGACGCGCGAACCCTGGGTGATCCAGCACTATCTGCCGGCGGTGCGCGACGGCGACAAGCGCATCATCCTGGTCGACGGCGTCTTTGCCGGGGCGGTCAATCGGGTGCCGGCAGCCGACGACCTCAGGTCCAACATGGTGCGCGGCGGCGCGGCGGAGACCACGCAGATCAGCGCGCGCGAGCGGGAGATCTGCGAGACGATCGGGCCCGAGCTGAAGGCGCGCGGCATCATCCTCGCCGGAATCGACGTGATCGGCGGCAACCTGACCGAGATCAACGTCACCGCGCCGACCGGGATCCGCGCCATCCGCCGGCTCGGCGGACCGGACATCGCCGCCACCGTCTGGGAGGCGATCGAGAAACGGCGCTGAGGCGGCCCGGTCGCGCCATGCAGCCAAATGCCACAATCGTCGGCGGCGAAACTCTGTGGCAATCGCGCAGCAGCGGCCGTTCGGGGGTTGACGCCGGTGAGTCGGCAACGCCTTAGTCGCGAGAGAGATCGCGGATCGGGAAAGAGAGGGGAGCTGCGGGCCGGATGGGGGCTGAACACAACGATCTCGGGACTGCCGCCGCCATGGGACCGCGCAGCCGATGAACCTCATTCTCGTGCCGCTCATCCCCCTTTTCGGGGCGCTGCTGCCGCCGCTTTTCGCCCGCTCCGGCCGCGACACGACGATGCTCGTGACCCTGGCGGTGACGCTGTCCAGCCTCGCCCTGCTGCTGCTCGATGCGCCGGCCGTCTATCGCGGCGAGACGGTTCTTGCCGGGACGGCCTGGGTTCCCGAGATCGGACTGTCCTTCCGCTTCTTCGCCGACGGGCTCGGGCTGTTCTTCGCCACGATGATCCTCGCCATCGGCGCGCTGATCATCGTCTATGCCCGCTATTACCTCAGCCGCCAGGATTCGATCGGCCGGTTCTACGCCTATCTGCTGCTGTTCCAGGGGGCGATGGTCGGCATCGTCCTGTCGGACAACATCATCCTGATGCTGATCTTCTGGGAGCTGACGAGCCTCTCGTCCTTCCTGCTCATCGGCTTCTGGGGCCATGCGGCGGCCGGCCGCCAGGGCGCCCGCATGGCGCTGGTGGTCACCGGCGGCGGCGGCCTGCTGCTCACCGCGGGCATGCTGCTACTCGGCCATGTCGGCGGGTCCTACGAGCTGAGCGTCCTCCTGACCAAGGGCGACGTGATCAAGGCCTCGCCGCTCTATCCGCTGATCCTCGCCCTCGTCCTCGCCGGCGCCTTCACCAAATCGGCCCAGTTCCCGTTCCATTTCTGGCTGCCGCATGCCATGGCGGCGCCGACCCCGGTCTCCGCCTATCTGCATTCGGCGACCATGGTGAAGGCGGGCGTCTTCCTGCTGGCGCGGCTGTGGCCGGTTCTCGCCGGGACCGACCTGTGGTTTTCCATCGTCGTCCCCGTCGGCCTGGTGACCATGCTGGTGGGCGCCTGGATCGCCCTGTTCAAGGACGACCTGAAGGCGATCCTCGCCTATTCCACCGTCAGCCATCTCGGCCTGATGGTGATGCTGCTCGGCCTCGGCACGCCCTATGCCGCGGTGGCCTGCGTCTTCCACATCCTCAACCACGCGACCTTCAAGGCCGCCCTCTTCATGGCGGCGGGGATCGTCGACCACGAGGCCGGCACGCGTGACATCCGCCGGCTCGGCGGCCTCGCCAAGCTGATGCCGGTCACCGCCGTTCTGGCCGGCATCGCATCGGCCTCGATGGCCGGCCTGCCGCCGCTGAACGGCTTCCTGTCGAAGGAGATGATGCTGGAGGCCTCGGTCTCCGGGTCGCTCGCCGGCCTCGGCTGGCTCATTCCCGTCGGTGCGACCCTCGCCGCCCTCGTCTCGGTCGCCTATTCGGTGCGGCTCGCCGTCGGCACCTTTGCCGGGCCCGCGCGCCATGACTATCCCCACCACCCGCATGATCCCGGCATCGGCATGTGGCTGCCCGTCGCGCTGCTGGTGGTGCTGGTCGTCGCCATCGGGCTGTTGCCGGCGCTGATCGCCGGGCCGATCGTGGCGCGCACCGCCCAGGCGGTCATCGGCGCCGCGCCGCTGCCCTATTATTCGCTGTCGCTGTGGCACGGCTTCACGCCGGCCCTGTTCATGAGCATCGCGGCGGTCATCGGCGGCGTGCTGGCGTTCCAGGGCCATGGCGGCCTGGCGCGGCTGCGCAGCGCCTGGCCGCGCCCCGAGGCGAAGGCGATGTTCGAGGCCGTCATCACGGCCGCCGTCGCCGCGGCACGCTGGTTCACCCTTCGGGCCAATGTGGAATCGCTGCCCCGGTCCATCGCCATCATCGCCGTGTCGGTGCTGGTCATCGGCCTGTGGGCCTTCACCCATTTCCCGCACGCGGTCGGCACGCGCGCCATGCTGCCCGTGCATGTCGTGGCACTGGTGGCCTGGGGCGCTTTGATCGCCGCCGCCGGCGTGGTGGTGATCCAGCACGGCAACCGTCTTCTGACCCTGGTCCTTACCAGTGTCGTCGGCCTGATCGTCTCGCTGGCCTTCATCCAGTTCTCGGCTCCCGACCTTGCCCTGACGCAGATCTCCGTCGAGGTGGTGTCCACCATCCTGCTGCTGCTGGCGCTCAACCTGCTGCCGAAGACGGCGCCTGCCGAACCGCAGACAGCGCGGAAAGTCCGGGACGGTGCCATTGCCGTGGCCGCCGGGCTCGGCGTGGCGGCGCTCGCCTTCGCCATTCTGACGCGCGACTTCTCGACGATCTCGGACTACCACATCGCCCAGTCCAAGCCGGGGGGTGGCGGCACCAATATCGTCAATGTCATCCTCGTCGACTTCCGCGCTTTCGATACCTATGGCGAGATCATCGTGCTGGGCATTGCGGCGCTGGCCATCTTCGCGCTGCTCGACACGGCCCTGCGCGGGCCTGCCGCCCGCCGCCTGGATTCCATGCGGCAGGGGCTGGAATCGGCCGAGGCCCATCCGCTGATCCTTGTGGTGGCGACGCGTGCCATGCTGCCGCTCGTCTTCACCGTGGGCGTGTTCATCTTCCTGCGCGGTCACAACCAGCCGGGTGGCGGCTTCATCGCCGGACTTGTCGTCGCCATCGCCTATATCATGCAATATATGGCGAGCGGCTATGCCTGGAGCCATCAGAGGGCCCGGTTCGACGGTCATACGCTGGTCGGCGCGGGCGTCATCATCGCCGGGTTGACGGGGCTCGGGTCCTTCGTGTTCGGTCGACCGTTCCTGACCAGTTCCTTCGGCTATTTCGACATTCCGCTGATCGGCCAGATCGAGCTCGCCACGGCGATGGCCTTCGACACCGGCGTCTTCCTGGCCGTGGTCGGAACCGTGCTGCTGGCGCTGGCGCAGATCTCGCGGATCGAGGCCCGCGCCGAGCGCAGCCCGGTTCCCGATGGGCCCAGCGATATCCGGTTGCCGCAGGCCGCGCCGCAAGCCGGCGGATCCTTGCCGAGGGAGGGCTGAATGGAGGTGCTCGTTGCGTCTGCCATCGGCCTCCTGACGGCCGTCGGGGTCTATCTCGTGCTGCGGCGCCAGACCTTTCCGGTCGTCATCGGCACGGTCTTCCTGTCCTATGGGGTGAACCTCTTCCTGTTCGCCACGGGCCGGCTGGCGGTCAACCAGCCGCCGATCTATGCCGCGGGCGCGGCCGGCTATGCCGATCCGCTGCCGCAGGCGCTTGTGCTCACCGCCATCGTCATTTCCTTCGGCATGACCGCCCTCGTCGTCGTGCTGGCGCTCCGCAGCTTCCTGGAGACCGGCTCCGATTCCGTCGAGGACAGCCCGGCCGCGGCCGACGAGACCGCCGCGGCGCAGGTCACAACCGACCAGGCGCGGCCGTGATGCAGACAGCCATGAACCACTGGATCATCGCTCCCCTGGTGTTGCCCGCCCTCGTGGCGCCGCTGCTGATCCTGACCGCACGCCACAATCTGGCGGCCCAGCGGGTCGTCTCCATCGCCGCGACGCTGGCGCTGCTGGCGGTGGCGATCGGCCTTTACGGTCTGGCCCAGGACGGCACGGTGCGGCCCTATCTCGTCGGTGCCTGGCCGGCGCCCTATGGCATCGTGCTGATCCTCGACCGGCTGTCGGCCACCATGGTGCTGCTCTTCGCCGTGCTGGCCCTGGCCATCGTGCTCTATGCCACCGCCGGCTGGGACACGCGCGGGCGGCATTTCCATCCGCTGTTCCAGTTCCAGCTGCTCGGCGTCAACGGCGCCTTCCTGACCGGCGACGTGTTCAACCTCTTCGTCTTCTTCGAGGTCATGCTGATCGCCTCCTATGGCCTGATGCTGCATGGCGGCGGGGCGCAACGCCTGAAGGCGGGCTTCCAATATGTGACGATCAACCTCATCGGTTCGACGCTCTTCCTGTTCGCGGTCGGAACCATCTATGCCGTGACCGGGACGCTCAATATGGCGGATCTGGCGCGCAAGGTGGCAGCGGTGGGGGCGGGCGACACGGCGCTGCTCGGCGTCGGCGCGGTGCTTCTCTTCATGGTCTTCGCGCTGAAGGCCTCGGTGGCACCGCTGCACGGCTGGCTGCCGACGGCCTATGCGGCGGCTCCGGGCCTGTCGGCGGCGCTGTTCATGATCATGACCAAGGTCGGTGCCTATACGATCCTGCGCGTCTACACGCTGATCTTCGGGGCCGATGCGGGCGCCGTGGCGGGGATCGTCACGCCCTGGATGCTGCCCGCCGCCCTGGCGACCCTCGTCGTCGGGGCCCTGGGCATGCTCGCGGCGCGCAGCCTGCTCAGCCTTGCCTGTTTCGCCGTGGTCTGGTCGATGGGGTCGCTGCTCGTCGCCTTCGGCCTGTTCGATGCGGGCGGCATCGGGGCCGGGCTCTATTACGTCCTGCATTCCACCATGGCCGGCGCGACGCTGTTCCTGCTTGTCGACATTCTCGTGCCGCAGCGCGGCGGGGCGGAGGACCGTCTCGTTCCCGCCGCCGTCGGCCATCCGGTGCTGCTGTCCGGGCTGTTCTTCGCCGCCGCCATCGCCATGGCCGGCCTGCCGCCGCTCTCGGGTTTCCTCGGCAAGCTGATGATCATGGAGGCGAGCCGCGACAGCGGCGCGGCCCCCTGGATCTGGGCCATGCTGCTGGCCACCAGCCTGGTGGCGATCCTCGCCTTCGCTCGCGCCGGGAGCGTGCTGTTCTGGAAGCCTGCGGCGCCCCAGGGCGGGCCTGCCGCCGCGGTGCCGCCGCTCAGGCCGCTGCCGGTGGCGGTCTTCGCGACCTTGCTCGGTGCCACCGTCGCTCTCACCGCCTTTGCCGGACCGGTGCGCCGCGAGATGGGGCTGACGGCGGCCCAGATCCTGGATACCGGTGCCTATGTGCGGGCGGTTCTCGGGCCCGCCCCGCTCGCCAGTGCGGGGAAGCCGTGATGGGGACCCGCTTTCTTCCGCAACCGATCCTGACCCTCGTCATCGCCGGCGTCTGGATGGCGCTGGCCAATGACGTGTCTCTCGGCCATGCCGTGCTGGGACTTGCCCTCGGCCTGGTCATTCCCCTGGTGACCCAGGCCTACTGGCCGGAACGTCCGCGCTTCAAGAACCCCTGGCGGATCATTGATTTCACGCTCGTGGTGCTCTGGGACATCGTCGTCTCCAACATCCAGGTGGCCCAGCTCGTCCTGTTCCGCCGCGGCGACAGCCTGCGCTCCCAGTTCGTGCGGGTTCCGCTGGCGTTGACCAATGCGGAGGCCATCACCATTCTCGCCGGTACCATCACCATGACGCCGGGCACGATCAGCGCCGATCTCTCGGCCGACGGCACGGCGATCCTCGTCCATTGCCTCGAGACCGACGATCCCGACGGCACGGTCAATGCCATCAAGGAGCGCTACGAGCGGCGCCTCATGGAGATCTTCGCATGATCGCGACAGCCTGCGTGATCGCCTTCGTGGCGATTTCCCTCTCCCTCCTGCTCAATCTCTATCGCCTGGCGGTCGGCCCGCACGCGCTCGATCGCGTGCTGGCGCTCGACACCATGGTCATCAATTCCATCGGTCTGATCGTGGTGCTCGGCATCTGGTTCGGCGTCACGATCTTTTTCGAGGCGGCCCTGCTCTTCGCCATGGTCGGCTTCCTGTCGACGGTGGCCTTCTGCAAATATCTGCTGCGCGGCAACGTGATCGAGTGAGGCCGAGATGATGGCGTGGATCGCGGAGCTCCTGATCGCCGGCCTGCTGATCGTCGGTGCCTTCTTCCTGCTGGTCGGCTCTTTCGGGCTGGCCAAACTGCCGGACATGATGCGACGGCTGCATGCGCCGACCAAGGCGACGACGCTCGGCATCGGCGCGCTGCTCATCGCCTCGATGCTCTACTTCCTGATCGTCCTGGGGCTGTTCTCCTTCCACGAACTCCTGATCACGCTGTTCCTGTTCATCACGGCGCCCGTCACCGCCCACCTGGTGTCCAAGGCCTATCTGCTGCGCCACCTCGCGCTGCGCAAAGACCTCCCCGACGTCGAGGCCAGCGGCGGCTGGGCCACCCTCGGGCAAGCCTCCCAGGACAGGCAGCGGCACGAGCCCTGACGCGGAGGGCAGGCGCGCGGCCCATTCGCAACGACCCGCATCGAAACGACCCGCATCGAAACGACTCGCATCGAAACGACCCGCATCGACCGGACCCTGCGGGGGATGCCGCCCCATATCCTCAACCCCATCCTTCTCCGGCGTGAACAAAATTGGAACATCCGTATGTTCCCGGATTGTTCCGATGACTGTTTGCGTCAGGATGGTTCAGGGGGTGGGCCATGGTGCAGCGGGTCGCGACGGTCGCATTCGAGGGGATCGAGGCCAAGCCTGTCGACGTTCAGGTCCATGTCCTCGCCGGGCAGATCGTGTTCAACATCGTCGGGCTTCCCGACAAGGCGGTGAGCGAGGCGCGCGAGCGCGTCCGGTCGGCGCTGGTGGCCTCGGGCCTGGCCCTGCCGGGACGGCGCATCACCGTCAATCTCGCTCCGGCCGACCTGCCCAAGGAGGGCTCGCATTTCGACCTGCCGATCGCGCTGGGACTGATGGCGGCGATCGGGGCCATTCCCGCCGACGCCCTCGGCGGCTTCGTCGTGCTGGGGGAACTCGCCCTCGACGGGCGGATCACGCCCGTCGCCGGGGTCCTGCCTGCGGCCATGGCGGCCAATGCGCTCGGACTCGGCATCATCTGTCCGGCGGCCTGCGGTCCTGAGGCCGCCTGGGCGGGCGAGGATGTCGCGGTGCTGGCACCGGACAACCTGGTGCAGCTCGCCAACCATTTCCGCGGCAGCCAGGTCCTGTCGCGCCCGAAGCCCGGGATCCGCACCGTGGATGCGCCGCTCGCCGACCTGCGCGACATCAAGGGCCAGGAGAGCGCCAAACGCGCGCTGGAGATCGCCGCGGCCGGCGGCCATGCGCTGCTGATGAACGGACCACCGGGCTCCGGCAAGTCGATGCTGGCGAGCCGGATGCCCTCGATCCTGCCACCGCTGACCGCTGCCGAACTCCTCGAGGTCTCGATGATCCACTCCGTGGCGGGGGAACTGGAGGGGGGACAGCTGACGACGCGCCGTCCGTTCCGCAATCCGCACCATTCGGCGTCCATGGCGGCCCTGATTGAAAATTTACAGTGCAATTGAGACATTACATTTGAATTGAGACAAACGGCGGCGATCTAATTTTTTCGACAACCATTTCAGACATCTAAATCTCCGATCCAGCGTGCTCGGCGTTCGCATTCAACTGGGTGTTCCAATTGAATTGAGACAACGCCGTCCTGACTCCCCTTGCGATGGGGAAGTTCGTCGTGTGGTTGCGTGGGGGCACGCCAGCCGCCCCGCACTTCCCCGCAGCATTACCCGCCGCCAAAGTCATACAGGAATTTACGAAGTCGGGGCTCACTCAGGCCAGACGGCTTTCGGAGGGGAATAATGCGCTCAGACCCGGCCTCGAGCAAACGCTGCGCGAGATGGCCGATCGCGGCGACATCATCCGCACGATGCACCGCGCGCTGGCGGGCCGTCCGGACCGCGCGCAGACCGACTTCGCGATAGAGGCCACACCCGCTGAGCCGATCCTCGGCCGGCTCGTCGAGCGCGGGCTGCATGACGAGCTCACCGGCGAAGCCTATTCCGTGATCGACGCCATCGACGGACGGGTCCACCACCTGCGCTTCCGCGACCTTGAGGCGACGGGCGATACGCTGCCCGGCGGCATCGTCGAAACGCGGCTCTGGTCGCCGCGCGAGGACGGACGCGCCGTCCTCTCGCTCGTCGGCCGGTCGGACCTGTCGCTTGAGGCGCAGCTCGGCGCGGACGGCGCCACCTGGCTCGACCGGCTGGCGCTCGCCAGGACCCGCGCCCCGCTCAGCCATGGCGGATTCGGCGCCGAGGTGCGCGCGGCGATGGAGCGGCGCGCCGATCATCTAATCGCGGAAGGTCTCGCGACGCGGACGGGGCGTGGTGTCACTTTC
>NZ_JALHMP010000003.1 GCF_022843985.1 Phreatobacter sp. | reverse complement strand
CCATGGTGACGGCGCCGCCCCCCGCACCGCCTGCGGCGACGGCCGAAGCGCCGCCGGCAACCGTCCCCGGTGCTGCCTCGGCCGAAGCCCCGGCGGTCGCCCCGCCGCGCCAGGCGACCGTCGCTCCCGGCACGGCTGAAGCCAGCGACTGACCCCCGGCCCGCAGTGCCATGCCCTCGTCGGGCCCGTCGCGAAAAAAAATCGCGGCGGGCCCGAACCTTTTTGGCGGCCGGCGCAACCCATGGAGGACCGGGGCACACGAGCCCCCCAGACCCCGAAGGACCCTTGCCATGAACCGCTTCAAGACCCTCGCCATCGCCGCCCTCGCCGCCGCCACCGTCACGGTTGGTGTCGCCTCCCAGGCCGAAGCCGGCCCGTTCCACCGCCGCCACCTCGGCTGGGGCGTCGGCGCCCTCGCCACCGGCCTCATCGTCGGCGGCGCCCTCGCCTCCTCCCGCGCCCATGCCTACGGCTACGGCTATGCCCGCGACTGCTACCTGACCCGCCGCTGGGTCGACACCCCCTACGGCATGCGGCGCCAGACGGTGCGCATCTGCGAGTGATCGCAGCGACGGCCCGCAAGGTCTCCAGACCTCCCCGCGAAGCCCCGGTCCTGCGCCGGGGCTTTTGCCTGTCCGGCTTTCCCCGCCTTGGCATCGCCGCGATGACGCCACGCAGGCCGCCCCGTCCATGGCCTCGACGTTCCGCACAAGCGAAACCGGCGGAGCTTTCGCTCCGCCGGTTCGCCATCTCCAATGTGAGGGGATCAGCGGCGGCCGCCGCGCCGCTCGCAGACGATGCCGCCCCAGATGGCAGAGTAGTGGCATGCCTCCAGGCTGCCCTGGCCCGGGCTCGGGGCGCCGTAGCGCTGGTGCGTCGGGGCGCCGGGCATGACGACGGCGTTGGACAGCGTGGCTTCGGAGCCGCCGCCCCCGCCGCCCCCGCCGCCGCCGCCGCCCCCGCGGGCCTGGGCGAGGCCGGTGAAGGCGCTGGTCAGGGCGAGGGTCAGGGCGCCGGCAAGGGCCAGCGTGTTGATGGACCTGGACATGGTGATCTCCTGGGTTGGGGCGCCGCAGGGTGCGGTCGCTTGCGATGTCCATGGGTCGGTCCGGCGGCACTTGAGGTTCATCCGCAGGGCAGAAAGATCATCGCGACGACCAACAAAAAACCCCGGCCGCGAAGCCGGGGTTTGTCTGCAAGGAGCGGGCAGGGTGGCTCACATGTGGATGGCGCGCTTGTCGACGGCGAGCGCCGCCTCCTTGACCGCCTCCGACATGGTCGGATGGGCGTGGGTCGAGCGGCCGAGATCCTCTGCCGAGCCGCCGAACTCCATCAGCACCACCGCCTCGTGGATCATCTCGCCGGCACCGGCCGCGACGATGTGGACGCCGAGCACCTTGTCGGTCGCCGCATCGGCCAGCACCTTGACGAATCCGTCCGTGGCGCGGTTGGCGCGGGCCCGGCCATTGGCAGTGAAGGGGAACTTGCCGACATTGTAGGCGATGCCGGCGGCCTTGAGGTCTTCCTCCGACTTCCCCACCGTGGCGACCTCCGGATAGGTATAGACGACGCCGGGAATGCAGTCGTAGTTCACATGGCCAGCCTTGCCGGCGATGATCTCGGCCACCGCGATGCCCTCGTCCTCGGCCTTGTGGGCCAGCATCGGGCCGCGCACCACGTCGCCGATGGCATAGATGCCGGGAACATTGGTGCGGAAGTGATCGTCGATGACGACGCGGCCGCGCTCCAGGGCGACGCCGACCGTCTCCAGCCCCAGGCCCTCGGTATAGGGCCGCCGGCCGATGGCGACGAGCACCACCTCGGCCTCGATGGTCTGGGCCTCGCCGCCCGCGGCGGGCTCCACCGTCAGGGTCACGCCCTTCTTCGATGCCTTGGCGCCGGTCACCTTGGAGCCGAGCTGGAAGGTCACGCCCTGCTTGCCCATGATGCGCTGGAACTGCTTGGCGACCTCGGCGTCCATGCCCGGCAGGATCCGGTCGAGATATTCCACGACGTGGACCTCGGCGCCGAGGCGACGCCAGACCGAGCCGAGCTCGAGGCCGATCACACCGGCGCCGATCACCACCATTTTCGACGGCACCTTGGCGAGCTCAAGCGCGCCTTCCGAGGAGACGATCTGCTTCTCATCGATCGTCACGCCCGGCAGCGGGGTCACTTCCGAGCCGGTGGCGATGACGATGTTCTTCGCTTCGATCTCCGTCACCTTGCCGTCCTCGGCGGTCACCGCGACCTTGCCCGGCGCCACGATGGCGCCGCGGCCGAAATGCTGGTCGATCTTGTGCTTTTTCATGAGGAAGGCGACGCCGTTGACATTGGCATCCACCGTCTCCTGCTTGTGCACCATCATCTGCTTGAGATTGAGCTTGGGCGCCGGCACGTCGATGCCCAGCGCCTGGAAGCCGTGGCCGGCCTCGTCGAACAGTTCGGAGGCGTGCAGCAGCGCCTTGGACGGGATGCAGCCGATGTTCAGGCAGGTGCCGCCATGGGTCTTGCGCTTCTCCACCACAGCGACCTTGAGCCCGAGCTGGGCGGCGCGGATGGCGCCGACATAGCCGCCGGGGCCGGTGCCGATGACGATGAGATCGTAGGACATGGACTGTCTCCGGAAATGCGGACTTTGGCCGGCGCTCAGCGCCCGCCGGACGCGGTGATGAAAGTGCCGGTGCAGTAGGAGGCTTCCTCCGAGAGGAGCCAGAGCGCGGCGCGGGCGATCTCTTCCGGATCGCCGATCCGCTGCATCGGAATGGACGGGCGGATGCGCTCGACCCGGCCGGGATCGCCGCTCGCCTCGTGAATGTCGGTGGTGACCATGCCGGGGCGCACCGCATTGACGCGGATCCCCTCCATCGCGACCTCCTTGGCGAGGCCGATGACGAAACTGTCCACCGCACCCTTGGAGGCGGCGTAGTCGACATATTCATGGGGGCTGCCGAGCACCGCCGCGACCGAGGAGATGGCGACGATGGCGCCGCCCTTGCCGCCGTGCTTCGTCGACATGCGCTTCACCGCCTCGCGGGCGCAGAGGATCGTGCCGATGACATTGATGTTCATGATGCGGTGGAGGCGGTCGGCCGTGTAGGTCTCGACCCGGCCCGACAGCGACACGACGCCGGCATTGGCGATGAGGCCGACCAGCGGCCCGAGCCGGTCCGCCGCGGCGAAGATGCCGAGGATGTCGGATTCCTCGGCGATGTCGCCCTTCACCGAGACGGCCTGGGCGCCGAGTCCGTTGATCGCTGCGACCACTTCAGCCGCCGCCGCGGCATTGGCGGTGTAGTTCACCACCACGTCATAGCCGCGTTCCGCCGCCAGCAGGGCGCAGGCGCGCCCGATGCCGCGGCTGGAACCGGTGACGATGACGACGCCCTTGGACATGCTGCTCTCCTCGCGCCCCGCGTCGGCGGCCGGCTGTGGACGTCCGTTCGGATCAGAGGTCCATCACGAGACGGGCCGGATCCTCCAGGCTCTCCTTGACGCGCACCAGGAAGGTCACGGCTTCCTTGCCGTCGACAATCCGGTGGTCGTAGGAGAGCGCCAGATACATCATCGGGCGGATCTCGATCTTGCCGCCGATGACCATCGGCCGCTCCTGGATCTTGTGCATGCCGAGGATGCCGGACTGCGGTGCGTTGAGGATCGGCGTCGACATCAGCGAGCCGTAGACGCCGCCGTTGGAGATCGTGAAGGTGCCCCCCTGCATCTCCTCGATGGTCAGCTTGCCGTCGCGGGCGCGGCGGCCGAAATCGGCGATGGTCTTCTCGACCTCGGCGATACCCATCTGGTCGGCATCGCGCACCACCGGCACGACGAGGCCCTTGTCGGTGCCGACGGCGACGCCGACATGGCAGAAGTTCTTGTAGACGATGTCGGTGCCGTCGATCTCGGCATTGACCGCCGGGATGTCCTTCAGCGCCTGAACGCAGGCGCGCACGAAGAAGCCCATGAAGCCGAGCTTCACGCCGTGCTTCTTCTCGAACAGGTCCTTGTACTGGTTGCGCAGGCTCATGACCTGGGTCATGTCGACCTCGTTGAAGGTCGTCAGCATGGCCGCCGTGTTCTGCGCATCCTTCAGGCGGCGCGCGATGGTCTGGCGCAGGCGCGTCATCTTCACCCGCTCCTCGCGGACCGCATCGGCCGGCTGCGAGGCCGGGCGCGGGGCGGCGACGGGAGCCGGCGCCGGGGCGGCAGAGACGCCCGTGGCGATGGCGGCGAGCATGTCGCCCTTGGTGACGCGGCCGTCCTTGCCGGAACCGGCGACGGCGGCCGGGCTGACGCCGGTCTCGGCGGCGATGCGGGCGACGGCCGGGCCATGGTCGGCGGAGGCTGCCTTGGCGGGTGCGGGAGCCGCGGCCGGCGCAGCCTTCGGCGCCTCGGCGGCCTTGACCGGCGCCGCGGCGGCGGCCGCAGCAGCACCCTCGGCGATCTGGCCGAGCAGGGCGGCGACGCCGACCGTCGTGCCGGATTCGGCGACGATCTCCGACAGGGTCCCGCAGGCCGGCGCATTGACCTCGAGGGTCACCTTGTCGGTTTCGAGCTCGACCAGCGGCTCGTCCTGCTTCACCGCTTCGCCGGGCTTCTTGAACCACTTGGCGACGGTTGCCTCGGTGACGGATTCGCCGAGCGTCGGAACGCGGATTTCGGTGGCCATGTGTTCAGTCCCTCGCGGGCCTCTCTCAGGTCGTGGATGGCGGAACGTCCGGCCCTCGCGGGGCCGGACCGGATCAGGCGAAGGCCTCGTCGAGGAAGGCCTGGAGCTGGGCGTTGTGGCGGGACAGGAGACCCGTGGCGGTGGCGGCGGAAGCCGGGCGGCCGACATAGCGGGCGCGCTTCGACTTGGAGCCGGCCGTGCCGAGCACCCATTCCAGATAGGGCTCGACGAAGGACCAGGCGCCCATGTTCTTGGGCTCCTCCTGGCACCAGATCACCTCGGCATTCTTGAACCGCCCGATCTCGCCCGCCAGCGCCTTCAGCGGGAAGGGATAGAGCTGCTCGACGCGCATCAGATAGACGTCGTCGATGCCGCGCTTGATGCGGTCCTCGTAGAGGTCGTAATAGACCTTGCCCGAGCACAGCACGACGCGCCGGATCTTCTTGTCGTCGACCAGCTTGATTTCCTGGCCGGACAGGCTCTGGGCATCGTCCCACAGCACGCGATGGAACGAGGTGTCGGTGACCAGCTCGTCCAGCCGCGACACCGCCCGTTTGTGGCGGAGCAGCGACTTCGGCGTCATCAGGATCAACGGCTTGCGGATCTCGCGCTTCAGCTGCCGGCGCAGGATGTGGAAATAGTTGGCCGGCGTCGAGACATTGGCCACCTGCATGTTGTCCTCGGCGCACATCTGCAGGAAGCGCTCCAGGCGGGCGGAGGAATGTTCCGGACCCTGGCCCTCATAGCCGTGCGGCAAGAGGCAGACGAGGCCCGACAGACGCAGCCACTTGCGTTCGGCCGAGGAGATGAACTGGTCGAACACCACCTGGGCGCCGTTGGCGAAATCGCCGAACTGGCCTTCCCACATAGTCAGCGCATTGGGCTCGGCGAGCGAATAGCCATATTCGTAGCCGAGCACCGCCTCTTCCGAGAGCATCGAGTTGATGACCTCGTAGCGCCCCTTCGAGCCGTCGATATTGTTGAGCGGGGTGTAGCGCGCCTCGGTCTCCTGGTCGATCAGCACCGAATGGCGCTGGGAGAAGGTGCCGCGCTCACAGTCCTGGCCGGACAGGCGGACGCGGTGGCCCTCGTCGACGAGCGTGCCGAAGGCCAGCGCCTCGGCGGTCGCCCAGTCGATGCCCTCGCCGGTGTCGATCATCTTGCGGCGGTTGTCCATGAACCGCTGGATCGTGCGATGGGCGGTGAAGCCCTCCGGCACCCTGGTGATGGCCTGGCCGATGCGCTCCAGCGTCTCGCGGGCGACGCCCGAGGCGCCGCGGCGCGGATCGTCGTCGGACGAGGCGCCGCCCGACAGGCCGGCCCACTTGCCGTCCAGCCAGTCGGCCTTGTTCGGCTTGTAGGACTGGCCGGCTTCCATCTCGGCATCGAGACGGGCGCGCCAGTCGGCCTTCATCTTGTCGACCTCGCCCTCGGTGACGATGCCCTCGGCGATCAGCTTCTGGGAATAGCCGTCCAGGGTCGTCCGCAGGCCGCGGATCTTCTTGTACATCAGCGGCTGGGTGAACGCCGGCTCGTCGCCCTCGTTATGGCCGAAGCGGCGGTAGCACCACATGTCGATGACCACCGGCTTCTGGAACTTCTGCCGGAACTCGGTCGCGACCTTGGCGGCGAAGACCACGGCCTCCGGATCGTCGCCGTTGACGTGGAAGATCGGCGCCTCGACCATCTTCGCCACATCCGAGGGATAGGGCGAGGAGCGCGAATAGCGCGGATAGGTGGTGAAGCCGATCTGGTTGTTGATGATGAAGTGGATCGAACCGCCGGTGCGGTGCCCCTTCAGGCCAGACAGGCCGAAGCACTCGGCCACGACGCCCTGGCCGGCAAAGGCGGCGTCGCCGTGGATCAGCAGCGGCAGGACCGCCGTGCGGTCCTCGGGCGGGCAGCCGTGCT
This sequence comes from Phreatobacter sp., assembly GCF_022843985.1. GTDB lineage: Bacteria > Pseudomonadota > Alphaproteobacteria > Rhizobiales > Phreatobacteraceae > Phreatobacter. Next base: position 223,553 of record NZ_JALHMP010000003.1, on the reverse strand, counting down.
GGTCCTGCTTGGCGCGCACCTTGCCGAGCACCACGGGATTGACGATCTCGAGATGCGACGGGTTCGGGGTGAGCGACAGATGCACCTTGTTGCCGTCGAACTCGCGGTCCGACGAGGCGCCGAGGTGGTATTTCACGTCGCCGGAGCCCTCGACGTCATCGGGGGCGAAGGAGCCGCCCTTGAACTCGTGGAACAGCGCCCGGTGCGGCTTGCCCATCACCTGGGTGAGGGTGTTGAGGCGGCCGCGATGGGCCATGCCGAGCACGATCTCGCGCACGCCGAGCTGGCCGCCGCGCTTGATGATCTGCTCCAGCGCCGGGATCATGCTCTCGCCGCCGTCGAGGCCGAAGCGCTTGGTGCCGGTATAGCGGACATCGAGGAACTTCTCGAAGCCCTCGGCCTCCACCAGCTTCTGCAGGATGGCGCGCTTGCCCTCCTTGGTGAAGGCGATCTCCTTGTCCGGACCCTCGATGCGCTCCTGCAGCCAGGCCTTCTGCGCCGGGTCGGTGATGTGCATGAACTCGACGCCGAGCGTCTGGCAATAGGTGCGCTCGAGAATGCCGACCATCTCGCGGATGGTGGCGAACTCCAGGCCCAGCACCTTGTCGATGAAGATCTTGCGGTCGTAATCGGCCTCGGTGAAGCCGTAGGACTTCGGGTCGAGCTCCTCGTGGGTCTTCGGCGGATCGAGGCCGATCGGGTCGAGATTGGCGTGCAGATGGCCGCGCATGCGGTAGGCGCGGATGAGCATCAGGGCGCGGACGCTGTCGCGCGTCGCCTGCTGCACCTGTTCGGCGGTGATCTCGGCGCTGCGTCCCTTGTCGGCAGCCTTGGCCTTGAGCTTGTCGCCGATCGCCTTCTCGACCTGGGCCCAGTTGCCGTCCATCGCCGAGATGAGCTCGCCATTGGCGGCGATCGGCCAGTGCGGCTGCGACCAGGACGGGCCTTCGGCGTTCTTGACCACGTCCTTGCGATCATCGCCGAGCGTGGAGAAGAAGGCCTGCCATTGCGCGTCGACCGAGGCCGGATCGGCCTCGTATCGGGCGTAGAGGTCCTCGATATAGGCGGCATTGCCGCCGTAGAGGAAGGACGTGAGCGCAATGGTCTCGTCTTGGCGTGCCATGGTCGTTTCCTGCAGCTTCGGGATCGCCCGCGGCGATCCGGTATCCGCGCTGTCGTACGGAGCCTGATCAGGCGCCGCGTCGATGGCGGAAATCGGCCCGCGCCGGGCCGATTTCCAGATTTGATCGGCCTCAGCGCTTCTTCAGCACGTCGACCAGGGTCTTGCCGAGGCGGGCCGGGGAGGGCGACACGCGGATGCCCGCCGCCTCCATGGCCGCGATCTTGTCCTCGGCGCCGCCCTTGCCGCCGGAGATGATGGCGCCGGCATGACCCATGCGGCGGCCGGGAGGGGCGGTGCGGCCGGCAATGAAGCCGACCATCGGCTTCTTCCGGCCGCGCTTGGCCTCGTCGCGCAGGAACTGGGCGGCATCCTCCTCGGCCGAGCCGCCGATCTCGCCGATCATGACGATCGACTCGGTCTTCGGGTCGGCGAGGAACATTTCCAGCATGTCGATGAACTCGGTGCCCTTGACCGGATCACCGCCGATGCCGACCGCCGTCGTCTGGCCGAGGCCCTCGCTGGAGGTCTGGAACACCGCCTCGTAGGTCAGCGTGCCGGAGCGCGAGACGATGCCGACCGAGCCCTTGCGGAAGATATTGGCCGGCATGATGCCGATCTTCGATTCACCGGCGGTGACGACGCCGGGGCAGTTCGGGCCGATGAGCCGCGACTTCGACCCGACCAGCGAGCGCTTGACGCGGATCATGTCCTGCACCGGGATGCCCTCGGTGATGCAGATGATCAGCGGAATCTCCGCGTCGATGGCCTCGCAGATCGCATCGGCTGCCCCCGGCGGCGGCACATAGACGACGGAGGCGTCCGCCCCGGTCGCCTCGCGCGCCTCGGCGACCGTGTCGAAGACCGGCAGGCCGAGATGGGTCGAGCCGCCCTTGCCGGGCGAGGTGCCGCCGACGACCTTGGTTCCATAGGCGATCGCCTGCTCGGAATGGAAGGTGCCGTTCTTGCCGGTGAAGCCCTGGGTGATGACCTTGGTCTTCTTGGTGATCAGAATGGACATTCATAGCTCCTGTGCGAGCCGGCTCGGCCGCGCGCGATGAGAATGTGCAGCCGAGGGACCGCGAATGACGATCCGATGATGCGGGCCGGGTCCTGCCGGCCCGCGATCACCGGTCTTTGCGATGATCCTCCCGCGTCCCTGTCCGGACGACGAAGGATGCCGCAACCGTGTGGATCGACCGGCGCGCGGGCAGCGAGCACCGCGCGCCGACCGGGTGTCACTTCTTGCCCTTGGCGGGAGCCTTGCCCTTGGCGGGAGCCTTGCCTTTGGCTGCAGCCTTGGCGGGGGTCTTGGCCGCAGCCGACTTGGCAGGCGCCTTGGCAGGCGCCTTTGCGGGGGCCTTGGCCGCAGCTTTGGCCGGGGTTTTTGCGGCGGCGGGCTTCGGAGCAGCGGCGGCGGGCTTCGGAGCAGCGGCGGCCTTCGGAGCAGCAGCGGCCTTCGGAGCAGCAGCGGCCTTGGCCGGAGCCTTCGCGGCAGCGGCCTTCGGAGCAGCAGCGGCCTTGGCCGGAGCCTTCGCGGCGGCGGCCTTCGGAGCAGCAGCGGCCTTGGCCGGGGCCTTGGGCGCAGCAGCCTTCGGAGCAGCGGCCTTGGCAGGAGCCTTGGTGGCAGCTTTCGGAGCGGCGGCCTTGGCCGGAGCCTTCGCAGCCGGAGCCTTCGCCGCCGGGGCCTTGGAAGACGTCTTCGCGCCGCCGGAGGCGCTCGCCGCCTTGGCGGGCGCCTTGCCGCCCTTCTTGGCGTCAGGCTTCTTGGCCGGCGCCTTGGGGGCCTTGGCCGGCGCCTTGCCGCCGCCCTTCACGGCGTTGACGATCTTCTGCGCCGCATCGTCCAGGTCATCAGCCGGAATGACGTTGAGGCCCGATTCGCGGATGATCTTCTTGCCTTCCGCGACATTCGTGCCCTCGAGGCGCACGACGAGGGGCACCTGCAGGCCGACCGCCTTCACCGCGGCGAGCACGCCGCGGGCGATGACATCGCACTTCATGATGCCGCCGAAGATGTTGACGAGGATGCCCTTCACCTTCGGGTCGGCGGTGATGATCTTGAAGGCCGCGGTGACCTTCTCCTCCGAGGCGCCGCCGCCGACGTCGAGGAAGTTGGCCGGGCTCTCCCCATAGAGCTGGATGATGTCGAGGGTGGCCATGGCGAGCCCGGCGCCATTGACCATGCAGCCGATCGTGCCGTCGAGCGCGATATAGGCGAGGTCGAACTTGGAGGCCTCGATCTCCTTCTCGTCCTCTTCCGTCAGGTCGCGCAGGGCGACGACGTCGGGCTGGCGGTAGAGCGAGTTGGAATCAAACGACACCTTGGCGTCGAGGACCTTGATCTGCCCCTGCTTGGTGATGATCAGCGGGTTGACCTCGAGCATCTCCATGTCCTTGGCGACGAAGGCCTTGTAGAGGACACCGGCGACGTTCTCGACCTGCTTGGCGAGATCGCCGGACAGGCCCAGCGCCTTGGCGATGGTGCGGCCGTGATGGGGCATGTAGCCGGTGGCCGGATCGACGGAGAAGGTGAGGATCTTCTCCGGCGTGTCATGGGCGACGGCCTCGATGTCCATGCCGCCCTCGGTGGAGACGACGAAGGCGACGCGGCCGGTCTGCCGGTCGACCAGCATCGACAGGTAGAACTCCTTCTCGATATCCGAGCCGTCCTCGATATAGAGGCGGTTGACCTGCTTTCCGGCCGGTCCGGTCTGGATCGTGACGAGCGTGTTGCCGAGCATCTGCTTGGCGAAGGCCTCGACCTCCTCGATCGACTTGGCGAGGCGCACGCCGCCCTTCTCGCCCGCCGCCTTCTCCTGGAACTTGCCCTTGCCGCGACCGCCGGCATGGATCTGCGACTTCACGACCCAGAGCGGGCCACCGAGCTTCTTCGCCGCGGCCTCGGCTTCCGAGGCCTTGAAGATCGCGACGCCGTTCGAGACCGGTGCGCCGAACTCCTTCAGCAAGGCTTTCGCCTGATATTCGTGGATGTTCATCTGAGACCCTCTGTTAGGCGGTCGTCGCCGCTCGCTCAGGTTTTTGGGCTGCTGCTGCGGCGGGCGCCGTGGCGTCCGCCGGTCTGCTGGACGCCACGCGCTGCTTACTTCGCGAGTTCGGGGGCGATCGCCTTGCAGGCGTCGACCAGGCCCTTCACCGAGGCGACGGACTTGGCGAACATCTCCTGCTCGCCCTTGTCGAGCTCGAACTCCACGATCTTCTCCACGCCGGCGGCGCCGATCAGCACCGGCACACCGACATACATGTCCTTCACGCCGTACTGGCCCGTCAGATAGGCCGCCGAGGGCAGGACGCGCTTCTTGTCCTTCAGGTAGCTCTCGGCCATGGCGATGGCGGAGGCCGCCGGGGCATAGAAGGCCGAGCCGTTGCCGAGCAGGCCGACGATCTCGCCGCCGCCCTTGCGGGTCCGCTCGACGATGGCGTCCAGCTTCTCCTGGGTGAGCCAGCCGGACTTGACGAGCTGGTTCAACGGCACGCCGCCGACCGTCGAGTGGCGGACCATCGGCACCATGTCGTCGCCGTGACCGCCGAGCGTCCAGGCGTGGATGTCCTCGATGGAGACGCCGGTCGCTTCGGCCAGGAAGAGCTCGAAGCGCGAGGAATCGAGCACGCCGGCCATGCCGACGACCTTCTCGGTGGGCAGGCCGGAGAATTTCTGCAGCGCCCAGACCATGGCGTCGAGCGGGTTGGTGATGCAGACGACGAAGGCGTTGGGAGCATATTTCTTGATGCCCGCGCCCACCTGTTCCATGACCTTGAGGTTGATGCCGAGGAGGTCGTCGCGGCTCATGCCGGGCTTGCGCGGCACGCCGGCGGTGACGATGCAGACGTCGGCGCCCTCGATGGCCTCATAGGAGCCGGCGCCGCTCATCTTGGCGTCGAAGCCCTCGACCGCCGAGGCCTGGGCGATGTCCAGCGCCTTGCCCTTGGCCGTGCCTTCCGCGATGTCGAACATCACGATGTCGCCGAGCTCCTTGAGGCCGGCCAGGAGAGCCAGGGTGCCGCCGATCTGGCCGGAGCCGATCATCGCGAGTTTCTTGCGCGCCATGGAAGGGTCTTTCGCTGAAAGGGTTGCGGGAGCGGGTCGGGCCGCCTGCGGGCTTTTCTAATCCAGAAAATCCAATGGCTTTCAAGCTGTACCTCGGTCTGATTTACCGGAAAAAACCGAGTCGCGCACGTGCCGCGCGAGGGGTGGTAAAGAAAGCAAAATAGTATTGCATAACAGAGGGATGGGCAGGGAAAAGGAAGCCCTGTTCCGGCGGCCGGGCCGCGCCGGTGACCGCCGGGTCGATGCCCGCAATGGTCATCGGCCCGCAGAATCGCGCGCAGGTCGTGCGAACAAATTTCAAAATATGTAAATTGTTACGGCGCGGATGCGCAGGTTCAGGCGGCGCCGGACACCAGAGTCCGCACGATCGTCCGGGTCATCACCGCCAGCCGCTGCTCGATCTGCTGGCGCGACAGGTCCCGCATTTCCATGACCAGGACCGGGTGGATGAAGCGCTGCATGGCGTCGGCGACGAAGGCGACCGCCCGTTCCTCGTCCTTGACGCGGAAGGGTCCGGGCTCGACGCCCTCGTCGATGATGGAGGCGAGGAATGCGCGCACGCGCGCGCGATGGGCCATGATCGTGTCCCTCCGCCCCTGCCAGAGGGTGGCGAAGGTGGCATAGATCGGCGGATCGCGGTCGAGCCCGTCGCGCTGGGCCTTGGCCCAGGCGGCGAGGAAGCGTTCCAGCTTGTCGTCGGCCGGGTCGGGCGCATTGGCGATGTCGCCGAGCTGAAGCTCAACGGTCCGCGCCCAGGCGACGACGACCGCTTCGATGAGCCCTGCCTTCGAGGCGAAGAAGCGGTAGACATTGGCGTGGCTCATGCCCGCCTCGCGCGCCACCGCGACCACGGTGACCCGCTCCGGGCCGAAGCGACGGATATGGTCGGCGGCGATCGCCACCAGCCGCGTCTGGACGCGGTCCTCGGTCGGCGGCGCGATCGCGCCGATGCGGTCTGGACGCCGGGCCATGCGATGCCCTCAGGCCGCGGGTGAAAGGCTGTTGCCGGCCTGGATCGGAGATTGTTCCATCGCTCTTCCCTTTGCCGGCTGAGGCCTGACCAGCAGCGTTACGTCTCGACGATACCACCGGTATCGCCGGCGCGCTCGTTGCGCCTTTCGTGGGGCAGTGCGAGATAGTCGTCGGAGCGCATCTCGATGAGGCGGGAGGCGGTCCGATGGAACTCGAACTCCTCGGTGCCGCTGTCGGAGAGATAGAGCCGGTTCGGCTGGTCGCCGGCGCTTGCCACCAGCTTGACCTGGTTGTCGTAGAGCGCGTCGATCAGGGTGATGAACCGCTTGGCCTCGTTGCGCGTCTCCAGCCCCTTCATCACCGGGATCCGGTCGACGAGCACCGTGTGGAAGGCATGGGCGATGGCGAGGTAGTCCGAGGCGCCGAGCGGCGTCTCGCAGAGTTCGGCGAAGCTGAACCGGGCGACGCCATGCGCCTGCCGCGCCACCGGTACCCGCCGCCCCTTCACCTGCAGGGCCGTCGGCTCGCCCTCCACCCCGCCGGTGAGGCGCATCCAGGCCTGGTCCATCGCCTGATCCGAGGCCGGGCCGAGCGGTGTCGTCCAGATCGGCTGGCCGGCCAGCTTCTCCAGCCGGAAATCAGTCCGCGATTCCAGCTTCAGCACGTCCATCCGTTCCTGCAGCAACGTGATGAACGGCAGGAACAGCGCCCGGTTGAGCCCATCGCGGTAGAGCAGGTCCGGCACCACGTTGGAGGTGGCGACGACCACCACGCCCTCCTCGAACAGCCGGGTGAACAGCCGCCCGAGGATCATCGCATCGGCAATGTCCGTCACCGAGAATTCGTCGAAGCACAGGAGCCAGGCCTCCTCGGCCAGTTCCGCCGCGACGGGACCGATCGGGTCTTCGCCCTTGACCTCGCCGGCCTTCAGCTTCTGCCGATAGGCATGGATGCGCTCGTGGACGTCGGCCATGAACTCGTGAAAATGCGCCCGGCGCTTGCGCCTGACGGGGCTGCCTTCCATGAACAGGTCCATGAGCATGGTCTTACCGCGGCCGACATCGCCCCAGATATAGAGGCCGCGCACCGGCTCGGGCTTCTGGCCGCGCGAGAACAGCCAGGCGAGGGCCGAGGACTTGCGGCGCGTCAGCCGGTAGTCGGACAACCGCGCATTGAGTGCGGCCAGCCGGCCGGCGACGGCGGCCTGGGCGGCATCGAAGGACATCTCGCCGGCATCGACCAGCGCCTGATAGCGGGACAGCGTATTGGGCATCGGCCTCAGGCAATAAAGGCAGGGCTGGACCTCGGCAAGCCGCGCAAGGCAGAACCGCGCCATGTGCAGACCGGCGTTTCGTCCCTCCTTTGTCTCATTCCAGACTCGTTGCGTCGGCGCGCCGGGTCCCGTAAACAGGCCCATGATTTCCGGTGGCACTGCAGCAAGCGTCCCAGCCGGATATGAGGAATGCCCAAGATGGCCGATCCAAAGCCCGTGAGCGAGCGCCCGCTTTCGCCGCACCTCCAGATTTACCGCCCCATGCTGACGATGATGATGTCGATCGTGCATCGCATCACCGGCGCGGCCCTGTTTTTCGGCACGCTCCTGATGGCCTGGTGGCTGATCGCCGCCGCATCCGGTCCGACCGCCTATGCGACGTTCCAATGGTTCGCCGGCTCGATCATCGGGCGCCTCGTCCTGTTCGGCTACACCTGGGCGCTGTTCCACCACATGCTCGGCGGCATCCGCCACTTCATCTGGGATACCGGCCGCGGCTTCGGGCCGAGCGAGCGCGAATGGCTCGTGCGGGCCAATCTCGTCGGCTCCATCGTCTTGACGGTCCTGACCTGGATCGTCGCCTATGCCGTGCGCGGCGGCTTCTGAGAAAGGCCGGGAACCATGTCGCACTCCAAGTCCTCCATGCGTACTCCGCTCGGCCGTGTCCGCGGCCTCGGTTCGGCCCGCTCGGGAACCGAGCACTTCTGGATGCAGAGGGTCACGGCGGTCGCCAACGTGCCGCTGTCGCTCTTCGTCATCGGTCTGATCATCACGACGGCCGGGTCCAACTATGCCGCGGTCAAGGCGACCCTCGGCGCTCCGCTCGTCGCCATTCCGCTGATTCTCTTCGTCGTCTCGGCCACCTGGCACATGCGCCTCGGCATGCAGATGATCATCGAGGACTATGTGCCGGCCGAGGGCACCAAGGTCGTCCTCCTGCTCGCCAACACCTTCTTCTCGGTCGCCGTCGGAATGGGCTGCGTCTTTGCGATCCTGAAACTCTCCTTCGGCGTATAAACGTCGAAACGTCGTTCATACCGGGAGCTCGCCCCATGGCTGAAGCCGCCTCACCTGCCACCAACGGCCGCGCCTACGACATCACCGACCACACCTATGACGTGGTCATCGTGGGGGCCGGCGGCGCCGGCCTGCGCGCCGTCGTCGGCTGCGCCCAGGCCGGTCTCAAGACCGCCTGCATCTCCAAGGTCTTCCCCACCCGGTCGCACACGGTCGCGGCCCAGGGCGGCGTCGCCGCCTCGCTCGGCAATATGGGCGAGGACCAGTGGCAGTGGCACATGTACGACACCGTCAAGGGCTCCGACTGGCTCGGTGACCAGGACGCGATCGAATATCTGGTGCGCAACGCGCCGGCCGCGGTCTATGAGCTCGAGCACTGGGGCGTGCCCTTCTCGCGCACCGAGAGCGGCAAGATCTACCAGCGTCCCTTCGGCGGCATGACCACCCATTTCGGCAAGGGCACGGCCCAGCGCACCTGCGCCGCCGCCGACCGCACCGGCCATGCCATGCTGCACACGCTCTACGGCCAGGCGCTGAAGAACAATGCCGAGTTCTTCATCGAATATTTCGCCATCGACCTGATCATGAGCGAGAACGGCCGTTGTCTCGGCGTCGTCGCCCTGAAGATGGACGACGGCACGATCCACCGCTTCCGCGGCCGCCAGACCATCCTCGCCACTGGCGGCTACGGCCGCGCCTATTTCTCCGCCACCTCCGCCCACACATGCACCGGCGACGGCAACGCCATGGTCCTGCGTGCCGGCCTGCCGCTGCAGGACATGGAGTTCGTGCAGTTCCACCCGACCGGCATCTACGGCTCGGGCTGCCTGATCACCGAGGGCTCGCGCGGCGAGGGCGGTTATCTCACCAATTCCGAGGGCGAGCGCTTCATGGAACGCTACGCTCCCTCGGCCAAGGACCTCGCCTCGCGCGACGTCGTCTCGCGTTCGATGACCATCGAGATCCGCGAGGGCCGCGGCGTCGGCAAGAACAAGGACCACATCTACCTGCACCTCGACCATCTCGACCCGAAGATCCTCCACGAGCGCCTGCCGGGCATCTCCGAGAGCGCCAAGATCTTCGCCGGCGTCGACGTCACCAAGGAGCCGATCCCGGTCATCCCGACGGTGCACTACAATATGGGCGGCATCCCGACGAATTATCACGGCGAGGTGCTGACCAAGAAGAACGGCGACGCCGATTCCATCGTCCCCGGCCTCATGGCCATCGGCGAGGCAGCCTGCGTCTCCGTGCATGGCGCCAACCGCCTGGGCTCCAACTCGCTGATCGACCTCGTGGTCTTCGGCCGCGCCGCCGGCCTGCGCGCCGCCGAGACGGTCACCCCCGGGGAAAAGCACGAGGACCTGCCGGCCCATGCCTCGGACCTCGCCCTGTCGCGCCTCGACGCCTTCCGCCATGCCTCCGGGTCGACCGCGACGTCGGAACTGCGCAGCGGGATGCAGCGGGTCATGCAGTCGAACTGCGCCGTGTTCCGCACCGGCGAGATCCTGGAAGAGGGCCGCAAGCTGATCGGCGACGTCTGGCGCGGCGCGGTCGACATCAAGACGACCGACCGGTCGCTGATCTGGAATTCCGACCTCATCGAGACGCTGGAATTCGACAACCTGATCGCCCAGGCCGTGGTGACGATGGAATCGGCGGCGAACCGGCAGGAGAGCCGCGGCGCCCATGCGCGCGAGGATTTCCCCGACCGCAACGACAAGGAGTGGATGAAGCACACGCTGGCCTTCGCCGATACGGCGTCGCGCACCGTGACGCTCGACGACCGTCCGGTCCACACCTACACCATGACCAACGAGATCCAGTACATCGAGCCCAAGGCCCGCGTGTACTGACCATGTCGCTGGCGCGCCGGCACCCCTGGGGGCTCCGGCCGCCGCTCCGGCCGGTTCCCCTGCCTGCCGGCTGTGGCTCGACCCGACCCTGCCTGCCGGGTCCGGCCGCATGGACTGTCGCTGGAGGGTGGACCTCGCCGTGAATGCTGAAACGCCGCCCTTCGGCACTTTCGCGCCGACCCCGATGCAGCAGACCATCATCGGCCTGTGCCAGTCGGGGCCGCTCGCCGGCATCCTGCGCCGCGGCACGTTCCGGCGGCCGCTGTCCCGTCTTGTCTCCCGGCTGCGCCCCGGGCCCGTCGATGTGGAGCGGGGGCCGCTGCGCTACCGGCTCGACGTTGCCGACAATGCCGTCGAGGTCGGCCTGCTCCTCGACCCGCACTACCAGAGGGCCAGCATCCGTTTCGTCACGGAACGGCTGCCGCACGGCGGCACCCTGGTCGATTGCGGCGCCAATGTCGGCCAGTTCGCCCTTGCCGGCCTGATCGCGACCGGTGCCGGCGGCCGCGTCGTGGCGGTGGAGGCCACCGAGAATCCGCTGAACCGGCTGCGTGCCAATGCCGCCCTCTCCGGCCTGGCCGACCGCCTGACGATCGTTCCCTGCGCGGTCGGCGACAGCGACGGCGCATTGCGCTTTTCGGTCAATGCCAGAGACACGGCCCTGTCCAAGGCCGATGCGGCCGGCAATGTGGTGGTGCCGATGAAATCGCTGCTCTCGATCTGTCGTGAGTCCGACCTGACGCGCATCGACGTCCTGAAGATCGATGTCGAGGGCATAGAGGACCGGGTGCTCGCAGCCTTCTTCGCCAGTGCACCCGAGAGCCTCTGGCCCTCGGCCATCTGTCTCGAGGATGAACTCTCCCATCTCTGGGCTGAGGACATCCGCCCCGTTCTGGCCGGCTGCGGCTATCGCGCCCTTCCCGAACGGTCGAAGGGTAACGTTTTCCTCGTGCGCGAGGCCTAGGATCGCGCGGGTGGGTTCGCCGGCCGGCAGCGACAAGCCCGCTTGCGTGTCACCGGAAACCCAGTCGTGTCCCAGCCCCTTCATCGTCTCGTTCTTCGCCCCGTGATCGTCGCGGCGGCCGTCGTCATCCTCGTCGAAACCTGGATCTGGGACCGGCTCGGCCCGGTGATCGCGCGCCTGGTCGAGGTGCTGCCGTTCAAGGCGCTCAAACAGGCGATCCATGACGCCATCGGGCGCCTGCCGCCCTATGCGACCCTCGCCGTCTTCGCCGTGCCCGCCGCTCTGCTCTTTCCCTTCAAGCTCGCAGCCCTCGGGCTCATCGCCTCCGGCCATCTCGTGCTCGGTGCCGGTGTGCTGGTCCTCGCCAAGGTGGTCGGGGTCGGCGTCACCGCCTTCCTCTTCGAGACCTGCAAGCCGAAGCTCCTGCAGATCCCGCTCTTCGTCCGCCTCTACGGGATCTGGACTCGCTGGCTCGCCTGGGCCCATGGACATGTCGACCCGATCAAGCGCCGGATCCTCGGCCATCTGCGCATCCTGCGGGCTGGACGGGCCCGCCGCTCCCTGCGCCTGCTCATGCGCTTCCGGCGGCTGCGGCGCGAGCGGGCCGCTCTTCACGCCGCACGGTGAGCCTCACGCCCGCGGATGCGTGCTCTCGTAGACGCGCAGCAGGGCGGCGGTGTCGACCTCGGTGTAGATCTGGGTGGTCGACAGCGAGGCGTGGCCGAGCAGTTCCTGGATCGACCTGAGATCGCCGCCGCGGCCGAGCAGGTGGGTGGCGAAGGAATGGCGCAGGGCATGGGGCGTCGCCGTCTCCGGCAGGCCGAGCGCGCCGCGCAGGCGTTCCATGGCGAGCTGGATGATCCGCGGCGACAAGGGGCCGCCCTTGACCCCGACGAAAAGCGGATCGTCCGCCCCGAGCGCCCAGGGGCACAGGCGGCGGTAGTCGGCGATGGCCCGGGCGACAGGCCGGATGACCGGGACCTGCCGCATCTTGCCGCCCTTGCCGAGGACCGTGATCTGCCCGTCGCCGTCAGGCAGCGGTGCATCCTTCTGGGCCAGGCCGAGGGCTTCGGAGATGCGCAGCCCGGATCCGTAGAGAAGGGCGAGGACGGCGGTGTCGCGCGCGATCACCCAGTCGGGCACGTCATCATGGGCCCGCGCCTCGATCGAGGAGACGGCGCGGGCGGCCGCGACGGGCAGCGGGCGGGGCAAACGCCGGCCGGTCTTGGGCGTCCGCACCGCGGCGAAGGCCGCCATCTGGCCGCGACCCTCGCGCTCGAGAAACCGGGCAAAGGAGCGGACGGCAGCCAGCCCCCGGGCGATGGACCGACCGTCCAGGCCGTCGCCGCGGCGTTTCGCCATGAAGGCCCTGACGTCGCGCGGCTGAAGTCCCTCCAATGCGCCGAGGCTGACGGGTCGGCCGAGATGTCCGGCCATGAAGGCGAGGAAGAAGCGGGCGTCGCGGCCATAGGCCTCCAGCGTCTTCGGCGACAGGCCGCGCTCGGCGGAGAGGTGCAGGAGCCACTGGCCGAGGGCGGCCGCCGTGTCGTCGGCGGCGCCGGGGATCAGGACCGTTGCGGATGTGCGGGGAAACGCCATGGCAGGAACCTGCCATGGCACGCGTTCACGGGGGGTGAACGGCCTCAGTGGTCGCCGCCGACCGGGCCCATATGCTTCTGGATGTAGAGCTGGACGCCGATGGTCTTGATGATCTCCTGCTGCGTCTCGAGGAAGTCGATATGTCCTTCCTCGTCCGCCATCAGTTGGATGAACAGGTCACGCGAGGGATAGTCCTTCACCGTCTCGCAATAGCCGGCGGCCTCCTGGTAGAGCGCGCGGGCGCCGATCTCGGCATTCAGATCGCTCTGGATGATCTCGCCGACATCCTGGCCGATCTGCAGCGGATCAAGCACCTGCAGGTTCGGATGGCCTTCGAGGAACAGGATGCGGTCGATGAACCTGTCCGCATGGACCATCTCCTCGATCGATTCCTTGCGCCAGTACTTGGCGAGATCGAGGAAGCCCCAATTGTGCAGCATGCGGTAGTGGAGCCAGTACTGGCTGACGGCGGTCAGCTCGCTGCGCAGCCCCTTGTTCAGATAATCGATGACCTTCTTGTCGCCCTTCATGGCCGGCTCCACTGTTGCAATGAATCGCTGCCTCGAGGGCGCGATCCAGTTTATAATCATTCTAGGTTGATGGGGCAAGAGGCCATACAGCAAAGCCCCGCCGGAGCGGGGCTATGGTGGCGCGATGGCGCGAGGATCGGCTATTCGGCGGCGGTGAGCATCGGCTCGGCGGCGATCTCGTGGCCACCACACTCGCCCACGGGGCAGGCGGCACAGCCCCCGACGCCCGCCTCGCGCAGGATGGCCCGGATGGTGCGGGCGCAGCGTCCGCATTCGGGACTGCAGCCGAGGCAGCTATAAACCTCACCGACGCCACGCGGGCAGTCCGGTCCGTCACCGAGGCAGGCCCGGATGTCATGATCGCTCAGGACGTTGCAGTGACAGACGATCACAGCGGCTCTCCGCTCCAGTCCAGCGAGGCGAGTAAAGTTGACTGAGGCTGTCAGCTATCTAACGCGAAACGGGACTAGCGGCAATGCGTCGCCAAAACATTGGAACGAATCCAAACTGGACGCCTGCTTCGTGGCCGCCAGCCTTGCGGCGCTCCCGGCCGGAGCGCTTGCGCCGCCGGTGCCATTCCCTTCGCGTCCGTGGCACGCTAGGCCATCGTCATGACCGCGCCCCGCTTTGCCGACGTGCTGATTCCGGTCGCTGTCGACCGGCCCTACAGCTATCGCGTCCCCGAGGGGATGGTGCTGGCGCCCGGCGACGTCGTGGCCGTGCCGCTGGGCAACCGGACGACCATCGGGGCTGTCTGGGCGTTGCGCGACACGCCCGGCGGTGTCTCCCACAACCGGCTGAAGGACGTGGCGCAGCGCTTCGCCGTGCCGGCGGTCCCCCATGCGGTGCGCCAGCTTTGCGACTGGCTCGCCGACTACACCCTCAGTCCCCGCGGCATGGTGCTGCGCATGGCGCTGCGCGATCCGGAGGATCTCACGCCCCCGAAGCCGCGGGTCGGCATCCGTGTCACCGGTGCCGCGCCGGCCCGCCTGACGCCGGCGCGCGGGCGCCTTCTCGCCCATCTCGCCGACGGTCTCGCCCGCGCCAAGGGCGAGGCGGCCCGCGAGGCGGGCGTCTCGGCCTCCGTGGTGGACGGCCTGGTCGATGACGGCGCGCTGGAAGCCGTGCTGCTGCCGCCGGAAGTCCTGGCCAGGCTCGACCCCGATCACGGCGTGGCCTCCCTCAACGATGCCCAGCATGCCGCCGCGCTCGCCCTCTGCGACGCCGTCGCGGCCCGTGCCTTCGCCGTCCAGTTGCTCGACGGCGTCACCGGCTCCGGCAAGACCGAGGTCTATCTCGAAGGCGTCGCCGAGGCGCTGCGCCAGGGCCGCCAGGTGCTGATCCTCGTCCCCGAGATCGCCCTGACGACCCAGTTCCTCGACCGCTTCGCCGCCCGCTTCGGCCACCGTCCCGCCGCCTGGCATTCCGGAGTCGGCGCGACGAAGCGCGGCCGCGTCTGGGCCGGCGTCGCCTCGGGCGAGGTTCAGGTGGTCATCGGCGCCCGCTCGGCGCTGTTCCTGCCCTTCGCCGATCTCGGCCTTGTCGTCGTCGACGAGGAGCACGAGGGTGCCTACAAGCAGGATGACGGCGTCCATTACCACGCCCGCGACATGGCGGTGGTGCGCGCCCGGCTGGAGACCATTCCCGTCATCCTCGCCTCCGCCACCCCTTCCGTCGAAAGCCGCGTCAATGCCGATCGCGGCCGCTATCGCCGCCTGGTTCTGCCCGAGCGTTTCGGCGGCCGCGACATGCCGAAGATCGCCACCGTCGACCTGCGCAGCGCCGGGCCGCAACGCACCCGCTGGATCGCCCCGGCGCTGGAGGCGGAAATCCGCCGCACGGTCGAGGCCGGAGAGCAGGCGCTGCTCTTCCTCAACAGGCGCGGCTATGCCCCGCTCACCCTCTGCCGCACCTGCGGCGAGCGCATCCAGTGCCCGAACTGCTCGGCCTGGCTGGTCGACCACCGCTTCCGCCGCCGGCTCGTCTGCCACCATTGCGGCTTCAACATGCCGCCGCTGGAGCACTGCCCGAAATGCGAGGCGGTCGACAGTTTCGTCGCCTGCGGTCCGGGGGTCGAGCGCCTCGCCGAGGAATGCGCCACGCTCTTCCCGGAGGCGCGGCTCCTGGTGCTGTCCTCCGACATGGCCGGCGGCATCGAGCGCATCCGCCAGGAGATCGAGGCGGTGGCCCGCGGCGAGGCCGACATCGTCATCGGCACCCAGCTGGTGGCCAAGGGGCACAATTTCCCCAACCTCGCCCTGGTTGGGGTCATCGACGCCGATCTCGGCCTCTCCAATGCCGACCCCAGGGCCGGCGAGCGCACCTTCCAGCTGCTGCAGCAGGTGGTCGGCCGGGCAGGGCGGGCGAAGGACGGCTCGCGCGCCCTGATCCAGACGCACCAGCCGGAGCACCCGATCATCCAGGCCATCGTGCGGGGGGATCGCGAGGGCTTCTACGAGGCCGAGATCGCCATGCGCGAGGCGGCCATGCTGCCGCCCTTCGGACGCCTTGCCGCCCTGGTCGTCTCGGCCGAGGCGCTGGGCGACGCGCAGGCCTATGCGCGGACGCTGGTGCGCGCCGTGCCGCCGACCCCGGAGGTGAAAGTGCTGGGGCCGGCGGAGGCGCCACTGGCGCTGGTGCGCGGCCGCCACCGCGTCCGCCTGCTCGCCCGCTCGCCCCGCGCCTTCGACCTGTCGGGCTGGATGCGCCGCTGGCTCTCCGCGGTCGAGGCCCCGCGCGGCAATGTGCGGCTGGAGATCGACGTCGATCCGCAGAGTTTTCTGTGAATTGAGAAGCGAAGGCCCAACCCTCGCCCTCCCGCTTTGCGCGGAGAGGCGGACTTTGACGTCGCCGCCCAATCGCAGGGGGGAGAGCCTGGTGCAACCGGAGCCAAAGCAAAACCGACGCCGGAGTCTCCCTCTCCTGGCGTCAGCAGGGGGAGGGGGCGGGTGGGGCCCTTCTTCGTCCCTCAGCCCCCGCCCGTCTCCCCCGGCCAGGCGAAGCGCGCCCAGTCCGGCTTGACCGGCGTCAGGGCGATGCCGCCCGCCGTGATCGCCTCGCCGGCCGCCAGCGCATCGGCGACGCGGTCGAGGCGGAGCTTGGCAAGTCCGCGGCCGTCCGCCGCCGATCCCATCATGCCGATTGTCTTCTCGCCGGCCATCACATCCAGCCCCTCCATGGGCGGGAAGTCGGAGAAGGTCACCGGCACGACGCGGGTGCGGGCCGTGCCGCGGTGCTGCATGCGGCTCACCACCTCCTGGCCGACATAGCAGCCCTTGGCGAAGTCGACGCCGGCGAGTTGGTCCATATCCGCCTCGTGCGGGAAGGCGTCGCCATAGGCGAAATCGCGGCCGCCCGCGGGAATGCCGAGGCGGATGCGGTAGGCGTCATAGGCGCCCGCATCCGACGGGTTCTCCAGCGGCAGCGGCGCTATCATGCGCCAGCCAAGGGCGGGATGGCGTGGGTCGCGCACGGCGACGGCGCCCTCCGGCTTGCCCATGTCACCCCAGATCGCCATCACGCCGACCTCGTCCGACAGGTCCGCGACTGCGACCTTGGCGCGCAGCCGGTAGAAGGCGAGCTTCCTGGCGAGGTCGGCGGCGAGTGCCCGCGGCACATCGACGAAAAAGCCTCCACCGGTGTCGCCCGGTGCCGGAATGACGAAGAAATCGACGATAATCTTGCCCTGCGGCGTCAGAAGGGCCCCAAAACGGGCCTCGCCCGCCGGAATCGCCACGACGTCGCAGGTGACAAGGCCCTGCAGGAAGGTAGGGGCGTCCTCGCCGCTGACGCGGATGACGCCACGGTCAGGCAGGGCTGCGCTGGGCATGAGGCATCTCGTTCGCTTGGCACGGTAATGGTTCTCGGACATAAGCAAGTCCCCGCCGGGGACAAGGCCCGGCATCATGCCGGGAGCCGCGCCATGCCCAATTACGACGTCATCTACAGGAACGGCACGGTGGTCAACCAGGACGGCCGGACCCTCCGCGACATCGGCGTCACGGCGGGCCGCGTCGCCTTCATCGGCGACCTCGGCCAGGCCTCCGCCGGAGAGGTCGTCGACTGCACCGGCCTCCATATCCTCCCCGGCGTCATCGACAGCCAGGTGCATTTCCGCGAGCCGGGGCCGACCCACAAGGAGGACCTGGAGACCGGCTCCCGCGCCGCCGTCATGGGCGGGGTCACCACTGTCTTCGAGATGCCGAACACCGATCCGCTGACCACGTCCGAGGCGGCGCTCGCTGACAAGGTGAGCCGTGCCACATCCCGCATGCATTGCGACTTCGCCTTCTGGGTCGGCGGCACCCATGACAATGCCAAGGACGTGGCCGAACTGGAGCGCCTGCCCGGCGCCGCTGGCATCAAGGTGTTCATGGGCTCATCCACCGGGTCCCTTCTGGTCGAGGACGACGCCGGCGTCGCCGCGATCCTGCAGAACACCCGCCGACGCTCCGCCTTCCATTCCGAGGACGAGTTCCGCCTGCGCGACCGCAAGGGCGAACGTATCGAGGGCGACCCGCGTTCCCATCCCGTCTGGCGCGACGAGGCCGCAGCGCTCATCTGCACCGAGCGGCTCGTCGGAATCGCCAAGCGCTTCAACGCCAAGATCCACGTGCTGCATATCTCGACCGCCGAGGAGATCGACTATCTCCAGCACCACAAGGACGTCGCCACCTGCGAGGCGACGCCTCACCACCTGACCCTCGTCGCGCCTGACTGCTACGAGCGGCTCGGAACCCTCGCCCAGATGAACCCGCCGGTGCGCGACATCAGGGCCCAGGCCGGCATCTGGAAGGGCATCGCACAGGGCATTGTCGACGTGCTCGGCTCCGATCATGCTCCCCACACGCTGGAGGAGAAGCAGAAGACCTATCCGGCCTCGCCTTCCGGCATGACCGGCGTGCAGACGCTGGTGCCGACCATGCTCGACCACGTCAATGCCGGCAAGCTGACGCTGGAGCGCTTCGTCGACCTGACCAGCGCCGGCCCCTGTCGCATCTTCGCCATTGCCGGCAAGGGCCGCATCGCCGCCGGCTACGATGCCGACTTCACCATCGTCGACCTCAAGCGGCGCCAGACCATCACCAATGGCTGGATCGCCTCGAAGAGCCAGTGGACGCCCTATGACGGCAAGCAGGTCACCGGCTGGCCGGTCGGCACCGTCATCCGCGGCCGCCGGGTCATGTGGGAGGGTGATCTCGCGACGCCTTCGGGCGGGCAGGTGGTCCGTTTCCAGGACCAGCGGGCGTGACGGCATCCCGGCTCCGGGCCGCCGCCTGAGGCCTCTGGGCCAGCCGCCGTCGGGGATCAGAGAAAACGGACGCCGATGTCGCGGCCATCCTGCCAGACCGGCTCGCAGCTGCGCTTCACGGCGGTGCTGGCGAAGCTCAGGAGCAGCGGCCCCGACGGGCGCGCCAACGTCGCCAGCATCAGCTTGGCGCCTGTCTTGGAGATGTCGACCAGCCGGCACCTGACCGTGCCGCCTCCGTCCTGGCGGCTGAGTTCGGCCGGATATTCGACGGCCTTGCGGGGGGCCTTGCGCAGTTCCTCGAACCTGGCGCGTTGACGCTGGTCCAGGTGCGTCCGAGCCTCCGCCGACAGATCGGCCCCGGGATTGCGGTCAATGGCGCGGACCACGGCGCGGTTGCCGCGGACCACCAGCGCATCTGCGACGGCTGCAGGAATGGTGCGGCGACGGCTGATGGCGAGCAGATGAGACTGGCCCTGGCTATCGATCACCTTAAGCAGGGTCTCGTTCGACAGCAGGGGCGAGCGGGCGAGCACCGGTCCCGCCACATCGATCCAGTCGTCCTCCGCCAGTTGCTCCACCACGCGCGGCGGCGCCTTGGGGTCGCTCGACACCCGCTCGGCGATGGCGATCCGCCCATCGGGCGGCACATCGGCTACAAGGCGGGCGATGACGTGGTCGACCGTGTCCGCCTGTTCGCTCGTATAGACCGCGGCATTCTCGGCGAACTGGTCGATGAGCCGGACGACCTTGTCGGTCAGTCCGGCGCTCGGTTGCCGCGCCACCAGTTCGTCGATGGCGATGGTGACGGTCTTGCTGTCCGGCATGCTCGGCGGTTCCGCTGAGGTCGCCACCTGCGACCATGCAGCTTACGAAAGTAAGGGCTGCAGCCTTAACGGGCGCATAAGACAAGCTTCAGCCGGGCGAAGCTGCTGCCCCAGCGTCATCACATGATTAATACAGTCCTATTCTCCGGCCAAAAAGAAATGGACCGTGCCGTCCGGGCCGATTCCCAGCCGCCAGAACACCCAGGCGCCGAGCGTGCGCGTGTCGCGCACGTCCTGCGCCGTCATCAGCCGGTAGAGATCGACGGACTGGCGCGGGGTGAGGTCGGTCAGTGGCACATGGGCAAGATAGGGCCAGACGTACATTTCCTGCGGCGTACCCTTGTTGATGAGGGCCGCCGGCAGGTCGAGGATGTTGAGCAGCACGGCGAGGATCTCGCGCCCCTCGCCGTCGCCCGAGGCGGCCTTCCAGAAGGCCACGGGGTCGCGCTCCGGCCCACGGGTGAAGACCGGCATCGTCTCGTTGATCTGGAAGACCACGCCGAGGCGGGCAATGTCGCCGGAACGGGCGGCGAGGATCAGCCGCTCGCGCATCGAGCCGACGCGTTCGCGCAGGTCCTCGTTGTCCGGGAGGATCTCGACCGAGACCGGGGCGCGCGCTGCTCGCCGCGGACCTGGCGCCGGGACCGGCGTCGCGGCCGGGGGTGTCGCGGCAGGAGGCGTCGCAACAGCAGGAGGCGTCGCAACGGCAGGTGCCGGGGCGGGAGGCGTGGCAGGCGGTGGCGCGGTTCTCGCCGCCGGTGGGGGAGCCTCCGTCGCCAGCGGCGTCACGTCCCGGATCGTCGAGCGCAGCGGTGAGCCGGCGCCGACGACCGGCTCGGCCAGACGCGGGGCCTCCCGCGGCATGATCTGTGCCACCGATACGCCGAGCACCGCCGTCGTGATCAGGGCTGCGAGAAGGGCCAGTCTGCGCGGGTCCACGAGGCGCCCCCGGGGGTGGCGGTCCGAATCAATGGGAAGAGCGGTCGACGGTGAACTCGCCGTCCCGGACGCGCTCGGCCAGACGCTGGGCGAAGGTGGCGGTGGCCTCTTCGCCATAAGTCGCGACCATCTCGACGAACGAGGCGAAGATGGCGGCCTGGGCGATGCAATCGACGTCGAGCCCGTCAAGGCGAGCCTCGGCGAAGGCTTCGGAGACGTAGCCCATGGCCGCGTGGCGCTGGTCTTCGGCCTCGGCCGACCGGACGGTCGTCTCAGGAGAAAAATGCATCATGACGTCCATTGCGGGGCCGTCGATCGACCCTTTCACGAGACGGAACCCTAGCATGGTCCGCCCGCCGGGACACCCGTTTCTGACCGGAAGGTTAACGGCTGTGAAGAAAATCGAGCCGTTCCCCAAATGATACAGACGGTCAGTTTCCGTAGCGGCTGGTGATCTCGGCGATCAGCCGCCGCGCTTCGGCGACATAGCGCCGTGTCGCCAGCCGGGCCGCGGGTGCGCAACTGCGATGGGTCTGCTCGAAGCCGCCATAGCCGCGGTTGAACGCCTGCACGAGCCTTTCCCGCCGTTCCCCTCCGGCAGCCTCGGCATCGAGCAAGGCTTGCATCTCGCGCCGCCAGGCCCCGCCTTCCGGGCCATCGCAGAGCGTACGCAGGTAATGCAGCGCGCCGATGATCTCCGACAGGCGCAGGAGTTGTGGCTCATAGGGAGCCCTGAGCGCGGCCGGAGGTACCGGCACGGGTGCTGCCGCCGCCCGTGGCGCCTGCGCCACGGCGGGACCAACCGGAACCAGCGCCACGAGCAGCGCAAAAGCCTGGACGAGCTTCATCATGGCCGAGATATGAGCGACGTGGCCGCTGGCCGCAACGGAAAGCTGCGCGGGTGGTTGACGCGCTCAGGGCGGGGCCAGGGCGAGGGCGGCAGCAAGGACCTTCGCCAGCCCCTCGGTTGCCGGCAGGCTGGCCGCCTCGTCCGGCCGGATCCACCGGATGGCGGCGGCTTCCGGTGAGACGGTGCCCTCGCCGCTGATCCAGCGGGCGGCGAAGGACAGCACGACGAAATGGCGTTCCACCCGGTCATCGCCGTCCCGCAGGATGATGTCGCGGGCGCTGCACAGGCCGATGGGGGCCGCAACGACGCCGACCTCCTCCATCAGTTCGCGTGCGGCGGCCTCGGCGAGCGTCTCGCCGATCTCGACCAGACCGCCCGGCAGGCTGAACAGTCCGGCGCCGGGGGCGTTGGCGCGCTGCGCGACCAGGATGCGCCCGTCGCGGATGACCGCGGTCGAGACGGCGAGGATGGGGCGGGCGGGATAGGACCGGTCCGCCGCGAGGATGCCGCCGGAACCGCTCACCGCGTCATCAGTGCATCGATGGCGTCCTGCGCCGAGGCGCCGTCGCCCTCGTCGTCATGGATCACCGCGTTCATGACGCCGGACGTGCGTGCGGCGAGGTGTTTCAGCCGGTCCGAGGCTTCCTCGGCGATGTAGCCGGCCATCGGTGTTCCGGCATGGGTTCTCAGTTGGGCGATCGTATCGAGCATCACCGTGTCCATCTCCGCCACAAAAGCGAGAAAGCGGCGGCGAGAGCCGACGGGCGCTTCGGCGAAGGCCTGGAGCACGAGGTCCTTGTCGCGATAGTGGGAGCGGTTGAAATGCTGCTGGTAGGATGCCGGCTGCCAGGCGAGGACGTCATCCACGCAGTCGGGCATGGTCGGGACCAGTTCCAGAAGCATGATGACTTCGTTGAAATGGTTGAGGTAGTCGGTGGCGAGCCGCGTGTCCGGATGAATATTGGCCGCACGCAGGCGCTCAGGCGTCAGCGCTGTCGTGGAGTCCTGACGAACGACGTCGAGCATGGAATATGGTCGCCCCCAACTTTACACGCCACTCAGCCACGCCTGCAGTGAAAGAAGCCTTAAGTCGTGACCATGAGTTTCCAGGACGCAAGGGCAGGTGAGATTTGAATGTGTGGCCGTTATGCGATCAAGACCATTCCTGAAGTGATGCAGGCCGCCTTCGGCTATGAAGACCGGCCGAACTTCCCGCCGCGCTACAACATCGCGCCGACACAGCCTGTTCCTGTCGTCACCATCGATCAGGGGCGGCGGCGTTTCGTGCTGATGCGCTGGGGATTCATCCCCGGCTGGGTGAAGGACCCGAAGGACTTTCCCCTGGTCATCAATGTCCGCAGCGAGACCGCGCGAGAGAAGCCCTCGTTCCGCGCCGCCTTCGTCCGACGTCGGGCGCTGATGCCGGCGGACGCCTTCTACGAATGGCACAGGGCGGGCCAGGTGAAGACCCCCTACATGGCCCGCCGCCCGGATGGCGGGCTCTTCGCCTTTCCCGCGCTTTGGGAGACCTGGATCTCGCCGGACGGCTCCGAGATCGACACGGTGGCGATGCTGACGTCGCCGGCCTTGCCGCCGCTTGCGGCGATCCATCACCGCACGCCGGTGATCATCGAGCCCGCCAACTGGAACGAATGGCTCGATCCGGCCACCACGGCGGACCGCGCCGCGGTGCTGCTCGAGCCGGCGGTCCAGACCGAACTCGAACTCGTGCCGGTCTCGCCGGCGGTCAACCGCGTCGCCAATGACGGGCCTGAACTGCAGGAGCCGGCCGGCGCTGCGACCACCGCGCCCGCCGGGGCGCAACCCCGCCGCCGTTCCGCCGCGGCGCCGCAGAAGGGGCAGGGCAGCCTGTTCGACTGATCCCCGTCGATCGGAGACCGGCCCGCGGCCGCCGGTGCCACATGCTTAAACAAATAACAACAAATTCCGCGCAATTTGCCATGACTCGCGCCGGACTATCCCGTCCGTCCCGGGGCTGCCACGGATCCTTCATGTCTCCGCGTCCGGCACTGAGCGCGCGTCTGCTGCTCCCACTCACCGTTCTGACCTGCCTCGCGGTTCCCATCGTCGCGGCTGCGGCGCCGCGCGCCGGCCAGCCGGTGGCCGTCTTCGCCTGGTCGACCCATGCCGGTGGAGCCGCCGCCATCGCCGCGCGCTCGGATGGCGAACTGCGCTCGGCCAGCCGCAGCAACCGCATCGTCATCGCCTCGTCGAACCATCCCGACTTCGTGACGCGGCTCTATGGCGCCGGGGCACTTCTCGTCATCGACGCCACCATGGCCGCCGCCTGTCTTTCACTTTTCGTCTCGCTCTGAGAAGGGACGCCACGTCATGAGCCTCGTTTCACCCACATCCACGCTCGACCGTCTGCGCGGATCGGTCGCCGTCGCAATGCAGGGCATTCTCGCCGCCGTCGCCGTGCTGGTCATCGCCATCGCCCTGATGCGTGGCTCCGGCGGCATGGTCATCACCCTCGCCGGCACCGTGCTCGTCGCGGCGCTCGGCCTGCTCGCCATCGGCAAGGGCCGGACGGATGCGACGGCCCGCATCGGCTCGTCCGTCTCCGCCGCGGCACTGGTCGCCATGCTGACCTTCGCGCTCGAACGGTCGATCTATCAGATCGACATGCACATGGCTTTCTTCGCCGGCCTCGCCATCGTCGCCCTGTGGTGCTGCTGGCGGTCGGTCGCCGCCTATACGGTGGTCGTCGCCGTCCACCACCTCGGCCTCAACATGATCTATCCGATGGCGGTGTTCCCCGAGGGCGGCGACTTCGGGCGCGTGGTCATCCATGCCGTCATCCTGGTCGCGCAGGCCGTGGCGCTGGCCTGGCTCTGCGACCGCCTCGCGGCCGCGCTCGCGGCGTCAGACGCCGCCGTCTCGGAAGCCAACCGTGCCACCGAGCGCATGGAGGCCGCCGCCTCCAGCGAGCGCTCGCTGGCCACAGACCAGGCCGAACGGCAGGCCCGTCTCGAAGCCGCGATCGGCGACTTCAAGGGACACGTCGCCGGCATTCTCGCCGGCATGCGCAACGGCATGACGGCGCTTGGCGATGCCTCTGGCACCGTCCGGAAGGCGGCCCAGGGGACCGTCGAGATCACCGGCCGGGCAGCGCATTCCTCCCAGGCCGCCGTCACCAATATCGGTGCGGTGGCCGCCGCCAGCGACCAGCTCAGTGCCTCCGTTGGTGAACTGGCCCAGAAGGTCGGCGAGACCGCGACAGTGGTCCGAGAACTGGCCGGCGAGGCGACCCAGGCCAATGACAGCATTTCCGAACTGTCGGCCGCCGCCGAGAAGATCGGCGCGGTTGTCGCCCTCATCCAGTCGATCGCCGAGCAGACCAACCTTCTCGCCCTCAACGCCACCATCGAGGCGGCGCGTGCCGGCGACGCCGGCAAGGGTTTCGCCGTCGTTGCCTCCGAGGTGAAGTCCCTCGCCGTCCAGACCTCGAAGGCCACCGGGGAGATCGCCCAGCAGATTTCCGCCGTGCAGCATCTGACCAAGGGGGCCGTCGGCGCGATCGAGGGGATTTCGAGCCGCATGGGACTGATTGACCACAATGCCGCGGCGCTCGCCTCCGGTATCGAGGAGCAGTCGGCCGCGGTCCAGGAGATCAACCGCAGCATCGGCGAGATGCGTGACCTCACCAATCGGATCGAGACGGCCGTCAGCGACATCGCCACCCGGGCCAGCGCCAGCGCCGCTTCGTCGGAGACCATGGCCGAGACCACCGCCAAGGTCGAGGGCGCGGCCACAGGGCTCGGCACGGCCGTCGAGGACTTCCTCGGCAAGGTCGCTGCCTGACGCGGCCCTGACGCCCCGGCAGGGGTCCTAGAGGACCTTGCCGGGGTTGAGGATGCCCCTGGGGTCGAGCACGGCCTTCATCTGTCGCATGATGTCCATGGCGACCGGGTCCTTCACCGCCGGCAGCAGGTCGCGCTTCATGCGGCCGATCCCGTGCTCGGCAGAGATCGAGCCACCGAACGTGCCGACGATATCGTGGACGATGGTCTGGACTGCGTCCCAGTGCTCGAGAAAAGCCGCCTTGTCCATCCCGACGGGCTGGCTGATGTTGAAGTGGATGTTGCCGTCGCCGAGATGGCCGAAGGGCACGGGACGGCAGTCCGGCATATAGGCGAGGCAGGCCGCGACCGCTGCCGCGATGAAGTCGGGGACGGCCGCGACGGGCACCGAGACGTCGTGTTTGATCGAGCCGCCTTCCATCTTCTGCACCTCGCTCATCCCCTCGCGCAGGCGCCAGAAGGCGTTGCGCTGGTCGATCGTGTCGGCGAGGGCGGCATCGGTGACGATCCCCTCCTCGTAGCCGGCGGCGAGGATCTCCTCCAGCGTCTCGCGCAGGCCCGCGGCCGAGGCGGTGGACAGTTCCATCAGGCAGTACCAGGGCGAGGGCTCGGCCAGGGGATCGCGCGCGCCGGAAAGGTGCCGGAGCACGAAGTCGAAGAGGTTGCGCGGCATCAGCTCGAAGCCGGTGACCGAGGGTCCGGCGCGCTCCTGCGCGGCGTTGAGCAGGGCGAGGCCTGCTTCCGGCGAGGGCACCGCCACCCAGGCCGCCTCGATGGCGCGCGGCGCCGGATAGAGCTTCAGCACCGCCGCCGTGATGATGCCGAGCGTGCCTTCGGCGCCCATGAACAGGTGCTTGAGATCGTAGCCCGTATTGTCCTTCTTCAGCGTCCTCAGGCCGTGCCAGATGCGGCCGTCGGCCAGCACCACCTCAAGCCCGAGGACAAGATCGCGCGCCATGCCATAGGCCACCGCCTGGGTGCCGCCGGCATTGGTCGAGAGGTTTCCGCCGATGGTGCAGGAGCCCTTGGAGCCGATGTTCAGCGGGAACAGCCGGCCGACCTCGCCGGCGGCGTCCTGCGCCTGTTGCAACGTCACGCCGGCATCGACCGTCATCGTATTGCCGGCGGGATCGACGGCGCGGACCGCCGTCATGCGGTTGAGCGACAGCACGATCTCGGCACCGGTCTCATGGGGCACATGCCCGCCGACGAGGCCCGTCGCGCCGCCCTGCGGCACCACCGGCGTGCCGGTTTCATGGGCGAGCGCCATGACCGCCGCGACCTCTTCCGTCGAGCCTGGCCGCACCACCAGTGAGGTGCGCCCGTGATACAGGCTGCGGTCGTCGCGCAGATAGGGCGCCTGGTCGCCGGGATCGGTGATGGCATAGCGGGGCCCGACGATGGCGGCGAAGCGCTCGATCAGCGGCGCCGGCATCGGCGGGGCGAGGGCGGTGACGGGCTTCGGCAGCGGCATGGCGGGCGTTCCGGCGGCGGCATTCGGGAAATCGGGCTGCCTATTGGGACGGGTGGGGCGCAAGCGTCAACGGGTTCGAGAGGATGACGGCGGTGAATTCACTGCGAGCGGTCCGACGGGTCTTCCGCCGGAGGGCTTTTCGACCTATCTGTGAAAGTGGAGCTGCGACGCACGTCAGGACACAAATTCCCCGGGGCCTTATCGATCTCACGGGAGCTGTCCCTGTCCTCGACCCTGGTCTTGGGTACACGGCGCCCACCTACTTAGGTAGGTTCCCGGGATCGCTTGTCCAACGGCAGAGCGGCTCCACTGTCCTCTCGCCAGGCGGCGACGCCGATAGAGGGCGCTCCTGACGCTGCCAGCCCCCTACCCAGTATCCATCCCATCCGCCATTCCAGGCCTTGTCCCGGGCATCTGTGAATTCTGGGAAGGGCGGCGGTCCATTCAGGGATGGCTCCGGTCTTCAAACGTGACCCGGCGAAAAAGGGCGGGGCCTGCGGGCGCCGAAGTGCGATGATCGGCAGTCGAACCTCTGGACACCTTGCATCCTTGCAATCTGTGAGAGCCCGATTGCCGGTCGCCCCGGGGGGCCGCCTCCGCTAGCCTTTCCAACATCGACGCCCCATCCCAGAGGAGCTCTGCGATGTCCTTCGCCCCGACCCCCGATCCGGCCCCTGGCGACAGGTTCGCCTGCGACGCCATCGATATGGTCATCGTCCCGCGCACCCACGATATCGGCGGCTTCACGGTGCGCCGGGCCCTGCCCTTCGTGAAGCGGCGGATGGTCGGGCCCTTCATCTTCTTCGACCATATGGGGCCTGCCACCTTCACCGACGGCGGCGGCATCGACGTGCGCCCGCATCCGCATATCGGCCTGTCGACGGTGACCTATCTGTTCGAAGGCGAGATCCAGCACCGCGATTCCCTCGGCACCTACCTGCCGGTGCGGCCGGGCGAGGTGAACCTGATGACCGCCGGGCGCGGCATCGTCCATTCCGAGCGCACCGATCCCGCCCTGAAGAGCCAGGGTCACAGGCTGCACGGCATCCAGAGCTGGGTGGCGCTGCCGAAGACCCACGAGGAGACGGCACCGGGCTTCGAACATGTCGCGCAGCGCGACCTGCCCGTCATCAGCGGTGACGGCAAGACCGTCCGCGTCGTGATGGGCACGCTCTATGGCGCGACCTCTCCGGCGACCCAGCACTGGCCGACCATCTATGGCGACATCGCGCTGGAGGCCGGCGCGAAGCTGCCGGTCGACGCCGACACGGAAGAGCGCTGCCTCTATGTCGTCTCCGGCGAGATCGACCTCCAGGGCGACATGTTCGGCGAAGGGCAGCTTCTCGTGCTGCGCCCCGGCGACCGCATCACCCTTGCGGCGGTGACGCCGGCGCGGCTGATCCTGTGCGGGGGCGCGACCATGGACGGGCCCCGCCTCATCTGGTGGAACTTCGTCTCCTCGTCGAAGGAGCGGCTCGACCAGGCCAAGGAGGACTGGAAGCAGAAGCGCTTCGACACCGTGCCGGGGGACGAGGAGGAGTTCATCCCCCTGCCGGCGTGAGGCGTCAGGCCTGGGCCCTGGCCTTCTCCTCGAACTGCAGGAAGGCCGTGTAGGCGTCGGCCGCATACATGAGCGAGGGCCCGCCGCCCATCTGGATGGCGACGCCAAGCACCTCGGCCACCTCCTGGCGGGTGGCGCCGAGCTTGACCAGCGCCTCGGCATGGTAGCCGAGGCAGCCGTCGCAGCGGGCCGCGACGCCGAGGGCCAGGGCAATGAACTCCTTGGTCTTCTTCGACACGGCGCCGTCCTTCATGGCGGCCTGGGTCAGGGTCGAGAAGCCGGCCATGGTGTCGCCGGCCTCCTTGCGCAATTCGCGCAATCCGGCGGAGAGGTCCCGGGTGATCTCGGGATAGACCTTGGTCATGACTGAGGCTCCTTTTTCATATTCTATGTTTTGCATATAATGGGAGCCACGGCTCTCGACAACGCTGCGACCGCAGATCATGGCTGCGCCAATCAGCCGCCCTACACCCGCTGCATTGCGCCGCCATGTCCGGTGGTGTACCCCTCGACGCCCTTGAGAACCGCATTGATCCGTCCCGCCACAAGCCGGTGACACGAGTGACAGACCGCCCAGCCACGCCTCTTCTCGACACGATCCGCATCCCCGCCGATCTCCGCAAGCTCCCCGAACATCAGGTCAGGCAGGTCGCCGAAGAGCTGCGTGCCGAAACCATTTCGGCCGTCTCGGTCACCGGCGGCCATCTGGGCGCCGGCCTCGGCGTCATCGAGCTGACCACGGCGTTGCACTTTGTCTTTGACACGCCGTCCGACCGCATCATCTGGGATGTCGGCCACCAGGCCTATCCGCACAAGATCCTCACCGGGCGCCGCGACCGGATCCGCACCCTGCGCCAGGGCGGCGGCCTGTCCGGCTTCACCCGCCGGTCCGAGAGCGAATATGACCCCTTCGGCGCGGCCCATTCCTCCACGTCCATCTCGGCCGGGCTCGGCATGGCGGTGGCACGTGATCTGTCGGGCAGGAAGAACGCCGTCATCGCGGTGATCGGCGACGGCGCCATGTCGGCGGGCATGGCCTATGAGGCGATGAACAATGCCGGGGCCCGGCAGGAACGGCTGATCGTCATCCTCAATGACAACGATATGTCGATCGCTCCCCCGGTCGGGGCCATGTCGGCCTATCTGGCCCGCCTCGCCTCGGGCAAGACCTATCTGAAGCTGCGCGACATCGGCAAACAACTCACCAAGCGCCTAGGCCGGACCATCGACAGGACGGTGACCCGCGCGGTGGAACATGCCCGCGGCTTCGTCACCGGCGGGACGCTGTTCGAGGAGCTCGGCTTCTACTATGTCGGCCCCATCGACGGCCACAATCTCGACCATCTGCTGCCCGTGCTGAAGAATGTCCGGGACGCCGATTTCGGCCCGATCCTCGTCCACGTCGTCACCCAGAAGGGCAAGGGCTATGGCCCCGCCGAAGAGACCGAGGACAAGCTGCATGCGGTGGCGAAGTTCGATGTCGTCACCGGTGCCCAGGTCAAGGCCAAGGCCAATGCGCCGAGCTACACGAAGGTCTTCGGCGAGAGCCTGGTGAAAGAGGCGGCGAAGGACGGGAAGATCGTCGCCATCACCGCGGCGATGCCCTCGGGCACCGGCATCGACATCTTCGAGAAGGCCTATCCCGCCCGCACCTTCGATGTCGGCATCGCCGAACAGCATGCGGTGACCTTTGCGGCCGGGCTCGCCACGGAAGGCTACAAGCCCTTCTGCGCCATCTATTCCACCTTCCTGCAGCGCGCCTATGATCAGGTCGTGCACGATGTCGCCATCCAGAACCTGCCGGTGCGCTTCCCCATCGACCGCGCCGGGCTGGTCGGTGCCGACGGCGCGACCCATGCCGGTTCCTTCGATGTCGCCTATCTCGGCTGCCTGCCGAACATGACGATCATGGCCGCCGCCGACGAGGCCGAACTCGTCCATATGGTGGCGACCGCCGCCGTCCATGAAGCCGGGCCGATCGCCTTCCGCTATCCGCGCGGCGAGGGCGTCGGCGTCGACCTCCCGGTGGAGGGTGTTCCGCTCGCCATCGGCAAGGGCCGCATCGTGCGCGAGGGCTCGCGCATCGCGCTGCTGTCCTTCGGCACCCGTCTCGCCGAATGCCTGAAGGCGGCCGAGGATCTCGGGGCGCTCGGCCTGTCGACGACGGTGGCCGACGCCCGCTTCGCCAAGCCGCTCGACATCGACCTCGTCACCCGGCTCGCGCGCGAGCACGAGGTGCTGATCACCGTCGAGGAGGGCTCCATCGGCGGCTTCGGTTCCTTCGTGCTGCATGCGCTCGCCGATCGCGGCCTGCTGGACGGCGCCTGCCGGGTGCGGACGATGGTGCTGCCGGACGTCTATCTCGACCACGACAAGCCCGAGGCCATGTATGCGCGCTGCGGGCTGGATGCGCGTGGCATCGTCGGCAAGGTCTTCGAGGCCCTGGGGCGTGAACTCATCCAGGCCGAAACCGGGGCCCTGAGGGCTTGAGCCCGCGCCGGCTGCGGGCCGACCTCCTGCTGGTCGAGCGCGGCTTCTTCGACAGCCGCGCCAGGGCGCAGGCCGCGATCGCGGCGGGGCTCGTCCGTGCCGAGGGCCGGCCGGTGCGCAAGGCCTCGGAGGAGATCGCCTCCACGGCGGACATCACCGCCGAGGCGCCGCATCCCTGGGTGTCGCGCGGCGGGATCAAGCTTGCCGCGGCGCTCGCGGCCTTCTCGGTGAGGCCCGGCGGCCGGACCTGCCTCGACGTCGGCTCCTCCACCGGCGGCTTCAGCCATGTGCTGCTGACCGAGGGCGCGGCCCGGGTCATCGCGGTGGATACGGGGCGCGCCCAGTTTCATGCGAGCCTGCGTGCGGATCCCCGCGTCACGCTGATGGAAGCGACCGACATCCGCAAGCTGACGCCGTCGGATCTGCCGGCGGTGCCTGATCTCGCGGTCATCGATGTCAGCTTCATCTCGCTGCGGCTCGTCCTGCCCGCCGTGACGGCCCTGCTCGCCGCCGACGCCACGTTCATCGCGCTGGTGAAGCCGCAGTTTGAGGTTGGCCGCGGCCAAGTCGGCAAGAACGGCATCGTCACGGATGTCTCGGCGCGCGAGGCCGCTGTGGCGGCGGTCCGCGCCGAGGCGGAAGGCCTCGGCTGGCGCATCGGCGGCCTGATCGACAGCCCGATCGCCGGCGGCGACGGCAACCGCGAGTTCCTGATACATGGGACGAGGCCTTGAGCTGCCGTCAGCCCCTATGGGCCAAGTGCAGGCAGGCAACGATCGGAAACCCATGACCACCCGCCTCACCATCTCCCATGTCGGCCATCGCGGCGATGGCGTCGCCGCGGGGCGCTTCGTCCCCTTCACCCTGCCGGGCGAGGTGGTGGAGGTGGAGGGCGTCGCGGAACGCGTCGTCCCCTCGCGCATCGTCACCGCGAGCCCTGAGCGGGTCGCGCCACCCTGCCCGCATTTCGGCACCTGCGGCGGCTGCGCCCTGCAGCATTGGGCGCGGGCGCCCTATCTCGCCTGGAAGCGGGACCTGGTTGTCGCGACCCTCGCCCAGCACGGGCTTCACCCGGAGGTGGCGCCCACCATCGACGCCGAGGGCGCGGGACGGCGGCGCGTCACGCTCCACGCCCGGCGCGGCGCGGGAACCCGGCTCGATGTCGGCTTCGCCGCCGCCCGCAGCCACGCCATCGTCGCCATCGAGGCCTGCCCGCTCCTCGCCTCCTCCCTCCACAGGGCGCTTCCCGCGGCGCGGCTCGTGGCCCGTGCGCTGGAGGGCGTCGGCAAGCCGATCGACCTGCAGGTCACCGCGACGCTGCAGGGGCTCGACATGGACATGCGCGGTCCCGGCAAGCTCGGCGAGAAGGACCGGCTGCGCCTGATCGAGGCGGCCAATGCCGCCCCCCTCGCTCGCCTCACCAATCACGGCGACCTGGTGATGCAGCGCGAGCCGCCGAGCATCATGATCGACGGCCACCGGGTGCCGCTGCCGCCCGCCGCCTTTCTGCAGGCGACGGAAGCCGGGGAAGAGGCGCTGGTGCAACTGGTCCTCGCGGGGGTCGGCAAGGCGAAATCCGTGGCCGATCTTTTCTGCGGCGTCGGCCCCTTCGCCCTCAGGCTGGC
Source organism: Phreatobacter sp. (assembly GCF_022843985.1). Lineage (GTDB taxonomy): Bacteria > Pseudomonadota > Alphaproteobacteria > Rhizobiales > Phreatobacteraceae > Phreatobacter. The sequence goes on along the minus strand of NZ_JALHMP010000003.1, from coordinate 191,315 downwards.
GCGGCAGGCCAAGGTGCGGGCGGTGGATGCCGACGCGGGCGCCATCGCCGCCCTCGCCCAGGCCGTACGTATGGCCTCCGGGCTGAAGCCGATCCAGGCGGAGACCCGCGACCTGTTCCGCCGGCCGCTCATGGCCGCCGACCTCAAGGGGCTCGACGCCGTCGTCTTCGACCCGCCGCGCGCCGGAGCGGAGACGCAGGCCGCCATCCTCGCCAAGGCTGATATCGGCCGGATCGTTGCGGTCTCGTGCAACGCCGCGAGCTTCGCGCGCGACGCCTGCCTCCTCGCCGCGGGGGGCTGGAAACTCGGGACGGTGACCCCGGTCGACCAGTTCACCTGGTCGGCGCATGTGGAACTGGTGGCGACATTCCAACGCTAAGCGTCAGTCCCGCGGCGCGGCGGCCCGGGCGAGGCGGTCGCGGATCGCCTCGCCGAGCCCCTGCGCCGGGATCGGCATGACGGCGATGCGCCGGGCGCCTGACGCATCGAGCCGCCGCAGGTGACCGAAAAGATTGGCGGCGGCCTCGGCGAGATCGCCCGTCGGCGACAGGTTGAGGATGTCAGCCGCACCGGACGGGGCCCCCGGCCCGAAGGCGAGCAACGCCTCGCCGGGTTCGATGCCGGTGGCGTCGAGCCGGATGGCTGCCTTCGGGGCATAGTGCGAGGCCAGCATGCCCGGCGCGATGGTCGCCTCCCCCGTCGCGGATGCGAGAGGCCGACCGATGACCGCCTCCACCGCGTCGCGCGGCACGCCGCCGGGCCGCAGCAGGACCGGCGGGCCGTCGAGGCAGGCGACGATCGTCGATTCGACGCCGACAGCGGTTGCGCCGCCGTCCATCACGGCGTCGATCCGGCCGTCGAGATCGGCGAGGACATGGGCGGCGGTGGTCGGGCTGACATGACCCGAGAGATTGGCCGAGGGCGCCGCGACGGGGCGGCCGGTGGCGGCGAGCAGGGCCATCGCCACCGGGTGGCTCGGCACGCGCAGGCCGACCGTGTCGAGGCCGGCGCGGGCAAGATCGGCGACGGCCTCGCCGGAAGCGACGGGTACGACCAGCGTCAGCGGCCCTGGCCAGAAGGCGCGCGCGAGCGCCCGCGCATCGGCATTGAAGCGGCCGAGGGCGAGCGCCGCCTCTGGCGTCGCCACATGGGCGATGAGGGGGTTGAAACTCGGCCGGCCCTTGGCCGCGTAGATGGCGGCGACCGCCCGGCCGTCGGTGGCGTCGGCGCCCAGGCCGTAGACGGTCTCGGTGGGGAAGGCGACGAGCCGCCCCGCACGCAGGAGGCGGCCGGCTTCGGCCATGCCGGCGGCGTCAGGCGCGAGACGGAGGGTGGAGCGGGGCGGCATAGGCGGCGCTTAGCACGGCGGCCGCAGAAACTCATCTCCCGCGATCCCGCCGCAGGCAAAGGCCCCGTCATTCAGGACCATCGGCGACCCGCCCTCCGGACCGTCTGCGAGGCGCCGATCAATCATGCGTTTGGCGTCCTTGTCGCTGGACCATGTCAGACCTAGAACCAAAGTCGTACGGAGATTGCCCATGACCTATCGCGCGCCCGTGACCGACATGCTCGCCACGCTGAAGCATGTGGTCGGCCTCGAACAAATGCTGGCGAGCGGCCTCTACGGGGATCTTACCGTCGCGGACATCGCGGCCATCCTCGATGAAGCCGGAAAGTTCGCCGCCGAGCGCATCGCTCCGCTGAACCGGCTCGGCGACCACCACGGAACCCCGTTCAAGGACGGCGTGGTCACCATGCCGCCCGGCTGGAAGGAGGTCTACAGCGACTGGGCCGCCGCCGGCTGGAACGCGCTGATGGCCGCCGACGCCTATGGCGGGCAGGGCTTGCCCTGTGTCGTCAACTCCGCCTGTATCGAGATGTGGAACGCGGCCTCCGGCGCCTTCGGCCTCGGCCCGCTGCTGACCCAGGGCGCCATCGAGGCGATCACGGCCCATGCCTCCGAGGCGCTGAAGGCGAAGTACCTGCCCAAGATGGTCTCCGGCGAATGGACCGGCACCATGAACCTCACCGAGCCGTCGGCCGGCTCCGACCTGTCGGGCCTGAGGACCCGCGCCGAGCGCGCCGGTGACGGCACCTACCGGATCACCGGCTCGAAGATCTACATCACCTATGGCGAGCACGACCTGACCGAGAATATCATCCACCTCGTGCTGGCCCGCCTTCCCGACGCACCGCCCGGCACCAAGGGCATCTCGCTGTTCCTGGTGCCGAAGATCCTCGTCAACGACGACGGCGCGCTCGGCGCGCGCAACGACGTGCGCTGCCATTCCATCGAGCACAAGCTGGGCGTCCACGGCTCGCCGACCTGCACCATGGTCTATGGCGACGCCGGCGGCGCCATCGGCTGGCTGGTGGGCGAGGAGAACCGCGGCCTGATGGCGATGTTCACGATGATGAACAATGCCCGTCTCGCCGTCGCCCTGCAGGGCGTCTCCATCGCCGAGCGGGCGACGCAGCAGGCGGTGGCCTATGCGATGGAGCGCCGCCAGGGCAGGGCGCCGGGGTCGAAGGGCGAGGGCATCAGCGCGATCATCGAACACCCGGACGTCAAGCGCATGCTGGCGACCATGCGCGCCTCGACGCGGGCGGCGCGGGCCATCTGCTACATGCTGGCGGCGGAGATCGACCGCGCCCATCTCGGCGCCAGCGAAGCCGAGCGCAAGGCCGGCCATGCCCGGGCCTCGCTGCTCACCCCGATCGCCAAGGCCTATGCCACCGACATCGGCAACGAGGTCGCCTCGCTCGGCGTCCAGGTGCATGGCGGCATGGGCTTTGTCGAGGAGACGGGCGCCGCCCAGCACATGCGCGACGCCCGCATCTACGCGATCTACGAGGGCACCAACGGCATCCAGGCGATCGACCTCGTCACCCGCAAGATCGGCATCGACGGCGGCGGGCTGGTGGCGGCTGAGATCGCCCGCATGCGCCACGTCATCGCCGAGGTGAAGGGCGCCAACGCTGCCGGCTTCGGCCAGACCGCGGTGCGGCTCGGTGCGGCGGTCGATGCGCTGGAGAGCGCGACGCAGCACCTGCTGACGGCGCTGGCCTCCGACCCCGCGGATGCGCAGGCCGGCGCCACGCCCTATGCGCGGCTGTTCGGACTGGCGCTGGGCGGCACGGCGCTCGCCGAGAAGGCGCTGCGGCTGCGCGGCAACGGCGCCTCGGATACCGAGCGCGCCGAGGCCCTGGGCCTGGCCCGTTTCTTCGCCGAGAACCTCGCCACGGCGGCGCCCGGGCTCGGTGCCTCCATCGTCACCGGCGGCCATTCGGTCACCGACCTCGACATCCCGCTCGCGAGCTGAGGATCCCTCCATGGACCGCATCTCTGCGCAGGCCGGCACCGACCATGTCACCGTCACCCGTCACGACAAGGGCGTGGTGCTGGTGCGGATGAACCGGTTCGACAAGAAGAACGCGCTGACCGGCGCCATGTACGACACGATGCGCGGCGTCATCGAGAATGCGGCTGCCGAGGGCACGCGTGCCGTTGTCTTCGCCGGCGGCCCGGGCGTCTTCACCGCCGGCAACGACATCGCCGACTTCATGCAGCGCTCGGCGGCCGGGGCTTCCGCCGGATCGCCGGCGGGCGATTTCATCAAGGCGCTGGCGACCGTCGAGGTGCCGATGATCGCCGCGGTGGACGGCCTCGCCATCGGCATCGGCACCACCATGGTGCTGCATATGGACCTCGCCTATGCCAGCCCGGCTGCCATGTTCCGCATGCCTTTCGTCGATCTCGGCCTGGTGCCGGAGGCCGCCTCGTCGCTGCTGCTGCCGCGCCTCGCCGGCATGAAGAAGGCCACCGAATATCTCCTGCTGGCCGAGCCTTTCGGGGCGCAGGAGGCCGAGGCCATGGGCCTCGTCAACGCCGTCGTGCCCTCGGCTGAGATCGAGGCCAAGGCCCTCGCGGTGGCGACGAAGCTCGCCTCCAAGCCGCCGATCGCCCTCGCCCATTCGCGCCGCCTCATGCGCAAGGGGGCGGAGGAGGTACGGGCCCGGATGGACGAGGAAGGCGCGCTTTTCGCCGAGCTGCTCAAGGGCGACGAGGCGCGACAGGCCTTCATGGCCTTCATGACGCGGAAGTAAGGCGCACGTCTGCGGTTCCGGAGTCCTGGCCCAAGGACATTAGGCCGCAGGGCGCGGACGGTGCTGCACGCAAGGCGCGCAGCGGCCACCGCTTGCAGCCCTGCCGATCGGCAGCCTATTTTCCGCGGGGATCATTCCGCCATGCCCGAACGGGCGGCTGCGACGGGGTGTTCCGGCGAGGCTCACCCTTCGCCGATCGTCGTGAACGAGAGGGGCCGGCGAGGCCCCGTTGCGGAGAACATTGTGAACAGACGCATTGTGACGACCCTGCTGGCGACATTGACAGCTCTTGCCCCGCTGGGGGCGCAGGCCCAGACCCGCTTCCCCGAACGGCCGCTGCAGATCATCGCGCCCTTTGCCGCGGGCGGGGCCGCCGATGTGCTGAGCCGTTTTCTCGGCCGGGCCCTGGAGAGCCGACTCGGCCAGCCGGTCATCGTCATCAACCGGCCGGGCGCCGGCACTGTGATCGGCGTCCAGGCGCTGCTTCAGGCCCCAAAGGACGGCTACACCCTCCTCCTCACGTCGAACTCGACCTTCACGCTCAATCCGGCGATCATGCCGAACCTCCCCTACGTGGCGACCCGCGATTTCGAACCTCTCGCCCAGGTCGCGACCGCCAATCTCGTGCTCCTGACCTATGCCGACCATCCGATCCGGGACGTGCCGGCCCTTGTGGCAGCAGCCAAGGCCGAGCCGGACAAGCTGACACTGGCATCGTTCGGGACGGGGACCGTGTCGCATTTCGCCGGCGAGTGGTTCAAGTCGGTCGCCGGCATCCGCATGGTCCATGTCCCCTACCGGGGCAGCGGGCCGGCCATGAACGATCTCGTCGGCAAGCACGTGCCCTTCCTCGTTGACACGGTGGTGGCGGCGCGGCCGCAGATCGAATCGGGAAGGGTCCGCGCCCTCGCCGTGACCTCGGCGACGCGGTCGCCGATGTTGCCGGACGTCCCGACCCTCCAGGAACTCGGCTTTGGCGGGATCGACCTGTCCTCCTGGGTCGCCGTGGTGACGGCGAGCGGCATTCCCGCCGATGCACGGGCGAAGCTCGGCGAGGCCCTTGCGGCTGTCCTGCGCGATCCGGCCGCCCAGGCCGAAATGCGGAAATCGGGATTTGAACCCGTCTACCGTGTCATTCCGGATTGGGCTGGCGAGATCGCCAGGGAAATCGAGCAGATGAAGGCCATCGCGGCAGCGGCCAATATCAGGCCCGAATGACCGCGGCGGCTCCCGGAACCGGGAGCCGCGGGGCCGGTCAGCCCTCCAGCATCTCGGTCGCGACGATCTCGATGCCGAAGCCGCCGAGCCCGACATAGTGGCGGGTCTTGGAGGCCAGCAGACGGATGCGGTTGGCACCGAGATCCCGGAGGATCTGGGCACCGAGGCCGATCTCGCGCCACTGGTCGTCACGCATCTTGGCCGAGCCGTGGCTCTCATGGATGTCGGGGGCGGGGGCGGTGGCGGCCAGCGACTGGGCGGGAACGCCGGCCGTGCCGTCGCGCAGATAGACCAGCACACCACCCTTCCGCGCCAGGGTCTTCATCGCCGCGTCGCAGGAGCGGTTCTTGCCGAAGACGTCGCGCAGCACCGTCTCGCGGTGCAGGCGGACGAGTGTCGCTCCGGCCTCGTCGACCTCGCCGAAGACCAGCGCCAGATGCTCGACGCGGTCATAGGGCGTGCGGTAGGCGATGCCCCGGGCGGGTCCATAGGGCGTCTCGATCGGGAACTCGCCGGCACGCTCGACCAGCCGGTCTCGCGCCTGGCGGTACTTGATGAGATCGGCGACCGACACCATCAGGAGGCCGTGCTTCTCGGCGAAGGCGGTGACCTGCGGTCCGCGGGTGACCGTGCCATCGTCGTTGACCAGTTCGCAGATGACGCCGATCGGCGGCAGGCCGGCGAGCTTGCACAGATCCACCGCCGCCTCCGTGTGCCCGGAGCGCATGAGCACCCCGCCCTCCTTGGCGATAAGCGGGAAGATGTGGCCCGGGCGGACGAAATCGACGGCGCCGACATTGGGATTGGCCAGCGCCCGGACCGTGGCGGTGCGATCATCGGCGGAAATGCCGGTGGTCGTGCCGTGGCGGTAATCCACCGAGACGGTGAAGGCCGTGCCATGCGGCGAGTCGTTGGACGAGACCATGGGATCGAGACGCAGGCGCTGCGCTTCCTGCAGGGTCAGCGGCGTGCAGACGATGCCGGAGGTATGGCGGACGATGAAGGCCATCTGCTCGGGCGTGCAGAGCGAGGCGGCGACGATCAGGTCGCCCTCGTTCTCGCGGTCGTCGTCGTCGGTGACCACGACCATCTGCCCCTTGCCGAAGGCGTCGAGGGCGGCCTTCACGCGTTCGGTGGCTTCGAGCATGGATCTCTCCTGATCACGCGGCCCGGCAAGGCCGATAAAGTCATTGGGGGTGACGGCCCCCGCCGTGAGTTCGGCGATGCGCTGCGCCGTGTCGCGCGACATCCACGGCGCATCGCCATTGCACAGGGCAGTGACGGTGGCCGGCGACACGCCGAGCCGGCGGGCGAAGGCCAGCCGCGTCATGCCGGCACGGGCGAGCCAGATGTCGAGCTTCATGGCCCGAAAATGGCGGGGGAGGAATTTTCAGTCAAACTGAATTTTTGCGGATACAGCCCTGCGTTTTGGCAGGGATGAATAGACTGCGGTGCGACGGTGCGTCCTTCGAGGCTCGCTCCGCTCGCACCTCGCGATGGGGAGGGCGGTGAGCGGCACAAGGCGGGAAGGGAGGCAACCCAACCTTTGCCGCGCCCAGATGTCAGCTCCACGTTCATCATCCCGAGGCGCGCGCCGAAATGGTGAGCCTCCAAGGGCGCAGCTCGCTGACGCAGCAAATGCTGCCCTACCCGTTCTGGCCGCGGTTCCGCAGATAGTGATCGGCAATGACGCAGGCGACCATGGCCTCGCCGACGGGCACGGCGCGGATGCCGACGCAGGGGTCGTGGCGGCCCTTGGTGAGGATGTCGGTCTCGCCGCCCGCCTTGTCGATGGTCAGCCGCGGCGTGAGGATCGACGAGGTCGGCTTGACGGCGAAGCGGGCGACGACGGCCTGCCCGGTCGAGATGCCGCCGAGGATGCCGCCGGCATGGTTGGAGAGGAACAGCGGCTTGCCGTCATTGCCCATGCGGATCTCGTCGGCATTCTCCTCGCCGGTCAGCGCCGCGGAGGCGAAGCCCGACCCGATCTCGACGCCCTTGACCGCGTTGATGCCCATGAGGGCGCTGGCGATCTCGGCGTCGAGCTTGCCGTAGATCGGCGCGCCGAGGCCGGCCGGCACGCCCTCGGCGACGATCTCCAGCACAGCGCCGATGGAGGAGCCGGCCTTGCGGATGCCGTCGAGATAGGTCTCGTAGAAGGCGGCCTTGTCGGGGTCCGGACAGAAGAACGGGTTGGCGCCGACCACGTCCCAGTCCCACCTGGCGCGGTCGATGGCATGCGGGCCCATCTGCACGAGGGCGCCGCGCACCACCAGCCCCGGCACGACCTTGCGGGCGATGGCACCGGCGGCGACGCGGGCCGCCGTCTCGCGCGCCGAGGAGCGGCCGCCGCCGCGATAGTCGCGGATGCCGTATTTCGCCTCATAGGTGAAGTCGGCATGTCCCGGCCGGAACTTGTCCTTGATGTCGGAATAGTCCTTCGAGCGCTGGTCGGTGTTCTCGATCACCAGGGCGATGGGCGTGCCGGTGGTCACCTGCACGCCGTCGTCGTCGATCATCACGCCGGAGAGAATCTTCACCGCGTCGGGCTCGCGGCGCTGGGTGGTGAAGCGCGAGGTGCCGGGACGGCGGCGGTCGAGATCGGCCTGGATGTCCTCGGCGGTCAGCGGGATCCGAGGCGGGCAGCCGTCGACGACGCAGCCGAGCGCCACCCCGTGGCTCTCGCCGAAGGTGGTGACGCGGAACAGGTGGCCGAAGGTGTTGTGCGACATGGGCTGCGGATTAGGGGGAAGCTGATGGGGGGTCAAGCGGTTGGAGGTGACGTCCCAACTGAGAGAATCAGGCCGCTGCTGCGCATTTGCGCCTCAGCTAGGGTCGCTGGCGACCAATTGGGCGGCCGGGACTTGTCAATGCTACCCTACTTCTTTGTGAAGCCGTTCGCACCGAACCAGTGCTGGATTTGCACGAGCGGGCTCAGAATGACGCGCGAGCATAAGATAAAGTCAACCGACATTCGTCGGCATTTTGGATCAGAGGCAATTACTTTGGCCCCCACAGGTGGGTCAATGCAGCCAGTCTATTTGTTGCAGAGCCCAAACGCGAAGCGGCTAAAATTCTCGGCCACAAGCTGTGAGATCTGCAATACAAGTGCTACCCAGCGGGCTGATCGCGTGTATAGCACATTTATTGCTCGCGCCGAAGCATATGCCAGTCAGGATTTGCACCCCCGAGCCGTTTTTGATAAAAAAGACCTTCAGACGGGAAGCGAATTATATACGGATTTGTTCAGGTATTTCGCAAAGCTTATTGGTTGCCATATCGCTGAAATTGGCGCCCCGATCCCGATGCACCTTGCGAGATTTGTATTACAGCGGAATTCTCGCAATTGCATATGGATCGATATTGGTCGAGACTCGCAATTCGATAAAATTCAAAATGTCTTGGGCAACGATTCTCCTCTCCAATATGCAGCCCATGGCGGAATCGTCATAGTTACAAAGCCGCCCAGTTTGACCCCAATTAGGTTCGTATCATCTCGGACGGTGGGTCCCATTGGGATTGGCTTCTGGTACAATCTAACGCTTCCCGAGCAGATTGAGATGCGGCTGCGGTTTCCCGATTTCGTCGAGGAGTGCCGGAATTTGGCACGAGCTCAACAGGCCAATTCCCCTCATTCCTCCAGATAGATGCCCGTGTCGAACTTGATCCGCTGGAGATTGAAGCTCGAGCGGAAGCGCTTGATGTTGTGCTCACGGGCGAGGACCTGCCGGACGAAGTCGTTGTAGTGGTCCATGTCGCGGCACAGGACGATGAGCATGTAGTCGGTCTCGCCGGTGACGAAGTAGCATTGTTGCACCTCGGGCTGGGTCGAGATCACCCGCTCGAAGGAGCGCAGCACGTCCTCGCGCTGGCGGTCGAGTTCCACCGAGACGAAGGCGATGAGCATCGAGCCGACCCGCGCGGGATCGACGAGGGCGACCTCGCGGGCGATGTAGCCTTCGTCCTTCAGGCGCCGGACGCGGCGTGACGTCGGGGCCGGCGACAGCCCCACCGCATCGGCGAGATCCTGGTTGGGAATGGCGGCGTCGCGCTGAAGCCGGTTGAGGATCTTCCGGTCGATGCGGTCCAGCGGCTCCGGAGGGGACATCGCAGACTGCGACTTGGGATTGCGTGAGACTTGAGGTTTCTTCATCCGGATTGCGCTTTCGGCGGCGATTGACGCAACAGACGATGCAATTCTTGTGCAAGTTCGCAACCCCGGTGCTCTCCGGATGGCTCACCATCATGGCCCATCGGATGCTGCCGGTGGCCGCCTCCGCCCACCCTCCGGAGATGCCGCCATGGCCACTGCCCTGAAACTCGACCGCTACCCCCGCCACAAGCTGACCTTCGGCCCCTCGCCGCTGGAGAAGCTCGACAGGCTGTCGGCCCATCTCGGCGGCGGCGTCGAGCTCTGGGCCAAGCGCGAGGACTGCAACAGCGGCCTCGCCTTCGGCGGCAACAAGCTGCGCAAGCTCGAATATCTGATCCCCGAGGCGATCCAGCAGAACTGCGACACGCTGGTGACCATCGGCGGCGTGCAGTCGAACCACACCCGCCAGGTGGCGGCGGTGGCCGCCAAGCTCGGCATGAAGTGCCGCCTGGTGCAGGAGAGCTGGGTGAACTGGAACGACGCCGTCTATGACCGTGTCGGCAACATCCTCATGAGCCGCATCCTCGGCGCCCATGTGGAACTGGTCGACGAGGGCTTCGGCATCGAGTTCAAGCAGAGCTGGGAGAATGCGCTGGAGGACGTGAAGCGCAAGGGCGGCAAGCCCTATGCGATCCCCGCCGGCGCCTCGGACCACAAGTTCGGTGGCCTCGGCTTCGTCGGCTTCGCCGAGGAGGTGCGCGCGCAGGAGGCCGAACTCGGCTTCGCCTTCGACTACATCGTGGTCTGCTCGGTCACCGGCTCCACCCAGGCCGGCATGGTGGTGGGCTTTGCGGCCGACGGCCGCGCCGACCGCGTCATCGGCATCGACGCCTCCGCCACCCCGAAGGAGACGCGGGCGCAGATCAAGCGCATCGCCGAACGCACCGCCGACCTCGTCGGCCTCGGCCGCGCCATCACCGACGCCGACATCGTGCTCAACGAGGACTATGCCTATCCGGAGTACGGCCTCGCTTCGCCCGAGACGGTGGAGGCCATCCGGCTGTCGGCCCGGCTCGAGGGCATGATGACGGACCCCGTCTACGAGGGGAAATCCATGCAGGGCATGATCGATCTGGTGAAGAAGGGCTTTTTCCCCAAGGGATCGAAGGTGCTCTACGCCCATCTCGGCGGCGTGCCGGCGATCAACGGTTACAGCTACCTCTTCCGCAACGGCTGACGGTCATGGCGGTCGTCCTGCTCATCAGCCTGCCGCCCGACGCCGAGAGGGCGCGGGCGGCGCTCGTCGACCGCCTGGTCCTGCTGGAAGCCCGGGGCGAAGGCCACCTGGTCTTCTTCGGGATCGATGGTGCCACCGAAACCACTGTCGCCGCGGTGCGGGTCCATCGCGACGCCCAGGCGGCGGAGATCGCCGACGGCCTCGCCCGCTCGGCACAGGATGCCGGGGGCACCGTCCGTCGCGTCGACCTCGTCGAGAACACGTCCCTCGCCGCGGCCGGCGCCCTCTTTCCCTGACGGCCGTCAGGTCGGCGACAGCGCCCCGCCGACGCGCAGCGGCGTCACCGCAGTTGCGAGACCGTTCGGCCCGATGTCGACGATGATGCCCGACAGGGTGGCGGGCCCGCCCGCCGGCTCGAACTTGCCGCCCGGCGTCTTCTCGCGCATGCGGCGCAGGGGCTCGGCCTTGTCCATGCCGATGACCCCGTCATAGTCGCCGCACATGCCGACATCGGTCTGGAAGGCGGTGCCGCCGGAGAGCACGCGGTGGTCGGCGGTCGGCACGTGGGTATGGGTGCCGACGACCAGCGAGACGCGTCCGTCGAGCACATGACCCATCACCTGCTTCTCGCTGGTCGCCTCGGCATGGATGTCGACGACGATGGCGTCCGCCACGCGGCCGAGCGGGGCGGCCTCCACCTCGCGCTCGACGGCGGCGAAGGGATCGTCCATGGCGTCCATGAAGACGCGGCCCATGACATTCACCACGAGCACCTGCGCGCCGTTCTTGGCCTCGACCAGCGCCGCGCCGCGGCCGGGCGTGCCGGACGGGTAATTGACCGGGCGGACGAGGCGGGGCGCACGGTCGATGAAGACCAGGGCCTCGCGCTGGTCCCAGGAATGGTTGCCGAGCGTGACGCAGTCGGCCCCGGCATCGAGCAGCTCCTCGTAGATCGCCTCGGTGATGCCGAAGCCATGGGCGGCGTTCTCGCCGTTGATCACCACGCAGTCGAGCTTCAGGTCGGCGATGAGGCCGGGCAGCTTTTCGGTGACGGCGGTGCGGCCGGCCTTGCCGACCACGTCGCCGAGGAAGAGGAGGCGCATCAGAAGGTCCTGAAACCGCTATCAGTGAGCACGAAATCCAGTCTCCGGTCATGGGGCTCGTGCGGCACCGCGTCAACCTCCTGACAGGCGAAGGCGATGCCGACAGCGATGCGCGGCGCCAGCGCGTCGAGGCGGGCGAGCGCCCTGTCATAATGGCCCTTGCCGTAGCCGATGCGGTGCCCGGCTTGGTCGAAGGCGGAAAGCGGGGTGAGCAGGATGTCGGGCTGGACCTCGGCGGCCTCGGGTCCCGGGCCATAGGTGCCGAAGCCCATGGGCACGAGCTCGGCGCCGCGGACGAGCTCGCGGAAGATCATGGGGCCCTTGCGGTCCGGGAACGCCGGCAGCGCCAGGCGCGCGCCGGCCTGGCGCAGGCGGTCCATCAGCGGACGGATGTCGATCTCGGACTGGATGGGGAGGAAGCCCGACACCACCCTGCCGGCGACGGGAATGCGGTCGAGCGGGAAGGTCTCGGCCAGCGTCAACGCCGCCTCGATGCGAAAGGCGTGATCAAGGGCGTCGCGGCGGGCGAGCGCGGCCTCGCGCAGGGCGGCCTTGGCGGGATGGATCATGGGGGGAGGATTTAGCCGAGGGCGGCGGACGTGTCATCCGGGCCGGGTCCTTGGCGCCGACCTTTCCGTCATGCCCGGTACGAACAGCTGGCCCTGCCCCGACGCTGGGGGGCGGTGGGGCAGCCCCTTGTGGAGGCTGCCCCCGCCTGGCTCAGACGTTCTTGGTCGCGCCGCCGTCGACGCGGATCTTCGATCCGGTGATATAGGCGGCCTGCTCGGAGCAGAGGAAGGCGGCGGTGGCGCCGAATTCCGCGGCGGTGCCGAGGCGGCCGGCCGGGATCGTGGCGATCGAGGCGGCCTGGATCTCGTCCATCGATTTGCCCGAGCGCTTGGCATTGGCCTCGTCGAGCTCCTTGATCCGGTCGGTGGCGATGCGGCCGGGCAGGATCATGTTGACCGTCACATTGTCCTTGGCGACCTCGTTCGACAGCGTCTTCGACCAGCCGACGATGGTCGAGCGCAGGGCGTTCGACAGGGCGAGGTTGGGGATCGGGTTCTCGACGCCCGACGAGGCGACCGTCAGGATGCGGCCCCACTTGCGGGCGCGCATGCCCGGCAGGACCTTGGCGGTGATCTGGAAGACCGGCTCGACCATCACCTTGAACAGCTTCGCCCACTCGTCCGGGGCAACCTCGGTCGCAGGCTTGGCCGGCGGGCCGCCCGTGTTGTTCACGAGGATGTCGATCTGGCCGAGGGTCTTCTCGGCGAGGGCGACGATCTCGTCGACGGCGCCGTCGGCGCCGAGATCGGCGGCCATGCCATAGGCCTTGCCCTTGCCGCGGGCGGTGATCGCCTCGGCATGGGCCTTGATGCGGTCGGCGGTGCGGCCGACCAGCATGACGGTCGCGCCTTCAGCCGCCAGCGCTTCGGCGATGCCGAGGCCGAGACCGCGGCTCGACGCCAGAACGAGGGCTTTCTTGTCGGACAGGCCGAAATCCATGTCATCCTCCCAGGGGAAACGGGCGCGCAGACAAACCCGAAGCGCGCGCCGATGCAAGAGCACGGGTCGCGGGACTGCCCAGCGCCGCGATCGACGATTCCATGACCGGTCCTGACGTGGACGTGAAATGCGTGCTGGCCTTCCGCCATGCTACCGGCGACGCGGCTTTTTGGACAGGCAGGAGACGGGACGATGGCGTTCAATGCGGGGATGACGCGCCGTGCGCTGCTGGAGATGGCAGGCGCCGCCAGCCTGTCGGTTGCGGCGGTTGCGGCGGCGCGGGCCGAGGGCGTCGCCGCCGGCCCGCGGACGGAGCCGGCTCCGGTTCTCTTCGCCCACCAGACGCCGATGCGCGTCGGACAGGTCTCCCTCGTCGTCCGCGACCTCGCCCTCGTCTCCGGCTTCTACCGCGACGTGCTCGGCCTTTCGGTGATCGAGACCGCCCCAGGTCGCGTCGGGCTCGGTGCCGGCGGCCATGTGCTGCTGGTGCTCGAGGAGCGGCCGTCGGCGCCTTTCGAGCGCCAGGGCACGGCCGGCCTGTTCCACACCGCTTTCCTGATGCCGACCCGCAAGGACCTGGCCCGCTGGCTGGTCCATGTCGCCCGCAACCGCGTGCGGCTCACCGGCTTTGCCGACCATGCCGTCAGCGAGGCCGTCTATCTCGACGATCCCGAGGGCAATGGCATCGAGGTCTACAGTGACCGCGCCCCGGACCTCTGGCGCTGGGACGGCGATGCGGTCACCATGACCACCGATCCGCTGGATGTCGACGACCTCGTCGGCCTGACCAATACCCAGGTCAGCGACTATGCCTCCGCGCCGGCGGGCCTGCGCATCGGCCACATGCATCTGCGCGTCGGCTCCGTCGCCCGCGGCCAGGCCTTCTACGGCGCGGCGATCGGCCTCGACACGACGCGCCAGCGCAGCGGCGCGGCCTTCCTCTCCTCGGGCCGCTACCACCATCATCTCGGCATCAATGCCTGGCGCAGCCAGGGCGCCGGCGCCCGCGATGCAAACGCAACAGGCATCGCCTGGTTCTCGCTGGAGGTGAAGGACCGCGCCATCCTCGACGCGCAGCAGGCGAGGCTCGCCTCGGCGGGCACCGGGATTACCGCCCTGTCCGGCGGCTTCGCGACGGCCGATCCCTGGGGCACGGCCATCCGCCTCGTCAGCCTCTGATGCCCCCCCCCCGCGCGGCGTGACGCCCGCGCCGTCGCGGGCGGCCCTGGCGCGCTGCGCTCAGTTCCGCTCCCAGCGCTCGCGCCAGATCCGTTCGCCGACCAGGCAGTCGACCTTCTGGGCCTGGGCCGGGACGACGAAGGGTCCCCCGGGCAGCGGCCAGACGGGTGTGATGCCAGCGACTTCGAGGATCAGCTTGCGCCGGGTCGCCGTGACGAACTCCTCCGGGTTGGTGATGGGGATGACGAAGGAGCCGGGACCGCCGACCACGCAGTCCTGGTAATAGGCATCGAGATTGGGGATATCGACATAGCGGGTGTTCTGCCGCGGGATGACGATGGGCAGGCCGTTGATGACGATGCCCTTGGCGAGGGCGTCGTCGCGGGCGATCTCCACATGGGGGCCGTTGTTGTTGGAGCCGTCGCCCGACACGTCGATGACCCGTCGCAGCGAGCGCAGGCCTGATTTCTCGAGAAGGTCGACGCTTGCCTGGATGGCGCCGGAGATCGAGGTGCGAAAGGCCCGGCGATAGGGTTTCGACTGCAGTTCGGCCGCGAAGGCCTGGGCGCTCTCCGGCCCGTCGATGATCCGCCAGTCGATGACGACCTGCCGCTCGTGATGACCGGCCCATTCCAGGTAGCTCACCGCGATCTTGCCGACCAGGCCCTTGCGGATCGCATCGAGCACCTCCGGCGAGGTGATCGCCTTGACGTAGCCCTCGCGCTGCAGGCGCTGCTCCTCGGGATCCATCGAATAGGAAATGTCGACCGCCAGCACGATCTGCACATCGACTTCGCTGGCGGCGGATCGGCTCTGGGCTTGCGCTGCAATGGGCCCGGCGAGAGACAGGAACACGACAAGGATCAATGCACGGATCATGAAAAACCCCGAGCAAGTGGCCGAACGTCATCAGCCTGACACAGGCGATGCGAGGGGGGAAACCATGTTTTGCGATGCACCAACAGGGAAAACGGCAAGCGCCATCACGTTTGCGTGGGGCCCCCCCGTTGCGCGGGACGCCCCATGCTTTAATCATTCCGGGATGGGCGGCGGCGAGGCCTCTGCGCCCCGTGACAGTGCATGGAAGGGCCGGCCGCTGTGACCACACTCGTCATTTCCCATGCCAAGTGCCTGGAGCACCAGACACCCTTCGGCCATCCCGAGCGCGCCGACCGTCTCCGCATGATCACCCATGTCCTGGAGCACGAGCGTTTCGCCGACCTCGCCCGCGACGAGGCGCCGGAAGCCTCCGCCGAGGCCATTCTGCGCGTCCATCCGCCCGAATTCGTGGAAAAGCTGGTCAATGCCACGCCCTTCGTCGGCCTCGTCCACGTCGATGGCGATACGACCCTGTCGCCCGGGTCCTACGAGGCGGCGCTGCGCTCCGCCGGCGGCGCCGTCTTCGCCGTCGACGAGGTGATGGCCGGCAAGGTCAGCAACGCCTTCGTCGCTACCCGCCCCCCCGGTCACCATGCCGAGACGGCGACCGCCATGGGCTTCTGCCTGTTCAACAATGTCGCCATCGCTGCCCGACACGCCCAGGCGAAATATGGCGCGACGCGCGTCGCCATCATGGATTTCGACGTCCACCACGGTAACGGCACCCAGGACATCTTCTGGTCGGACCCTTCGGTCATGTATCTGTCGACCCACGAGATGCCGCTCTATCCCGGCACCGGCGCGCTGAACGAGACCGGCGCCCACAACCAGATCGTCAATGCGCCGCTGCGCGCCGGCGACGGCGGCGACGCCTTCCGCGAGGCCTTCGACACGGTGATCCTGCCGCGCATGCGCGGTTTCCGTCCCGATCTCGTGCTGATCTCGGCCGGCTTCGATGCCCATGAGCGCGACCCGCTCGCCAACATCAACCTGACGGAAGCCGATTTCGCCTGGGCGACCAAGCGGATGATGGAGGTGGCGGACGAGACCTGCTCCGGCCGTGTCGTCTCGGTGCTGGAAGGCGGCTACGACCTCGAGGGGCTCGGCCGTTCCGTCGGCGCCCATGTCATGGCATTGATGCGCGGCTGACCCCAGCCGATTCCCCGGGAGTGCCCATGAGCGACAAGAGCGCCGCCCCCCATGCCGATGTCGCGGCCCTCTCCTTCGAGAAGGCGCTCGGCGAACTCGAGCAGATCGTCCAGAAACTGGAGGGCGGCAACGTGCCGCTCGAGGATTCCATCGCCATCTACGAGCGCGGCGAGGCCCTGAAGAAGCGCTGCGAGGCGCTGCTGCGCGACGCCGAGGCGCGGGTCCAGAAGATCACGCTGGCCGCCGACGGGTCTCCGGCAGGAACGACGCCGCTGGATGCGGGCTGACGGGGTGATCGCTGACCTTTGACGCCCCCTTCCGATCGCCGCCCCTTAGCGGGCGGCCGTCCAGGTCACTTCCCGACACAGAAGGCGTCCGAGGATGCAGCCGCGCGTGCTGAGACGATCACCGCTGGTGGTGATGATGATGTTGTAGTTGCGGCCACGCTTGACGTCGAACGCCGTCCCCTCGAACTTCCCGGGTCCCTTGGGGGCCAGGGTCATGACCAGCCGGTCGCCCACCTCCTCGCCGGAACTCGTGTCGCCGATCCACAGATTGGTGGCGCAGACCTTGTCGCCGCAGGGGGCGATGCGCACCCGGGCATTGCCGTCACCGCGCAGCCAGTTGCCTTCCAGCGCCTGGGCGCCCGCAAGGCTTGCCGCGAGCAATGCTCCGGACAAGACAACCGTCTTCAGGACATGCATGGGTCATCTCCGCCGATGGTGACAAACGTGATCTTACGCCAGGAATCTGTCCATGGTTCGGCAGATGCGGCGGGAGATCACGCGATTGTGACATCAATGGCGCCCCCTTAACGGCCCTTCGGGAACCCGCTATAGCACCGGCCAACGGAGCCCCTGATGAGCGAAACCGCCGAAAAGACCCAGACCAAGGCCGTCTACGTCAAGTCCTATGGCTGCCAGATGAACGTCTATGACAGCCAGCGCATGGCCGACGTCATGGGCACTGAGGGCTATCGCGAGGTGGCGACGCCGGAGGAGGCCGATCTCATCCTCCTCAACACCTGCCACATCCGCGAGCGCGCCGCCGAGAAGGTCTATTCCGAACTCGGCCGCGTGCGCGTCATCAAGGAGGAGGCGCGGGCAAGGGGCCGCAAGGTCATGGTGGGCGTCACCGGCTGCGTCGCCCAGGCCGAGGGCGAGGAGATCGTCCGGCGCGCCAAGGTCGTCGATCTCGTCGTCGGCCCGCAGAGCTATCACCGTCTGCCCGACCTCGTCGCCCGCGCCGGTGTCACGCCCGGTGTGGTCGACACCGAATTTCCCGTCGAGGACAAGTTCAAGGTCCTGCCGGCGGCGAGCGAAGCCAGGACCCGCGCCCGCGGCCTCACCGCCTTCGTCACCGTGCAGGAGGGTTGCGACAAGTTCTGCACCTTCTGCGTCGTGCCCTATACCCGCGGCGCCGAGGTCTCCCGCCCCATCACGCAGATTCTCGCCGAGGTGGAGAAACTGGCGGCATCGGGCGTGCGCGAGGTGACCCTGCTCGGCCAGAACGTCAATGCCTATCACGGGGCGGGGCCGGAGGGTTCGGAATGGACGCTCGCCCGGCTCCTCCACCGCCTCGCCGATGTGCCGGGCATCGCCCGGCTGCGCTACACCACCAGCCATCCGCGCGAGATGAGCGACGATCTCGTCGCCGCCCATCGCGACCTGGCGAGCCTCATGCCCTCCCTGCACCTGCCGGTGCAATCCGGTTCGACGGCCGTGCTGAAGCGGATGAACCGCAAGCACACCCGCGACGACTACCTGCGCCTCGTCGACCGCATCCGCCAGGCGCGGCCCGATATCGCGCTCACCTCCGACTTCATCGTCGGCTTCCCCGGCGAGAGTGACGCGGATTTTGCCGACACGATGGACCTCGTGCGCCAGGTCGGCTTCGCCGCCGCCTATACCTTCGCCTATTCCGCAAGGCCCGGAACGCCCGGTGCCGAGATGGACGGCCACGTGGCGGAATCGCTGCAGACCGAGAGGCTTCATGCGCTGCAGGCGCTGGTGACAGCCCAGCAGCAGGCTTTCCAGGAGAGCCTCATCGGCCGCACCGTCGACATCCTTTTCGAGAAGGCCGGCCGCAAGCCGGGGCAGATGGTCGGCCGCTCGCCCTATCTCTCGCCGGTCCAGGTCATCGCACCGTCGTCTGTGATCGGCAGCATCGTCCCTGTGCGAATCACCGGGGCCAAGACAAACTCCCTGGATGGCGTTCTCGCGGCGGATGCCCATATGATGGCAGTGCATGCGGCAGAGTGAGCGGTCTCAACCCAGGACAAGAGGACGGCGCGGTTGAAAAATCCCAGCGGGGGCGGCTTTGGCCCGGACAGCGGACGCAACATTCCCTGGCTTGCGACCCATGACGACACGGCCGAGGCCGAGATCACCCTCTCCTTCGACGACAACCGCCTCGCGAGCCGCCTGTTCGGCCAGTATGACCAGAACCTCGCCTTCCTGGAAAAGCGGCTCGGCATTCGCGCCACCGCCCGCGGCAATCTCGTCAACCTCGTCGGTCCCGCCGATCCCTGCGAACAGGGCAAGGTCGTGCTGGAAAATCTCTATGCGCGGCTGAAGAGCGGCCAGGACCTGACCCTCGGCGACGTCGACGGCGCCATCCGCATGACCACCTCCCAGGGGTCCCTGTTCGAGGCCGACGGCGCGCCGCGTCTCGGCCACGAGGAGATCGTCACGCGCAAGCGGACGGTCCGGGCCCGCACCCCCGCTCAGGACGGCTATATCCGCGCCCTGAAGCGCCACGAACTGGTCTTCGGCATCGGCCCTGCCGGCACCGGCAAGACCTGGCTCGCAGTGGCGCAGGCCGTGGCGCTGCTCGACAAGGGCCTGGTCGACCGGCTGATCCTGACGCGTCCCGCGGTCGAGGCCGGCGAGCGCCTCGGCTTCCTGCCCGGCGACCTGAAGGAGAAGGTCGATCCCTATCTGAGGCCGATCTACGACGCGCTCTACGACCTGATGGACGCGCCGCGGGTGGAGCGCGGCATGCAGTCGGGCATGATCGAGATCGCCCCGCTGGCCTTCATGCGCGGCCGCACCCTCACCAATGCCGTGGTGATCCTCGACGAGGCGCAGAACACGACATCCATGCAGATGAAGATGTTCCTCACCCGCCTCGGTGAGAACTCGCGCATGATCATCACCGGCGACCCGACCCAGGTCGACCTGCCGCCCGGCATGAAGTCGGGCCTATCGGAAGCCCTCGACCTCCTCGAGACCGTCGATGGCATCGCCCAGTGCTACTTCACCGAGGATGATGTAGTGCGCCACGAACTCGTCGGCCGCATCGTCCGGGCCTATGAGGCCGCGACCCGGGCGGGCGAACATGCCGCGCCCCACCAGCCGCGGCGCATGCGTCAGCCATGAGCCTTTCCGGCCACGACGAGGCCGCGATCCGGACGGACATCGCGATCCTCTCCGACCTGTGGGATGGCCTTCCGGCGGCGGAGGACATCGTCCGCCGGGCCGTGTCCGCCGTTTCGGAACGGCGCGACGTCGCGATCCCCGCGGATGCGGAACTGTCGGTGGCGCTCGCCGACGATGCCATGGTCCAGCGCCTGAACCGCGAGTATCGCGCCAAGGACAAACCCACGAACGTGCTGTCTTTTCCGGCGCCGCGGGGGCCTCTCCTCGGCGACGTCGTCATCGCCTACCAGACCCTCGTCCGGGAGGCCGGCGAGGAGGTCCTGACCCCGTCCGACCACCTGACCCACTTGACGATCCATGGCCTCTTGCATCTTTTAGGCTATGATCACGAGTCCGAGGCTGAGGCCGTGGCGATGGAGGCGATGGAAACCTCCATTCTTGCGACTCTTGGAATCAGCGATCCCCACGCGACCGGGCGGATGATGCCCGACGGAACCCATGCCCGACCCTAGCGACAGTCGATACCGAACCACCGCGGCCGAGGCCGCTTCCACGTCGACCCCTGCGAACGGACAGCCTGCGGAGGGTCCAAGACCGCCGCCCGAGCGTGCCGCAGACAAGCACGACCGCTGGATCGACCGGCTCATGGCGCGACTGCGCCTGAGGACACAGACCTCGGCGCGGCAGAATCTCGAAGATGTTCTCGAGGAAAATGCGCCCGCTGCCGCCGGCTTTTCGCCGGAAGAGCGCTCCATGCTGCGCAATATCCTCGATTTGCGCGAGAGCCGTGTCAATGATCTCGCCCAGCCGCGCGCCGACATCATGGCGGTCCAGAAGGATGTCTCCCTGGCCGACCTGATGCAGGCCTTCGAGGATGCCGGCCATACCCGGCTCGTCGTCTTCGACGATACACTCGACGATCCCGTCGGCATGGTCCACATCAAGGACCTGGTGAAACACCTCTTTGCCGAGGCGAAGAAGGCGACGCGCAAGCGGCGCGCGCGGGCAAGCGAGGCCGAGGCCGGCGCCGCGGCCGACAAGCCCGCCGCTGGGAAGATCGCACCGGGTCTCGATCTCGGTGCCGTCGACCTCAAGGTGTCGCTGTCGGGGACGCGGCTGATCAGACCGATCCTCTTCGTGCCGCCCTCCATGCCCGCCATCGACCTGCTTGCGCGCATGCAGGCGACGCGGATCCAGCTGGCGCTCGTCGTCGACGAATATGGCGGCACCGACGGCCTCATCGCCATGGAGGACATCGTCGAGAGCATCGTCGGCGACATCGAGGACGAGCACGACGTCGACGATGGCAAGACCATCGCGCAGCTCGCCGACGGCGCCTACATCGCCGATGCCAGGGCAACCCTCGACGAGGTCCGCGAGGTTCTCGGCCCCGATTTCGATCCCGGCGAGGATGTGACCGAGGATGTCGACACGATCGGCGGCTATCTCACGGTGGTTGCCGGCCACGTGCCGGTGCGCGGCGAACTCGTTGCCGGCCCTGGCGAACTGGAATTCGAGATTGTCGACGCCGATCCCCGCCGCGTGAAGCGCGTCAAGATCACCCGCGGTCGTGGCCTGATCAGCCGGCCGCCCGCGCGTGGCCGCCGCAAGGACGAGGAGGAGCAGGCCGCCGTCGCGGCCGTGGCCTCCACACCGGCCGCCGCGCCTTCGCCTCCCGCCGCATCCCTTGTGGCGGGGCAGATGCTGCCGCCACCTGCCGTCCAGTCCGAAGCGGTGTCGCCGCCGCCGGTTCCCGGCCGCGGCGACAAGACCTGAGCGGGGGCCGCTTGACCCCGTGGCCGCGCTGTCGGACACGGGGCCCATGAGCGGAACATTGCCCGATTCGCCCCGATCCCATGCGGGCGCCGCCCCGTGACGGTCGGCGGTCTGGCGCGCACGGTCATCCTCGCCTGGGGATGGAAGCGGACGGGGCTGGCCTTCGGCACCGGCGCCCTCGCCGCCTTCGCCATGCCGCCGTTCGGCGTCTTTCCGGTCCTCGCCGTCAGCTTCCCCGTTCTCGTCTGGCTGCTCGACGGCGCTTCCGCCGCGGGCGGCGGCTGGCGGACGCTGCTCGCCGCTGGCCGGACGGGCTGGTGGTTCGGCTTCGGCTATCACCTCGCCGGTCTTTGGTGGGTGGGTGCCGCCTTCCTCGTCGAGGCCGACCGTTTCGCCTGGCTTCTGCCGGCCGCCGTCATGCTGCTGCCGGCCGGTCTCGCCCTGTTCACGGCCTTCGGGGCGATGGTGGCGCGGCTCCTTTGGCGTCCGGGCGCGCGGCGCATCCTGGCACTCGCCCTCGGCCTGACCCTCGCCGAATTTCTGCGTGGCACGGTCCTGACCGGCTTTCCCTGGAACCTCTACGGCTATGCCCTGACCCAGTATGTCTGGCTCGCCCAGGGTGCCGCCCTGGTCGGCGTCTACGGCTTGACTCTGATCACGATTCTCGTCTTCGCGGCCCCCACCGTGATGGGGGACGAGGAGGCGACGCCCACCGTGCGCTTCGCCGTGCCGACCGGGGCGGTGCTGTCGCTGATGTGCCTGGCGCTGTTCGGCGGCTGGCGTGTTTCGGCGACGGAGATCGCCTTCGTCCCCGGCGTCAAGCTGCGGATCGTCCAGCCGGCCATCCCCCAGGACCAGCGCTTCCGTCCGGAGGCCCGTGACGAGATCCTCGCCCGCTACGCCGAACTCTCCGACAAGGCGACCTCGCCGGAGCGCTCGGGCCTGCGTGACGTTACCCACCTGATCTGGCCCGAATCGGCCTTCCCCTTCTTCCTCATCTGGGATCGCGAGGCGCTGTCGAAGATCGCCGACCTGATCCCGCCGGGCGTGACACTGATCACCGGCGCCGCGCGTCCGGACGAGCCTCTGCCCGGTCGAAGCGAGCCGCGCGTCTTCAATTCGGCCTATGTGATCGACCACCACGGGGTCATCAACCAGACCTACGACAAGGTTCATCTGGTTCCCTTTGGGGAATATCTGCCGTTTCAGGAGCGTCTGGAGTCGCTTGGCCTGGAAGCCATCACGCGCCAGCGCGGCGGTTTTTCCGCCGGTGACCGTCGTCGCACGCTTCTCGTGCCGGGGATCCCGCCGGTCGGCATCCTTATCTGCTACGAGGTGATCTTTCCCGGTGCCGCCACAGCCGCCGATCTCAGGCCGCAATGGCTCCTCAACCTCACCAACGATGCCTGGTTCGGCTTCACGCCCGGGCCGTTCCAGCACATGCACCAGACCGCCGTGCGCGCGATCGAAGAGGGGCTGCCGGTGATTCGTGCCGCAAATAGTGGGATTTCCGGGGTGGTCGATCCACTGGGCCGGACGCTGCGTGCCCTGCCGCTGGGCACCCGTGACGTTCTCGATGCGGATCTGCCAAAAGCCCTCCAACCCACTTTTTTTGCACGTGCCGGCCACGTTCCTCTGGCCGTCGCCGCCCTTGGTCTGGTCCTGATCCTGCTGCGGCGGAGCCGCCGGACGGGTCTGCATCCGACCTGACGCCGAGGCCGATCGTCAATTTACTTGTAACGATCTGCACAATTAGCCATAAGCAAACTGAAAGATGCCAGAGTGCCCCCCTCCCGTCGGCATTTGGTACCGCGTGATGTGGGTGATATGGTCGCACTGCGGCGTTCGACCATACAGGCGACGTTGCGAAGCCGGGGGGCTTCTCGGGTGGGTTTCTTGAAGGCGTGCGGAGGCACGGAGAGTCTTTGATGGTAGTGAAGAAGTCCCCGAACCCGATCGACAAGCACGTTGGAAGTCGAGTGCGCATGCGTCGCATGATGCTCGGCATGAGCCAGGAAAAACTGGGCGAGCGCCTTGGCCTGACCTTCCAGCAGGTGCAGAAATACGAGAAGGGCACGAATCGAATCGGCGCAAGCCGGCTCCAGCAGATCGGCGCCATTCTCTCGGTTCCCGTCTCCTTCTTTTTCGAGGGCGCACCCTCGGGTGAACCGGCCCCTGAAGGAGGCTTCTCAGACGTCGCCGCAGCGTCCTATGTGTCGGACTTCCTGTCGACGAGCGAGGGCCTTGCGCTGAACCGGGCGTTCATCCGCATCAAGAATCCCAAGGTCCGCCGCAAGATCGTCGATCTCGTCAGCGCCTTCGCTGGTGACGAGGAAGAATCCGCCTGACATCGGATTTCGCCGGAGAAAAAGGTCACGGACGTTCTTTTTTGCGAACGAACCGGCCTTTTTGCCATATTCGGACTTGACCGCCGAACAAGCTGTTGCCAGAACCTCGCCCGTCTTGGGCGCCGGACGATGCGTGCGTCCCCGGCAGCCGCGCGGCTTCTCAGGCGCGCGGATGTTCAAATCCGGTTCATGGTGCCACCGATAACGACGGCGCCTCGCCCCGCCATAACCGCGGGCCTTTGCTTCTGGAGGACGTTTCGTGTCCCGCAGTTCCTACCTGTTCACCTCGGAATCCGTGTCTGAAGGCCATCCGGACAAGGTCTGTGATCGCATCTCTGACGAGATCGTCGACCTGGTCTTCAAGGAGGCTGCCAAGGCCGGCGTTCCCGCCGCCTCCGTGCGCATCGCTTGCGAGACGCTGGCCACGACCAACCGCGTCGTCATCGCCGGTGAGGTCCGCGTGCCGGATTCGCTGCTGAAGAAGGGCAAGGACGGCAAGGTCGTGAAGGACGCGCACGGCAATCCGGTCGTCAATCCCTCCAAGTTCAAGTCGGCGGCCCGCAAGGCGATCAAGGCGATCGGCTACGAGCAGGACGGCTTCCACTGGAAGAAGGCGAAGATCGACGTTCTGCTGCATCCGCAATCCGCCGACATCGCCCAGGGCGTCGACGAGGCCGGCAACAAGGACGTGGGTGCCGGCGACCAGGGCATCATGTTCGGCTATGCCTGCCGCGAGACCCCGGAACTCATGCCGGCGCCGCTCTACTACGCCCACAAGATCCTCGAGAACCTGACCAAGTACCGCAAGGCCGGTGAGCGCAATTGCGGCAAGCTTGGCCCGGACGCCAAGAGCCAGGTCACCATCCGCTATGAGAACGGCAAGCCCGCCGCTGTCACGCAGATCGTGCTGTCGACCCAGCATCTCGACGAAAAGCTGACCTCGAAGGACGTCCAGAAGATCGTCGAGCCGGTGATCCGCGAGACGCTGGAGGGCCTGGAGATCGCCAAGGACTGCAAGTGGTGGATCAATCCCACCGGCAAGTTCGTCATCGGCGGCCCGGACGGCGACGCCGGCCTCACCGGCCGCAAGATCATCGTCGACACCTATGGCGGCGCGGCCCCCCATGGCGGCGGTGCCTTCTCCGGCAAGGATCCGACCAAGGTCGACCGCTCCGCCGCCTATGCGGCGCGCTACCTCGCCAAGAACGTCGTCGCCGCCAAGTTGGCTGACCGCTGCACCATCCAGCTGGCCTATGCCATCGGCGTCGCCAAGCCGCTGTCGATCTATGTCGACCTGCACGGCACGGGCAAGGCCGGCATCGACGAGGCGAAGATCGAGAAGGCGCTGGCCGAGGTCATGGATCTTTCGCCGCGCGGCATCCGCGAGCATCTCGGCCTGAACAAGGCCATCTATGCCCGCACCTCGGCCTACGGCCATTTCGGCCGCAAGGCGTCCCGTGATGGCGGCTTCTCCTGGGAGAAGACCGACCTCGTCGCCAAGCTGAAGGAAGCCGTCGCCGCCTGAGGCGAACGGTCCGCATGTTGAAGGGAAGGGGGCCCCTGGCCCCCTTTTCTGTTGTGTTGGCCGGCGCCGCCCACCTTGCGTGATGCCCGGGCTTGTCCCGGGCATCCGCGACTTGTAACCGGATGCGCCAGCAGACTTCGTGGATGTCCGGGACACCGCATTCGATCATGACCGACGACAAGCGCCTCGCGGGGCAGGGCTCCTTCTTCGGGCGGCGCAAGGGCAAGCCCCTGCGTGCGCACCAGGCCGACCTGTTCGAGACCCTGCTGCCGCGCCTGCGCGTCGATCCGTCCGGGCCCTGCGATCTCGCCGGGCTCTTTCCCCGCCCGGTCGCAGGCTATGTGGTGGAAATCGGCTTCGGCGGTGGCGAGCATCTGGTGCGCGAGGCGACGGCCTTCCCCCGCCTTGGCTTTGTCGGCGTCGAGCCCTTTGTCAACGGCATGGCCAAGATGCTGGCCGAGATCGACCGCGGCACCATCGACAATGTCCGCCTGCACACCAAGGATGCCGGCCTTCTCCTGCCCTGGTTCCCGGACGCCTCGCTCGACCTCGTCTATCTGCTCTATCCCGATCCCTGGCCGAAGACGCGCCATCACAAGCGCCGGTTCGTCGGCGACCACACCGTCGCCGAGTTCGCCCGCATCCTGAAGCCCGGCGGGGAGTTCCGCTTCGCCACCGACATCGACCACTACGCCGCCTGGACGCTGGAACATGTCCTGCGCGCTCCGGACTTCACCTTTGCCGCCGAGACGGCGAGCGACTGGAAGACGCCCTGGCCGAACTGGCAGTCGACCCGCTACGAGGCCAAGGCGCTGCGCGAGGGCCGCACGCCGTGCTATCTGACCTTCCGGCGCAACTGACCGCCGGGGAGATGACGTGACGGCGGCGCTGGCCCTTCTGTGCATCCTCCTCGCCGGCCTGTCGCTGATGGCGGGACCCGTCTGGCTGCCGCCGGCCGAAGTCCTGCAGGGGCTGGCTGGCGGCGAGAGCACGGCCGCCATCATCGTCACCGACATCCGGCTGCCGCGGACCCTGCTCGCCCTGGCCATCGGGGCGACGCTCGGCCTGGCCGGCGCCGCGCTGCAGGGGCTCGTGCGCAACCCTCTGGCCGAGCCGACCCTGTTCGGCGCGCCTGCGGCGGCGGCCTTCGCCTCGGCCCTCGTTCTGGCCTTCGGCGGCGCCTCGGCCCTGTCGCTGGCACTGCCGGTCGCCGGCATGGCCGGCGCCTTCGTGTCCGTGGCGCTGCTCTTCCTCGTCGCCGGCCAGCGTGCCGGCATCACCGTCCTGCTGCTGGCGGGCCTCGCCCTCAACGCCTTCTTCGGCGCCGCCACGGCGCTTGTCCTCAATCTCGCGCCCAACCCCTTCGCCGCCCTCGAGATCGCCTTCTGGCTGCTCGGCTCGCTCGAGGACCGCTCCTTCGTCCATCTGGCGCTGGCCGGGCCTTTCATGGCGCTCGGCGCGCTGCTGCTCGCCTCACAGGCCAAGGCCTACCGTGCCCTGACGCTGGGCGAGGAGGTCGCGGCGAGCCTCGGGACCGATGTTGCGCGCAGCCGCCTCGCCGTCGCCGCGGGGCTGGCGCTGGGCGTTGGCGCTGCGGTCTCTGTCACCGGGGCCATCGGCTTCGTCGGCCTCGTCGCGCCGCATCTGGTGCGCCGGGCCGCAGGCTCCGATCCCGCCCGCATCCTGCTGCCGTCGGCGCTCGCCGGCGCTGCCCTGCTGACGGCAGCCGACATCCTGGTGCGCCTCGTTCCTGCGACGACGGAGATCAAGACCGGCGTCGTCACGGCGCTCGTCGGCGTGCCCTTCTTCCTGTGGCGCATCCTGCATATCCGGCGGGCGGAGGAGGGTGCATGAGCGGCCTCGCCCTCGATCAGGTCTCGGTGTCCCTCGGCGGCCACCCGGTCTTGCGTGACGTCACGCTCGCGGTCGCGGCGGGAGCCCTGCTCGCGGTCGTCGGCCCGAACGGCGCCGGCAAGACGAGCCTGCTGCGGGCCGTCGCCGGACTCGCGCCCTTCACCGGCACCATCCGTCTCGGTGGCGAGACGCTCGGCGCGGGAGCCGCGGCGGCACGGGCGCGCCGCATCGCCTATCTCCCGCAGCGCTCCGAACTTGCCTGGGCCTTGAGCGTGCGCGACGCCGTCCTGCTCGGTCGGCTCCCCCATGGCGATCCCTTCTCCCGGGCGACGCCCGAGGACGGGCGGGCTGTTGCCGCGGCCCTCGATCGGCTCGGCCTCGCAGCCCTTGCGGGCCGGCCCGTCACCGAGCTTTCCGGGGGCGAGCGGGCGCGGGTGATGCTCGCGCGCGCGCTCGCGACCGAGGCGCCGCTCCTCCTCGCCGACGAGCCGACCACCGCCCTCGATCCGGCCCACCAACTCGCCGTCCTCGGCCTCCTGCGCGAGATCGCCGCCGAGGGGCGCACCGTTCTCGCCGTCCTGCACGACCTGACGCTCGCCGCCCGGTTCGCCGACACGGTCGCGGTCCTTGACCAGGGCCGCCTGATGGCGGCCGGCCCGCCGGAGGAGACCCTGTCGGAGGCGCTGCTGGGCACGGTCTTCGGCCTCGCCTGCACCCGCGTCCTGGTCGACGGCCGGCAGGTGCCCGTGCCGCTCGCCCGCCGCTGAGGTGCAGGGCCGGTTCAGCGGCATTGAGGATTGCCTTATTGCCGCCGCCGGCTAGCCTTTGCGCCTCACTTCGTCACCCGGGACCATCGCCATGGCCGTCATCGACCGCATCGCCGCATTCCACCCCGAGATGACGGCATGGCGCCGCGATTTCCACGCCCATCCCGAGATCGGGTTCGAGGAGGTCCGCACCTCCGGCATCGTCGCCGAGAAGCTGGAATCCTGGGGCATCGAGGTGCATCGCGGCTTCGGCAAGACCGGCCTCATCGGCGTCATCCACGGCCGGCCGGGCAACCGCAAGATCGGTCTGCGCGCCGACATGGACGCCCTCCCGATGCCGGAACTCAACGACCACCTGCCCTACAAGAGCACCTACGAGAACCGCATGCATGCCTGCGGCCATGACGGCCACACCACCATGCTGCTCGGCGCGGCGCGCTATCTCGCCGAGACGCGCAACTTCTCCGGCAGCGTCCATCTCATCTTCCAGCCGGCCGAGGAAGGCCTCACCGGCGCTGCCGAAATGCTGCGCGACGGGCTCTTCGAGAAATTCCCCTGCGACCAGGTCTATGGCATCCACAATGCCTGGGACCTGCCGCTCGGCACCGCCGCCATCCGCCCCGGCACGGTGCTGGCGGCGGTCGACTATTTCACCATCACCGTGAAGGGCCGTTCCAGCCATGCCGCCCAGCCCCATCGCGGGCTCGATCCCTTGCCCTGCGCCGTGCAGATCTATGGCGCGCTGCAGAACCTCGTCAGCCGCCGTATGGACCCGCACGACACCGTGGTGCTCTCCATCGGCATGTTCCATGCGGGAACCTCGCAGATCGTCATTCCCGAGACGGTGACCATGTCCGGCACCATCCGCACGCTGAAGCCCGCGACGCGGCTGGCGATGGACGCGCTCTTCCACCAGACCGTCAACGGCCTCTGCGCCGCCCACGGTGTCGAGCTCATCCTCGACTACAAGCGCTCCTATCCGCCGACCATCAACACGGTGGAGGAGGCCTCCGCCTTCGAGGCCGCGGCGCGCGATGTGGTGGGCGACGATCTCATCAAGACCGACCTGCCTTCGCTCACCGCCGGCGAGGACTTCGCCTACTATCTCGAGAAGGCTCCCGGCGCCTTCATGCTGCTGGGACAGGTGACCGAGACCCACAAGGCGGTGCCGGTCCATAACGGCCACTACGACTTCAACGACGATCTGCTGCCGATCGGCGCGAGCTGCTTCGCAAGGCTGGTCGAGCAGCAACTGGCGGGGACCTGAAGAGGCGGGCAGGACAGCGTCCGGCAGCGGCGCAGCTTCCCACAGGTCCATGTCAGGCTCAGGCCAGTTCGGCCTCCAGGCGGCCGAAGGCGCGCACCAGAGCCCGATCCAGCTTGCCGGCGCCGGCCATGGCCTCGAGTTCCGCGATGGCCGCGGCGGGCGTATGCGAGACCTTGTAGGAGCGTTGTTCGATCATCGCCGAATAGATGTCGCAGATGGTGATCAGGCGCGTCAGATCGGAGATCTGGCCGGCGCTCCGGCCATCGGGATAGCCGCTGCCATCGAGAAGCTCGTGATGGCGAAGGACGCTCTCCAGCACCATGGGGTCACATTGGGCGAGGTCCTCGAGGTAGCGGTGCCCCTCGACCGGATGGGCACGGATGATCTCGACCTCGTTCATGTCGAGACGTCCGGGCTTGTCGAGGATGGCGAGCGGAATGAAGGCCTTGCCGATGTCGTGCAGCAGGGCGGCCTCGGTCAGGTGCTTCTGGTCCCGGTGAGAAAACCCGAGCAATCCGCCATAGCGGGCGGCAAGCCCGGTGACGGTCATGCAGTGCTGATAGGTTCCCTGGTGATGCTCGCGCACCCTCTTCAGCCATTCGCCGATTCCGATCGATTCGATCTCGTCGATGACGGTCTCGCCGGCAGCCTCGACCATATCCGCCCTGAGCCGGTTGCCTTGCTGTCCGAGCGCGAAGATCCCATGGAACTGCTCGCCGCTGTCGGCGGTTTCGGGCGAAAACCCATATCGCACCTTCGAGACAAGCGCGCGCAGGTCCTTGCCGCATGTGACGGCATGCACGCCGCTGGCTCCGAAGGCGAAGGCCTGCGTGCGCGCCCAGTGGTCGAAGCGTGTCAGGCCGAAGTAGAGCCGGCACGTGCCGGCGACCGCACTGGAATGGGCCCGGACCGCCCGGGCCGTCGCGATGTTGCGCAGGTCCCCACAATAGACGATGGCACCATAGGCGTCGGCCGCCAACTGGCGCGGCAGGCCTTCGTGGGGAAGCTGTGTGATCGGCATGTCGGTGGCCAGGTCCCGGCACGCGCGTGCAAGGGCCACGCTGTCCGGATCATAGGCCAGCAAGACCCCGGGGGGCATCACTGGCGCGGCGGATGCAGATTGCGTCATGCCGTGCCACGCCCCTCTGAGATCGCATGGCAACGGCCGGGCCATGTGATTCTGTAACGACCTGTGAAACCGGCGCGCGCCAGAACGGCGGAAGGCACCCGGCATCGCTCCCGACGCAGGGACCCGCCCTCCGGCCGGCATTCTCGGAGATTGGGGCGGGGCTGTTGGCTCTGCGCATGAGCTGCTGCGATCGTGTCGCGATGGGGCGCGCCGCAGGGATGCCGCGCCATGCCGCAGAGGCAGGTCCGCGAACCGGAGATCGTCCGGATTATCTCACCACCCATCATGTAAGTGCATCTTGGTTTGACGAGATCGCGCCGAATTTCCCATGCGGAAGAGTAATGTTGTGATTGGAAAGTCTGAGCCAGAGTTTGTAAAATTTCAATATAAATAGTTTGATTATGACCTTAAAACAATAATTCGCTTTCTGTACTGTTTTGCGTTTAATGGATACATTGTCAGTCGAATGGCGAGGGTGTGATATCAGAAGTGAGAAGAGACCTGAAGCGGGTGCCTGACAGACGCGGTCGGTCTTCCCGCTCAGGACGGGCGACTTGCCGGAGCTCAGTGCGTTGCTGTTCGCAAGGGTTGCCCGTCGGCGGCTTTGGGCGCGCTGGCCTCGTCCCGGTCACCTCCCTGGTCCGGCCCCGATCAGGGATCCGTTTCGCCGGACGCTCAGCCGGATGTGTCCAGGGCGCGTTGGATGGCTGCGCAATAGCAGGCGAAGAATTCGATGTAGGTCTTTGTCATGACAGCGAACTGGACGTTGAGCTCTTCATGATTGTGGAACGGCGCGTTGGCGATGGGCATCTGCAGGCGTTGCAGGGCGCTCGCCAGCACATGCATCTCCGTCGCGATCAAGGTCGCAGCGCCCGGCTGCACGAAGGATGCGTCGACCACACGGAAGGACGTTTTTTTCATCGGGGCTGACCGTGTCGCGTTGAAGGCCTTGCCGGGACCCGGGCGGCTGCAGCCCGAATCCCGGCCTTTCGTCACTGCCGATCAGGCGGCCCTGACATTGGCGAGGAATTGCCGCACCTCGGCCGAGAGGCGTTCGGCCTGGCGGGCGAGGTCGGAGGAGGCGCTGAGCACCTGCGAGGCGCCGTGGCCGGTCTCCGCTGCGGCCTGGGCGACGGAGGTGATGGCGGAGGATACCTCGCTGGTGCCGGTCGAGGCCTGGCCGACCGCGTTGACGATCTCGCGGGTCGCCGAGCCCTGCTGCTCCACCGCCGAGGCTATCGACGAGCTGGCGTCGTCGATCGAGCGGATGCTCCCGGTAATGCCGGCGATGGCGTCCACCGCCTTGCGCGTCGTTTCCTGGATCGAGACGATCTGCGAACCGATCTCGCTGGTCGCCTTCGCTGTCTGCTCGGCAAGGCCCTTGACCTCCTGGGCGACGACGGCAAAGCCCTTGCCGGCCTCGCCCGCCCGCGCCGCCTCGATGGTGGCGTTGAGGGCGAGGAGATTGGTCTGGCTGGCGATGTTCGAGATCATCTCGACGATCGCCCCGATGCGGGCGGCGCCCTGCGACAGTTCGGCGACGATGCCGCTGGTGGAATCGGCTTCCTTGACCGCCCCGCGGGCGAGGTTTGCCGAATGCTCGACCTGGCGGCCGATCTCCTGCACCGAGGCACCGAGCTCCTCCGCCGAACTGGCGACGGCGGTGACATTGGCGCCGGCCTCTTCGGCGGCGCTGGCGACCGAGGTCGACTGGGCCGAGGCTTCCTGGGCGGAGGCCGTGAGCTGCGTGGCGGTGGCCTGCATCTCGGTGGCCGCTGCCGACACCATGTCGACGATGCCGCCGACGGAGGCTTCGAAGCGGTCGGCGAGCTCGCGCATCATCGCCTTCTGCTGCTGCTCCTGCTGGGCCTTGGCGGCCTCCTGTTCGGCGCGCAGGCGACTGGTCTCGAGGCCGTTGGCCTTGAAGATCTCGGCCGCCCGGGCGATGTCACCGACCTCGTCCTTGCGCTCGGTCCCCGTGACCTTCACGTCGAACTTGCCCTCGGCCAGGCTCGCCAGCGTCTCGTTGATGGCGCGGATCGGCCGGGCGATGCCAACCTGGCCGATGAGGACGCCGAGACCGATGCCGATGATGCCGGTGATCGCCATGATGACGTAGAGCAGCTTTTCCTTTTCGTCCGCAGTGTCCTGGATGGCCTTGGCGCGTTCAGTGGACCGTCCGATCAGGACATTGGTCATATCCGCAACCACCTGGCGCGTCTCGACCATGAGCCGCCGGCTGTTCAGCGACATCTCGTCGAGCTGTTTCTGCTGCTCGGCGGTGATGGCCCCCTGAACCTGCGCCGCGGCGGCAAGGCTCCTCTGCACCGAGGCGCGCAGCGGCTCGAAGGAGGTTTCGGCCTTGCGCAGGGCCTCCTGTACGACCGGTGCCGTCGACGCACGGATGATGTCGAAGCGCTGGCGGGTCTGCTCCATTTCCCGACCGGCATCCGCCGTCAGCTCGCGGATCCGTTCGGGGCGCGGGTCGGCGGCGATCAGCAGTTCGATGCGGTTCAGGGCGAGAACACCGCTGTTGATTCGGGCCGAGGCGACGGCGCGCTGGGCGGCCCCCGATGCCTCCTGCGCGTCATTCGAGACGATGCTCACCGCGAAAATGCCGACCAGGCCGACGACGACCATGGCAATATTGAGAAGAATGACCAGGGCGAGAATTTTCGGGGTCGTTCTGACGGCGCCGAGAGACAGCATGGTGGTGGCCTCCAATATGTGGATCGGGGAGCGCGCGGCCAGCGGTCCGGCGCGCCAATGCACGTGGGGATGACCTAGAGGCGAGGAGCGACCACGCGGGGCTCTCCTAAAGTCGCAGGTCGGCCATGCGACAAATAGGCACATTTTCAGTTAATCCGAAGTTAATCGATGAGAATTCGCGTTTTGTATAGCGGTACGTTAAACGTATTCATCAATAGTAGCGATGAATGTGCGGTCCTTTTCATGGACGGATCATCAATTGGTCAATATAGACACCCTAGGAATTCTGCGATCGCGAGATTTTATAAAATATCCTTGCGGCAGGTCCGGCGCTGTGTAAAGCAGGGATCAAATGTCATTTGATTTAGGAGCTGTCTGATGTTTCCCGGTGAGCTGCTGTTGGGAAGCGCCGCATATCGCGATGCCGATCAGGCATCCGACGAACTCGGGCGTTCGACGAATTGCCGGATATCCATCCGGCCTGCGGCGCCCGGTCCCTTCGCCCTTGACGTCGCGTTCGTCTCCAACGGCTCGACCTTCGTGGTCGATTCCTTCAACGGTTATGGCAGCACGGCCTGCAGCCGGAATGGCGTGCGCTGCATCGGAATCAGAACCGTCAGCAAAGGCCTCGTCGGGGTCTCCCGGGCAGGTGAGGACATGATCATCGCGCCGGACCAGGGACTGATCTTCGACACGCTGCGCTCAGAACGGCATTTCGCATCGGCCGACTCCGATTGCCGCTTGGTGCTGATGTGTTTCGACAGGGCGACCGAAATGGCGCGCCTGCTGATCGATCGTCCGATCGGCGATGACTGGCCCTGGGCGAAGGCTTTCGGGGTCGATAGTCCGGTCGGCCGCGGTCTCAATGCCCATGTCAGTTCTGCCCTGGTGAACATTCAGCTGGCTCACCGCGCCAGACGCGCCGCGAACCATTCTCTTCGTTTGACCGAAGAGGCCTTGCTGATGTTCATCATCGAGCAGGCCGGCATCTTCCTTGGCCTGGGAGATCCGGACGATGTCGCGCCGCCATCTGCCCATCAGGTCAGTCGGGCGATGGAACTGATCGAGGCGATGGACACCCCCCTCACGGTGACCGAGGTCGCCGAGGCCGTGGGCGTCAGCGTCCGCGCCCTGCAACTCGCCTTCCGTCGCCGTATGGGAGCCTCGCCGCACACTGTGATCAAGCGCGCGCGCCTGCGCCAGGCCCGGCAGTTGCTGGAAAGCGGCGAGATCACGACGGTGCGCGATGCCGCCAATCGTCTCGGCTTTTCGAACGTGGCCCGCTTCTCCACCGAATACCGCGATGTTTTCGGTGAGTCCCCGCTGGTGACGCTCAAGAGGGCCTTGGGCGGCTCCTTCAGGCCTGTGCCGGGTGGAGAACAGGAACCATAGCGCCGGCGGCCGGGTTGCCCGCGTGGGACCCGATCAGCGGAAATGCTTGGAGAGCTTCAGGCCCTGCGCCTGGTAGTTCGAGCCCGACTGTCCATAGAGCGTGCGCGGCCGCTCGGTCATCCGTTCATAGACGAGACGCGCCACGATCTGCCCGTGTTCGAGGATGAAGGGCACCTCGCGCGAGCGCACCTCGAGCACGGCGCGCGCGCCGCGGCCGCCGGCGGTGGCATGGCCGAAGCCGGGGTCGAAGAAGCCGGCATAATGGGCGCGGAATTCCCCGACGAGGGGATCGAAGGGCAGCATCTCCGCCGCATAATCCGGCGGCACCACCACGGCCTCCTTCGAGGCGAGGATATAGAACTCGTCGGGGTCGAGGATCATCTCGCCCTTGCCGCGCTCCTGGATCGGTTCCCAGAAGTCGAGCACGTCGTGGGCGGCCTTCCTGTCGACGTCGATGACGCTGGAATGGCGCTTGGCACGGTAGCCGAGGAGCCCGCCCCAGGCCTCGCCGAGGAGGTCGATGGTCACCGCGATGCCGACCGGCCCCACCACCGGCGTGCCGGTATCCACCAGCCGCTCGGTCTCCTGCAGGCCATTGACCTCGTCGAGCGTCAGGTCGGCGCGGCCGCGGCGGAAGCGGATCTGCGACAGGCGCGAGCCCGCGCGCACGAGGATCGGGAAGGTCTGCGGCGAGACTTCGAGATAGAGCGGCCCCTCATAGTCGGCGGGGATCGTGTCGAAGGCCTGGGCGCGGTCGAGGATGACGCGGGTGAAGACGTCGAGCCGGCCGGTCGAGCTCTTCGGATTGGCGGTGGCCGAAATGCCGCCGCGCAGGGCCAGCCCCTCCATCAGTTCGACCAGATAGACGCAGCCCGTCTCCAGCACCGCGCCGCGCGACAGGTCGATCTCGTGCAGGGCGACAGCCTGCAGCCGGTCGGCCACCGTCGTATGGGGACCGGGGAGGAAACTCGCCCGGATGCGATAGGCGCGGGTGCCGAGGCGCAAGTCGAGGGAGGCCGGCTGAACCTGGTCGGCATCGAGCGCCCGGGCGATGCGGATCGCGCCGCGCGCCACCAGATCCTCGATCGCCTGTGCGGGCAGAATGCCCTGAACCATGTCGTCCTGCATGCGCCCCAACTCCGACGAACGAAACGTTCGTCAAAACGAACAAACCGCTTGACGCCTGCGCACCGCCGCCCTACCAACCTCACCACGACGTGGAGATTTGGCCGGCCGGCTTGCGAACCACGCTAAACAATTCGCTAAAAGGCCGGGCGCATGGGATCAACCCGGCCTCGGCTTTTGCCAGGTCGGGTTCTGTTTTTTCGGGGGACAAGTGTCCCGCCGCCGCGCCACGAGGAGCGATGCGATGAAGAAGCCCTTTGATCCCTCCCGCATGCGGCCGGCCACCCGCCTCGTCCATGGCGGGACCCTCCGTTCGGAATTCGGCGAGACGTCGGAGGCCCTCTTCCTCACCCAGGGCCATGTCTATGACAGTGCCGAACAGGCCGAGGCCCGCTTCAAGGGCACGGATGCCGGCTTCATCTATGCCCGCTTCTCCAACCCGACGGTCCAGATGTTCGAGGACCGCATCGCCCTGCTCGAAGGGGCCGAGGCCGCCAAGGCGACCGCCACGGGCATGGCCGCGGTGAACGCCGCCATGTTCGGCCAGCTCTCCGCCGGCGACCATGTGGTGGCCTGCAAGGCGCTGTTCGGGTCCTGTCGCTACATCATCGAGACGCTGCTGCCGCGCTTCGGCGTGCAGTCGACCCTTGTCGACGGCGCCGACCTCGCCCAGTGGGAAGCGGCGGTGCGTCCCAACACCAAGGTCTTCTTCCTCGAGAGCCCGACCAATCCGACCCTCGAGGTCTATGACATCGCCGCCATCGTCGCGATCGCCAGGAAGAGCGGCATCAAGGTCACCGTCGACAACGTCTTCGCCACGCCGATGATGCAGAGCCCGCTCGCCCTCGGCGCCGACTGCGTGGTTTATTCCACCACCAAGCACATCGACGGCCAGGGCCGCTGCCTCGGCGGCGTCATCCTCGGCTCGAGGCAGTTCATCCAGGACAATGTCTACCAGTACCTGCGCCAGACCGGCCCGGCCATGAGCCCGTTCAACGCCTGGGTGGTGCTGAAGAGCCTGGAGACCCTGCCGCTGCGCGTCGAACGCCAGACGACCAGCGCGGCCAGGATTGCCGATGCGCTGGCCGCGCTGCCGGGCATTACCAAGGTCATCTATCCCGGCCGCAAGGACCATCCGCAATACGCGCTCGCCAAGCGCCAGATGCGCGGCGGCTCGACGCTGATCGCCTTCGAGGTCGAGGGCGGCAAGGCCGGCGCCTTCCGCGTCGCCAACGCGCTGAACATCATCAGGATTTCCAACAACCTCGGCGATTCCAAGAGCCTCATCACCCATCCGCCGACGACGACGCACGACCGCTTCACCCCTGCCGAGAAGCTGGAAATGGGCATCACCGACGGGCTGCTGCGCCTCTCCGTCGGCCTCGAGGATCCCGACGACCTGATCGAGGACCTCGCCCAGGCGCTGAAGACGCTGGAATGGCCGGTGGACGCCAAGATCGTGCGGATTTGACGTGACGCGGCGGGCTGAGGGCAGGGTTCTTGACCTCCACCCTTGCCCGCCCCGCCGCGCGGTGCCAGAAACCACCCATGTCCCTGCTCTCTCTCGCCTCGCGCCTCGTCCGCCCGGTTCTGCTCTCCACGGATCCGGAGACGGGCCACAACCTCGCCATTGCGGCATTGAAGACCCTGCCGCTGCCGGGCTGCGGCACGGATGACCGGCGCCTTGCTGTCTCGGCCTTCGGCCTCCATTTCCCCAATCCGATCGGTCTTGCCGCCGGCTTCGACAAACACGCGGAAGTGCCCGATGCGTCGCTCAGGCTCGGCTTCGGCTTCGTCGAGGTGGGCGGCGTCACGCCGAAGCCCCAGCCCGGCAATGCCAAGCCGCGTGTCTTCCGCCTCGTGCCTGACGAAGCGGTCATCAACCGCTACGGCCTCAATTCCGACGGCGCTGACGTCGTCGCCCGGCGCCTCGCGGAACGGGCGGGCCGCAGCGGCATCGTCGGGGTCAATATCGGGCCGAACAAGGACTCCGCCGACCGCGTCGCCGATTACGGCCTGCTGGTCGAGAAGCTCAGCCCCCACGTGTCCTATCTCTCGGTCAACGTTTCCTCGCCGAATACGCCGGGCCTGCGCGACCTGCAGCAGGCGAGCTTCCTCGACGAGGTCCTCGCCCGCTGCCTTGAAGCCCGCGACAAGGCCGCGCCGGGCCGCCCGGTGCTGGTCAAGATCGCGCCCGACCTGTCGCTGGAAGGCCTTGACGACATGGTGGCCGTCAGCCGCCGCCGCGGCATCGACGGCATGATCGTCTCCAACACGACGATCGACCGCCCGGCGAGCCTGAAGGACCAGGCGACCGCCAGGGAGACCGGCGGCCTGTCGGGACGGCCGCTCTTCGGCCGGTCGACGGTCATGCTCGCCGAGGCCTGGCGCCGCGTCGAGGGTCAGTTTCCCCTGATCGGTGTCGGCGGCGTCGCCTCGGCCGAGGACGCCTATGCCAAGATCGCCGCGGGGGCGACGCTGGTTCAGCTCTATTCGGGCCTGGTGTTCAAGGGCTTCGGCCTGGTCGGGGAGATCAAGCAGGGGCTGGCCCAGCGGCTGGTGCGCGAACGCGTCGCCTCGGTCGCCGACCTCGTCGGCAAGGCCAATGCCGAGTGGCGCCTCACCTGAAGGTTGCGCGCATCAGGCCGGGCATGGCGAGGCCGAGATAGAGGCCGCGCACGGCCTGCATGACGAGATAGGCGATCCACAGCCCGTCATTACCGTAGCCGGAGAGCAGCCACCAGGCCGCGACGAAGGTCGCCGCCGCCGCCAGCATGCAGTTGCGCATGGCGGCGGTCCAGGTCGCGCCGATGAAGACGCCGTCGAGCAGGAAGGCCATGACCCCGGTGAAGGGCGTCAGCGCCATATAGGGCAGGAAGCGCCGCGCCTCCGCCCTGACAGCCTCCGAGGTCGTGACGAGGTCGATGGCCTGCGCCCCGCCGGCGAAGAAGGCGATGGAGGCGAGCGTTCCAAAGACGATCGCCCACAGGCTCGACAGCCAGAGGGTCCGGCGGAAGGCCTTTTCGTCGCGGGCCCCCACCGCCTGGCCGCCGAGTTGCTCGGCCGATGTGGCGAAGCCATCGAGGAAGAAGGCGACGACGCCGACGAAATTCATCAGTATGGCATTGGCGGCGAGGGTCGCATCGCCGCCGACCGCCCCCTGGCGGGTGAAGAAGGCGAAGGATCCGACGAGGGCCGCGGTGCGGATCATGATGTCGCGGTTGATGGCGATGGTGCGCAGGATGCGCGCCCGGTCGAGGACGACCCGCCACGGGACGGCGAAGCGCCAGCCGAGTGAGGCCATGACGACGACGAGGCCGACGGCCGCGCCACCATATTCGGCCAGGGCATTGGCGGTAGCGGCGCCGGTGATGCCGAGGCCGAGGACGGAGACGAAGACGACCGTCAGCGCCATGTTGGCGACGTTGATGACGATCTGCAGCACCAGGCCGGTCATGGTCCGCGCCTGGCCGATCAGCCAGCCGAGCACGGCGAAATTGACGAAGACCGCCGGCGCCGACCACAGGCGGACCGACACATAGGTATCGGCCGCGGCGGTGACGGCCGGGGAGGCGCCCATGGCCGTGAAGAACAGGAACAGCAGCGGCTTCTGCAGCACGATCAGCGCCAGCCCGAGTGCCACCGCGAGGATGAGGGCCCGGGCGATGACGGCGCGCTTTTCGACCGCATCGGCGCGACCGACCGCCTGCGCCGTCAGCCCGATCGTGCCCATGCGCAGGAAGGCGAAGGCCCAGAAGATCACATCGATGATGACGGCGCCGAGGGCGACTGCAGCCAGTGCCGTCGCATCGCCGAGCCGCCCGATGGCTGTGGCGCTGACGATGCCGAGCAGCGGTGTCGTCACATGGGCGAAGATCATCGGCACCGCGATGGCGAGCACGCGGCGATGGGTCACGACGGGGGAGGCTGCGAGAGCGGTGGTCACGCCGCCCTTCTAGCCGGGTGCCGGCGGAATTCCAGCGGCGGGCGGGCAGGGGAGGCATGGGGCTTGCGGATGGACCCCACCCTGTCCGTCATGCCCGGGCTTGGCCCGGGCATCCAAGACGTCATTCAGCAACGGTCGTGTTCAAGTCGTGGATGGCCGGGCCGAGCCCGGCCATCACGGAGAGTGAGAGCCTCTTCCAAGACAGATGCCCGGCAGCCACTCACCCCGTGTGCCCGGCCTCCCAGCCGAGCATGGCCTGCTTGCGCGTCAGGCCCCAGTGATAGCCGGTCAGCGCGCCGGAGCGGCCGAGCACGCGGTGGCAGGGGACGACGAAGGAGATGGGGTTCTTGCCCACCGCCGCTCCCACGGCCCGCGCCGCCGTCGGCCTGCCGATATGGCCGGCGATGGTGGAATAGGTCGTCGCCTTGCCCATGGGGATGCGCAGCAGCGTCTCCCAGACCCTGACCTCGAAATCGGTGCCGATCAGACAGACCCGCAGGGGACGCTCGTCCGTCCATGCGGCGGGATCGAAGACCCGCAGCGCCAGCGGCGCCGTGGCGGCCGCATCCTCGACGAAGACCGCCTTCGGCCAGCGTCCCTGCATATCGGCGAGGGCCGAGGGCTCGCCGCCCGGGTCGCAGAAGCCGAGGCCGGCGAGACCCCTGTCGGTCGCCACCACGATGGCGAGGCCGAAGGGCGAGGGGTGGAAGCCGTAGCGCATGACGAGCCCCGCCGCGCCGGTCTTGAACTCTCCCGGTGACATCGCCTCATGCGTCACGAAGAGGTCGTGGAGGCGCCCCGGTCCGGAATAACCGACCTCGTAGGCCGTATCGAGGACGCTTGCCTCGTCGCGCAGCAGGGCGCGCGCCGCATCCAGCGTGATCGCCTGCAGGAAGTCCTTCGGCGTCAGCCCGGCCCAGCGCCGGAACAGTTGGTGCAGATGGCCGGCGGAGAGGCCGACATGACCGGCCATCT
The DNA here is from genome assembly GCF_022843985.1 of Phreatobacter sp. Lineage (GTDB taxonomy): Bacteria > Pseudomonadota > Alphaproteobacteria > Rhizobiales > Phreatobacteraceae > Phreatobacter. The sequence continues at coordinate 150,648 of NZ_JALHMP010000003.1, read as the reverse complement.
CCTCCACCGAGGGTTGGCGGCGCCAGTGGTCGGTGATGAAGGCGAGTGTCTTGCGGACGGTCTCGTAATCATCGGCGGCCTCGCTGAGGCGGATGGGCCGGCCGTGCTGTTCGAGCTGGACGACGTTGAGCATGATGGGGCTCCAGGGGACGATCTGCCGCGACAATGGGCCATGACCCTGCCGGCAGCCACCCGATTCCTGCGGATCGTACCGCCTATTCGGCGATAGCAGCCACCCGGCCGCCGGAGAGCGTCAGCAGGTCGGCGAAGCGCGTCCGGAACACCGCATTCGGGGCACCCGCGGCCGCCCAGATCGGGTCGAGGACGGCAAGGTCCTGGTCCACCAGCACGACAGGCGGGGTCAGGTGGCCGACGGGGGACACGCCGCCGATGGCAAAGCCGGTGACATCGCGCACCCAGCGCACGTCGGGCCGCTCGACAGCCGCTCCGACCAGTGCGGCCACCTTGGCCGTGTCGACCCGGTTGATGCCGCTGGCGATGACCAGCACCGGCCGCGGGCCGGCGCGAAACACCAGGGACTTGGCGATCTGCGCCACGGCGCAGCCCACGGCCGCGGCGGCTTCCGCCGCCGTGCGGGTGCTGTCCGGGAAGGTGACGATCGTGTCGTCATGCCCCGCGTCCCTGAGCGCCGCCCTCACGCGGTCGATCGATCCTGCCATGCGAATGGTCCGTTAGTCGAAATGGGTGCGCACCGGTCCGCGCCTGGCCTCGGCCAGCGCCACCGTGAGCGCCTTGCCGAAGCCCTCGCGCTCGACGGGGGGCAGGAAGGTCGCGATGTCCAGCTGCCGCCGCCCCTCGTCGAGCGTCAGGCCGAGCACCTGTCCGTCCTCATCGTCGCGCGTCTGGTGGAGGCGCGTCCAGGCCGGGTTGAAGCGCCATTCGCGCGCCTGGCCGTGCCAGGTCACCTTGCGGACCAGGATCTCGGTGGGCGTGACAATCACCTCCTCGAAGGCCCGCGCATGACGATAATTGGCGCGGAAGGCGAGGAAGATGATCAGGACGTCGAGGCCGAGGAAGGGCAGGACCGGCCAGGCGCCGATGGAGAAGAAGATCACCGCGCCGACGAGATTGACCAGGCCCACGGCCGCCATCACGGCCAGGAAGCCGGGCCAGCCCATCGAGCGGTGGGGTGTCAGCAGGGCGGCGAAGAGCGGCGCCTCTTCCGCTCTCGCCTCCGCATCCAGGACCGCGTCTGCCTTGCCGCTGCTCATTGCAGCAGACTATACGACCGGAATGCGTGCTCCGACCACTCCCCGGAAGTCCATCCGAACCAAGGTCGACGGGGGCCCGGCGAAGCGGCCGGCCAAGGCGATCGCCAATCTCGCCGCAGCGAAAGCCGCCGCCAGGCGTCGCAAGCGTGACCGGCTGACGCCGCAGGAGATCGAGGCGATCTTCTTCCGCTTCCATGAGGTCACGCCCGAGCCCAAGGGCGAACTCGAAAGCGTCAACGCCTATACGCTGCTCGTCGCCGTGGCGCTGTCGGCCCAGGCGACCGATATCGGGGTCAACAAGGCAACGCGCCCCCTGTTCAAGGTCGCCGACACGCCCGAAAAGATGGTGGCCCTCGGCGAGGAGGCGCTGATCGGCTACATCAAGACGATCGGTCTGTTCCGCACCAAGGCGAAGAACGTCATCGCCCTGTCCCAGCGCCTGATCGCCGAGCACGGCAGCGCGGTGCCGGCCGACCGGGCGGCGCTGGAAAAGCTCCCGGGCGTCGGCCGCAAGACAGCAAATGTCGTGCTCAACATGGCCTTCGGCCTGCCGACCATCGCCGTCGACACCCACCTCTTCCGCGTCGCCAACCGCACCGGCCTCGCGGCCGGCAAGACGCCGCTCGTCGTCGAACTCGGCCTGGAGAAGGTCGTGCCGGATGCCTACCGGCTGCACGCCCACCACTGGCTGATCCTGCATGGGCGCTATGTCTGCAAGGCAGCGAGGCCCGACTGCCCCCGTTGCCTCATTGCCGATATCTGCCGTTTCGAGCAGAAGACCCCGGCCTGATCAAAGGGACTGCAGGCCGGCGGCGTGGCCTTGCGTTGCCCCCGCTTTCCCTCGGCGCGTCTTCGCGTAAGATCGGGCTACGAGGCGATCCGAGATGGAAGACCATTCGGATCCAGGGAGGAACCGATGAAGACAACAACCACCATCACCCGCCGCACCGCCATGGCCGGGGCCGCCGCCACGCTGGTCGCCCCCGCCGTCGTCAAGGCGCAGGGCCAGACGCTCAAGATCGGCTCGCTGCTGCCGCGCTCCGGCTTCTTCGCCCAGGCCGGCCAGTCCATGCATCGTGGCGTGCTGGCCGCCCCCGAACTGCTCGGTCAGCTCGGCTACCGGGTCGAGATCGTCCATATCGACACCGAATCCAATGCCGACGTCGCCCGCACCCAGGCCGAGCGCGCCATCAACGATGGCTGCCACGTCCTGACCGGCGCCTTCGATTCCGGCCACACCCTCGCCATCGCCCAGGTGACCGAGCAGCGTCAGGTGCCCTTCGTCGTCAACGTGGCTGCCGCCCCGCAGATCACCGAGCAGGGCTACAAGTTCCTCGTCCGCAACTTCCAGACCGGCGGCCAGCTCGTCACCAACGGCCTGCGTCTGATCAGAGACGTGATGGAGGCCAAGTCCATCAAGTTCGAGAAGGCGGTCTTCCTCCACGCCAACGACACGTTCGGCACCGCCCAGCGCAACGCCATGGACGCCATCTGGCCGCGCGTCGGCCTGCCGATCCAGCTTGTCGAGAAGATCGCCTACGACCCGCGCGCGCAGGACCTTTCGGTCGAGGTCACCAAGATCCGCTCGATCAATCCCGATCTCGTCATGTGCGTCACCCGCGCCTCCGACGCCATCAAGATGGTGCGCGACATGGTGCGCCAGCGTTTCCAGCCGAAGGCGATCATCTCGCCCGGCTCGCCCGGCTTCTATGACGAGGAATTCTACCAGGCCCTCGGGCCGCTGGCCGATTTCGTGCTCTTCGGCCTGCCCTGGGCCAACCCGAAGTCGAACATGACCCAGGCCTTCGAGAAGGCCTTCGTCAAGGCGAACCCCAACAACCGTTTCGCCGTCGACAGCTTCAATGCCGGCTTCGCCTTCGAGGGCATGCTGATCGCCGCCGACGCCTTCAAGCGCGCCGGCACGACCAATGGGCCCCAGCTCATGGAGGCGGTGAAGGCCACCAACCTGCCCGAGCACGTGATGATCGGCGGTCCCATCACCTTCGACGCCAAGGGCCAGAACCCGAATATCGGCTCCGCCCTGGTGCAGAACCTCAGACGGGTCCCGACCGTCGTCCTGCCGAAGGACGTGGCGGTCGCCGAGCCGGTGCTGCCCTTCCCGGCCTGGCAGGGACGGAGCTGAATCTGCGCATATCGCCGGGGGCCTCTGCCCCCGGCTGTTGCCGCGGGCCTGCCGACAGGCTAACTGCGGCTGTCTTCCACAACGGACACCCCGAACGGCATGCTCTGGTCGCTCTACGCCAATGTTCTCGTCCAGGGTGTGCTGACGGGCCTCGTCTATGGCCTGATGGCGCTCGGCCTCTCGGTCATTTTCGGCGTCGTCCGCGTCGTCAACTTCGCCCATGGCGAATTCGCCGTTGTCGGGATGTATGCCGCCTTCGTGCTGTTCCGCTCCTTCGGCATCGACCCCTTCCTGTCGATGCTGCCGATCGCCGCCGCCTTCTTCGTCATCGGCTACGGGCTGCAGCGCACGCTGATCAACCCCTTCGTCTCGCGCCCTGAACACGAGCAGTTCATCCTGCTGGTGGGCCTCGCCATCATCATGGTCAACGGCACGCTGATGATCTTCGGCCCGGATGCCCGCAGCGCCAACCTGCCCTATTCCTTCGACAGCTGGGAAATCGGCGCCATCATCGTCGACAAGGTGCGTGTCTATGCGGCCATCGCCGCGCTGGCGGTGGCGGCCCTGCTCTTCGCCTTCTTCCGCTTCACCGCGACCGGCGTCGCCATCCGTGCCTGCGCCGACAATCTCGTCGGCGCGGCCGTGGTCGGCCTCGACGTCAAGAAGCTCTACGCGCTCACCTTCGGCCTCGGCCTTGCCTGCGTCGGGGCGGCGGGCGCGCTGATGGTGACGCTGACCGATGCGACGCCGATGATCGCGCCGGCCTTCACGCTGCTCGCCTTCACCATCGTCATCATCGGCGGCATGGGCTCGATGACCGGCGCCATCGTCGGCGGCCTGCTGATCGGCATCGCCGAGGCGCTGGCCTCGGTCCTCATCGCGCCCTCGATGAAGACCATGGCCTCCTTCGGCCTGCTCGTCCTTGTCCTGGCGCTCCGGCCGCAGGGCCTCCTCGGGAGGCGGGCATGAACCCCTTCGCAACGCTCGCCCGGCTGGTCGACGAGGCGCCGCGCCGCGCCCTTCTGTTGCTGGCGGCCTTCCTCGCCGTGCTGCTGGTGGCGCCGGTCGTGCTCGACCGCTATCTGCTTTCGGTCTTCTTCCTGATCTTCTGGTTCGCCACCGTCGGCCAGGCCTGGAACATCATGATGGGCTTCTGCGGCCAGTTGTCCCTCGGCCATGCCCTCTATGTCGGCCTCGGCGGCTATATCGGCGCGCTGCTCTGGGTGAAGTTCGGCATCTCGCCTGCCATCGCCATCGTGCCGGCCATACTCGTCGCCATGGCCTTCGGCGCCGTCATCGGCTGGCTCGGCTTCCGCTTCGGCATCGAGGGCGTCTATTTCGCCCTGCTGACCATCGCCTTCGCCGAGGTGGCGCGCATCGGCTTCGACAACTGGTCCTTCGTCGGCGGCGCCGCCGGCTTCTTCATCCCCGTATCGGCGGCCGCCAGCCCGGTGAACCTGCGCGGCGGGCCCATGCTGTTCTACTACGTCGCGCTGGCGATGATGATCATCGCCTTCATCCTCTGCGCGGCGCTGCGCCGGTCGCGGCTGGGCCATGCCTGGCTCGCCGTGCGCGAGGATGCGGAGGCGGCGCGGGCCCTCGGCATCGACGTCTTCCGCGCCAAGATGGCGGCAGTGGTCATCTCCGCCGCCATGACGGCGGTGGCCGGGGTCGTCTACGCCTTCTACCAGAACAATCTCTTTCCCAGCCAGACCTTCGACATCGCCCGCTCCATCGAGATGATCCTCGCGCCGATCATCGGCGGTCTCGGCACGCTGTTCGGTCCCATCCTCGGCGCCTTCATCCTCACCCCCCTCGGCCAGACGCTCATCGCCCTGGTCGAGAAGATCGCCGGCCGCGCCATTCCCGGCGTCAATCTCGTCTTCTACGGCGCGGCGCTGATGGTCATCATCTGGTTCACCCCGAACGGCGTCTGGCCCTGGCTGAAGAAGAAGCTCGGCATTCCGGAGGGGCGCGAATGACGCCGCTCCTCGACGTCCGCGGCGTCACCAAACGCTTCCGCGGACTCACCGCCGTCGACACCGTCTCCCTCACCGTCACGGAGGGCGAGATCTTCGCGGTGATCGGCCCCAACGGCGCCGGCAAGACCACGCTGTTCAACATGATCGCCGGCGCCATGACCCCCGATGCGGGGACCGTGACCTTCGCCGGCACGCGGGCTGACGGCCTGCCGCCGCATGAACTCTGCCGGCGCGGGCTCGCCCGTACCTTCCAGATCGTCAGGCCCTTCCCGGAACTGACGGTGCTGGAAAACGCCACCATCGGCGCGATGATGCGCGCGCCCGACATGGAGGCGGCACGGACGAAGGCCGGCGAAGTGCTGCGCCAGCTCGATCTGTGGGACCGGCGCGAGGCCAAGGCGAAGTCGCTGACCCTGCCCGACCGCAAGCGCCTGGAATGCGCCCGGGCGCTGGCCACGGGGCCGCGGCTCCTGCTGCTCGACGAGGTGATGGCGGGGTTGCGTCCCACCGAGGTCGACCGCATCGTCGCCATCCTGCGCGAGATCAACCGCTCCGGCGTCACCATTCTCCTCATCGAACATGTCATGCGCGCCACCATGGCGCTGGCGGGGCGCATCCATGTGCTGCATCACGGCGCCACCATAGCCGAGGGCACGCCGGAGGAGGTGACGCGCCACCCCAAGGTGCTGGAGAGCTATCTCGGGGCGGAGGCTCTCTAGATGCTGTTCGTCCACGACATCGATGTCTTCCACGGCGACGCCCAGGCCCTCGACAAGGTCTCGCTGGAGGTGCCGGAGCGCTCCATCGTCGCCATTGTCGGCGCCAACGGCGCCGGCAAGACCTCGCTGATCCGCACCATCGCCGGCATGCACCGCCCCGCAGCTGGGACCATCCGCTTCAAGGACCGCGACATCACCGGACTGCCCAGCCACGAGGTCTGCGATCTCGGCATCGGCCAGGTGGCGGAGGGCCGTCAGGTCTTCCCCTCGCTCTCCGTCGCCGACAACCTCGCCATGGGCGCCATGATCCCGCGCGCCCGCCGCCACAAGGCCCGCAACATCGAGCGCGTCTACGCCATGTTTCCGCGGCTCCTGGAGCGCGCCGGTCAGGCGGCCGGCACGCTCTCCGGCGGCGAGCAGCAGATGCTCGCCATCGGCCGCTGCCTGATGGGCGAGCCCGAACTCGTCATGTTCGACGAGCCCTCCCTCGGCCTTGCTCCGACCGTCGTCCAGGACGTGCTGCGCACCATCCGCGACCTCGCCGAGGGCGGCCTCACCTGCCTCCTCGTCGAGCAGAACGTCGCGGTCTCCCTGCGGCTTGCCAGCCGCGGCTACGTGCTGGAGAACGGCCGGGTGACGCTGACCGGCACGGGCGCCGAGCTCCTCGCCGACGACGGCGTCAGGAAGGCCTATCTGGGGATGTGACCCTCACGCAGCGCCGGCCACCGCCGCCCGCGTCTTCGCCAGCACATGGGCTTCCACCGCCGCCTGGTCGTTCGGCAGGAGGGTGATGCGCTCCTCGCGCGTCATCAGGTCGCCGAGCCAGAGCGGCAGGGCTGGCCGGGTGCCGGTCGCCGCCTCGACCGCATCGGGGAACTTGGCCGGGTGGGCGGTGGCGAGCACCACGGTCGGCACGGCCGGGTCGGCGGCGACCTTGCGGGCCGCCACCATGCCGACGGCGGTGTGCGGGTCGAGGAGATAGCCCGCCTCCGTCAGCGTCGCCTTCATCATGGCCGAGACCTCCGCCTCGTCGGCGCGGGCGGCGGCGAATTCAGAGCGCATTGCCGTCAGAGGCCCCGTGTCGATGGTGAAGCTCTTCGACTGGGCAAGGCCCGCCATCAGCCGCCGCACGGCACCGGCATCCCGGCCATAGGCGTCGAACAGCAGCCGCTCGAAATTGGACGAGACCTGGATATCCATCGACGGCGAGGAGGTCGGCACCACGCCGGTGACCTCGTAGCGGCCGGTCTTGAGCGTGCGCGCCAGGATGTCGTTGACATTGGTGGCGACCACCAGTTCCGCGATCGGCAGGCCCATGCGCTTGGCGACATAGCCGGCGAAGACATCGCCGAAATTCCCCGTCGGCACGACATAGCGGGCGGCGCGATGCGGGGCGCCGAGCGCCGCGCCGGCGGCGAAATAATAGACGACCTGCGCAACGATCCGCGCCCAGTTGATCGAGTTGACCCCCGACAGCCGCACCTGGTCGCGGAAGGCGTGGTTGTTGAACAGGCCCTTCACGATGGCCTGGCAGTCGTCGAAGGTGCCGTCGATGGCCACCGCATGGACATTGGCCGCATCGACGGTGGTCATCATCCGACGCTGCACGTCCGACACCCGGCCTTCGGGGAAGAGGATGACCACGTCGACCTGGTCAAGCCCCTTGAAGGCCTCCACCGCCGCCCCGCCCGTATCGCCCGAAGTGGCGCCGACGATGGTGGCGCGCTGGCCGCGCGCCTTCAGCACATGGTCCATCAGCCGGCCAAGGAGCTGCATGGCGCAGTCCTTGAAGGCGAGGGTCGGGCCGTGGAACAGCTCCAGAACCCATTCCGACGCGGACAGCTGGACCAGCGGCGTGACCGCCGGATGGCGGAAGCCGGCATAGGCCTCATCGATCATGCGTTCGAGATCGCCACGGGCGATCGCCCCGTCGACGAAGGGGGCGAGCACGCGCTTGGCAACCTCCGCATAGGGCTGGCCCGACAGCGATGCGATGGCCTCCGGCGTCAGGGCCGGCCAGGTCTCGGGCACATAGAGGCCGCCGTCGCGGGCAAGGCCGGCGAGGAGCGCATCGGGGAAGTCCAGCACCGGTGCTTCGCCCCGGGTCGAGATGTAGCGCATGGCAAGGCCTCCACGGCCTGGATCAAGGGTCGAGGCGGGATTAGGCCGCAAGCCCGCCCATGGCAAGCCCGCCGCGGCGTCTGGACCGCTTGTGACCTGCATGTCACATGGCGGGTCTAGGAGCTGCCCCATGACCATTCGCGCGATTCTCTTCGACAAGGACGGCACCTTCGTCGATTTCGACAAGACCTGGGGGCCGGCCGCCTTCCGCGTCATGGACCGCATGGCCCGCGGCGACCGCGGCAAGATCGAGCGGCTGATGCAGGTCTCCCATTTCGACGAGGCCGCCCTGCGCTTCCATCCGACCTCGCCGCTGGTGGCCGGTTCCTCCGCCGACTACGGTCCGCTCTGGGCCGAGGCCATCGGCGTGCCCTTCTCCAAGGCCGTCACCGACGAGATGGACGTGCTCTTCGTCGAGGAGGGGCTCGCCGGCCTGACCCCCATCGGCGATCCCGCCGGGGCGATCGGCGCGCTCAAGGCCCGCGGCCTCGTCCTTGGCGTCGTCACCAACGATTCCGAGAACGGCGCCCGCAGCCAGACGGCGCGGCTCGGCATCGACCACCATTTCGATTTCATCGTCGGCTGGGATTCCGGCCACGGTCGCAAGCCGGCCCCCGGCCAGATCCACGCCTTCCTCGACGCCTGGTCGATGGCGCCCCACGAGGTTGCGATGATTGGCGACAGCCTGCACGACATGCATGCCGCCCGCGCTGCCGGCGTTGTCGCCGTCGGCGTCACCACCGGTCCCCTGGTGCCCGCCGATTTCGCGATCCATGCCGACGTGGTGCTGCCCTCGTTCATGGATGTGGCCGCCTGGCTCGACCGGCGGGCCTGAGCCTCGTCAGTCCCGGCGCCGCGCGAAAGCCTCGCCGTCCTTGAGGCCGAGTTCATAGGCGGCGCGGATCGCCGCCCCGTCGGTCACCGCGAAGCGGCTGGACAGAATCGGCACCGAGGGGCGCACCACCGTGCGGTTCTCCACCGCCGGGATGGTGCCGCCGGCGCGCGTCGTCAGCACCAGCGTTCGCCCGCCGGCCTTTTCCACCGCGGCGATGCGCTCCACCGGCGGATTGTCGACCAGCCCGCCGTCGAGGGCGGGGCGCCCGTTCACCAGCCCCACCGGCATGAAGGGCGGCACGGCCGCCGTGCCCATCAGGGCCGCCACCAGGTCCTCGCGGGTCGCGATCCCATGGGTCGAGACGAAGCCCGCCGTCAGGCCGACATGGCGCCCGGCGCGCGAATGGCCGGCGCCCGTCCAGAGCTTCTCGACCTGATAGGCCGCAATGGCGGCATAGGCGGCGACCAGCGGCGGCATGAAGGCCGGCGGGTGGGTGACCTGGATCAGGATCTCGGGCGCCGCCCGCAGCGCCGCCAGTTCGAGATCGCCGAAGACCTCGGCGATGAGGTCGCGGTAGAGCCCGGCAACGATGAAGGGCGACCGGCCGCGCAGGAGCCGGCGCCACTCCACCTCCCGGTCGATCCCAGCGCAGGCGTCGAGGACGATCCGGCGCACGCGGTCGCCGGCGCCGATCAGCGAGAAACAGGCCTGGAAGGCGCCCGCCGAGACCCCGACCACGATGGCCGGCCTTTGCGGGCTGGCGGCATTCAGGGCGTCCCAGAACCCGCCCTGCCAGTAACAGCGGTTGCCACCGCCGGCGAAGGCGACGGCCTCGAAGGAATGTCGGCTCATGGCGGCAATCTAGGGGGTCGCAGGTGGCGGCGTCGAGACGTCTGGCGGCAGCATCGAAAGGCGGCATGGATGGGGTTGCGCGGGGTCGAAGGCGCCGCTATACACGCGGCCTGTTCGCGAGGCGGAGTGTAGCGCAGTCTGGTAGCGCACCACGTTCGGGACGTGGGGGTCGCAGGTTCAAATCCTGCCACTCCGACCAGCGGAAGCCTTCAGGCCTTCTGGCGGCTTCGTGGACGAAAAGGGCGACCTGCGGGTCGCCCTTTTTCGTTGGGCCACTGTCCCCTCGTCCTCCGGCAAGCGCGCCGCGGGCCGGCTTTCACCGCCTCGACGACTGCGATCTTGTCTGCAAGAGACCGTCGGGACAGCCGTCCATGTAGACACTTTACGCATGACGTTACGTAAACATTAATCCTTTTTTTACCGTGCTGGCCTAGCATTTTCCCCCAAGTGACGTGCAAGAAAAGCACTATTTGACGACGTCGAGGTTCCCCATGCCGCCCGGTGCAACACCCCAATCGAACATCGTCTCGCTCTTCGCCCAGCGCGAGGTCTCGGAAGAGGCGGCAGGGCGCGCCAAGGTGGTACGGGCCTTCGCCGAGGCGACGGCCTCACTGGGGCGCGCCGCGCAGCTGATCGACGAGGGGCCGCTCGACCCGGAGACCAGTCTGGCGCTGGTCCGCAGCGTCAAGGAACTGGTGATCCGCACCTTCGCGGTGAATGCCGCCTATATGGAGGCCGAAGCCGAGACGTTCCGGATGCGGCCCTCCGACATGGTCCTGCTGACCCCGGCCGATCCGCTGCGCTGACCGTCAATCTCCCGGGGGCGCCCGGCCGCCCGTCGCGGAACCGGTGGCGCCCGGACAGCGTTGGTTCTCCGTGTCACGGGAGAGAACCATGGTCGATGACGGCACCAAGATTATTGAGCCCGATCACCGGCAGATGCCGCCGCCGCGCGAGGCTGCACCGGGCGCTCAGATCCTGAAAGCTGACACCGCCCGCAGCGGCCCCCTCGGAAAGCCGGTCCTGCTCGTGCTTGTGATCAGCCTGGGGGCGGCCGTGATCCTGCTCGGCGCCTATCTGATCATGTGGTCGCTGACTGTCCCGTGACTTCTGCTGGCGGGCCACGCCGCCGCCGCACGGTCAGGGCCTGCGCGATCACGCGGTCGCGAGGCGCCGGATTCCGGGATTTTCCGGCGGCGGCGTGACCCGATACTCGCCGCACCAGTCGCTGCGCGCCACCGAGGGCCAGCGCGCCGTTCCGTCGTCACGCGCCGTGGGCGGGTGGGCGCGGCAGACGCCGCCGCTGCGCGGTTCGAAAAAATTCCGGCAATTGCCACACATCTCGGCCATGCCACGCCTGCTCCCTGAGCCCAACGGCGGACAGATTTAGCGGATGCGCCTTACCTCAGGGTTTCCATCAAGCCTGCAAGAACACGGGCCCGTGGCAGGATCGAGGAAACCAAACCATGTTCCTCCAGCGTGTGCGCGCCGGCCCCGTCGATGCCGAGGCCGTCGAGGGTCGGAACCCCGAGGGCGGCGGTGAAATTGCCGTCCGAGCCGCCCCCCGTCATCGGGCAGTCCGCGAGGTCGAAGCCGACCGCATGGGCGACCTGGCGGGCCCGCTCCAGCATGTCGACGATCATCGCGGTCTTCGGATAGGCGGGCCGGTTGATGCCGCCGTCAATGGCCAGCGTCACGTCGGGGTCCACCGGGGAGAGCCCGCGGATCCGCGCCACCATCTCGGCACCGACCTCCGGATCGGGCACCCGCAGGTCGATCTCGGCCGTGCAGGTCTCGGGCGTGACATTGGCCGCCGTGCCGCCCTTGATGAGGCCGACCGTGGTGGTGATGCCGCGCGCGTAATCGGTCATGCCTTCGATTGCGAGGATCTGGTGCGCCATTTCGCGGATGGCGCTGCGGCCGTCCATGTGGCGCGCACCGGCATGGGCGGGCCGCCCGGTGCAGGTGAGGGTGAAGCGGCCGACGCCCTTCCGGGCGGTGACGATACGCCCGCCGTCGCGGGCGGGCTCGGTGACGAGCACATAGGCGGCCCTGGCCGCCTCCTCCTCGATCACGGCGCGGGAGGTGGGACTGCCGACCTCCTCGTCGGGCGTGAACAGGAAGGTCACCGGCCGGGCGGTCGGCACGCCGGCGCGCACCAGCGCCCGGTAGCCGGCGACGGCGAGATAGGCGCCGCCCTTCATGTCGTAGAGGCCCGGCCCGAACAGCTTGTCGCCGTCGCGGCGGAAGGGCAGGCGGCCGGTCAGCGTCCCCTTGGGATGGACCGTGTCGATATGGGTGAGGACGAGGATCGGCTTCTCGTTGGAGGGCTCCGCCGACGACACCTTGAGGATGCCACCATAGCCGTCCCGGCCCTCGCGCCGGTCGAAGACCACGGGCAGGCCTTCGAAGTCCTGCTCGACCGCATCCAGGACGGCCTCGATCCCGCCGACGTCATAGGTCGGGCTCTCGATGGTCACCCAGCGGCGGATGCCCTCGATCACCTCGTCCTCATGGAGGGGAACGGTCGCCGCCTTTATGCTCATGTCAGTCACCTATCGCTCGCGCTGGGCCCGCCGCGCCGCCGCGCGCATCTCGTCCAGGGCGGCGATGACGCGCCGGGCGTTGACGCCGAAATCCTGGCTTCCGTAACGCGACGCCGACCGCATGTCGATCCGGGACCTGCCGTTCACCGTGCGAATGCGGATGACGATGTCGTCGCGGAAGCCGAGCAGCAGCGAGCGGGTCACCATCTCGACCCGGCCCTCGCGTTCGGGCCCGCGATAATCGACCTGGTCGAGCACGGTCCAGCGGCGGTCCTCGACAAGGTCGGTGACGATGGCATTGACGCTCTCGGCGGGCAGGTCGACCTCGATCGGCCGGATCTCGGGATAGAGACGTCGCTGGATGGTGGCGAAGGCCGCCGGATAGGCCACGGGATTGGCGGTCTCCGGCCGCGCCATGGTGGCGATGGAAAAACCCGGGGGATCGGCGAAGTCGGTCGTGATGTCGTTCATCGCCGGAAGACTGAGGCCGATCGGCACCATCGCCGCCGGATAGGCCGTTGCGGCGAGGCCGAGAAGCGCGGCGGCCGCCGCCTGGCGCGCACCGCGATAACCGCTGAACCAGATCGTCGCCCCGGCGATCAGCGCCGCCAGGAGACCCATCCCGGTGATGGCGATGCCGATGGCCAGGGCGACGACCGCCTGCAGCCCGTCGAGCCTGTCCGTTCGTGCCGCCAGCACCGCCACCACCATCACGGCGAGGCCGACCAGCGTGATCCGTAGGCTCCAGACCGCCAGGCGGGAGGTCGGTTCGACGAGGGGAACGCGGCGCATCGTCAGGCCTTCCGCATCAGCTGGTCGTCTGACAGATGCCGCGCAGCGCCTGCCACTGGTCGGGCGTCAGCGCCGGGGACAGAACGGGCCGGTTCTGTGCCAGGCGCCGGATGGCGGCCTCGCGCTCGGCGCTGGCGGGATGGCTCGTCAGCCAGTTGAGCGCTCCCGGCGCGCCGCCGCCGCCGGCTGAGCCGAAGAAGCCGGCGAGGCCCTCCGGATTGCCGCCGCCCTTCAGCATCAGGTCGACGCCGAAGGCATCCGCCTCGCGCTCGGCATCACGCGAGAAGGCGCTGCTGAGCAGCGTGCGGGAGGCGAGGAGGATCGCCGTGCCGCCGGCAAAGTCGCCGAAGATCGTGCCGAGGAGGAAGCCGAGCCCGCCGCTCTGGATCGCCGACTGCAGGCCGTGGCGGAACTTGACGTGGCCGATCTCGTGGCCGAGCACGCCGGCGACCTCGTCCGGCGAGCGGGCGCGCTGGATCAGCCCGCGCATGAGATAGATGTAGCCGCCTGGCAGGGCGAAGGCGTTCACCATCGGGTTGTCGACGACCACGACCTTGAGGGAAACATGGAGGTTGGCGAGTTTCTCGTAGCGGCCGACAAGTTCGGCGAGAGCCGCCAGGCCCGCCGGCGCGGTGCAGGTCTTCATGCCCGAGGGGCCACCGAACTCGGCGCGGATCTGCGGATCCATGGCGGCGCCCAGCCGCGCCTCGACGCTGGCCGGCACGAGCGGCGCGATGCGGCCGGCAATGGCCGGCAGGCCCCAATAGGCGAGCCCCAGCAGCGAGACCACGGCGGCCATGGCCCAGATGACCACCGACCGGGTTTCCCTGCGTCCGGCAGCCTTGCCCGTCAGCGTCAGCGGCGCCCGGGCGGACAGTTCGGCGACGAATACCGGATCGGCGATCTCCAGGCGCGGTTCGGCGGTGGAACCGGGTTCGGGCACCCGCGTCACGGCGAGGCCGCTGCCGCGAAAGCCCTCGATGCGCCGGATGTCGGCATAGGGCCAGGTGGCGGCCACCAGGCCGTCTTGGGAGAAGATCGCCAGACCCTGCGGATGGAGCGAGACCTCCACCGTCTGCCGGCGGCTCACGATCCCGTCGTAATAGGTGGCGGCGACGCTGGGCATCAGGCACCGAACCCGAAGTCGACGGCGTCGCCGAGACTGTCGCCCATGGCCGAGGCGTCGACATTGTTGGCACGGACCGCGTCCAGGGCGGCGAGGTTGAGGACGCTCAGCGACCGCAGCCGGGCCCGCTGCAGCCTGAGGTCGATGAGGAGCTGCTTGGCGATCCACAGCGAGCCGATGAAGACCATATAGACGAGCACCAGGAGCACCACGCCCGTCACCCCCGCGACGGGGGAATCGAAGGTCAGGTCGTCGCGCGCGAAGGCCACCGCGGCGATGCCGCCGAACATGACAAGGCCGACGATCGCCATGAGGACGACGATGCCGAACATGGCGAGCCCGCCGAGGACGAAGACCCGGTAGGAACTGCCGATGCTGAAGGTCGAGGCCAGCGCCGCGCCGCCGATCCGCGTGCCGTTCATCCGCCAGCGGAAGACCACCGCAGAGAAGGCCGGAAACAGCAGGATCGGGATGGCGATGGTGAGGATGCCCGCGCCGGTCAGCGCGGCGAAGGCGAGGCCCGTGGCCGACCGCCGGCTGATCACCCCGTCGTCGAGGGCGGCGAAGAGCTCGCGCCAGATATCCGCCGGAATGGCGGCGAGTACTGACCCGATCATCAGCAGCGGCAGGCCGAGGGCCAGGATCCACAGGAGAATGCCGCGCTTCATCAGGTCGCCGGCGGTGCCGACGAAATCGCCCTGGGCATCGCCAAACCAGGTGGCGCGCATCTTCAGCCGCTCCATGATCGTCGCCGCCCAGGGATAGGCGAGGCCGAGCGACAGGATCACCAGGATCCACAGTCCGAAGGCCTTGAAGGCATAGGACCAGGCCGAGCCGGTCATCCGCAGCCTGAGGCCGCGGAATGCGGTGCGGGTCAGCCGGTAGCGGCGGGCGGCATAGACGGCGAACTGCCCAAGCAGCAGGTAGAGGACGAAGACCACGAGGGTGACGACAATCTCCGCCTGCGGCAGGCCGAGCAGCACGAAGAAGGAGGCCGCCTGGATCGGCACCAGGATGGCCAGCGCGATGAGGAACCCTTTCAGCAGTTCCAGGCCGCGCCCGGTATAGGTGATGTCCTCGCTGCCGACAAAGCTGTGCGCCCAGTAATAGCGCCGGATCTCGGTGATGAACCAGAACCGGTAGATCCCGAGGGTCACCACCTGCAGCAGGAAGCCCTTGACCAGCAGGCCGAACAATTCCCCCGCCCGGCCGGTGAAGCCGACCGCTGTCGTGGCGGGCGTCGCCCGGACCGTGCCCGGCACCGAGGTCGTCGATGCCCGCTGCTGCTGCGCCTGTTCCGCCGCCGCCATGGCCGCGGCGGCGGATCGCGGTCCCCATGGCCCGGGCTGGGCTGCATCGGTCATCTCATTCTCCGGCGGCATCGGCTGGCCCATCCTAGCGTCGCGCAGGTTGCGGCGCCACGCCGGGATGACCGCATCACCGTTGCAGGACGGTCACGCCGGGAACCGGTAGGCCTTGAACTGTTCGCGCAGGGTGGTCTTCTGGATCTTGCCTGTGGCCGTATGCGGGATCTCGTCCACCACCACCACGTCGTCGGGCATCCACCACTTGGCGATCTTGCCCTCCATATAGGCGAGGATCGCCTCGCGCGTCGGCGTGCGGCCAGCCTTCGGCACCACGATGAGCAGCGGCCGCTCGTCCCACTTCGGATGGACCACGCCGATCACCGCGGCCTCGGCGACGTCGGGATGGCCGACCGCCAGGTTTTCCAGGTCGATGGAGGAGATCCACTCGCCGCCGGACTTGATGACGTCCTTGGAGCGGTCGACGATCCGCATATAGCCGTAGGGATCGATGGAGGCGACGTCGCCGGTGTCGAAGAAGCCGTCGGCGTCCAGGATGGCGCCGCCCTCGCCCTTGAAGTAGGAGCCCGCGATGGCGGGGCCGCGCACCATCAGACGGCCGAAGGCCTTGCCGTCACGCGCCAGTTCGGTGCGCGCGTCGTCGACGATCTTCATCTCGACGCCGAAGGGCGGGTGGCCTGTCGTCTCCTTGATGTCGAGCCAGGCATCGCCGGTCAGGTCGGCATATTCCGGCTTCAGCGAGCAGAGCGTCCCGATCGGGCTCATTTCCGTCATGCCCCAGGCATGCATGACCTCGACGCCATAGATGTCGCGGAATTTTTCCGTCACGGCGCGCGGGCAGGCCGAGCCGCCGATGATCACCTTGGTCAGGTCGGGCAGCTTCTGCCCGGTCTTTTCCAGTTCCTGCAGCAGCATCAGCCAGACGGTCGGTACCGCCGCCGAATGCGTCACCCTGTAGGTTGTCAGGAGTTCGGCGATCGAGGCGCCGTCCATCTTGGCGCCGGGCATGACGAGCGAGGTCCCCGCCATCGGCGCGGTGAAGGCCAGCGACCAGCCATTGGCGTGGAACATCGGCACCACCGGCAGCATCACGTCGCGCGACGACAGGCCCAGCATGTCGGGCGCGTTGCACATCAGCGAGTGGATGATGTTGGAGCGGTGGGAATAGACCACGCCCTTGGGGTTTCCCGTCGTGCCCGACGTGTAGCACATGCCGGCGGCGGTGCTCTCGTCGAAGCTCTTCCAGGCGAAGTCGTCGTCGACCTCGTTCAGCCAGTCCTCGTAGGCGACGGCGTTGCGCAGGCCCGTCTGCGGCATGTGCGCCCCGTCGGTCAGCACGACGAAGCGCTCCACCGATGGCAGCTTGTCCTGCAGCTTCTCCATCAGCGGCACGAAGGTGAGGTCGACCAGCATCAGCCGGTCTTCCGCGTGGTTGGCGATCCAGGCGATCTGCTCGGGAAACAGGCGCGGGTTCAGCGTGTGGTAGATGGCGCCGATGCCGGTGATGCCGTACCAGACCTCCAGATGCCGCCATGTGTTCCAGGCCACTGTGCCGACGCGGTCACCGAGACCGATGCCGTCCTTCTCCAGCCGCTTGGCGACGCGCAGCGCGTTGCGCCGGATGTCGGCATAGGTGGTCTCGACGATCGGCCCCTCGATGGAGCGCGAGATCACCTTGCGGCCGCCGTGATAGAGCCCGGCATGATCGATGATCTTCGGGATCAGCAGCGGCCAATCCTGCATCAGGCCCAGCATGGTATCCTCCACGGCGATGCGCTGGCCGAACGGATGCCGGCCGGTTTCGCGCGAAACCTAGTGCAGGAGGGCGCGCGCCGTCCACTGTCCGCGGCTTGGCCGTTCGGCAGGCAGGACGGCCCGCAATGTCTCCACAGCGCCCGTTGAACCCGGCGGATCACATCGCTATGGTCCCGCCCGCCTGCTTCGCCCGCTGCTTCGCGCCGCGCCGGGGCAATCCGGCTTTGGGTCGTCGTCTAATGGTAGGACTCGGGTTTTTGGTACCCGCTATCTAGGTTCGAATCCTAGCGACCCAGCCAACGCCCCTGGTGATTCCGGGAAGGCGAAGCCTGTGCATCGCCCACGGCACAACCTGGCCCCAGACCTGGCCGCAGCGGAACCTCCCAGCGTCCTTCCACGTTCCACAGCCATCAGGTTCTCGCGGCGTTCGTCACGCGGAGCCGACACGCCGGGAACGACAGCGATGAACCGACACCTTTGCCAGGGCACGGCGGCGGGGCTCCTCGCTCTCGTGACGCTGGCCTCCGAAGTGCATGCCGAGCGCCGGTCCGTGCCGCGGGTCTGCACCGCCGACACGCACCAGAACGTCATGGTTTCGCGCAACGGCGCCCCCGCCTCCGACCGCGTCCTCGCCCTCATCGAAGGCAATCTGCCGCTCTATGCGGTCGATCTCGCCCTGGATGCGAGGCTCCAGGGCGAGGTGACCGCCCGCCAGATGGAGATTATGCGGGCCGTCGCCGCGGAACTCGGCATGGATGCCGAAGCAGGCGCTCCCACCGGCACCGACTGAGGCCGGGGCTTCCGGTCAGCGGGCGCAGATCCGGAAGTCGCTGCCCTCCCAGCAGGCCCGGTCGCTGACCGACCGGCGGGCCGTGCCCCAGCGCGAATTGATACCGTCGCGCGTCAGACCGCGGACCTCCGCCAGCCCCGGCTCGATGACGGAGACCGACACCATCAGGATCGGCCCGAACAGCGCGCCCTGGCCACCGCCGCGCGGCGACAGGGCGAAGGAGCCGTTACGACCGTCGGGGGTGAAATCGCAGATCCGGTCGAGCACCACCCGTCCCGCCTGTTCGATCCGGCAGCCGGCGTCGCGGGCGGCTGCGGCGCCTGGCGCGAGGAGGAGGGCGAAGCAGACGAGGGCGATGCGAATCATGCGGATCTCCGAGGGGTTCTGGGGCGGGGGGGGGGACCAAAGGCTCTGCCTCAGGACGGGCCCCGGCATCAGGCCGGCCGCCGGCGCTCCGATGCTCTCCCCGCGGCGACCATCGGTCGGCCTGCGGCGTGAATGCGTGGCACGCGCCTGACCAGGGGGGACGCCGGATGGTGTCAGCCGCAGCCCTGCGTCCTTCAGGCTGCGGCGTGGCGGGCCGTGCGCTGCCAGTAGTCGACGATCGCCCCGATCATTTCCCGATAGCCACCCAGCGACGAGGGCTTCCGGAACATGGCATTGGCGCCGAATTCATAGGCGCGGTCGACGGCCAGGGGCGATGCCGTGCCCGAAATCACGATCACCGGGATGTGGCGCAGATGTTCGTCGCGGCGCAGCGACCTCAGGAAATCGAACCCGTCCATTGCGCCCAGCTTCAGGTCGAGAATGATGATATCGGGATCTTCCGGCAGGTGCGGATTGTCACCCCGCGCCTCGGTAAAATGCAGGCGCGCCAGGGCTTCCTCGGCGGAGCCGAATGTCTCGAAAGCGCAATCGGGAATCCGCTCCTCGAAGAACTGCAGCATGAACCCGATGTCATGAAGCTCGTCGTCAATGATCATGAGGCGAGTCAACTGCCGCATGCCAGTCTCCAGCGGAATCGGGTGCTCTCGCCGCGAGGCTACTATGGAATGACCGCGACAGGTGGGTAGCCAGGTAGTGTATGCTTGGTGATGCCTGTCCGATCATATTCCGCAAAAAGGCCAGCCCCGCTCCCGCAGGAACGAGGCCGGCCCGTCAATTCACGGCAATCGGCTTATTCGCAGATGCGCACGCGACGGCGCTCCGGGCCATAGGGCGTGTCGACCCAGCGACGCTCGATCCAGCATTCCCGCGGGCCATAGCTCCGGCGATAGTCGTCCCGGTAATAGCCGTCGCGCTGCGAGGCCGCCGCGGCGGCAGCGCCGCCGATGATCAGGGCCGCCGCGCCGAGGCCGATGGCCGCGCCGACATTGCCGCCCCCGCGTCCGCCGCGGAAACCGGGTCGACCACCGCCGCCGGGGCGGGGACCGCGAAAGCCAGGGCCGCCGCGGAAACCACCGCCGCGACGCTGCTGCATTTCGACCGGCGAACGGTCGGCGTCGAGGGACGACACCGGCGCCGTGTCGATGAGCGAGGCGGCCCGCGCCGCCGAGGACGGCAGTCCGAGGGTGAGGCCGGACGCCAGCATCGTGACGGCGAAGGCGGCAGCCAGACGGCTGCCTCGGATGATGGTCATGGTGAACTCCACTACCTGGACGGACGTACCTCCGTCAGGGCCGACGCGACGGTCGCGCCTGAGGTGCGCCAGCACCTGCCCGCATGGGCACCGGCACAGTGTCAGATTACGATGGGAGATGCGAGCGTTAAAATCCCGTGCTGGTCGAAAACCTTAGTCGGCATGATGACGTTGCGCGGAAGGTGGTGAGCATCCGTAAGTTGTGCGGCGCATCATCGGAATCGCGATATCATGGTCCCGACTCAGTCTCCCTGCGTGATGAGCCTGTGTTTGCAAGGCCCAGTCTTGCAGTGATCGTTGTGCCCGGGGGAAGTCCTTGTGGCTGCCTTCTGCACCGGGCGGTTGTGGGGAGGCTCCGGCACTGGCGGTCGCGCCCGCTCCGGCCGCGGCCTCACCGACCTGTGCGCGAGCGGGCGGTATGAATGATCAACATCTTAATGATATAGGGTTTTCTGGAGCCCTGGCCGGACGTTCGGCCAGTCAGCCGGCGCATGTCGGAGACGGCGATGCGCGGCGGGGCACACGGGAGACGCGGAGATGGCAGCGGGAATGGCGAAGGCGGTATCGGTCGACTGGCGAGCCGCCGAGGACCTCTCCACTGCGACCGTGGGTCTCGCCGACAAGGCGCGTGATGCCAGCAGGTTCCTCAAGGCGCTCGCCCATGAGAACCGCCTCGTGCTGCTCTGCCTGCTGTCGGAGAAGGAGCGCTCCGTCGGCGAACTGGAGACGATCCTCTCCCTGCGGCAGCCCACGGTGTCGCAGCAGCTTGCGCGCCTGCGCCTCGAAGGTTTCGTCTCGACCCGCCGCGACGGCAAGACGATCTACTACAGTCTCGCGAATGACGATGTGCGGCGTGTCATCAGCGTCGTCCACGACATCTTCTGCGGAACCGACGAGTCGCCGGGCGGCTGATGCCGTCGCTGGCGCCGCAACGACGGTCATAATGCTATAACCGCCGCGGAGTGGCGCGAATCGGACGTGGCGGGGCGACGTGGACGGCGCAGTCAAGGAACGCTCGCTGGCGATCTACCTGGCCGCCTTCGCCGCAGCCCTGACCGTGCCCCTGCTCCTGCTCGCCGCCTTTCTCACCTGGCGCTTCATCCAGGCGGAGGGCCGCCAGCTCGAGGCCGGTGCTCTGCAGCGCAGCCAGAACGTTGCGGCCGAGATCGATCGCCTGCTGTCCTCGCGCCTCGACATCCTGCGCGTCCTGGCGACATCGCCAGCCATCGACAGCGGCGATGTCGCCGGCTTCGACGCCCAGGCGCGCGAATTCGCCGCCATGGGCATCGACATCCGCCTGCGGCGCCTGGACGGGCAGCTGCTCGTCGATACCAGCACGCAGCCGGGGAGCCCCCTGCCGCGCTGGTCACTCCTCGCCCCGATCAGTGCCGCCATCACCGGCAAGGCGCCGGTCTTCTCCGACCTTTTTGTCAGCCGCGGTACCGGCACCTTTGCAGTGGCGATCTTCCTGCCTGTCATCCGCGGCGGTGAAGTCGTCTCCGTCGTGTCCACGACCTTCACGCCGGAGGTCTTCACCCGGATCATGGCCGATTTCGGCGTCGCTGCGCCCTTCTACGCGACCCTCGCCGACCGGCAGGGGCTGATCATCGCCCGCTCGTCCCGCCATGTCGAGTTGATGGGCCGGCCCCTTCCGGCCTTCGACATGCTGACGGGGAGCGGCGGCACCTGGCGTGGTGTCAAACCCGACGGGGTCGAGGTCTCGGCCCTCTACAGCCGCCTGTCATCCTCGGGCTGGCTCTTGTCGCTCGGCGTCGACGTCGCGGCGCTCGACCGGGCGCTCTGGCATTCGCTGGGCTGGATGCTCGTGGTCGCGGTCGCCCTGATCGCCGTCGCGACCGTCATGGCGACGCTCATCGTCCGGCGCCTGGCGGACGCCAATGCCACCATGGCCGATGCCGCCGTCGCCATGGAGCGCGGCCAGCTGACGGTGGTGCCGCGCACCGGCGTCGCCGAGGTCAATCGGGTCGGCGAGGCTTTCGGACGGGCCTCCGTCCAGCTGCATCTCCAGGCCTCGGCCCTCGCCCGGGCCAACCGCGAGCTTGAGCAGCGGGTCGAGCAGCGCGGGCTGGAACTCCGGGCCAGCGAGGCGCGCTACCGGCTGCTCGCCGAGAACGCCCGCGACATGATCCTGCTGCGGACTGTCGAGGGGCGCATCTTCTACGCCTCGCCCTCGGCGACGCGGCTCGTCGGCTACACCGCCGACGAACTCATGGAGGTACGGCCCGTCACCCTTGTCCATCCGGACGATTGGGAACGGGTGGAGGCGATCAACCGGGCCATCGGCGAGGGCCGCGATCTCGGCTTCAGCATCCACCGGTTGCGCCACAAGGAGGGACACTGGGTCTGGATCCAGGCGGCCTACAGCCGCATCGACGGCGTCGGTCCGCACGAGCCCAACATCATGGTCGTGGTCCGCGACGATACCGAGCGGCAGGACCAGGAGACCAAGCTCCGGCAGACCAACGAGGCGCTGCGCCAGTTCTCCGCCATCGTGTCGCACGACCTGCAGGCGCCGCTGCGCCACATCAACATGTTCTCAGACATGCTGAAGGTGAGGATCGGCGAGACCGATGCCGAGGCTGCCGGCTATGCGGCCAACATCATGGCCAGCGTCGAGCGCATGCAGCGACTGATCCGCAGCCTGATCGCCTACACGCAAGTCGCCTATGCCGAGGTCAAACGCGACGAGATCGATCTCGCCGCCGCGGTTCGCGAGGCCGTCGCCCTGCTTGATGCCGACATTGCCGCCGCCGGCGCCACCATCAAGGTCTTCAACCTGCCGCAGGTCGCGGGTGACGGCGACCTGCTGGCGCGGCTGTTCCAGAACCTCGTCGGCAACGCCATCAAATACCGCGGCGAGGAGCGGCTCGTCGTCAAGATCCGCGCCCGCCCGGCCGGCCGGACATGGGAGATCAGCGTCGAGGACAACGGCATCGGCATCGACCCGCTGTACAGCGAGCGGATCTTCGAGATTTTCCGCCGTCTGCACCGCGACGAGAGCCGCTATCCCGGCCTCGGTCTCGGCCTCGCCCTGTGCCGCCGTATCGTCGAAAGCCATGGCGGTGAAATCTGGCTCGACAAGGACTGGCCGAAAGGCGCACGCTTCCAGTTCACGCTGCCCCGGCAGCGGGACGAGAAGACCCGCCCAGCAGGAGGAGACGATGCGCGATCCCGGCCGGAAACTGCTGATCGTTGATGACGATCCCAACGAGGTCCTCTTTCTGCGCAACGCCTTCGCCGCGGCGCCTGTCCCGCTGGAGATCAGGCACGCCGACAGCGGCGAGGCGGCGCTCGCCGAGATCACGCGCTTCAATCCCGATCTGGTGCTGCTCGATCTCAACATGCCCGGGATGGACGGCCACGACGTCCTCCTGCAGATCCGCAGCGATGAGGTCACCCGCGGCCTTCCGACCCTGATCTTCTCGTCCTCGGAAAGCAGTACCGACATCCGGCGCTGCTACCGCGACCATGCCAATGCCTATGTGGTCAAGCCGCGCTCCTCCGACGGCTACCGCGCGCTCGCCGAGAGCATCGAGCGCTTCTGGTACGATAGCGCCCGGCTGTGAGACGGGCGGGATGCCGCCCGTCGTCGCCCCGCCAAATCCCGCCCCGCCAAATCCCGCCCCGCCAAATCCCGCCCCGCCAAATCCCGCCCCGCCAAATCCCGCCCCGCCAAGTCCCGCCCCGCCAAGTCCCGCCCCCTTGCCGTCCGACAGGCTTGAACGCGACGTTCCAAGGGCGCTAGATCGCAGGGCCATGAAGACACAGAACGCTCCCCGTCCCGATCCCTCGCCCATGCCGCCCGACCTGTCCGACCGCAAGGTCAGGGCCCGAACCTGGTTTGAGAGCCTGCGCGACGACATCTGCGCCCGCTTCGAGGCGCTGGAGGACGATCTGCCCGGCTCCACGGCGCCGGCCGGCCGCTTTTCCCGCAAGCCCTGGACGCGCACCGACCATACCGGCGCCGATGGCGGCGGCGGTGTGATGAGCATGATGGCGGGACGCGTCTTCGAGAAGGTCGGCGTCCACTGTTCCAGCGTCTACGGCGAGTTCGCGCCCGAGTTCCGCAGCCAGATTCCCGGCGCCAGCGAGGATCCCCGCTTCTTCGCCACCGGCATCTCGCTGATCGCCCATCCGGTCAATCCGAACGTGCCGGCCGTGCACATGAACACCCGCCTCGTCGTCACCAGCCGCATGTGGTTCGGCGGCGGCGCCGATCTGACGCCGGTCCTCGACCGGCGGCGCAACCAGACCGATCCCGACACGCTCGCCTTCCATGCGGCGATGCAGGGCGCCTGCGACGGCCACGGGGTCGCCGACTACGCCCGCTTCAAGGCCTGGTGCGAGGACTATTTCTACCTGCCGCATCGCAAGGAGCCGCGCGGCATCGGCGGCATCTTCTACGACTATCTCGACAGCGGTGACCGCGACGCCGATTTCGCCTTCACCCAGAATGTCGGCCGTGCCTTCGCCGAGATCTATCCGCAGCTGGTGCGGCGCAATTTCACCACGCCCTGGACGGAGGCCGACCGCGACGAACAGCTCGTCCGCCGCGGCCGCTATGTCGAGTTCAACCTGCTGCACGACCGCGGCACGGTCTTCGGCCTGAAGACCGGCGGCAATGTCGAGAGCATCCTGTCGTCCCTGCCGCCGGTGGTGAAATGGCCGTGAGCGAAAAAGCCGCAACACCGAATGGCGGGTCCGTGCCGATGACCGGCGGCGAGGCGATCGTCGCGGCACTGATCGCCAACGGAGTCGATACGGTCTTCGGCCTGCCGGGCGCCCAGATGTATCCGCTTTTCGACGCCCTGGCCCGCAACACCGACCGGATACGCACCGTCGGCGCCCGCCACGAGCAGGCCTGCGGCTACATGGCCTTCGGCTATGGCCGCTCGACCGGCCGGCCCGGCGTCTATTCCGTGGTGCCGGGCCCCGGGGTCCTCAACACCACCGCGGCGCTGGCCACCGGCTGGGGTTGCAACACGCCGATGGTCTGCCTCACCGGGCAGATCCCCTCCGGCTTCATCGGCCGGCGGCGCGGCCATCTGCACGAGATCGCCGACCAGCTCGGAACCCTCACGTCGCTGGTGAAATGGGCGGCCCGGATCGAGCGGCCCGCCGATGCGCCGGCCCTCGTCGCCGAGGCCTTCCGTCAGGCGCAGTCAGGCCGGCCCGGCCCTGTGGCACTCGAAATGGCCTGGGACGTCATGGCCGGAGCCGAGGACGTGCCGCAGGCTGCCGCCGCGGTGCGCGACACGCCGCCGAAGCCCGACCCGCTGGCGGTGTCCCATGCCGCCAATCTGATCCGCGCCGCCCGCTGCCCGATCATCATGACCGGATCGGGGGCACAGGATGCCGGCCCGGCCATCGCCCGCCTCGCCGAGCGCATCGGCGCGCCGGTGGCGGCCTTCCGCGGCGGCCGCGGCGTCGTCGACGAGGCCGGCCCCTGGGGCCTGTCCTCCTATGCCGCCTTCCGGCTTTACGGCGACTGCGACCTCGTCATCGGCATCGGCACGCGGCTCGAAATGCCGACCATGCGCTGGGCCAACATGATGCAGGTAACGACCCACCTCGACGGCGGCCGCTCGCTCATCCGCATCGACATCGATCCCGCGGAAATGGGCCGGCTCGAGGCCGATGCCGGCATCGTCGCCGACAGCGGCGAGGCCGTCATGGCGCTGCTCGCCGCCCTCGACGGACACCGCGCCGTCGACAACCGCGCCGCGATCGAAGACGCCCGCGCTGCGGCCGCAGAGGCGATCCGCATCGTCCAGCCGGAGATCGATTATCTCGACGTCATCCGCGACGTCCTCCCCGCCGACGGCCTGCTCGTCGAGGAACTCTGCCAGGCCGGCTTTGCCAGCTATTTCGGCTATCCCGTCCACCAGCCGCGGACCTATGTCTCGACCGGCTTCCAGGGCACGCTGGGCTATGGGTTCCCGACGGCGCTGGGGGTCAAGGTGGCCCATCCCGACAGGCCCGTGGTGGCGATCACCGGCGACGGCGGCTTCATGTTCGGCGTGCAGGAACTGGCCACCGCGGTCCAATATGGCATCGGCCTCGTCACCGTCCTGTTCAACAACGAGGCCTACGGCAATGTCCGCCGCGACCAGGAGACCCGCTACGGCAACCGGCTGATCGGCGCCGATCTCGTCAATCCGGATTTTCCGGCCCTGGCCAGGGCCTTCGGCATCGACACGGCGAGCGTCGCGTCGCCGGCCGCGCTGCGGCCGGTGCTGGCCGCAGCGCTGGCCAAGGGCGCGCCGGCCCTCATCGAGGTCAAGGTCGCCCGTGGCTCGGAAGCCTCGCCCTGGCCCTTCATCCATCCGGTCAGGGCCTATTGAGCGGCACCGCGCGCCGGCCGGGCAGGGAGCGCCGGTGGTGACGATCTAGACAAAAAGACCTATCATAGGAAAATTGTCGTTGACAGGAAGGGGTGCCGTTGCTAGGATGCGGCCGTCGTGCAGTGATGGGCGCAACGACAGGGAGCGGGAGGGGATCATGGATCGCAGGCATTTCATCGCAGGAGCAGCGCTGGCGCCCTTCGCGGCGGGGGCCTCCCGCGCCCAGTCCGGTCCGCTGCGCTTCATCTTTCCCTTCGCCGCCGGCGGGGCAGGGGACGCCCTGACCCGTATCGTCGCCGACGAGGTGGGGCGGGCGCTGAACGACACGGCCATCGTCGAGGCGCGGCCTGGCGCCGGCGGGCAGATCGGTACCCAGGCGGTGATCAATGCGCCGGCCGATGGCCGCACCCTGCTGCTGACACCGGTGGCGCCGATCATCATCCACCCGATCATCTTCCCGCAGCTGCCCTACGACCCGTTCCGCGACCTCACGCCGATCAGCCTGGTCACCACCTTCGACTTCGCCCTGGCCATCAACCCGGACACGCCGGCGAAGACGCTGACCGAACTGGTCGCCTGGATGAAGCAGGATCCGCGGCGGACCACCTACGGTTCGCCCGGTGTCGGCAACCTGCCGCATTTCTTCGGGGCGCTGATGGCCGAGACGATCGGCGTACCGATGCAGCATGCGCCCTATCGCGGCTCGGCGCCGGCCCTCAACGACCTGCTCGGCGGCCAGGTGCCGATGGTGATGACGACGACCTCGGACGTCACCGAACTGGCGCGGGCCGGCCGCATCAGGGTTCTGGCGGTCTCGGGCCGTGAGCGCTCGCCTTTCCTGCCCGACGTGCCGACCTTCTCCGAAGCCGGCATCCCCATTGTCGGCAGCGCCTGGTACGGGCTCTACACCAAGGCGGGCGCGCCGGCCGAGACGATCGCCCGTGTCGGCCGCGCCACCATGGCGGCGATGCGCGATGCCGGCGTCAGGGAAAAGGTCCTGCGCCTCTCCATGGTGCCGTCCGGCTCGACGCCGGAGGATCTCGCCCGCATCCAGAAGGAAGACCACGAGGCCTGGACGCCGGCGGTGAAGGCCTCGGGGTTCAAGCCGAGCTGAGGGGCAGGTCGGCTCGCCGCCTGGCCTGACAGGTTCACCGCCCCCTCCGTCATGCCCGGGCTTGTCCCGGGCATCCACGAATTTCTTGATGGTGCGGTGTTCAAGTCGTGGATGGCCGGGACAAGCCCGGCCATGACGCAGAGGGCGGCTCATGCACCCCGCGGAGCCCCCAGCTACCTTGTTTGCCCTGCCATCCCGTCGCACTGTCCGCCCTCAAGTCCGACCCGAGTCCATTCCATGCCGCACGCCGACAAGAACGTCCTCTTCATCATGTGCGACCAGCTCCGGTTCGACTACCTGAGCTGCTACGGGCATCCGACCCTGCAGACGCCGAACATCGATGCGCTGGCCGCCCGCGGCGTGCGCTTCACCCGGGCCTATGTCCAGTCGCCGGTCTGCGGCCCCTCGCGCATGAGCACCTATACCGGCCGCTACATGCGCTCCCACGGCTCCAACTGGAACAATTTCCCCCTGCGCATCGGCGAGCCGACCCTCGGCCAGCACCTCAAGGCCCTCGGCGTGCGCAACGTCCTCGTCGGCAAGACCCACATGACCGCCGACGACGAGGGCATGGAGCGCCTCGGCATCCCCAAGGGCTCGGTCATCGGCGTCGAGGCGGCGCAATGCGGCTTCGAGCCCTATGAGCGCGACGACGGCCTGCATCCCTCGCGCCCCGGCGCAGCCCGGCCGGCCTATGACAAATACCTCGAGGATCATGGATTTGCCGCCCGCAACCCCTGGGAGGACCGGGCCAATTCCGGGATCGGGCCGGACGGGGAGAAGCAGAATGGCTGGCTGCTCGCCCATGCCGACAAGGAAGCCAACATCCCCGAGGAACATTCCGAAACGCCCTACATGACCCGCCGGGCCATGGACTTCATCCGCGAGGCCAAGGGCGACGGCCGCCCCTGGTGCCTGCATCTCTCCTACATCAAGCCGCACTGGCCCTATATCGCGCCCGCGCCCTACCACACCATGTTCTCCGAGGACGACGTCCAGCCGGCCATCCGCTCGGATCTGGAGCGGCAGAACCCGCACCCAGTCTACGGCGCCTTCATGGACATGCGGGTGTCGCGGAACTTCTCCCGCGAGGAGGTGCGCCGCCGCGTCATCCCCGCCTATATGGGCCTCATCAAGCAGATCGACGACCAGCTCGGCGTGCTGTTCAAATTCCTCGATGACGAGGGCCTCACCGACAAGACCATGATCGTCTTCACCGCCGACCACGGCGACTATCTCGGCGACCACTGGCTCGGCGAGAAGGACCTGTTCCACGAGGTCTCGGTGAAGGTGCCGCTCATCATCGTCGATCCCTCGCCGGAGGCCGCGGCGGCCCGCGGCACCACCTGCGACGCCCTTGTCGAGGCCATCGATCTCGCGCCGACCTTCATCGAGCATTTCGGCGGCACGGTGCCGCGCCATATCATCGAGGGGCGGTCGCTGAAGCCCCTCCTGCGCGGGCAGAAGCCGCTCGACTGGCGGCAGGTGGCGATCTCCGAATACGACTATTCCATGCTCGACTCGCGCCGCACGCTCGGCCGCGGCCCCGACGAGTGCCGCCTCTTCATGGTCTTCGACGGCCGGTTCAAATATGTCCACGCGCCAGGCTTCCGCCCCATGCTCTGGGACCTCGCGACCGACCCGCAGGAATATCGCGACCGCGGCGACGATCCCGACTTCGCCGCCGAGCGCGAGCGGCTGAAGGAACATCTCCTCGCCTGGGCCCTCACCGATCACAACCGCATCACCATGCCGGACGCCGCGATCGAGACCTATGGCCCGGCGCGGCAGCTGCGCGGCGGCATCCTCATCGGCTACTGGGACGAGAAGGAAGTGGAGGAAGCCCGCAAGGCCTATGGCATCGAGTGACGCAGCCTCGCGCCGCCGCTTGCCAAGCCGGCGGGGCGGGGCTCCAATGTCGTCTTCCCTCGCCCAAGGACGCGCTCCCCGTGAGTCTTGATTTCGCGCCGCATCCGCTCCGCCGCCAGGTGCTGGATGAACTGCACGCCCGGCCGTTCCAGCTGGTGGAGACGCCGCGCCGGGTGCTGCTCCATGCCTTCGCCACTGCCGAGATGCCGGTGGCGCAGGAGCGCGCTGCGCTTGCCGCCTGGTGCACGGCCACCGGCGCCGCGCGACCGGATGACGGTGCCAATTTCCATCGCGCGGTGTTCCCGACGGCGCGTCTGCGGTGGGAACGGCACAGCGAGTTCTCCACCTATGGCTGGGACGTGCCGGCGCCCGGCAGCGATCCCTTCCACTGGCCGCTGCCGCAGCCGAGCCCGGTGGGCGGGGCCGTCGCCGCGCCAGGGTCGCTTCTGGTCGCCATCGACCTTGCCCTGGTGCGCGCCAGCGCCCTGCCGGCCGACTGGCAGGGGCTGTTCGATCCGGCATCCCTGTGCGTGTCCGGGGCCATGGACGGCGCCGCCACCATCGCCACCGATTTCCGCCAGGACTCCCGCGGCTATACCCGCATTCTGGTCATCGACCATGCGCTGACCCCGGCGGTGGCCGGCGCGCTGGTGCAGCGGCTCCTCGAGGTCGAGACCTATCGCTGCTTCGCCCTGCTCGGCCTGCCGGAGGCCCAGCGCATGGGCCCCATCATCGGCCGCATCGAACGCGAACTCGTGGCGGTCGCCGGCCGAATGAAGACGGCGACGGGCCTGGAGAGCAATGCCGCGCTGCTCGACACTCTGGTCGCCCAGGCCGCCGAGCTCGAGGCCGAGGCCGCCCTGTCGAGCTTCCGCTTCGGTGCGACGCGGGCCTATGAGGCGCTGGTGCGCTCGCGTCTCGCCGTCATCGGCGAGGCGCCGGTCGAAGGCCATTCCACCTGGGCGGCCTTCCTCGACCGCCGCTTCGCGCCCGCCATGCGTACCTGCCAGACCGCGTCGGACCGCCAGGCCGAACTGTCGCTGAAACTCACCCGCGCCGCCAACCTGTTGCGCACCCGCGTCGACATCGCCCTCGAACAGCAGAACCGCACCTTGCTGGAGACCATGTCCGAGCGCGGCCGGCTGCAGCTCCGCCTGCAGCAGACGGTGGAGGGGCTCTCCATCGCCGCCGTCTCCTACTACGTGCTCGGCCTGCTCGGCTACCTGTTCAAGGGCGGAAAGGATTCCGGAGTCCTGCCCTTCGAACCGACGGTGGCGACTGCCGCGGTCCTGCCCTTCGTGGTGCTGGTCATGGCCCTCGTCGTGCGCCGCATCCGCACCCGCGAGGACTGACGGCATGGCAGGTCCCTGCGCCGCCGCCGTTTCCGCGGCGGCCGCGGCGCGCTAGACCTCCCGTCCCGCCCCCTGAGGACCGCCCCATGGACACCGTGAAGCTCGGCCGCACCGGCCTCGACGTCTCCCGCCTCTGCCTCGGCTGCATGACCTATGGCGCCCCCGACATGGGCGCCCATCCCTGGTCCATGGGGGAGACCGAGAGCCGCCCCTTCATCCGGCGGGCGCTCGACCTCGGCATCAATTTCTTCGACACGGCCAATGTCTATTCCCTCGGCTCCAGCGAGGAGATCGTCGGCAAGGCGCTGAAGGACATGGCGCGGCGCGACGACATCGTCATCGCCACCAAGGTCTTCAACCGCATGCGCCCGGGGCCCAACGGCGCCGGCCTGTCGCGCAAGGCGATCATGACCGAGATCGACCATTCGCTGCGGCGCCTCGGCACCGACTATGTCGACCTCTACCAGATCCACCGCTTCGATTACGACACGCCGATCGAGGAGACGCTGGAGGCGCTCCACGACGTGGTGAAGGCCGGCAAGGCCCGCTATATCGGCGCCTCCTCCATGAGCGCCTGGCGCTTCATGAAGATGCTGAAGACCTCCGAGGCCCATGGCTGGACGCGCTTTTCCACCATGCAGAACTACGTCAACCTGCTCTACCGCGAGGAGGAGCGCGAGATGCTGCCGCTCTGCCGTGAGGAGGGGATCGGCGTCATCCCCTGGAGCCCGCTCGCCCGCGGCCGCCTCACCCGCGACTGGGAGGAGGGCAGCGCCCGTGCCGAGACCGACGATTTCGGCAAGACGCTCTATGCCGCCACCGCCGCCGCCGACCGCAAGGTGGTCGAGGCGGTGGCCGCCGTCGCCAAGGCGCGCGGCATCCCGCGGGCGCAGGTGGCGCTCGCCTGGGTGCTGCAGAAGCCCGGCATCACCGCGCCCATCATCGGCGCCAGCAAGATGGGCCACCTCGACGATGCCGTGGCGGCCCTCAAGGTGAAGCTCACGGCCGAGGAGATCGCGACGCTGGAAGGTGCCTATGTGCCGCATGCCGTGGTGGGATTCAAATAGGGGCTGGAGGGGCGCGACGGGCGCCGCTCTCCACCTCTCGCACCACCTTTCCGTCATGCCCGCCCATGTGGCGGGCATCCACGACTTGAACGCCGCACTTCGAAAGGAATTCGTGGATGCCCGGGCCGCGCCCGGGCATGACGCGGGGAGGGCGATGTGAGCCTTCAGGCGGCGGTCAGTCCATCGCGAACGAGAGCCCGTCCCGCCCCTACCGCAACGGCGAGAACCGCGTCGGCCTGAGAAACCGCACGTGCTGGGTCTCCACCAGCCCCTTCACCTTGGCGAGATAGGCCTGCCAGCGCGGGTCGGCCATCATCCGGTCGCGGCGGGCGAGCCGGTCGTCGAGGCTCTCGTAGGACCACCAGGCCACCACGTGGTTCAGCTCCGCCGTCTCCGAGGTGAAATAGCCGTGGAACGTGCCGAGCAGCTCCTGCTGGATCGGCAGGCCGTGCTCCTCGTAGAGCCCGACGAATTCCGCCACGTGCCCGGTCTTGATGCGGTAGTCGCGCTCCTCGACGATCATGGTCCTATCCTGTCTTCGTCGGAGACGCATTTCCTTCGCGCGAACCGGTGCCCGCTTCGCTCGGAAATGCTTGGGGATTATGTGACGGATCCGCCCAGCCGAAGACGGTGCGCTTCTCGATTTCGGCGACGTCGGCGGGGCGCGGGAAAGGCTCCGGCGCCGGCTGTCCCGGCACCCGCTCGCGGCCGATGGCGGCGAAGAAATCCTCCAGCCCGCCCGGCATCAGGAACCAGACGAAGCTCATCGGCTCCGGGCCGGGATTGACGAAGCCGTGCTTGCGGTCGCGGCCGATGAAGACCGTCGACCCCGCCTCCATCGGGATGTCCTCGCCGTCGATGCGGGCGAAGCCCTTGCCCGCGGTGAGGTGGATCACCTCCTCGTGCTGGTCATGGGTGTGCTCGCGGATATGGCAGCCCGGCGCCACGGTCTGAGTCCCCATGGCGAAGCGGCTGTCCGAGGTGATCGTCTTCGGGTTGAGGATGCAGCGCACAAAGCCGTTGGCCGGCACGGGCTGCCAGTAGGAGGGGCTTTCCTCCGGGCCGAAGACCTTCACCTCGCCGGGCACGGGCGCGCTCATGGCTCAGATCTCCTGTGCGTCGAGGCGGCGGTAGAGCGGCAGCGCGAAGGGCGCGATGCGCCGGATGATCGGCTGGAAGGGCTGCGGCTTCGGCTCCGAGAAGGGCAGGCCGAGTTCGCTCTCCGGCACGCCCTGGGTGACCTTCGCGAGCTCCCGGCCGAGCGCGACCGAGAGCGCCACGGCGCGGCCGTTGCAGCCGGCCCAGGCATAGCCATCGGGACCGAGCCGGTGGAACCGGGGGAAACCGGCGATATGGGGCTTCAGGAGGTTGTCCGGCGTCATGCCCACATAGCCCGACCAGACGAAATCGAACTCGACATCGCCGATCTGCGGCCAGAGCTTTTTCAGGCGCTCGGCGAGATAGGGCCTCAGATTGTCGCCGCCGGCGCCGGGAAACATGGCGGCGCCGCCGGTGACCAGCCGGTTGCGCGCGTCCCAGCGGCAGAAATAGAGCTCGCGATGGGTGTCCGACATGGCCTGCCGGTCGGGGATGATCGACTTGGCGACATTGTCGCTGATCGGCCGCGTCGCCATCTGCCAGGACAGGACCGGGATCACCTCGCGCGCGATGGCGGGATTGAGCGTGTCGCTGAACTCGCCGGTATAGGCATTGGTGGCGAGCACCAGGGCCTTGGCCGTGACCTGGCCCTTCTCGGTCTTGACCACCCAGCTGTCGCCGACCCGCCCATAGGACTGCACCGGCGAGCGCGCGCGGATCACCGCGCCGAGCCTGAGGGCGACCTCGGCGAGGCCGCGGGCGAGGGCGAGCGGGTTGATATGGCCGCCGGTGCGGTTCCAGAACCCGCCGAACCAGGCTTCCGAGCCCAGCATCCGCGCCATGGCCTCACGGTCGAGCAGCTCGACCGGCGCGCCGAGCGCCGACCATTCCCTCACCCGCTTCTCGGCGATCTTGAACCGTCCGGGCGAATGGACCGGCTGCACCCAGCCGGCCTGCTCGGCCTCGGCCGGGATGTCATATTTGCGGACGGTGTCGAAGAGATATTGCGCCGCGTCGCGCAGCACCGCGTTGAAGCGCTCGCCGGCCTCGCCATGGCGGGCCGTCATGCCCGAGGGATCATGGCCGGCGAGCGTCGGGATGACCTGGCCGTTGTTGCGGCCCGAGGCGCCCCAGCCCGGCTCCACCGCCTCCACCACGGTGACGGCGACGCCCATCTCGCGCAGGTGGATGGCGGTCGACAGGCCGGTGAAGCCGGCGCCGATCACCACCACGTCGGCGGTCTCGTCTCCCACCAGCGGCGCGAGGGTCGGACCCGGCGGGGCCGTCGCCGCCCAGAGGGACGGCGGCCAGGGAGCCGATGATGTGGACGGCATGGAAGCAATCTCCGCGGAATGTGGCATGATCCATGAAAGCGACCCGGCAGCGCCGCGGCAAGAGCGCGGCCACCGGGCGGGCCCGGCGAGGGCGGCCCGACAGCGCGGGGATCGGGCTACTGCCCAGAGAGTCAGTATGAAATTTTCATTTGTAATGCCTTAAGAAGAAAAATGATATCGTTTGTATCTTAAAAATCCACTTCCAAAAGAATAATATGCTAGACCAGCTATGTGTGCCGAGCAGCCGTGACCCGGCAAATCTGCCGCCCTCGCCGCGTTGCCTCCGCCGCCATGTTGGGGTCAAGTGCCCACACAATGATCAGGGGAGGGCTGTTGCCATGCCGCTCAAGCATATTCTCGGCGCCGACCATGTGGTGGTCACAGTGCGTGATCTCGACGCCGCCGCCAAGGCTTGGGAGGGCATCGGCTTTTCCATGTCGCCGCGCGGCACCCATTCGCCCCATCTGGGGACCGGCAACTACACCACCATGTTCGCCGACGATTATCTCGAACTGCTCGGCGTCCTCACCGAGACCGACCAGAACAAGCCGACGCGCGACTTCCTCGCCCGGCGCGAGGGCATCGAGCGCACCGCCTTCACCACCGACGATGCAGCGGCCGGCGCCGAAGAGCTGAAGGCGCGCGGCCTCGTGCCGCTCGGCCCGGTCCATTTCGGCCGTCCGGTCGACCTTCCCGGTGGCGGCACCGGGGAAGCCAAGTTCAACGTCTTCCGCTGGCCCCTGGATCAGAATCCCGGCGGCATGCGCATCTTCGCCTGTCAGCACCTGACGCGCGACACGGTCTGGATCCCGGAGATCATGACCCATGCCAACGGCGCCAGGCGCATCGCCCGCATCGAGATCCTCACCGCCGATCCGAAGGCGGCCGCCGCAAAGATGGCCGGCCTGATCGACGAGCCGGCGACCGAGACGCCGGACGGCTGGCGCGTGCCCTCGGGCGGCAAGCGCGCCGACTTCCGTTTCTATGACGCCAAGACCTTCGCGGCGCTCTATCCCGCCGCCATCCGCGAGGGCGCCGCATCGGAAGGCGCCGTCGCCCTGGTCATCGCCACCGACGATCTTGCCAAGGCTGCGAAGGCCTCGGGCGGCATCGCCCATGGCGAGGAGACGGTCAGCGTGCCGGCCTCCCGCGCCAATGGCGTCATCGTCAGCTTCGTGCCCCATTGAGCGGCACGACGACCCCGCGACCAGTTCGGCGATTGACGGTCTATCCGCAGTCGCCCATCGTGAAATCTGTCTTGCCTGCCGCTAGGAGAGCTCCATGAACTTCACCCGCCGCGCAGCCCTGATGACCTCGGCCGCCATCGCCGCCAATGTCGTCGATCCCTTCCGCGCCTTCGCCCAGACAGCTCCGCGCAAGGGCGGCGTCTTCGTCGTCCACTATGGCGCCGAGCAGCGCCAGCTGAACCCCAGCATCCAGGCCTCGACCGGTGTCTATATCGTCAGCGGCAAGATCCAGGAGCCGCTGGTCGATCTCGACGCGGCGGGCAATCCGGTCGGCGTGCTTGCCGAGAGCTGGGAATCCACGCCTGACGGCAAGACCATCACCTTCAAGCTGCGGCGCAACGTCACCTGGCACGATGGCAAGCCCTTCACCTCGGCGGACGTGCAGTTCACCGCCATGGAGATGTGGAAGAAGGTGCTCAACTACGGCACCACGCTGCAGCTCTTCCTGACCGCCGTCGACACGCCCGACCCGCATACCGCCATCTTCCGCTACGAGCGGCCGATGCCGCTCAACCTGCTGCTGCGGGCGCTGCCCGATCTCGGCTACATCACCGCCAAGCACCTCTACGAGAACGGCGACGTCCGCCAGAACCCGCTGAACCTCGCCCCGGTCGGTACCGGCCCGTTCAAGTTCGTCCAGTACGAGCGCGGCCAGCACATCATCGCCGACCGCCATGACGGCTACTGGAAGGGCCCGGCCAATCTCGACCGCATTGTCTGGCGCGTCATCACCGACCGCTCCGCCGCCGCCGCCCAGATGGAGGCCGGACAGCTCCACTATTCGCCCTTCTCCGGCCTGACCATCTCCGACATGGCGCGCCTCGCCAAGGACCGGCGCTTCATCGTCTCGACCAAGGGCAACGAGGGCAATGCCCGCACCAACACGCTGGAGTTCAACTTCCGGCGCCGCGAACTGGCGGACATCAAGGTGCGCCAGGCCATCGCCCATGCCATCAACGTGCCCTTCTTCATCGAGAACTTCCTCGGCGACTTCGCCAAGCTCGGCACCGGCCCGATCCCCTCGGTCTCGACCGATTTCTATCCGGGCCCCAACACGCCGCAATATCCCTATGACAAGGCCCGGGCGATCCGGCTGCTCGACGAGGCGGGTCTGCGCCCCGGCGCCGGCGGCACACGCCTGACGCTGCGCCTGCTCCCGGCGCCCTGGGGCGAGGACATCTCGCTCTGGGCGACCTTCATCCAGCAGTCGCTGGGCGAAGTCGGCATCCGCGTCGAGGTGGTGCGCAACGACGGTGGCGGCTTCCTCAAGTCGGTCTATGCCGACCATGCCTTCGATCTCGCCACCGGCTGGCACCAGTACCGCAACGATCCCGCCGTCTCGACCACGGTCTGGTATCGCTCCGGCCAGCCGGCCGGCGCGCCCTGGACCAACCAGTGGGGCTGGAAGGACGATGTCATCGACAAGGTGATCGATGATGCCGCGACCGAGGTCGATCCGGTCAAGCGCAAGGCGCTCTATGCCGAATTCGTCACCAAGGCCAATGCCGCCCTGCCGCTGTGGATGCCGATCGAGCAGATCTTCGTCACCACGATCACGGCCCGGGCGCGCAACCATTCCAACACGCCGCGCTGGGGGTCCTCGTCCTGGCACGATCTTTGGTTGGCCGAATAGGTCCGCAGCACGGAGCCAGGCCTCATCCCATGCGTGTCCTGAACCTGGCGGGGCGGCGTCTCGCCGCCTCGATCCCGACCTTGATCCTCATCCTCGTCGGCGTGTTCCTGCTGCTGCAGTTCGCGCCGGGCGACACGGTCGACGCCATGATGGCGCAGATGGGCGGCGGCGACGCCCGCACCGCCGAGGACCTGCGCCGCTTCTATGGCCTCGATCTCTCGGTCTCGGCCCAGCTCGGCAATTACCTGTGGCGGCTGGTGCGTTTCGATCTCGGCTTCTCCGCCATCTACGGCAAGCCGGTGGCCACCGTCATCGCCGAGCGCCTGCCGGCGACCATCCTCCTGATGACGGCGTCGCTGTCCTTCGCCTTCTTCTTCGGCCTGATCCTCGGCGTCATCGCCGCCCGCGGCGTCAACAAATGGCCGGATACGCTGATCTCGACCGTCGGCCTGATCTTCTACGCGACGCCGTCCTTCTGGTTCGGCCTGATGGCCATCGTCGTCTTCTCCATCTATCTGCAATGGCTGCCGGCCGGCGGCCTCTCCGACATCACCTCGACGGCGACCGGCATCCGCGCGGTGCTCGACACGGCGCGGCACCTGATCCTGCCGACCCTGACGCTGGGGCTGATCTTCCTCGCCATCTACCTGCGCATCATGCGCGCCTCGATGCTGGAGGTGCTGAACCTCGACTTCGTCCGCACCGCCCGCTCCAAGGGCCTCGACGAGACGCGCATCATCACCCGCCACGTGCTGCGCAACGCGCTTTTGCCGATGGTGACGCTGATCGGCCTGCAGGCGGGCACGATGCTCGGCGGCTCGGTCGTGGTGGAGAGCGTCTTCTCGCTGCCCGGCCTCGGGCGCCTCGCCTATGAGAGCGTCGTCCAGCGCGACCTGAACACGCTGCTGGGCATCATCTTCGTCTCGGCGCTGCTGGTCATCACCGTCAATTTCATCGTCGATCTCATCTATGCGCGCCTCGACCCGCGCATCACCACGGGGGTTTGAGCCGTGGAGATCGTGCGCGCCTATTTCCGCTCCCCGGCGGCCATTGTCGGCCTGTTCCTGCTCCTCGTCGTCATCGCCATGGCGGCGAGTGCCAGCTGGCTCTTCCCGCGTGACCCGCTGGCCCTGGCCGGACGGCCGCTGGTCTGGCCCTTCACCAATCCGCGCTTTCCCCTCGGCACCGACAATTCCGGCCGCGACATCGCCGCCCAGATCTTCTACGGCGCCCGCATCTCGCTGCTGATCGGCGGGGTTGCGACCGTCATCGCCGTCCTCATCGGCATCGTCATCGGCGCCGTCTCGGGCTATTATGGCGGCTGGGTCGACAATGTGCTGATGCGCATCACGGAAGCCTTCCAGACCCTGCCCAACTTCCTTCTGCTGCTCGTCCTGGTCGCTGTCTTCGGCTCGAACATCAACACGGTCATCATCGCCATCGGCATCGTCTCCTGGCCGGCGCCGGCGCGCCTGACACGGGCCGAGTTCCTGTCCCTGCGCAACCGTGAATTCGTCCAGGCCGGCCGCACCCTCGGCCTCAAGGACCTCAAGCTGATCTTCGGCGAGATCCTGCCCAACGCCCTGCCGCCGGTGATCGTCTATGCCAGCGTCGTCATGGCGGTCTCCATCCTGCTGGAGAGCGCCCTGGCCTTCCTGCGCCTCTCCGATCCCAACGTCGCCTCCTGGGGCAATCTCATCGGCCTCGGCCGCGACGTGCTGCGCGTCCAGTGGTACGTCTCGGCCATTCCCGGCATCGCCATCCTCCTCACCGTGCTCGCCGTCTCGCTGGTAGGCCAGGGGCTGAACGACGCGCTCAATCCGCGCCTGAAGGGTCGGTGACCATGGCCCCCGTCCTGACCCTCGAAGGCCTGAGCGTGCGGCTGCCCGCCGGCGCCGACCGCCCGCACGCCATGAAGGATGTTTCGCTCGCCATTGCCGGCAACGAGATCCTCTGCGTGGTCGGCGAGAGCGGCTCCGGCAAGTCGATGACTGCCAATGCCATCATGCGGCTGCTGCCGACCGGCGTGACCATCGATGGCGGCCAGGTTCTGTTCGACGGCCGCGACCTGACGCAGCTGACGGAAGCGGAGATGCGCGCCGTGCGCGGCTCCGGCATCGCCATGATCTTCCAGGAGCCGATGACCGCGCTCAATCCCCTGCGCACCATCGGCGACCAGATCGGCGAGATGTTCGACATCCATACCGGCCTGTCGAAACAGGAGATTGCCGCCAAGGTGCTCGACCTCCTCGCCGAGGTCCGCATTCCCGACCCGAAACTGGCGGCCAGAGCCTATCCGCACGAGCTCTCCGGCGGCCAGCGCCAGCGCGCCATGATCGCCATGGCGCTGGCCCTCGACCCCAAGGTGCTCATCGCCGACGAGCCGACCACCGCCCTCGACGTGACGACGCAGGCGCAGATCCTCAGCCTCATCAAGGACCTGCAGAAGCGCAAGGGTACCGCCGTCCTCTTCATCACCCACGATTTCGGCGTTGTCGCCGAGATCGCCGACCGCGTCGCCGTGATGCAATATGGACTGGTGGTCGAGCAGGGCCCGGCGGTCGAGGTGCTGAACCGCCCGCAGCATGCCTATACCAAGCAGCTCATCGCCGCCGTGCCGCCGCTGAAGGCGCCGCCGCCACGGCCGATCTCCGCCGAACCGATCCTCACCATGCGGAATGTCTCCAAGACCTTCCGCACCGGCGGCTTCCTCGGCCGCGGCGTGCGCGTCACCCATGCGGTCAAGGACGTCTCGCTGGTCCTGCCCAGGGGCGGCACGCTCGGCATCGTCGGCGAATCCGGCTCGGGCAAGTCGACGCTCGCCCGCTGCATCATCCGCCTGATCGATCCCGATACCGGGTCGCTGGTCCTCAATGGGAAGGATCTCGCCAAGCTCAGCCGCGAGCAGATGCGGCAGGAGACCCGTCACATCCAGATGGTGTTCCAGGACCCCTACGGCTCGCTCAACCCGCGCCGCAAGGCCGGCGAACTCGTCGCCCAGGGCCCCATCGTCCACGGCATGGACCGTGCCGCTGCGCTGGCAAAGGCCAAGGAGCTCTTCGGCCTCGTCGGGCTCGATCCCGCCGCGACCGACCGCTATCCGCACGAGTTTTCCGGCGGCCAGCGCCAGCGCATCGGCCTTGCCCGCGCCCTGGCGCTGGAGCCCGAGGTGCTCGTCGCCGACGAAGCGGTCTCCGCCCTCGACGTCTCGGTCCAGGCGCAGGTGCTGCGGCTCCTCGCCGATCTGCGCGAGCGGCTCGGCCTGTCCATCGTCTTCATCACCCACGACCTCAGGGTCGCCGCCCAGGTCTGCGACCTCGTGGCGGTGATGAAGAGCGGCGAGGTGGTCGAGGCCGGCCCCATCGGCGAGGTCTTCGGCAATCCGCAGCATGCCTATACGCAGGCACTCCTCGCCTCCATTCCCGGGCGCGAATTCGGCCTGTCGCGGGATGCGGCGCTGGCCTGACCGCGCCCCGCGCGGCAGCCTTGCATGCCGGTATCCGGCAGGTGACTTTCCAAGGGCTGTCAGGGCTCCTAAGGTCCGCAGCCCTGAAGCGCCACGAGCGGGCCGTCCATGGTCGATATCGCCACCCGGGTCTACAATCACACGTGGAAGCTGGACCCGATCATCCGGTCGCTGCTGGATTCGGACTATTACAAGTTCTCGATGCAGCAGCTCATCCGCCGCTTCCACCCGGAGGTGACGGCGACCTTCGCGCTCAGCAACCGCACCCGGACCATCCGCCTCGCCGAGGTGATCGACGAGCGCGAGCTGCGCGCCCAGCTCGACCATGCCCGCGATCTCAGGTTCAAGCCGAAGGAGCTGATCTGGCTCGCCGGCAACACGTTCTACGGGCGCGAGCGCATCTTTGGCCCTGACTATCTCGCCTTTCTCAAGGATTTCCGCCTGCCGGAGTACCAGCTCGAGAAGCGCGACGGGCAATATGAGCTGACCTTCGCCGGCAAATGGGCCGAGACGACGATGTGGGAGGTCCAGGCCCTCGCCATCATCAACGAGCTGCGCGCCCGCGCCACCATGCGCACCCTGTCGAAGCTCGAACTCGACATCCTCTACGCCAATGCCAAGGCCAAGGCCTGGGAGAAGATCAAGCGCCTGCGCCGCCTGAAGGACGAGGTCGGCACGCTGAAGATCTCCGATTTCGGCACCCGCCGCCGCCACGGCTTCCTCTGGCAGCAATGGATGATGGAGGCCATGGCCGACGCCCTCGGCCCCGACGTCTTCACCGGCACCTCCAACATGAAGCTCGCCATGGATCTCGGCCTCGAGGCTATCGGCACCAATGCCCATGAACTGCCCATGGTCTACGGCGCCCTGGCGAAAACCGACGAGGACCTGCTCAAGGCGCCCTACAAGGTGCTGGAGGACTGGGCGCGCATCTATGACCAGAACATGCGCATCATCCTGCCGGACTGTTTCGGCACGGCGCATTTCCTTGCCCATGCTCCCGACTGGGTCGCCGACTGGACCGGTGCGCGGCCCGATTCCAAGGACCCGACCGAGGGCACCGAGGAACTCGTCGCCTGGTGGCGCGCCAAGGGCCGCGACCCCGCTAAGAAGCTCGTCATTCTCTCCGATGGCATGGACATCGATTCCATCGAGGCGACGGCCCGCCGCTTCACCGGCGAGGTGCGCATCGGCTACGGCTGGGGCACCAACCTGACCAACGACTTCAAGGGCTGCGTGCCCAACGGCGATCCCGACGCGCTGGCGCCGATCTCGGTCGTCTGCAAGGTGGTCGAGGCCAATGGCCGTCCGGCGGTGAAGCTCTCCGACAACCCGCTGAAGGCGACGGGACCGGAAGACGAGATCGCCCGCTATCGCCGCGTCTTCGGCACGATCGGCATGAAAGCCCATCCCGTCCTCGTGTGACGGCGGCACACCCACCCAGCGGAGCCCAACCCATGCATGACCTCACCGGCAAGGTGGCCTTCATCTCCGGAGCCGGCTCGGCGGGGGAGGGCTGGGGCAACGGCAAGGCCACCGCCGTGCTGCTCGCCCGCCAGGGCGCCACCGTCTACGGCACCGACATCACGCTCGCCGCGGCGGAAGAGACGCAGCGGCTGATCGCGGCGGAGGGCGGCACCGCCGTCGCCCGCGCCGTCGATATGACGCAGGCCGGGGAGGTCGAGGCGGCCGTCGCCGACTGCCTCGCCCGCTTCGGGCGCATCGACATCCTGATCAACAATGTCGGGGGATCGGCGCCGGGAGACCCGGTGACCATGAGCGAGGAGGTCTGGGACCTTCAGCTCGACCTCAACCTGAAGACCGCTTTCCTCGCCTGCAAACACGTCATCCCGGCGATGCAGCGGCAGGGCGGCGGCGCCATCGTCAACCTGTCGTCCATCGCCGGCGTCCGCATCCTGCCCGACCGGCCGCACGTCGCCTACACCACGACCAAGCTCGGCATCCTCGGCTTCTCGCGCTCCATCGCGGTGACCTATGCCAAGCAGGCCATCCGCTGCAACACGGTCATCCCCGGCCTCATGCACACGCCGCTGGTCGAGCACCGGCTGGCGAAGCAGGTCGCCGGCGGCGACGTCGCCGCGCTCATCGCCTCCCGCAACGCCCAGGTGCCGACGGGCAGGATGGGCGACGCCTGGGACGTGGCGCAGGCCGTGCTGTTCCTCGTCTCCGACGAGGCGCGCTATGTCACCGCGGCGGAGATCGCCGTGGATGGCGGGCTGTCGGCGGCGAGCCGGTAGAAGCTTGCGGCCCGGCTCGGGGTCAATACATCCCGTACCAACGGTGCTATCCTCAATGCCGAGGTCAGCCCATGAACGTGATGGTCACACAGGGAGCCGAGGGACTGCCGCGACGGGCATTCACCGTCGAGGACGCCTTCCGCATGCTGGAAACGGGCATTCTCCAGGACAATGAGAGGGTCGAGCTGATCGAGGGAGAGTTCGTCCCGATGAACGCGAAGAACCGCATCCATCAGCGCCTTCAGGACGATCTCATCATGGCCCTCGCCCGCCTGCTGCCCCGGGGGTTCCGCGTCGGCACCGAGCCGACGCTGCAACTTTCCGAGACGACGTTCCTCGCGCCCGACCTCGTCATCTACCGCGACTTCAGCGGCGAGCGGCTGACACCTGCTGACGTGTTGCTCGTGGTCGAGGTTGCCGACACGAGCCTTGCCTTCGATCTCGGTCGCAAGGCCGAACTGATGGCAGTCCATGGCGTGGCGGACTATTGGGTGGTCGACGCCCACACGCTCGCGGTCACCATCCATCGCGAGCCGCGTGCCGACGGCTATGGCGCCATCCGCCGCCTCGGCGCAACGGATCCGCTTGAGCCCGCCCATCCCGACCTCGCGGCCCTGTCCTTCCGCCTCGCTGATCTCGGCTGAGCCTATTCCGCCGCGGCCTTCCGCGCGAAACTCCCCCGCGCGTGCCGCTTCGGCTTCGCCGCGACCTTCAGCGCCTCGAAATCCGCCCGGTCCTTCACCGCATTGCGCAGCGCCTGGTCCTTGCCCGGCTGATATTGCGGCGGCTGGTGGAGGTCGACGCCGTACCAGGCCGCCGCCTTCAACATGAAGGCGGGATCGGCGAGATGGGGCCGCCCCAGCGCCACCAGATCGGCGCGGCCGGCGGCGAGGATCGTGTTCATTTGGTCGGCCGAGGTGATGTTGCCGACGCACATGGTTTTCACCTCGGCCACGTTGCGGATGGCGTCGGAGAACGGCGTCTGGAACATGCGGCCATAGACCGGCCGGCTCTTCGGCGAGGTCTGCCCCGTCGAGACGTCGACGAGGTCGACGCCGGCCTCGGCAAAGGCGCGGGCGATGGCGATGCTGTCCGCTTCCGTGATGCCGCCCTCGGCCCAGTCGGTGGCCGAGATGCGCACCGCCATGGGCTTGTCCGCTGGCCAGGCTGCGCGCATGGCGGCGAAGACGCGGAGCGGGAAGCGCAGGCGGTTGGCGAGGCTGCCGCCATAGGCGTCGGTCCGCTCGTTGGTCAGCGGCGACAGGAAGGAGGCGAGGAGATAACCGTGGGCGCAGTGCAGCTCCAGCATGTCGAAGCCGCAGCGTGCCGCCCGTTCCGTCGCGGCGACGAACTCGGCGGTGATGCGCGCCATGCCGGCCTCGTCCAGCTCCGCCGGCACCTGGCTGTCGGGGTAATAGGGCAGGGGGGAGGCGGAGACGATCGGCCAGGCGCCGGCAGGCAATGGCCGGTCCATGCCCTCCCACATCAGCTTCGTCGCGCCCTTGCGGCCGGCATGGCCGAGCTGCAGGCAGAGTTTCGCCTGCGAGTTCTGATGAGCGAAGGCGACGATGCGCGTCCAGGCCGCCTCCTGCTCGTCGGACCAGAGCCCC
Source organism: Phreatobacter sp. (assembly GCF_022843985.1). Taxonomy (GTDB): domain Bacteria; phylum Pseudomonadota; class Alphaproteobacteria; order Rhizobiales; family Phreatobacteraceae; genus Phreatobacter. The sequence goes on along the minus strand of NZ_JALHMP010000003.1, from coordinate 106,378 downwards.
GCGCAGCCAGGCGTGATGCGGGCGTCGGGGGCGACGCAGACCATCTCGGTGTAGACGAGGCCGGCGCCGCCGATGGCGCGGGCGCCGTAATGCACGACGTGCCAGTCGGTCGGCATGCCCTCCACCGCCGAATACATGCACATGGGCGAGACGACGGCGCGGTTCGCCACCGTCATTCCGCGGAGCGTCAGCGGCTGGAACAGCGGCGGGCGGGGCTTCTCGATGTCAGCACCGGGAACGCCTTCCGCGAACATCCGGTCGGTTTCGGCGACGAAGTCGGGGGCACGCAGCTTGAGGTTCTCGTAGGTGATGGCCTTGGAGCGCGTCATCAGGCCGAAGGCGAACTGCCGCGGGTCCATGTCCCAGAACCGGTCGACATGCTCGAACCAGACGAGCGAGACGTCCGCCGCGTGCTGGGTGCGCTCCACCTCCTCGCGGCGGTCGGTCTCGTAGGCCTTGAGCGCCTCCGCCACCGTGCCCTTCGCGCGGAAGGCGTCGAAGAGCGCGATGGAATCCTCCATGGCGAGCTTGGTGCCGGCGCCGATGGAGAAATGCGCCGTGCCCTTGGCATCGCCCATGAGGACCACGTTGTCCTTCACCCAGCGCTTCGAGCGGATCATCGGGAATTGCCGCCACAACGAGCGGTTGGTGATGAGCGGATGGCCGGCGAGCTCCTCGGCGAAGACGCCCTCGAGGAAGCGGGCGGATTGTTCCTCGTCCATGCGGTCGAGGCCGGCGCGGGCGAAAGTCGCCGGATCGGTCTCGATCACCCAGGTCGAGCGGCCCGGCTCGTATTGGTAGGTATGGGCGATGAAAATGCCGTCGTCCGTCTCGCGGAAGAAGAAGGTGAAGGCGTCGAGCTCGCGGGTGGAGCCGAGCCAGGTGAAGCGGTTGGGGCGCAGATCCACCTCGGGCTGGAAATGGTCGCGGCTCGCCTCGCGGATGCGCGAATTGATGCCGTCGGCGGCGACCACGAGATCGTAAGCCGCGAAGGTCTCGAGGCTCGGATCGATCTCGGTCTGGAACTCCATGGCGACGCCCAACTGGCGGGCGCGGTTCTGCAACAGGATCAGCAGCGTCTGGCGCGAGCAGCCGCAGAAGCCGTTGCCGCCGATGCGGTGCACCGTGTCCTTGAAGCGGACTTCGATATCGTCCCAGTAGGCGAAATTCTCGGTGATGGCGCGGTAGCTCTCGGCGTCGTAGCGCTCGAAAATGTCGAGCGTCGCGTCGGAGAAGACGACGCCGAAGCCGAACGTGTCGTCCGGGCGGTTGCGCTCGAAGACGGTGATGTCCGCCGCCGGCTGCCACTTCTTCATCAGGATGGCGAAATAGAGCCCGCCCGGTCCGCCGCCGATCACCGCGATGCGCATGGCCATCTCCCTTTTCGGCCTGCCGCCCGGCATCAGCCGAGTGCGTCCTTCGAGGCTCGCTTCGCTCGCACCTCAGGATGAGGGGGGGCGAGCATGGCAGGAATGGGCGCTCCAGACTCGCATCATGCCCGATGCAGGTCTGTCCGGTCCTCATCCTGAGGTGCGAGCAACGGCGACGCGGCAGCATCGTCCGGTGCGAGCCTCGAAGGACGCACTGCCGCTCGTGCAGGTCGTCATGCAAAATAGTTTAGGCTTAAAATAATCGCCGGCAAGGAGCGCAAAGGCTCTTGCTCCAAAATATTTGAAGCTTAAAACATTCGCGGGAGGAGGCCTTGATGCCGTCGGACCCCGCCGCCCTTTCCTCTGCGCTGGCGCCGCTCGCGGCCAGGCGCGCCCTCGTCACCGGCGGCGGACGCGGCATCGGCCGGGCCATCGCCGCGGCGCTGACGGGCCAGGGCGCCGAGGTCATCGTGCTCGGCCGGAGCCGCGGGCCGCTCGACGAGGCTGTTGCAGCCGGTCACGCCACCCGCGCCATCGCCTGCGACGTCACCGACCGCCCCGCCTTTCTCGCGGCGCTGCGCGAGGTGGGCGACCTCGACATCTTCGTCAGCAATGCCGGCCATGCCGAGACCGCGCCGCTCAGGCGCATGGATGGCGCGCTGTTCGACCGCATGATCGCGCTGAACCTCACCGCCGTCTTCGACGGCATCCACGCCGTCCTCCCGGGCATGGTGGCGCGGGGCACGGGGCGCATCGTCTCCGTCGCTTCCACCGCCGGCCTCACCGGCTACCCCTATGTCTCCGCCTATTGCGCGGCGAAGCACGGCGTCGTCGGCCTCACCCGCGCGCTTGCCAGAGAGGTCGCGACCTCTGGCGTCACGGTCAATTGCGTCTGCCCCGGCTTCACCGAGACCGACCTCGTCGCCGGCTCCATCGACACCATCGTCGCCAGGACAGGCCGCAGCCCCGAGGCCGCGCTCGCCGACCTCACCAGGACCATGCCCATCGGCCGCCTGATCAAGCCGGAGGAGGTGGCAGCCGCCGTCCTCTGGCTCGTCTCGGACGCCGCCGCCGCCGTCACCGGCCTCGCTCTGCCGGTGGCGGGCGGAGAGATCTGAGGACACGCCCCATGCAAGCCCCCGCCCACCGCATCCCGCATCGCCAGGCCCTCGCCGCGTGGCAGGCGACGCATTTCCTCTGGGAGGTGAAGGGCAAGGTCGCGACCATCACCCTCAACCGCCCCGAGAAGAAGAACCCGCTGACCTTCGAGAGCTATGCCGAGCTCGGCGACCTGTTCCGGGCGCTGGCCTTCGACACCTCCATCAAGGCGGTGGTGGTGACCGGCGCCGGCGGCAATTTCTGCGCCGGCGGTGACGTCTTCGAGATCATCGAGCCACTGACCGGCCGCGACATGCCGGGGCTGCTGCAGTTCACCCGCATGACCGGCGAACTGGTCAAGGCCATGCGTGCCTGCCCCCAGCCGATCATTGCCGCCATCGACGGCATCTGCGTCGGCGCCGGCGCCATCATCGCCATGGCCTCGGACCTGCGCGTCGGCACGGCGAAGACCAAGGTCGCCTTCCTCTTCAACAAGGTGGGCCTTGCCGGCTGCGACATGGGCGCCTGCGCCATCCTCCCCCGCCTCATCGGCCAGGGCCGCGCCTCCGAACTGCTCTATACCGGCCGCATGATGGGCGGTGAGGAGGGCCATGCCTGGGGCTTCTTCAACCGCCTGGCGGCGCCGGACGCGGTGCTGGCGGAAGCCACCGCGCTCGCGGGTGAGATCGCCGATGGCCCGACCTTTGCCAATTCCATCACCAAGCGCATGCTGCACATGGAATGGACCATGTCGGTGGACGAGGCGATCGAGGCCGAGGCCATGGCTCAGGCGATCTGCATGGACACACAGGACTTCCGCCGCGCCTTCGAGGCCTTCGCGGCGAAGACCAAGCCTGTCTTCGCGGGGGATTGAGCGCATGGCGACGGCGCTTGGCATGGCCCCACCCGCACCCTCCCCTCGCTGGCGCGAGGAGAGGGAGACTTCCACCTCGCGCCCGGTTCGTTCGGGGTCGAGCCAGGCCCAGCCGTTGGTTTGCAGACGCGACGCCGAAGCCTCCCTCCCCGCGGCAGCGGGGAGGGTACGGGTGGGGCTTTTCATTCTGTCGGAGGCCCTGTGATGCTCCCCGCTGACCTCCTGTCGCTGCCCTTCTTCGAGGACCGCCACCGCGACTACGCCGCCCGCCTCGCCGACTGGGCGCAACGCACCGTCCCCGCGCTCGTCGACCATCACGACGTCGACGGCTCCTGCCGCAAGCTCGTCGCCGCCATGGGCGAAGCCGGCTGGCTCAAGGCCTGCGTGCCCGGCGACCAGGGCGGCCTCACTCCCGCCCTCGACGTGCGCACCCTCTGCATCACCCGGGCCACCCTCGCCTATGTCGAGGGCCTCGCCGACTTCGCCTTTGCCATGCAGGGCCTCGGCACCGGCGTCGTCTCGCTTTTCGGGACGGAGGCGCAGAAGGCGCTGTGCTGCCCGCCGGTGCGCGACGGCAAGGCCATCGCCGCCTTCGCCCTCTCCGAGCCCGATGCCGGCTCCGACGTTGCCGCCATGGCGACCACTGCGACCCGCACCGCCGACGGCTGGCGGCTCGACGGCGTCAAGACCTGGATCTCCAATGGCGGCATCGCCGACCGCTATGTCGTCTTCGCCCGCACCGGCGAGGCGCCGGGCGCCCGCGGCATCTCCGCCTTCATCGTGCCGGCCGACGCTGCCGGCTTGTCCATCGCCGAGCGCATCGACGTGATCGCGCCGCATCCGCTCGCGACCCTGCTCTTCGAGGATTGCCGCCTCCCCGTGGACGCGCTGGTCGGCAAGCCCGGCGGCGGTTTCGCCATGGCGATGGCGAACCTCGACATCTTCCGCCCCACCGTCGCCGCCGCCGCCCTCGGCATGGGCTACCGCGCCCTCGATGAGGCGACCCGCCGGGCGAAGTCGCGGATCATGTTCGGCGCGCCGCTCGCCGACCTCCAGCTCACCCAGGCCTCCCTCGCCGACAGCGTCGCCGAGCTTGAGGCCGCGGCCCTGCTCGTCTTCCGCGCCGCCTGGGCCAAGGACCAGGGCAAGCCCCGCATCACCAAGGAGGCCGCCATCGCCAAGATGGTCGCCACCGAGAATGCCCAGAAGGTCATCGACCGGGCGATCCAGGTCTTCGGCGGCCTGGGCGTCAAGAAGGGTGAAAAGGTGGAGGAACTGTACCGGGAGATCCGTGCCCTGCGCATCTACGAGGGGGCGACCGAGGTCCAGAAGATCGTCATCGCCAGGGCCCATCTCGCCGAGGCCGAAGCCGCGGCGCATTCCAAGGCAGCCGAATAGGAGCGCCCCATGACGGGATCGGTGGTGACATTGCGGTCAGGGGTGGTGTCCGCCCATGTCGACACCTTCGCCGCCCGCGGGCTGCCGCCGCGGGAACTGCAGCCGGCCTTCCTCTTCGACAGGCCGGAACTTGCCTATCCCGAGCGGCTGAACTGCGTGACGGAATTCGTCGACCGCCATGTCGCGGAGGGCCGGGGCGACCGCATCGCCATCCTCGCGCCGGGCGGGCTGCACTGGACCTATGCGGACCTCGCGGCCGAGATCAACCGCATCGCCAATGTTTTTACCGGCGCCCTCGGCCTGGTGCCGGGGAACCGGGTGCTGCTGCGGGCGCCGAACAACCCGACCATGGTTGCGGCCTATCTGGCAGTCATCAAGGCCGGCGGCATCGTCGTCGCCACCATGCCGCTCCTGCGCGCCAGGGAACTCGGCCAGATTGTCGACAAGGCGGAGATCGCTCTCGCCCTCTGCGACGACCGCCTGACCGACGAACTCACCAAGACCGCCGCCTCATCGCGTTACCTGACGCGGGTCGTGACCTTTGCCGAGCTCAAGACGCTTGCGAGGGACGCATCTGCGGACTTCGCCGCCGTCGATACCGCCCGCGACGACGTCTGCCTCTTCGGCTTCACCTCGGGGACCACCGGCGAGCCGAAATGCACCATGCATTTCCACCGCGACCTCCTCGCCATCTGCGATGCCTACGCCCGCAATGTCCTGAAGCCGACGCCCGACGATCGCTTCATCGGCTCGCCGCCGCTGGCCTTCACCTTCGGCCTCGGCGGCCTGGTGCTCTTCCCCCTCCGGGTCGGAGCCTCCACCGTGTTGGTGGAGAAGGCTTCGCCGGGCGACCTGCTGCCGGCCATCGCCACCTTCCGGCCGACCATCTGCTTCACCGCGCCCACCGCCTACCGCGCCATGATCCCGCTTCTCGGCGACCACGACTGGCGCTCCCTGCGGAAATGCGTCTCGGCGGGCGAGGCCCTGCCCAAGGCGACCTTCGATGCCTGGCAGGCGGCTACCGGGCTCAAGCTGATGGACGGCATCGGCGCCACCGAGATGCTGCACATCTTCATCTCGGCGCCCGAGGAGGCGATCCGCCCCGGCGCGACGGGGAAGCCGGTGCCCGGCTACGAGGCCAAGGTGATCGGCGCCGATGGCGAGGACCTGGCCCCCGGGACACCCGGCCGCCTCGCCGTGCGCGGCCCCACCGGCTGCCGCTATCTCGACGACGAGCGCCAGCGCAAATATGTCGTCGACGGCTGGAACGTCACCGGCGATACCTATGTCTGCGATGCCGACGGCTATTTCTGGTACCAGGCGCGCAACGACGACATGATCGTCTCTGCCGGCTACAACATCGCGGGACCCGAGGTGGAGGCGGCGCTCCTCGCCCATCCGGCCGTCGCCGAGGCCGGCGTCGTCGGCCAGCCGGATCCCGAGCGCGGCATGATCGTCAAGGCCTATGTCGTGCCGAAGCCCGACGTCACCGTGACGCCGGCCCTCGTCGTCGAGCTCCAGGCCTTCGTCAAGGACGAGATCGCGCCCTACAAATATCCCCGCGACATCGCCTTCGTGCCGCAACTGCCGCGCACCGAGACGGGCAAGCTGCAGCGCTTCGCCCTGCGCGAAAGGGCCGCCCGCGAGGCCGGCGCCGGACCTGCCACCGAGACCGCCAAGGCCGCCGAATAGACGCGCGCCGGAGACCCTCCCCATGTCCCATCCCATGAAGCCCGTGATCCCGCTCGCCCTGCCGGACGAAGACGTCGTGCCGGTGACGCTCAACCCCAAGGGCTGGCCGGTGCCGCGCGGCTATGCCAACGGCATGGCGGCCAGGGGCCGCATCATCGTTACCGGCGGTGTCGTCGGCTGGGACGTCATGGGCAATTTCCCCGAGGGCTTCGCCGCGCAGGCGCGCCAATGCTTCGACAACATCCGGTTGATCCTGGCGGAGGGCGGCGCGCTGCCGCACCACATCGTCCGGCTCACGTGGTACGTGACCGACGTCGAGGAATACCAGGCGAACCTGCGCCCGCTCGGGCAGGCCTATCGCGATGTCTTCGGCGCGCACTACCCGGCCATGGCTGTGGTGCAGGTTGTGCGGCTGGTGGAGACGGCGGCGAAGATCGAGATCGAGGCGACGGCGGTCGTGGCGGAGTAGGGGGGGGCCAGGGGCCCCGTGTGGGTGGGGCCGTTCCGCGCCGTCCCAAACCTTACCGCAGCGCCCGGCCGATCCGCTCCACCGCCCGGTCCACATCCGCTGCGTTGGTGCAGAGGCCGAAGCCGAAGCGCAGGCGGTCGCCGCGATGGTCGCTGTGGACATGCACCGCCGCGAGCTTCGCTTCGATCTCGCCGGCCCTTTCGGTTCGGAACGTGAGGAAATTGCCGTGCTCGCGATGCGGGCCGAAGGGCGTGATGAGGTCGGCCGCACCAAGTCCGGCCACGCCCATGGCCTCCACCGCGTCAAGGAAGCGCGCCATGAGGCTCTGGGCATGGGCATGGATTGCCGCCACCGTGAGCCCCAGCCCATCCAGCCAGTCGAAGACCGCGGCCATGCGGTAAAGCCCCACCGGGTCGAAGGTCGCACCGAGGAAGCGCCCCCCATCGGCGGGATAGCCGACGCTCTTGCCGGCGGGGGCCGCGAGCGCGCCGAAATCGGCGAACCAGCCGGTATCGCGCGGACGCTCGCCGTAGCCGGGCGGGCAGTGCAGGAAGCAGCAGTTCTCGCCCGCCATGGCATATTTGTAGCCGCCGGACATGTAGAAGACCCGGTCCGCCACCGCCGACAGGTCCGTCGGCCGCGCCATGAAGCCGTGATAGCCGTCGATCACAATCAGCGTGTCCGCCGAGGGCACCGCGGCCACGAGCGCGGCAAGATCGCCGCATGTGGCGCCCGAGGTGAAGAAGACCTGGCTGACGAAGACGAGGTCATGGCCGCCCTTTGCCGCCGCCGCGGCGCAGCGGAAGGAGAAGGTCTCGAAGGGTTCGGCCGGAACGCGCGTCACCGTGACGAGCCCGTCCTCCTCGAGCCGCGCCATCTGCCGACGCGCGGTGTGGAATTCCGCGTCGCTGGTGAGGATGCGCGCCGGCCGCCCTGAGGGCAGGCAGGAGAGGATCCGGCGCAGGAACTCGTGGGTGTTCGGCGCAACCGCGATGGTCGACGGGTCGGGCAGGGCGAGGCGGGCCGCGATACCGCGCTGCACCGCCGGGATCACCTCGCCGAACACCTTGCCCCATTTGTCGCCCGCGAGCAGCGCCGCGTCCTGCCAGCAGGCCTCCTGCGCGGCCAGGGTCACGTCCGGCCAGTCGTGATGCGAATGGGCCGCGAGGTTGATGCGGGCGGGCGCCGCTGCGCGAAAGCGCGCGAAATGCCCGGTGAGGTCGAGCGCTGTCATGCCGCGTAGACGAGGCCCATGCGGGCCTGCACCTCAGCCGGCAGCGGCGGCAGGGCCGAGCGCGGGATGAGGAAGGTGGAGAGGCGGAAGAGGTCGCCGAAGATCCGATGGCGCTCGGCGGTGGTCTTGAGATAGGCGCCGCCCGAGGACCCGCCCGTTCCGATCTTCACGCCGATCATCCGCTCGACCATGAGGGCGTGGCGATAGCGCCAGAGCGTCATGGTCTCGTCGATGTCCATCAGGGCGGCGAGCAAGCGGAAGGCCTGATGCACCGCCGGCTTGTCGCGGTAGAGCGTGATGAACAGCGCCGCCTGGACGGAGGACGGGCCGAGGCGCCAGCCGCCGCGGTCTTCCTCCGGCGAGAACACCGCCGCGAAAGCGGCAAGCGCCCGGTCCATGGCCTTGAGCTCGCGCTCACGCCGTTCGGCCGGCATGGCGGTGTCGGCCTCGACGATGGCCTTGTCGCGGGTCAGGTGGGCCTTGACGGCCTCGCGATAGGCCTCGCGGAAGGATCCGCCGCCCCATTCGAGGAAGGGCGTGCGCGCGAGCCAGCGGTCGAGGAGATCGAAGAGCGAGGGCCTTGCCCGCGCCGCCGCCAGCGCCTGCCGGTCGCCCAGCGACAACCGCTCGTCCACCGCCTTGTCGTCGAAGGGCACGCGGATGTCGGAGGCGAGGCCGAGCCGCGTCTCGATCAGCCGGAACTGCAGCGACTGGAAGCCGGAGGCCGGCATCAAGAGGTCGCGGAAATCGAGGAAATCAAAGGGCGTCATCGTCTCCAGCACGTCGAGCTGGCCGAGGGTGAGCTTGAGGATCTCGTGGATGCGGTTCAGGCCGTGGACGATGCGGGCGAGCGCGTCGTCGTCCACCGGCACGGTGCCGAAGTCGCGTTCGATCCGGTCGAGCTCGTGCAGCACCTGCTTGAACCACAGCTCATAGGCCTGGTGGACGATGATGAAGAGCATCTCGTCATGGGCGTCGACGCCCTCCTTGACACTCTCCGGTTCCTGCGCGGAGAGCAGCCTGTCGAGCTTCAGGTAGTCGCCGTAATAGACGGGGGCGCGGGCCATGACGGGGCTCCTCAGTCGTGAATCCGGATCACCGCCTCGATCTCCACGGTGATGCCCATCGGCAGCGAGCCCATGCCGACGGCCGAGCGGGCATGGCGGCCGCGGTCGCCGAGCACGGCGACCATCAGGTCGGAGAAGCCGTTGATGACGCGGGGATGGTCGCCGAAATCCGGCGTGCCGTTGACCATGCCGAGCACCTTCAGGAACTCGACCTTGGACAGGTCGCCGCCAGCTGCCGCCTTGGCCGAGGCAAGGATCTGCAGGCCCACGAGCTTGGCGTGCTCATAGGCGGCCTCCACCGTCACATCGCCGCCGACCTTGCCGGTATGCAGCGAACCATCGGCCTTCCGCGGGCCCTGGCCCGCCAGATAGGCGATATGGCCGTCACGCTTGAAGGGCACGTAATTGCCGGCCGGCGTCGGCGTCGCGGGCAGCGTCAGGCCCAGCTGGGCAAGCTTCTCTTCCGGGGTCATGTCCGTCTCCTCACCTCAGCTTGCCGCGGGCGGCGACGGGAAGGATACCGACGATCTCCTCGCCGCGCACCATCACCACCTCGTCGACCATGTTGACCACCACGCAGACATGGTTCGGCACGATGCGCACGATGTCGCCGACCTTCGGCCGTTCGTTGCACTTCGAAAGGTCGAGGAAGCCATGCTCCTCGGCGAACTTGGCGACGCGCGCTTCCGGATGTTCGAGGATGAGCCCGTAGCCGTCGAGCCCGCCGCCGGGATCGGCGGTCAGCGTCTTCGAGCCGGCATCGAGAATGCCGCGATCGGCCCCGGCGCGGCTCACCACGGTGGAATAGACGGTCAGCGCGCAGTCATCGAGGGTGGCGACGCCGACCTCGATCTGCATGCGGTCGTTATAGATATAGGTGCCGGGACGGTGTTCGGTGGCGCCCGTGAGCTTGCCGATATTCTTCATGTTGGGCGAGCCGCCGGTGGAGATGATCTCCGCTTCCAGACCCTCGAGCCCGATCCCGGCCAGCGCCGTGTCGAGGAATTTCTGCGCCTCCGGCCAGCCGTCCTCGGTCGGGTACAACATGAAGCCCTTGAAGGCGAGGCCGGGCGAGGCAGCGATCAGCTTGGCGAGTTCGATGGCCTCGCCCGGCGTCTCGACACCGGCGCGCTTGCGGCCCGTGTCGCATTCGATGACGACGCCGAGCGGTCGGCCAGCGAAGGCCGCCGCCTTCGGCAGGTCGCCGATGACGGTGGCGTTGTCGGCGGCCACCGTGACGGTGGTGGTCTCGAGGAGCCGTCCCAGCCGGTTCATCTTCTCCTCGCCGAGGAGGTTGTAGCTGATCAGGATGTCGTCGAGGCCGGCCGCGGCCATGACCTCGGCCTCGCCGATCTTCTGGCAGGTGATGCCCCTGGCGCCTGCCGCGACCTGCATCTTGGCGAGCTCGGGGCTCTTGTGGGTCTTGATATGCGGCCGGTTGGCGATGCCGGCGGCATCGCACTGGGCCTGGACGCGGGCGATGTTTGCCGCAACGCGGTCCATGTCGATGACGACGGCCGGCGTCCCGTATTCGCGGGCGATGGTTTCGGCGAGCGGGGTGGCCATGGGCAGGTCCGATCAAACGTGCAGGTAGCGATCCTTCAGGTCGGGACTGGCGAGGAAATCGCCGCTCGTCCCTCCCCAGACGATCCGGCCCTTCTCCAGGATCAGGTGCCGGTCCGCCAGTTTGACCAGAGCATCGACGTTCTTGTCGATGACCAGGATCGATTGGCCGTCCTGCTTGAGGCGCGCGAGACAAGCCCAGATCTCCGCCCGGATCACCGGGGCGAGTCCTTCCGTCGCCTCGTCCAGCACCAGGAGCTTCGGATTGGTCATCAGTGCCCGGCCGATCGCCAGCATCTGCTGCTCGCCGCCCGAGAGCTGGTTGCCCATGTTGCGGCGGCGCTCCTTCAGCCGCGGGAAGAATTCATAGACGCGCTCCAGCGTCCAGGCCGCGGCGCGGCGGTCGCGGTTGGCGGCGGTGGCGACGAGGTTCTCCTCGACGTCGAGATTGGGGAAGATCTGCCGGCCCTCCGGGACCAGGCCGAGCCCGGCCTGGGCGATCCTGAAGGGCGGATGGCCGGCGAGCGCCACGCCGTCGACGTCGATCGTCCCGGCGGCGGGTTTCAACAGGCCGAAGATCGACTTGATCGTCGTGGTCTTGCCCATGCCGTTGCGGCCGAGCAGCGTGACCACCTCGCCCGTGCCGACCGAGAGCGAGACGCCGAACAGCACCTGCACGTCGCCATAGCCGGATTCGAGGTTGGAGACGCTCAGCATGGGGTGGCCCCGGGTTGTGCGTGGCAGGCCCCACCCGCACCCTCCCCTCGCTGGCGCGAGGAGAGGGAGACTTCGACCGCGCGTGTCATCGCAGGCGGCGGTGCCTGGCGCGGCGGTCGACAGTGAAGCGCGACGCGGTAGCCCCCCTCTCCTCGCGGAGCGAGGGGAGGGTGCGGGTGGGGCCTTGTTGCTTCTGCCCCGATCGGAGCCGCGAACAAACTCATGCCCCGCCCTCCATCCTGGCCGCCGTGGCGCGGGCGACCGAGCCCTTCGTCTTGGCAAGCAGGCCCATCAGCACCTCGCGCTCGGTCGGGTCGACGTCGGCGAGCAACTCGCGCACCCAGGCGCCGTGCTCCCGCGCCATGCGGGCGAAATCGTGATGGCCCTTGGCAGTCATGACGATGCGCTGGGCCCGGCCGTCGAAGGCATCGCGGCGCTTCTCGACATAGCCCTGCTCGGCGATGCGGGCGACGAGGCCGGTGACGTTGCCGTTGGTGACCATCATGCGGCGGGAGATGTCGCCCAGCGTCATGCCCTCCGGCGACTTGTCGAGCTGGGCCAGCAGGTCGAAGCGCGGCAGGGTGATCTGGAACCGCTCGGCGAGGCGGCGGCGGATCTCGCGCTCGATCATCGTCGTGCAGGTGAGCAGCCGCAGCCAGAGCCTGAGCTCTGGCCGGGTATCACCGCTCTGGTGCGCCAGGCGCGTCTCGGCATCGATGGCGAGGTTGGGCTCGCTCATCCGAACTCCTCCTCGCCGAGATAGGCCTCGCGGACCGCCGGATCGGCGCGCACCGCCTCGGGGCTGCCGGAGGCGATGACCTGTCCATAGACCAGCACGGAGATGCGGTCGGCGAGGCGGAAGACGGCGTGCATGTCGTGTTCCACCAGCACCATGGGATAGCGCCCTTTCAGCGCCATCAGCACCGCGACCATGCGCTCGGTCTCCTCCCGCCCCATGCCGGCCATGGGCTCGTCGAGGAGGAGGAGCTTGGGCTGCGACACCAGCGCCATGGCGATCTCGAGCTGGCGCTTCTCGCCATGCGACAGGCTGGCCGCCGGCAGGATCGCCCGCGCGGCGAGGCCGACCTCTCCAAGGGCCGCCATGGCGGTGTCGTTGAGCCGCCGGTCGGCGCCTGCCGACCGGAAGAAGTGGAACGATGATCCGTCATGCGCCTGGGCGGCGGTCGCGACATTTTCCAGCACCGTGAAGCCGGGCAGGACCTGGGTGATCTGGAACGAGCGCGTCAGGCCCTTCAGGGCCCGGGCATGGACAGGCAGGGCGGTGACATCGGTGCCGTCGAAGGTCACCGTCCCGGCATCGAGCGCCACCTCGCCGGTGATCTCCGAGATGAGCGTCGTCTTGCCGGCGCCGTTCGGGCCGATGATGGCGTGCAACTCGCCGGCGCCGACGTCGAGGCTGACGCCGTCCGTCACCTTCAGCGCGCCATAGGCCTTGTGCAGGTTGTTCAGGGAAAGGATGGGCGCTGTCATTTGCCGGCGACTCGCTCCAGCAGCTTGACGATGCCGCCGCGCGCGAAGATGGCGACCAGCACCACCATCGGCCCGAAGATCACCTTCCAGTGCTGCGTCAGGGCCGCCAGCCATTCCTCCACCAGCGTCACGCCGATGGCGCCGATGATCGGGCCGATCAGCGTGCCCATGCCGCCGAGCACCACCATGGCGATGAATTCGCCGGAGCGCTGCCAGGTCATGTAGGCGGGGGCGACGAACATGCCGAGATTGGCGAAGAGCGCGCCCGCCAGGGCGCAGATGGCGCCGGCAATGACATAGGCGGCGAGCCGGTAGCGGAACGGGTCGAAGCCAAGGGCCCGCATGCGCCGCTCGTTCTCCTTGGCGCCGCGCAGCACGCGCCCGAAGCGCGAGCCGACGATCATCTTCAGCAGCACGAAACAGCCGGCAAGCGTGCCGAGCACGACGAAGTAGAAGGTGGTGTCGTTGGCCAGGACGCGGGTGCCGAAGACTTCCGAGCGGTGGAACATGCGCAGGCCGTCATCACCGCCATAGGCCGACAGGCTCGTCGCGGTGAAGAAGGCCATCTGCCCGAAGGCCAGGGTGATCATGATGAAATAGACGCCGCGGGTCTTCAGCGAGATGGCGCCGGTGACGAAGGCGAAGCCGGCGCCGACCAGGATGGCCACGGGAAAGGCGATCGCCGCATCGACGATGTCGTGGGAGAACAGGATCGCCACCGCATAGGCGCCGAGGCCGAGAAAGGCCGCATGGCCGAACGAGACGAGCGCGCCATAGCCGAGGATGAGGTCGAGCGACAGGGCGGCGATCGCCATGATCATGGCGCGGGTGACGAGACCGAGAATGAAGCGCTCGCCCCAGACGAAGGGCACCAGTGCCAGCAGCGCGAAGACGAGGACGGGCAGCCAGATCCGTCGCCAGAGCGGCGGCGTCGCAGGCAGGGCGGGGGTGGGGGCGGGGGGTTCGGCCATGGTTCAGCCCTTGGCCGGGAACAGGCCGGTGGGCCGGAAGAACAGCACCGCCGCCATCAGGATATAGATCGACATGGAGGCGATCGCCGGGCCGATGGTCCGCGCATCCGAGGGCGACAGGCCGGCGAGGCGCAGCAGATCGACCGAGAAGGAGCGCAGCAGCGTGTCGACCAGGCCGACCAGCAGGGCGCCGACGAAGGCACCGCGGATCGAGCCGATGCCGCCGATGACGATGACGACGAAGGCGAGAATGAGCAGGTTGTCGCCCATGCCCGGCTCGACCGAGAAGACCGGCGCGGCCATCGAACCGGCGAAGCCGGCGAGCATGGCGCCAAAGCCGAAGACGATCATGAACAGGCGGCGGATGTCGACGCCCAGCGCCGAGACCATCGGCGCATTGGTGGCGCCCGCCCGGATCAGCATGCCGACCCGCGTCTTGGCGACGATCAGATAGAGTCCGAGCGCCACGGCGAGCCCCGAGCCGATGATGGCGAGGCGCCAGACCGGATAGAGCACGCCATCGGCGATGCGGATCGTGCCCGACAGCGAGTCGGGGATCGGCACCTGCAGCGGCGCCGCGCCCCAGACGATCTTCACGCCCTCGTTGAGGAACAGGATCAGCCCGAAGGTCGCCAGAACCTGTTCGAGATGGTCGCGGTCGTAGAGATGGCGCATCACCACGACCTCCAGCAGCAGGCCGAAGGCGAGGGCGCTGATCAGCGCGAGGGCGATGCCGATGAAGAAATTGCCGGTCCAGGCGACGAACATGGCGGCGAGATAGGCCCCCAGCATGTACTGGACGCCATGGGCGAGGTTGATGAAGTCCATCACACCGAAGACCAGCGTCAGGCCGGCGGCGATGAGGAACAGCAGCACGCCGAGCTGCAGCCCATTCAGCGTCTGGATGATGAGGAGCGTGGAGGACATGGGGCCTCTAGGTCAGGCGCTCGGGGCTGGCGGCGTGTCGGTTGAGCGGGCAGACGCCGAACCGCGTCGCCCGTCACCCCATGCGAGACCAAAGGCCGAGGGAAGGGGGGCCAGGGGCGGCTGCACCGAAATGGAGGTCGGCGCCTTTCGGCTCCGGGATCCCCTTCCCCTCGCTTCCCTTGGCCGGGGATGACGGACAGGAACTCCGGCCCGGTACAGCCACCCTCTCCCGCGAGAGGAGAGGGTGCTGCGGCGTGCGGCTTACCAGCGCATCGGGCACTGGGCGGCGTAGACGTCGGTGTAGTTCTCGAAGATGCGCTCCACGATCTCGGTCTGGAACTTGCCGTCCGGCCGCTTGGCGGCGCGCACCGTGTAGAAGTCCTGGATCGGATAGTGGTTGTTGGCGAAGCGGAAGCGGCCGCGTAGCGAGGTGAAGTCGGCCTTGCGCAGCGCCGTGCGGACCGCGGCACGGTCCGTCAGGTTGCCACCGGTGGCGACCACCGCGCTGTTGATCAGCATGGCCGCGTCATAGGCCTGCATGGCGTAGGAGCCCGGCACCGAACCGAAGGCCGCCTCGTAGTCGGCGACGAACTTCCTGTTCTGCGGATTGTCCATGTTCGGCGCCCAGGTCATGCCGGCGAGCATGCCGAGGGCGGCGTCCTGCTGGGCCGGAAGCGTCGATTCGTCGACGGTGAAGGCCGAGAGGAAGGGCACGCGCTGGGTGAGGCCGGCCTGGCCGTACTGGCGCACCAGGTTCACGCCCATGCCGCCGGGCATGAAGGTGAACAGGGCGTCGGCGCCCGAGGCGCCGATGCGGGCGAGCTCGGCCGAGAAGTCGAGATGGCCGAGGGGGGTATAGACCTCGTCGACGATCTGGCCGCGGAAATGCCGCTTGAAACCGGCCATGGCGTCGCGCCCGGCCTGGTAGTTCGGGGTCAGCAGGAACACCTTCTGCATGCCCCGCCGCTGCGCATAGGCGCCGAGGACCTCGTGCACCTGGTCGTTCTGGTAGGAGGTGACGAAGAAATTCTCATGGCAGCCGCGGCCGGCATAGCTCGACGGACCGGCATTGGCGCTGATCAGGAAGGCGCGCGGCGAATTGACCACCGGAGCGTGGATCGCCTGCAGGATGTTGGAGAAGATCGGGCCGACGACGAAGTCGACACGGTCGCGGTCGATCAGCGCCTGGACGCGCTGCACAGCCACATCCGGCTTCAGCTCGTCGTCGACGACGATGACCTGGACATCGCGGCCGCCCATCTTGCCGCCGAGCTGGCGGACGGCGAGCTGAAGTCCGTCACGCGCCTGCTGACCGAGGACGGCAGCAGGACCGGATAGGGTCTGGATCACGCCGATGCGGATCGGCTCCTGGGCCTGGGCCGGCGCGGCGAGCGTGGCCGCTCCCAGCGCCAGAGAGAGAAGGATGCGCTTCATCGAAAACCTCCCACCCCGAGTCTGACTCGGGTCGAAGACCGCTCCCGGGCTTGTCCGTGGTCGCGGCCAATGCGAAGGCATTATCAACGCGGAATTTTCGCGAACAACCCCACCCGCCAAAAATATTTTAAGTGTAAAATAATTCGGCAGGAGACCCTGATGCTGCTCACCGATCATGCAGACGGCAAGCCGCGCTGCTGGTGGCCCGGCCACGATCCGCTCTATGTCGCCTATCACGACACCGACTGGGGGGTCCCTGAGCGCGACGATCGCGCCCTGTTCGAGAAGCTGATCCTCGACGGATTCCAGGCTGGCCTGTCCTGGATCACCATCCTGCGCAAGCGCGACCATTTCCGAAAGGTCTTCGACGGCTTCAAGCCGGAGGTCGTCGCCGGCTACGGGCCTGACAAGGTCGCGGCCCTGATGGAAGACTCCGGCATCATCCGCAACCGCGCCAAGATCGTCGGGACGGTGAAGGCGGCCGGCATCTACTGCGACATGATGGCCCGCGGTGAAGGTTTCTCCGATTGTCTGTGGAAATATGTCGATGGCCGTCCGCTCCAGCCGGACCACCGCGACCGGGCGCAGGTTCCAACCGAGACCGCGGTCGCGCAGAAACTGTCGAAGGACCTGAAGGCGCGCGGTTTTTCCTTCGTCGGCCCGACCATCGTCTATGCCTTCATGCAGGCGGTCGGCATGACCAACGACCACCTGGTCGGCTGTTTCCGCCACGAGGAGGTCAAGGCGCTGGGGTGAGGCGGCGCTTCTGCCTGCTCCGCGCCTCCACCACGCGTCACTCACCCCGCGTGCAGATGCGTGCGATCTCGCCGACGCGGGCGCGCTCCGTCGCGCTCAACTGGCCGGACAGCGCCTGGCTCCAGAGACTGTCGCGCTTGAGCCGGTCCGCCGTGCATGCGCAGGCCTCGCGGCAGAGATCCGGCTCCTGGCCGTTGCTGATGCAGGTTCTGACACAGGCCTCGACGAAGGGCCGTGTCTGCGCGTCGCCCATCGAAGGCCCGTGATGGATCGAGGCGGGGAAGACCCAGACCCAGGCCGTAAGTAGCGCGATGAACAGCGGCTGGTGGATGAGGTAGATCGGCAGCGAATGCCGGCCCATCGTCGCAAGGAGACGGGCCGGCTGCCCGTCGGCGCGGAGACCGGCGAGCCTGTCCTCGCCGATGAGGGCGCGCGCCGCCCGTGCCGCCACGATCCCGCCGAGCACACAGCCGAACCAGGGGAACAGCGGCACGAAATCGCCGGAGCGGATTGGCCGGTCGCTGAGGCCGAGCCAGAGCAGGAGATCGGCGTCGAGCAGCGGATGGGCGATGAGCGCGGGCAGGGCGAAGGCGGTGATGGCGCCGCCGGCCACCGCCAGCGTCGGCAGCATGAGGAAGGGCAGGGCGAGGACACTCGCCACGGCGATGTGGTGCAGGATGCCGAAGAAGACATAGGCGTCCGGCATGAAGAGATAGGTGCCCGCCGTCACCAGCGCCGCGGCCCCGGCCACCAGGGCGAGACGGCGCAGATAGCCGTCGCGGTCGAAACCGCCGCGGGTCGCCAGAACCAGGCTCGCCCCGACCAGCGCCAGGAACGAGCCGGCAATGCCATGGGCGAACCAGCGCCATCCCTGATGGGCGACGATGTCCGTCGTGATCAGCCGGAAAAAGGAGAGATCCCAGGCGAAGTGATAGACGAACATTGCCACCAGCGCCGCGCCGCGGGCGGCGTCGACCAGCGCGATGCGCGGCGGGCGGGAGACGGCCTCGGGGGGCTGCGGCAGGCGTGCCATGGCGGCGCTGATCATGCGGCATCCTTCGGCCAGGGCCCGCGCCGGGCGCAGGCAGGATCAACCCCGTTATCCCCTCGGTGGTCCCCCGTCCACCGGCACGCTCTCCCCGCTCGCGCCATGCTGCTGCCAAAACCCGGCTTGTCGGCAGCGGGCGAAGCAGGCAGGAAAGGCCATGGTCACCCGCTCACCGTCCCCGCGCCAGCGCCCGCCGCGCGCCTGGCAACGCATGCTCTCCGGCCGCAGGCTCGACCTGCTCGATCCCTCGCCGCTCGATGTCGAGATCGAGGACATTGCCCATGGCCTGGCGCGCGTCGCCCGCTGGAACGGCCAGACCACCGGCCCGCACGTCTTTTCCGTCGCCCAGCACTGCCTGCTCGTGGAGGAGATCGCGGTGCGGCTGCAGCCCGGCCTGGAGACGTGCTGGCGTCTCGCGGTGCTGCTGCACGACGCGCCCGAATATGTCATCGGCGACATGATCTCGCCGTTCAAGGCGGTGATCGGCGGCGACTACAAGACGGTCGAGGCGCGGCTGATGGGGGCCATCCACATCCGCTTCGGGCTGCCGGCGACGGCGCCGGCCGCCATCGCCGCCCTGACCAAGCGGGCCGACCATGTCGCCGCCTTCCTCGAGGCGACCCAGCTCGCCGGCTTCGGGCACGACGAGGCGACGGCGATCTTCGGCGCCCCGAACGGCGTCTTCGGCGGTGCCAAGGGCGTGCCGCCGGTGCTGGTGCCGATGGATTCCGACAGCGCCAAGGCCGCCTATCTCGCCCGGTTCGCGGCGCTCGCCGCCTGAGAGCGGACGCCAGGGCGCGGGCGCTTCGTTGTCTGCCGCTCCGATCTGCCGCATCGTCTCGTCATCGATCCCGCGCTATCAGGCCAGAAGCCGTTGCGGGCGCCAGGAGGGAAGGTCCATGCAGGTTCACGTCTGTTCGCTGTCCCGGCTCGCCGCCACCGTCGAAACCTCCGGCGCGCGCCACGTGGTGACGCTGATCAACGAGGGCACGGCGGTGCAGCGGCCGATCTCGGTGGCTGAGGACGATCACCTCTTCCTCGGCATGAACGACATCGTCACGCCGATGGAGGGCTATGTGGCCCCGGCCGATGCCCATGTCGAACGGCTGCTCGGCTTTGTCGGCGGCTGGTGGCGCAGCCATGGCGAACAGAGCCCCCTCGTCGTCCATTGCTGGGCGGGCATCAGCCGTTCCACGGCGGCCGCCTTCATCACCGCCTGCGCCATCAATCCCGCCGAGGACGAGCAGGCGCTCGCCAGCGAACTCAGGCGTCTCAGTCCCAGCGCCACGCCGAACCTGCGCCTTGTCACCATCGCCGACCGCATGCTCGGCCGCGATGGCCGCATGGTCTCCGCCATCGAGCGGATCGGCCGCGGCCGCGACGCCTTCGAGGGCGAGCCTTTCGCGTTGCGCCTGGGGCGCTGACCGCTTTGCTGCGGTTGCAGAAACCCGATCGCAACATCCTGCGGTGACAATGGCGTTCGCGGGCGCCATCGGGCCGAAACCTTGAGGCCGCATTGGGCTGAACGTCGCTGGTGCATGCCGCATCGGCGCAGCACCACTTTCGGCCATCAGGGGGCCGCAGCGCATGGAATACGTCGTCGGCATCGTCCTCGTCCTGGCCCTCGTCCTCGGCCTGCCCATCCTCGCCATCGCCGCCTTCATCCGGGCCGGCGACGCCAGGCGGCGGCTCGTCGCGGTCGAGATGCGGCTGCGCCAGGCGGAGACCGAGCTCGGCCTCCTGCGCGCGGGGCTGGCCGCCGGGACGCCCATCGCGCAGCCGGCGGATGACTTGGCTCCGGAGGCACCGGCCGAACCTCAGCCCTCCCCGTCGCTCCGGCCGGAGGACTTCGCCGAGCCGCTGCCGGCACCCCTCACCGAGGAAGTCCCGCCGTCACGGCGGTCGGTGCCCGCTGTCGCCAGTTCGCGCCCGCTCGAGGCCATCGATCCGGTGGAGGCGCCTGCCGCAGCGCCGGTACCCCCGCAGCCCGCCGGCCTCGGCGGTTTCGAGGAGACCATCGGCTCGCGCTGGGCGGTCTGGGTCGGCGCCATCGCACTCGGCCTCGGCGGCATCTTCCTCGTCCGTTACTCCATCGAGCAGGAGCTCGTCGGCCCGGGCCTGCGCATCGCCCTCGGCTTTCTCTTCTCGCTGGCATTGCTGGCGGGCGGCGAATGGCTGCGCCGCAACGACAAGGGCCTGCCGGCCCTGCCGGTCGCCGACATCCCCTCGGCGCTGACCGGGGTTGGCGCCGTGGCCGCCTTTGCCACCATCTATGCCGCCCATGCGCTCTACGATTTCATCGGGCCGGCCCCGACCTTCATCGCCCTCGGCGCGGTCGGTCTCTGCACCCTCGTCCTGGCCGGCGTCCACGGCCCGCTGCTCGGCGGCATTGGCCTGGTCGCTTCCTTCGCGGCGCCTTTTCTCGTCGCCGCCAGCGACCCCAACCCCTTCGTCTTCCCGATCTATGCGGCGGTCATCACCGCCGCCTGTTTCGCGCTCGCCTGGATCCGCGACTGGCCCTGGCTGCGCTATGCCGCGACCTCGGTCGCCGTGTCGCTCGGTGCCCTGACCCTCGTCGTCACCTCCGGCGGGGCCTATCCGAGCCTCGTCCAGGCGCTGGCGGGCCTCGCCACCGCGGCATTGTTCGTCGTCCCCGGCATCCGCTTCGCGCCGGCACGCGACAGGGGCGTCGATGTCGGCGCCGTCGCCATTCTCGGCGCCTTCGCCTTCCTCGGCCTTCTCGCCGTCATGGAGGGGCGCCAGGACATGGCGGCCGTCGCGCTGTTCCTGGCCTTCGGACTTGCGGTGCTGGTCCTCGTCTGGCGCGCGCCGTCGGTCGCCCCGGCAGCCCCGCTCACCGGCCTCTTCGCGCTTCTCCTGCTGCTCGGCTGGGCGGTGGGCGTCAGGCCCACGACCCTCCTCGACCCGCTCGGTGTACCCCCCGACTTCCCCGACGTGCTCTCGCGCATCGTTGGGACCGGTCTCGCCGTCGCCCTCGTCTTCGGCATCGGCCCGGCATTCCTCGCCGTCTGGCGTCGCCAGCGCGAGGCCTGGGTGGTGCTGACCCTCGCCATGACCTCCGTCGCCATGCCGCTGGCCGTCCTCGCCATCGTCTACGGCAAGGTCGAGGGCTTCGTCATCTCGCCGCGCTTCGCCGCGCTCGCCATGGTGCTCGCCGCCACGTTCGGTGCGGCGACCGAGGCGGCGCACCGGCTGCGATCGGGCCGCCGGCCCGGCCTCGCCTCGGCCTCCGCGATCTATGCCATCGGCGCCCTGGCCGCTCTCGCCTTCGCCCTGACCTTGCTGCTCGAGCGCGCCTGGCTCACCCTCGCCCTCGCCGCGATGATCGCCGGCATTGCCTGGGTCTATACGTTCCGTCCGCTGCCGCACCTGCGCTGGGCGACGGCGCTGGCCGCCTGTGCCGTCCTCCTGCGCGTGCTGTGGGATCCGGCGATCAATGGCATCAATGTCGGCGACATGGTCATCCTCAACTGGCTGCTCCCGGGATATGGCCTGCCCGCGCTCAGCGCCGCGGCGGCGGCCCTGTTGCTGCGCCAGCGGCGCGGCGAGGACGCCCCGGTCCGCATCCTCGAGGCCCTTGCCATGGTCTTCGCGGCGCTGCTGGTGATCGTCCAGGTCCGCCACGCCTTCGGCGCCTACGGCTTCACGCTCTTCGCCGCGCCCATGCAGTTCCCGGAGGCGGCGACCCATACCGTGACCATGCTCGCCTTCGGCCTGGGCCTGTCGCGCCTCGGGGCCCTCCGCACCGGCGCCTTCTGGGACAATGCGGTCCTCGTCCTCCGCTTCGCCTCCTGGGCCTGGATCGCTGTGGTCATGGGTTTCGCCTTCAATCCCTGGATCACCGGCGGCTATGTCGGCCCGCACCCGATCGTCAACTGGGCCCTGCTTGGCTATGGCCTCGGCGCCGCGCTGGCCGTCCTCGCGGCGGTCATGGAACGGCGCGCCGGCCGCACTGTCGAATGCCGCGTCATGGGCCTGTTCGGTCTCGCCATGCTGGTCACCTATCTCAACATCACCGTGGCGATGCTCGCCCGGAACGAGGTCTCGTTCTGGAACATCGGCGATGGCGAACTCTATGCCTATTCCGCCGTCTGGCTGGTCGTCGGCATCGCCCTGCTCGCCGCCGGTGCCGCCTTCGGCAGCCGCACATTCCGCCTCGCCTCGGCCGCCATGGTGGCTCTCGCCGTGCTGAAGGTCTTCCTCGTCGACATGGCCGGGCTGACCGGCCTGTGGCGTGCGCTGTCCTTCATCGGCCTCGGACTGGTTCTGCTGGTCGTCGGGCGTGTCTACCAGCGGGTGCTCGGCATCGCCCAGGCGCGCGGCGCGACCACGCCGCCGCCCGCCGGGTGACAGCCTAGAGGCTGGCGAGGCCGGCCTTGCCGCTCTCGGTGCCGAAAGCGACCGCCTTGCCGTCGGCGCGCCAGGCGAGCGCCGTGACGGCGTCGCCGTCCGGCTCCCGCATCAGGATCTCGGCGCCGTCCTCGATGCGGCAGAGCAGGATCAGGCCGTCGGCGAACCCCGCCGCGATCACCGGGGAGGCGGGATGGCCGGCCACCTGCGTCACCTTGATGCCCGCCTTGGCGGCGGGCGCGATCATGGTTGGGGTGGCGCCCATCGGGCCGTTCTTGCTGGAAAAGGGCCAGAGGATCGCCTCGGCGGCGCCGGATGTCGCGAGGAACTTGCCGCCCTGCGTCCAGGAGAATGAGCGCACCTTGCCGGGATAGCCGGACATGCGCATGTGCTGGCCGTCCTCGAGGCGCCAGCCATGCAGTTGCGCGTCCTGCATGGTGGTGACGACGAAGCGCTGGTCGGCGCTGACCGTGATGCCGAGATGCGAGCCCTTCCATTCGAGCTTCACCGGGTCGCCCTGAACGTTGGGATACCAGAGCGTCGCGCCGTTGTAATGGGCGATGGCGAGCCGCAGCCCCTTGGGAAAAAAGGCGATGCCGCCGGCCGCCGAGGGCAGGGACAGGCTCAGCGGCTCGCCCTTGGCCTGGGCGACGAAGACCTTGCGGCCGGCGCTCCAGGCCATGGCGCCGCTCGGACCGAGGGCCACCCGGTCGATCCACGTGCCGCCGCTGTCGTGGATTCGGCGCAGGTCTCCCCTGCGATCCATGGCCAGCACGCGGCCGTCATCGCCGCCCGTCAGCAGCACCGAGCCGTCGCAGGCGGAGTCCAGAATGCCGCCCGCGTGGAGGGACAGCCGCCGGTCGGTCTCGCCGGCGAGGATGATCTCGCCGGAAGCCAGGGCCAGGGCCGCATCGGCCCCGAGAAAATGGGCGGCGAGCACCGTCTCGCCGGCATCGATCGGGCGGATGCGGTCACGGATGGAGGGGCGCTGCGTCTCGGTCGTCATGGCCCTTTGCTAGCCCAAGGCCTCGCGGAAGGCGAGGGGGAGAACCGGGGATGGCGCGCCGCGCCCCTTTGACATCGGCTCCGGGCTGGTCCATGCCAACGCCCGATTTTTGAGGAGATACCCCTTGGCCAGCGGAACCCCGACACAGGTCGCGCCGACCCTCGGTTACGACGCGATCCAGGACCTTTCGCGGGCCGTTCCGTTCCGGCCGCGCCTGTCGCGGCTGATCTTCCTGCGGCATGGCGAGACCGAGGGCAACCGCAAGGGCATCTACCAGTTCCCCGATACGCCGCTCAACGCTGCGGGCGAGGCACAGGCCGCCGAGGCCGCCTCGATCCTGGCGCTGGCCTCGATCACCCGCGTCGCCGCCAGCCCGATGATGCGGGCCTGGCGGACCGCCGCCATCGTCACCGACGGCCGCGACATCACGCCCGAACCGGACGCCGCCCTGCAGGAGCGCCTCTATATGGGCCTGTTCGGCACCCCGGTCGGCACGCTCGACTGGCGTGTCGATCCGCCGGCCTGCGAGAGCCTGGCGACCTTCGTCCACCGTACCGGCCATGCCCTGTCGCGCTGGACGGCGCTGGAGGACGATCCGGAGGGCGACCTGCTGATCGTCGCCCATGGCGGCGTGCTGCTGGTCCTCGCCGCCCTGACCGGCGTCGACGTCCACACCGAACTGCGCCGCAACGCCACGCCGATCCTCTTCTCGCGCACCACCGGCGGCTGGGAGGCCACCGCGGCGGGCTGATCAGCCGCCGAATTCAGCCTTCACCCTGGCCGTATGTTCGCCAAGCGCGGGAACCGGCCCGAATTGCGGGATCGCCCCGTCGTGGAGGGCGCCCGGGGCCAGCATCCGCTTGCGGCCGGCGGGCGTGTCCACGTCCATGTAGCGGTTCTGCGGGTGGACCTTGAGGTCATCGAGAGAGGATACCCGGCCATAGGCGACCTTGGCCGCTTCCAGCCGCTCGACAACCGTCTCGCGCGGATGCTGCGCGAAGGCGGCGAGGATGATCGCGTCGAGATCAGCCCGGTTGGCGACGCGCTTGACGTTGGCGTCGAAGCGCGGGTCGGTGGCGATGGCCGCATCGCCCAGGACATTCTCGCAGAGCGAGACCCATTCGCGCTCGTTCTGGATGGAGAAGAGGATCGCCTTGCCGTCGGCGCAGGGATAGGCCCCGTAGGGTGCGATGGTTGGATGGTTGAGCCCCGAGCGCGGCGGATAGATGCCGCCATAGGCGTACTGGAGATAGGGCACGTTCATCCAGTCGGCGAGCGCATGGTAGAGCGACACGGCGATGTGGCGGCCCTCGCCGGTGACGGACCGGCCGATCACCGCCTGCAGGATGGCCTGGTAGGCGGTCATGCCGGCGGCGATGTCGCAGACCGAGACGCCGACGCGCGCGCGGGCGTCGCCCTCGCCGGTGATCTCGGAGAGGCCCGATTCGGCCTGGACCAGCAGGTCATAGGCCTTGAGGTGCTGCCAGGGGCCTTCCTCGCCATAGCCGGAGATGGAACAGGTGATGAGGCGCGGATGGCGCCGGCGCAGCGTCTCCATGTCGAAGCCGATACGCTTCAGCGCGCCGGGGGCGAGATTCTGGATGAAGACGTCGGCCTTGGCGACCATGGCCGCCAGCACCCCCTGGTCGCCACCATCCTTGAGGTCGAGGACGACGGATTCCTTGCCCCGGTTGAGCCAGACGAAATAGGCGCTCTCGCCGTCCACCGCCTTGTCGTAGCGGCGCGCGAAGTCGCCCTCGTCACGCTCGATCTTGATGACGCGGGCACCCGCATCGGCAAGGCGCGAGGCGGCATAGGGCGCGGCCACCGCCTGTTCGACGGAGACGACGAGGAGGCCGGCGAGATCGGTCTGGGAGGACATGGGCGCAGGGCTCATTCAAGGAGATGGTCCGCCCTCATAGAGATAGGCCGCACATGAGGTCCAGCCTCGCCGCCGAGGGGCAGGCCTGACGCCGTCAGGAGGCCAGCGCCCGGTCCACCGCCTCGCGCTCCTGCTCGATGACGGTGATGTAGGCGAGGAAGGCGCTGTCCGGCATAGTGCGGCCCTGCTCGATGTCACGGAGACGGCTGAGATTGATGCGGTAGCGCTCGGCGAATTGCGGCTGGCTGAGATTCAGCGACTGACGCAGCAGGCGGACGCGCCGGCCCGCGACGCCGCGGTCGAGTTCCTCCTCGGTGGAGGGCGGATTGTCCGGATCGTCGAGCGCGTTCTGCTCGATCTCCTCCAGTGTCATGGCGTCCATGCGCCGCTCGAAATCTGGGTCGAGCGGCGGCAGACTGTTCGGATCAAGCGGGAACCTGCCCATAGCTCTTCTCCTCGGTGCGATTGGCGCGACGGGCCGAAATGATCCAGAACAGACGACCGCGCTCTGTGTAGACGACGGTGTAGAGCTTGGTTCCGATCCGCCCGGTGACCTTGCGCCGCTCCTCGCCGTCCGCCACCCTCGTCGTGTCCCTGTCGACGCGCAGTGGGTCGAAGAAGACCCGGCGCGCATCCGCGAACGACACGCCATGCTTCTTCAGGTTCGAAGCTGCCTTCCCATCATGCCAGTCGAAGTCGAGCGACAACGTCATAGGTTATCATACGGAAAATCCGTATGATACATGATCATGGCGTGCGTGATCGGCTGGTTCACCTCTGTCCGTCACGCTTCGCAATCTGGTCCTGCGTGAGACCGCCCATGCGCGGATGCGGCCGGCCGCCGGTGGTCATGGCCAGGGCGAAGAGGATCTCGTCGGGGCGCGGTGAGTCCTGAACCATCAGCGTCACGCCGTCGAAATGCGAGCGCACATAGGCCGCGTTGCGGTGATGGATGGGCACGTCGAGGATGGCGCCGAGCGGTCCCACCTTGGTCATCGACGGCACGATGGCCAGGGCCTCGCCGAGCAATTCGCGCATGGCATAGCCGCCGGGCACGTGCCAGAGGGCACCGTGCTCCAGTTCGCCGGCCGAGCCGATCAGCGAGCCCTTACCATAGGCCTCGATGGCGGCCGTGTCGCCGCCCAGCGCGTTCAGAAGCTTCGTCGCGCATTCCAGGCCGAGGGGTTTGAGCGCCTCCATCATCGGCTGGATGTCCTCGACATAGCGGCCGGCATAGGGGTTCTTCAGCACGGCGGCGATCCATCCCTTGAGGATCGGCCTGTCGAGCTTCGGCCCGCCGTCGTGGCGGACCTCCTCGACGCCGACGACGATCTTCCTGACGTCGATGGTCATGGTTTCAACTCCCTGAGGCTGCGTGTTGGTCCGAGGATGCGGGTCTCGCCCTGGAGCATCAGCGCCGCATCGAAGATGAGGCCGCGCCGTCGGAACTGCTCGGCGCGCGCATGGCCGGCCTCCAGAGCGGCGAGGATCTGCGGTTTGGCGAGCCGGCCGACGGCGGTGGTCACCAGGAGACTGCCGAGATCGCTGTCCGGGTCGAGTGCGCAGGCCGGGCTGCGGCGGATGGCCGGGTCGTCAACATCGACGGCATTGGCGATCAGCGTCGCGGCGACATCGGCCGAGGCGGCGTCGCGGGCGAGGACCGTGACGGAATCGGCGATGCCGAGCGAGAACGACCGCCCCTGCGCACCGGAGGTGGCGATGCCGCCGATCCCGTCCCGCTCCGACAGGGTAATGCGGCCATTGAGGGCGGGAACGGCCCCGCGCGCGAAATCGGCGGCAACCGCCACATCCATTATTTCGCCCTCGGTCAGGTGGATGGCGATGTCGCCGCCATCATTGACGAAGGCGCGGTCGAGCGGCGCCGCCGTCACCAGGGTCTCCATCAGTTCATCCGCCACCGCGCCGGCCACCGCTGCCATCGGCGTGACGAAGAGGCCGGCATGGGGCCGGCAGGCCGCCACCATGCGGCGGGCCACCGGGCCGTCCACGCCCGGGCGCTCGGCCATCGGCTTGCGCAGTTCGGTGAGTTCCCCGGCGAGTTCGGGCAGGATGGCGCCGAACCGTGCGACCACCGCCTCATAGGCCTCGCGCACCGCGCCCGCCGCGCCCCAGGCCCGCAGCACGACGTCGATCGGCCCATGCTGCAGATGCAGCCGGTCGCCGTCGAGGCGCTGGACCGTCGGGGCCTCCCACATGGTCAGCCGATCCGCCCGAGCAGGGCGAGCAGCGTCGCGGCTTCCTCGGCCGACAAGGGCTCGAGCGTGCGCGCCGAGACCTCCGGCCCCCGCGCCTTCATGGCCTCGACCGTATCGCGGCCGGTGGCGGTGAGTTCGAGAAGGACGAGGCGCGCATCGTTCGGGTCGACCGAGGGCGAGACGAGGCCGCGCTTGGCAAGCCGCCCCGCCACCCCGAACATCGTCGCCGGATCGATGCCGACCAGGCGGCCCAGCTGGTTCTGCGAGGTTGGACCGAGATCGTGCAGCTTGGCGAGCGCGGCATATTGCACCGGCGTCACGTCCAGCCCGTCCATCACCTGCTCGAAAATGGAGCTGGCGCGCTGGTGGGCGCGCCGGATGAGGAAGCCGATCTGGTCTTCGAGGACATAGGGTTTGTCCGGCGCCATCTCGCCGACGCGCTTGGCTCGCTTGACCGTCATGGGCGCTTCTCCGGGAAGGGCCAGGGATTGCCGTCGATCCAGCCGTCGATCCGTGCCTGCGGTGCGACGTCGCGCAGGATGTCATCGATGGAGACGACATCGTCCATATGCCCGCCGAGCCGCTCGTAGAGCGCCCGCGGCAGGGTGAACTCGATCGGCGCGACGATGGCAGGGGTGGGCACGTAGCCGAAGGCGTTCTTCGGCAGTTTTGTCACATCGGCCATGACGGTGATGCCGCCGCCCGGCCACAGATAGACCGGCGCGCCGCCCATGGTGACCTTCGTCTCGCCGGAGGCGACGGACCGGGTGAGCAGAACCGGATTTTCGGTGACGCCGGCCCTGAGGCTTCCGCCGGCGCCGGCCATGAACAGGACCGTGCAGAGCGAGGGCTCGCAATTCTCGCCGATGCGATCGACCACTTTCATCACCGCCTCCGGGATCGGGGCGGGCACCGGCACAAGGTTCTCGTCCAGCACGCAATAGAGGAAATGCTCGCCGGTGGTGGAGGTCATCAGCAGGCGCAGGCCCGGCCAGGCCGTCTCCGGATCGATCTTCTGGATGATCGACAGCGGGTCCTCGATATCCGTGCCGCCCCAGCCGATGCCGGGATTGGCGACCTGGAAATAGCGGCCGGGCGTCGACTTGCGCCCGCGCACGCGGATGCCGGCCTGGCGCATGTCCAGCACCTTGCCGGCCTGATGCTCGGTCAGCACGCCGGTGATGTGATCGTCGACGACGATGACCTCGTCGACATGGCCGAGCCACTGCTTGGCGAAGATGCCGACGGTCGCCGAGCCGCAGCCCACCCGCATGCGCTGCTCGGGCTTGCCGTCGACGATGGGGGCCTGGTTCGCCGCGACCACCACCTCATGGCCGCCGTCGATCACCATGGTGACGGCCTCTCCGGCGCAGAGCTTGAGCATCGTGTCGCAGGTGACGTTGCCCTCCTTCTTCGAGCCGCCGGTGAGATGGCGCACCCCGCCGATGGAGAGCATCTGGCTGCCATATTCGGCCGTCGTGACATGGCCGACCTGCTCGCCGCCGACGCGGATCGGCGCCGCCTCGGGGCCGAGATGGCGGTCGGTGTCGATCTTCACCTTGACGCCGCAATAGCTGAAGATGCCCTCGGTCACGACGGTGACCGTGTCGACGCCCTCATGAATCGCCGAGACGATGAAGGGGGCCGGCTTGTAGTCGGGATAGGTGGTGCCGGCGCCGATGGCGGTGACGAAGGTGCGCTGGGGATCCAGCGCCTGGCCATCCCAGTCATTCGTGCCGAAGGGGACCATCTTGCCACCGTCCTCGACAGTCTTCGCCAGCAGCACGACCGG
This sequence comes from Phreatobacter sp., assembly GCF_022843985.1. GTDB lineage: Bacteria > Pseudomonadota > Alphaproteobacteria > Rhizobiales > Phreatobacteraceae > Phreatobacter. Next base: position 77,002 of record NZ_JALHMP010000003.1, on the reverse strand, counting down.
GTCGGTGCGCACCAGCTGGCCGTTCTCGTTGGCATAGCGCGAACAGGCGCCCGCACGCCCTGGGCGGATGCGGCACAGGACCGGACAGGCGTCGCAACGCAGGATGCCGCCGCCCTCGTCGGCGCCGAACTTCCTCGAGCGCGCTTCGAGCGACAGGTGGTCAGTGGCGGTCATGACGACCTCCTGGGATGGGGTATCGGGCGCGAGCTTGTGCGGGAGGCTGCAAGGACTGCCCCACCCGTACCCTCCCCGCTCGCGCGGGGAGGGGGACCACGGCGTCGCGGCCTATTGGAAACGGTCGCGCCTGGCCCGACGCTCGAGACCAGTCCAGGGCGTCATAGTCTCCCTCCCCGCGCAGCGGTGAGGGTGCGGATGGGGCATGGATCAAGAGCGCCGAGAAAGACGTCCTCATTCCGCCGCCTCCCGTCCCTGCATCGCGGCCCACAGCCGGTGCGGCAGGACCGGCACCTCGGTCATGCGCACGCCGACGGCGTGGCGGATCGCCCCGAGGATGGCCGGGGCGGTGGCCACCAGCGCCGGCTCGCCGACGCCCTTGGCCCCGAACGGACCCTCCGGCTCGGTATCCTCGATCAGATGGATGGTGATTTCCGGCATGTCGCCGGCCGTCGGGATCAGATAGTCGTGCAGGTTCTCGGTGCGGCCGGGGAGATATTCCTCCATCAGCGCCAGACCCAGCCCCTGCGCGATGCCACCGTGGATCTGCCCCTCGGTCAGGGTCGGGTTGATGGCCCGCCCGACATCGTGGGCAGCGAGGATCCGCGTCACCTTCACCGTGCCGAGCAGGCGATCGACTTCCACCTCGGCCACCTGCGCGGCGAAGCCGTAGGTGGCGTAGGGAATGCCCTGGCCCTTGGCGTCCAGCGCCGTGGTCGGCGGATCATATTCGCCCTCGCCGGCGAGGACGATGTCCGCCTCCGATGCCAGGACCGACAGGTCGATGACCCGGCTCGCCTCGCCGTCCTCCACCGTCAGCCTATGACCGTCGAGGGCGAGCCGGGCCGAGGGACCGGCATTGGCCAGCGCCAGGATCTTCGCCCGGAGATCCCTGCCGGCGAGCTTCGCCGCATTGCCCGAGACGAAGGTCTGGCGCGACGCCGAGGTCTTCCCGGCATCGGGAGTCCGGTCGGTATCCCCGACGATGAAATCGAAGGCGGCCGTCGGCAGCCCCAGCGCATCCGCGGCGATCTGCAGGAGCACGGTCGAGGACCCCTGGCCGATGTCGACGGCGCCGTTGAGGAAGGTCAGCCGGCCGTCGCGGGCGAGCGTGATCCGCATCTTCGACGGATTGGACATGGAGGTGTTGCCGCAGCCATACCACATGCAGGCGACACCGACGCCGCGGGCGGTGCGCCCGCCCATGGCGTTGTGGGCAGCGGCCCCGGCCATGAGCCGGTCGTAGTCCGCTTTCACCGAATCGAGGCATTGCGGCAGGCCGGCCGAGGCGTAGAGGATCTGCCCCGTCGGGGTCCGGTCGCCGTGGTCGATGGCATTGATCCGGCGGATGGCCCAGCGGTCGATGCCGAGCCTCTCGGCGAGATCGTCGATCAGCGTCTCGCCGGCCAGGGCCGCCTGCGGCACGCCGAAGCCGCGGAAGGCGCCGGCCGGGACCTCGTTGGTATGGACGGCGCGGGTGGCGTTCCTCACATGCGGCACCTTGTAGGGGCCGGTGGCGTGGACCGGCACGCGGTTCGCCACCGTCGGCCCCCAGGAGGCATAGGCGCCGGTGTTGAAGTCGCCGGTCATCTCATAGGCGGTGAAGCGGCCCGCCGCATCGGCCGACATCCGCGCCTGGATCTGCGAGGGATGGCGCTTGGTGGTCGAGGCCATGCTCTCGGTGCGCGAATAGACGATGCGGACGGGCTTCCTCGTCAGCCAGGCGGCCACCGCGATGAGCGGCTGGATGGAGACGTCGAGCTTGCCGCCGAAACCACCGCCACAGGCGGTCGGGATGATGCGGACCTGCGCCATGGAGACGCCGACGACGCGGGCGACCTCCTCCTGGTCCATGACCGCGGCCTGGGTGCAGGCGGTGACTTCGATCCGGTCGGAGGAGTCATCCCACGCGATTTCTTCACGCGAACCGGTTCCCGCTTCGCTTGAAATCGCTTTTGTCCTGACCGCATAACCGGCTTCCGGCTCGATGTAGGCATGTTCGACGAAGCCGGTGCGGAAGCGGCCTTCGGCGGTGGCAGTGCCCAGCCGGTGCCCCTCGGCGATGTCGCCGGTCTCTAGATAGCCGCGGGTCAGGACATTGTCGGGTATATTGGCATGGAGCGGCGTCACGCCCTCAGCGAGGGCCGCATCGACGCCGATCAGCGCCGGCTCCACCTCCCAGGTGATCGGCAGCGCGGCGTCGGCGAGTCCCTCCACGGCCTCGCGCGTGCCGACGAGGGCGAGGATGGCCTCGCCGCGGTAGCGCACGAGGCCCGGCGCCAGCACCGGCTGGTCCTTGATGGTCGGGAAGATGCCGAAGGAATTGGCGCCGGGAATATCTGCGGCTGTCAGGATCGCTTCCAGCCCCGGATGGGCCGCCTTCACCGCCGAAAGATCGCCGAGGGTGAAGCGGGCGCGGGCATGGGGCGAGCGCACCGCGCGCATCCACAGCGCACCTTCGGGAGCGAAGTCGGCGCCGAAGCGGTCGGTGCCCTGGACCTTGGGGAGCCCGTCGGCACGGGCGATGCGGGCGCCGACGGCGGCCCCCGCCTCGGCCACGGGGGCGAAGGCATTGGCGCCGCGCGCCACCGCCTCGATGGCCTCGACGATCTTGATATAGCCGGTGCAGCGGCAGAGCACGCCGCCGATGCCGTCCTCGATCTCGCGACGGGTCGGCGCCGCTTTGTGCGCCAGCAAGTCGGCCGCCGCCATGATCATGCCCGGCGTGCAGATGCCACACTGGGCGGCGCCGGCCGCGAGAAAGGCGGCGCGCAGCCTGTCGACGAGCGGGTCCTCGGCCTCGATCGTGGTGATCGCCCGGCCCTCGGCCTGCGCCGTGGCGACGAGGCAGGCGCAGACCTGCGCGCCGTCCATCAGCACCGTGCAGGCGCCACAGTCACCCGCATCGCAGCCGATCTTGGTGCCGGTGAGGCCGAGCCCTTCGCGCAGCGTATCGGCGAGGCTGGCGAAGGGGTCGGCCGCCACCATCCGGTCGGTGCCGTTGACGGTGAGCGTGACGGTCGGAAGGACGGGACGGTCGAGCATCAGGCAGCCCTCCGGGCGGCGGTGGCGGCAAGATCGGTGAGCGCGTCGCGCACCAGCGACTCCGCCGCGGCGAGACGGTAGGCGGCGGAGGCGCGTACGTCGTCAATGGGGGCGAGGTCGGCGAGATGGCCCGCCGTGACCAGTCCAGCGGCCTGCCCGAGGGGCTGGCCGAGGAGGGCGGCTTCGAGGGCGGTGAGCCGCTGGGCGACGGCCGAACAGGCGCCGACGGCGATCCGCACGGCGGTGATGGTGCCGGCCTCGTTGGTGACGACGATTGCCGCGACCATGGCGATGGAGATGACAAGATATTTGCGGGCGCCGAGCTTCAGGAACGTCGAGCGGGCACCATGCAGCTTCGGTACGATCAGGGCGGTGACGATCTCGTCCGCCGCCAGCGCCGTGCTGCGATAGCCGGTGGAGAAGGCCTGGACCGGAAGGGTGCGCGTGCCGCCCTTTCCGGCGACTTCCACCACGGCGTCGAGCGCCATGAGATTGGGGATGCCGTCGCCGGCCGGCGATGCCGTGACGAGATTACCCGCGAGCGTTCCGAGATTCTGCACTTGCAGGCCGCCGACCTCCCGCGCCGCGCGGCGGTAGCCGTCGAAGAGGGGCGGCAGCCCGGCCGCAGCGAGATCGCTCCATGTCGTCAGCGCCCCAAAGCGCCAGCCGCCCGGCTCCTCGGTGATGCCCCTGAGGCCGGGTATGGCGGTGATGTCGAGCACAGGTCTGTGGGCGGGGTCGCCCCAGGCCCGGCGGGCGGTGCGCACCGGATAGACGTCGGTGCCCCCTGCGAGGATGGTCACGTCGTGATCGGCCTTGATGGCGAGGGCATCGGCCAGGCTGGTCGGGCGGAAATACTGCATCAACCCCTCCATCCCCACAGAGCCTCGGCCTCGGCCGCGGTGTAGTAGCCGCGGGCGACGTCGCGGGCGATCGCGGCGGGGTCGCGCTGGCGCGGATCGCCATAGCCGCCGCCGCCGGGCGTCATCACCTCGACCCGGTCCCCGGCGCGGATGGCCAGCCCCTGGTCCTTGGACAGGTGTTCGGGGATGGTCGTCTCGGTCCCGCGGTGGATCTTCACGACATTCGGCGCGCCGTCCTGGCCGCCCAGCACGCCGGGCGGGCCGAAGCGGCCGTGATCCATGACGAAGGAGGCGCGCGCCTCGCCGCGCAGCAGCTCCACCTCGTAATGCACGCCGAAGCCGCCGCGGGCCTTGCCGGCACCGCCCGAGCCCTCGCGCAGGGCGAAGCGGCGGAACAGCACGGGATAGTACTGCTCCATCACCTCCACCGGCGCCGTCTTGGAAATGCCGATGGTCGAGCAGCCATTGGTCAGGCCGTCATGGCCGGCATTGCCGCCATAGCCGCCACCGGTGATCTGGTACATCACATAGCCGGCTTGTCTCGCCGGGTCGAAGCCGCCGAGGGCAAAGTTGCCGGAGGTGCCGGCGGGGGCCGCCGTCACCTTGTCGGGAATGGCCTGGACGAGGGCGAGGAACACCGCCTCGGCGATGCGTTGCGAGACCTCCGCCGCGCAGCCCGAGACGGGGCGCGGATATTGCGCGTCGAGGAAGGTGCCCTCGGGCTTGAGGATCGTCAGCGGCTCGAAGGCCCCCGAATTGATCGGCACGTCCGGGAAGATGTGCTTCACGCCCAGATAGACCGACGAGCAGGTGGTGGCGAAGACCGAGTTCATCGGCCCCTGGCAGGGCGGCGAGGAGCGCGAGAAGTCGAAGGTCATCGTCTCGCCGGCCTTGGTCAGGGTCAGGGCGATGCGCAGCGGCTCGTTCACGACGCCGTCGGAATCGACGAAGCTCTCGGCCTCGTAGACGCCGTCGGGAATGGCGCGGATCTCCGCCCGCATGCGCTCGGCCGATCGGGCGCGGATCTGGCGGATCGCCTCGTCCAGCGTCGCCGTGCCATATCTCGCGACGAGATCCATCAGCCTGTTTTCGCCCACCAGCAGCGCCGCCGCCTGGGCCTTGATGTCCCCGATGCGCTGGTCGGCGATGCGGATGTTGGAGGAGATGATGGCGAAGATCTCGGGGTCCATCGCGCCGCGCTTGAACAGCTTCACCGGCGGCAGCCGCAGGCCCTCCTGCTCGACCTCCGTGGCATGGGCCGAGAAGCCGCCGGGCACCATGCCGCCGATATCGGGCCAGTGGCCGGTATTCTGCAGCCAGCAGAACAGCGCGCCATCGACGAAGACCGGCTTGGCGAAGCGCACGTCCATGAGGTGTGTGCCGCCGAGATAGGGGTCGTTGACGATGTAGATGTCGCCCGGCTCCGGGCGGCCCACCTTGCCCTCGGCGATGAGGCGGATGATGTGGCCGGTCGAATGCTGCATCGTGCCGACGAAGACCGGCAGGCCGAACTCCCCCTGGCTGATCAGCGCACCGGTGTCGCGGTCATAGATTCCGTCGGCGCGGTCGTCCGCCTCGGCGATGACGGGCGAGAAAGCCGAGCGCGAGAAGGCGATGTCCATCTCGTTGCAGACCTGCTGCAGGCCCGCCTGGATGACGGCGAGGGTCAGGGCGTCGATGGGAGTGGGAGATGTGTGGAGGGTCATGCCTTCACCCGGAGATTGCCGATGGCATCGACGGTCGCCACCGCGCCCGGCTCGATGACCGTGGTGGCGTCGATCTGCTGGATGACGGCCGGGCCGATCACAGAGGCACCGACCGGCAGGGCATCGCGCGAATAGACCTTGGCATCCCACCAGCGCCCGTCCGCATGGACCTGCCGCTCGCCGATGATGGCGCCTTCCACGGTTCCCGCCCGCGCCGAGGCGTCGAGCAGGGCGGAGAGCGGGAAGGGGCGACGCCGACCGATGACAGAGGTCACGAGATTGACCAGAACGGCCCGGATTTCCGGCAGCCGTACCTGGAAGCGGTGGAAATAGGCCGCCTCGAAGGCCGCCTGGATCTCCGCCCGCGTCACATCGGGCGAGGCGAGCGGCACGCGGATGAGATGGGTCTGGCCGCGGAACTGCATGTCGGCGCCGTGGATGACCAGGGTCTCCTCGATCTCGGCCTTCTCCTCCTCGACCACGGCGAGGGCGCTGTCGCGCTGCGCCGTCATCAGCCGCTTCACCTCGTCCATGTCGGTCTGGTCGAGCGGTTTGTTGACCGTGTTCACCCGGTCCTGGCGCAGGTCCGCGACGAGGCAGCCCAGAGCATTGGTCAGGCCCGGACGCGCCGGCACGAGAACCTCGGGGATCCCGAGTTCGCGCGCCAGCGCCACGGCGTGGAGCGGCCCCGCGCCGCCGAAGGCGAAAAGCACGAAGTCGCGGGGGTCGTAGCCGCGCGACAGCGACACCATGCGGATGGCGCCGGACATGTGGACATTGCCGAGGCGGATGACAGCCGCCGCGGCCTCCTCGACGCTCATGCCCAGCGGCTGCGCCAGGTCGCGCGCGAAGATGGCGCGGATGTCGTCGCGGGAAACCTTCCCCTGCACGGCGGTGAGCCGGTCGGGGTCGAGCCGGCCGAGGATCAGGTTGGCGTCAGTGATCGTCGGACGGGCTCCACCCCGCCCATAACAGATCGGGCCCGGCTCGGACCCGGCCGAATGCGGCCCGACCTGCAGCATCCCCGCCGCGTTGACCGAGGCGATGGAGCCGCCGCCGGCGCCGACGGTGCGGACGTCGACCATGGGCAGGTGGATCGGCAGGCCGTAGTCGATGGTCAGCTCCGCCGACACCTCGGGGATGCCGCCATGGATGAGCGCCACGTCGGTGGAGGTGCCGCCCATGTCATAGGTGATGGCATTGGTGAGGCCGGACTGGGCCAGCGTCGCCGCCGCCGCCATGACGCCGGAGGCGGGGCCTGACATCACCGTCTTGGCCGCCTCTCGTGCCACAAGCGTTGCCGGCACAGTGCCGCCATTGCCGTTCATCACCAGGAGGTCGCGGGAAAACCCCTTGGCGGAGAGATCGGCCTGCAGCCGCTGTACATAGCGGTCGAGGATCGGCTGCACCGCGGCATTGACGCTCGCCGTCGTGCCGCGCTCGTATTCGCGATATTCGGAGAGGAGTTCATGGCCCAGCGTCACGTAGCTGTTCGGCCAGACGCTGCGGACGATCTCGCCGGCGCGCAATTCATGGGCGGCATTGGCGTAGGAATGCAGGAAATGCACGACGATGGCCTCGCAGCCGGCCGCGGCCAGGGCCTCGGCTTCGCGCTTCACGGCGGCCTCGTCGAGCGGCGTGACCACCTCTCCTTGCGCGTTCATGCGCTCGGCCACCTCGCGGCGGAAGGGCCGCTCGATCAGTGGCTCGAACGTGCCGGTCATGCCATAGGCGCGCGGCCGGGTGCGCCGTCCGAGTTCGAGGGTGTCGCGGAAGCCCGCGGTGGTGATGAGGCCGACCTTGGCCACCTTGCGCTCAAGCACCGCATTGGTGGTCGCCGTCGTGCCGTGGATGATGAGGTCGAGATCGGCCGGGCTGACGCCGGCTGCCTCGATGGCCTTGACCACTCCCACCGCCTGGTTGGCGATGCTGGTCGGCACCTTGGCGAGCTTTACGGTCACGCTTGCCCCGTCCTGCTCGGTCAGGAGCAGGTCGGTGAAAGTGCCTCCAACGTCGATGCCGGCAACGCGCCTCACGATGTCGTCCTTTTCGTTCGTCTACGAACGGTGCGGTCGGAGCCACGCCGTCCGGCGTCGGTTTCACACGCTGAGATAGGCTTCCCTGACCTCGTCGTTCGCCTCGAGGTCCTCCGTTGTCCCCTCGTATCGGATGGCGCCCTTCTCGATGACATAGGCGCGGTCGGAGACGGCGGAAGCGAAATAGAGGTTCTGTTCCGACAGCAGCACGGCGATGCCCTGCGCCTTCATGGCGAGAACGGCATCGGCCATCTGCTCGACGATGACGGGCGCGAGGCCCTCGGAGGGCTCGTCCAGCAGCACGGCATGCGGATTGCCCATCAGCGTGCGGGCGATGGTGAGCATCTGCTGCTCGCCGCCCGACATGGCCGAGGCGCGGCGGCCCTTCATTTCCGCGAGGTTCGGGAAGATGGCGAAGAGCCGGTCGAGCGACCAGGGCTCCTTGCCCGGTGCCCCCGCTGCCGCCTTCCGGCCGACCTCGAGGTTCTCGAAGACGGTCAGGTCGGTGAAGATCCGCCGGTCCTCCGGCACATAGCCGATGCCGAGGCGGGCGATCCGGTAGGGCTGCCAGCCCGTCACATCCTGGCCCTCGAAACTGACCGTGCCGGCATGCGGCGACACGACGCCCATGATCGCCTTCAGCGTCGTCGACTTGCCGGCGCCGTTGCGGCCCATCAGCGCCACGACCTCGCCGGCGCGCAGCGTGATGTCGACGCCGAACAGCACCTGGGCATGGCCATAGGCGGCGGCAATGCCGCGGGTCTCCAGGATGGTGGCGGTGGGTGCTGCGGTCATCAATGGGCCTCCGCGGCCTGTCGGCGGGCCTTGAGGGCGGCCTGCGACCCCGCCTCGCCGAGATAGACCTGCTTGACGCGCTGGTTGGAGCGCACCTCGTCGGGCGTGCCGGTGGCGATGATCTCGCCGCGGACCAGCACGAGGATGCGGTCGGCATGGCCGAAGACCGAATCCATGTCGTGCTCGGTGAAGAGCACGCCGATGCCATGGGCGCGGGCAATGTCGGAGGTCAGCTGCATCAGGGCCGTGCGCTCCTTCGGCGCCATGCCGGCGGTGGGCTCGTCCATGAGCAGGAGCTTGGGCTCCGAGGCGAGCGCGATGGCGAGCTCGACCCGCTTGACGTCGCCATAGGCCAGTTCGTTGACCGGGCGGTCGGCCATGTCGGCCATGCCGACACGGGCGAGAAAGCCGATGGCGGCATCGCGGTGCAGCCGGGTGGCGGCCTCCTTGACCGAGCGCGTCTGGCCGTGATGAGAGATCAGCGCCATCTGCACGTTCTCGACCACGCTCATCGAGATGAAGGTCTGGGCGATCTGGAAGGTGCGGCCGACCCCGAGGCGCCAGATCTCGCGCGGCGGCTTGCCGGTGATGTCCTGGCCCGCCAGAACGATGGACCCGGCATCGGGCGTCAACTGGCCGCCGACCATATTGAAGGTCGTCGACTTGCCGGCCCCGTTCGGACCGATGATGGCAAGCATCTCACCCGCTGCGAGGCTGAAGGTGACATCCTTGCCGGCGGTGACGCCGCCGAAGCGCTTTTCGAGGCCGGTGACGCTCAGGAGCGGCTGCATCACGCGGTCTCCCTGGCAACAGCCGCCGGGGTGGCGGGAGTGGGCGCGCGGCGTCCCAGCCGTTCGCGCAATCCGTCCAGCGCGCCGACCACGCCCTTCGGGAAGATCAGCACGATGGCGATGATCGAGACACCGAGGAAGAAGCGCCAGAAATCGGTGAGCGGCATGAAGAAGTCCTTCACCGAGTGGAAAACCGCGGTGCCGACAAGCGGGCCCATCACCGTCTGAATGCCGCCAGTGAGGATCATCATCAGGAAGTCGATGGACATGGCGATGGAGATCATCGTCGGGTCGATCGAGCCCTTGGAGAAGGAGTAGAGCCCACCGGCCAGGCCCGCCGCAGCACCTGCGACGATGAAGGCGAGCCAGCGATGGGTCTTCACGTCGATGCCGATGGCATCGGCCCGGTTGGCGCTGTCGCGGGCGGCGCGCAGCGTGTAGCCGAAGGGCGTGTAGAACAGGTGCCGCAGCGCCACGATACTGGTCAGGGCGAGCACCGCGACGACGTAGAAATAGACCTCGCGCGTCGCCGCCCAGCGCGACGGCCAGACGCCGACGACACCGTTGTCACCCCCCGTGACCTCAACCCACTGGAAGAAGATGGCATAGGTGATCTGGGCGAAGGCGAGCGTCAGCATGGCGAGATAGATGCCGGAGAGGCGGACGATGAAATAGCCGAACAGCGCGGCTGCCAGGCCCCCGGCCAGCGGTGCCGCCACCAGCGCCAGTTCCATCGGCGCCTTGAGCGGCCCGGTGACGAGCAGGCCCGCCGCATAGGCGCCGACCCCGAAATAGGCGGCATGGCCGAAGGAGACGATGCCGCCATTGCCGATCAGCAGGTTCAGCGAGAAGGCGGCGAGCGCGAACACCATGATCTCGATGCCGACTTTCACCTTGTAGGTATCGCCGAGGATGGGCACGAGCAGCAGCGCGAGGGTCAGCACCACCCAGACCATGGTCTCTTTCCTGGAGAAGCCCTTGAGGTTGAGGATGCCCTCGGGGAGCACGGCGCGGCCCGAGGCGACCTCCGGCTTGCCCATCAGGCCCCAGGGCTTGACCACCAGCACGACCGCCATGAGCAGGAAGACCAGGACCAGCGTGATTTTCGGGAAGATGAGGATGCCGAAAGCCTCCAGCATCTTGATGATCAGCGCGGCGATGAAGGCGCCGGGGACCGACCCCATGCCACCGATCACCGTGACGACGAAGGCCTCGGTGATGATCGAGAGGTCCATGCCGGTATTGGCCGGCAGGCGCGGGATCTGCAGGGCCCCGCCGAGACCGGCGAGGAAGGCGCCGAGGAACAGCGTCCCAGTGAACAGCATGGCCTGATTGACGCCGAGCGCCCCGACCATCTCGCGGTCCTGGGTCGCGGCGCGGATCAGCACACCGAAGCGTGTCTTGTGCATGATGAGGAGGAGGGCGCCGAGCACCGCCGGGCCGACGAAGATCAGGAACAGTTCATAGGCCGGAAAGCGCTGGCCGAGGATCTCGATGCCGTGGCGCATGCCGGGCGCGCGCGGCCCGGTAATGTCCACTGGCCCCCAGATTTTCAGCACCACGTCCTGGACGATCAGCACGACGCCGAAGGTGGCGAGCAGCTGGAACAGTTCCGGCACCCGGTAGATGCGGCGCAGCAGCACCACCTCCATGATGACGCCGAGGACGCCGACCACCAGTGCCGAGGCCAGGACGCCGACGAAGAACAGCGTCGGCGAACGGTCGAACTCCAGCAGCCAGGGCACGATGGTCACCGCCATATAGGCCCCGAGCATGTAGAAGGAGCCGTGGGCGAAATTCACGATCCGCGTCACGCCGAAGACGATGGTGAGGCCGGAGGCGATGACGAACAGCGACGAGGCGCTGGCCAATCCCGACAGGGTCTGGATGACGAAGAAGGAGAGATCCATCGGTGGGGGGCTCTCGGCGCGAGCGATAGGAGCAGGGTCGCGGCGTCGCCGCGGCCCATCGGGGGAAACGATCCCGGGCGCAGCGGCCCGGGACGTTCATGTCATGCGGAACAGGTCCCGCCCTCAGATCCGGCGGGCGGCGCGGACCTCGGCCTCGGGGAACATCACGTCGGCGCCGTCGACATAGCGGAAGTTCTTCATGGTCGGCAGCTTGCCCTTCAGCGTGGTCTCGCCGACCCAGGCGCCGAGCGTCGACTGCTGGTCGATGGCGCGCATGGTGACGGGGCCGCAGACGGTCTGCGTCGTCAGGCCCTTGAAGGCCTCCATCATCGCCGCCGTCTCGGTGGACCGCGACTTGTTGAACATGTCGCGGATCATGAAGGGCACGACATAACCGAGCACCGAGCCGAGGCGCGGCGTGTCGTTGAACTTCGCCTTGTAGGCGGTGACGAAGGCCTGGTGGCCATGCGTGTCGACCTGCTCCGGCGGGTAGCCGGTGACGATCCAGCCTTCCGGCGTCTCGTCGCCGAGCGGCAGGAGATATTCCGGCTCGCCGGTGAGGAGGCTGACGACGGTGCGGCGCTCAAACAGGCCGCGCGTGTTGCCCTCGCGCACGAAGGCGGTCAGGTCGGCACCGAACAGCACGTTGAAGATGCCGTCCGGGCGGCTCTGGGCCAGCGCCCCCACGGTGGCGCCGGCATCGACACGGCCGAGGGCCGGGAACTGCTCGGCGACGACCTCGAAGCCCGGCACCGCGGCGCCCATCAGGCGCTTGAAGGCGGCGACTGCCGACTGGCCATATTCGTAGTTCGGTGCCACCAACGCCCAGCGCTTCACGCCCTTCGACTTGGCGGCATCGACCAGCATCTTGGTCTGCATATAGGTGCCGGGCCGGACGCGGAACGTGAAGGGATTGCCGCTGCCCATGGTCAGGGCGTCGGTCAGGGGCTCGGTGGCGAGATAGAGCACCTTCTTCTGGTTGGCGAAGTCGGCGAGCGCGAGACCGACATTCGACAGGAAGGCGCCGGCGATGAACGTGACGTTCTCGCGGGTCACGAGTTCCTCGGCGACACGGACGGCATCGCCCGGCGTGGCCCCGTCGTCGCGGTAGATGATCTCCAGCGGACGGCCGCCGAGGCCTGCGAGACCGCCGGCGGCGTTGACCTGCTCGACGGCGAGTTGCATGCCGTTTCGGTAGGGCACCGCGAACGCGGCCATGCGGCTGTAGGAATTCAGTTCACCCACCTTGACCGGTGCGCCCTGGGCGGCACCGGTGCCGGCGGTCATGGCCACACCGGTGGCGGCAAGGCCCCCGACGACGGTGCGACGCGACAGATCAAGCTTCGTCATGACAATCTCCCCTCAGATGCGGGCGGCGGGGACCGCCCGTTCCACCTCTGACCGAGACTTCCGTTTTTTGTTCTTCGGAAGATCATTCGTAAGCGAACGATACCGCGTCCCGTCGGACTGGCAAGAGGCTTTTTTGGAATTTCTTCGAACTGCGCGCAGCCGTCACGACGACGCCCGAGAATGGCGGAAAAAAGACTTCTAATCAGGAGGTTATGAAAAGGTCGGACGCAGGCCGCCGACAGTGATGCCGTTCCAGTTCTTCATGACCGGCGTGACGAAGCGCCCGAATTTGGCAGCCGTTGCCTCGTCCATGGGCAGCAGTTTCCGCAGCAGCGTGGCCATCATCACCTCGCTCGCGCGCGAGGCTCCATCGGCACATTTCAGCGCGATTCCGAGTCCCTGTTCGGGCAGCGCGGCGCAGAACACGCCCTCGGCCCCTGTCTTGACGAAGGCCCGAGTTCCGAGGAGCCCCATCACGTCGGTGCAGAAGCGGCCCGACCCCGCGACCATGAAGGGCTCGGCGGCGCAGGCCGCCCTGAGCCGCGCAAAGGCCTTGGCGCGTTCCACCCCGACGCCTGCGCCGGTGGCGACCTTGGCGAAGCCATGGGCGAGCTTCGTCAGGGGAATAGCGAAGGTCGGGATGGAGCAGCCATCGGTGCCGACCGCGGTCTCGGCATCGAGGCGGTGGCCGGTGACCTCGCCCACCGCCTCGGCGACGAAGCGCTGGACCTTGTGGTCGATGCCGACATAGCCGCGCACATCGATGTCCTGTGCGCAGGCGAAACAGACGAAGCCGGCATGTTTGCCGGAGCAGTTGTTGTGCAGGGCCGAGGGCTTGCCGCCCGAGCGGGCGAGGGCATGGGTCGCCGCCGCTCCCGAGGGCCAGTGGCTGCCGCATTCCAGGTCGGGCTCGCCGAGGCCGGCCTTGGCCAGCATGCCGGCGGCCGTCGCCACATGCCGCTCCTCACCGCCATGCGACGAGCAGGCCAGCGCCAGTTCGGCCGCGCCGAAGCCGTAGCGGTCGGCGGCGCCGCTCTCGACCAGCGGCAATGCCTGGAGGACCTTGATGGCGGAGCGCGGATAGATGGCGCGCTCGACGTCGCCGATGGCGAACACGACCCGGCCCGTCGCGTCACAGACGACCGCCGCGCCGCGGTGGACGCATTCAACGCTGATGCCGCGCAGGACTTCGACGAGGACGGGATCGGTCAGGGACATGGCAAGCTCCGGCAGCAAGGCTGCCGCGATAAGCCAGAACCGGCGATGGGAAAAGCTCTGTTATTCGGCCGCTTGCCGCCCCGGGGCGATCTGGCCCTGCGGCGCCATGCGGGCGTTCATGTCGGCGACCATCTTCTTGACGATGGTCGAGGCCGTCTTCTCGAACAGGAACGGCAGGAAGGCATGGACCAGGGCGCAGAAGGCGCAGAAGGCGAAGGTGCCGGAATAGCGCAGCGCCGCGCCCATATGTTCGAAATAGCTCTCGTTGACCGCGCGGGGATGGGCGAGGAAGGCGGTCTTGGCACGTTCGATCATCGGGGGAGCTCCAGCGTGGCGGGCGGGATGGCGACAATGATGCGCAGGTTAACCTGTTTACCCTGAGATGATGTCCCAATCGTTTGATGTTTATGGCAATTGAAGTGGACATTGTTGCACATAAGGCTATTTTGGTGGGATGATATCCCTCGTTGCAACGCTCGATTCCATCGACAAGGCCCTGCTCCGGCTCGTCCAGCACGATGCCGGCCTGTCCATGGAACAACTCGCCGAGAAGGTGAACCTGTCGCGCAATGCCTGCTGGCGGCGGCTGAAGCGGCTGGAGGACGAGGGCATCATCCGCGCCCGCGTCGTGCTGGCCGACGCGGCGAAGCTCAATCTCGAGCTCACCGTCTTCATCGCCGTGCGCACCAGCCGGCACGACGGCGACTGGGCTGCCCGGTTCCATGCCGCCGTCCAGGACATTCCGGAACTGCTCGGCGTCTACCGGACGGCGGGGGAGATCGACTACATCCTCCATGCCCGCGTGCCGAACGTCGCCGCCTATGATCGCCTCTACAAGAAGCTGACCGCCAGGATCGAGATGCAGGACGTCTCGGCGAGCTTCGTCATGGAGGAGATCAAGGAGGTCACCGCCCTGCCGCTCGACTTCGTGTGAGGGAATGGATGCCGGCTTCTGCTTCCATGGTGATGTGTCGATGGGAGCAAGAGACCCCCCGCACCCTCCCCGCGCTGCGCGCAGAGAAGGGGACCACCGCGTCCCGCTCGTCTTCCACCGTCGTGGCTGGCGCCGCCGAAGCCGGACGGAGTGCGACGCCGTAGTCCCCCTCTCCTTGGAGCGGAGCGACAAGGGGAGGGTGGGGGTGGGGCTTTCCGAGCCTCGGACCCCACCGCCACCCTTCACGCCGGGCGGAACTCGCCAGTCAGCACCGGCGCGCCGTCGCTGGTCGCCAGACCCTTGTCCACCAGGTCCTCGAGATGGGCGAAGACCGAGAGCCCCGCCGCGCTCTTCAGCCGCGGGTCGAGGCCCTCGTAGATGGCCGCGACGATGTCGGGGATCGACCGGTCGCCGTTCGCCAGCCGCTTGAGGATCGCGGCTTCGCGCAGCCGGCGATGGTGGGACAGCGCCCGCATGAATTTGGCCGGTTCCTTCACCGCGCCGCCATGGCCGGGCCAGAACAGCCGCTCCTCGCGCGCCCGGAGACGGTCGAGCGAGGCCATGAAGTCGCCCATCGAGCCGTCGGGGGGCGCGACGATCGACGTCGACCAGGCCATGACGTGATCGCCGGAGAACAGCGTCTCTTCCTCGCGCAGCGCGAAGGCCATGTGGTTGGCGGTATGGCCGGGGGTGAAAACCGCCTCCAGCGTCCAGCCGGTGCCGGAGACGACGTCGCCGTCCTTCAGCGCCGTATCCGGCCGGAAATCCTTGTCGCCGGACGCGTCGAGCACACTGATCTCGCCAAGATTGAGCTCCCGGGCGGCACGGTGGGGCCCCTCCGCATAGACCGGGGCGCCGGTCGCCGCCTTGATCGCGGCGGTGGCGGGCGAATGGTCGCGGTGGGTGTGGGTGACGAGGATCGCCTCCACGGTCTCGCCCTTCACCGCCTCGAGCAGCGCGGCGACGTGGCGCGGATCGTCCGGGCCGGGATCGATGATGGCGACGCGGCCGGTGCCGACCACATAGGTCACGGTGCCCTTGAAGGTGAAGGGGCCGGGATTGTCGCAGAGGATCCGGCGGATCAGCGGCGAGAGCTGTTCCGACCGGCCGGGCACCGCTGCGTCCTCGCGTTCGAAGGGAATGTCCTCGGCCATCATGCCTCTGCCAAATCGGGGAGCGGGGTGTCTCTTGCGGATGTCCCGCATGGCGGGGTAAGTCCGGAAGGCCATCACGTCGGCGACCAAATGACAAGTTGACCCAACGGTATAGCTCCCATCAGGACATCGTTCACATGTATCACGCGACCATTGCCGCGACCCTCTGGCCCTCCCGTCCGACCGGCGCCGCCGCCCTGCTGCGGCCCGCCCTTCTCGTCGCCGCGGGCGTCTGCATGATCACCCTCGGCGCCAAGGCGAGTGTTCCCTTCTGGCCGGTGCCCCTGACCCTGCAGACCCTGGCCATCTCCGTCGTCGCCGCCGCCTACGGCCTCCGCCTCGGCGTCGCGACAGTCGGCGCCTATCTCGCCGCCGGCCTGCTCGGTGCCCCGGTCTTCGCCGGCATGACCACCGGCGTCGCGCCCTTCCTCGGGCCGACCGGCGGCTTCCTCGTCGGCTTCCTGGTCATGGCTGCGATCATCGGCGCCGCCGCCGACCGCGGCTGGGACAAGGCCTGGCCGAAGATCCTCGCAGCCATGGCGCTCGCCAATGTGATCGTCTTCGTGCCCGGCCTGCTCTGGCTCGGCACCTTCACCGGCTATGGCGAGAAGCTGCTGGCCGCCGGCCTCTGGCCCTTCGCCCTCGGCACGGTCGTCAAGACGGCGCTCGCCGCCGCCCTCATGCCGCTGGCCTGGTCCCTGGTGTCGCGCCTTAGGGGCTGACCTCCTCGACGACATAGCCGCCGTCGAACAGGGTGGCGATGCGGCCGAGCGCGAACTGCGTCGTCGGGCAGTCGTGCGGCACGCCCGCCGGCAGCAGTGCAGTGAGCGCCTCCGGCTCGAGGGCGTTGAGCCGGGCGAAGACCGCGGGGTCGAGGTGGATCGCCAGCCCGTGGTCGGGATGGGCCGGGTCGCGATGGGCCGGCCCATATTCGCCGAGGTGGCGCATCGCGTCCCAGGGCGCCGGTTCGCACGGCAGGCGCGCGGCGAGGCCGGCATCCTCCTCGCGCAGGTAGAAGCGGTTGAGGCCGTCGAAAAAGACATCGCGGTAGCCGGCCGCGGCGAGGATTGGCGCGAAGTCCTCCGAGCGGTCGGCCATGGTCCAGGGCGCCACGGCCTCCATCACCACGACGCGGGGCCGAAAGCGCTGCCAGTTGTTGCCCGCGAGCACCTCGGCCTCCGCACCCTCGACATCGACCTTGAGGAAATCGATGCGCTCCGGCGCATGGGCCGCGCAGAGCGCCGCCAGCGTCGTCATCGGGCGGCGCAGGCGCGACGACGAGACGCCGGCCGCCGCGGCGGTCTCGGCGTGCTGGGCGAGCGTCGTCGACAGCCCGTGGAAGCGGTCGGCCTGGAAGAAGTCGGCCTCGCCTTCGGTCCGGCCGCAGAGCGCCTCGACGACGGTGTCGCGCGGGCGGACGCGTCCATAGGCACGGGCGATCTCCGCCTGCGGCTCCACCACGATGCCGCGCCAGCCGCGCTCGTAGAACCAGAAGGAGACATTGTCGGCGATGGCATGGCCGCCGCCGATATCCACATAGAAGCCCGCTTCCACGTCGGCGAGCAGCAGCGAGAGGTGGTAGTCCTCGCGGTTCTGGGCATAGGAGAGGAAGGCCCCTGCGTCCTGGTCGCTCAAGGCCGTCTCCCTGTGATGGCGGCGTCGGTGGCTAGCGCCGTGGCGCGATGGCGTGAGCCTCGCGTGCCCGGTCGATCTGGTCAAGCTTGGCGGTGAAGAGGCTCCAGTCGTCGCGCTCGGCGATCGGCGCCCAGAGGGCCTCGACCTCCTCGATCAGCAGCGTCGCCGGCCCCTCGCCCTCGAAATAGGCGCGGGCCGCCGGCGGGGCGGCGACGGGTTCGTGGGCTCCCAGCGCCGCCTCCAGCCGCGCGAAGTCCGTGCCCGCATAGAACGCGGCCTGCGGCCCGGCCATGGCGAAGGCGCGCCGCGCGAGGCCGCCATGCCAGTCGAACACCGTGCGTTCGAACGGCGCCTGCGACTTCAGCAGGAACTGGAAGAAGGCGGCGGCGAGTTCGTCGTCGGTCTCGGCGTCGACCGCCTTGAGGCCGAGCCGCGCGCAGAGCGCCCGCCGGAGGCCGGCATGGAAGGCCCCGGCATAGCCGCGCAGCGCATCCTCCAGCGCCGCCACCGGCGCCACCAGCGTCAGGCACTCGGCGAAGCGCTCGAGGTTCCAGGCGACGGCCCCGGGCTGGCGGCCGAAGGCATAGAGGCCGGTCTGGTCGAAATAGGCGGCGGTGAATCCCGGCT
The DNA here is from genome assembly GCF_022843985.1 of Phreatobacter sp. Lineage (GTDB taxonomy): Bacteria > Pseudomonadota > Alphaproteobacteria > Rhizobiales > Phreatobacteraceae > Phreatobacter. The sequence continues at coordinate 58,764 of NZ_JALHMP010000003.1, read as the reverse complement.
CGTAGCGCGGCAGGAACCGCCAGGGGCCGTAGTCGAAGCTTTCCCCGGTGACGACCATGTTGTCGGTGTTGAGCACGCCGTGGACGAAGCCCGCCGCCATCCATTCGCCGACGAGGGCACCGGATGCCGCGGCGACGGCGGCGAGCAGGGCCGGGGCCTCCTCGGCCATGACGCCGCCACGGGCCGCCTGCGGGTGGTAGTGCCGGATCGAATGGCCGACCAGCGCGGCGATGCCGGCGGCGTCGTTATAGGCGAGGCAGCGCTGGAAGGTGCCGAAGCGGACATGGCTGTGCGACAGCCGCACCATGACCGCGGACCGGGTCGGCGAGGGCTCGTCGCCGCGCATCAGTTCCTCGCCGGTCTCGATCAGCGAGAAGGTCTTCGACGTGTAGACGCCAAAGGCCTCCAGCAGCGAGGAGGCCAGCACCTCCCTGACGCCGCCCTTGAGGGTCAGGCGGCCGTCGCCGGAGCGCGAATAGGGCGTCCGTCCCGAGCCCTTGGTGCCGAGGTCGAGGAGACGGCCGTCACCGTCGATGAGCTGTGCGGCGAGGAAGCCGCGCCCGTCGCCGATATCGGGGTTGTAGGAGCGGAACTGGTGGCCGTGATAGCGCAGGGCCAGCGGCGCCGGGAGGTTGTCCGGCAGGGCCTCGAACCGGCCGAAATGGGCAATCCACTGGTCGTCGGTCAGCCCGCCGAGGCCGACCGCCTCCGCCCAGCGCTGGTTGCGGAAGCGCAGCACATGGCAAGGAAACTTGGCGGCCGCCACGACATCGAAGAAGGCGGGGCCGAGATCGGCATGGGCGGTGGAGGGACGGTAGTTCATGGTGGACATATAGCCCACGGGGGCGATGAAAGGTCCAATGGGGCAGGCCTTCAGCTCACGCCGCCGCCGGTCGCGCCTGAAGGTCCTTCACGACATCCGCCAGCATCTCATAGGAGCGCACGCGCTTGGCGTGGTCGTGAATGGCCGACGCCACCATCACCTCGTCCACTCCCGTCTCGGCAATGAAGCGCTCCAGCCCTCGCCGTACGGTCTCCGGCGCGCCGACGAAGGAGAAATGCAGCATGCGCGAGGCCTGCGCCTTTTCCATCGGGCTCCAGAAGCTCTCGATATCGTCGATCGGTGGTGGCAAGAGGCCGCGCACGCCCCGGAAGATGCCGGCGGCGCGCTGCTGGGCCGAGGTGAAGAGGTGGCGCGCCTCCGCATCGCTGGGCGCCAGGAAGACGTTGCAGCCCGCCATGGCATAGGCGCTCGCCTGCTGCGCCGAGGGCGTGAACTTCGCCCGGTAGAGGGCCATCGCCTGCATCAGCGCATCGGGGGCGAAATGCGAGGCGAAGGCATAGGGCAGACCCAGCATGGCCGCGAGCTGCGCGCCGAAGGTCGACGACCCCAGGATCCACAGCGGCACTTCGGTGCCGGCGCCTGGCACCGCCTGGATCGCCTGGCCCGGCTGGGCAGGGGCGAGGAAGGCCTGCAGTTCCAGCACGTCCTGCGGGAAATTGTCCGATTCCATCGGGTCGACACGCAGCGCCCGCATGGTGCGCTGGTCGGTTCCGGGGGCTCGGCCGAGGCCGAGATCGATGCGGCCGGGAAACAGGCTCTCCAGCGTGCCGAACTGTTCGGCGATCACCATGGGCGCGTGGTTCGGCAGCATGATGCCGCCGGCACCCACCCGGATCCGGCGCGTCGCCGCCGCGACCTGGCCGATCACGACGGCCGTCGCGGCGCTGGCGATGCCGGTCATGTTGTGATGCTCGGCAAGCCAGTAGCGGTTGTAGCCGAGGCGGTCGGCATGGCCGGCAAGATCGATCGTGTTGCGCAGCGCGTCGCCCGGGGTGGAGCCTTCCGGGACGGGCGCGAGGTCGAGGATGGAGAACAGCGTCATCGGATCATCCGGGTTCAAGGGCCGGGGTCAGGCTCCCCAAAATAGACAATCCCCGCCGGAAGGCGAGGGGAGGGGCAGCGGATCAGCCCTGCTCCGGTGCCCCGAGCTGGCGCAGCGCCTCGTGGACCACGTCGGCCTTGTGGCGGAGATGCTCCCGCATCAGGCCCGACAGCGCTGCCCCGTCGCGGGCGCGCAGCGCCGCCATCATCCGCTCGTGGTCCTCGATCGCCTCGGCCCAGCGCCCGGGCGTCTTGCGGGCGACGAAGCGCACCGCATGGATACGCACCATCAGGTTCTGATAGAGGCTCGCCAGTGTGGCATTGCCGGCGATGCGGAAGATCTCCTCGTGGATCCTCCGGTTGAGCGCGGAATAGGGCACCCATTCGCCACGTTGCCAGTGGCCGACCATCGCGGCATGCATCGCCTCCAGCCGGGCGAGGTCAATGGCGGTCAGGCGGGCGCAGGCGAGTTCGCCGGCCAGCGCCTCCAGCATCCCCATGATGGGGAAGAGCTCTTCCACCGCCTCCGGCGCAATGCGGGCGACCCGGCTGCCGCGGTTCGGGGTGAGATCGACGAGGCCCTCCGCCGCCAGCACCTTCAGCGCTTCGCGCAGCGGCGTGCGCGAGACGCCGAAGAGGTCGCAGAGGTCGGGCTCGGAGATCTTGTCGCCGGCCTTGAGCGTGCCTTCGATGATCATGTCGCGCAGGCGGCCGACGAGTTCGGCCGCCAGCGAGCGGCGGGCGATCAGCGGATGCTCGTTCATGCCGATCCTCCTCTCGCCTGTCGCGCCCTCACGCTGCCCTGGCACTGCCCTCGCGCTTGGTATCGGCCAGATAGGCCATGGCGGCCGTCACGCCACCGGCCTTGTGCGGCACGCCGGCGAGGCCGAGGCCCATCTCGACCCCGCCGAGGGTGCCGATCAGCGTCAGGTCGTTGATGTCGCCGAGATGGCCGATGCGGAAAACCTTCTTCGCGACCTTCGACAGGCCGGTGCCCAGCGACATGTCGAAGGCATCGAGGATCACCGAGCGCAGCCGGTCGGCATCATGGCCCTCCGGCATGACGACAGCGGTCAGCACCGGCGAGAAGTGCTTGGGATTGGTGCAGAGATTTTCGAGGCCCCAGGCGGCGACCGCCCGGCGGGTCGCCTCGCCGTGGCGGATGTGGCGGGCGAAGACGGCGTCGAGGCCTTCCTCGTGCAGCATCTGGATGGCCTCGTCGAGGCCATAGAGCAGGTTCGTCGCCGGCGTATAGGGGAAGTATCCGGACTTGCCGGCGGCGATCATCTCCTCCCACCCCCAGAAGCTCTTCGGCAGGCGCGAGGCTTTCGAGGCCGCCAGCGCCTTCTCGGACACGGCGTTGAAGGACAGGCCCGGCGGCAGCATCAGGCCCTTCTGCGAGCCGGCGACCGTGACGTCGACGCCCCATTCGTCATGGCGGTAGTCGACCGAGGCCAGAGAGGAGATCGTGTCGACCATCAGCAGCGCCGGATGGCCGGCCGCATCGATGGCCTTGCGGACCTCGTCGATGCGCGACGTCGCCCCGGTGGAGGTCTCGTTGTGGACGACGCAGACCGCCCTGAATGCATGGCCCTTGTCCTCGCGCAGCGCCTGTTCGATCGCCGCGACATCGGCGCCGGCGCGCCAGTCGGAAGGGATGAACACCGCCTCGACGCCGAGCTTGCCGGCCATGGTCTTCCACAGCGTGGCGAAATGGCCGGTCTCGACCATCAGGACCTTGTCGCCGGGCGACAGCGTGTTGGCGAGGGCCGCCTCCCAGGCGCCGGTGCCCGAGGCCGGATAGATCACCACGGCGCCGCGGGTCTTGAAGATGGAGCGCATGCCGTCAAGGACGCGCAGGCCGAGCTTGCCGAAATCCGGGCCGCGATGGTCGATCGTCTGCCGCGCGATGGCGCTGAGGATACGCTCGGGCACCGGCGAGGGGCCGGGGATCTGCAGGAAATGGCGCCCGGCGACGCGCGGTGCATTGGTGGCCATCGGGCTCTCCTCGGCGTGAATGGGGCGCCGCTCCGTCGCGGTCTCTTGCCAGAATGAATAATGAATGCAAAATTCAAGTCAAGGGCCTTAGCCGCTGGTGACCCTTTCGGGCGCCGAGCGTTGGGCCCACCTCTCCCCGCCGGGGAGAGGTCGGCCGAAGGCCGGGTGAGGGGGCAGGGCTCGTCCGCGGCGTGGGGGGGGGGGGGGGGGGGGGCGGGGGGGGGGGGCGGCGGGGGGGCGGCCCGCGGGGCGCGCCCCCCCCCAGGGCTCGTCCGCGGCGTTTCCCCCTCACCCGACCATCGCTGTCGCTCCGGTCGACCTCTCCCCGCCGGGGAGAGGTGAAGCCGGAGCCAGACCCGACACCGGGCGGAAGCCGGCCGCTGCATGCTTTTGCGCGACACAGAGACGTCACCGATGAACGACATGAGCAACATGCCCGATACGCCGCTGCAGCGCCGCCTCGCATCCCAGGTGAAGGGCGATGTGCTCTTCGACGTCTTTTCGCGCGGGCGCTACGCCACCGACGCCTCGATCTACCAGATCATGCCGGTCGGGGCCGTCGTGCCGGAGACGGTGGACGATGCCATCCGCGCGGTGGCGCTGGCGCGCGAGGCGGGCGTCACGGTCCTGCCGCGCGGTGGCGGTACCTCCCAGTGCGGCCAGACGGTCAATGCCTCGCTCGTCGTCGACTGTTCCAAGCGCCTCAACAGGATCCTCGACCTCGACCTTGCCGGGCGCACCGTCCGCGTCGAGCCGGGCATCGTCCTCGATGATCTCAACCGCCAGCTGAAGAAGCACGGGCTCTGGTATCCCGTCGACGTCTCCACCGCCTCGCGCGCGACGATTGGCGGCATGACCGCCAACAATTCCTGCGGCGGCCGCTCGCTGCGCTACGGCACCATGCGCGACAATGTCATCCAGGTGGAGGCGGCGCTTGCCGACGGCACCCGCCGCTGGTTCGGCGAGGTCTCCCGTGACGAGGCCCTGCGCAACGATGCCGACCTCCTCACCCGCGACCTGCTGAGCCTCGGCACGCGCGAGGCGGCTGAGGTCGAGGCCCGCTATCCGAAGGTGCAGCGCCGCGTCGGCGGCTACAATCTCGACGCCCTCGTGCCGAACGGCGCCACCAACAACATGGCCCATCTCCTCGTCGGCTCCGAGGGCACCCTCGCCTTCAGCACCGCCGTCGACCTGAAACTCTGGCCGCTGCTGGGGCCTAAGGTCTTCGGCATCTGCCATTTCGGCTCGTTTCACCAGGCGATGGATGCGGCCCAGCATCTCGTCACGCTGAAGCCCATCGCGGTGGAACTGGTCGACCGTACGATGATCGGGCTCGCCCGCGACATCGCCATGTTCCGCCCGACGGTGGAGCGCGTCGTCCGCGGCGATCCCGACGCCCTGCTGGTCGTCGAGTTCGCCGAGGAGACGGAGGCCCAGAACCTGCAGAAGCTCAGGGATCTCGAGGCGATGATGGGCGATCTCGGCTTTTCCTGGCAGGGCGAGGGCGCCCGTTTCGGCGGTGTCGTGCCGGTCACCGAACCCGCCTGGCAGGCGGCGGTCACAGAGATGCGTTCGTCGGGCCTCAACATCATGATGTCGATGAAGGAGGCGGGAAAGCCGGTCTCCTTCGTCGAGGACTGCGCCGTGCCGCTGAAGGACCTCGCCGCCTACACGGCAGGCCTCACGGATATCTTCCGTGCCCACGGCACCGAGGGCACCTGGTATGCCCACGCCTCCGTCGGCTGCCTGCACGTGCGCCCCGTGCTCAACATGAAGCTGGATGTGGACGCCAAGCGCATGCGCTCCATGGCCGAACAGGCCTTCGAACTGGTGCGCCGATACAAGGGCTCGCATTCCGGCGAGCACGGTGACGGCATCGTCCGCTCCGAGTTCCACGAGCAGATGTTTGGCACCCGCCTCGTCCGTGCCTTCGAGGAGGTGAAGGACCGCTTCGATCCCGGGGGTCTCTTCAATCCCGGCAAGATCACCCGCGCTCCGCGGATGGATGACCGGACCCTGTTCCGCTACCCGCCGGGCTATGAGGGCATCGAGATCAATCCGGCCCTCGACTGGTCCGATTTTCCCGGTGCGTCGCAGGGTTTCCTCGGCGCCATCGAGATGTGCAACAACAACGGCACCTGCCGGAAGCTGGACGGCGGCGCCATGTGCCCGAGCTACCGCGTCACCCGCGACGAGCAGCACGTGACGCGCGGGCGCGCCAATACGCTGCGTCTCGCCATGACCGGCCAGCTCGGCCCCGACGCGCTGCTGGCCCCGGAGATGGAGGCCAGCCTCTCTCTCTGCGTCTCCTGCAAGGCTTGCAAGCGCGAATGCCCGACCGGGGTCGATATGACGCGCATGAAGATCGAGGTGAAGGCCCAGCGCTACGCCCTCTATGGCGCGAAGCTGCACGAGCGGCTTGTCGCCCACCTGCCGCGCCTCGCGCCCATCGCGGCCAGGGCGCCCTGGCTCTTCAACCTTCGCGACCGCGTGCCGGCTCTGAAGGCCCTGTCGGAGAAGCTGGCGCAGTTCTCGGTGCGCCGTTCCCTGCCGCGCTGGCGCGCTGATATCTTCGCGCCCAGGGCGGTCGCGGAAGGGCCGGAGGCTGGCGGCGAGGTGGTGCTCTTCGCCGACACGTTCAACCGTGCCTTCGAGCGCGAGAACCTCGATGCTGCCGTCGCCGTCCTGACCCGTGCCGGCTATCGCGTCCACCACGCGAGGCCCCTCGGTGGTGGTCGCGCGCTGTGCTGCGGGCGCACCTATCTCGCCACCGGGATGATCGACCGCGCCCGCGCCGAGGCCGACCGCCTGGTGGCGGCGCTCGCCCCCTTCGCCGCCCGCGGCGTGCCGGTCATCGGCCTTGAGCCATCCTGCCTGTTCTCCCTGCGCGACGAGCTCCCGGCGCTCCTGAAATCGGAGGCCGCGGCTGGCGTGGCGAAGGTCGCGGTCCTGTTCGAAGAGTTTCTCGCCGCCGAGGCCAAGGCCGGCCGCCTGTCGCTGCCCCTCGGCGAGCTCAAGGTCAAGGCCGTGCTGCACGGCCATTGCCACCAGAAGGCCTTCGGCGCCATGGGCGCCGTGGAGGGCGCGCTCAGGCTCATTCCCGGGCTTGAGGTCGAGACGGTGGAGAGCTCCTGCTGCGGCATGGCCGGCGCCTTCGGCTACCATGCCGAGACCATCGATGCCTCGCTCGCCATGGCGGAGCTGTCGCTGCTGCCAGCCATCCGCAAGGCGCCGGACGATGCCATCATCGTTGCCGACGGCACCTCCTGCCGTCACCAGATCGCCGACGGGGCCGGTCGTGAAGCGGTGCATGTCGCGCGGGTCCTGGCGATGAGCCTGGAGCGGAAGGTTGGACCAGGCATCGACGAGTGACTGAGGACGCCGTCCGGTGAGCCTCCTTTCAACCTCTCCCCGGCGGGGAGAGGTCGGCCGCAGGCCGGGTAAGGGGGCAAGATCTCAAATGAAAAGGCCCGCCGGAGCGGGCCTTCATGTGTGCCTTCTTGGTCGCGGAACCCGCGTCCGATCACTCCAGCTTCACGCCGGCGTCAGTGACGACCTTGCGCCAGCGCTGCACCTCGGAGGAGACGAACCGGCCGAAGGCCTCTCCCTCAAGCGTCGGGATGTCCGAGCCGTTGCGCGCCCAGGCGTCCTTGATGGACTGGACCTGCAGAGCCGCACGGATCTCCGTGCGCATGCGCTCGACGATCGGGGCCGGCGTGTTCTTCGGTGCGAAGATCGCATACCAGGTCGACACGTCGAAATTCTGCAGGCCGCTTTCGCCGGCCGTCGGAACATTCGGGATCGCCGGGTTGCGCGTCGGGGCCGCCACCGCGATGCCGCGGATGGCGCCGCCAAGGACCTGCGGCGCCGAGGTGCCGAGACCGTCGAAGATCATGTCGATCTGGCCGGCGACGAGATCGGCCATGGCCGGTCCCGCACCACGATAGGGCACGTGGCGGATCTTGGTCTGGGTCAGGATCTTGAAAAGCTCGCCCGCCAGATGGTGCGTCGTGCCGATGCCGGCCGAGCCATAGATGAGGTCGTCCGGCTTCGACCGCGCCAGGGCGATCAGCTCGGCCAGCGTCGTCGCCTGCACGCGCCGCGGATTGACCACGATGATCTGCGGCGGCTGGGCGATGACCGCGATCGGAATGAAATCGGTCTCGATATTGTACTCGAGCCGGGGATAGAGCGACGGCGCGATGGAGTGGTGGGCGGCACCGACGAAGAACGAATAGCCGTCGGGCGCGGCCCGCGAGGCGACCAGCGCGCCGGCCGTACCGCCGGCCCCGGCGCGGTTCTCGATGATGACACCCTGGCCGAGCTGCCTCTCAAGCTGGGCGGCGAGCGGACGGGCGAAGGCGTCGGTGCCGCCACCGGCGGGGAAGGGCACCATGAAGGTGATCGGTCTGGTCGGCCAGGTCTGGGCTTCGGCCGGCGCGCCGAAGCCTATGACAGAGAGCACGGCCAGGCCGGCGAGTATGGTTTTGCGCATGGGGTTCCCTCGAGACGGTTTCCTGTGGCGGCCCTTGCTAACGGGTCCGCTCGTCCGGCTTTGTCTGCCGGTTATGTCAGAGACTAGCGCCTGATCGGAGGGTTGCAAGCGGGCTCGGCCGCCGTCCCGTGGGGGGCGGCCGAATGCCGCCGTCATGTGCCGACGCGGACCGGCGCGTTCAGCTTGCGCAGGGCTGCGATGACCGACAGCGCGGTGATCCGGCCGGTCTTCGGGTTGTCGGACGGGATGTTCTCGATGGCAAGGGTCAGCTTCGCCGAATCCGAATCGACCTCTATGGCGTGGCAGTTGCGGGTCACCGTCGGGTCGGCCCAGATGTCGATCGTCGTGCGGTCCGGTCCGATACCGGCCAGCGACAGCGCCACGGCGACATTGACATTGGCCGGGAAGCCCCTGGCGGCGTCGCGGGCGGACCCCGAGAAGATCAGCGTCGGCTCCTTGACCGCGTCCATGTCGAGGCCTTTCTCGACAAGATAGGGGGCGCCGACCAGGCCCTTCGGCGGCTTGCGCGTGATCATCCGCACCGAATGGATCGTGCCCTCGGCCGCGGCGGTGACGGCGTCGAGGCCGAGCAGGGCGCCGGTCGGCACGATGATCTGGCCGCCATGGGTCTTCGCCATGTCCATCAGGTGGGGCCGCGGCAGCAGCGCGCCGCAGGACAGCACCATCACCTTCTTGCCCGCTTTCAGCATCGGCGCGCAGATCTCCTCGATCACCGAGGCAGGGGCGCATTCGACCGCGAGGTCCGCATGGGTCGGAAAATCGGCTAGCGGCACGACGGGCACCTTGATGCCCTGCTCGGCGAGCCAGGCCTTGGCCTTGGCCTCATCCCGGGCGGCGACGCAGGCGAGGCTGGTGCCCGGGATCGTTCCGCCCGCGATCCGTGCAGCGAGCGTGCGTCCGATGGCGCCGAGGCCGGCAATGGCGATGCGGGTGGTGGTCATGGGTCTCTCCGGTCGAAAAGGTGGCGGACCATAGAGCCTGGGCGGGCAATTGCCAGTCCCTGCCGTCATGGCGCCCATGTTCCGGCTCCGGTGATCCGGAAGGGCCCGCGCTGATTGCGGCGGTGTGCCGCTGCCTGCATTCGGGGCTGGACAACCCGCACCTTTTGGCCATGATCCGCCGCTTCCAGAGGAGTCCATGCATGAAACCGACCTCCCGACGAGCCCTGCTTGCCCTTGTCGCCGCCGCCTCGCTGCTCGGTGCCGCGCCCGCGGTCCACGCCCAGACCTGGCCGGCGCGCCCGGTGACGATGATCATCCCCTTTGCCGCCGGTGGCCCGACCGACGTGCTCGGCCGCATCATGGCCGAGCGCATGTCGCAGATCCTCGGCCAGCAGGTGGTGGTGGAGAATGTCGGCGGCGCCGGCGGTATGACCGGGACGGCACGCGTCTCGCGCGGCTCGCCCGACGGCTACAGCTTCGTGCTCGGCACGGTCGGCACCCATGCGGTGAACCAGACGCTCTACAAGCAGCCGCTCTACAACGCCGCCACCGATTTCGCGCCGGTCACCCTGATCGCCGAGGTGCCGCTGATCCTCATCACGCGCAAGGATTTCCCGGCCAACAACCTCCAGGAGTTCATCGCCCACGTTAAGGCCAACCAGGCCAAGCTGCAGTTTGCCTCCGCCGGCGCCGGTTCGGCCGTGCATTTGGGCTGCCTCTACCTGAACTCCGTCATCGGCGCCAACGACGTCACCCACGTGCCCTATCGCGGCTCTGCTCCTGCCATCCAGGATCTGGTCGGCGGCCGCGTCGACTACATGTGCGAGATCTCCTCCACCGCCATGCCGCATATCCAGGGCGGCTCGGTGAAGGCGCTGGCGACCCTCACCGCCAACCGCGCGACAGTCTTCCCCGACCTGCCGACGGCCCAGCAGCAGGGCCTCCAGGGTTTCGAGGCCTATACGTGGAACGCATTCTTCTTCCACAAGGACACGCCGCCCGCCATCGTCGAGCGCCTGCGCGCCGTCACCGTCGAGGCGATGGACACGCCGGCGGTGAGGCAGCGCCTCGAGGGCCTCGGCGCCATCCTGGCGACGCCGGAGCGCCGCGGCCCGGCCTATCTCGGCCAGCTCGTGCGGAGCGAGATCGAGAAGTGGGCGGGCCCGATCCGCGCCAGCGGCGTCAGCCAGTAGTCGTTCTTGCCGCTTCGGCCTGCAGCTACACCCGGCGGGGCCTTCCGCCGGGTGTTGTCGTTTCAGCCCGCCGACGCCAGCGCCGCCAGCACCGCCGCACGGCGCGGCAGGGGCGCCACCGCGCCATAGCCGGTGGTGGACAGCGCCGCCGCCGCGCAGGCATAGCGGCCGGCCTGGAAGGGGTCGCCGGTCGCCAGCCATTCGGCGAGGAAGGCGCCGTCGAAACAGTCGCCCGCCCCGGTCGCATCGACGGCTCCAACCCGGATCGAGGGGATGACCCGGCGCTCACCAGCCGTGGCGATCAGCGCACCGTCCCGCCCGAGGGTCAGCGCCACGATCTTTGAGCCCCCTTCGAGATAGAAATCGGCGATGGCGTCGGGCGTGTCGCGGCCGGTGAGCTGGCGCGCGTCGTCGAGGCCGGGCAGGGCGATGTCGGCGAGCCGCATGGCCTCGTTGGTCACCTCACGCGCCCGCTCCAGCGGCCAGAGCCGCAGCCGCAGATTGGTGTCATAGGACACCGTCACACCGGCCGCACGTGCCTCGGCGATGGCCATCCGCACGGCGGCGCTGGCCGAGGGGGAGATCGCCTGCGAGATGCCGGAGACATGCAGGATCTTCGCGGCACGGACCGCCGGGACCGGCAGGTCGGCTGAGGTGAAGCGCGCGGCCGCCGAGCCGGCGCGGCGATAGGCGAATTCATGGCCATCCGGCCCGTGGGTGATGAAATAGAGGCCGGTCTCGCTCTGCGGCGGCATGCGCATCGCGCTGATGTCGATGCCCTCGGCCCGCCACAGGTCGAGGAAGGCCTGGCCGAACGTGTCGTCACCGACGGCGCCGATCACGCCGACGCTCGCCCCCGACCGCGCCGCCGCGATGGCGCAGTTCGACGTGTCGCCGCCGAAGCCGAACAGATAGTTTGGCTCGCGCGGGATGGTCTGATTGAACTCACCAAGGGCTTCGCCGAAACAGAGGATATCGGGGGGCATGACGGGTCCGGATGTCAGGGGCGGTCAGCATAGGCATCGCCGGTCGGCGGGCAAGGCCCCGTCCATCGGTCCGGTGGCCAGACGGCGCAGCGGCCGTTTGATCCAGCCCCGCGATTTCGTTTTTGCCCCGGTGCATGCTCTTGTCTAGTTGGTGCAATGCGGTATCATTCGTGTACGAACGAAACTGTCTCTGGCGCCAGTCACCCCGGGCTCTGCCATGTCGAACCTGAACTCCGAGCGCGTCATCGACGTGCGCCACTACACGGATCGCCTGTTTTCCTTCAAGACGACGCGCGACCCGGCTTTTCGGTTCGTCAACGGCCAGTTCACCATGATCGGCCTGGAAATCAACGGCCGACCCCTGCTGCGCGCCTATTCCATCGTGTCCTCCAACTATGAGGACAATCTGGAATTCTTCTCCATCAAGGTCCCCGACGGTCCGCTGACCTCGCACCTGCAGAACATCAAGGTCGGCGACCAGATCCTGGTCGGGCGCAAGCCGGTCGGCACCCTGGTGCAGGATGCCCTGCTGCCCGGCAAGAACCTCTATCTCTGTGGCACCGGCACCGGCCTCGCCCCCTTCATCAGCGTCGTCAAGGACCCCGAGGTCTACGACCGGTTCGAGAATGTCGTGCTGATCCACGGCACCCGCTTCATCGCCGAACAGGCCTATGGCGACTACGTGTCGAAGGAACTGCCGGACGACGAGCTGATCGGCGAACTGGTGCGCGAGAAGCTGAAATACTATCCCACGGTGACGCGCGAGCCCTATATCCACAACGGCCGCATCACCGAGCTCCTCGACAGCGGCAAGTTGCAGGCGGAGTTCGGGCTGCCGCCGCTCGACAAGGCCAATGACCGGGTCATGATCTGCGGCTCGCCGGCCTTCCTCAAGGACATGGTCGACATGCTGGTCGCCCGCGGCTTCGACGAGGGCGCCATTTCCGGTCCCGGCCATTTCGTCATCGAGAAGGCCTTCGTCGAGAAGTGAGGCGGGGCGGCCGGCGCTTGGCCGTTTGAACCTTCTGGCTGTCCGGCACGACTGACACGCAAGCCGCCTTCGCGGCGCGTCAGTCGAGCCATGTCCGAGCACAGTCCGCTTCCCCCTCCTGCAACGTCCTCGGTTACCGCCGGGCATGGCCTTGCCCTGGGCCTCGCCGCCGTCGTCGGCGCCGCCCTGGCGGGTGCCCTGCTGTCGGGTTTCGCCAGCCGGACGGGCGCACTCGCCTTCGCCGACTGGCTCGATCTCGGCCGGTCGGCGGACCGTTCGGCCTTCGCCGTGGCCATGGGCGGGATCGGCGGTGCCGCCGGCGGCGCCCTCGGGCTCTGGCTGATGCTGTCGCGCCTCGCGCGGTCGGGCGCCATGCTCCGCCTCGCCGCGGCGGCTGTCGCGGCTGTCGCCTTCTTTTCCGTCGCCCTCGGCTATGTCGCCTTCGCCGTGACCACCCCGCCGCCGCCGGTCCAGCCCTTTCTGATCGTCCAGTTGCGCCTCGACGGCCTCGGCTGGCGCGACCTCGCCCTCACCGGCGAGGCTGGCCGGAGCCATGTACCCGCCGAGGGGCTTGAATGGCGGGTCGACGCCTACGACGTCACGACCGCCGACGCCGTCCTGCCGCTTGTGGAGCCCTCCGGCATGCGCGCCATCATCCTCGCGCGCGGCGGCCGGGAGATCGCCCGCTTCAGCCTCGACCTGCCCGGTGACCCGCCCGCCACCGCCCGCTACAGCCACTGGCTGACGCCGGACCGCCGCCAGGGCACGAGTCCGGGCATCGAGATGCGGTTCCGCATCGAGCGGCGGATCGTGCGCTAGGCCCTGCGGGTGATGCCGAAACGCGCGGCGGCGGCGTCGAGATCGATCGCGTCCCAGCAGCGATGCTCGCCGCGGGCATAGGCCTCGGCGTTCTGCGTGTAGAGCCAGGCGTTGAAGCGGTTGGCGTCACCGCAGTCGCGGTTCGCTTTCAGCACCGCCGGCACGCCGGCAACGACGGAGTTGGGCGGGATCACCGTGTTTTCCTTCAGGAAGGAGCCACCGGCAATGATCGAATTGGCGCCGATCACGCAGCCGTCCATGATGGTGGCACCGATCCCGACCAGCACATTGTCGCCGATCGTGCAGCCGTGCAGCGTGACATGGTGGGTGATCGAGCAGTCGCGCCCGATGAAGGTGCCGCTGACGCTGCCGACATGGACCATCGCGAAATCCTGGATGTTCGAGCGCTCGCCGATCACCACCTCGTACATTTCGGCGCGGATGACCGCGTTGGGCCAGACGGAGGTCCCGGCGGCGAGGGTCACCCTTCCGTAGATCTGGGCCGACGCATGGACATGGGCGGAGGGGTCGATGGCGACGAGCGCTCCGGTGCGCGGGACGGCGGAACCCCTGATCATCAGCCTCCATCCCTCTTCGCCGTCACGGCGGTCGCGGCCGGACCGTGCCGGCGCCGGATTCCCGCGGTCCAGCCCGGGAGGATCAGTCCTTGCGGACGATCGGCTCGGGCCGGAGCCACTCGACCTCGTGCAGATCGGCCACATCGGCGTCGAAACTGCCGGCCGGCGACAGGGGCGGTGCGACCAGACGGGGCAGCGCGGTCTCCTCGGGCGTCATGGCCGTGCTCCGGTCGCTGGCGCGGGCCTGGCGACCGATCCGGTCGCAAGCGGGCCCGTCTGTGACAGCAGATGAAAGACGATGGTCCTCAGGGCCGCCGTATTCTCCTCCTCGGAGAGCGAGCGCAGGTGCGGATAGAGCGGACGGAACGCCACGCCGAGCAGGGCGATCAGGGCCGGTGATGCATGGGGGATCTCGTCGGCGGCATAGGTCGCATAGGAGGTGCGGCCGGCGAGCGCAGCGATATGGACGAGGATGCGCTCCTCGATCTCGCCGACATTGCGATACTGGTCGAGCGCGAAGCTGGCGCAGGCCTGGAGGGCTTCGCCCGCGCTTTGGCGAAGATCGGCATCGGCGACCATCGCCTCCGCCGTGAAGCGCTCGAGGTCGGACGGCGGACAGGCTTCGGCGGCTCCGGCGGGAAACGCGAGGAGGCCGAGGAGGGTGGGAACCGCGATGAAACGGGCCAGCGCGCGCATCGACGCCTCCGGACAGGACAAGCTTGGTCAGAGACCGTGGACTGATCCGGTTAACGTGGTGTTAACGTGCTGTCCGGCCCAAGCGGTCCGGCGCGCCCGCCGCCGGGAGCTGGCGCGCGGGACAGACGGGAGCGCACTTGAGCGAAGGTCACAAGCGAATGACCGATGGGCCCGCCGCCGGGACGGTGACAGCAGGCCGGGGCGGGAAGCTTCTCGCCTATGTCGCCGCGCTGCTGGCGCTGGTCGCCGCTATTGCCGGCGTTATCACCCTCTTCGACACGCGGTTGCCCGGATGCACCACAACCGGGACCAGTGAGGCCCTCCACCGCATCCTGCGGGAGAAGAACATCCAGAACGTGCGCATTACCGACCGGCGCGAGCTCTCCGCCGACCTGCTGGAGGTCCGGTGCGCGGCCGTCCTGGAGATCGGCGACGGCGGTCTCTACGACCTCAGCTACCGCATCAACCGCGAGGACCTCTCCGGACCGGTCACGGTTCACGCGGAATGGCGGCGCAGATGACGCGGCTTAGCGCACCCGGTTGCCGGAGACGCTGAGCTGGGCGAAGCGGCCGACGCCCTCGCGGGCCATGTCGCCGGTCACCGGCCGCTTCCATTCCATGCCGACCACGGCGCCGATCCGGGCGCCCTGCACGAGATTGTCGGCGATCAGCGCCTGTCCCGCGCCGGGCACGACCGAGACGGCAATGCCCACCGGCGCACCCTTGATGACATTGGCAGTGACCGACAGGTCGCGCATGTACTGGCCCCAGCCGAGCTGGATGCCGGCGGTGGGGGCCCCCTCGATGACATTGGCGGAGATGGCGGCATCGGCCTCGGCCGAGATGCCGATGCCTGCGGGGTCATGCGGAT
Source organism: Phreatobacter sp. (assembly GCF_022843985.1). Taxonomy (GTDB): domain Bacteria; phylum Pseudomonadota; class Alphaproteobacteria; order Rhizobiales; family Phreatobacteraceae; genus Phreatobacter. The sequence continues at coordinate 43,290 of NZ_JALHMP010000003.1, read as the reverse complement.
CGGTTCCGGCGGGGCGCCGGTTGACGAGGTTGCGGATGATGTTGCCATGGATGTTGGCGAGCCGGCCGCCATGGTTGAAATTGGTGGCGACGATGCCGAGAGCGGCACCGTCGATGATGTTGTTGGCGACCACCGCGCCCTCGAAGCCGAATTCGATATAGACGGCGACCTCGCCGAGGGCGGCGCAGTTGTTGCCGGTGACAGCGACATTCGCCGCGCCGTTGGCCCGCACGGCCGAGAACGCCGCGCCGCGGATGCGGTTGCCGGTGACGGTGACGTTGCCGGCGCGGAAGACGTTGATGGCATTGCCGTTCTGGCCCGATCCGCCGTCGCGCGCACCGATCTCCTCAATGCGGTTGCCCTCGACGATGGTGCCGTCGTCGCCGGCGATGGTGCGCCAGACGAGGATGCCGTTATTGGCGGCCGAGCGGATGGTGTTCTGCGCCAGGGTCAGGCCGCGGCTGTCGAGCGCCACGATGGCAGCCTTGGCGACGCCGGAGACGGTGTTGCCGCGCACCAGTCCGTCGATCCCCTCGAGGACGATGCCGTGGTGGCTCGAACCGGCGATCTCGCAATCCTCGACGCGGACACCGCGGCCGTGCTCGAGCACGATCAGGCCGCGCTTCTCCGGCAGGGGCTTGCCGTTGCCCTCGATGACGAGGCCGGACAGCGTCACCATGTCGGCCCGCTGGGCCGAGAGACAGGCCGTCCCGCCCTGGAACACCAGGCGGGTGGCACCGCGCACGCCGAGGATCTGGGTGTTGGCGGGAAGCCGGATCTCGCCGACCTTGTAGGCGCCGGGGGCGAGGCGCAGCGGCATCCGCGAGCCGGCGGCCATTTCCACGGCGCGCTGCAGGATGCGGGTCTGGTCTTCCGCTGCGCCGGGCTTGAGGCCGAGGGACGCCGCGTCGAGCGTCGCTGCGTGGACAGAAGCCGGCAGGGCGAGGGTGGCAGCGGCAGCGAAGAGGAATGAACGGCGGGCGAGCATGGGGCACTCCGGGTGTTGCGGAGATCAGCGCAAGCACCGTGCCGGAGCGACCTGTGCCGGAACGGGATGGCCCTAAGGCCGCTCCGGCTGGGCCCGCAGCCTGCGCACTGGCTTCGCCAAACAGGCGGGACGGCCGGTGATCGCCAGCGCCGCCGTCCGCGCCACAGCGGCAAGGTCGTCGGCCGTCATTCGACGGGAGAAGGCACCTCTGGCCGAGCGGCCGGCCTTGAGCGGCAGCGGCACATGGACGAAGAGCGCGCGCTGCGTCCGGCCCTGCGCGACGGCCTCCAGCGCCAGCCAGTAGGAGAAGTTGCAGAGATATTCGCCGGCCGAGGGCGAGGGGCGGGCATCGAGGCCGGCGCGCTTCAGCCGTGTCGCCAGCGGGCCGGTGGCGAAGGTGGTCGGCAAGCGCCACGGCGCGTCGGCCCGAATGTCGGAGGTGGGATGGAAGGCGCCGGAGGCGTCCGGCACCCGTCGTGTCGTGACATTGTGGGCATGCTTCTCGATGCGGACATGGCCGGTGCGGCCGGCAAGGCCGAAGAGCAGCACGGCGTCGGGACGGTGCCTGGCGATGAGCGCCGGCAGGTCGCGGGCGACCTCGGCATAGACCGTGTTGAAGACGTGGCCGACGATCTTCACGCCCGCAAGGTGCTGCGTGGTCACGGCCGCCACCATGGCGGGCGTCGGGTTGCGCTCCCAGCCGGGGAAGGGGCCGAAGCCGGTGACGAGGAGCGTGGTCATAGTGGCGGGTCTCACTGCAGCGCCTCACTCGACCTCATCTGCCCTGCATCGGGCAAGGGTCTTCGGACTGCCAGACCGTTCCGGTCGATAGCGTTACAGGTTCCGTCATGCCCGGGCTCGTCCCGGGCATCCACGAATTCCTCGAAGGGCGGTGGTCAAGTCGTGGATGCCCGGGACGAGCCCGGGCATGACGGCGTGGTGATGCGCGCTCAGTTCGCAGCGTCGATGCGGTCGCACTACCGCAACCAAGCCCCCAGCCGCTTCACCGCCTCCTCCATGTCCGCCGTCGAGCCGGCGAAGGAGAAACGGATGGCCTGCAGCCCGCCATAGGGGTCGAAATCCGGCCCCGGCGTCGCGGCGATCCCCGTCTCGGCCAGCATCCGCCGGGCGAAATCGAGGCTGTCATTGGTGTAGCGCGAGACGTCCGCATAGACGTAGAAGGCGCCGTCCACCGGCAGCAGCCGGTCAAGCCCGGCCTTCGGCAGGCCGTCCAGCAGCACCCGCCGGTTGGCGGCATAGCCGGCCTTGATCACCTCCAGTTCCGCCGTCGCCTCGAATGCCGCGAGGGCGGCCACCTGACTGAGCTGCGGCGCCGAGATGAACAGGTTCTGCGCCAGGCATTCGACCGAGCGGGCGAGGCTCTCCGGCACGATCATCCAGCCGATGCGCCAGCCGGTCATGCAGTAATATTTCGAGAAGGAGTTGATGACGATGACGTCCTCGCTCGTCTCCAGCGCCGTGTGGCAGGGCATCTCGTAGGACAGCCCGTGGTAGATCTCGTCGGAGATGAAGCGGATGCCCATCGCCTGCGCGGCCTCCACCAGCGCCTTCAGGGCCTCCGGCGTCATCATCGTGCCGGTGGGATTGGCCGGGCTGGCGATGAGGATGCCGTCGAGCCTCTTCTTCGCATGTTCGGCGGCCAGCATGTCCGGTGTCACCGCATAGCGCGTCGCCGCCGTCGTTTCGATGAACACCACCTCGCAGCCGAGCGCCTCCAGAATGTTCTTGTAGGCGGGGTAGCCGGGGCTGGCGATGGCCACCCGCGCGCCGGCCTCGAACAGCGCGAGGAAGCTCAGGATGAAGGCCGAGGAGGAGCCCATCGTCACGGCGATCCGGCCGATCGGCACCTCGACGCCGTGCGCTTCGGCATAATGGCGGGCGATGCGCTGCCGGAGCTCGGGAATGCCGAGCGCCAGAGTGTAGCCGATCTGGCCGCCCGTCAGCGCGTCGGCCGCCGCCTTGCGAATGCTCACCGGCGTCGGTGCTGCCGGCTGGCCGACCTCCATATGGATGACGTTCTGGCCCGCCGCCTCGGCCTTCGCCGCCGCCGTCATGACATCCATGACCAGGAAGGGCGCGACGGAGCCACGCCGGGTGGGGGTGAGGATCTGGCGGGCAAGGCCCTCGCGCGTCATGGTCATGTCATCCCGGCCGGCTTCTGCGTCATGGTTTCGCCCCCTTGGCCATGCAAGAGGACCGCCAAGCGCCTATCACACGGGGCGGGCCGGGTCACCGCTCTCTCCCTGTTGTGACCGGCCCCCGAATTGACCCCCAACGGCCTGCTCCTTAGGGTTCCGAGCGATGATGTCGTTCAAGTTTCCGATCCGTGCCGTGGCTGTCGCCCTCGCCGGCCTGATGGCGGCCATGCCCGCGGCCCATGCCCAGATGCCCGGCGGCCTGCCGATCATCCGCGACACGGAGATCGAGAACCTGCTGCGTGACTATGCCCGGCCGCTGTTCCGTGCCGCCGGCGTCGGCGGCAGCCAGACCAATGTCATCATCGTCAACAACCGTAGCTTCAACGCCTTCGTCGCCAATGGCCGGCGCATCTTCATCAATGCCGGCGCCATCCTCGATTCGCGCACCCCGAACGAACTGATCGGCGTCATCGCCCACGAGACCGGCCATATTGCCGGCGGCCATCTTGCCCGGCTGCGCGAGGCGGTGGAGCGCGCCCAGATCATCGCCGCCCTTGGCATGATCGTCGGTGTGGCGGGCGCCGCGGCCGGAGCCGCCAGCGGTCGCTCCGGCGTCGGCGAGGCGGCGCCGGGTGTTCTCACCGCCGGGACGCAGATCGGCATGCGCTCGCTGCTGTCCTACCAGCGCGGCGAGGAAGCGGCCGCCGACCGCGCCGCCATCACCTATCTCAACGCCACCGGACAATCGGCCAAGGGCATGGTTGAGACGTTCCGCCGCCTGCACAACGACACGATGTTCATCGCCCGGCATGTCGATCCCTATACGATCAGCCATCCCATGCCGGCCGACCGCATCGCCATCATCGAGCCGCTGGCGCGGGCGAGCCCCCATTACGACAAGCCCGATCCGCCGGCGCTGAACGCCCGCCACCAGCTGGCGCGGGCCAAGCTCGCCGGCTTCCTCGACCGGTCCGATGCCATCACCCGGCGCTATCCGCCCTCCGACACGTCGCTGCCGGCCCGCTATGCCCGCACCATCCAGATGTTCCGCTTCGGCGACCGTGCCCGCGCCGTCGCCATGGCGGACGAACTGATCCGTGCCCAGCCCAACAACCCCCATTTCCACGAGATCAAGGGGCAGATCCTGCTGGAGACCGGACAGCCCGCCGCCGCCATGGGGCCGCTGCGCCGCGCCGTCTCGCTGGCTCCCAATGCCGGCCTCATCCGCATCATGCTCGGCCACGCCCTCGTCGCCTCCGGCAACAATGCCGTGCTCGACGAGGCCATCCGCGAGCTGCGGCTTGCCCTCCAGCGCGAGCCGGAGGCCGGCGACGGCTACCGCCAGCTCGCCATCGCCTATGGCCGCAAGAACGATCGCGGCCAGGCCGACCTGGCGGCGGCGCAGGCCTCCTACTATTCCGGTGATCTCCAGACGGCGCGCGGCCTCGCCCGCCGCGCCCAGGGCTCGCTCCCGACCGGTTCGCCCGGCTGGCTGATCGCCGAGGACATCTATAATCAGCGCCCCGTGCGCAACTGAGGATCCCTGTCATGTTCAAGCGCCTGATCGCGCCGGCCTTCGTGGCCCTTCTTGCGGTGGTCGGTCCGGTCCTCGCCCAGTCCGCGCCACCGACCGCCGACGAGCGCGCCCGCATCGAATCGATCATCCGCGACTACCTCTTGAAGAACCCCGAGGTCCTGCAGGAAGCGCTGGTGGAACTGGAGAAGCGCCAGGCCCAGGCCGAGGACCGCGCCCGCGCCGCCGCCTTCTCCGCCAACCGCCAGGCGCTTTATCGCGCGCCGAACCAGGTCGTGCTCGGCAATCCCCAGGGCGACGTCACCCTGGTCGAGTTCTTCGACTACAATTGCGGCTTCTGCAAAAGGGCGCTGGCGGAGACCCTGGAACTGCTGCGCTCGGATCCCCGCCTGCGCATCGTCCTGAAGGACTTCCCCGTTCTCGGCCAGGGCTCGATGGAGGCCGCCCAGGTCGCCGTCGCCCTGAAGATGCAGATCACCCCGCCGAAATATCTCGAATTCCACCAGAAGCTGCTCGGTGGCCGTGGCCAGGCCAATGGCGCCCGCGCCCTCGAGGTCGCCCGCGAGGTCGGCGCCGATATGGCCCGCCTGCAGCGTGACATGCAGTCTCCGCAGGTGCGCGACACGCTGGCCGAGAACATGCGCCTCGCCGAAACGCTGCGCATCAACGGCACGCCGACCTATGTGGTGGGCGACGAGGTCGTCGTCGGCGCCGTCGGCCTGGAAAAGCTGCGCGAGAATCTCGCGCGGGCGCGCGTCGCCTGCGCCGCCCAGCCCAATATGTGCTGAGGCGGATGGGGCGCCCGCGATGGTCGGCCGCGCGCCTTGAAGCTCGCAGCTGCCAGATGCAGGGCCCCCGTCAGACCCGATCACGAAAAAGGGGACCCGCAAGGTCCCCTTCGCCGTTCAGGTCCGGATGGGCAGGGAACGGCCGCCCGTCACTCCCGCACGTCGTAGCGATAGGCCTTCGACACGATCCGCCAGCCGTCGGTGAGCTTCAGCAGCACCAGATAATCGGTGAAGAAGCGCGGCGGCAGGGCGCAATGAACCTTGACGAAGGCGGTGGCCTCGTCGGCGCGGTCCATCGTCACGATGAAGTCGTGGCGCGCCTGGCCCTGCGATTGCGCCGAAGCGCGCTTGGCGACCCGCTCCATCCAGTCTGGCACGGTCAGCACCTGCAACTCGCCCTTGTCCTGCCAGCGCAGGTCGGCAGTCGGATGGAAAGCGGCACTGAGCTTGCCGACGTCGCTCTCGTAGAGCCCGTCGAAATAGAGCTGGATCACCGCCTCGACGCTGGAACGGTCATAGGCGGCGGCCGGCTTCAGGGCTTGAACCGCGGTCATGGGGCATCTCCTCGGGCTTGAGTCTCGCCGCAGCAAAGCACAGGCGGCGGGCCGGCGAAACCATGACCGGCGCTTGCCCCCCGCCTGCCGCTTGGCCATAGTGCGCCGCGATCGACGGGGCATGCCAGCCGAAGCCGTCGAAGCCGGGAGACCATCATGATTCAGGAGCTCATCAACCGCGTCGCGGCCGCTGCCGGCATCGACGAAGGGCTCGCCACCAAGGCCGTCGGCATGATCCTCGGCTTCCTCCAGAAGGAAGGACCGCAGGCCCAGGTCCAGCAGATGCTGGCCGCGCTACCGGGTGCCGAGGCGCTGATCGCCCAGGGCGAGGGCGAGGGGGGCGGGGGCCTGATGGGCATGGTCGGCGGCCTGATGGGCGGCGGCATCATGGGCCTCGGCGCCAATCTGATGGGCGCCGGCCTCGACATGGGCCAGATCTCGACCGTCGGCAAGGAACTGATGGCCTTCGGCCGCGAGAAGGCCGGCGAGGACGTGATGGGCCAGATCGTCGCCGGCACGCCGGGCCTGTCGCAGTTCGTCTGAGCTTTGGGTCGCTCGCCGCCCGCCGTTTCACCTCTCCCCGGCGGGGAGGGGTATGGGCGCGGCCGGCCTCGCCCGTCGGTCATCGCATCACGCTCCGCGTCAGGCCCTATGCCAACGGGCAGGAGGGGCAGCGAAGCGCCGGCCCGGTATTGACAGGGCGGGGGGCTTGGCGTCCAAGGCAGGCGCCATGGCGCCATCGCATCATCCAGATCCCCTCCCGCACGGCGGGCCGCTCGGCCGTTTCCTCAAGGAAGACCGCCCGGCGGTGATGGGCGTCCTCAACGTCACGCCGGATTCCTTCTCCGACGCGGGGCGGTTCTTCGACCCCCTCGTCGCGATCCGCCATGCCGAGCGCATGGCGGCCGCCGGCGCCGACATCCTCGACATCGGCGCCGAATCCACCCGGCCTTATGGCGGCGCGCAACCAGTGGACCGCGACGCGGAGATCGCCCGGCTCGCCCCGGTCCTGCCCGAGGTCGTCAGGCTCGGCCTGCCGGTCTCCATCGACACGATCAAGGCCGATGTCGCCCGCTGGGCCCTCGATCAGGGCGCTGTCATCGTCAATGACGTCTGGGGCCTGCAGCGCGACCCCGCCATGGCGCCGCTGGTGGCCGCGCGCGGCGTCCCCGTCATCGTCATGCACAACCGCGACGCGGCCGATCCCGACCTCGACATCATCGCGGATGTCCTCGCCTTCCTCGCCCGCTCCGTCGCCATCGCCGAGGCCGCCGGCATCGGTCGCGACCGCATCGCCATCGATCCCGGCATCGGTTTCGGCAAGACGCCGCAGCAGAGCATCGAGACCCTGGCCAGGCTCGACCGGCTGGGGGCCCTCGGCCTGCCCATGCTGGTCGGCGCCTCGCGCAAGCGCTTCATCGACCTCATCGACCCCTCCAGCGTCGACGAGCGCATCGGCGGATCGCTCGCCGCCCATCTTCTCGCCATGCAGGCGGGAGCCGCCATCATCCGCGCCCATGACGTCCGCGAGACCGTCCAGGCGCTGAAGGTGGCGGCCGCCATCAGGAAGGCCGCATGAGCGACCGCATCTTTCTCACGGGCCTGCTGGTCCATGCTCATCACGGCCTTCTGTCGCATGAGAGCGAGGTCGGCCAGCGCTTCGTCATCGACCTCGATCTGGCGCTCGATCTGTCGGCCGCGGCGGCGAGCGACCATCTCGCCGACACCGTCTCCTATGCCGATGTCGCCGCCGTCACCGTCCGCACCTTCAAGGCGCGCAACTTCAAGCTGCTCGAAGCCGCCGCCGGGGCGGTCGCCGATGCGATTCTGTCCGCTTTCCCGCCGATCACGGCGGTGACCGTCACCGTGCACAAGCCGCATGCGCCGATCGCCGCCATCTTCGACGATGTCGGCGTGGTGATGACGCGCCGGCGCCCCGCCTGATGTCGCAGGCGCTGATCGGCCTCGGCGGCAATGTCGGCGATGTCCGCGCCACGCTCGATCGTGCGGTCGCGGCCTTCTGCGACGGCGCCGACGTGCGGCTCCTCGCCCGTTCGGCCGATTACCGGACACCGCCCTGGGGCGTCACCGACCAGCCGGCCTTCGTCAATCTCTGCCTCAAGGTCGCGACGGATTTGTCGCCGCGCGCGCTGCTGAAGCGGGCGCTGGCGGTGGAGGCCTCCCTCGGCCGCGATCGCGCCTCCGGACGGCGCTGGGGCCCGCGCCCGGTCGATATCGACATCCTCGCCTATGATGACGTGGTCCTCGACGAACCGGACCTGCATCTGCCGCATCCGCGCATGACGGACCGCGCCTTCGTCCTGGTGCCGCTGGCTGAAATCGCGCCGGACTGGGTGGTCGGCGGTCTTGGCGTCGCCGATCTTGCAGCCCGCATCGACACGGCGGGCGTCACCCGCCTGCCTGACCGCGCCTAGGCGAAGCTGACGCGCGCGCGCCCCTGCGGGCTGACCCGGATATGCGCCGCCGCCAGCATCTGCGGCATGACCTCGACGAAGGAGATATCGGTGGCGTCGAGCGCTGCATCGAGAGCCCCCACCATGGCCGATCCGCGGCGGGCGATGAGGAGGTCGCTCATGTCGGTGCTGGTCAGGGCGACGGGGACGAAGTCGGCGCGTTTCATGAAGTTGCCCACCGCTTCGAGCACGCCGAGATTCTGGTTCATGCCCTTCTGGCTGTGGCAGCAGTCATTCAGCATCATGACGCCGTCGGCGGCGAGCAGGTGCTGGTAGTAGAGCAGGTCGCGCAGCACGTATTCGTACTGGTGGTTGGCGTCGACATAGATGAAGTCGAAGGCGCCGTCGCCATGGCGGTCGCGGATGCGGGCGAAGGCCGGGACCGTGTCGTCGCGGATGATCTCGACGTCCCCGCGTCCTTCGAAGCGCTGGCGGGCGACCTCATAGGTGCGGTCGAAGGTCGCCTGGTCCGAGAGGCTGCCGCCGAAATAGCGCTCGAAGGCGGTCAGCGGCAGAATCCAGGGCGGGAGCTTGTCGAAGTGCGAATAGGTCGCGAGCGCTTCGGCGCTCCAGGCATCGACCAGCACGGCATGGCGGGTGCCCAGGACCTCCATCAGCCGGGTGGCATTGTCGCCCTTGTGGACGCCGAGCTCGATCATGGCCGGCTGGCGGCCGAGCGTCGCGAAGGCTCCGGCGACGACGTCGTAGAGGCGGGCGCGGGGGCAGTCGACGACCTTCATCACGCGCTCCCCTGCGCCGCGGCGGCATGGGCCGTGGCCGGACGGATCCAGGGCGCCTCGCCGCTGTCCCACAGGCCCTCGAGCAGCTTCAGCGCCCGCAGCGTGTCGGCGGCGAGCCAGAAGCCCTCGTGCCGGTAGGCGCCAAGGCGGCGCTCGTTGGCGAGGGTCTCGAACAGGCCGTTGAGCGTCGCGCCGCGGGCGGCGAGGGCCGGGTGGTCGAAGGCGGCGGGATCGAAGACGGCGAAGCCGCCATTGATCCAGCCCTCGCCGATCTGCGGCTTCTCGACGAAACCCGCCACCTTGTCGCCGTCGAAGCGGATGCCGCCGAAGCGTGAGGGCGGCCGCACGGCCGTGACGGTGACCAGATGGCCGCGGCGGCGATGCTGCGCCATCACGGCATGGACGTCGACGTCCGAGACGCTGTCGCCATAGGTCACGATGAACGGCTCGCGGCCGATGAGTTCGCGCAGACGCATCACCCGCTCGCCCGTTTCCGTATGCAGTCCGGTATCGACGATGCGCACCCGCCAGTGGTCGTCCGCGCCGCCGGTGCGGGCGATCTCGCGCCGACCGGCATCGATGGCGATGTCGCCGGCCGTGTCCACCTCGTCGAGGAAGAAGCGCTTGATCTTCTCCCCCTGCTGTCCCGCCGCGACGACGAAATCGTCGAAGCCCTGCAGGCAGAACGACCGCATGATGTGCCAGAGGATGGGACGGCCGCCGATGTCGAGCATCGGCTTCGGCGCCAGGTCCCCGTCGGCCGACATGCGCGTGCCGCCGCCACCGGCCAGGATCACGACCTTCATGCAAACCCCGCTCGCGCCTGTTGGTTCGCCTGCAGTTCTGCGGCGATCATGGTTAAGGCTGGGTAAAGGCGGCGCGCCGGAACGGGTTTGGGACCTATCCGTGGCATCGCTCCGCCCAAAGGACGCCTTCCAGCCGGCGCGCCTTCGTGGCATCGAAGCGCCATGACGACAGCACCGACCCCGCCCGCCACCCCGCTCGCGCTCGCCGCCGAGTTTCGGCCCGCCACCGAGGCGCAGTGGCGCGCCGCCGTCGACGCGGTGCTCAAGGGCAAGCCCTTCGACAAGGTCCTGGTCGGCCGTACCGCCGACGGGATCGCGATCCAGCCGCTCTATCCGCGCAAGGCCGGCGCGGCGCCGCTCGCCGGCCGCGCGCCCGGCCTCCCCTGGACCATTACCCAGCGTGCCGACCACCCCGATCCCGCGGTCGCTAATGTGCAGGCGCTGGAAGACCTCGCGGGCGGCGCCTCCGGCCTCGTCGTGGTCACGCGCGGCGCCATCGGCGACCGCCGCGGCGACGCCATGGTGATCGACGGCCTCGCCGACCTCGACGCGCTGCTCGCCGGCGTGATGCTCGACCTCATTCCCGTCCGGATCGACGCAGGCACCTCGGCCGGTCATGTCGCGGCCATGCTGGCGGCCATGGTGGAGCGTGACGGGCGCGACCCGAAGAGCCTCGCCATCGCCTTCGGCATCGATCCGATCGGCGCCTTCGCCCGCCGCGGCACGCTGGAGAGCTGGGAGGGCGCCGCCGCCAAGGCGAGCGATGCCGTGCTTGGCCTGCGCGCGCGCGGCTTTGCCGGAACGCAGCTAGCGGCCGATGGCCGCGTCATCCACGACGCCGGTGGGTCGGAGGCCCAGGAACTCGCCTATGTTCTCGGCACCGCCGTCCAGTACTGGCGCATGCTGGAGGCCGCCGGCCTGCCGCTCGCCGAGGCCCTTCAGGCCATCTCCGTCGTTCTGTCCGCCGATGCCGACCAGTTCCTCACCACCGCCAAGCTGCGCGCCATGCGCAAGCTCTGGGCGCGGCTGCAGACGGCTGCCGGCCTGATCCCTACCCATCTCGACCTCCATGCCGAAACGGCCTGGCGCATGGTGACCAAGGTCGATCCGGCCGTGAACTGGCTGCGCACGACGACGGCCGTCTTCGCCGCGGGCATCGGCGGCGCCGATCATGTCGTGGTCGAACCCTGGACGGCCGCTATCGGCCTGCCGGACGGTTTCGCCCGCCGGATCGCCCGCAACACCCAGCTGATCCTGATCGAGGAATCCAATCTGCACCGCGTCGCCGATGCCGCGGCCGGCGCCGGCGGGATCGAGGCACTGACCGACGAACTCTGCCAGCGCGCCTGGGCGCTGTTCCAGGCGTGGGAGAGGGAAGGGGGGATCGTCGCTGCTCTCTCCGCCGGGACCGTGCAGGCCGCCGTCGCCGGGATCCGTGCCGAACGGGCCATTGCGGTCGCGAAACGGCGCGAGCCGCTGACCGGCGCGTCCGAGTTCCCGAATGTCCACGAGGCCGTGCCGGAGGTGCTGACCCCACCGGCGCGCGAGACGCGGCGCGGTGCCGCCCTCGTCGACCTGCCCGAGGCCGGCCGGGGCGAGCGCTTCGCGGCGCAGGTCGAGGCCTTCGCCGGCGGGGTCATCCGCGCGGCGCTGTCGCGGGCGAAGAGCGACACGGTCTTCGTCGACCGGCTGGCGCCCATCCGCCTCGCCGCCCCCTTCGAGGTCCTGCGCGCCGACCTCGATGCCATCGCCGCAGAAACCGGCACGCGGCCGAAAGTCTTCCTCGCCGTCATCGGACCCGTCGCCGCCTTCACGGCGCGCGCCGCCTTCGCCCGCAACCTCTTCGAGGCCGGCGGTTTCGACGCGCCGATCCCCGAACCTTTTGCCGATGCCGGCGCCCTGCTCGCCGCCTTCGCAGAGAGCGGCGCAGCCATCGCCTGCCTGTGTTCCTCTGATGACCTCTATGCCACTGAAGCGGTGGAGGTCGCATCGGCGCTCAAGGCGGCCGGTGCCCGCCAGCTCTGGCTCGCCGGCCGTCCCGGCGACATGGAGGACCGCCTCAAGGCTGCGGGCGTCGACGGTTTCGTCTATACTGGCGGCGACGTGCTGGCCGTCCTGAAGGCCGCGCGCGCGGCGCTGGATGCGTGAGGATAATGCCATGACCCGCATCCCCGACTTCACGACCATCGCCTTCGCCGACGCCGCGGCCCCGGCCACCGGCGGCGCCAGCTGGCTGACGCCGGAGGAGATCGCGGTGCGCCCGGTCCATTCCGAGGCCGACCTCGCCGGCATCGATTTCCTCGATACCTTTCCGGGCATCAAGCCGTTCCTGCGCGGGCCCTATCCGACCATGTACGTCAACCAGCCCTGGACGATCCGGCAATATGCCGGCTTCTCCACGGCCGAGGATTCCAACGCCTTCTACCGGCGCAATCTCGCCGCCGGCCAGAAGGGCCTGTCGGTCGCCTTCGACCTTGCCACCCACCGCGGCTACGACAGCGACCATCCGCGGGTGTCCGGCGATGTCGGCATGGCGGGTGTCGCCATCGATTCCATCTACGACATGCGCACCCTGTTCTCCGGCATTCCGCTGGACCAGATGAGCGTGTCGATGACCATGAACGGTGCGGTGCTGCCGATCCTCGCGCTCTACATCGCCGCGGCGGAAGAGCAGGGCGTGCCGCAGGCCAAGCTTTCCGGGACCATCCAGAACGACATCCTCAAGGAGTTCATGGTCCGCAACACCTATATCTATCCGCCCAAGCCCTCGATGCGGATCATCTCCGACATCTTCGCCCACACGGCGAAGGAGATGCCGAAATACAATTCCATCTCGATCTCCGGCTATCACATGCAGGAAGCCGGGGCGACGCAGGACCTCGAGCTCGCCTACACCCTCGCCGACGGTGTCGAATATATCCGCGCCGGCATCGCCGCCGGCATGACGGTGGATCAGTTCGCGCCGCGCCTGTCCTTCTTCTGGGCCATCGGCATGAATTTCTTCATGGAGGTGGCGAAGCTGCGCGCCGCCCGCCTGCTCTGGGCCAAACTCGTCAAGCCGTTCGACCCGCAGAGCGACAAGTCGCTGGCCCTGCGCACCCACAGCCAGACCTCCGGCTGGTCGCTGACCGCGCAGGACGTCTTCAACAATGTCGTGCGTACCCAGATCGAGGCCATGGCCGCGACGCAGGGCCATACCCAGTCGCTGCACACCAACGCCCTCGACGAGGCCTTGGCCCTGCCCACCGACTTCTCCGCACGTATCGCCCGCAACACCCAGCTCTTCCTGCAGCAGGAGAGCGGCACGACCCGCATCATCGATCCCTGGGGCGGCTCGCTCTATGTCGAGCGCCTGACCGCCGATCTCGCCGCGAAAGCCTTCGAGCATATCCAGGAGGTCGAGGCCCTCGGCGGCATGGCCAAGGCCATCGATGCCGGCATCCCCAAGCTGCGCATCGAGGAGGCCGCCGCCAAGACCCAGGCGCGCATCGATTCCGGCGTCCAGTCGGTGATCGGCGTCAACAAGTTCCGCCCCGACGGCGAGAAGCCCATCGACGTGCTGAAGGTCGACAATTCCGCTGTGCGGGCCTCGCAGATCGACAAGCTCAAGCGCCTGCGGGCCGAGCGCAATCCGGCCGAGGTGCAGGCGGCGCTGGATGCGCTCACCGCCGGCGCCGCCGGCAACGGCAACCTCCTCGCCCTCGCCATCAATGCCGCCCGCGCCAAGGCCACGGTCGGCGAGATGTCGGATGCGATGGAGAAGGTGTTCGGCCGCCACAAGGCCGAGATCAAGGCCATTTCCGGCGTCTACAAGCGCGAGGTCGGCGCCATGAACGAGAATGTCTCGAAGGTTCAGGCGCTGGTCGAGGCCTTTGCCGAGAATGAGGGCCGCCGCCCCCGCATCCTCGTCGCCAAGGTCGGCCAGGACGGCCATGACCGCGGCCAGAAGGTCATCGCCTCCGCCTTTGCCGATCTCGGCTTCGACGTCGATATCGGACCGCTCTTCGCCACGCCCGCCGAGGCCGCCAAGCAGGCGATCGAGAACGACGTCCACTGCGTCGGCGTCTCCTCGCTCGCCGCCGGCCACCTGACGCTGGTGCCGGAGCTCAGGGCGGAGCTGGAAAAGCAGGGCCGCGACGACATCATGATCGTGGTGGGCGGCGTCATCCCGCCGCAGGACTTCGATGCGCTCTATGCCGCCGGCGCCTCCTCCATCTTCCCGCCGGGAACGCCCATTGCGGACGCCGCCATCGACCTGATGGACAAGCTCAACGCCAAGCTCGGCTACGTGCAGGCGGCGGAGTAGGGACGACCGCCGGTGCACGGCGGACCGCAACCCTCCCCTGCCGCGGCCATATCGACCGACCGAAACGGTTGAACTGCTCGCCATTCCGGTGCAGCCTGCCATACCAGATACGAGCCGGATCAACCGGCCTCATCGATCAAGGGAGGATCACCATGACTGATTTCACGCGCCGCCACCTCATGGTCACCGCCGCCGGCGTTGGCCTCGCCTCGCAGCTTGCCGCACCGGCAATCGCCCAGACGTTCCCCGTCCGTCCCATCACGCTCGTCGTGCCCTGGGGCGCCGGCGGCGGTACGGACGCCACGGCCCGCATCGTCGGCTCGCTGATGGAGAAGGAATTCGGCCAGCCGGTGAACGTCGTCAACCGCACCGGCGGCTCTGGCGTCGTCGGCCATTCGGCCATCGCGACCGGTGCTGCCGACGGCTACACGATCGGCATGATCACGGTGGAAATCACCATGATGCACTGGCAGGGCCTGACCCAGCTCAACCCCGACAGCTACACGCCCCTCGCCCTGATGAACGAGGACCCGCCGGGCGTGCAGGTCTCAGCCTCCAGCCCCTACAAGGATCTCAAGGCCCTCGCCGATGCCATCAAGGCCAATCCGGGCAGGCTGAAGGCCTCCGGCACCGGCCAGGGCGGCATCTGGCACCTCGCCCTCGTCGGCTGGCTTGGCGCCATGGGCCTGCCGGCCAGCGCCGTGCCGTGGGTGCCCTCGAACGGCGCCGCTCCCGCGATGCAGGATCTCGCCGCCGGCGGCATCGACATCGTCACCTGCTCGGTCCCCGAGGCCAAGGCCATGCTGGATGCCGGCCGCGCCAAGTCGCTCGCCATCATGGCGGCGGCGCGGAACCCGCAGTTCGCCGATGTGCCGACGCTGAAGGAGGCGATCGGTGTCGACTATACGGTCGGCGCCTGGCGCGGCATTGCCGCGCCGAAGAACCTGCCGGCCCCGATCGCCGAGCGCTATACGAGCGTGCTGAAGAAGATCAACGAGTCCAAGGAGTTCCGCGACTTCATGGCGGCCCGCGGCTTCGGCGTGAAATGGGCTGATGCGGCCGGCTTCGCCAAGTTCATGGCCGACGGCAACGCCTCCATGGGCGTCGCCATGAAGGCCGCCGGTCTCGCCCGCTCGGCCTGATCCTTCCTGCGGAGCGGCCCCCGCCGGGGCCGCTCCGTCCATCTCGGAGGCGAGGGCATCCCCCGTGCGGTTCAACGATCTCGTCAGCGGGGCGATCCTCATCGTCGTCGCCGTCATCGTCATCATCCTGACGCTGCGCTTTCCGGAGTTTCCCGGCCAGAACTATGGTCCGGCCGTCTTTCCGCGCCTGCTCGCGGGTCTCCTGATCCTCTGCGGCCTGGTGATGGTCATCCGCGGCTTCACGGCCTGGCGGGCGGGCGAGCCCCTGGCCGTAGTGCCGTCCTGGGCGCGTGATCCCGCCAACATCGTCTCCGCCCTGCTCGTCATCCTCGCGGCCCTCGCCTACATCTTCCTGCTCGACACGGTCGGTTTCGTCCCGCTGACCCTCGTCGTCCTTCTCGTCCTCTTTCTCTGGTTCAAGGTCCGCGTGCCGGTCGCCGTCGTCACCGCGCTGGTGGCGGCCTTCGGCATCAACTGGTTCTTTGCCAGCATGATGCGCGTGCCCCTGCCGCGCGGCCTGATGGACTGGATCCTGTGAGGAGCCCCCGATGACCGTCGACATCCTCCTCCAGGCCTTCGCTCTGGTGTTCCGCTGGGACGTCATCCTCATCATCATCGCCTCCGGCCTGTTCGGCATGTTCGTCGGCGCCATGCCCGGGCTCACCGCCACCATGGCGACGGCGCTGCTCATCCCGGTGACTTTCTTCATGGACCCGGTGCCGGCGCTGGGTGCCATCGTCACCGCCACCGCCATGGCGATCTTCGCCGGCGACATTCCCGCCGCGATGCTGCGGATGCCCGGCACGCCCGCCTCTGCTGCCTATACGGACGAGAGCTACCTGATGGGCCGGAAGGGGCAGCTCGACCTCAACCTCGGCACCAATCTCGTCACCTCGGTTCTCGGCGGTCTCATCGGCGTCGCCATCCTGGTGCTTGCCGCGCCCGCCCTCGCCGAATTCGCCCTGGCCTTCTCGAGCTTCGAATATTTCTGGCTCGCCGCCCTCGGGCTCACCTGCGCGGTGTTCCTCGCCACCAACGATCCGCTGAAAGGCTTCGCCTCGCTCTTCCTCGGCCTCGGCCTCGGCACCATCGGCATCGATCCGGCGGCGGGCTTTCCCCGCTTCACCTTCGGCACGGTGGAACTGATGCAGGGGGTCAGCTTCATCCCGGCGATGATCGGCATGTTCGCCATTTCCGAACTGCTGCGCGGCGTCACCAGCATGCAGGGCTCCGGCGAGGTGGTGCTCCAGCAGGTCGGCAACGTCTTCAAGGGTGTCGGCGGCGTGCTGCGCCGCTACTGGGTCAATTTCCTGCGTGGATCGGGCATCGGCGTCGTCATCGGCGCCCTGCCGGGCGCGGGCGCCGACATCGCCGCCTGGGTCTCCTACGCCGTCTCCAAGCGCTTCTCGAAGGAGCCGCAGAAATTTGGTACCGGCCATGTCGAGGGCATCGTCGATGCCGGCGCAGCCAACAATTCCGCCATTGCCGCAGCCTGGATCCCCGCCCTCGTCTTCGGCATTCCCGGCGATTCCATCACCGCCATCGTTATCGGCGTCCTCTATATGAAGGGCATGAATCCGGGCCCCACCGTGTTCCTGCAGAACCCGCAGCTCATCTATGCGGTGTTCATGATTTTCGTCCTCGCCAACCTCCTGATGCTGCCGCTCGGCTGGGCGATCATCAAATCGGCCAAACAGGTGCTGCGGGTGCCGAAGAACATCCTGCTGCCGATGATCCTGATCTTCTGCGTCGTCGGTTCCTATGCCATGACCAATTCGGTCTACGGCATCATCATCATGCTGGTCCTCGGCATCTTCGCCTTCATGCTGGAGGAGAATGGCTTTCCCATCGCGCCGGTCATCCTTGGCCTGGTTCTGGGCGAGATGTTCGAGCAGAACTTCATCACCTCGATGATCAAGTCCGACGGGTCGTTCCTCGCCTTCTTCGCCCGGCCCATCGCCGGCATCCTTGGCGTCGCGACCATCGCCATCTGGCTGATCATGCTCTGGCGCATGGGACCCTGGTCCAAGGCCAGGCCCGCGGCGGTGTGACGCCCGCCGCTGCGGCGAAAAGCGGCTGGTGCGGCGGTCGGTGATCGGCGACAACCTGTCGCCCGATTGCCACCGTCATCGCCATGCTGACCACGCTCAACGTCGTACTCGACCTCCTCATCGCATCGGCTGCCTGCCTGTCGGCCTGGTTCTGGTGGATCGCCAGCCGCCAGCGCGTCCGCCGCATCAGCCGCAACGAGGAGCTCGATGCGGCCGACATGAACCGCATCGTCACGACGCTGAACCGCACGCAGATCCTCAATTCCCGCGCAGCGCTGTTCACCGCGCTCGCCGCCCTGATCGCCGCGCTCCGGATCATCATCGGCGTGCTCTTCTAGCCACGACCGGCGCCAGCGGCTGCCTGCGCCAGCTTGTCGCGCGCCCTTTTCCCCGGCATGGCGAAACCCCAAATCCCGGCTCGTCCCGTGGTCCGGGCCCCTCTGGCGAGCGCCTGGCCGGCGCTCTCGCGATGTCGGACCGTTCATCGACATCGTTTGCCGGCCCGGAGGACTGCCCGATGCGTGGCCAAGCCGCGTCCCACCTGCATGGCTCTGCAGCCAACCACCCGGGCACGCCCGTCGACGCCGCCCCGGCGGGCGCGGGACGGCCCGCCATCCGTCCCGCGGGGATCACGGCGGATGCCGCCCGGACGGCCATGGCGACCAGCCCGAGCCGGCAGAGGCGTGGCGAGACCGGGCCGCTGCTGGACTGGTGCCTGGACGCAGATACCCGTGACCATGTCATCGCCCGCCGCAACGTCCTGACCGGGCTCTGGGCGGGCCACCTTCTCGGCCTGACCGGTGCGGATCTCGCGCGCTATGCCGCCAGCATGCACCGCGCGGATTTCGAGGTTCCGGGCGATGCCGACATCGTTGCGGCACTGCTGCGCGACTTCGACGGGGCCGGGCTGGTGATGACCGAAGGCACGGTGCGCCAGACGCTCGCCGCCTTCCACCGCCAGGCGCTCGTCCAGACCCATTGCACCGACTGATTCCCTTTGCCACGCCGGCCGTCCCGGCACCCGGAGCCCATTGCCATGACCAGTTTCCTGATGTCCCTCGTCTCGTTCTTCCTCCTCCAGCCTGTCGAGCAGGCGATCACCGCCCAGTTGGCCAGCGCCCAGGCGCCCCCGGCCATCGTCCAGCAGGTCGTCACCTGCACGCGCGAGGCCGCGCCCGCCGCCGTCGATCGCGTCACCTCGGATCCGGTCTGGGCGGTGTCGACCGCCTTTGGCCTGTGGATGGGCAGCGAGAACGCCGAAACGGTGTTGATCAGGGTCGCGCCCAGCTGCGACACCGCGCTGCAGGCCGCCCGACCCTTCCTGAGGGGGACGCGGGCCTGACGCGGCCCGGAGCGGCGCCTGGCTTCAGTCGATAAGAGCCGGCGCAGCGCCGCCGGTGCCGCCTGCGGCCGGCAGGGGCTCCGCGGTCACGGCCCGCGCCGCCTCGGGCTGGTCGGCCATCGGCCTCTGCTCCTGCGGCGGCCTGAGTTCGGCGGGGAGGGGCGGGGCCTCGGCGACCTGCGGCAGCAAATCCTCGATCACCGGCTGCTGGCTGATCTTGCCGCCGATCAATCGGACGATCTCCGGCGCCTCGGCGAAGGTGCCGTGGCGGACGAGGTCGGTCCAGCCCGTCGCGCTCATGGTGAAGACCCGGACGCCGAGCCCCGATATGACGCGGCGATGCTCGGCATTGCGCACGTCCAGCGCGCCGACGCGCTGGCGGTCCCAGGCGACCGTCGACGACACCGCCAGGGCCCGGTCGTCCGACTGCACGAAAAGCGAGACGCGCGAGGGACGCGAGATGCGGGCCATCTGCTGGCGGAAGACCTCGACGTCGAGGTCGGGTGCCGCCAGGATCACCTCGCCGAGCCTTCCGCTCAGGTCGCCATTGCCGGCGATGGAGGCCTGCCGCAACGCCTCCATGGTCAGGAAGGCGCCCATGGAATGGGCGAGAATGTGGATGCGGGCGACGCCGGGCGTGCGGCCGAGATCGGTCAGCAGCCGGTCGAGCGCATCGCGTGAGGCGGTCGCCACCTCCCGGTCGCCGCCATAGGCGAGGACACGGCGATAGCTCGGCCAGGTGAACAGGACTTGCGTGCCGCGGAAGCCGCCATCGGCCGCGACCTGCACGATCCGGAAGGCCGCCTCGTCATAATCGGTGTTGAAACCGTGGACATAGACCAGGACATCGCGCTGGTCCTGAGCCTTGCCGTTCACCGACGCCGCCACCTGCCGGCGGAAGGCCTCCGGCGTCAGCGCCTCGCGATCGGTGAGGACCGCATGGCGCCGCGGGCTCTCGGGTGTGATCTGGGGTCGCGGAATGGTGCCGGTGGCCCGGCCCGGCGGCATGCTCACCGCCTGCCGGTAGAACCGCGCGCGCTCGGCGGAGGGGGCACCAAGCGTGTCGCCGGCAAAGGCGGGGCGGGTTGATGCGACAAAGACGGAGGTACTGGTCGGCGGCGCGGCCGGCGCCGTCAGCCCGCCGAGGGAGCCGGTGACACCGGTCAGCCCCGTGCCGACGCAGCCGCCGAGGGCCAGCGCCACGACAACGACGCCTGCGAGGCGAAAGGCGGGGAACGGGGCGGCGACGGGGGTGGTCGACGGCTCGGGCATGCGGGATGAGGCTCGGCGGTGGGGGCGGGCGGTGCCGCAAAGGACGAAAAGGGTGACAAGCGGGAGCGGAGCCACGCGATCCGAGACGCTTAGAAAGCGCAGATGGCCGCAATGGGGCGGGAGGAAGGCACCGGCCACCGTCGAATCGCTCGCCTCCCGGGCGTGGCTTTGATACCACGCCGCCATGCGTGCCCTTCCCGATCCCGCCGAGCTTGCCACGGCCATCCGTGCCGGCGACCGCGCCGTGCTCGCCCGCGCCATCACGCTGGTGGAGTCCACAAAGGCCGAGCATCAGGCGGTGGCACGCCGGCTCGTCCAGATATTGCTGCCCGAGACGGGGCGGGCGATCCGCATCGGCATCACCGGCGTGCCCGGCGCCGGCAAGTCCACCACGATCGACACGTTCGGCGCCAATCTCACCGCCGCGGGCCACCGGGTGGCCGTGCTCGCGGTGGACCCCTCGTCCTCGCGCACCGGCGGCTCGATCCTCGGCGACAAGACGCGCATGGCCCGCCTCGTCAACGACGAGAACGCCTATGTGAGGCCTTCGCCGTCGTCAGGCACGCTCGGCGGTGTCGCCGCCAAGACGCGCGAGACCATGCTGCTCTGCGAGGCTGCCGGCTTCGACGTGATCCTCGTCGAGACGGTCGGTGTCGGCCAGTCGGAGACGGCGGTCGCCGACATGACCGACCTGTTCCTCGTGCTGATGCTGCCCGGCGCCGGCGACGAATTGCAGGGCATCAAGAAGGGCATCCTCGAACTCGCCGACATCATCGCCGTCAACAAGGCCGACGGCGACGGGGCGCTGCGCGCCAAGGCGGCGGCGGCGGAATACCGGGCGGCCCTGCACATCATGGCGCCGAAGTCGCGCGTCTGGTCGCCGCCCGTCCTGATGATCTCCGGCCTCGCCAATCAGGGGCTCGACGCGCTGTGGGAGCAGATTCTCGCATTCCGCACGAAGACCGAGGCGTCCGGCGACTTCGCCGCCAAACGCCGCGCCCAGGGCGTCAAGTGGATGTGGACCATGCTGCACGAGCGCCTCGCCGAGCGGCTGAAGCGCGATCCCATCCTGAAGGCCCGTCTCCCGGCGCTCGAGGCGGACGTCGCGAGCGGCCGCCTCGCGCCCATGGTGGCGGTGGAGGAGATCGCCGGCGTGCTGGGGATTTGAGGCCGCGGCCTTTGCGCGAGATCGGCAGATGGGCGCTCCTTCACCTCTCCCCCGCGGACTGCATGAGGGGGCAGACGGCGCATGACCCGCTCCCGTTTGCGGGGGCTTCCCCCCGGGCAAAACCTTGCGCACCATCGCCCCCTCATCACGAGGGGGACAGCGACAGTGGCCAAGGCACCGATCTGGCAGTGGGGGGCGGTCGAGACCGCCCGGGCGATCAAATCCCGCAAGGTGTCGTCGGAGGAGGCCGTCAAGGCGTCCATCGCCCGCATGAACGCGGTCAACCCCGCGCTCAACGCCGTCGTCGTCGACCTGTCCAAGGACGCGCTCAAGGCCGCCAGGGCCGCCGACAAGGCCCTGGCCAGGGGCGAGGCCGTCGGCCCGCTCCACGGCGTGCCGATCACCATCAAGATCAACCTCGACGTCAAGGGACAGGCCAATTCCAACGGCGTGGTGGCCTTCAAGGACAATATCGCCCCCGACGATTCCGCCGTCACCGCCAATCTGCGCAAGGCCGGCGCCGTGATCGTCGGCCTCACCAACACGCCCGAATTCTCCATGCGCGGCTTCACCGACAACCCGCTGCACGGCCTCACCCGCAATCCCTGGGATCCGGCCATCACCTGCGGCGGCTCCTCGGGCGGCGCGGGATCGGCGGTCGCCGCCGGCATCGGCGCCATCGCCCATGGCAATGATATTGGCGGTTCGCTGCGCTGGCCGGCCTTCTGCAACGGCGTCGCCACCATCAAGCCGACGCAGGGCCGCATCCCCGCCTTCAACCCGACCCAGATGAACGGCGACGAGCGCCCGCTCATGGCGCAGTTCATGTCGTCCCAGGGGCCGATCGCCCGGTCGGTCGCCGACGTGCGCCTTGGCCTCGCGGTGATGGCCCAGCGCGACCCCCGCGACCCCTGGTGGGTGCCGGCGCCGCTCGAGGGACCGAAACTCAAGGGGCCGATCAAGGTCGCCTTCGCCAAGATCCCACATGACATGAACGCCGACACCGAGGTTGTCACTCTGGTGCGCCGGGCCGCCGATCACCTCGCCGATTCAGGCTATGACGTGAACGAGGTCGCGCTTCCCGACCTCGACGGCACCTGGAAACTCTGGTCCGACCTGATCTTCACCGAACTGACGGTGCTGCAGGAGGCGACCATGCGCCAGCATGGCAGCCCCGATTTCATCACTGCCATCGAGGCCATGAAGACCACCAGCACCGTTCTGGACCGCGAGGGATACATGAAGGCCATCGCCCGCCGCTCGCGCGTGTTGCGCAACTGGATGCTCTTCCTCGAAGACTACCCGGTGATCCTGTCGCCGCTGTCGGTGCGGCAGACGCCGGCCCACAACGCCGATCTGGAGGGCACGGAACGCGCGCGCAAGATGTTCTGGAACGATCTGCGCTTCATGTCGGCGATCAACGTGCTCGGCCTGCCAGCCGCCGTCGTTCCGGTCGGCCTCATCGACGGCAAGCCGATCGGCGTCCAGCTCATCACGTCGCGCTACCGCGAGGACGTCTGCCTCGACGCCGCCGCTGCCATCGAGAAGAAGGCGGGAACCTTTGTGTCGCAACTCTGGGCGCGCGGCTGACCGCTGCGGGATCGAGGGGCGCCGCCGGGGCGGCGTCCCGTTCTCCTGCTTGCGGTCACGGGCCGGCGCTTACTCGCCGGGGCCCGGAAGCGGCGCGCTCGCGGCCCTGCCGCTATAGTCCAGCCAGGCGAGCGTGGCACCGAAGCCGCCGAAGACGGCCAGAACCAGGCCGAGATACAGGGTTGCAGTCATCGAAACCTCCCGATCACGTCGTGGATGGAAGATTGCGTGGCCGGCGCGATCCGGGCCTTGATCCAGGTCAAGATCGGTGGCGGTGGCCGCGACTCCTGATCGCGCTTGGCGACGACCGGGCGGCATTGCTAGAACGGGGCTAACGCAGGGTTACAGATTCAGGATCAGGTCATGGCCGACGACGCCCTTCTCCTCGGCAAGAGCACCAAACAGGAATGGCTGGCGCTGAGGTTCGGAAACCGCCACGGCCTCATCACCGGCGCCACGGGCACCGGCAAGACGGTGTCGCTGCAGGTGCTGGCCGAAGGATTCTCCAATGCCGGCGTGCCGGTCTTCGCTGCCGACATCAAGGGCGATCTGTCCGGTGTCGCGGCGATGGGCGAGGAGAAGCCTTTCATCCTTGAGCGTGCCAAGCAGGTCGGCATGGACTGGCAGGCCGATCAGTTCCCCGTGGTCTTCTGGGACCTGTTCGGCGAGCAGGGCCACCCGATCCGTGCCACCGTCGCCGAGATGGGTCCGTTGCTGCTCTCCCGCCTGATGGATCTCAACGAGACCCAGGAAGGCGTCATCAACATCCTCTTCCACTATGCCGACAATAACGGCCTCGCCCTCCTCGATCTGAAGGACCTGCGCGCGCTGCTGCAGGAACTGGGCTCGAACAAGGAACTGCAGAACGAGCTGCGCGCCGCCTATGGCAATGTCTCGGCCGCCTCCGTCGGCGCCATCCAGCGCCAGTTGCTGACGCTGGAGAACCAGGGCGGGTCGAAATTCTTCGGCGAGCCGGCGCTGGCGCTGAAGGACCTGATGCGTACCGACCGCGACGGGCGCGGCACCATCAATCTCCTCGCCGCCGACAAGCTGATGGCCAGCCCCCAGCTCTACGCCACCTTCCTGTTGTGGCTGCTGTCGGAACTGTTCGAGGAACTGCCCGAGGTCGGCGATGTCGACAAGCCGAAACTCGTCTTCTTCTTCGACGAGGCGCATCTCCTGTTCAAGGACGCGCCCAAGGCCCTGGTCGAGAAGATCGAACAGGTGGTCCGCCTCATCCGGTCCAAGGGCGTCGGGGTCTATTTCGTCACCCAGAACCCGCTCGACGTGCCGGAAACGGTCCTCGCCCAGCTCGGCAACCGCGTCCAGCATGCGCTGCGCGCCTTCACGCCGCGCGACCAGCGGGCGGTCAAGGCCGCCGCCACCACCTTCCGGCAGAATCCGAAGCTCGACACCGAAGAGGTCATCACCCAGCTCGGCAAGGGCGAGGCCCTGGTCTCGACCCTCGAGGGCAACGGCGTGCCCTCCATCGTCGAGCGCACGCTGGTCTCGCCACCGGTGGCGCGGATCGGCCCGGTCTCCGAGCAGGAGCGCCGGCAGATCATCGCCAAGAGCCCGTTCCGCGGGAAGTACGACGAAACGATCGACAGCGAGTCGGCCTACGAGATCCTGCAGAAGCGCGCCCGTCAGAAACTCGATGAAGCCGAGCAGTCCCAGCAGGCCGACAGCGGCGGGCTCGGGGGCATCCTCGGGTCGATCCTCGGCGGCGGCAGCGCGCCGGCCGGCAAGGGCCGCGGCCGCGCCCCCATGTCGACCACCGAGGTGATCATCAAGAATGCCTCGAGTTCGCTTGCCCGCACCGTCGGCACGCAGATCGGCCGGGCCATCATGCGCGGCGTTCTCGGCGGCTTCGGGCGCCGCTGATCGCGCAAAGATCAAGATCGCCTCAATTGCAGCTAAATTCGTAGAGGCTCCGCAAGGCGGTAACATTATCCCATTCCCCGGGGCTGCTGACCGAGCCCCCGCGGCCTTTGCCTGACGATCGGGCAAGGTGCCGTGGCACGCTCGGTCCGGCCGGCATCGGGAATGGTGTGATGGCTGGAACGAAACAGATTCACGACGCCAGGGTCGTCGTGCTGCGCCTCGACGGTGTCGACCCCGCGATGGCGGCGGACAATCTGAAGCGTCTCGGCATGGTCCATGCCGTCGCGCTCACCGATCCGCGCGACCTGTCTGACCATATCGCAGCCGGCAGGGTCGATGTCGTCGTCGTCTCGGTGGCGGCGCCGGTTCCGGTCCCGGTCCGGGATCCGCAGGCCGCCCCGGGCTCTGGCCTCCTGCGTCCGCCGGACGCGGCGTTGAAGGCCGGAATCCCCTGCCTGCTGCTGATCCCGTCCTTTACCCGCGCCGTCGGAAGGGCGGCGATGGCACTGGGCTATGCGGCCGCCATGTCGGCAGACGTCGCTCCCCGGCTGGTCTATCGCCGGGTCGGAGCCCTGATGCAGCGCGTTCGCCGCAGCGGGCGGGCGCGGAGCGCTGCCCGCGAACACGCCTGACCACCTCTCGCGCCACGGATGGCAGGCCCGCAGCCTGCTGCGTTTGCAATCACCGGCGGGATTGCTAGCGTCCGGCCCCTCGCTCGAACACCGGACGCCACGCCATGACATCCCGCCCCGTCGATCAGGTCCTCGCCGCCGTCGATTCCGGCCTCGACCAGAGCCTTGAGCGGCTGTTCGCCCTGTTGCGCATTCCGTCGATCTCCACCGACAGCGCCTTTGCCGGGAACTGCGCCGCTGCCGCTGACTGGCTCGTGCAGGATCTCAGCAGCCTCGGCTTCGCGGCTTCGGCGCGGGCGACCGGAGGCCATCCGGCGGTGGTGGCAAAGAGCCCCGGCGGCGCCGGGCCGCATGCCCTTTTCTACGGCCATTACGATGTCCAGCCGGTCGATCCGCTCGACCTGTGGGAGACGCCGCCCTTCGAGCCGCGCATCGCCACCGCGCCCGACGGCTCGAAGCGGATCGTCGCCCGCGGGGCCAGCGACGACAAGGGCCAGGTCATGACCTTCGTCGAGGCCTGCCGCGCCTGGAAGGCGGTCACCGGCACCTTGCCCGTCGGCGTCACCATGCTGATCGAGGGCGAGGAGGAATGCGGCTCGAAGCATCTCTTCGACTTTGTCAGGGCCAACAAGGCGGAACTCGCCGCCGATGTCGCCCTTGTCTGCGACACCGGCATGTGGGACCGGAGCACCCCGGCCATCACCACCTCGCTGCGCGGCATCGTGTCGGAGGAGTTCAAGGTCGTCGCCGCCAATCGCGACCTGCATTCGGGTGTCTATGGCGGCGCCGCCGCCAATCCGATCCACATGCTGTCGAAGGTCATCGCCGCCATCCACGGTGCCGACGGCCGCATCGCCATCCCCGGCTTCTATGACGGCGTCGAGGACCTTCCCGCCGACATTCTCGCCGACTGGAAGGGCCTCGGCCTGACGGCGGAGGATTTTCTCGGCCCCATCGGCCTGAAGCAGCCGATCGGCGAGCGGGACCGCCTGCTCATCGAGATGATCTCGTCGCGCCCGACCTGCGACGTCAACGGCATCTGGGGCGGCTATACCGGCGAGGGCTCCAAGACCGTCATCCCGTCGGAAGCCTGGGCCAAGGTGACGATGCGTCTCGTCGGCAAGCAGGACCCGGTCAAGGTCCGCGAGGCCTTCCGCGCCCATGTCCGCGCCCAGCTCCCCGCCGATTGCCGCGCCGAGTTCTTCGGCTCCCGCGGCAGCCCGGCCCTGGCGCTGCCCTGGGACATGCCGGTGCTCGGCAAGGCCCGCGCCGCGCTGACCGCCGAATGGGGCCGCAAGGCGGTCACCATCGGCTCCGGGGGGTCTATCCCCATCGTCGGCGCCTTCAAGGACGATCTCGGCCTCGATTCGCTGCTCGTCGGCTTCGGCCTGGAAGATGACCGGGTCCATTCGCCGAACGAGAAATACGACCTGACCTCGTTCCACAAGGGCATCCGGTCCTGGGTCCGCATTCTCGACGCGCTCGCCGCCTGAGCCGTCACCCCGCCTGTTCGGCCGGCGGTCTCCACGCGCGGATGCCGCGGGACCGGACCGGCCCCCGGGCCATGTCGTCGAGGCCATAGGCACGCGCCAGCGCGCCGAGGGCCAGTTTGAGCACGATCTTGCCGGTCCGCTGTGGCCATCCGCGGTCGTGCTCGACCGCCTCGACGCCCTTGAGGAAGCCGCAGACATCCATCAGCAGCGCCGCGAAATCAGGGCCGACGGCTTCGCGGGCCCGGTCGAGGCGCTGCTTTGCCGCGATGACGATGTCGGCATAGTCGCGGCCGGCGCCCGCCGCCGCCCCGCCGCTGACCGGGGCGGCCCAGGTGATGCCGAGCTTCGGCGACAGGCCGGCGAGCGTGAAGTCGAGGCGGAAGCGCTCGCCCGCCTCGATCTCGGCCGGTGACAGGAAGGGCTGGCCGCTGGCATCCCGGCGGCTGGCGAGCCAGCGCAGCGGGCTCTCGGCGAGGTCGATCTCGACCGGGCCCGCGGGCGTCTCGATGATCCGGCGCACCTGACGAGCCCGGCGGAAGCGGTCGTCGTCCATGGCGGTTATCGGTGGCTCCCGGCTCATCGCGGCCCGCTCCCGCACGGCCCGCCCTCGTGCCTGAGCGGCAGCAGGATCGTCTCGAGGCCGATTAGCTGTCGGTCGAATATGGGATCGTCGCGCTCGTCCTCGATCCGCCTCAGCGCATGGCGGAGCGTGGCGCGGTCGCGGCCGAAAGCGGCCGACAACCGCGTCAGATCATGGCCGAGAACGACATGGGCGAGATAAATCGCGAGCTGGCGCGCCGCCGCGACCTGGGCGCCGCCGCGGCTCGCGCCGAACAGCGCGCCGCGGTCGACACCGGCGACCCAGGCCGCGAGGGCGGCAGCGACGTCGATCCCGGCGTCGCGGGGTCTGGCAAGCCCCTGAGGCCGCAACGGGTGAGGGGACAGCATCATGGACGGGCCTCCTTGAAAAGGACTGGAATCCTTAAATGCCACGATGCTCAGGGTAATAAGTTTTTATTCCTTCACATGTCAGCAGGCTGACGGCCTTGATGAAAGTGTAGCGCGATCAGCGACTTGCGCAGTCGGTGCAACCCAAGATATAGTAAATACGCGGAAAAGTTGTCCCCATCTTTTGGCTCCCGGTCATTCTCCCATCGCGCAAGGGGAGGTGGCGATGGCCGGAACGATCAGGAAACGCGGACGCATCCGCAGCTGGCATGCGGAGCCCGACCGCATCGCGGCCATGGCCTTGGGCCAGACCGGGACGCTCGCCGGCCTGGTCCCGGCGGAAGGGCAGGATCTCGTGCGGCTGCGGCGGCTTGAAGGGCAGTTGCGCCGCGAGCGGGCGCGAGGCAGGGCGGCCGGTGCGGGCTACGACCTGCGCCGTCACGCCGCGCTGCTGCGGGCCATCGCGCTGCTCCGGCATGGCATCGGACACAAAAAAGCGCCGCCCGGGGGGCCGGACGGCGCGGTTGTCAAAGCCGGAACGCGGTTCAGCGGCCCTTGCGGCGGCGCTGCTGACCCAGACCCATCTGCTTGGCGAGCTGCGAGCGCGCGGCGGCATAGTTCGGAGCCACCATCGGGTAGTCGGCCGGCAGGCCCCACTTCTCGCGATAATCCTCGGGCGACAGGTTGTACTGGGTGCGCAGGTGGCGCTTCAGTGACTTGAATTTCTTCCCGTCCTCGAGGCAGATGATGTAGTCCGGCGTGATCGACTTCTTGATCGGGATCACCGGCTTCAGCGGCTCGGCCGGAACCTCGACCTTGCCAGTCGTCACGTTCACCAGGGCGTTGTGGACGCTGTTGATCAGGTTCGGAAGATCGGCGGCGGACACCGAATTGTTGCTCACATAGGCCGAGACGATATCGGCGGCGAGCTCGATGTAGTTGTTGGCACTCGACGAGTCGGCCATGGTCACGAATTCCTCTGACTGGCGACGTTGAAGATCATCGTCGCGGCCCGGAGCGTTGCGCTCATTTGCTTGTTAGACACGGTCCGGAGGCGGTGGCGCAAAACCCTGTCGTCCCGAGCGCATGTCTATCATTGGCAGATACTGCCGCTGAGCTTGGGTTGCAAGGCCCTGCGGGTGCGATTCAAGTAAAAAAGTGCATGTAGTGCGCAGCGGCGCTGAACAGAATCGCAGAGCCTGACCAATTCTGGTCGCAAAGCACGCAATCTTGACGCGTATGCAACCCGTCAGCCTGTTCGAATCACGCTGTGTGGTGGAGGGTGTTCCGGCCTTCGATACATCATGGTGCCGATAGGTCAGCTCTGCCATACAAGTGAACATGTTGTTAATACTGCCCGAGCGTGGCGGGTTCTGCCGCGCTGCCCGCCATTCCGCCCTGCACCGGTGACCTGATGACCCTCGACGCCCAAGCCGCCCCCGCCCCCTCTGCCGTCCGCCAGGCGAGCCTGCGCACTGTCCACGGTGTCACGCTGCACGATGATTACGGCTGGCTGCGCGCCGCCAACTGGCAGGAGGCCCTGCGTGATCCCTCTGTGCTTCCGGCGCCCATCACGGCGCATCTGATCGCCGAGAACGGTTATGCCGAGGCGGTGCTCGCCCCGGTCCAGCCGCTGATCGAAGCCATGGTCCGGGAGATGCGCGGGCGGATCAAGGAGGACGATTCCGGTGTTCCATCGCCCGACGGACCCTTCGACTATTACGACCGCTATCGCGAGGGCGGGCAGCATCCGATCGTCTGCCGCCGGCCGCGGGGCAGCGAGGCGGGCGAGGAGATCATGCTCGACGGTGACGCCCTCGCGGAGGGCCGCGCCTTCTTCGACCTTGGCGGTGCCACCCACAGCCCCGACCACCGTCTCCTCGCCTGGAGTTACGACGACAAGGGCTCCGAATTCTTCAACCTCAAGGTCCGCGATCTCGCCACCGGCGCCGATCAGGCCGACCATCTTGAGGAGACCGGCGGCGATGCCGTCTGGAGCGCCGACGCCTCCGCCCTCTATTACATCCGCCTCGATGACAACCACCGGCCGCTGCGAATCTTCCGGCATGGCCTCGGCGAGGACCAGGCCGCCGACCGTCTCGTCTTCGAGGAGACGGACACCACCGTTTTCGTCGGCATGGGCGAGGCGACCGCCGGCGGCCTCGCGCTGATCTCCTGCGCCCAGAGCGATTCGACCGAGACCTTCGCCCTCGACCTCACCCGGCCCGACGCCGCGCCCTGGCGCATCCTGCCGCGCATCGACGAGGTGAAGTCCTATCCGGACTACCACCCGTCCTGGCGCGGCGAGAAGACCCTGTTCATCCGCACCAACGATTCCGCCGAGGATTATCGCATCGTCGCCGTGCCGCTGGCGGCCCCGGCGCGGGAGAACTGGACGGAAGTGGTACCGCACCGGCCGGGCATCCTCGTCCTCTCGGCCCATGTGCTGCGGGACTGGCTGATCCGGCTGGAGCGCGAGAATGCCCTGCCGCGGATCGTCATCCGCAACCTGATGACATCAGAGGAACATGCCATCGCCTTCGACGAGGAGGCCTATTCCCTCGGCGTCATGCCCGGCTACGAATTCGACACCGACACCTTGCGCTTCGTCTATTCCTCGATGACGACGCCGAACGAGACCTGGGACTACGACATGCGCACCCGCAGCCGTGTGCTGCGCAAGCGCCAGGAGGTGCCCTCCGGCCATGACGCCGCGGATTACGTCACCCGCCGCCTGCTGGCGCCCGCCGCCGATGGCGAGACCGTTCCCGTCTCGCTGGTCTACCGCAAGGACACGCCGCTCGACGGCAGCGCCCCGGTCCTGCTCTACGGCTACGGCTCCTACGGCGCCTCCATGCCGGCCTCCTTCTCGACGGCCCGGCTGTCGCTGGTCGATCGCGGCTTCGTCTATGCCATCGCCCATGTGCGCGGCGGCATGGAGAAGGGCTATCGCTGGTACCGGACCGGCAAGCGCGAGTTCAAGACCAACACCTTCACCGACTTCATCGCCTGCGCCGAGCACCTCATCGCCGCGGGTTTCACCGCCAAGGGCCGCATCGTCGCCCAGGGTGGGTCGGCCGGCGGCATGCTGATGGGGGCGGTGGCCAATATGCGCCCCGACCTCTTTGCCGGGATCCTCGCCGAAGTGCCGTTTGTCGACGTCGTCGCCACCATGCTCGACGACACCCTGCCGCTCACGCCGCCGGAATGGCGCGAATGGGGCAATCCGATCGCCGACCCGGAGGCTTTCCGGCGCATGCTGGCCTATTCGCCCTATGACAATGTCGCGGCGCAGGCCTATCCGCCGATCCTGGCGCTGGCCGGTGTCTCCGACCCGCGCGTCACCTATTGGGAACCGGCGAAATGGGTGGCGCGGCTGCGCGCCACCAAGACCGACGCCCATCCGGTGCTCCTTGTCACCAACATGGATGCGGGGCACGGCGGCGCTGCCGGCCGATTCGACCGGCTGGCGGAAGTGGCGCGGTCCTACGCCTTCGCGGTGGCGGTGACCGGCGCTCCCGCGGCGCCCCGTCAGTAGTCGCGCCGTCCGCCGAGCTTCAGCGACAGGGCGAGATGGGCGACGCCGACAAGGCCGAGCCCGACCGCCGCCATGCCGAGCCCCGGGATCCCGCCGAGGCTCTTGGCGAGCCCGGCGAGGCTCGCGCCCAGGGCCGCGCCGCCATAGATGCAGGCGGCGTTAAGTGAAAGCAGCACCTGCATGCGCGCCGGGTCGAGGGCCACCAGCCGCGCCTGCTGCGACACGCCGATGGTCCAGCCGAGCATGCCCCACAGGAACAGGATGATGCCGCCGAGCCAGGGCTCCCAGGCGATGAAGGTCAGCGCCGCCATGAAGGGGAGCGGTCCCGTTGCCGCGATCAGCAGGGTGCGGTTGGCGCCGATGCGGTCGACCAGAAAGCCGCCGAGCGCGTTGCCGGCGACGGAGCCGACGCCGTAGACCACCAGCAGCGTGGCGACGATGCCGGCACCACCGCCGGTCTTCTCCTCGATGATCGGCGACAGGAACGTGTAGGGGATCCAGGCCGCGCCCATCACCGTCACCGTCACCAGCACGGCGATTGCCAGCCTGGGATCGGTCATGGCGCGGGCGAGATCGCCGAGGGTGGCCGGCGCGATGGCGATCCGCGCCGGCACCCGCAGCCACAGCGCCGCGGCCATGATCACCGCCACCAGGGCGATTCCGATGAAGAGCCAGGGCCAGCCGATGGTGAAACCGATCATGCCCGCCGTGGGGACGCCGATCACCTGCGAAACGGTGAGCCCGGTATAGACGGCGGCGAGCGCCCGGCCGCGCTGGGCCGTCGGCACCGCCATCATGGCGACCCCGGCGGCGGCGGGGGAATAGAGCCCGGCCCCGAAGGCGAGCAGGATGCGCCCGGCATAGAGAACCGCCGGGCTGGCCGCCACCGCCGTCAGCAGGGCACCGGCCGCGATCAGGCCCATGCCGATGACCAGCACCGCACGCCGGTCGAGCCGCCCGGTGATCGAGGCGCCGAGCGGCGAGCCGATCGCATAGGCCAGGGCATAGGCACTGACGATCCAGCCGGCGCCCACCGGCGTCAGGGCGAGGTCGCGGCTGATCGGCGTGATGACCCCGATCACCCCGAAGGCGCCGAAGCCGACGACCAGCATGCCGACGGACAGGAGGACGAGAAGGGCCATGGGGTCCCGGGGCTCTGGGCGCAGGCGCTGCGCCGCGTTGGCGGAGCCGCACCCTATACGAAGCCTCTGCCGGTCACGATGATGTGGATGGTCATAGCCGACGGCGCGCTGGAACATGGCACCGTCAGGCATGGGGACGGGGAAGACGCATGGCCTATTCGCGAACACACCGATTGTCCCGGCGCCTGGCGCTCGGTCTGGCGGCCGCGGCGGCCGCCGCCCGCTTCGCCCACGCCCAGCGCCCGGTTTCGGTCGACGTCCTGCTGGTGCTCGCCGCAGACGGCTCCGGTTCCATCGACAATGACGAACTCCGGCTGCAGCGCGAGGGCTACGGCCAGGCGCTCGCCTCTCCCGAGGTCCTCTCGGTCATCGGCCGGGGCATTCACGGCGCCATCGCCGTGATCTACGCCGAATGGGGCGGACCCAGCTCGCAGCATGTCATCGTCGACTGGACCCTGATCCGCGACGAGGCCAGCGCCAGGGCCTTCGCCGCCGAGCTTGTCGCCCGCCCGCGTGCGGCGCGTGGCTACAATTCGATCTCGGCGGCCATCGACTTTTCGGTCAACCTTATCGCGACCGGCCCCTATCGCGGGCTGAAGCGCGTCATCGACGTCTCCGGCGACGGGCCGAATATCGGTGGCCGGGCGGTGGAGGCGGCGCGCGACGACGCAGTGGCCAAGGGCATCACGGTCAATGCGCTGGCGATCCTCAGGCCGGGCGGATCGGTGCCGGCGCGCATCGGCCAGCCGCTGCCGGACTATTACCGCGAGGCGGTGATCGGCGGCCCCGGCGCCTTTGTCGAGGTGGCGGACGAGAACCGCTCCTTCGCCGATGCGGTGAGGCGCAAGATCGTGACGGAAATCGCGTGAGGGTGAGGGGACGTCAAAACGTGAGCCGCCCTCGCCGCGTCATGCCCGGCCTTGTGCCGGGCATCCACGACTTGACCACCGTCCTTGGAGAATTCGTGGATGGCCGGGACAAGCCCGGCCATGACGGTGGAGGTTTCCGCGCCGGTCTGGTGCGCCACTGTCCCCGACGAAAAACCCCGGCGCAAAGGCCGGGGTTCTCCGAAAATCAGCAGGTCCGACTGTCTCAGGCGGTGGCCTTCTGGAACATCTCGTCCACATAGTCCCAGTTGACCATGTGCTCGACGAAGGCCTTGAGATAGTCGGGACGGCGGTTGCGGTAGTCGATGTAGTAGGAATGCTCCCAGACGTCGACGCCGAGGATCGGCAGGCCGCCATGGACCAGCGGGCTCTCGCCGTTCGGCGTCTTGGTGACGACGATCTTGCCGCCCTGGACGGTCAGCCAGGACCAGCCCGAGCCGAACTGCGTGATGCCGCCCTGGATGAAGTCCTCCTTGGCCTTCTCGACCGAACCGAACGAATCGATCAGCGCCTTTTCCAGGCCGCCCGGAATCTTGCCGCCGCCATTCGGCTTCATCCACTTCCAGAAATGAATATGGTTGTAGTGCTGGCCGGCATTGTTGAAAATGCCGGCATGCTTGCCGAAGGAGCCCTTGACGATCTCCTCAAGGCTCTTGCCCTCGAACTCGGTGCCCTTGATCAGGTTGTTGCCGTTGGTGACATAGGCCTGATGGTGCTTGTCGTGGTGATACTCAAGCGTCTCCTTCGACATGTAGGGCTGCAGGGCATCGTAGGCGTAGGGAAGATCGTCGAGGGTGAAAGCCATGATCACGTCTCCAGAAGGGGGCGCCCACGGTCAGGCGGTGCGGCGGGCGATCGCACACGAAACAACCCCCTTCACATAAGCCGTGGGGCCCGCCCCGGCAATTGCCGCGCGGTCATCGCTTGATGTAGTTGCGAGAATCTGACGACTTGCCTTGGATAGGTCGTTTTTTGACGGCTCAACGGTAGCCGGGAGCGGGCGGCAAGTCCCGCGTGGGTGAAAGGACGATCCATGGCCCTCGTGCTGAAGGTGGCGGCCGCGGCGCTGGCGCTGATCGGGGCGGCGACGCTCTACTGGGGCACCAATCCGGCCCTGCTCAGCCTCGGCAATACCGTGATGATCGTCGGCGCGGTCATCGCCGCCGCGGGAATCATCCTGTTCGGCCTGGCTGCCGTCTTGGGGCAACTCGCGATCCTCGCCGGCAAGCTCGATGCCCTGCGCATCGGTCTTCCCGTCGGTACCGCCGTGAATGACGCGATCGCGGCGCCGGCCGTGCCGGCGCCGTCCTCCGGGCCGCCGGAGGTGGCCATGCCGGCACCGACAACGGCCGAGGCTCCCGCCCCCGCCATGGCGCCCGTTGTCCTCGGCCGCCTGGAGGAGGCGCTCATGGCGCCGCCGCCGCCCCCTCCGCCCGCCGCTCCAGCCGCCTCTCCGGCGATCGCGCCGCCGCCGTCGCGGCAGAGCTTCGGCCTGCCGCCCCTGGCCGCAAAGGCGCCTCTGGCCGCGGCGGGTCTCGCCGCCGGCCTCGCAGCCTCCGCCCCCGCCGAGGCACGCAGTGCGGAAAAGGCTCCTGAACCTGCCATCGCGCCACCCGCCGCCGAAGAGAGCGGCGACGACAAGCGGTTGGCCGGTGACGACAAGGCTTTCGCCAGTGACGACGACAAGGCTTTTCCCGGCGATGACCGGCCCTGGGAGGGCGATGAAAAGGCCTTTGCACCCGCCGAGCCCGATCCCGATCTCGTCCATGCGGTCGAGGACATGCTGGCCGAGGTGAAGGCCGCGGAGGCCGATCTTGCTCCGCCGACGCCGGTTCCCGGCGATGGGCCGGCCGACCCGATGGTCTCGCTCGAACGCCTTCTTCTCGGCGCCTCGGCCGGCGATGCGCGCGCCCCCGCCGAGCCCGAGCCCATTGCTTCGGCCCTGCACCGGGCCGAGCCCGAGCCCGTCGCGCTCGAAAAGGCCTTCGAGACGCTGCGCGATCTCGACCCGCCCCGCGAGCCGGTTCCGGCCGCGCCGGACCTCGTCACCATCCCCGATGCCGATGATTTCATGGCCCGGCTGCGCGAGACCATTTCCCGTCCCGTCGCGGCCCCCGACCTTGCCCCGCCGCCTCCCGCCGAGTCCGAGCCCGAGCCGGCAAGGCCGGAACCGGCGCCGCTGTCCATCGAGGAGGAACTCGAGCGGGCCCTGCAGGCCTCGCTCGCCGAAGCGGCTCTGGGGACCGCGCCGCCGCCGGTCGTCGCGCCGCCGCCCGTGGTACCGGTGCCACCGCCGGTCGTCGAACCGTCCCGACGGTCCGAGCCCCCGCGGCTGGAGCCCATCCGCCCGGATCCCGCCGCCACCGCCGCCCCCGGTGACGACGCCATGGCAGCCCTTGCGCGCGACTTCCCCGAGCTCAACGACCTCCTGGCACCGAAGGCACCGGCGGTCGATCCCGCGACCTCGCTGATGGATGACCTGAAGGACATTTTCGAGCCGCAGGCCAAGCCCGCGCCGCGCCAGGAGCCGGTGCTCGCGGCGCCGTTGCCGCCCATGCCGCCCCTGCTGCGCGAAGGGGTGATCGCCGGCATTGCCTTCCGGCTCTACGGCGACGGCAGCATCGAGGCGGATCTCGCCGAGGGCACGACCCGCTTCGCCTCGCTCAAGGATTTCCGCGCCCATGTCGGGGGGTGACCCCTGCGCGGGGGTCTCTGGCCGGCAGCAGCGGCCCCCGGTGGCCCGCCTTCACAGGCGCGGGCCGGCGGCCGCATAGGCGAAATAGAGGTCGCGCGCCTTGCGGCCGAGCGGGCCAGGCTGCAGCGCCCGGTCGTCGATCTTCGTCACCGGCACCACCTTGGAATAATTGCCTGACGAGAAGATCTCATCCGCGGTCTCGAAATCGGCATAGCGCAGGCTCTGTTCCACCACGGTGACGCCGGCCTCGCGCAGGAGCGCGATGGTCCGCTGCCGGGTGATGCCGTTCAGGAACGTGCCGTTCGGGATGGGCGTGTAGACCACCCCGTCCTTCGCCATGAAGATGTTGGACGTCGCCGTTTCCGCGACATTGCCGACCATGTCCATGACCAGGCAATTGTCGAAGCCACGGGACTTGGCCTCGCGCAGCGCCCGCCCGTTATTCGGATAGAGGCACCCCGCCTTCGCATCGGTCGGGGCGTTCTCGATGGTCGGCCGGCGGAATTTCGACAGGGTGATGGCCATGCCGGTCGGCACCCCCATGGGCGCCTCGAAGATGCACAGGCAGAACCGCGTCGTCTCCGCGTCAGGGAGGATGGCGTTGCCGCCCTCGCCCTCGGCCCAGTACATCGGCTTGACATAGAGCGGCACCGATCCGTCGAACTTCTTCGCGCCGTCGCGCGTCAGACCGACGATGCTCTCCACCGTCATGGTCGCGTTCAGGCCGAGCGCCACCGCCGAGCGGTTGAGCCGGGCCGCGTGCAGGTCCATGTCCGGCATCTGGCCGTCGAAGATGCGGGCGCCGTCGAACACCGAGGAGCCGAGCCAGAAGGCGTGGCTGCGCGGACCGGTCAGCGGCGGATTGCCCTCCAGCCAGTCGCCGTCGACATAGGTCCAGGTTTTCGACCAGCTGGTCATCGCGCATCTCCTTCCGCGGGGAGGCGGAATTTAGCGTGGCGGCGCGCCGCGTCATCATGAATTGTGGTGATCCCAGCCGCGCGGCGATGCGAGGGTTGGGCTAGGAACCCGGGGAGAGACCGCCATGCCCGCCGACACGTTCATGTTCGATGCCTATGGCACGCTGTTCGACGTCCATGCCGCCGTCCAGCGCGCCGGGGCACCGCTGGGACCTCTCGCCGAACCCGTTTCCCAGCTGTGGCGGGCCAAGCAGCTCGAATATTCCTGGATCACCACGCTGATGGGGGGCTTCGAGGACTTCTGGACCCTGACCACCCGCGGCCTCGACTTCGCGCTCGCCCGCCACGGCGTTGCCGATCCCGCCCTCCGGCAGGCGCTGCTCGCCGCCTACGAGACCCTGGCCGCCTATCCGGATGTCGCCCCGGCGCTCGAACGGCTGAAAGCGGCCGGCAAGACCACCGCCATCTTCACCAATGGCACCCAGGCCATGGTCGAAAAGGCCATCGCCGCGGCGGGGATCGGACCGCTGATCGATGCCGTGGTGACTGTGGCGCCGGTCGGCGCCTACAAGCCGGTCCCCGCCGTCTATGCCCATGCGCAGGGCGTGCTCGGCCTTGGCGATCCCGGCGATGTCGTCTTCGTCTCGTCCAACCGCTGGGACGTGGCGGGCGCCGCCCGCTTCGGTTTCGTGCCCGTCTGGGTCAACCGCACCGCCATGCCGAACGAATATCCCGGTGCCGATCCGGTCGCGACCCTCAGCGATCTGGCGGGGCTCGGCCCGGCCTTCGCTCTCTGATCAGGCCACAAGCGCTTCGGCAGCGTCGCGGCGGATGCGGTCGATCATCGCCCGCACGCCGTTGGAGCGCTGCGGCGTCAGGTGCTGTTCGAGGCCGAAGGAGCGGAACAGGTCGAAGGCGTCGTCGGTGGCGACTGCGCGGGCCGGGCGGCCGGAATAGAAGGCGAGCGTCAGGGCCACCAGCCCCTTGACGATATGGGCGTCGCTCTCGCCGGCGAAGGTCATCACGGCGTCGGGGCCGCGATCGGCGACATGGGTGACCAGCCAGACATTGCTGGCGCAGCCCTTGACCCTGTTGGCTTCATTGCGCTCGTCGGCGGCAAGCGGCGGCAAGGCCTTGCCGATCTCGATCAGGTAGCGGTAGCGCTCCTCCCAGTCGTCGATCAGGGCGAAGGCTTCTTTGATCTCGTCGATGGCAGGCGCGGCAAGCTGGCTCATGCCGGGGATATAGGGCGATGCGGCGCCGAAACAAAGCGCCGCCTCGTCAGGCGGGCCGCCGCGGCGGCAGGGGCGCCTGTCTCGGTGCCGAACCCGGGGGGATCGCAAGACCGCCGAACGGCACCTGCAGGTCCGCCGGCACCAGCGTGTCGCGCGCGGCGGGCACGGCCGCGCCGACCACCTCGCGCTGCACCGTCTCGGTGACGGCGCCGACGCCGCGGGCGCAGCTGTCGGCATGGTCGCGGCACAGTTGGACGGCGCCGCGGATCACCGCGCTGGCCACCTGGCCTCCCGTCGGCAGGTCGCCGCCGGCCGACGGCGGCAGCGGCGCCGACGGCGGCAGGACAAAGAAGACGAGGCCGAGCCAGAAGGCGGCCTTGAAGAGGAATGACATGACGCCGTTTCCGGTCGTTGGAGCCCTGTATCCGGGCGGTCGTTGTCGCCTCGAGGGCACCGCTCCGGTCCTGACGATCATGGGGTCGACCTGTGAACAGGGCCTTGGCGGAGAGGGTGAATCCGTCGGAAACCGGGCTGAATCCGGGTTAAGGTTGACGCAAATTGTCGGGACCGTGCCGGCCGCGCCACCGCAAGCCTTTCTTCACCATGGCCGACGAAACGGCCGGGGGGCGCAACCGCCTTGCCGTCCGCCGCGCCGACTTAGCTTTTCCTTCACGCCGGGCTGCGATCCTCCGGTCACTGAGAACGGCGGACGCCGCGGGTCGGGGTGAGTGCGTTGCGTGAAAGCGCGTTGATCGGTTCGGTGAGATCCTATCTCGACGGTCTGGTACATCCGGCCGCGACGGTGGATCCCGTCGTCTTCGCCCGCCACCGGGCCTTTATTGCGACGCGCCTGATTCCGGGCCTCATCGCTCTTTCGGCGCTGCCGCTCTTCCTCGCCTTCCAGGGCGTGCCGGGCCTGGTCGAGACCATTGCCTTCGGCTGGCTGGTCCTGCCCATCGCCATCGCCACTTTCCTGTCCCGCACGGGTGCGTATCAGCAGGCGCACCTTTTCTCCGCCGCTGCCCTGACCGGCATCGTCTCGGTCATTGCCGTGCTGTCCGGCGGTCTCGCCTCCTTCATCGTCATCTGGTTCGCACTGGTCCCGGCCGAGGCCGTGCTGTCGGGCTCCCGCCGCGTCGTCACCAGCGCCGCCGCCATGGTGGTTGCCGCCGTCGGCGTCATCGGTGCCCTGCAACTGACCGGCGCGCTGATGCCGACGACCCTCGGCAGCACCCATCTCGCCGTGGCCGGCTTCGCCTCGGTCGCTGCCGCCGTGATCTATGCTTTGAGCCTCGCCCTGTCGGCCGTCATGGTCAGCCGGGCCGGCGAGGAGGTCCACTCGGTCGGCGAACAGCGTTACCGGCTTCTCGCCGAGAACATGACCGATCTGATCACCTGCCACAGCCGCAATGGCGCCGTCGTTTTCGCCTCGCCCGCCGCCGAGCGCGTCGTCGGGGTGCCGTCCTATGCCCTGCATGGCCAGAGCCTGTTCGACCGCGTCCATGTCGCCGACCGCCCGGCCTATCTCAACGCCCTGTCGATTGCCGCCTCGCGCCATATCGAGGCCGCTGCCGAGTTCCGGCTCCGCCGCGAGGACACGATCGACGGCCAGCCCGCCTTCATCTGGATGGAGATGCGCAGCCGCCCGCTCTCCGGATCCGGCGATGGCCAGCAGGTCGTCTCGGTCCTGCGTGACGTCTCCGAGCGCAAGCAGCACGAGAGCGCCGTCGATGCCGCCCGCGAAGAAGCCGACCGCGCCAACGAGGCCCGCGGCCTTTTCCTCGCCAATGTCAGCCACGAACTGCGCACGCCGCTCAATGCCATCAACGGCTTTTCCGAGATGCTGATGCACGAGGAGGCCATGCGCCTCGACCAGGCGCGCCGTCACGAATATGCAACATTGATCCGCGATTCAGGCGAGCACCTTCTCAATCTCGTCAATTCGATCCTCGACATGTCGAAGATCGAGAGCGGCCATTTCGAGATCACGCCCGAGCCCTTCGCCCTGCCGCCGCTGGTGAAGCAATGCGTCCAGATGATGGACCTCAAGGCCAGCGGGGCCGGCGTGGCGCTCACCGCCGACCTTCCCGAGGCCGTCGAGGAGGTGGTGGGCGACAAGCGCGCCTACCGGCAGATCCTGCTCAACCTCGTGTCCAACGCCATCAAGTTCACCAAGCCGGGCGGCTCGGTGACCATCGGCCTGCGCCGCGACGGCGGCTGGCTGTCGCTCTCGGTCACCGACACCGGCATCGGCATTGCCGCCAAGGATTTGCCGCGGCTCGGCAGCCCCTTCTTCCAGGCGCGCTCGAGCTACGACCGGCCCTATGACGGCACCGGCCTCGGCCTGTCCGTCGTGAAGGGCCTGGCCGAACTGCACGGGGGTCGCCTCGAGATCACCTCGCAGGTCGGCCGTGGAACCCGCGTCACCTTGCGGATGCCGATGGACTGCGAGGCGCATGGACAGGTGGCGCCCCTGCCGCTGGCCGCCCCGGTGCCGGCGATCGACAAGCCCCAGGAGGGACGGAAAATTGCGTGACGCGACCTATGACGACGAGGATCTGCGTCCCCGCCGCGGACGCGCCGCCGACGATCTGGACGATGCGGCGCCGCGCCCCTCGGTCTGGCGGCAGATCATCGGCCGCAGCCCCGGCGACCGGCTCGCGCTGGCGTTGCTCGGCATCGTCGCCGTGGGCATCGTCGCCAATGCCCTCGTCCGCCAGTCCGGCCCCCATCCGGCCCCGCTCTTCGCCGCCGCGGTGATCCAGCCGGCGCCGCCGCCTGTCGCGGCCCGGACGACCGACGTGCAGCAGACCGCGAGCATCACGCCGCGGCCGAGCGAGGGGGCCGCGCCGGCCCCTGGTCCCGTCGCCGCTGCGCCGCGCACCCGCGCCGACATCATCGCCGACGTGCAGCGCGAGTTGCAGCGCCGCCGTCTCTATGACGGCACGGTCGACGGCCGTTCCGGCCCCAAGACCGAGGCGGCCATCCGCCGCTACGAGACCGAGGCGCGCCTCGCCGTCACCGGCGAGGCCTCGGAAGCGCTGCTGGCCCGCCTGCGCCGTGGCGCGCCGGCATCTGCACCGGCAGCCTCCGCGGTCCGGCCGGCGCCGGCCGCGCCCCAGGGTCCGCAGAACATAGCCGATCTCCTGTCGCGTGATCCGCGCGCCGTGCCGGCGCCCCGGCCCGCTCCCGCGCCCCGCGAGCGCTCCATCGGCGACCTCATCGCCGCCGAGAGTTCCGGCGTCCGCCGCTGATGCGGGTCACCTCCGACTTCTGGGTCTCCGCCTTCATGCGGCGCGTCGGCCTGGAAGGCGGCTTCGCCACGCTCCGCCGCCGGGGCAATGCCGAGGCGGGCGCCATCGCCGTCACCGTCTCGCGGGCTGCCGACCGCCTCGTCGCGCTCTATCTGCAGGCGCCGCAATCGGCCTTCGATGACGGCCGGCCAGTCGACCGCCTCTTCGTCCCGGCCTGGCCGGACACCTTCGTCGAGGAGTCCAGGGTCAGCGAGAAACTGGCGCGCGAGACGAAGTTCGACCCCGACCTGTGGATCATCGATATCGAGGACCGCGACGGGCGCGCCTTCGTCGAACTGGCCCGGCCCTGACGGTTCTCAGGAGCCTTTCGGCAGCCGTGATGCCGCCGGACGCGCCGCCGGCGATCGTGCTGCCTGACGGGGCGCG
This sequence comes from Phreatobacter sp., assembly GCF_022843985.1. Classification (GTDB taxonomy): domain Bacteria; phylum Pseudomonadota; class Alphaproteobacteria; order Rhizobiales; family Phreatobacteraceae; genus Phreatobacter. Next base: position 1,325 of record NZ_JALHMP010000003.1, on the reverse strand, counting down.
GGGCTCGCGGCCTGGCGCGCGCCCGGCCGGTCGGTGGCGTCGGACGCGAAAACCGGCTGGTGCCGGATCGTCCGGACCGGCGGGGCGAGGGGTGAGGCCTCCTGCCAGGCGCGCACCAGCGTGACCGCGACGCCGCGCGGGACGGCATCGTAGAGGGTCGACAGCGCGGCGATCCGGTCGACCGACGTGCCGATGGCCTCGTGGGCGAAAAGCAGGATACGGGCCGTTGCCTCGCGGCCGAGATCAAGGGCCCGCGCCGCCACCACCAGGGGTTCGCCGCCGGCATCCTCGGCGATGCGACCGGCCATGATACGGTCGAGGCCGAAGCTCCGGCCGATCGCCTCGGCGAGGGCGCCCGCGCGGCGGGACAGGGCCGCGACCTCGATCTCCTGGCCCTGGCCCTGCGTCGATCCACGGGGGCCGAGGCCCGGCGGCAGCGCCGGCTGCGACAGGGCGAGTTCGGCCAGCATCGTCTCGCGCTGGGCCGGCGTGGCGGCAAGGAAGCGGCGACCGATATTGGCGGGGGGTGCCATCAGCGGCTCGGTGCTGGACACGGGGGAGCGCCCGATACGGGCGGCGAGCGCCGCCTTGACGGCGGGGTCGTCCATGTCCTCCAGCGCCACCAGCGCGGCGAGCCCGATATCCTCGCGCTCCGCCACGGCCAGCGCCTTGAGCGGATCGCCCGACCGGACCGCGAGGAAAAGATCGTCATCCGACAGGGCCCGGCCATGCGTCAGGAGCGGGCGCGCCACCGCGCCGGTATCCGCGGCCAGGCGCCGCGCCACGACAGCGGGGGTCTGGCGGTGGCGGGCGAGCTTCTCGGCGACCAGAAGACGGTCGGCCTCGCTCGCCTTGGGCAGCAGGTTCACCACCAGCTCGCCGAACCGCGTCACTTCGGCGGCGCTGTGGCGCGTCTCGGCGACGAACTGGTCGACGATGATGCGCAGCAGGGTCGGCCGGACGTCGATGCCGTTCGACCGCGCGAGGCCAATCAATCGCTGGACGCTGGGAAGACGCTGGGACGACATGCGCGGAGGGCGACCGGAGGGGCGGAGGGACGGTTGCCGACAATACGAAGGAACTCGTTAGCGTTCCGTTAGTGGAAAGACCGCGTTAACGAATGCGTGCAGTATGGGGATCAAGGGTTACGAGCCGAGACCAAAATCATTGGACCACATACCCTGCTCAAGGGGTTTTGCTGCTCTCTAGAGCCGGAATCGTCCTGGTTGAATCGAGAGGGATTTCCAAATCGGCCGCGAAGTGATTCAAGCTTCCTGCTGGGCGGAGGCCAGCAGGCATGGCAGCTTCGCTTTCGTTTGATCTTC
>NZ_JALHMP010000002.1 GCF_022843985.1 Phreatobacter sp. | reverse complement strand
CCTCGCCGACGTCATCAGCCGCATCGTCGCCGGACATCCGCAAAGCCAGATCGACGAGCTCCTGCCCTGGGCCTATGCCGCAAGACCGCTCAAAGCCGTGGCCTGACAACAGCGCTTACCCTTCAATGGCGAAATGACGCTCACCCTCAAGACGATGGAGCAGTCGGCCGGGCAGTTGAGCAGCACCGCCAACGGCCTCGCCGCCAATGCCGAGGAGACCACGCGGCAGTCGACCGCCGTCGCCGCGGCATCGGAACAGTCGGCGTCGAACGTGCAGACGGTCGCGGCGGCCTCGGAGGAACTGTCCAGCGCGGTGGCGGAGATCGGCCGGCAGGTCAGCCACTCCACCGAGATCGCCAACCAGGCGGTGAACCAGGCGCGCCAGTCGAAGGCGGTCATGGACGGGCTCGCCGAGGCGGCGCAGAAGATCGGTGACGTGGTCAGCCTGATCGCCAATATCGCCGGCCAGACCAACCTGCTGGCGCTCAACGCCACGATCGAGGCGGCGCGGGCCGGCGAGGCCGGCAAGGGCTTCGCGGTCGTCGCCTCCGAGGTCAAGAGCCTTGCCAGCCAGACGGCCAAGGCCACCGACGAGATCGGTGTGCAGATCGCGGCCATCCAGTCGGCGACCAACCAGTCGGTCAATTCGATCACCCAGATCGGCACGACCATCGAGACGATCAGTTCCATCGCCGCCGCCATCTCCGCTTCCGTCGGCGAGCAGCAGTCTGCCATCGAGGAGATCGCCCGCAACATCCAGGAGGCCGCGCGCGGCACCCAGGAAGTGTCGAGCAACATCGCCGGGGTGAGCCAGGCCGCCAGCGAGACCGGCACGACCTCCACCTTCGTCCTCACCGCAGCCAATGCGCTGACGGAGCAGACGGACAAGATCCGCCACGAGGTCACGGACTTTTTCGCCACCATCAAGGCGGCCTGAACGGACGGAGCGGCACCAGGAAGGAGGCGGCCGCTTGCGGCGCGCCTCCCCAGGCCTTTACCATTGTAGGGCGCCACAGGCCTGCCTTTCAGCGCCCCGTCCGGCGCGATTTCTCATAGCGCCGGATGGCGCGTTCGCGTTTGAGCCGCGACAGCCGGTCGAGCCAGAAGATGCCATCGAGCTGGTCGATCTCGTGCTGTAGAACGACGGCGAGAAAACCGTCGGCCTCGGCGCGCTCCTCGCTTCCCGACAGGGTGTTCCAGGTGAGGCCGATGCGGGCGGGGCGCTCCACCTCCTCGGTGATGCCGGGCATGGAGACAGAGCCCTCCTGCTCGCGCCTGGTCTCGGGCGAGGTCCAGAGAATCTGCGGATTGACGTAGAGCCGCATGAGGGCATCGTCAGCCATGCGGATGGCGACCAGCCGCTGCTGCACGCCGATATGGCAGGCGCTGAGCCCGATGGCCGGCGCGGCGACGACCGTATCCATGAGGTCCTGGGCCAGGATTTCCAGTGCCTTGTCGAACTGCTCGACGGGCGCGGCGCGCAGCCTCAGGCGCGGATCGGGAAACATGACAAGCGGTCTGGCAGGCACGCGGGACACTCCGGTCGGACAAGGGTGCTCTAGCCGAGGACGGGCCCGGTCGGGAAGAGGCGGACCGTTCGGCTGGTGCCCACCGGGATGGCGCGCCATGCCGCTCCCTTGGGCGGTTTCGGCCCGCGCAGCGGCGGCGCCGCGGTTCATCCACAGCATCGGGGCCATGCCCGCTGCGGGTTGCAATGGAATGGATGTTGCATGAGGATAAGCGCCCGGCAGGTGCCTTGGCGCCGCCCCGTGACACATACCAGCGAGTGACATTCGACGTGAGCGCACTGCCCCAGTCTGCCGCCGATTCCTTGGCTCCCGCCCCCAATACAGGCCCTGTCCTGTCGGTTTCGAACCTGGTGACGTCGTTCCTGCGCGAGGGCGAGTGGAACGCGGTGGTGCGCGGCGTCTCCTTCGATGTCGGCCCGCGCGAGACGGTGGCGATTGTCGGCGAGTCCGGTTCCGGCAAGTCGGTGACGGCGCTGTCGATCATGCGGCTGATCCCGCCGCAGAGCGGCCGGGTCGAGGGCAGCATCAAGCTCGCCGGGCGGGAGCTGACGACGCTGCCCGAGAAGGCGATGCATCATGTGCGCGGCAATGAAGTCGCGATGATCTTCCAGGAACCGATGACCTCGCTCAATCCGGTGCTGACCATCGGGTTCCAGATCGCCGAGGCGCTGATCTACCACCGCGGCATGTCGCGCCAGGAGGCCGAGGCCGAGACGGTGCGCCTCCTCGAGAAGGTGCGCATCCCCGCCGCCAAGTCGCGCTTCCACGAATATCCGCACCGCTTCTCCGGCGGCATGCGCCAGCGCGTCATGATCGCCATGGCGCTCGCCTGCCGGCCCAAGCTGCTCATCGCCGACGAGCCGACGACCGCCCTCGACGTGACGATCCAGGCGCAGATCCTCGAGCTCATCAAGGTGCTGCAGGAGGAGGAGGACATGTCCGTCCTCTTCATCACCCACGACATGGGCGTCGTCGCCGAGATCGCCGACCGCACCGTCGTCATGTACCAGGGCAAGGCGGTTGAGGCCGGCGAGACCGGGCAGATCTTCGCAGCGCCCGCCCATCCCTATACCAAGGCGCTGCTCTCCGCCGTGCCGCAGCTCGGCTCGATGACCGGCATCAGCCGGCCGATGCGCTTCCCCATCGTCGACAAGGCGACGGGCGAGAGCGACGTGCCGGTGGAGACCCCCGACACGGTGAAGGCGGCCGAGCGTCCGGTGCTCGAGGTCTCCGGCCTCACCACCCGCTTCGACATTCATTCCGGCCTGTTCGGCAAGGTCTCCGGCCGCGTCCATGCGGTGGAGAACGTGTCCTTCTCGCTGCATTCGGGCGAGACGCTGGCCCTGGTCGGCGAGTCGGGCTGCGGCAAGTCGACCACGGGACGCTCCATCCTGCGGCTGATCGAGCCCAATGCCGGCTCGGTGCTGATCGACGGCGAGGACGTGCTTTCGATGGAAGGCGGCAAGCTGCGCGACATGCGCAAGCGCATGCAGATCATCTTCCAGGACCCCTTCGCCAGCCTCAACCCGCGCATGTCGATCGGCTCGGCCATTGCCGAACCCTTCTATGCCCATGGCCTCGCCACCGGGTCGGAAGCGCGGGACCGCGTCGCCGACCTGCTCACCCGCGTCGGCCTGTCGCCCGACATGGCCTCGCGTTATCCGCACGAATTCTCCGGCGGCCAGCGCCAGCGCATCTGCATCGCCCGCGCTCTCGCCCTCGGCCCGAAGCTGATCGTCGCCGACGAGGCGGTCTCGGCCCTCGACGTCTCGGTCAAGGCGCAGGTCGTCAACTTGATGCTCGACCTGCAGGCGAGCATGGGCCTGGCCTATCTCTTCATCTCCCACGACATCGCCGTGGTGGAGCGCATGTGCCACCGCGTCGCCGTCATGTATCTCGGCGAGATCGTCGAGATCGGCCCGCGTGCTGCGGTCTTCGGCAATGCCCAGCACCCCTATACCAAGAAGCTGATGTCGGCGGTGCCGATCCCCGATCCCGCCCGGCGCGCGCAGAAGCGCGGCGTCTCCAACGACGAGATCAAGAGCCCCGTCCGCGCCCCCGACTACGTGCCCCCGGCCCGCCAGTACCGCGAGGTCTCCCCAGGCCACGTCGTCATGGCCTGGGAGTGAGTCTTTTCCCCCTTTGTGAAGGAGGAAGGCCCCGGTTTCCGGGGCCTTTTTCGTTGCAGTGGATGTCACGGGGCCGGGAGGACATCGCACCTCCCTCTCCGTCATGGCCGGGCTTGTCCCGGCCATCCACGGCTTGAACACCGCAGTGGCTGCAGAATTCGTGGATGCCCGGCACGAGGCCGGGCATGACGCGGTGGAGCGGGCGGCGCGGGACTCAGGCGAACGAGAATGCCCCGAGTGTCAAAAATGCTCGAACCGCCCGGCAACGAAGGAGAGCACCTGCCCTTCCGCCTTCCAGATCACGTCGATGCCATCCGTGACCGCCCCGATCACGGCCAGCGGCACGCCTGCCGCAGCCGCATCGTCGCATAGTTCGGCGAGACGGTCCTTGGGGCAGGCCAGCAGGATCTCGTAGTCGTCACCGCCAGTGAGGATGCGCTCGCGCAGGGCCGGATCCAACGCGAGGGCGCACGCTGCGGCGGGCGACAGCGGCACCGCCCCGGCGTCGAGCCGCGCGCCGGCCCCAGACGCCGCCATCATCTTGGCGAGGTCACCGACCAGCCCGTCCGACACGTCCATGGCCGCCGAGGCGTGGCGGGCGACAGCCGCGGCGAGCGCCGTGCGCGGACGCGGTGCGAGATAGCGGTCGACGAGATGGGCGCGCTCCTCCGGCGCGAGCAGGCGGAGCCAGTCGGGCGCGGTGCCGGGCGCGCGCTCTGCCTGCCGCGCGATCAGCCCCAGGGCACCATCTCCGATCGTCCCGGTGACGCAGAGCACGTCCCCCGGGCGCGCGCCGCGGCGGCGCACGGTCCGGGCGGCACGGCCGAAGGCTGTGACCGACAGGGTCAGGGGACCGGGGACCTTCACCGTGTCGCCGCCGAGCAACGGGCAGTCATAGAGGGCGATGTCGCTGGCGAGGCCTTTAGCGAAGACCGCGAGGAAGGCGGTGGTCCAGTCCGGCGGCAGGCCGAGACCAAGGAGGAAACCGACGGGTAAAGCACCCTTGGCGGCGAGATCGGAGAGATTGACCCTGAGCACCTTGGCCGCGATCAGGTCCGGCGGGTCGTCGGGGAAGAAATGCACACCGGCAATGGCCATGTCCTTGGTGACGACGAGGTCGCCGGTGCCCTCCGGGATCACGGCGGCATCGTCCGTTAGCCCGTCGGCCCCCGCGGTCGTGGCGAGCGGCGCGAAGAAGCACGCGATGAGATCGTCTTCGGAGGGGCGGGTCACGGGGTGATCATGGCCGATGGCGCCGGCAAAGGGGAGAGCGGCGAGGCTCAGCCCTTCGGCGCCTCACCCATCTCGGCGGCGCGCAGGCGCTTGGCGATCTTGTCGAGCACGGCATTGGCCATGCCGACCTCCTCGCGGTCGACGAACGCGTCGGCGACGTCGACATATTCGGCGATGATGACCTTGGCAGGCACGTCCGGCCGTTCGAAAAGTTCATAGGCCCCGGCGCGCAGCACCGCCCTGAGAACGGCCTCGATGCGGCGCAGCGGCCAGTCGTCGGCGAGGATTCGGTCGACCGCCACGTCGATGCGCTGCTGGTCGCGCATGACGCCCTGAATGATGTCGCGGAAGAACTGGTGGTCGGCAGGCAGATAGGTCTCGCCTTCCACCTCGCGGCCCATCCAGAAGGTCTGGAATGCGCCGATGACATCGTTGATGTCCGAGCCGGCGACGTCCATCTGATAGAGCGCCTGGACGGCGGCGAGCCGGGCCGTGCCACGCTTGTTGGCCTGTTTGGGAGCGGTCTCGGCCATTACAGGGTCTCCGCCGCACGTTTCAGGCGGATCATGGCGAGGCAGGCCCTGGCAGCACCGCCCCCCTTGTCGAGGTCGCTGCGGCGGGCGCGGGCCCAGGCCTGATCGTCGTTCTCCACCGTCAGGATGCCATTGCCGAGCGGCATCTTGCGCGCCACCGACAGGTCGATCAGGGCGCGCGAACTCTCTTCCGAGACGATCTCGTAGTGGGTGGTTTCGCCGCGGATCACCGTGCCGAGGGCGACCGCACCGTCGAAGGGTCTCCCGTGCGCCGCCGCACCGTCCATCAGGATGGCGATGGCCGCGGGGATTTCGAGCGCGCCGGGCACGGTATGCACCTCGCAGGTGGCGCCCGCCTCCGCGAGCGCGGCCTTTGCACCATCCAGAAGGGCGTCGGCGAGATCGTCGTAGAAGCGCGCCTCGACGATGAGCACGCGGGCATGGGTCGGAATCACGTGCTCGGGCGCGGAACGCGGGGCGGCCATGGCAGGTCCTTCGGATTGGGAGCGCTCTAGTAGCCCTCCGCCTTCGCCTCCGCAAGGCGGGCCGCGTAACGGGCCATCATGTCGACCTCGAGATTGACCCGGTCACCGGCCCTCGCGGCGCCCCAGGTGGTCACCTGCAGCGTATGCGGGATCATGGTCACGGTGAAAGTGTCGCCATCGACACCGTTGACGGTCAGCGACGTGCCGTCGAGGGCGACCGAGCCCTTTTCGGCGATGAACTTGGCGAGTTCCCGCGGTGCGCGGAAGACAAACCAGGCGGTGCCGTCGCGGTCCTCACGCGAGACGATCTCGGCGACACCGTCGACATGGCCGGTGACGATGTGGCCGCCGAGTTCGTCGCCGATGCGCAGGGAGCGCTCGAGATTGACCGGCATGCCGACCGGCCAGGTGCCGAGCGTCGTGCGGGCGAGGGTCTCACCAGAGGCATCGACGGTGACCAGCGTGCGCTCGCCCTCCTGGCGCAGCGTCGTCACGGTCAGGCAGATGCCCATGTGGCAGATGGAGGCGCCCAGCGGCAGGCTGTCGGCCGGATAGGAACAGGCGATGGCGAGGGTGCGGGCGGACCCCTTTTCCTCGACGGCGACGATCTCGCCCACATCGGTGATGATGCCGGTGAACATGGCTCAGGCTCCTCGCTCGGCGGTCGGATCGGGGCGGAAGGTTTCGATACGGTCCTGACCCGCCATGCGGCTCTCGACGAGTCGGTAGCGGGCGGGCATGGGTTCGATGAAGCCGGGAACGCCGTCTCCCAGAGCGGCGGGCGCGTGGGCGACGATGATCTCGTCGGCGAGCCCGGCCTTCATCAGCGTGGCGCCGAGGATCGGGCCACCCTCGCTCATGACGCGGGTGATGCCGCGCGCCGCAAGCAGGCGCAGCGCCGCGCCCATGTCGACCGCCCCGTCTGGCAGGCGGCTCACCAGCATGACCTCGCAGCCGGCCCGGCGCAGGGCACGCTCGGCTTCGGGCGGTGCGCCGACGGTGGAGATGACCCAGGTCGGCACCTCGCCCCCAGTGGCCACCAGGCGCGAGGCGAGCGGCAGGCGGAGCCTGGAATCGATGATGACGCGGATCGGCGAGCGCTCCTCCATGCCCGCCAGGCGGCAGGTTAGCAACGGGTCGTCGGCGAGGACGGTGCCGATGCCGATCATGATGGCATCGGCCATGGCGCGGACGAGATGGAGCTGGACGGTCGCCGCCGGGCAGCTGATCTGGGTGCGGGCGCCGCCCGCTGCGGCGACGAAGCCGTCGGCCGAGAGCGCCATCTTGAGCTGGACGAAGGGACGCCCCTGGCGCACGCGAATGAAATGGCCGCGATGGTCGAGGGCGGCTTCGCCGGCGCCGGCACCGACATCGACGCCGATGCCATAGGCACGCAGCATGTGGAAGCCACGTCCGTGCACGCGTGGGTCGGGATCGCCGATGGCGCAGACGACGCGGGCGATGCCCGCGCGCGCGAGCGCGTCGGAACAGGGCGCCGTGCGGCCGTAGTGCGAGCAGGGCTCCAGCGTCACATAGGCGGTGGCGCCGCGGGTCGCCGCCGCGCCGGAGACGGCGATGGCATGGGCGATGGCGGTGGTCTCGCCGTGGGGCCGTCCGCCGGGCTGGGTGACACCACGGCCGACGACGACACCGTCCTTGACGATCACGCAGCCGACGGAAGGGTTGGGCCAGGCGAGGCCGAGATGGCGACGGCCGAGCCGCAGGGCATGGTCCATGTGCCCGAGATCCACAGCCGAGAAAGCGCCGCCGTCCATCACGCTAGCTGCGCTCGGGGTCGCCGGCCCCCTCACCGTCCTCGGACATCTCGCCGATGAGCTGCTGGAATTCGCGCGGGTCGCGGAAGTTCCGGTAGACAGAGGCGAAGCGCACATAGGCGACGTCGTCGAGGGCTTTGAGCGCCTCCATGACGATCCGGCCGATATTCTCGGCGGGAATGTCGGATTCACCCGAGGCCTCGAGCTGCCGGACGATGCCGGAGACGAGCCGCTCGACGCGCTCGGGATCGACCGGCCGCTTGCGCAGTGCGATCTGGATCGAGCGCATCAGCTTGTCTCGGTCGAAGGGCACGCGCTTGCCCGAACGCTTGACCACCACCAGTTCACGCAGCTGGACACGCTCGAAGGTGGTGAAGCGGCCGCCGCATTCGGTGCAGACGCGCCGCCGCCGGATTGCCGACCCGTCCTCGGTGGGACGAGAGTCCTTCACCTGGGTGTCGGCGAAGCCGCAGAAGGGGCAGCGCACGGCGCCCGCGCCGCGTCAGGAATAGATCGGGAAGCGGGCGGTGAGATCTTTCACCTTCTCCCGCACGATGGCCTCGACGGCCGCATTGCCCTCATCGGAATTGGCCTTCGACAGGCCGTCCAGCGTCTCGGCGATCAGTTCGCCGACGCGCTTGAACTCGGCGATGCCGAAGCCGCGGGTCGTACCGGCCGGCGTTCCCAGGCGCACGCCAGAGGTGACGAAGGGCTTCTGCGGATCGAAGGGAATACCGTTCTTGTTGCAGGTGATGTAGGCGCGTCCCAGCGCCGCCTCGGAGGCCTTGCCGGTGAGGTTCTTCGGGCGAAGGTCGACGAGCAGCAGATGATTGTCGGTCCCGCCGGTGACGAGGTCGAAGCCGGCGGCCTTCAGCGTCTCGGCCATCGCCTTGGCATTGGCGACGACGGCTTGGGCATAGGCCTTGAACTCGGGCCGCAGCGCCTCGCCGAAAGCCACGGCCTTTGCGGCGATGACATGCATGAGCGGGCCACCCTGCATGCCGGGAAACACCGCCGAGTTGAACTTCTTGGCCAGGTCCTCGTCGTCGGTGAGGATCATGCCGCCCCGCGGGCCGCGCAGCGTCTTGTGCGTCGTCGTGGTGGCGACATGGGCATGGGGGAAGGGCGAAGGATGGGCGCCGCCCGCCACCAGGCCGGCGAAATGGGCCATGTCGACGAAGAGATAGGCGCCGACCTCATCGGCAATGGCGCGGAAGCGGGCGAAGTCCCAGAAGCGGGCATAGGCGGATCCGCCGGCAATGATGATCTTCGGCTTCGCCTCGCGGGCGATGCGGGCGACCTCGTCCATGTCGATGAGCTGGTCTTCCTGGCGCACCGTGTAGGGGGCGACCTTGAACCACTTGCCGGACACGTTGACCGGAGAGCCGTGGGTGAGGTGGCCACCGGCGGCAAGGTCGAGGCCCATGAAGGTGTCGCCGGGCTGCAGCAGGGCGAGGAAAACGGCCTGGTTGGCCTGGCTGCCGGAATTGGGCTGGACGTTGGCGAAGCGGCAGCCGAAGAGCTTGGTGGCGCGTTCGATGGCGACCGTCTCGGCAATGTCGACGAACTGGCAACCGCCGTAGTAGCGCTTGCCCGGATAGCCCTCGGCATATTTGTTGGTCATCACCGAGCCCTGCGCTTCCATGACGGCGCGCGAGACGATGTTCTCCGAAGCGATCAGCTCGATCTCATGTTGCTGGCGCCCGAGTTCCTTCTGGATCGCATCGAAGATGACCGGATCGGTTTCGGCGAGCGAGGCCGAGAAGAAGCCTTCGAAGGGCTGCGAGGCGGCGGCGGAAGACGAGGACATCCGGATCACTCCGTGGCGCGGCGATGGTCGCCGGGTCGTTCGGGACGATGGTGGTTGCCGGTAGCACAGCGTCGGTTGGGAGTCCAAGGTTGAGCGCACCGCAGACACCAGACCTTGTGCCTATGTCAGGCGCCCTCCCCCGCATCCTGCGCGAGCCGGCGTTCCAGCTTACGACGGGCGAGGCGTTCCAGATCGTGCAGCGCGGCCTGGACCGGGCCCATGACGACCACCTCGGTACCGGTCTCGGCGCAGATCGCGGCGCAGCGGATATAGGCGCCCAGCGCCGTGTGCTCGAAATAGACAATGCGCGGCTGTGATTCGGGCATGATGTCAGTCTGCCACGGGTCAGCGCGCCGGTGTGAGGGGGCGCCCGGGACGTCTGGTAGCGCCGCTGCCGACGCCGCTTGGCCCCGCCCTATGCTCAGGCGGTCCTCGCAGGACGCACTTCGGGTTTGTACTGAGCCCGCCCGCGGCAGCAAAAAGCCCGGCGCGAGGCCGGGCTTTCATCACTATCGTCGCAGGCGTCAGGCTCAGCGCAGCGCCACCGGCTGGGCGGCGGCACCGGAAGCCTGGGGACCGATCCCGTCGCGCTGGTAGATGTCGTCTCGGAACTGCACGAGGCCGTCCGGATTGGCCCAGGCAGTGATATAGACCCAGTAGACGGGAATGGGGTGCACCGGCCTCGCGTCGACGCGGTCGGTGGTGCGGAAGATGCGGTCGATCTCCGAGCGCGACCATTGCGTGCCCTGCAGGATCCAGGCGATGAGCTCGCGCACGTTCTGGACGCGGGCGCAACCCGAGGAATGGAAGCGCTGGTCTTCGCCGAACAGGCCCTTCGACGGCGTGTCGTGCATGTAGACCGCATGCTGGTTGGGAATGTTGATACGGACGTTACCCATCGAGTTGCCCTCGAAGGGGTCCTGACGGAAGCGGAAATTCATCGCCTCCATGGTGTTCCAGTTGATGGATTCCGGAGGAACCTCCTGCCCCTGTCCGTTGAAGACGCGGATGCGGTTCTTGGTCAGGTAGTCCGGCTCGGCCTGCATCTTCGGAATGAGGTCCCTGCGGATGATCGAGGCCGGCACCGTCCAGAAGGGGTTGAAATTGATGTCCTGCACGCGGGTCGTGATAACCGGCGACTGGCGGTCGATCTTGCCGACGACGGTGACATGCCGGGAGACAACGACGCCGTTCTCCACCGCCTCAAGCTGGGCGGCGGGAATGTTCATGACGATGAAGCGGTGCCCGAGGAAGCCGGAATGGGCACGGACCCGGACGAGATTGGTCTCGAGCTGGCGCAGGCGCATTTCGGCGGGAACGTTGAGCGCAGCATAGGTCGACTCGCGAACCTGGCCGTCGGGCGAAATGCCATGGCGGGCCTGGAAGCGCTTCACGGCGGTGTCGACGAAGGAGTCGAAGACATCGGAACGGCCGGCGGAGGCGTTGAGATCGCCGGAGGCGATCAGGCGCTCCCGCAGGACCACGACGGACCGGCGGCGCGCGCCGATGCGCAGGCGTTCGCGCTCGGGGATCGGCTGCCAGCCGCCGCGCGACACGATGCCCTGGTACTGGGCGATGGCCTGCTCGAGGCCCTGCACCGTGTGCGGCCCGAGGACCGGATAGGGATTGATGGTGGAGCGGGTGCGCGAGCCGGCATCGAAACTGTCCGACCACTCGGCGACGGCACCGCGGGACGACTGCGCCAGGGCGGGGCTCGCCACGGCCATGGCGCCGAGCGAGGCAATGCCGCCCAGCAGGGTGCGCCGGTCGAGGGACGAAACGGAATACGCAGGGGAACGATCGGTCACGATAACGGCTCCGGATGATCGGCAGGGTCGCCTCCCGCCGGTGCGCGAGGAAACACCATTATCCTTAAGGAATGCCAAGCGGGTGTCACAATGCAACTAGGGCAACCAATGTGACCAACTCAAGGCATTTCCGGCGATCAGACCGGGAAAATGTATCTTTTGGCACGCCGCGCGCGCCCAGTTGACGAAAAGACGGAAGCCGGCGCGCCGAAAGGACCGCGCCGGCCTCGCCGGATCAACAGGATGTGAGAGGCGGCAGCCGTCACTCGGGGCGCTTGACGCGGTCCTTCGCCAGAAGCGTTGCACCGGTCACGCCGAGCATGTTCTCGGCCAGGAGAAGGACCATGACCAGGCCGGCGGCCAGCATGGTCCAGTCGGACAGCATCGTCGTCATGGGCACCTCAGAGCCGATAGAGGATCTGGTCGGTCCAGAAGCGCTCAAGACGCAGCAGCGACTTGTTGAGCGTCTTGAAGTCGTCGAGGGCGATGCCGCCGACCTGCTCGACCGTGCGCACATGCTTGGCGTAGAGCGCCTTCACGATCTCCGCGATCTCATGGCCCTTGGTGGTCAGGCTGATGCGCACCGAGCGGCGGTCGATGCGGGAACGCTGGTGGGACAGATAGCCCATCTCGACCAGCTTCTTGAGATTGTAGGACACGTTGGAGCCGAGATAGTAGCCCTTGGTGCGCAGTTCGCCGGCGGTCAGTTCACGGTCGCCGATATTGAACAGCAGGAGCGCCTGGACGGCATTGATGTCCGACCGGTTGCGACGGTCGAACTCGTCCTTGATGACATCCAGCAGGCGGCGATGGAGGCGCTCGATCAGCGTCAGCGCTTCCATGTAGACCGGCGTGATGGCCTCGAAACGCTCGAGACGTTCGGGTGAAATCGGCGGCGACGCGATGTCGCGCGTCTTGGTCATCGTGCTCATGGGACGCCTCTTGTCCTGGTTGATGCCGGGGCGTTTTTTGACCCTCGGCCGAGCGGCCCTGTTCACCGCTCGTGTGCCAACAAACTAGACCGGCGAATTTTAAAAGCCCCCGAACAAACAGCGTGAAGGCAGCTTAACCATTACTTCCTCAACAAGAGATTGCATTGATATATCAGCAATATCTCATTGTCTTTTCATCAACCTGACGGGCCGGAGGCAAGGTTCGGTAAAGGATCGGAATCACCGAATTCCGCTCCTTTCCCGGCCGGTGTTTACACACTGTTCAAATCGGCGAAAGCGGTCGTCAACCATTGTCGTGACGCGGCCTCCTTCAACTGCTGGCAATCGGGGCAACGTCCTGTTCAGCATAGGCCGATGACGCCGGGTCAAAGATCCGCAAGGACCTTCCCCGGCGGGATCACCGCGGCAGTGCCTTCCCTAAGGGAAGCCTTCGGTGCTCACCTGCCCCGCAGGAAGTTCACGATGCCGGAAAAGTCCGTGCCGGCCTCACCCTGAGCCGCATAGAGCCCGTAGAGCGCGGCGGCCTCGGCGCCGAGCGGGGTCACCGCCCCGGCCGAACGGGCGGCATCCTGGGCGAGCTTGAGGTCCTTCAGCATCATGGCCGCGGTAAAGCCGGCGGCATAGTCGCGGTTGGCCGGCGAGGTCGGCACCGGCCCCGGAACCGGGCAATAGGTCGTCAGCGACCAGGACTGCCCGGAGGATTTTGAGGCGATGTCGAAGAGCTTCTGCGCGTCGAGACCGAGCTTCTCGGCCAGCACGAAGGCCTCGGAGGTGGCGATCATGGTGATGCCGAGGATCATGTTGTTGCAGATCTTGGCGGCCTGGCCGTTACCCGGCCCGCCGGCATGGACGATGGTCTTGCCCATGGCCTCGAGGAAGGGCTTGGCCGCGGCGAAGGCTGCATCCTCGCCGCCGCACATGAAGGTCAGCGTGCCGGCGCTGGCGCCGCCGACCCCGCCGGACACCGGCGCATCGATCATCTGAAGACCACGCGCCGCGGCCGCCTTCGCCACGATACGGGCGGTGTCGACGTCGATGGTGGAGGAATCGATCAGCAGGGCGCCGGCCCTGGCGCCGGCGATGATGCCGGCCTCGCCGCCATAGAGCGCGTTCACCTCGCGGCCCGAGGGCAGCATGGTGACAACGACGTCGGCCGCCGCGACCGCCTCCGCGATGGATCCGGCACCGACGCCGCCGGCCGCGACGTGCCGGTCGATGGCGATCGGGCTGACATCGGTGCCGACGACCCTATGGCCCGCCTTGACGAGGTTGGCGGCCATGGGGCCGCCCATATTGCCGAGGCCGATGAAGGCGATGGTGCTCATGAAATCCTCCCGCGTCGTGTTTTCGGGCCCGGACCGAAGCCGGGCTTCTTATTCCTCGAAGGCGTCGTCGGCCTGGCGGGCGGCCATCATCGCCGCCACCGTGTAGAACAGCAGCAGGACCGCATCGGCGATCGTCGCCGGAAGGGAGCGCGCCGCGATCTGGACCCAGCCCTGCATGCCCGCCAGCATGGCCAGGTCGATGCCGATGGCGACCGCCGTCGCCAGGATCCAGACAACGCCGCCCCAGGCCGAGGTGAGCCAGAGGCCGACCCCTGCCACCAGTTCGATGACCGCAAAGAAGATGATGGAGGCCTGCATGCCGGGGGGCATGTCCTCGAAGCCGATGCCGTCGGCGTTCGGGCCGCCGCAGATGACCATCCACTGCGTCAGGCCACGGCCGATGACGAGGATCGCAAGGGCGCGCATGAAGATTCGATAGATCCGGCTCCAGTCGATCCCATGCTCCTCGGCGTCGGCCTGGATCGGCGCATCGCTGGCGGGGCGGAACTTGGGGGCGCTCATCGCGGGGCCACGGGCGGAACGAGCTCGCCCCCGTCGAGGGGCGAGAAATGGGCGGCGACCATGGCGGGGGTGACCGCGGCGAGGGTCGCGGGCCGCCAGTGCGGCGCATTGTCCTTGTCGATGATGACGGCGCGGACACCCTCGTAGAAATCGTGGCCGTGGCAGATGCGCGAGACGATGCGAAACTCGGTCTTCATCGCCTCCTCGAACTCCATGGTCCGGCCGGCGCGGACCTGCGCGAGGGCGATCTTCATGGAGGTCGGCGATTTGGTCTGCATCGTCGCCAGAGTCTGGCCGCTCCAGTCGTCGCCGGCCGCAGCGGCCGCGGCGAGGGCGTCCATCACCGCCTCGACCGTGTCGAAGCGGAAACAGGCATCGATTGCGCTGCGGCGGGCAGTGACGCTCGCCGGCTGGGTCGCGACGTCGGCGAAGCCTTCGAGGACTTGGTCGACCGTCTCACGGCCGCAGAGCGCATCCTTGGCCTCGGTGAAGCGCTCCGAGGCCATGGCGTGGGTGGCAAGGCCTGTGGACAGCGCATCACCCTGTTTCATCCGTTCGCCGGTCAGGGCGAAGAAGGCGCCGATCTCACCGGGGATGCGCGGCAGGAAATAGGTGCCGCCGACATCGGGGAAGAAGCCGATGCCGACCTCGGGCATGGCGAAGACGAATTTCTCGCCGGCGACGACATGGCTGCCGTTGATGGAGACGCCGACCCCGCCCCCCATGACGATGCCGTCGATGAGGGACACATAGGGCTTTGGATAGCGCTTGATGAGGATGTTGAGCTCGTATTCCTCGCGCCAGAAGGCCAGCGCCTCCTCGTGCCGGCCGGCCTTGCCGAGATCGTGCAGCACGCGGATGTCGCCGCCGGCGCAGAAGGCGCGTCCGCCGGCGCCAGTCACCACCACCCGCGTCACGGCGGGATCGACGGCAAAGGCATCAAGCGCCCGCCGCATGTCGCGCACCATGGTCAGGGTCAGCGCATTCAGCGCCTTCGGCCGGTTCAGGGTCAGGAGCCCCGCCGAGCCGCGGCGCTCGATGAGGATTTCCGGCTCGGCATCGTCGTGAATCGGTGCGCTCATGACCTGTCTGTTATCACGCGCCGAGCAGGTCACGCGAGACGATGACGCGCATGATCTCGTTGGTGCCCTCGAGGATCTGATGGACGCGCACGTCGCGCAGCACCCGCTCGATCGGGTGGTCATTGAGATAGCCGTAGCCGCCATGCAGCTGCAGGCAGCCGTTGACCACCTCGAAGCCGACATCGGTGGCGAAGCGCTTGGCCATGGCGGCGAGCGTGGTGGCCCGCGGGTCCTTGTCGCCGACCGCGACGGCGGCGCGGCGCACCATGAGGCGCGCCGCCTCCAGTTCGGTCGCATAGTCGGCGATGCGGAAACGCAGCGCCTGGAAATCCTTGATCGCCTGCCCGAACTGCTTGCGGTCGCCCACATAGCCAATGGTTCGGTCGAGGCAGAACTGGGCGCCGCCGAGGGAGCACGCGGCGATGTTGAGGCGGCCGCCGTCGAGGCCGGCCATGGCGATGCGGAAGCCCTGGCCCTCCTCGCCCACCATGTTCTCGGCGGGAATGCGGACATTGTCGAAATCGACCACGGCGGTCGGCTGGCTCTTCCAGCCGAGCTTCTTCTCCTGGGCCCCGAAGCTGAGGCCGGGCGTGTCCTTGTCCACGACGAAGCAGGAAATGCCGCGGGCCCCCTCCCCGCCGGTGCGCGCCATGACGACATAGATGTCGGAGCGGCCGCCGCCTGAAATGAAGGCCTTGGCGCCGTTGATGACCCAGGAATTGCCGTTCCGGACGGCGCGGGTGCGCAGAGAGGCCGCATCCGATCCCGCGCCCGCCTCGGTGAGGCAATAGCTGGAAAAGGTCTTCATGGCGCAGAGATCGGGGACGTAGCGCCGCCTGAGATCGTCGTGGCCATAAGCGTCGATCATCCAGGCCGCCATGTTGTGGATCGAGATATAGGCGGTGGTCGAGACGCAGCCCTGGGCGAGTTCCTCGAAGATCAAAGCCGCGTCGAGGCGGGTCAAACCGGAACCGCCGACATCCTCGCGGACATAGATGCCGCCGAAGCCGAGCGCAGCGGCGGCCCGCAGGGTCTCTTCGGGAAACACGGAACCGGCGTCCCAGTCGCGCGCATGGGGCGCCATTTCGGCGCTCGCGAAATCGCGCGCCATCTGACGGAAAGCTTCCTGATCTTCGGAGAGGGAGAAATCCATCGGCGGGGGAACCCGGAGAGACCGCGACACCACGCGGTTATGGGGCATGGCGGCTCCGGGTCAATTCGGCCGCCCGGGGGAGCCTGACGGATCGCTCATTGCGTAAGGAGTAGCCCCCTCTGGAGGGCTGTTCCGAATAATTCCAGAGTGATATTCATATGTCTTCAGCGGTCGATCAACGCCGCGGAGAACGGCCATGACCCTTCGCGCCTTCCACAAGCCCGCCAGCGATGGCGCCCCATCGGCCGCGCAACGGCTCGACCTCACCACGCGGCTGCGGCGCAACCGCAAGACCGAATGGTCGCGGCGGCTGGTCCGCGAGAATGTCCTGACCACCAACGACCTCATCTGGCCGATCTTCCTCGTCGACGGCACCGAGCCCCGCACGCCCGTCGCCACCATGCCCGGCGTCGACCGTGTCTCGATCGACGAGGCGGTGCGCGAGGCCGAGAAGGCGGCCCGGCTCGGCATTCCGGCTCTCGCTCCATTCCCCTATGTCGACCCGGCCCTGCGCGATCCCGTGGGAACCGAGGCGGAAAACCATCGCAACCTGATGTGCCGCGCCATCCGCGCCATCAAGGCGGCGGTGCCCGAGATCGGCCTGATCACCGATGCGGCGCTCGATCCCTACACCTCGCACGGCCATGACGGCGTGCTGACCGAATGCGGCCGGGTCCTCAACGACGAGACGGTCTCCATCCTGTGCAAGCAGGCGGTCGCCCTCGCGGAAGCGGGCTCCGACTGTATCGCCCCCTCCGACATGATGGACGGCCGGATCGGGGCGATCCGCGCGGCGCTCGACGCGCGCGGGTTCACCGAAGTTCAGATCATGAGCTATGCGGCGAAATATGCATCGGCCTTCTACGGTCCGTTCCGCGACGCCATCGGCACCAAGAAGACGCTGATCGGCGACAAGCGTACCTATCAGATGGATCCGGCCAATTCGGACGAGGCACTGCGCGAGGTCGAGATCGATCTGGCGGAAGGCGCCGACATGGTCATGGTCAAGCCGGGCCTGCCCTATCTCGACATCTGCAGGCGCGTGAAGGACACGTTCGGCGTGCCGACCTTCGCCTATCAGGTGTCAGGCGAATACGCGATGATCGAGATGGCCGCCCGCGCCGGCGCCATCGATGGTGAGCGCGCCATGCTCGAAAGCCTCATCGCCTTCAAGCGTGCCGGCTGCGACGGCATCCTCACCTATTTCGCGCCGCGGGTGGCCGGGTTGCTCAGCGCGGCGGCGTGAGGAACGGCCTGGTCATCACGGCGGTCGTCCTGACGGCCGGTGCCTGCGCCCCCGTCGTGGCGCCCGACCAGCTGGCGCTCTGCCGCGAGGTCCTGCCAGCCCTGCATGATCCCGGTACGCTGATCCGCGAAAGCCGCCATGGCCCGGCCCCGGCAGGATCGGGGGTGCGCATCGACTATCTCGCGGAACGGCAGGGATTGCCGCGCTCGGCGCATTTTGCAACCTGCCGCTTCGAGGGGCTGGACCGGCGCGGCCGGCCCGATCTCGCGGAGCTCTCTACCGAGCGCGGCCCTTTTCCCGGGGCGCGCTTCGTCATCCTGAAGCGCTGGTGGCTGGATCAGGTGCCGTCGCCTCCCCGTTCCGCCGGCACAGTGCGGTCAGGCCTCGCGGAACGCGCCGCGGCAGGATAAGACCGTCGACATGACAGCTGCGCCGGACGCCCTTCCCCCGACCTTGACCTATGCCGACATCCTGGCAGCCCGCGCGGTGCTGGCCGGCCAGGTGATGCGGACACCGATGCTGCCGGCACCGCCGCTCTCGGCCATCACCGGCGCCGAGGTCTTCGTCAAATACGAGAACCTGCAGGTCACCAATTCCTTCAAGGAGCGAGGTGCGCTGGTGAAGCTCGCCTCGCTCGACGCCGATGAGCGCCGCCGTGGCGTCATCGCCATGTCGGCTGGCAACCATGCCCAGGCCGTGGCGCTCCACGCCAGCCGGCTCGGCATTCCCGCCACCATCGTCATGCCGGTGACGACCCCCTTCGTGAAGGTCGCCGCGACGCGCTCGCACGGCGCCACGGTGGTGCTCGACGGCGAGACCCTGGCGGAATCGCAGGTCCGCGCCGAGGCGATCCAGGCGGCGGAGAACCGCGTCTGGGTGCATCCCTATGACGACGCGGCCGTCATGGCGGGACAGGGGACGATCGCCTGCGAGATGCTGGAGGACGTGCCGGATCTCGACATGCTGGTCATTCCCATCGGCGGCGGCGGGCTGATCGGCGGCAATGCGGTGGCCGCCAAGGCGATCCGCCCCGGCATCTCGATCATCGGCGTCGAGGCCGGGCTCTACCCGTCGATGTGGAATGCGATCCGCGGCGAGAACCGACCGGTCGGCGGGCCGACCCTTGCCGAAGGCATCGCTGTGAAGATCGTCGGGCGCTCGACCCTGCCGGTGGTGCGCGACCTCGTCGACGACATCGTGCTCGCCAGCGAAAGCGAGCTGGAACGCGCCGTCAATCTCTACCTGACCCGGCAAAAGACCATCGCCGAGGGGGCCGGTGCGGCCGGGCTGGCCGCCATGCTGGCCGCGCCAGAGCGCTTCCGCGGCGCCCGGGTCGGCCTGATCCTGTGCGGCGGCAACATCGACCCGCGCATCCTCGCCTCGATCATGGTGCGCGAACTGGAACGCGAAGGCCGCATCGTCTCGGTCCGCATCACCATCCCCGACCGCCCCGGCGTCCTCGGCATGGTGGCGACGCGCCTCGGCAGCCTCGGTGCCAACATCCTCGGTGTCGAACATCGCCGCCTCTTCCTCGACACCCCGGCCAAGGGCACCAAGCTCGATGTGACGCTGGAGGTTCGCGACGGCGCACATCTCCACGAGATCCTCGCAGCCCTGGAGGCCGATGGCCTGCCGGCGGCCCGGATCGAGACGGGCGGCGGCCAGCTCGGCTGATCCGCCGGGCATGGCGAGCCTTGTCAGGCGGGCCCTCGATGCCCGGTCCCGGCGACGTGATGGGCCGGAGACTTGCCGTCGCTCCCGCGGTGCCTATCGTAGGAAGGACCGGCCACGAATCTGGAAAGAGCGTCGCTCCCTTGACGCAGCAACCGCGCGACACGCCCCAGTTCTACCTGACGGCCCCGACGCCGTGCCCCTATCTGCCCGGCCAGTCGGAGCGGAAGGTGTTCACCCATCTGGTCGGGCCCAAGGCGCCGCAGCTCAATGACATCCTGACCCAGGGCGGTTTCCGTCGCTCGCAGTCCATCGCCTACCGGCCGGCCTGCGAGACCTGCCGGGCCTGTATCTCGGTGCGCGTGCCGGTGGCCGATTTCCGCCCCGGCCGGTCGTTCCGGAAGGTCATGCTGCGCAACAGCGATCTCGTCGGCGAGATGCGGCCGGCCATCCCGACCTCGGAGCAATATTCGACCTTCCGCGCCTATCTCGACGCCCGCCACCGCGCCGGCGGGATGGCCGACATGACGGTGCTCGACTATGCGATGATGGTGGAGGACAGCCACGTGAAGACGCGGCTGGTGGAATATCGCAGGCGCGATGCCGACACCGCCATCAACGGGCGGTCGAAGGGCGACCTCGTGGCCTGCGTGCTGACCGACATTCTCGGTGACGGGTTGTCGCTGGTCTATTCGTTCTACGAGCCCGACCAGGCCGACCGTTCGCTCGGCACCCTGGTGATCCTGGACCATATCGCCCGGGCCAAGACCATGGGGCTGCCCTATGTCTATCTCGGCTATTGGGTCGAGGGCTCGCCGAAGATGGACTACAAGGCGCGGTTCCTGCCCCAGGAGCGGCTGCAGCCGGAGGGCTGGGTGCGGGTGGAGACGGCGGGCGGCTGACCCGGGCAGCCCCGGTCTCGTCATATGCGTGTCAGGCAAGGCGACTAGCCGGAGAGTCCTGATCTCTCTCGCCCGGTCTCAGCCATGCCCACCCGTCGCCTCGTCCTCGCCGGACTTGCCAGCCTTCCTTTCGCCTCTGTCGCCGCGGCCTTCCCGGAGCGGCCGCTGCGGCTGATCGTGCCTTTCGCGCCGGGCGGCTCGACGGATGTGGCGGCGCGGCTTCTCGCCGAGGCACTTGGCCCGCTGGTCGGCCAGTCCGTCATCGTCGAGAACCGCGCCGGCGCCAACGGTGCCGTGGCCTCGGAAGCGGTGATCCGCTCCGAACCGGACGGCCACGTGCTGCTGGTCGCCTCGGCCTCGACCCATGGCGTGAACCCGGCCGTCGCACGCCGGCTCGGCTTCGATCCCATCGCCGATTTCGCGCCGGTGACCATGATCGGCACCACGCCGCTGGTGCTGGTGACGGCGCCGGGCTTTGGCGCTACCACGCTGGCCGAGTTCATCGCACGGCTGCGCCGTGAGCCGGGCAAGCACAGCTACGCCTCGGCCGGCGCCGGATCGATCACCCACCTGGCCGGTGAGCTGTTCAAGCTGAAGGCCGAACTTTCCGACGTCGTCCACGTTCCCTATCGGGGCGGTGGTCCGGCCATGCAGGCGGTGCTCACCGGCGAGGTGGCCTTCACCATCGAAAGCCTCGCCTCGGCGGCCTCGCTGATCGAGGGCAAGCGGGTGCTGGCGCTCGCCGTCGGCTCCCCGGCGCGCCAGACGGTGCTGCCGGGCGTGCCGACCTTTGCGGAAGCGGGCCTGCCCGGCGTCGAACTTGCGACCTGGAACATGCTGCTGGCACCCAGGGCGACCCCGCCGGAGCGGGTCGCCCTGATCGGACGGGCAGCGCGGGAGGCTCTCGCCACCGAGGCGCTGCGGGCGCGGCTCGCCGCGGCCGGCACGACGGCCATCGCGGATGCCTCATCCGAGCAGACCGGTCGCTACCTCGCCGCACAGATCGAGAGTTTCCGCGCCGTGGTCAAGGCGGCGCAGATCGCCCTGGCGGACTGAGACCTCACCCGAACCTGTTGGTCTTTGGGAAGCCCTTGGGCGGCAGCTTGCCGGCCTCGGCGCGGTTGCCGATCCATTCGAAGAGGTCGGCCTGCGCCACGGTCCAGGTGCGGTCGGAGGAATCCTTCCAGGTCAGGCCTTCGGCGAGGGTGAAGGTCTTCAGGTCGACCATGCCGCCCTCCTTGTATTTCTGCAGGCGGACGCCCTTGCCACGGGCCATTTCCGGCACCTGGCTGAGCGGGAAGACGAGGAGCTTGCGGTTGAGCCCGACGATGGCGACGTGGTCGCCCTCGACGAAGCGCACGGCGGCGAGTTCGTCCGGCGTGTCGACGCCCATGACGCCCTTGCCCTTGCGGGTGTTGGCGACCAGCTCGTCCTCGGCGACGACGAAGCCGCGGCCATCGCGGGAGGCGAGCAGGACCTTGCGGCCGCCGCGATAGGGCACGACCTCGACGATGTCGTGCTCCTGTTCGAGGTCGAACATCAGCCGCATCGGCTCGCCGGCGCCACGGCCGCCGGGGAGCTTTGACCCCTCCAGCGTGAAGACCTTGCCGTTGGTGGCGAAGACCAGGAGCTTCGACGTCGTCTCGGCGAAGAAGGAGAGCTTCAGCCGGTCGTCGGTCTTGAAGGTGAGGGTCGCGAGATCCTGGACATGGCCTTTGAGGGCGCGGATCCAGCCCTTCTCGGAGACGACGACGGTGATCGGCTCGCGCTCGACCAGGGCTTCGGCGAAGGCGTCGACATCGACCTCGCCCGCTTCGCCGAAGGTGGTGCGGCGCTTGCCGAGCGGCGTTTCCTTGGAGAACTGCTTCCTGACATTGCCGATCTCCCAGGAGACCGTCTTCCACTGCAGCGCCTCGGAGGCGAGCAGCTTCTCGATGCCTTCCTTCTCCTTCGTCAGCTCCGCATGCTCGTTGCGCAGCTCGATCTCCTCGAGCTTGGCCAGCGAGCGCAGGCGCATGTTGAGGATGGCTTCGACCTGCACCTCGGTGAGGTCGAAGCGGGCGACCAGGGCCTTCTTCGGCTCATCCGCCGTGCGGATGATGTGGATGACCTCGTCGATGTTGAGATAGGCGATCAGGAGGCCGGCCAGCACCTCGAGGCGCTTGTCGATGGCGGCGAGGCGGTGCTGCGAGCGGCGGATCAGCACCTCGCGGCGGTGGTCGAGCCATTCGCGCAGCACCTCCTTGAGGCCGACGACCTTCGGCACCTTGCCCTTCATCAGGACGTTCATGTTGAGCGGGATGCGGCTTTCCAGCTCGGTCAGCTTGAACAGGCTCTCCATGAGGATGCCGGCGTCGACATTGCGCGATTTCGGCTCGAAGACGAGGCGGATGTCCTCGGCGCTCTCGTCGCGCATGTCGGCAACGAGGGGCAGTTTCCGCTCGTTGATGAGTTCGGCGATCTTCTCGATCAGGCGGCCCTTGGTGACGCCGAAGGGGATCTCGGTGACGACGACGAGATAGGTGCCGCGGCCGGTATCCTCCTGGTGCCAGCGGGCGCGCGTGCGGAAGGCACCGCGGCCGGTCTCATAGGCGTCCTCGATGGCGGCGCGGCCCTCGATGATGATGCCGCCGGTGGGGAAATCGGGGCCCGGCACATGGGCGATGAGGTCGCGCGTCGTGCAGTCGGGATGGGCGATGATGTGCAGCGCCGCATCGCAGATCTCGGCGGCATTGTGCGGCGGGATGGAGGTCGCCATGCCCACCGCGATGCCCTGGCTGCCGTTGGCGAGGAGATTGGGGAAGGCGCCGGGGAGGACGACGGGCTCCTCGTCCTCCTCGTTGTAGGTCTTGCGGAAGTCGACCGCGTCCTCGTCGATACCGTCGAGGAGGAGGCGCGCGACCTCGGTCATGCGCGCCTCGGTGTAGCGGTAGGCGGCGGCGTTGTCGCCGTCGATATTGCCGAAATTGCCCTGGCCGTCGACGAGCGGGTAGCGCTGCGAGAAGTCCTGGGCGAGGCGCACCAGCGCGTCATAGACCGACTGGTCGCCGTGCGGGTGGAACTTGCCGATGACGTCGCCGACGATGCGGGCGCATTTCTTGAAGGCCGTGCCGGGGTCGAGCTTCAGAAGCCGCATGGCGTGGAGGATGCGGCGGTGAACCGGCTTCAGCCCGTCGCGGGCGTCGGGCAGCGCCCGGCCCATGATGGTGGAGAGGGCATAGGCGAGATAGCGCTCCTCCAGCGCATCGCGCAGGTTGATCGTTTCGATACCGTCGTCGGAGCCTGACGGCGGATTTATGCGCTCGCCCATGGGTCAGGCCTCGCGAATCGGAATGAGGGACATGAACCCTCGATAAGCGGGGCGGAAGGTGCGAACAAGCGGGGAACGGCCGGACGGCTGTGGTCAGCGGGAAGCGCGTGTCAGAATGTCACCACAACCGACGCTGCGCTGGTGCTCGCCGTGGAACACCGCCTCGATGTTGTTGCCGTCCGGGTCGATGAGGAAGGCGGCGTAGTAGCCGGGGTGATAGGTGCGCAGGCCCGGCGGGCCATTGTCGCGCCCGCCGGCGGCAAGGCCCGCCCGATGGAAGGCCTCGACCATGGCGCGGTCCTTCGCCTGGAAGGCGAGGTGGTGGCGGCCGGTCAGCATCCCCTGCGCCGCCGGACTGTCACGGGAGGAGATGAAGAGTTCGTCGGCCCAGAAATAACTGGCTTCCTCGCCGCCAATCGGAATGTCGAGCACGCCGAAGACAGCGCCGTAGAAGCGGCGGGAGGCGGCGAGATCGGCGACGACCAGCTGGACGTGGTCGATGAGGCGGCCGCGGTGCAATGCGTTGGCTTCCATGGGATGTCTCCGTCAAACTGTCGCGAGGTGCAGGCAGATAGGGAACCGATACAACGCCCCGGCGTTGCCTGGCGCTGGCAGTCAACGCCATCGGCATGCCAAACCATGGCGGCAGGCTCCCTATGACCGCCTCACCGGAGCCGACACATGCGCCGCATCCTCGCCGCAACCCTCGTCGCCATCGTGGCCCTGCCCCTGGTCCTTCCCGTCCTGCCGGCCTTCGCCCAGTCACCGGATCTGATCTTCCGCCGCTCGACGGTGTTCCGCCTGCTCTCCCCCAACGACAAGCTTGCCACCTACGGCATCGACGACCCGCAGGTGGAGGGCGTCGCCTGTCATTTCACCGTGCCGGAAAAGGGCGGGTGGGCCGGCGCCTTCGGCCTCGCCGAGGAATTCTCCGAGGCCTCCCTCGCCTGCCGGCAGATCGGCCCGATCCGCATCACCGGCCGCTCCAGCCAGGGCGACGTGGTGTTCCGCGAGGGCCGGTCCTTCTTCTTCAAGCGCGTGCAGATCGTGCGCGGCTGCGACGCCCGCCGCAACGTGCTGGTCTACATGATCTATTCGGACAAGCTGATCGACGGCTCGCCGCAGAACTCGACCTCCACCGTGCCGATCATGCCCTGGGGCCAGCAGACCGAGGTGGTCCGCTGTGGCGACTTCATCAGTTAGACCGGACGCAGTGCGGTGCTTGACGTCGGCGCGCGCTTCTGCGCTATCTCTGCCGCATGAACGGTTCGATCATCCTCATCGGGATTATTTGCGGCTGAGCGTCTTCGCTGGCCGGTCGCCGTTTTTTGCCATCATCCCCAAGCGCAAAAGATCACTGACACGGCCAGCGGCGGACGCCGTCGTGCGGAGACGGCTATGGCGATCAGGCTCTACAACACGCTGACGCGGTCGAAGGACGAGTTCGTCCCGATCGATCGGACGAACGTCCGCATGTATGTCTGCGGCCCCACGGTCTATGACGACGCCCATATCGGCAATGCGCGGCCGGTGATCGTCTTCGACCTGCTGTTCCGCCTGCTCCGCCATGTCTATGGCGAGGGTGCGGTAACCTATGCCCGCAACATCACCGACCTCGACGACAAGATCAACAAGCGTGCCCACGAGCGCGGCATCACGATCCGCGAACTGACCGAGGGCACGGCCGCCCGCTTCCACGCCGCGATCGACGCGCTGGGCAACCTGCGGCCGACCGTCGAGCCGCGGGCGACCGAGCATATCGCGGAGATGAAGGCGCTCTGCGAGAAGCTGGTGGCGGCCGGCCACGCCTATGTCGCCGAAGATCATGTGCTGTTCTCGGTGCCCTCCATGCCGAACTACGGCGGGCTGTCGAAGCGGCCGCTGGACGACATGATCGCCGGCGCGCGCGTGGATGTGGCGCCCTACAAGCGCTCGGAAATGGACTTCGTGCTGTGGAAGCCCTCGCGCGAGGCGCACGAGCCGGGCTGGGAGAGCCCCTGCGGTATCGCGCAGCCCGGCCGTCCCGGCTGGCATATCGAGTGCTCGGCCATGAGCTGGAAGCACCTCGGCGAGACCTTTGACATCCATGGCGGCGGCATCGACCTCGTCTTCCCCCACCACGAGAACGAGGTGGCGCAGTCCACCTGCGCCTTCGGGCACGGGGTGATGGCCAATGTCTGGATGCACAACGGCTTCCTGCAGGTCGAGGGCGAGAAGATGTCCAAGAGCCTGGGGAATTTTGTGACGATCCAGGAATTGCTGGAGACCGACAAGTTTGGCGGGCGCAGTTGGGCTGGCGACGTGCTTCGTCTGACAATGCTGAAGACCCACTATCGGCAGCCTATCGACTGGACAGTCCGTAGCCTTGAGGAATCAAGCATCCGTCTTCAGCGCTGGCTGTCCGTTGTTTCGGAGACATTCGGCGCCGAGGCGAAAACCGAGGATTTCTGGTCAACGCTTCCGTTATGGCTGAAGAGCCTACCGGGGGAAAAGGACGTCCTAACCGAGGCTCTCTCAGATGATCTCAATACACCCATCACTATGTCGCTGATTGACGGTACCGTAGGTGACTGGCGATCGGCTCGGACCAGCGCTAGCAAGACCGTCCGGGCAAAATTTGTTGCCTACTATCTCTATTTTCTCGGCCTCGCGGGACCTCGATCATTTGACGTTTCCAATCAGGCATCGGTGGAAGACCTCATCGCCGCGCGCCTCGCCGCCCGCAAGGCGAAGAACTTCGCCGAGAGCGATCGCATCCGCGACGAGCTCGCCGACATGGGCATCCAGCTCAAGGACGGGAAGGACCCGGCCACCGGCGAGCCGGTGACGACCTGGGAGGTGATGCGATGATCGCCGCGAGCGAGATGGCTGCACCGGCGAAGTGCGTCCTTCGAGGCTCGGCTGTCGCCTCGCGCCTCAGGATGAGGGGCGTGTGTGACCTGCACAACGGTGGCCCGAATAGAGACCCGGCGCGGCGCCGACGTTGCCTTGCGTCGCGTGCCACACACCGCCCTCCTCATCCTGCGGAGCTAGCGGCAGCGAGCCTCGAAGGACGAACTTCATTCCTGCAGGTTTGCCAGAGGAGCCTGTCGCCATGACCACACCCTTCACCGGCGGCTGCCAGTGCGGCGCCGTGCGCTTTTCCTGCGAGAGCCTAGGGCGCGCCTCGATCTGCCATTGCCGCATGTGCCAGAAGGCCTTCGGCGGCTATTTCGGGCCGCTGGTGACCGGGCGCGGCGTTGTCTGGACACGCGGCGCACCGGCCTATTTCCAGAGTTCCAACAAGGTTCGGCGCGGCTTCTGCCGCGATTGTGGCACGCCGCTGACCTTCGAGCCGGCGGGCGGTGCGGTTGACCTCGCCATCGGCGCCTTCGACCATCCGAAGGAGCTGATCCCGGTGATCCAGCTTGCAAGCGACATGCAGCTGCCGTCCTTCGACAGCCTGCATGCGCTGCCGACCGTAACGGTCGCGGGGGACGCGGCCTTTGCCGCGCATTGTGCCGGCATCGTCTCCCACCAGCACCCCGATCACGATACCGACCACTGGCCGCCGTGAGCGACGACCGGCCCAACGCCAATGACGACACAGCCCGGGCGCTGAAACGCATCACCTTCTGGGTGGCCTTGAAATTCCTGGTTCTCATCGCGCTGACGCTCGGCGTCCTGCGGTGGAAGGGCCTGATCTAGAGACAGTGACATGACCGCCTCGACCGAACGCCTCTATCTCTTCGACACGACGCTGCGCGACGGCGCGCAGACCACTGGCGTCGACTTCACGCTCGACGACAAGCTGAAGATCGCCGCGATCCTCGACGATCTCGGCATCGACTACGTCGAGGGCGGCTATCCCGGCGCGAATGCCACTGACACCGCCCTGTTCGGCGAGGATCGGCGGCTGAAGGCGACGTTCACCGCCTTTGGCATGACCAAGCGGGCCGGCCGCTCGGCAGCCAACGATCCCGGCGTCGCGGCGCTGCTCGACGCCAAGGCCAAGGCCATCTGTTTCGTCGCCAAGGCCTGGGACTATCACGTCCATGTCGCGCTCGGCTGTACGCTGGAGGAGAACCTCGAGGGCATCCGGGATTCCGTTGCCGCCGCGAACGCCCGCGGCTTCGAGGTGCTGGTCGATTGCGAGCACTTTTTCGACGGCTACAAGGCCAATCCCGACTATGCTTTGGCCTGCGCCCGCGATGCCTATGCCTCGGGCGCGCGCTGGGTGGTGCTCTGCGACACCAATGGCGGCACCCTGCCGGAGGAGGTCGAGGCGATCGTGCAGGAGGTGGCGGCTGTGGTGCCGGGTGGCCATCTCGGAATCCATGCCCACAACGACACCGAACAGGCGGTGGCGAACACGCTGGCGGCGGTGCGCGCCGGCTGCCGGCAGATCCAGGGAACATTAAACGGCCTCGGCGAGCGTTGCGGCAATGCCAACCTCACCTCGCTCATTCCGACCCTGCTACTGAAGCCGGCCTATGCCGACCGCTTCGCCATCGGCGTCAGCCGGGAGAAGCTCACCCAACTCACCAAGGTCTCGCGCCAGCTGGACGAGCTCATCAACCGGCCGCCGAACCGCCATGCGCCTTATGTGGGCGCCTCGGCCTTCGCCACGAAAGCCGGCATCCACGCCTCGGCGGTGCTGAAGGAGCCGGAGACCTATGAGCACGTGCCGCCGGAAACGGTGGGCAACCGCCGGCAGGTCCTCGTGTCGGAACAGGCCGGCAAGTCCAACGTGCTGGCCGAGCTCGAGCGCGTCGGGCTGACCGTGGCCAAGGACGATCCGCGCGTCGCGCGCATCCTCGACGAGGTCAAGGAGCGCGAGAGCCTCGGCTATGCCTATGAGGGGGCGGATGCCTCCTTCTTCCTGCTCGCCAAGCGCGTCATGGGCGAGGTGCCGGCCTTCTTCACGGTGGAGCGCTTCAAGGTGAATGTCGAACGGCGCTACAACGCCGTCGGCGACCTCGTCACCTTCTCGGAGGCGACCGTGAAGGTGAAGGTGGGCGACGAGGTGATGATCTCGGCAGCCGAGGGCAACGGCCCGGTCAATGCGCTGGACGCGGCGCTGCGCAAGGATCTCGGCCGCTACCAGCGCTTCATCGAGGACCTGGAGCTGGTCGACTTCCGCGTCCGCATCCTCAACGGCGGCACAGGGGCCGTGACGCGCGTGCTCATCGAGAGCCGCGACGGCAGCGGCGACACCTGGACCACGGTGGGGGTCTCGGCCAACATCATCGACGCCAGCTTCCAGGCCCTGACGGATTCCATCACCTACAAGCTGGTGAAGGAGGGGGTGGGGGTGTGAGAGCCCTAGATGCTTCCGTCGATGTCCATGCGCTGATGCAGGATGCGGATCACCACGACCGTCTCCGGCAGCAGGCGGTAAATCACGATATGCGACCCCGCCGACAGGATCCGCAGCCCCGGCGCAACCGCCTCGGCTGACCGCCCCATTTCGGGGAAGCGCAGAAGCCGCTCGATGGCCGCCTGAAGCATCCGCAGATAGACCACCGCTCGGTCGGTGCCCCAGGTATCGGCCGAATAGTCGAAGATGTCGGACAGATCCTGCTCAGCCGCCGGGTTGAGCGCCAGCTTCATCCGTATCCGGCCAGCTTGCCAGCGAGAAACGTCTCGAAGTCGAACGCGCGCGCCTCTCCGCTGGCCTCGCCTTCGGCCACCGCCGCACGCAGCGCGGCAAGCTTCGCCTCATGATCCTCAAGCAGCCGAAGTCCCGCCCGGATGACCTCGCTGGCCGAGCCATAGCGCCCCTCAGCCACCCGCTGGTCGATGAAGCTGGTGAAGTGATCGCCGAGGCTGACCGAGGTGTTCTTGGGCATAAACTAACGATACCAAAAAATGGTATCGACCTCAACGCCTCACATCTTCTCGATGACCACCGTGTCGTGCTCGGCCGCCAGCGCTTCCTGCGGCAGGTCCGCCACCTGGTCGCGGATCGTCGGGATGATGTCCCGTATCTCGTCGATAATCGTGTACTTGACCGCGAGGCCGGGCCGGATGAAGCCCTCTGCCTTCATATGGTCGAGGAGGACGCGCAGAGGATCCCAGAAGCCGCCGACATTGGCGATGATGACCGGCTTGGCGTGGCGGCCGAGCTGCGCCCAGGTCAGTTGCTCGATCAGTTCCTCGAGGGTGCCGATGCCGCCGGGCAGCGCCACGAAGGCGTCGGCCTCGGTGAACATCCGCATCTTGCGGCTGTGCATGTCGGGTACGGTGACCAGGTCGATGACGGCGTCGAGGGGCATTTCCTTGCGCTTGAGGAAATCGGGGATGATGCCGAGTACATTGCCGCCGCCGTCGACCACGGATTTCGCCAGCGTGCCCATCAGGCCGATGCCGCCGCCGCCATAGACCAGGCGAATGCCGGCCTTGGCCATCGCGGCGCCAAGTTCGCGCGCCGCCTTCTCGTGGACGACGTCATGGCCGGAACCGGAACCGCAATAGACACAGATGGACTTGATCGTCGCCATGGTGGCCTCGTGAGCGGGATTTCGGCTGCGGGGGCGCAGACCGCGAGTCGCGGACGAGACCATAGCAGGGCGCGCGGGCCGAGGTCAGCCATGCGCATTCGCACGGCGCCGGGGCTTCACCGGAACGGAAAGGCGATTATATCGATTCCAGGGAGAATGCCCTCTCCCCTAGGACAAGATCATCGTGACTTCTCCCCACGCGCCGCACGCGCCCGCGGCCGGGCCAAGGCCCGTCTCCGCCGAGGGCGGCGCGCTGACCCGCACGATCCTGCATCTGTGGCCTTTCATCTGGCCGCATGAACGGGCCGACCTGAAGACACGCGTCGCCTGGGCCATGGCCCTTCTGGTCATCGCCAAGGTGGTGACCATGGTGGTGCCCTTCACCTTCAAATGGGCCACCGACGCCCTCGCCGCACCACAGGCGGCCGATGCCGGCTGGTGGGCGGCCGTGCTTGCCGCTCCGCTCGCCTTCACCCTGGCCTACGGCATCTCGCGCATCCTGATGGCCGTGGTCACGCAGATGCGCGACGGCCTGTTCGCCAAGGTATCCATGCATGCGGTGCGACGCCTCGCGCTGCTGACCTTCGAGCACATGCACAAGCTCTCGCTGCGCTTTCACCTGGAGCGCAAGACCGGCGGGCTCACGCGCGTGCTCGAGCGCGGCCGAAACGCGATCGAGACCATCGTCAGGATGATCATCCTGCAACTGATGCCGACCATCCTGGAGCTGGCGATGATCGTCGGGATCCTCCTGTGGATGTTCGACTGGCGCTATGTGGTGGTCATCCTGGTGACCGTCGCGGCCTATCTGGCCTTCACCTACTACGCCACGGAATGGCGCATCGCCATCCGCCGCGACATGAACGAGAGCGATACCAACGCCAACGTCAAGGCCATCGACTCGCTGCTGAATTTCGAGACGGTCAAGTATTTCTCGGCCGAGGCACGCGAAAAGGCCCGCTACGACGTCTCCATGGCGCAATATGAAACCGCCTCGACCAAGGCGCTGACCTCGCTCGCCGTGCTGAATGCAGGACAGGCGGCAATCTTCACCGCCGGCATGACGGTGGCCATGGTGCTCTGCGCGATCGACATCACCCGCGGGCGGAACACGGTCGGCGACTTCGTCATGATCAACGCCATGATGATTCAGCTCTATCAGCCGCTGAATTTCATGGGCATGGTCTATCGCGAGATCAAGCAGGCGGTGACCGACATCGAGGCGATGTTCGCCATCCTCGGCCGCAATCCGGAGATCATCGACCGTCCGGGCGCGCCGGACCTGAAGGTTGACGGCGGCACGATCCGCTTCGAGGACGTGACCTTCGCCTATGATCCGGCGCGACCCATCCTCAAGGGCGTGTCCTTCGAGGTGCCGGCGGGCAAATCCATTGCTATCGTCGGTCCGTCAGGGGCCGGCAAGTCGACCATCTCGCGCCTGCTGTTCCGCTTCTACGACATCAGCGGTGGGCGCATCACCGTCGACGGCCAGGACATCCGCGAGGTGACGCAGGCCTCGCTGCGCCAGGCCATCGGTATGGTTCCGCAGGACACGGTGCTGTTCAACGACACGATCCGCTACAATATCCGCTATGGCCGCTGGGAGGCAACCGACGCCGAGGTGGAGGAAGCGGCGGGCCTCGCCCAGATCCACGATTTCATCGCGCGCAGCCCGGACGGCTATGCGACCGAGGTCGGCGAACGCGGCCTGAAGCTCTCGGGCGGCGAGAAGCAGCGGGTCGCCATCGCCCGCGCCATCCTCAAATCGCCGCCCATCCTGGTCCTGGACGAAGCGACATCGGCGCTCGACAGTCATACCGAACGGGAGATCCAGGAAGCCCTCGACCGCATCGCCCGCGACCGCACCGCCATCGTCATCGCCCACCGGCTTTCGACCGTGGTCAATGCCGACGAGATCATCGTTCTCGACGACGGCAGGGTGGCCGAGCGCGGCACGCATGGAGAACTGCTTGCCAAGGGCGGCCTCTATGCCGGATTGTGGAACCGTCAGCGCGAAGCGGCCGAGGCCGAGGAAAAGATCGCAGGCCTCGATCGCGGCACGCCCGCCCGGTCCCAGGAAGCGGTCTCGGATTCGTCCGCCGAACGCGCCGCCACCTTCGTCAAGCCGCCAAAGGAGGCGGCGGAGTAACGGCACCATGGTCGAGACACGCGAGCGACCCCTGTCGTTGTCCTACCGCCGGCCTGCGGACCGTTCGGAGAAGAACGTGCTGCGGGGGGTGCTGGACGGCTTGCGCCACGATCCCCAGTCCGACCTTGCCGAAGTGGGTTCGGGGTTCGGGCTCGGGCTCATCTCGCTCCTGTTCATCGGCCCGGTGGCGCTACTCGCGGCCTGGGGCCTGCAATTCGTCACCGGCATGTCCTTCGGCACCGACCAGACCTGGCTGCTCGCGGCGCTCTTCTGGCTCGGTGGCTGGGGCGGCATGAGTGCTCTGCGGGTCGTCGCGCGCCGTGGCCGGACGACCGCGCTGCGGCGGGCCCTCCTCGCCGACATTGCCGAGGGTGACGTGCAGGAGGAGAGCTGGCGCTTCGTGGAGGCGATCGGCTTCCAGGAGGCCGAGACGATGCCGCTCGTCTATCTCGTCCTGGCCGATAACGGTTCGGTCGTCGCCTTCGAGGAAACGCGGCTCACGGGCCGCGAGCGCGGCCCTGGCGAGGGATTCGTCTCGGTGGCGCCGTCCGACGCGGTGCTGGTACGCGGCGCACGCTCGGGCGTCCTCATCAGCGAGAATTATTCCGGCCCCGCCCTGCCGCTGCTCGACGTGCATCCGCTGAAGCTCGCGCGCGAGGACAGGCCGGCCCACGGCAGCCTCGTCGACCGCCCGTGGCTGGCTGCGGCGGCATCGATGTCGGGTCGCCCGTCGATCGGCTAGCCAGTCGGGCGCGCCGTGCCGATCCATCGCATCAGCAAGCTCCGCGCACACACTTGAATCGTGATCACCGCGTCACTGGCCTGCGCCGATTGGCTCCGGATCTCCCGCGACGCCACGATCACGACGGCCGCGCTCGACAGCCTGGTCCGTCTACACGACATCGTCGAACCAGGCAGCAAAAGCTGGCACTTCAAGAACCGCGCCTGAACCAGCCAGCGACACCCTGCCACCTGGAAACGAGGCCACCCTGGCTGCGCAACCCCGGCCGGCGATGACAGGGCGGCCTTACACATCCTCCCCCTGCACAGGGTCGTGCATAGGAGGCGAATAAGGAGCGGCGACTGAGCGCGGCTTGCAGTCCACAGAAAGTTAATGTGTTTTTGCTCAGATCCATCTGACACTCTCCCCCGGGGATTCTCGCCGATGACCAACCTGTTCAGCACGAGCTGCCCCGGTGCCGGCGTCCGGCGGATCGCCGTTGCCGCCCGGCTTGCAAGCGCGGCTGCGCTGCTGGCAGCAGCGGCGTGGGTGGCGAACCCGGTAGCCGTTGAGGCCGCGCCGGAGCAGCATCGGCTGCGTGTCGTGGGTGGCCTTGCGGGCGTCACCCAGCATGTCCGCTTCGAGGTCCCGTTCTGGACGCGGGAACTGGAGCAATTGTCGGGCGGGCGGCTGACGGCAACCGTCCATCCCTTCGACCGCAGCGGTCTGCGCGGCCAGGACATGCTCCAGCTCATACGCCTCGGCGTGGTGCCGTTCGGCACCGCCTTGCTATCCCTTGTTTCGGGGGACGAGCCGGAACTCAATGCGGTGGACCTGCCAGGGCTCAACCCGGACCTTGCCACGCTCAAACGCACTGTCGACGCCTACCGGCCCCATCTCGCGCGCATACTGCACGAGCGCTACGATGTGGAATTGCTGGGGATATACACCTATCCGGCGCAGGTCATCTATTGCCGGAGGCCCTTTGCCGGCCTCGCTGACCTCGCCGGCCGGCGTGTGCGCACCTCGTCGGTCAGCCAATCGGAAATGTTCGAACGTCTCGGTGCGACCCCCGTGATCGTTCCCTTTCACGAGATGGTGGGGTCCATCTCCCGCGGCATGGTCGATTGCGCCGTGACGGGGACGCTCAGCGGCAATGAAATCGGGCTGTCGGAAGTCACCACCCACATGCATGCCATGGCGATCAGTTGGGGGCTGTCGTTTTTCGGGGCGAATTCAGCAGCCTGGGGCTCGATACCGCCGGACTTGCAGGACGTGATGCGCCGGGGCATCGCAGGGCTGGAGGAACGAATCTGGGCGGCTGCCAATCAAGACACGGACAACGGCATTGCATGCAATGCCGGCCGAATGGATTGTCCGTCGGGGCGCGCCGCCCGGCTGACCATCGTTCCCGTCACGCCCGAGGATGACGCGGTTCGCCAGCGGATCGTGAAGGAGGCGGTGCTGCCGCGCTGGATCGAGCGTTGCGGCCCGGATTGTGCCGATGTCTGGGACCGGACGCTGGCCCCGGTCCACGGCATTTTCCTTGGCAAGCGACCCATCACCGAGGGGGCGGGAAGCCCTGCCGTCCAGCCCGTGAGCCGGTGATACAACCATGACCGAGGTGGAGCGCTCCGTCGGCAAAGGTGGGCACACTCCTTGGTGGCGCTCGGTGGCGGTCATTCCCGTTGTCGGGGCGGCCACTCTCATCTGCGCGGCCGTATGGGGCGCAGTAGCCTTCTCCGAACAGCAGCGGACACGCTCGCTGCAAAGCGCCGATCGCGCAGTCGAGCAACTTGCCGCCACAGCCGAGGCCGTGGTCAATCGCCAATTGCTCCAGGTCGACGGCGCGCTGGCCTCCGTCCAGATGTTGCTCAACAGCCCTGCCGATGTCGGGGCGGCGGAATTTGACGAAAGGGGGGCCAAACGCAGCTTGCGGTTCTTCAGTTTCCAGGCCTTCGCCTTTCGTGACCTGTTCCTGATCGAGCAGCATGGACGGATTCGCGCAGCTGCCCGTCGCCTGCCGACGAACCGGCTCTTCCTGGCTAACCCGGAGGCGGTCCTGCGGCTGTCCGCAGCCGGCGCTGGCGCTGGAGCCCTTGTCGGCCCGCAGTTCAATCCCGCAACCGGCGACTGGGTCGTCTATGTGGTTCGGCGCTCCAAAGTGGCAGGCCTCCCCGAAGCCTATGTCGCGGCCGAAGTTCCGACAGCCCTGATCACGACGCCCCTGTCAACCTTCGCAGACCGCGCCGGGCTGGTGGTGAAGCTCGAGCGCGGCGACGGAACCGTTCTCGCCCAACTTCCACAGCGCGACGATGTCATTGGAAAGAATTCTGCCGAAGTGCTCGGTCTCGATCGCTCTGCGCGCGAGGCTGATAGCTCCATGGCGGGCCCTGATCCCGCGCCGATCACCGCAGTGAAAACCACGCTCTACTCCGATCTTTTGGTCCGGGTGTCTCTCGACCGCGACGCTGCGCTGGCCGACTGGAAGCGCGATCGCACCCATCTTGTCTGGATTGTTTTCAGCGGGTGTCTCGTCCTCTTGCTGCTTGCCGGCCTGGTATCCTTCGGCATGCACCGAGAGTTACGTCTTGGCTCTGAGAGCCGGCGGGCCAGGGCCATGCTTGAAGACGCGGTCGACGCCATGTCGGACGGCTTCGTGATGTGGGACGATCAGGATCGCCTCGTAACCTGCAATGCGACCTATCGCGACCTATATCGCTTGAGCTCTCCCTTCATCTTCCCGGGTGCGCTTTTCGCCGACGTCATGCGCGGCGGCGCACGCGCGGGCCAGTACCCGCAGGCCGGCGACGACACCGAGCGTTTCGTAGACGAAGTGATTGCCTGGCGTCGATCCGCCAGAGGCTCGTTCGAGCGCCTGCTGCCGGACGGCCGCTGGCTGCGGATCACCGAACGCAAGACCGCGAGCGGCGGATATGTCGGCATCAGGACCGACATTACGGCTTTCAAGAAAGCTCTCAACGACCTTGCCGACGCGAACCGGAGGATCGGCATCATGCTTGCCGAACGGGAGACACGGACGAAGCTGTTCGACGCCGCCCTCAACAACATGACGCAAGGTCTGCTGATGGTTGATGAAGGTGGCCGCATCATCGTCGCGAATGGCCGCTTCCGCGAACTGTTCGACATCGACCATGCGCTTGATCTGGAGACCATGACTCTCCACGACGTCTTTGTTCTCGTGAAGGCCACAAAAGGACCGTTCGCAGTCACGGCGGATTCCATCGTCGCCTGGCAATTGACCGTAGCGCGGGCTCATGGTGTCAGCGACCAGGTGATCGAAGGCGAAATGGACCGTGCCCTTACGGTCATGCAGCGGCCGATGCCTGCCGGTGGCTTTGTCGCAACCTACGAGGATGTCACAGACCGGCAACGTGCAGAAAAGCGGATACGGCATCTTGCGCACCATGATCCCCTCACGACGCTGCAAAACAGGACCGTCTTCAGACGCGAACTCGAAGCGGCCCTCCTGGCCGAGCGCCCGCCCGGAGTGGGTGTGGCGCTGCTCTATCTGGACCTCGACCGCTTCAAGGAGGTCAATGACACTCTCGGACACCCGGTCGGGGATGCCCTGCTGGTTGCGGTAGCCGCGCGGCTCAAGAACTGCCTCAGGCGAGGCGATGCTATCGCGCGCCTTGGCGGGGACGAATTTGCGGTTGTCCTGACCGCGCCTTCGGCGTTGCAGGTGGCGGAAACCCTGGGGGCCCGCTTCATCAGGGTCATCCGCGAGGAGTTCTCTGTCGAAGGACATCGGATTTCTGTCGGTGCCAGCGTTGGCATCGCCATCGCGGAGGTTCACGATGCCGATCCCGACCTGCTTCTGAAGCAAGCCGATCTGGCCCTCTACGAGGCCAAGGCACAGGGACGCAACCAGGTATGCGTGTTCCGATCCGAGATGTCGGAAAAGCTGGAGGAACGCCTGCGTCTTGAGGGAGACCTCAGACGTGGGCTGGAGCGTGGCGAGTTCGACATCGACTACCAGCCCATTTTCGAGCTCGGCTCGGGCCGCGTCACCGGCCATGAGGCGCTGATCCGCTGGAACCATCCGGAAAGGGGGCGCATCCCGCCGGCGACCTTCGTGCCGTTGGCGGAAGGCAACGGGCTGATCAACGACATCGGGGCCTGGTGCCTGGGGCGTGCCTGCGCCGACATGGCCGCGTTCCCGGACGAACCACGGATCGCTGTCAATGTCTCTCCCGTGCAACTCAAGAGCGAAACGCTCGCCGATGCCGTGCGCGAGGCATTGGCGCGCTCGGGCATGCCGCCGGGACGGCTGGAACTGGAGATCACCGAAACCGCCCTTCTCGACGAGGACCCCCGCATCGAACGCAACCTTTTTGCCCTGCGGGCGCTGGGCGTGAGGATCGCGCTCGACGATTTCGGCGTCGGCTTCTCTTCCCTCAACCACATCCGCCGTTTTCCGTTCGACAAGATCAAGATCGACAAGCTCTTTATCCGGGAAGCGACAGAGAAGCAGGACAGCCGCGCGATCGTCCGGTCCATCGTGAATCTGGCCCAGCAACTGTCGATGACGACGACGGCCGAGGGGATTGAAACCGAGGCGCAGTTGCGGCTCGTCGAGGAACTCGGCTGCACGGAAGGGCAGGGTTACCTTCTGGGCCGGCCCGCTTCCGTGACCGCAAACCTGCTGCGGACCATCGAGGGGCGCTCTCAGAGGACAAACGATTTGCGTCCCGGACACGAGGCGACAGCCTTGCGGGCATGAGAAGCCCGCCCATCTTCCGCTGCTTCAGTACCTCTCCTGCGATCAGCCGCCCGGACGTGATGATGTCTGGTCGCGAGCTCAACGCCGCGGTCGCGGCTTCTCAGGAAGCCTCGGGATCGAGGGCCCGGCGTGCCAGGGCCACGGCCTCTGCCAGCACGGCCTGATCCCCCACATGGTTGGCGAGGATCAGCACCAGCCGGGCGTTGAAGGCGACGCTGGCGCTCTCCGAAAGGGGCCTGTGGGCATCGGCCAGAATGCGCAGGGCGGCATCGGGGTCGGCGAAACGGTTGTCGGTCACCAGCGGCGTTGCGGATCGGCCCTCATGCTGAGATTCAGCCTGTTCAGACGCTGATTCCGATGCAGCGCGATCGGCCAAGTCCTTGTGAAGGAATCCCTTTGCGCGCCGTATCGCATCTTCGACCTTCGCGGCATCGGGGCTGCGCCAGCGTGCCGCCAGATGTCCGTCGGGGCGCAGCAGGAAGCCCGCACCCGGTGTGGCGTCGAAGCGCCGGGCGAAGAGTCCGTCGGCATCGTGCAGGTCCGGTCCGATCGTCAGGAGGTCACAGCCGGGAACCGCAATGCCGGGCCCTCCCATCGTGATCAGGGTAAAGCGGCCCGCGGCGAGCGCGGTGAGGTGGGTTTGCCGGCCGTCGGGACGCATGAGCGGCAGATCGGGAACGGGGGCGCCGAGGCGGGCCGTGCCGGCCCAGACATCCTCGTCCGGTGTCGAAAGCGCGCTGGCATAAGTCGTCGGGGTGGAGAGTCGACCGGAATTGACCAGGCGCCGCGCGAAAGCCGCCCGGGCAGCCAGCGCCAGTGCGGCATCGCGGATGGTCCGCTCGCCCGGCGACGGCGGCGCGATGAAATCGGTGGCGCGCGTCGAGTTCAGGATGTTCTCGTCAGCCGCGGCGCCGCGCTCGGCGTCATAGGTGGCCAGCAGGCCAGGTCCCGCCTCGCCGCGCAGAACCAGCGCCAGCTTCCACGCGAGGTTCTCGGCGTCCTGAATCCCGGAATTGGCACCCCGGGCTCCGAAGGGCGACACCTGGTGGGCCGCATCGCCGGCGAAGATCACCCGGCCATGGATGAAACGGGCGAGCCGGCGGCACTGGAAGGTGTAGACCGACACCCATTCGAGCGTGAAGGCATCGTGGCCGAGCATGCGGCGAATGCGCGGGATGACATTTTCCGGCCGCTTCTCCAGCTCGGCATCGGCATCGCGA
The DNA here is from genome assembly GCF_022843985.1 of Phreatobacter sp. Taxonomy (GTDB): domain Bacteria; phylum Pseudomonadota; class Alphaproteobacteria; order Rhizobiales; family Phreatobacteraceae; genus Phreatobacter. The sequence continues at coordinate 203,602 of NZ_JALHMP010000002.1, read as the reverse complement.
CCGAGTTGCAGGTCGATGCGCCAGACATCGTCCGGCTGCTTGTGCAGCAGGGCCGACTGTCCCGCATGAAAGGGCGGCTGGAACCAGAACCAGCGTTCCGTCGGAAAGTCCGCCGTCATCTTCACATCGGCGATGAGGAACCGGTCGTCGAAGACCTCGCCGGCAAAGTCGAGCCCCATCATGGAGCGGATCGGCGAGCGAGAACCGTCGCAGGCGATCACCCAGTCGGCGGCGATGCGGTAAGGGCCGTCCGGCGTCCCGACGGTCAGGATGGCGCCATCGCCCTGCGGGGCGATGGCGTCGACACGATTCAGCCAGCGCAGGTCGATGAGGTCGGCGAATTGCAGGGCGCGCGCCACCAGCGCTGCCTCGACATGGAATTGCTGGATATTGATGAAGGCAGGACGGCGATGGCCGGTCTCCGGCAGCAGGTCGAAATCGTAGAGTTCGCGCTCGCCCAGGAAGACGCGGCCGCGCTGCCACGTCACGCCCTTGGCAACCAGCGCCTCACCGATCCCCAGCCGGTCGAAGATCTCCAGCGTCCGCTTGGCAAAGCAGATGGCACGGCTGCCCTCGCCGATGCGGTCGGCATCATCGAGGACGACGCTGGCCCTGCCGGCGAGAGCGAGATCGATGGCCAGCGACAGGCCAACGGGTCCGGCGCCGACGATGACGACGGGATGGCGCGCGGGTATTGCGGCGGACTGATCCGGATGGCGCCGATAGGCGAAGCGAAGCGGCAAAGCGTCCGGTGCGGCAATCAGCATGGCGGGCCTCCCGAATGGTTTCTTCTGAAACCGTTTCCGCCTGTTCTGACCGAGGCAGGGGCCCCCGTCCACTCCGCCGCTCAGCCGCTCAGCTGCCGGTCCGCATGACGGCGCTTGCCGTCTTGAAGATGGCACTGGCGATGCGGAAGGCCGAGAAGAAGAAGATCACAGCAAGGACGAATTCCAGGATGCGGCTGCGGCGCCACAAATGCGCGTAGAAGGCGAGCGACACGAAGGGCCAGCGGCTCCGGTAGGGAGCAAGGCCCCGCATCCACGGCCGCAGGAGCATCTGGCGCGCCGGCACGCTGAGTTCGTCGGCCACCCAGCGCGGCCAGAAGGACAGGAGCCAGGCGGTCGCACCGATCAGCGCGAGCCAGACGAGACCGTTGAGAACGAGATCCATGAGGCACTTTCTCGGGTTCGGCGGCGATGCGGGTCGAGACGGCCCGGTGCGCGCCCGGGAGGTCAGCCGCCGCTGGGAGCGGCCGGCGTATCGGCGCGGGGGGCGTAGAGTGGGCCGATGACGCGGATGTTGCGGCGGTCCGGCTCAGGGTCGCCGGTCGACGGGGTCGGCAGCTGAAGGCCCTCCGGCGTCGTGCCGCGGATCTCCAGCGGTTCGGGCTCGGCGGGTGCGCGGATGGTGCCGTCGAGACCGATGGTGGGGCGGGGCGTACCGTCGCGGCCACGCGCCCGGTCGAGCCGCTCCAGCCGCTCGGCCTCGCGCCGGGCGCGCTGCTCCGAGGCGATCTCCTCGCGCACCGCCTGCCGCTGCTCGGCAGGCATGGAGAGAAGGCGCGCCTGCTCGGCGGAGATCACCTGGTCGCCGGAGCGCAGGGTCGGATCGGCGCGGTTGGAGAAGGCCTGCGCCCAGGAGCCGTTGCGCGGCCGGCAGGTGCAGGCGGCGTCGAAGCGCTGGCGGAAGCGCAGCGCATTGGGCAGCGCCGTGTAGGGAGCGCCGTCCATCGACACGGCATTCTCGATCTGGTCGTCGCGCATGCGGTAGAGCGCGACCTCGGCGCCGGGGCACTGCATCTGGCAGAGCTCCTCCTGACCGAGTTGCACCCCCGGCCGCGGCGAGGAGGTCATGGGGAAGAAGGCGCCGTCGCAGAGCCGGACGCAGACGGCGCGGTGGCCGACATTGCGCGGGCGGGCATCGCCGTCGCCGGGGCGCAACTGCTCTTCGGGCACGGGCGCGACATCGTCGAAGCGGGGGTCGCGCCGGGCACCGAAGAGGTGCTCGATGAAATTGCCGAAGCCGGGACGCTGCGGCTCCGCGCCTTCGCGATAGGCGGTCTGGGGACGCGAATCCGGCGTGCGGTACTCGCGATGGAAATCCCGGTCCGGCGTCCCACCGAAGCCGAAGAAGCCCGGACGCGGCGGGGCGGCGGCCTCACGCGTCAGGCCGCCGCCGCGGCAGCCATTGGCATCGAAGGCGGCGACGAGTTGGGCCCGCTGCTGGGCCCGCTGGGCGGTCTCCATCCCGCCTCCCCCCGCCTGGGCCTCAAGCTGGGCGAGATTGGCCTGCATCTGGCGGCGGCGGGCATCGAGAGCCGCGCACTGGGCGCCCTGGAAGAAACCACCGCAGCCGGCGGCCTGATAGGCGCGGGTGACATTGGCAATCTCCGCCCGCTGGCTGCGGGCCGCCGCGGCGAAACGGCGATTGACCGCGCCGCCGGCAGGGGCGCGGTCGAGCTGGGCGATCCGGGCGCGAATCTGGCCGCAAACCGCCTGGGCCTGTGCGAAGGCCGGCGATGGCTGCGCCATCTCGGCGGCGATGGCCAATGCCACCCCCGCCAAAGCCAGCCCTACCGCCCGCCTGGGCCCCCGACGAACCTGCACGTGTCCCCCTTCGGACTGTTCCAGCATCTCATGCGCCGGTGGGATGTAGCCGCAAAACTATTTCAATTTCGTGGTCTTCGCCAGAACGCGCGCCGCTGCAGTCCAGCGTCCCTGCCGCGCCATTGCCGAACGGCGAGCCCTGCGCCCAAATAGCTCCATGCCGCCATGGTTCCGAAAGGACCCGCCGATGACGTCGATCTTCCACCGCAGCCTCGCCCACGATTACCCCGTCGCCGTTTCAGGCGCGGGCCTCGTCATCCGCGATGCCGCGGGCCGTGCCTATCTCGACGCCTCGGGCGGGGCAGCGGTCTCCTGCCTGGGCCATTCCCATCCCGATGTGCTGGCCGCCATGCATGCCCAGCTCGACAGCCTCGCCTATGCCCATACGAGCTTCTTCACGACCGCGGTTGCCGAGGAACTGGCGGCCACCCTCGTCGCCGATGCACCGGCTGGCATGGGCCATGTCTATTTCCTCTCCGGCGGCTCGGAGGCGATCGAGACGGCGCTGAAGATGGCGCGGCAATATTTCGTCGAGATCGGCCAGCCGCAGCGCCGGCATTTCATCGGCCGGCGGCAGAGCTATCACGGCAACACGCTGGGGGCGCTCGCCATCGGCCACAATGCGGCGCGGCGGGTGCAATATGCGCCGCTGCTGATCGAGGCGCACCACGTCTCGCCAGCCTATGACTATCGCGGCCGGTCACCCGGCGAGACGCCGGAGGCCTATGGCGCCCGCCTCGCCGCCGAACTGGCGGGAGAGATCGACCGGCTCGGGCCGGACAGTGTCATCGCCTTCGTTGCCGAGACTGTGGGCGGGGCGACCTGCGGCGCCATCACCGCCCCGCCTGGCTATTTCTGCGCCGTCCGCGAAATCTGCGACCGGCACGGCATCCTCCTGATCCTCGACGAGGTCATGTGCGGCATGGGCCGCACCGGCACGCTGCATGCCTGCGAACAGGAAGGCGTCGCCCCCGATCTGATGACCATCGCCAAGGGGCTCGGCGGCGGCTTCGCCCCGATCGGCGCGGTGCTGGTGGCCGACCGGGTCTTCGCGGCCTTCGACCGCGGCTCGAAACTGTTCCAGCACGGCCACACCTATCTCGGCCACGCCCTCGCCTGCGCGGCGGGCCTGGCCGTGCAGAAGGTCATCAAGCGCGACGGGCTCCTCGCCAATGTGCAGGCGCAGGGCGCGCATCTGACGCGCCGCCTGGGCGAGCGCTTCGGCAACCACCACCATGTCGGCGACATCCGCGGCCGCGGTCTCTTTCAGGCCGTCGAACTGGTCGCTGACCGCGACAGCAAGGCAAGCTTCGATCCGGCCCTGAAGCTTCATGCGCGCATCAAGGCCGAGGCCATGGCGCGCGGGTTGATGGTCTATCCCTCCGGCGGGACGGCCGACGGGACGCGCGGCGACCACGTTCTGCTCGCCCCGCCCTTCATCGCCACCGCCGCCGACATCGACGCCATCGTCGAGCGCCTCGGCGAGGCGGTGGACGCGGCGATCGACGCCGCGGCGTGAGGCGCGGATGGCGCCGGGACATCGGCGCGGCGACGGTGGCAGGAGGCCCTCGGTGTCAGATGCGCCGGCGCGGTTTCAGCCATCTCGATTCTTGACACCGGTCGGGAGGAGCCGCTAGGAACGCGGCTCTTCGCCAGTCGATGGCGAGGTCGCGCAGCTCAGCGGGAGAGCACTCCCTTCACACGGGAGTTCCGATCCTTTAGAGATCAATGTGTTAGAAGTTTCTGCGTGGTTCAAGTGAACCATTCGGGCGATTAGCTCAGCGGGAGAGCGTCCCCTTCACACGGGGAAGGTCGCAGGTTCAATCCCTGCATCGCCCACCATTTTCCCCGCATTTATCTTCCTTCTGCGCGCTTGATCGGGACACAGTTCTCCTGGAGCCGGTTGAACCAGCCCTTCGCAACAAAACTGGTCCGCCTGATCAAGACCGACCGCCCATCATTTGGCGTTGAACGACTGCCGGAAGGGCAGCATCTGGGCCCCACGCGGACATTGAGAATGTCCGCTCTTGGCTCCGGCGGATTCGTCAGAAATCAAGACAACCGGCCGCCGGCAAAACGGGGGCGCTTCAACATGGCAAGGGGCGCTTGATCTCTTGACGATCAGAAGCTTCCGAAGACGGTCCCAAGGATGATCACCGCAATCAGAGCCACGGTTGGCACGATGACGGCGACCACGGCGATGTCGCCGTAGGCTTCCCGGTGCGTCAAACCGCAGATGGTCAGCAGGGTGACGACTGCACCATTGTGGGGAAGAGCATCGAGGCTCCCGGTGGCGAGGCTGGTGACCCTGTGCATCAGGTCAGGTGAAACACCTGCCGCAAGCCCCATTTCGCGGTAAGCGTGGCCAAGGCTTTCGAGCGCGATGCTCATGCCTCCCGATGCCGACCCCGTCAGGCCGGCGAGAAGGCTGGTTCCGAGGGCCAGCGACACCAGCGGGCTTCCTCCGCCCAGATCGAGCAGGCCATCGCGGACCCCGGAAAACGCCGCCAGGGAGGCGATGACGGCGCCGAACCCCACAAGGCTCGCCGTGTTGAAGATCGGTTTCAGCGAATCTGCCGCGCCGTTCTCCAGGGTCTCGGTGAGCGTCTCCGCCAGGTTGCGCCAATGGATGGCGACAAGCACCAGGCACGACAAGACGAGCGCCGCGATGATCGACCACAGCCCCCGCACGGCCGCGAGGTCGGTGGAGCCGTATTTCGGGAGGGCCAGGTAGGTGGCGTCGAGACCCGGGATCAGCCAGAAGGCAAAAGCTGCATTGAGCGCCAGGACGCTGGCCAGGGGCAAAAGGGAGACGAGCAGCGTGGGTCGGGCGACCGCGTCTTCCATATCAGGGCGCGGGGCCGGGGCATTCTCCGGCTCAGGCCCGAGACTGCGCGCCCGGCGCTCGAGCCACAACCAACCGAGGCTCAGCATGATCAGGCTGGCGACGATGCCGAGCCCGGGCGCGGCGAAGGCCGTTGTGTGGAAATAGGGCATCGGAATGGCGTTCTGGATGGCCGGCGTTCCCGGAAGCGCCGTCATGGTGAAGGTGAAGGCCCCCAGCGCGATGGTGGCGGGAATGAGAACCCGCGGCAGGCGCGCATCAGCGAAAAGGACTGAAGCGATGGGCCAGACCGCGAAGGCGACGACGAACAGGGAGACGCCGCCATAGGTCAACAGGGCACAGGACATCACCACGGCGAGAATGGCGTGCCGCGCGCCGAAGCGTGCCCGCAGGGACTCGGCCAGAACGTTCGCGCTGCCGCTCACCTCCATCAGTTTCCCGAAGACGGCCCCGAGAAGGAACAGCGGGAAATAGAGAATGATGAAACGACCGGCCGCGGGCATGAAGACCTGCGTGAAGGTTGCGAGGAGCGGACCGCCTTCCGCGACCAATACGGCGAGAACTGCCAGTGCGGGCGCAGTCAGGAGCAAGCTGGCGCCGCGATAGGTCAGGATGACCAGGGCCGCGAGGGCGGCGAGCACGACAAGGATGCCGGTCATGATCTCACGCCGCGTGAATGGGAGGCTGCGCCGATGTCTCTGGCCTTGGATTGGACGGGGACTACCGCCATGCCGATGACCTCAGGAGAATGACGACGATCGTGGCGGGCACCACAATCCTGAGAAGCCACAGCCAGATCCACCCCACTCCAGTCATGCCGAGATCGGCGTTCGTGAGCGCCACCACAGGTTTGAGACGCCATCCGACGAAGACGGCGCAGACAAGCCCAGCCAGCGGCAGCAGGATGTTGGACGTCGTCTGATCGACAAGGTCCAGAAGCGGCAGCCCGCCGATCGACCAGTGCCGCAGAAGACCATAGCTGAGCGCGGACGGGAGCCCTGCCAGGAAGACCGCCAGACTCACGATCGTGACCGCGCGGGCGCGCGAAAGCTGCCAGCGGTGAACCAGGACCGAGACGGGCACCTCCAGCAGAGACATCATGGAGGTCAGCGCCGCAGCCGCCAGCAGCAGGAAGAAGACGAGGCCGATCACGATGCCTCCCGTCATCTGGGCGAAGACCTGTGGCAGCGTGATGAAGGCGAGCTTGGGGCCTGCAGCCGGGTCACCACCGAAGGCGAAGACGGCCGGAAAGATGGCGAGCCCCGCCACGATGGCGAAGGCCGTGTCGCCGGCCGCAACGGCCAGAGCGGCGCGAGGAATGCTGGTACGCCGATCGAGATAGCCCGCATAGGTGATGAAGACGGCCATGCCGACGCCGAGCGAGAAGAAGGCCTGGCCCAGGGCATTGAGATAGACTGCCGGACGCGACAGGGCGCTCCAGTCCGGGGACAGGATGAAGGCGACGCCGCGCATTCCGCCCGGCAGCGTCACCGCAAAGGCCGCGAGCAGAACCACGATCACAGCCAAAAGGGGCATCAGCCAGCGGTTCAACCGCTCGATGCCGTCCTTGATACCACCGCTGACAACCAGCGCCGCTGCGGCCAGCATGGCCGCCTGCCAGAGGACCGGCTCCATCCCATGGCCGATGAACCCTTCGAAATAAGCGGCATAACCGGCGGCATCGGCTTGCCAAAGCCCCCCTGTTGCTGCGCCGAAGACATAGCGCAGCGCCCAGCCGGCGATCACGGCATAATAGCTCAGGATCAGTCCCGCCGCGACGACGCCGGCCCAACCGGCGTGGCGCCACAACGGGCCTGCGCCGGGCTGGAAGGCGGTGACGGCATCGGCGCTGGCCCTGCGCCCCAGCGCCAGTTCTGCAATCATCAACGGCAGGCCGATGAGCGCGACACATGCGAGGTAGACGAGCAGGAAAGCGGCGCCGCCATTCTCGCCAGTGACATAGGCGAAACGCCAGATGTTGCCGAGCCCGACAGCCGCGCCGATCGTGGCGACGATGAACCCGGCGGTGGATCCCCAATGCTCCCTCATAGGACTCCCGTGCTCCTGCCTGTGGAACTCGGAAAAGCGTCTGCCGGAGGTTCCCCGTCTCCTGACAAGGCTGTCATGGCGTATCATGCTCCCTGCGCAAGAGAGGCAGGCGGCCGAAGAGAATGAGCCCGAGCGCGATCCAGAAGAGCGTGATCAAGGCGGTGAACAAGAGGATGGGCCAGGGGCCGAAGGCCGCGATGAGCGGCATGGCGGCGGCCGTAAACAGCCCGCCGCCGACGATCGGCTCGAACAGCAATTGCTTGGCACCGAAACTGGCGAGAGCGGGGCTCCTGTTCTGGGGATCGCTCATCGACAGGAGCATGAGCCCCGTCGCCGTCATGCCGAGGCTCTGTCCGAGATCGGCAATGGCGCGCTCAAACCACCATTCGCGCATCAGGACGGGCGCCAGAAGCGCGAAGCAGGCAACGCACCAGACGATGCCGGCAACGGCCAGCAAGGCGAAGGGGACGAGATGTGTACCGATCGCCGCGAGCGAGAGGGTCGCTACGGCGCACAGGATCAGGAAGTCCAGGGCAAGCCCCTTCAATGCCCGCACCATCCGTCGGTCCACCAGATCCTGCCAACCACAGGCGGTCAAGCCTCGCTGAACGATGACACCGCCGATCATGGCGAAGGGAAAGAGCGGCATATGGCTCAGGATCCCCGGAGCGCCAGGCGGAATGACCAGTTGCTCCGTGGCCGTCAGGGCCGCGAGGATGATCCAGCCGACACCGATGGATGCGGCGACGACCACCGCCGCCAGCGATAGCGGCGCTATGACGTCATCCAGGGATCGCGCCGGCGGTGACGATGGTCCCTCGCCAGCGCCGGATTCCGGCAGGACAGCCCTTCCGGTCGGGTCGATGATCCCCCGCCGCGCCGCCCAGTTGACGAGGGCGACCCCGATCAAGACGGCGGCGATGACACCGACCGTGGCGAGACCAAGGGCGAGGTCCTTCCCCTCTGGAAAGCCGACCGCGTGGAAGGTCGCGGCCAGGCCCCCCGCCGTCCCGTGGCCGCCTTCGAAGCCGATCTCGATGAGCGCACCCGCGACCGGAGGCAGTCCATAGACCGGCGTGAGGATGGTGATAGCGAGGACAAGGCCGACCACATATTGCCCCCAGGCGAGTGTCTGGCCGAATGCAACCTGTGGCCCGGCAATGCGCCAGATCTCGGCCGGCCCGGGAATGCGCTCTCCGAGAAACAGGGCCGCGAAGACAACCGAGATGGCAAGCCCAGGAACCTGTTTCATCACGTCCCGGGCATCGTTCGGGATCAGGCCGGCCACCAGCACATGACCCTCGCCCCCTGCAGCCGACATAGCGGCGCCGAGCACTTCCGGTCCGAAAAGGAGACCGACCAGCCCCCCGACCAGCGACGCTGGCAGGAACAGCCGGGCCAGCCAGGACCAGGTGAGGCGCAGGGCGACACCAATCCCAAGCAGCAGCACGGCTATCGCCAAGGCGCTGATCATGGCGCTCATCGACGTCACTCCTTGCGGGACAGGACGAGCCGTCTGGAACCGGCTGTACGCCGGACCACCACGTCAGCCCTCATCGGCCTGATCCGGTGGCGGAACAACCAGCACGTCGATCGTGGCGGACCGCAGAACAGCCTCCGCGACGCTTCCGAGCAGAAGCCGCGCAAGACCGGACTGGCCGCGCGTACCGATGACAATCAGGTCGGCTTCGGCCTTGACCGACGCTTGCAGGATCGCCACTCCGGGCTTGCCCTCCGCCATGCGCGCGATGCAGTGCCGCGGGCTGAGCGGCAAGGCGCCGGCAAAGGCGTGCAGGTCCTCCGTTGCGGCGGCTTCCCGCTTCTCAATATGGAAATTGATTTCGTGAGGGGGCGTGGTCGCCCGCATCATGAGCGCCACCTCCGGGATATCGATCGCCTGGAACAAGGTCAGTTCGGCGCCCGATGCCATACCCAGCCTTTTCAGGGCAGCAGCAGCATCGACCGACGGCTGCGACAAGTCCGAAGCCGCAAGCACCCGGCGGTAGGGTCCCAGAGGACTGGCATTGGCCATCAGGACTGGCACCGCGCTATGGCGAATGACGCGATCCGCCGTCGTCCCCACGAAAGCGTCGCGCAGGATCTGGCGCCGATGAGGACCGATCACCAGCAAATCGGCCTTCTGGGACCTGGCAGTGGCCGCGATGCCCTCGAAGGGATCAGCCAAAACCAGACGATAGTCACAGGGAAGACCATCGACATGGCGGATGGTCTGGGACAGTTCTGCAAGCGCCTTTTCCGCGGCGGCCCGGTCGAGGGAGACGAGATATTCAGGCCGATCGCTGTCCACGACGTGCAGGATGGAGATCAGTGCGCCGGTTTGGCGCGCCAGCAGGGTGGCGCGGCGCAGCGCCCTGTCCGAACGGGTCGAGAAATCGGTCGCGACCATTATCTGTTTCATTACAATCACTCCTTCATCCCGACAGTCACAATCAAGTCTGCACCGCATTCAGTAAGCCCCTGCGAGCGACGCCCCGCACACCAGTGCAGAGGTTGCCGGCTCGTCGGTCGCGCCGGGACCTTGGCGCGTGGTCCGGCAGTCCGGGCATCGGTAGCGATCCGGCGGCAGGACGCTGTATTCATCCGGCGATCTCGCGACCCTCTGTGTCGATCGCCGGAATATCCGTCCTGGCCTCCTGCCGGCTTCCACACAGGAGTTCCACCGCCCGGTCCGCGGCGTCCTGGAACGGCTCAAGGACCATGTCGGCGCCGGCCGACAACAAGGCCTCAACTTCGGTCGACACGTGAGAAGCTACAGCGATGCGGCCACGATATCCGGCCGCGCGCGTCAGTTGCAGAATGGTCGTGCCGGTGTTTTCGTGACTGAGCCCGGTGACATGCTGTGGGACAGTCGAGACAATCCATCCCTTCGGCGGCAGGGGAAGCTCGGCCAAAAAATCCGCGTCCGTAGCATCACCGAAATGCGCCTCCAGTCCCAGGTCGCGCCAGCGGCGGACCGCCAGCGGATTGAAGTCCACACCCAAGACCCTGATGCCTCTCTTCTGGAGGCGAAGGCCGATGGCGGTGCCGAACCGCCCCAGCCCAAAGACGACGACATCAGGGGACGACTGGGCATCGGCGACGGGCGTCGCGCGCGTCTCGCGCGGAGATCCGGTCCGCTCGAACAGCCCCAGCAAAGGTTCGCAAATTGCGTAAAGCCGGTGCGAGTAAGTGATCATGTAGGTCGAGGCGGCAATCGTCACGAGGCCGACGAGGGTGACGAGGCCAAGAGCGTCCTTCGACACATGCCCGAGGCTCACGCCCATGGCGACGAAGATCAGGGAAAACTCGCTGATCTGGGCCACCGTCAGTCCGGCCAGAAAACCGGTCCGCTTGCGATAGCCCATGGCCCCCATGATGACGAGGACGACGAGCGGGTTGCCAATCAGCACGAACAGCGAGAACACGACTGCAGCGGTGACATGCGCTCCGAGGAGCGACAGATCGAGCGTAGCGCCGAGGGCGATGAAAAAGAACAGCAGAAGAAAATCGCGAAGCGGCGCCAGCCGTGCGGCGATGGTCTCCCGATAGGGCGTCGACGCAAGCGAGATCCCGGCCAACAGGCCGCCGACTTCCTTCCCCAGGCCGACGAGATCACCGAGAGCCGCGAACATTGTCGCCTGGGCAATCGCAAACACCACCAGGAGTTCCGGCGAACGGGCCAGCCGCTCAGTCAGTGGCGAGGCCACGTAACGGACGAAGGCGACGACGAGGCCCAACATGGCCAGTCCCGAGGCCAGCACCAGAGGGACCGAGCCGCCGCCATGTCCGTCGGACTGGGCACCGATGCCGATCGCTGAGAGGACAATCATCGCCAGCACGACGACGAGGTCCTGCACGATCAGGAAACCCAGCGCGATCTGACCGTGCAGGGAATCGATCTCGCGTTTGTCGGACAGCAGCTTGACGATGATGATCGTCGAGGAAAACGTCAGCGCGACGGCGACGTACAGGCTGGTCAGGTGGTCGAGCCCCAAGGCCAAGCCGATGAGATATCCGAAGATCGACGTGAACGCGACCTGCCCGAGCCCGGTCATCAGCGACACCGCGCCTAAGGAGCGGATAAGTTTCACGTCGAGTTTGATGCCAACGAGGAAGAGCAGAATGGCGATGCCAAGCTTAGCGAGCAGGTCGATCTGGGCGTTGGAGCGAACGACGTCCATGGCCGAGGGGCCGGCGAGGAGGCCGACCGCCAGGAAGCTCACGATGAGCGGTTGCCTGATCAGGATGCCGAGAAGCCCAATGGCGGCTGCCATTCCCAGCAGCAGTGCAACCTCGGCGAAGGGTGCCAGTGACGGCAAGGTCATTCGATCTCCTCAATGCGGCGTGCGCAGGGCACATCGTCGGTTCCGGCACGTGCCTGGGCGCACAAGCCTTCATGCACCCCCGATGTTTGCGGGACGATCGATCACGGCCGCATAAGGAAGACTGGCCGGCAATCCTCGTCCCAGGATTTCGGGCGTCATATCCGCCCCTTGCGACCACTAAACATTCGCCGGGCATGTCGAATTGACCTGAAACAACCGGGTTCTGCGACATTTCAACGCGAGCGGCAGACTCCATCCTGACCGGACGGGCTTGGGATGCGGCAAGCGATGCGTCCGCCGTCTTTGCGCGTTGCGCGGGCCGGGCGGCCTGCTCGGTAGCGGACCGGCAGGGGCGCGCGCGTTATAGTCAACCTGACGCCAGGGGCAGGTTGGGGCCGCCCGTTCCCTCTGGGATGGCCGGCTGGCGGCACGGCGAAAGCGCTCCGGCGCAGGAGGCAGGAATGAGTTGGTCCTTCACCATCGGACGGGTCTTCGGCACCGAGGTGCGCATTCACCTGACTTTCCTCCTGCTGGTCGCATGGTTCGCCCTGTCGGCCGGGATGCGGGACGGACAGGCGGGAGCGATCCAGGCCGCGGCCTTCGTGCTGGCGGTCTTCGCCTGCGTCCTCGCGCATGAGTTCGGCCACGTGCTGATGGCCCGCCGGTTCGGCATCGCCACGTCGGACGTCACGCTGCTGCCGATCGGCGGAGTGGCCAACATGGCACGGATGCCCGAAGACCCCGGCCAGGAACTGTGGATTGCCCTGGCGGGTCCCGCAGTCAATGTCGTGATCGCGTCGCTGCTCGTCGTCCTCGCGGGCGCTCAGTTCGATCCGGCCCAGGTCACGACCGCGGTCTCCGGGACGACTGCCGATTTCGCCACCCGCCTGGCGGCGGTCAATATCGTTCTCGTCGTCTTCAACCTCCTTCCCGCCTTCCCCATGGACGGCGGCCGCGTGTTGCGCGCCGTGCTGTCATGGTGGATGGGGCGACCGCAAGCGACCCGCATCGCAGCCGGCATCGGGCAGAGCCTCGCCTTCGTGCTCGGCTTCCTGGGCCTCTTCGGCAATCCGCTGCTCATCTTCATCGCCCTTTTCGTCTTCATGGCGGCGAGCCAGGAAGCCTATGCGGTGGAACTGGGAGACGCGACGAGCCGGGCCGGCGTCGGGCGCGCCACCATCACCTCCTTTTCCACGCTGAAGACAGACGCCCGGGTCGGCGACGCGGTCGATCTCCTCCTCTCCACCTCGCAGCGGGAATTTCCGGTGACCGACGGGGCCGGGCGGCTGCGCGGCGTTCTCACCCGGGACGGCATGATCCAGGCGCTGGCCACGTCCGGGCCGGACACCGCGGTCATCGATGTCATGGAGCGGGAGATCGCCACGGTTCACCAGCGCGCTCCCCTCTCCCAGGCGGTCACCGCGCTTGAGACATCCGGCCGATCGCTGGTCGGCGTCATCGACGACGATGAGCGTGTGGTCGGCCTCGTGACGATGGAAAACCTCGCCGAATACATGATGGTCGAGCGGGCGAGGCGCGAGCGGCCCGCGGCCTAGCCCTGCGGCTCACCGCTCCGATGCGCGGCGGCGGGTCATCCGGCCTGCCCTGGCCTTTGGCTTCGGCTGCGCCGCCGGCCTTTCTGTCAGGAAGGCGGCGATTTCCGGCCATGTGCGGGCGAGCACGTCTTTCCCCATGAACAGGCTGAGATGGCGCCCCGCGACCAGACGCACGGCAATCCGATCCGGCGGCGATGCGACCTGTGACGCCATGTCGAGAAGCTGCGGCGGACTGACGATCTCGTCGTCACGGGCCGCCACCAGCAGGAGCGGACAGGCGATGGCGCCGAGACCAATCTCCCGTCCCAAGGCCGGAAACGTGCCGCTCACCAGCCTGTTCTGGCGGAAGATCCAGTTCACCGTGTCGCGATAGAAGGCGCCGGGCAAATCGACGATCTCCGCATCCCATTCCTGGAATCGCGACCTGAGCCAGGCCGGAACGCGGCGCCGCTGCAAGACCGCCGCGAGCAGGCCGTCGTTGGTCATCGCACTCGGCCACAGATCCTGCATGATCCGGCCGCGCACCAGGCCGCCCCACTGATCGAGCATGAGGTCGACCGCCGCGGCCGGCGTGCGTTCCACCATATCGGTCAGAACACTGGGGGCTGCCGCCATGTCGATCGGCGCACCGACGAGCACGAGCCGCAAGATCTTCGCGGGAAAGCGTGCCGCGTAGATGGCGGCCAGCGTCCCGCCCTGGCAGAGGCCTGCCATGGCGACCGGGGCGCCACAATCATCGACGGCGACGTTGAGGTCGGCGAGTTGGGCGTCAATGGACTGGTGGCGGTGCGCCTCATCAGCGCTGCGCCATTCGGTGAGCCAGACCTGCCCGATGCCCGCGGCCAGCAGCGCCTTGATCACACTGTGGCCGGGCGCGAGGTCGGTGATGGTTGCGCCGTGCAGCGCATAGGGCGCCACGAGGATCATGCCGGGGCCGCCGGCTGTGCCGGCGAACTCCCGCAGGCGCATGGTCGGCAGTTCGCGGACGATGCTGCTGGTGGTCGACCACCGCCATGACGCCGGCGGCTTCGGTCTTTCGCCGAGGCCCGGCGTCAAGGAGGCCATGGAATCGAACGTCCGGTGCGCCGCCGCCAGCGAGGCATCGAAAAGCGCGAACCAGAACGGAAGCGGCATCACGCGTCTTGCCCCCTGACATAATCTCCCGGCGCAGCGGCGAGAATTGGGTAACCGGCAGCCGCATGGCCCATCGTCGGCGGCTGCTGCAGCACGGGCGAGGACCGGCGTTTCAGCCAGTCCTGCCAGGAGATCCACCAACTCCCCTCGCGAGGGTCATGCGCGGCGAGCCAGGCGTCAGGATCAAGATAGGAATGGCCGTCGTCGCGTGTGCCGATGCGGTGGACGCGGCCCGGAGTGTCCGGCGGCGACACGACACCCTGATTGTGCCCGCCACTGGTGAGGGCGAAGGTCACCTGCGTATCGAGGGACAGATGCAGCTTGTAGACCGCTCGCCATGGGGCGATGTGGTCCCATTCGGTACCGAGAACAAAGAGCGGCACGCGAATATCCTGGAGCGCAATCGTGCGGCCATCAACCTTGAAACGCCCTTCCGCGAGATCATTGGCGAGGTAGAGCGAACGGAGATACTGGGCGTGCATCCGGGCGGGCATCCGCGTGCCGTCGAGCGACCAGGCCATGATGTCGATCAGCCGCCGTCGTTCTCCCATCAAGTATTCGCGAACCATGCGGGACCAGATGAGATCATTGGCCCGCAGAAGGTTGAAGGTGCCCATCATGCGCGGGCCCTCCAGATAGCCGCGCTCATCCATCATGTCCTCGAGAAGGGCGAGTTGGCTGTCAGTGATGAAGAGCCGCAATTCACCGGCATCATGGAAGTCCGTCAGGGCGGCGAGCAGGGTCAGGCTGGCGAGGCGATGGTCGCCGTCCCGGGCCATGGCGGCCGCGGTGATGGCCATGAGGGTGCCGCCAAGGCAATAGCCGACGCCATGCACCCGGTCGGCACCGGTGATCGCTGTCGCAGCGTCGATGGCCGCCAGAGCCCCTTCGGTCCTGTACTGATCGAAGGCGACATCGCGGTCCGCCTCGGTCGGGTTCTTCCACGAGACGACGAAAACGGTGAAGCCCTGGTCGACCAGCGAACGGATCAGCGAATTCTCTGGCCGAAGGTCGAGGATGTAATACTTCATAATCCAGGCGGGCACGATCACCACCGGTTCTGCACGGACTTTCGGCGTCGTTGGTGCATACTGGATGATCTCGGCAAGCCGCGTACGGGCCACTACCTGGCCGGGCGTGACCGCGACCGTTTCCCCGACCCGGAAAGCTTCGACGCCGGTTGCGGGAGCGCCGGTCGCCGCGGTCTGCACGTCTTCCAGCCAGTGGCGAAAGCCTTCCACAAGCGATTGCCCGCCTGTCCTGATCGCCTTCTGCAGCACCTCCGGGTTGGTCGCCATGAAATTGGACGGCGACCAGAAATCGAGGATCTGGCGCGCGGCGAAGTCAACAATAGCCGCGTTCTGAGGGGAAACGCCGTGGACGCCGCTGGTCGCGGCATCCCACCAGGCCTCCGCAGCGAGGTGCGACCGGGCCAGTTGTCGGTAGGGCCACCCATGCCACGTGGCATCTCGGAAGCGCCGGTCGCTGTCACGGGCCGCCTGGCACAGCGGCCCGCAGGCGCCAAGGGGTCCGCCGTCCTCGGCCAGTTGCAGCACCTGTTCGAAGGCGAGCCCGGCAAGTTCCATCTGCCGGCCCGGCGAGGCCGCAAGATGAGAGAACCAGTCGCCCCAGGCGCCCATGAGCGCCAGCACCGACACGCCACCGGTCAACCGTCCGGCGAGGGCCCACAGTTTCCGGTCGAGAGGGTTGGTTGATGCCGCGCGCACCTCCGCCCCCGCTTCGTCGGCCGGCGCACCGGGGGATAAGCCGACCGATGGCCGGACTGCTGGCGTCCTTGCAGGCGATGCTGTCGATGCTTTCATCATCGCTCCCTTCAGGGGACCAAGACGCCTACCCCGTGGTCCGAACTGGGGTCACTTTGGCAGAGCGGGCGGGTTCGGGATTGACCTGGAACAAGGCCATACCGCGGCATTTCACCGCGATAGGCCTTTCCGTGCCGCGAGCGCGGGATTTTGACACGGAACAGCGACCTCATGGTCCGGACCCGGGAGCTTCGGCGGCGACAAGCTCCATGGCTGGCGTCCGCAGGCCAGGCAGTGGCCGTGAGGTCTTCGGACCCGGCGCACCAGGAGGAGAGACGGGCGACGATGTCCAGCCATGACGGCCTCAACAGGCTGAACAGTCCTCAAGCCCGCTGCGTCGGTGACTGCCTGGCCGCCCTCCAGGAAAGCCCCGGAGGCCTTGCCGCAGTCACGGCCGCACGGCGCCTCGCTCTTGTCGTCAGACTAGCGCTGTCCTCAGCGCCGAAAAAGCCGCAGCGAAATAGGTCAGGTTGCGAAGGGTCTGCCTTCGGGGTCCACTATTGCTTACGGTTTGGCGGCGCGAAGCTGACCTTGCCAACCGGTCGCTTTCTGGGGCCGCCAAACGGAAATCGGGAACGTCTGGCCCCGCGAGTCGAATGGAGCGGGCACGCCGGCAGGGAACCAATCGTCAGGCCCGACAGGTACCTTGGCTGACGATGCGACCTGCCTCCATCGACAAGATCCTGTCTGCGAATTCGGCGGCAAGTTCGGGTTGATGCAAGGTGCAGAGAATGCCGAGGCCGCGTGAACGGGCGAGGTCACGCATCAATCCGAGAACGAGGCGTGCCGCATCCGGATCGAGACTTGCGACAGGCTCATCGGCGAGCAGGATGCAGCTGTCCTGCATGAGCGCCCGTGCGATGGCCACCCGCTGCTGCTGGCCACCCGAGAGCGTATCGGCGCGCTGGTTCCGTTGAGCGGCAAGCCCCACCGATGCCAGCGCATCATCGGCCTTGGCCCTGAGGGCGGGCGGATAAAGTCCCAATGCAACCCGCCAGGCTGGAAGCGATGGCAGAGCCGCCGTCATGACGTTGGCACACGCCGATCGCCGCCTGACCAGGTTGAACTGTTGGAAGACGACACCGATCTGGCCGCGGGCTTGGCGCAGGGCGCGGCCCTTCAGTCCATCATAGGCGACCCGGTTGATCTGAATCGAACCCCTATCAGGTTCGGTCAGCCGGGCGATGCATCGAAAGAGCGTGGACTTGCCGGATCCGCTGGGGCCAAGTACGGCAACCACTTCTCCGGCAGCCACCTCCAGTGACGCATCGTCAAGCGCGACCAGGTGTCCGAAACGCTTGGAGAGCCCGGAGACTGCGAGAACCGTGGTCATGAAAGCCGCCGCCGGAGCCAAGCGCTCAACTGGTCGATGAGCGTGACCATCACGAGGATAACGAGAAGGATCGTCAAAACCCGATCGAAGAGAAGCAGGTCGACACTGTTCTTGAGCTCCTGGCCGATACCACCAGCGCCCACAATGCCCAGCACCGTCGAAGCGCGGACGTTGAACTCCCACATGTAGAGCAGGATCGAGGAGAGTTGCGGCAGCACATCCGGCAACTGCGCATGCAGGAACACGCTGAGCCGCCCTGCCCCGCTCATCCGAGCCGCCTCGACCGGGCCGATCTCGGTCGCCTCGATGGCTTCGGCCCAGAGCTTGGCGATCGATCCGGCTGTATGCAGCGCGATGCCGAGCACCCCGGCAAATGGCCCGAGCCCCACGGCGGCAACGAAGATGAGCGCGAAGACGAAGGAATCGATCCCGCGCAGAACATTCAGAAGCCATCGTGCCGGAAGGGCAACAAGCGGAGAGATGCCGGTATTGCGTGCCGCAAGCAGACAGACAGGGGCTGCGATGAGAGCGCCGAATGACACGCCGACCGTAGCCATCGCCACGGTCTCGAGGCCTCGGTAGACGAGAACGTCGAGTTCGCTCAGGTCGGGCGGCCAGGATCGGGCGATCCAGGTTCCAAGGCGGGGAAGGCCCTCCAGAAGCCGCGGGACGCTGACCTCGGCAACCGAAAGGCAAAGCGCATAGAAGGCGACCCCGCCGAGCAGGAGCAGGAAGAAGCCCAGCCGTCGCCCCGGTGCGGCCACCGGGGTCGATGGCTTGTCCGGCACCCCAGGATCCTTTGACGTCGGTTTCGTTCCGCCTCCCGGCGCGGCATGCGGGGAAAGCATCAGGTTTTCGGCTGCAGGCGGCCAACAGCAACACCCGCCGCTTCGATCAGCGCATAGGCCTTGTGATCCGCACTGACCCAGCCCGTGTAGCGAGGGGGCATGATACTGCGTGCATCACCTTCGGAGATCGCCGTGACAATCTCCCGGATCCGGTCCGTGATTGCCGGATCAAAGCCGGCGCGGACAACAAGCGGGTCGTTCGGCAAAGGCTCGGATGTCCAGACGATCTTCACCTCATCGCGCCTGACAAGGCCGCGATCGGCCATACCGTTGAAATTGCGATCGAAATCTGTGGCAAGATCGACATGGCCATTGGCAACCGCCGTTACATTGGCCGGATGGGAGGCGCCATCCCGGTACTGGAAGAAGGTCTTGGGATCGATCCCGCGCGTCCTGAAATAATGGGTCGGGATCAGCCAACCCGAGGTCGAGCCCACATCGGCGAAGGAGATCCGCAAGCCCTTGGCACCATCGGGCCAGGAGGAGATTGTGAGGCCCGGACGTGCGAGAATGATCGCATGATAGAAGGGATTGCCATCGTACTTGACGGTGGCGATGGCCTGCGCGCCGCCCTGATGATGGGCAAGGACGTAGCCCCAGGGCCCCATCCACGCAACATCTGCCTGCCCATTGGCCAGCGCGATCGCGATTCCCGCCCAGTCATTCGTGACGACGAGGTCATAAGGCCGACCGAGCCGCTCGGCCAGATGCCTGAAAAAGGGCTCAAAAGCCCTTCGCGTGTCCGAAGGCGTCGGCTGGAACGGACCGACGGCAAAGCGAAGCCGGGTGCCTTGAGCCCTGAGGTAGGCAGGCGATGCGACGATAGCGCCAGCAGTCGCAAATAGAGTACGGCGATTGAGCATGTCGGCGATCCATTGACTGTTTTGACGGGCCATCGATCGTCGAGCCAAGGCAACGACATCGAAGATCGCCGTCCGTCTTGGCAGACGTGAGATCCCATTCGGGAGTGCAGCTCGGATCGTTACGTCACGCGGGCTGGGTGGCTTATACTGAACCGCCCCCGGTTTGTCGGAGGCTCCAACTTCCAAGTAGGATGGAGCCCAATCGAATCTCCCTGACGCAACAACCAAGAGCAGAGCTGATGCGAGGGCACCGACCACCTTGGATTTTGTGGCTTTTTACTCCGTTTGCCTCATCTGCAAGACGATGGGCTATCGTGACCGTGCTCATTCTGGTTATTCTCGTAGTCGGTCTCAGTGGTAGACTTCCCTGACATACCAAAGGACGACTATCTTGGGTGAGGCTAACTTCGACCTCGATGCCCTCACGGGCTGGGCAATGACCGCGGTCCTGCTGATCGGGTTGGTTGTGATCGCGTGGTACCGTCGTTGGCGGCGTGATCCACCAGCCTTTCGCGAACAGATCGGACGGATGCCCCCTGGCAAAACCATTCCCGGATCTTCAACCCATCCGCGGCCCAATGGCAGGATATAGCTCCCAACCGTCCGATGACGCAGGGTCAGACGCCGGCATTCGCTAGTTTTGCCGCGGAACGGATGACAAGCCCGAGGAATGCCATTCCGACTGCAGTGTGAATCGCCAGCCAGAACCGGTATTCCAAAGGGGAGCCATGGCGTGACACGCGGATCGTCATCCAGACCTGCATCTCGGCATTCAGCACCGCGGTAACCACGACCCACGTGGATCGGCTCGCTCCGAAAATGCTGACGACCAGGACCAGAATTTGCGCAGTGACCGCTCGAACGCCGGCACTGGGGTCAAGAACATCGGCATTCATCAACGCATAGGTTGTACTGAATACCACCGCCATCAAGGCAGTCAGACCCAACAGCCTTGGCATCCGCCCTCCGCTGCAGCAGCCACTCAGCGTCCATACTCAATTCGGCCACAAACCGGATCGGCGTCGGACCTGCGCCGCGGCTGTCTACATGCTCTCCCCCATCGCCATACCCCCAGTTCAGGTTGGTCAGGACCGGTACGGATCTGACGCCAGTTGACGGGTCCTGCTCCTGTCACGTCGGTCTGGCCGCGTCGTCACCCCGTGATCACGGACCGCGACTCGCTGCGCAATCTCGCGCCACACCCGATCCCCCGCGCCACCTGCATTCTTCCCGAGCCCGTTGCCAAGCTGATATATCAGGTGTACCTCTCATATCAGGAGTGGATATGCTGACAGTGATCGGGGGAGTGCGGGACAGGGCGTCACGCGGCCGGACGGCGGCGACGACGGTCCATGGCCTGTTGCGCGACGATATCCTGTCGCTCCGTCTCGCACCGGGGTCTCAGCTCAACGAGAAGGATATCGCCGCCCAGCACGGCGTCAGCCGCACGCCGGTGCGCGAGGCCTTGCTGCGCCTGTCGGACGAGGGGCTGGTGGACATCGTCTCGAAGTCAGGGACCTATGTCTCGCGCATCCCGCTCGCCGACCTTCCCGAAGCGATCACCATCCGGCGGGTTCTGGAGCAGCATGCGGTACGCGCTGCCGTGGAGCGCGCGTCCCGAAGCCAGATCATCGAGCTCGGCGCCATCGTGGCCCGCACGGCGGAAGCAGCCGAAGCCGGCGATACCGAAGCCTTTCACCGGGCTGACGAGGCCTTTCACGAGGCGATTGCCGCTGCCGGCGGCCATCCCGGCGTCTGGTCGCTCGTCAGGCATGTGAAATTGCAGGTCGACCGGTTCCGACGCCTGACCCTGCCCCTCGCCGGACGGATGGCGCGGGTGGTCGCCGAGCACGACGCCGTGCTGAAGGCCATCGAACAACGCCGGCCGGACGCCGCCGCCGAAGCCATGGGCCGGCATCTCGACGGGCTCAAACTCGGCGCCGAGGATCTCGAGCGCTTCAATCCGGACTTTTTCCTGGAGGATACGGGGCGGCCCGACCTGAAGCGCGCCTGAGACATTCACACCGCGTGCACCCGCCAAGGGCGGCGCGGCAACAAGCGGCGGATCAACCGCCCAAACCATCACCACCACGGGTAGGGAGGACACCCCATGACCATCACACGCCGCAACGCCCTGATCGCGGGCGCCGGACTTGCAACGACAGCCATCGCCCCCTTCAGCGCCACGCCGCTGCGCGCCCAGCAGACGAAGCTGAAATGGGCCCATGTCTACGAGACCGCCGAGCCCTATCACACCGATGCGCTCTGGGCCGCCTCGGAGATCGCCAAGCGAACCAATGGCAAATACCAGATCGAGGTCTTCCCGGCTTCGCAGCTCGGCAACGAGAACCAGATCAACGAGGCGCTCGGCCTCGGAACGGTCGACATCATCTATACCGGCGTCGCCTTTGCCGGCTCAATCCACAGGCCGATCGCCATCACCAACGCGCCCTATGTGCTGCGCGACTTCAACCACTGGAGGGCCTACCGCGACTCGCCGCTGTTCCGGCAGATCGCCTCGGGCTACGAGGGCCGCACGCGACACAAGGTGACCGCCCTCACCTATTACGGCGAGCGCCATGTGACCGCCAACCGTGCGATCAACAAGCCCGAGGACATGCGCGGCATGAAGCTGCGCGTGCCGCCGGCGCCTCTCTTCCTGATGTTCACCAAGTCGGTGGGCGCCAACGCCACGCCGATCGCCTTCGCCGAAGTCTATCTGGCGCTGCAGCAGGGCACGGTCGACGGCCAGGAGAACCCGCTTCCCACGATCATGGCGAAGAAGTTCTACGAGGTGCAGAGCCACATCATGCTCACCGGCCACATCACGGAGTCGCTGCTGTCGATCGTCGGCAGCCACATCTGGGCCCGGCTGAACGACGCGGAGAAAAAGATCTTCTCGGACGTGTTGATGGAGGCCGCCTCGCGCGCGTCGAACCAGATCCGCGAGAGCGAGCAGAAGCTGGCGGAGGAATTCCGCAAGCTCGGCAAGACCGTCATCTCACCGGACCGCGCGGCGTTCCGGGCTGCGGCTGTGCCGCTGCACAACGATGCGGCCTCTGGCGCCGGCTGGTCGAAGGCCGAATACGACGCACTCCAGGGGCTCGCCTCCTCCAGCTGAGGCGGCCCCGCCGCCCGCTCCGCTCCGACACTGGGGACGGTGGTGCCTGCGCCGGCGCCACCGTCCCCTGCAGCGTCCCACACCGCCTGGCCGACAAGGTTCCCATGTCACCGCAGCCCCCGACCGCGCCCGGCGCCGATCATCTGATCGTCGTCGAAGACCCGGATGTGCAGATCGAGCACTATCCCGAGGACTGGATCGCCTTCGCCCTGTTCTGGTTGATGGCCTTCGTCGTCTTCCTCCAGTTCTTCTCCCGCTACATCCTCAACTCGTCCTTCGCATGGACGGAGGAGATCGCCCGCTACCTGCTGATGTGGGTGACCTTCGTCGGCTCGGCAGTGGCCATGCGCCGGCGCAGCCACATCGCCGTGGAGGTGCTGCATCAGTTCCTTCCGGCACCGGCCGTCCGCCTGCTCAACTTCCTGATCGACGTGATCGTGCTGGGCTTCGTCGCCCTGCTCGTCTGGTTCGCCTGGCAGGTGACCGAGCGCATGGAGATCCAGCGCATGACGGTCTTCGACCTGTCGATGAGCATCGTCTATGGCGGCATCCTCGTCGGCTGCCTGCTCATGCTCTGGCGTGCCGGCCAGATGTTCATCGCCAATGCCCGCCGTGGCTGGCGCCCGGACCCGGCCCGTCAGGGCCTCATCATCGATTGAGGGCTGAGCATGTTCTGGCTTTTCGGCATCTTCGTCATCCTTTTGCTCCTCGGTACGCCGATCTTCGTGGCACTCGCGGCGGGGTCACTCGCCTACATCAAGTTCGAGACGATGATCCCGGACTTCGTGGTGCTCCACCGCATGGCCGGCGGCGTCGATTCCTTCCCGCTGCTGGCCGTGCCCTTCTTCATCCTCGCCGGCAACCTGATGAACACCGCCGGCATCACCAACCGCATCTATGATTTCGCCGTCTCGGCGGTCGGCTGGATGAAAGGCGGCCTCGGCCACGTCAATGTCGTGGGCTCGGTGGTCTTCGCGGGCATGTCGGGAACGGCCGTGGCGGATGCCGGAGGCCTCGGCACGATCGAGATCAAGGCCATGCGCGACCATGGCTACAAGGACGAGTTCGCCGTCGGAATCACCGCGGCCTCCTCGACCATCGGGCCGATCATCCCCCCCTCGCTGCCGATGGTGATCTTCGGCGTCGTCGGCAATGTCTCCATCGGCCAGCTCTTCGCCGGCGGGCTCATTCCCGGAGTCCTCATGGCGGTGATCCTGATGTTCTACGTCACCTGGTATGCACGCCGGCACGGGATCGGCCGCGACCAGGTGTTCCGGATGAAGGCGCTGGGGCAGACCTTCGTCCGCGCGATCCCGGCGCTGTTCACACCGGCGCTGATCATCGGCGGGATGTCGCTGGGCATCTTCACGCCGACCGAGGCGGCGATCGCGGCCTGCGCCTGGGCGCTGCTGCTCGGGGCGCTGCTCTACCGGTCGCTGTCGCTCAAACAGTTCTACCGCATCACGGTGGAGACCATCGAGACCACGGCCAGCGTGCTCATCATCGTCGCCGCCGCGTCGCTGTTCGGTTGGGTGCTGACCACCACGCGCGTGACCGAGGCGATTGCCACAGGGTTGCTGTCGATCACCGACAACCCGCTGCTGATCATGCTGCTCATCAACCTCTTCCTGCTGGTGGTGGGCTGCTTCATGGAGACGATCGCGGTGATCTCCATTCTCGTGCCGATCTTGATGCCCATCATCCTGAAGGTCGGCATCGATCCCGTCCAGTTCGGCGTCGTGATGGTGCTGAATCTGATGATTGGCCTGATCACACCGCCCGTCGGGATGGTGCTCTTCGTCCTGTCGAAAGTGGCCAATATCTCCTTCGAACGCACCGTATCGGGCGTGACGCCCTTCCTGGTGCCGCTGCTGTTCGTGCTGGTGCTGATCTCGGTCTTCCCGTGGTTCACCACGGCGCTGCCGACGCTCTGGTACCGTTAAGCCGCGAGGCAACCGAAAGGAAAAGCCCGGCGCAGAGGCCGGGCGTCATGTCCGTGCGCGGGGAAGGGGCGCGAGCCCCTCACCCGTCGTTGGCGGCCGCAGGCCAGGTGGCGGGCGGGTCCTGCGGGCTGCGCCAGGACAGCATCAGACCATTGCCGACGGCCCAGGCGCGAAGGGCGGCGAGCAGCGCGTCGGGACGGCTCACGTCGGGCACCTCCTCCTCGATGAAGCGGTCGACCGCGGCCAGGAGGTCCGGCGGGATCTGCAGCTTGATGGTGGTCATGCGCGCATCCTCAAACGTGCTCTTGAGCGGCACGATGGCGACTTTCTCGTACAGGAATGGTTAACGGGCAAGCCCTGACGGCGATCAGGGTTGCCGGTTCCTTGTCCCTGTCGCAGCAAATGTCGCGATGTGGATCCCGGGGCCGCGTAGCGACGAGTCAGCTGCGGTCGCGGTCGAGCATCATCTCGGTGACATAGGCCGCCATGGCGCCATAGAGGGCATGGCCGATCGTGCTCATAATGGTGAGCTGGCCGCCCCAGGCAAGGAGCAGGAAGGGCAGGCCGGCGAGCGGGGCGAAGATGCCGAGCGCGATAAAGGTGGTGAAGGTGCCCCAGAGCCAGCCGTTCCAGCGCCGGCCCAGCGCAAGCCCGTTGCGGGTCAGGAGATAATAGCCGAGCGGATAGCCGACGACGCCAGTGATGTAGTGCAGCGCCTTGGCGGCGACGTCGGAGGGCTCGAAGCCGAGACGGGCCGCGAACAGCGCCTTGATCAGACCCGGCGGCTCCAGTGGCCCGCCGGCAACGATGGCGGTGGGGACATTGGCCCAGATATCCCACAGGCCGAGGCCGGCGAATCCGCCGACCATGAGGGCGAGCATTTCCCTGGGGCCCGGCAGGGCGATGCCGCCCAGACGGAACGGCTGGTTCGTGGTGGCATGAGCAGTGCCGGCGATCATGGCGGGGCCCCTCAGGTCATGATGCGGGGCGACCTCGCCCCCTGACTGACTCTTCGCCGGGCGCGCTGCGGCGTTACCTTTCGCTGGTCTCACCAGAGCGTGAAGGGGCCATGTCGCCGCGCTGGCGGCCGCGGTGTAACGCCCCGGTCGGTCACGGCGTAGTCCGCATTGCAGCAACCGACAGGCGAGCCCGACATGACCGCTCCGCTCAAGCGCCCGCGCGACGTGCGCCTTGATGCCTTCCGCGGCCTGTGCATGCTGATCATCTTCATCGCCCATATGCCGCAGAACCCCTGGCTCGCCTGGATCCCGGCGCGCTTCGGCTTTTCCTCGGCAACAGAGCTTTTCGTCTTCGGCTCCGGCTTCGCCAGCGCCATGGCCTTCGGGCGGACCTATGCCAGCGCCGGCTTCGTCCCGGCGACGCTGAAGATCATCCAGCGCATCTGGCAGCTCTACTGGGCCCATCTGGCGCTGTTCGTCGCGCTGGCCGGCGTCACCGTTCTTCTCGCTCCGGCCGACAGCCATGCCATGCGCGCCCTCGCCCATGTCTTCGCGGCGCCGGCCCAGGCGCTGGGCGGTCTCGTGACGCTGACCTATGTGCCGATGCTGCTCGACATCCTGCCGCTCTACATCGTCGTGCTGGCGCTGGTGCCGGTGATGATGGCGGCGCACCGGCTGCACCCCGTCGCCCCCGTCGCCCTCTCGGCGGCGCTCTACATCGCCGCCCTGGCCTTCGGCCTTGCCATGCCCGGACGCTCCGACAATGCCGGGACCTGGTTCTTCAACCCCTTCGCCTGGCAGGTGCTGTTCTTCGCCGGCTTCGCCATCGGCCTCGGCTGGTGGAAACCGCCAGCCCTGGCGCGGCCACCGCTGGTCGGACTGGCTGCGGCTATCGTCACGGTCTCGGTGCCGTTCAACTTCTGGATGATCACCGACGCCTTTCCCGTCTTTATCGACCTGCAGATGCTGGTGCTGCCAGCCAATAGCTGGACCAACATCCACCCGGTGCGCATCATCCACTTCCTGGCGCTGGCCTATCTCGTCCTGTCGCTGCTGG
This sequence comes from Phreatobacter sp., assembly GCF_022843985.1. Lineage (GTDB taxonomy): Bacteria > Pseudomonadota > Alphaproteobacteria > Rhizobiales > Phreatobacteraceae > Phreatobacter. The sequence continues at coordinate 177,140 of NZ_JALHMP010000002.1, read as the reverse complement.
AAGGGGCGCGCTGGCTGCTGGAGACGCGCGCGGCGGCGGTCCTGACCCTCGTCGGCACCCAGTCGCTGCCGGCCTTCCTCGCCTGTACGGTGCTTGCCTGGATCGGTGGCATCGCGCTCGACATTGTGGGCGATGCGCCCGGACCGACGGCCCTGGTCAATCTCGCCGGCCTTGCAGGGATCGTCGCAGCAGCCTGGCTGGCGCGCCTGTTCAAGGCAGCACCATGGGCAAGTCCGGCAGCCGGGGCAAAGCCGGTGCCGCCCCTGTCCGCCCAGGACGCGTCCCGCGCCGCGTTGCAGGCCGAGGGAGCCTGAGCCGTCACAGTCGATAGGCCATCCTGAGGCCGCCCCAGTGGCGGCCGAAGATGCGGATCGGTGCGTCGATCTCCTTCATGTTGACCGTGACGCCGTTGCCCATGTCGCGAACATAGGACTGAACGAGGTAGGGGCGCGAGGAGCGGGCCGCCGACAGGCCAGCACGGTCGTCGAAGATGCGCTTGTTGCGGCAGTTGGCGGCGTTCCAGACCGGATCGCCGGGCTTCTGCGGATGGGCATAGATGCGGTTGTGGACCGGCAGATAGGCATTGCGGTCCACGGCAGCGCAGAAGGCCATCTGCCTGTCGACGGCAAGCCAGCGCTCCTGGATGGGCGGCAGGATCTCCTCGAAGACCTTGAGATAGCGGGTCGAGAACTGGATGGGATCGGTGCCGGGAATGCGCACATAGTTATTGTCGAAGGCATCGTCGCGCGACAGCCTTCCAGCCTCGATGGCCTGTTCCACCGCACGGGTGATCTCGGCAGCGGCCTTGACCACGTGATCGATGCGCAGGGCATCGGCCTCGCGCAGCGCGGCGATCGTCTTCGCCAGGGCGGCACGCCCGGCCTCGTCCGGCGCAATGAACTCGCAATGGGTGCCCAGCGCCGACCGGGCGACAACCCTGATGCGGAACGTGGAGATGTCGTTCACGGCGGCTGTCGCCATCGCGCCGACCGGCAGCCGGTCGACCTCGCCCGCCGCCAGCAGCATCCCGCCTTCGGAGAGGTCCATGGTCTTCGTGCGGATGGCGCCTGCGGGGCCATCGAGGCGGACGGCGCGTTCGACGGGAAGCCGGTCATGGCGACGCCGGTCGCCGACTTCCGACTGGCGCAGGAAGATGGTGAAGCGCGACCGCAGCTTCTCGGTCAGCAGCTTGGCCTGGCGGCCGGCCTCATCGGCTTCATCGGAGGTGGTCTCGGCCTGGACTGCTGCCTGATCGATGGCACCGGCGCCGGAAGCGACGTCGGCGATGAAGGCGGCGCTGTTGCCGGCCGAGCGCGAGAGTTCGCCGATGGTGGCGACCTGCTGTTCCACGGCCTCGGCGACAGAGGCGAAGACCGGGCGGATTGCATCGACGGCGCCGGCGATTTGCTGGACGGCGGTGATGGAGGCCTGTGAATCCGCCTGCAGCTTGGCGACGCGCCGCGAGATCTCGTCGATCGCCCGCTGCGTCTCGAGGCTGAGGCTCTTCACCTCGGTGGCAACCACCGCGAAACCCCTGCCGGCCTCGCCGGCGCGGGCCGCCTCGATCGTCGCATTGAGCGCGAGGAGGTTGGTCTGGCGGGCGATCTTGGCGATCAGGCCGACCACCTGATCAATCTCGCTTGATGAGGCTCTCAAGCCGTCGACGCTCGCCGAGGCGAGACCCGCCGCCTCGATGGCCTCCTGCGTGAAACGCGTCGCCTGACGCACGCGATCGCCGATCGCCGCGGCACTCTGCCCGAATTCCTCGGTGGCGGCAGCGAGTTGGCTCGAATTCTGCGAAGCGCCGGCGGCGAGTTGGTCAAGCGCGCGCGAGCGGTCACGAATGGCCGCCAGGGCCCGGCTCGCGGCAGCCGTGCCCTGATGGACATGGTCGGCGGAGTCCGAGACATCCGCGATCACCTTCAAGAGATCGGACTCGACAAGACCGATCGTGTCGCGAACCTGGATGATCTCGGCTTTCAGACGCGCGACTTCCGCGGCCGCCCCCTCTGGCTCGGCTGCAGGCCCCTGCGACAACGCCTCATCTGCCGGGTTGCGCGCCTTGCGCATGCGGCCAAAGTCCATCGGCGTTCCCTCTGGCTGCCCGTCAATTGGCGTCAATATGACGTAAATTGTCGCGCACGAGGGTAAACGGTCGCTTAAGCGTATCGATGAGCGGGACGCGGCCCGTTCTTAGACTTTCGTCGAATCCAGCAGGCGCGCGACGGTCGCTGGCAGACTGTCGTAATGGTCGATGATGACGTCGGGGCGGAGGCTTTCAAGCGGTACCGCGGTATAGCCGCCGGAATAGGCCACGACCGGTACGCCGGCGCCCTGGGCGGCGCGAATATCGGTGTCGGAATCGCCCACCATGATCGCGCGCGCAGGATCACCGCCGGCATCGCGGACGGTCAGCAGGATATGGCGGGGATCGGGCTTGCGGAGCGCATAGGTGTCGGCCCCGGCGACGAAGGCGAAGCGGCGCGTCATGTCCAGTTCGTAAAGGAGCTTCTTGGCCAGGCGTTCGATCTTGTTGGTGCAGACGGCAAGGATCATCCCCGCGTCGGCCAGCCGGTCGAGCGCATCGAGCATGCCGGGAAAGGGGCGGCTATCACGGGTGAGGCGCGTCTCGTAGACGGCGACGTAGCGGGCATAGACCGCCTCGATCTCGTCCTGGGTGCCGCCCCTGCCCTTCAGCTTCAGCGCCTTTTCCACCATCGGCTTCATGCCGTGGCCGATCAGCTTTTTCGCCGCCTCGAGATCGATGGGGTCGAGCCCCTCCTCCTCAAGCAGCCAGGAGAGCGTACCGATCAGGTCCGGATGGGTGTCGACGAGCGTGCCGTCGAGATCGAAGACGATGGTGGCAGCCGACATGCCTGTGCTCTCCATGAAGACCCGGCAGGTCATGCCGAATATCGGCGGGAATGTCACCAGACGTTTGGCTGCCGTGCCGCCCGTCGGGATGCGCCGCCTGCGGGCGGGTGCTAGAAAGCCCCCACGTCCCGCAACAAGCCCCGGAGGCTCCGATGAACGCGCCCCTGAAGACCACGCCCCTGCCGCTGAAGGACCCGACACTCCTGAAGTCGCAGTGCTACGTCAACGGCGAATGGGTCGGCACCCCCACGGACCCCGTCGTCAATCCGGCCACCGGCCAGACGATCGGCCACGTGCCGCGCTTCGGTGCGACGGAAGCCGCCGAGGCGGTCGCTCATGCTGACAAGGCTTTCAAGCTGTGGTCGAAAAGGACCGCCAAGGAGCGCTCGAATATCCTGCGCAAATGGTTCGACCTGATGATCGCCAACACGGACGATCTTGGCCTGATCATGACCGCCGAGCAGGGCAAGCCGCTGGCCGAGGCCAAGGGCGAGGTGGCCTATGCCGCCTCCTTCGTCGAGTTCTTCGCCGAGGAGGCGCGGCGCGTCTATGGCGACATCATTCCGCAACACCGGCCCGACCACCGCATCCTCGTGCACAAACAGGCCATCGGCGTCTGTGCCGCCATCACGCCCTGGAACTTCCCGGCGGCGATGATCACCCGTAAGTGCTCGCCGGCCATTGCGGTGGGCTGCACCATGGTGGTGAAGCCCGCCCCGGAAACGCCGCTTACGGCGCTGGCGTTGGCTGAGCTCGCCCATCGCGCCGGCATTCCGGCGGGAGTCATCAACATCATCACCGGCGACGCCGCTCCCATCGGCAAGGTCTGGTGCGAGCATCCGACGGTGCGCTTCATCGGCTTCACCGGTTCGACGCCGGTCGGCAAGCTGCTGATGGCGCAGGCCGCCTCCACCGTGAAGCGCGTCGGCCTCGAACTCGGCGGCAATGCGCCCTTCATCGTCTTCGACGATGCCGACGTTGATGCGGCCGTCGAGGGAGCGATGGTCTCGAAGTACCGGAACATGGGGCAGACCTGCGTCTGCGCCAACCGCATCTTCGTGCAGGAATCGGTGCATGACGAGTTCGTCGCCAAGTTCACTGCCAGGGTGAAGGCGCTCAAGGTCGGCAATGGCCTCGAAGCCGGCATCGACCAGGGCCCGCTGATCAAGCCAGCCGCCGTCGACAAGGTCGAGGCCCACGTCAAGGACGCGATCGCCAAGGGCGGCAAGGTCGAGACCGGCGGCAAGCGCTCTGCCCTCGGCCATACCTTCTACGAGCCGACGGTGATTTCCGGCGTCACCGTCGACATGCTCGTGACCAACGAGGAGACTTTCGGCCCACTCGCCCCGATCTACAAGTTCAAGACCGAGGACGAGGCGGTGGCATTGGCCAATGCCACGCAGTTCGGCCTGGCGAGCTATTTCTACGGCCGTGACATCGGCCGCATCTTCCGCGTCGCAGAGGCACTGGAATATGGCATGGTCGGCATCAATACCGGCCTTGTCGGCACCGATGTGGCGCCCTTCGGCGGCGTCAAGGAATCGGGCCTCGGCCGCGAGGGCTCGCATTACGGGCTCGACGAGTTCATCGAGATCAAGTTGATGATGCTCGGCGGCATCCAGTAAGCCTGTCAGGCGTTCCAGGGCGGCGCCGCGCCGTCCTGGTCATGCCGGTGCGCCTTCAGCGCGCCGCCACACTCACCGGCGCCAGCGATTTCAGGCCCCGCGCCGGCACGACGACAAGCTCGAGTTCGGCGCGCCCACCGCGGCCGATGGACAGGCGCTCGGGTTCCCCGATCACCGCGAACTGGCCCTGCAGCGTCGCCTGCTGGCGGGCCCATGTGCCGGCCAGCGCGACGATGAGGATATCGGCGCCCTGGTAGGCGCGGGGCACCTGCCGGAAGGCGAAGCCGCGGGGATCGGGCCCGATCACCATGACGTCGGCTCGGTCGCCGACCGCCAGGTCGACCTTGCCACCCTCGTTCCAGGTCAGGCCGATCACGACCGGCCCGGCGCCGCGCACCACGCCCTTGGCCGCAAGGGTGGACCGCAGCGCCGTCCAGTCGAAGGCGTCGATGGTCGGATCGGCCCTGACCGGTACGCCAAGGCGGGTCAGAAGGCCCGTGGCGCCCAGCCCGCCGACCACGAGAACAATGATCACGGCGAGACCGGCGCTCCATCCTGCCCAGGCCCTGGGAGAGGGACTGGCCGCGGGATTGGCGACCATCCAGGCCCCGAGCAGCGGGAAGATAAAGAACCAGCCCGGCATCGGCCAGTGTGGCAGGGCCCAGCCCGACCATAGCGACTGCAGCGTGAAGTAGAGGATGGTCGGGGCCGCCAGCGCCATCAGGAAGAGGCGGCGCGGATCCCGGAGGAGGCGCAGGTTCAGCGCGGCGATGGTGGCGAGCGGCACTGCGATCCAGGGAGCCAGCCAGACGAACTGGCCGGCGAGCATCTGCGCGAAGGCGGCGAGCGTCAGGCCCCGGCCGCCGCCCCGGCCGGCCTGGAAGCGCAGCGAAGCCCAGTCATTGGCGAGGTTCCAGACGATCACCGGCGAGATGGCGAGGGCCGCGAGAAGCGCGCCCACATAGGGGGCGGGATGGGCGAGCCAGCGACGGTGCTCGCTGGTGAGCAGGAAGAGCGCGAGCCCGCCGACGACGAAGAGTGCGGAATACTTGGATAGGCCGGCGAGGCCGAAGCAGAGCCCGGCCACGAGCCAGCACTTCCAGGCAGACGGGTTCTCGCCCGGGGCGGGAAAGAACAGTCGTGCCAGCGCCAGCACGCCGCCGGCCAGACAGAACAGCAGCGGCCCGTCCGGGACGATCCAGGTGCCGGGCGAGGCCAGGAAGAACAGCGAGGCGTTCAGCGCCAGCACGGCCCAGACACCCTCCCAACCGCCGAACAGGCGGCGCGTCAGGGCGAAGAGCAGGTAGGAGGTGCCGGCAAAGAGCAGGATGAATGGCAGGCGCACCGCCCATGTCGTCCCGAAGACGACCATGGACAGATTGGCGAGCCAGAGATGGAGCGGCGGATGATCGAAATAGGAGAGCGCCAGGCGCCGCGCCTGGCCCAGCGTGTAGCTCTCGTCGACGCCGAAGCCGAGCAGCCCGGCGAAGGCGATGCGCAGGACCGTGAAGCCGGCGATCACCACCAGCGCCGCCCGGGCGGGCTCCTCGGGCAGGAGGTGGAAGGGCTTGGCGCTCGTCGCGGCTGTCATGCCGGCGGATTAACCGATCAGGCGCGCTGGCGATAGCTCTGCACGGCATCGGCCACGGATTTCGCGCCGAAGAGCACGAAGGTCACCCCGACGAAGCGGGTGACGATCAACCCATGGGTCATGAAGAAGCGCCGCACCGCCGGCAGCCCGGCCACGGCGATCAGGATCACGTCGGCAAGGATGAAGCCGAGGAAAGCAACGAGCATGACCTGCGGCGCGAGGTCCCAGGTCAAAAGCCCGGAATAATGGCCGACCAGCACGGTGAACATCGCCACCGAGACGGGATAGGCCTTGGGATTGGTGACGCCGAAGACGAGGCCGGCAAGGAGTGGATGACGGCCGCCGACAACAGCCGTCCCGGCCGCCTCCCTCGCCATCAGCGCCCGGATGCCGAGCACGATGAGATAGGCGCCGCAGGCGAGGCCGAGGATCTCGAAGAGGAGCGGACCCATCTGGTTCACGCCGACGATGGCGGCAAGCGCCAGCGTGCCCCAGAGCAGGTCGCCGACGAGATGGCCGGTCACGAACCATGTTCCCGACATTCGCCCTTCCCTGGCCGCCAGAGCGAAGATCGCGAGGAAGGCCGGCCCGGGCGTGAGCACATAGATCATCGCGGCGGCGAGGGTGGCGAAGAACAGGCCGAAGGTCATGGCGGGGAGACTCGCGCGGCGGCAGATGTCTCCAGCGGAGCACAGCCGGGAGCAGGCCTCAAGGGAGAGCCCGCCGCCCTCCCTTGCGGAGAGCGGCGGGCTGCCTGCCGGGAACGGGTAAGATGCCACGCATGCCAATGCGTTGCTGCCGCGGACAGAAACCGGCAAAATCATCCGCGTCCATCATCCCCGTTATGGCCGGTTGCCACCCGGCAGGGGACCGCGTCAGTAGCGCCAGCCATCCACATGGACGCCGGGGGTGCCGAAGCTGAAGCCGATCCCGCCGCCACGGATGTAGGGCTCGTCGTAGTAGCCGTCCCGCCAGACCGGATCATAGGCCATGGGCCCGGCATAGGGCACGCGACGCTCGGCGCGCAGGGCACCGCCGCGAACGGGCTGCAGATAGGAAGCGCTGGCATAACCTCCGAGCGCGGGCAGGTAGCACCAGCCGTCACCGCAGCCGCGCACATTGACGACGGTGCCCTTCGGCAAAACGCCGATCACCGGGTGGCTCGTGCCCTGGCCGGCGCGCACGTTGAGATCGGTTTCCACCATGGCCGGCCTGGCGAGCGCGGGCGCAGCACCGAGGGCGGCGACCATGGCGGCGACAGTCAATGTCCTCTTCATCGCGATCTCCTTTTCTTAAGCCCCAGCCCCGAACCTCTTGGGAAACCAACCATGGCACCCCCGGACGGTTCCCGCGACAGTCTGGCGTGCTGCGCACCCCCCCTGACAGCCGGTCCGATCTGCCCTAATCACGAAGCGCGCAGAAGACCGAAGGATAGGTGATGATCGCAGTGATTTTCGAGGTCGTGCCGGCGGAGGGCGCTCTCCCCGGCTATCTGGAGCACGCGAAACGGCTCAGGCCGGAACTGGAGGCGATGGATGGCTTCATTTCTGTCGAGCGATTCCAGAGCTTGACCGACCCGGCCAAGCTTCTGTCGCTGTCGTTCTGGCGCGATGAGGCGGCGGTCAAGGCCTGGCGCAACCACGCCATGCACCGGGCGACGCAGACGGCAGGCCGGGACGGCATGTTCGCCGGGTACCGCCTGCGCGTCGCGGCAGTGATGCGCGACTACGGCATGACCGAGAACCGGGACCAGGCACCCGACGACAGCCGGGCGAGCCACCGCGCCTGAGCGCAGTGGCTGTCGGGAGCAGAACGATCAGTTCTGGAGCTTGATGTTGCCCTTTTCGATGATCGTCTTGAACTTGGCGATCTCGGTAGCGGACTTCTGACGCATTTCGGCGCCGGTGGAGGGAATGGCAGCGGCACCCATCTCCTCGAAGCGCTTCACGACGGCCGCGTCCTTCAGCGCCTCCATCTGCGCCTTCTCCAGCGCCTCGATGATCTCCTTCGGCGTGCCCTTGGGGGCGACGAAGCCGTTCCAAGAGGTGATGTCGAAGCCCGGGAGGGTGTCGTTGAGCGGCGGGATTTCGGGAGCGATTGCCACCCTGGTGGCCGAGGTGACAGCGATGCCGCGAATAGTGCCGGCCTTGTAGTGCGGGAAGGGCGAGGTGAAATTGTCGAAGGACAGCTTGACCTCGCCAGTGATCAGCCCCTGCACCAGCGCGGCCGAGGAACGGAACGGCACGTGGGTCATGCGCGTACCGGTGAGCTGCATGAACAGTTCAGCCGACAAGTGGATGGACGTGCCGATTCCGGAAGAGCCGAAGTTCTCCTTGCCTGGATTGGCCCTCAGATAGGCGATCAGCTCCGCCAGATTGTTGGCCGGGATCGAGGGGTGGATGCAGAGGAAGTTCGGCTGTGACGAGGACAGGCCGATGAACTCGAAATCGTCCATCGGCTTGAACGGCAGGCGATCGCCAAAGAGGTTAGGATTGATCCCGTGGGTGGAGATGGTCGTCATGCCTATCGTGTAGCCGTCGGGCTGCGCGCGTGCGATTGCCGCCACGCCGACATTGCCGCCGGCACCGGCGCGGTTCTCGATGATGAAGCTCTGCCCGAACCTCTGAGTGAGCTTCTCGCAGACGATGCGGCCGATGACGTCCGTCGAACCACCGGCGCCGAAGGGCACGATGCAGGTCACGGGACGGGCCGGGTAGCTCTGCGCGAAGCCCTTGGTGCCGATGAAGGGGGTGGCGAGCGTTCCGGCCGCCAAGCCGAGCACGGTGCGCCTGTCGATAGACTTGGTCATGGTTCCTCCTGAGATGAATGCATGCGGGTTTGATCCCGTCTTGGCCGGGAGCCTAACACGGCTTCCCCTGTGCGCAACCGCCGAGGCAGCCGCGTCGGCGCGATGGCGAAAATGGTGGTCGGATTGAAGTGGGCGCCGCCTGGCAGCACGGGCCCGTCCTGCCCGGCACGCCTTAAGGCATGGCCTTCAACTGCCGCGGCAGCGCGGCGAGGTCGGCCTCGAGCTCTCCGATCCGGGCGCGCAGGGCCGATTCGGCTTCGGTCCGGTTGGCGAACTCGGCGCCGTCGACGACGAACTTCTCGCCGCGCAGGAAGCCGGACTTCTTCACCTTGACGCCATGGGTCTTGAGGTCGTCGAGAACCGTCTGGGCCGCGGTGATCTTGGCATTGACGGCGGCGTTGTGGTCAAGCGCCTGGGCGCGGTCCCGCTCGCGCTGGGCGCCGGCGAGCTTGGCGTTCCGGGCGTCGATACGGGCGCGGTAATCGGCAGCTTCCAGCCATTCGGTGCGCTGGCAGACGACGAGCAGGGAGGCCGTGGTGCCCGCGGCCCACCCGAGACCGAAGGCGCCCAGCACGGCTTCGGGCTCGCGGCGGCTGCCCGCCCGCACGACCTTCTGATGCTCGTGATAGGTCAGGCTCTTGTCGAGCGGCACGACCATCTTGATCTCCCACTGGTCCTCGTTCAGCGAGGCGATGAGCTGGTCGAGACGGCTGGTGATGGCGGGCACGTCCACGGTGACCGCCCCGAGGCTCCACTCCTTGTCGCCCTCTGTCTTGGTCCAGTTGGGAAACAGGTCGACGGTGAACTGCTTGGTCTCGATCCAGGGGATCATGGCGGCGGAACTCGTGGGCAGGGAGGGAGCGGAAACGGGGGCCGGTTTCACCACAGGTGGTGGCGCGACGGCGACCGGCGGGGGAGGAACGGGCGCGACGGGGGGCAGGTCGGGGGCGACGACACCCGTCATGGGCGACGGCAGCACGGCGACGGGTTCGGATGGCACCGGCGGGGGGGCGGCAGCGGGGGCGGCTGAGCCCAAGGGCGGAACCGGCCGATCGAGGCTGAGGCCTGCGAGCGCGGCGGAGAGTTCGTCGAGCTTCATCCGGTCGTCGGGTCCGAGCTCAACGGCCGGGGCGGTCGCGGGAGGCGCCGGCGGAGGCGAGTCCGTCGAGGTAGCGGGTCCAGGTCGCGTCGTGGTCTCGTCCGAGCTCATACAGGTAGTCCCATGAATAGATGCCGGAGGAATGCATGTCGTCGAAGGTCAGGCGGACGGCGTAATGCCCGACCCGATCGATGCCGATCAACTGGACGTCCTTCTTGCCCCCGACGAATTTGCGCTCAGACGGCGAATGCCCCTGCACCTCCGCAGACGGGCTCTCCACACGGAGATATTCGGCGTCGAGGGCGAAAATATGCCCGTCGTCGTAAGTGACTGTCAGCCGCCGGCGGTCGGCGGACAGCCTGAGTTCGGTCGGCCAGGCGTACTGCCGGCCGGTGGCGCTCTCGACGCTACTGATCTCCGTCATGGCGGAGCTCCTGTCTGAGACGTGACGCAGGACGGATCGGAGAGGTAGACTGTTCTTTCGCCCTCTTCAATCTCGCAGGAGGTGACGACGGCGCCGTCAACGCCTAAATAGACAAAAGAGGCGGTCGCCATCCTCCGGGACGCGACCGGGAGGTGCGTATGTTCGACCAAGCTGCGACGAGACCGCTGCCGATGATCGATCCCTATGGACGATCGATCGACTACCTGCGCGTCTCCGTGACCGACCGCTGCGATTTTCGCTGCGTGTATTGCATGTCGGAAAACATGGCCTTCCTGCCGAAGAAAGACCTGCTGACGCTCGAGGAGCTTGACCGTCTCTGCTCCGCCTTCATCGGCAAGGGTGTCCGCAAGCTGCGCCTGACCGGCGGCGAGCCGCTGGTCCGCAAGGATGTCATGACTCTGTTCCGGTCGCTGTCACGCCATCTCGATCATGGGACGCTGGACGAACTGACCCTGACCACCAACGGGTCACAGCTCGCCCGCCATGCCGCTGATCTCGCTGCCTGCGGTATCCGGCGCATCAACGTCTCGCTGGACACGCTGGACACGGCGAAGTTCCGCGAGATCACCCGCTGGGGCGACCTTGACGCGGTCGTCAAGGGAATCGACGCGGCGCTTGCCGCCGGCATCCACGTCAAGATCAACGCCGTGGCGCTGCGCGGTGTCAACGAGGCCGAGATCGAAGACCTGGTGGCCTGGGCCCACGGCAAGGGCATGGATATTTCCTTCATCGAGGTCATGCCGCTCGGCGACATCGAGCCCTCCCGCCTCGACCAGTACCTGCCGCTGTCGCTGCTGCGGGCGCGGCTCGGCGAACGGTGGACGCTGACCGAGAGCCCGCATCGGACCGGCGGACCGGCGCGCTATGTCGATGTTGCCGAAACCGGTGGGCGGGTGGGGTTCATCACGCCCATGACCCACAATTTCTGCGAGAGCTGCAACCGCGTGCGCATCACCTGCACCGGAACGCTCTACATGTGCCTCGGACAGGATGACGCGGCCGACCTGCGCGCGCCGCTCCGGGCGTCAGAGTCAAACGATCTGCTCAGCGAGGCCATCGATCGCGCCATCGCCCGCAAGCCCAAGGGTCATGATTTCGTGATCGATCGCCGCACCCGTCAGCCGGCCGTGTCGCGTCACATGAGCATGACGGGCGGATGAAAGATCGTTTCGTCTAGAACTTCCCCTCTGCAACATTATGCCAATACTTAAGACGATTGACACCCATGCAATTGACGCAACGGAATTTGCCACTTTTCAGTCGCAATTCTCTTGCTTAAGCCGCGCCAGACGGGCGGCTCGCTTTGGCGGATCAAACTGCGACGGACCCGACAGGCATCCCTGATCAACCGTCGTCCGTCGCCTTCGCGCGCAGTGGCGATTCTTTTCCAAAGGCGTCCGCGATGACCTCTGCATCCACGCCGCAGCCCGATCCCGCGACCGTGCGGGACGCGCTGCGCCGCATCACATCTTCCACCTTCGTTCCGGCCGGATCGGTGCCGGCGACGATCCTCACCCATGTCGTCGAGCGCACGCTTGCCGGCGACGAACGCACGATCAAGGCCTATACGATCGCCGTCGAGGGCCTCGGCCGGTCCCCGGATTTCAACCCGGACCGCGATTCGACCGTGCGCGTCGCAGCGATGAGGCTGCGCAATGCCCTCGACCTCTACTATGCCGGCCCGGGAGCGCGCGATCCGCTGCGGATCCGGATGGCGCCGGGCAGCTATCGGCCGACCTTCGAGCTGATGACGATGACCGCCGCCGGGGTTGATCCCACGGATCCACTCCGCCCCAATGTCGTGCCTGTCCCGGTCGCGCCTGTGGTGCGCCCGCGCCGCGCGGCCTTCGCGAACTCCGCCCGCTGGCTCATTGCCATCTCGGCGATCCTCGCTGTGGATGTCGTCCTGACCGTCGTGCTCATGGCGGCTCAGCTGCGCGGCGATGCGACTGGCTACGTGGCCTCGCTGACGATCGGGCACGAGCATGTTCGCGCTGCGGAGAAGATAGCGACGGCTGACCCGATTTTCGCGCAGATCCACGAGCGGGTGGAGCGCAGCTATCGTCAGACTGGAACCTGTCTGCGCCGAGGGAACGGCGGGCCCGGCCAGCCCGGCTTTGTCGTCCATGCAGGCCCCGGTTGAGTGCATCCATCGGCAGACGGCCGACGGCGGTAGCCTTCGCGGGGCTGATGCGACGAAGCGACGCTCGACCAACGGCCTGCCGGGCGGTAGCACGGTCGCAGGGACGAAACGACCGGAGCGCCGAAGCGTGGCCCATTACGACGTGATCGTCGCCGGCGTCGGCGCGATGGGATCCGCCGCGGCCTATCAGCTGGCCCGGCGGGGACGCTGCGTGCTCGGCCTTGAGCGTTTCGACATACCCCATGCCATGGGCTCGTCCCAAGGCATCAACCGCATCATCCGCCTCGCCTATTTTGAACACCCGCTCTATGTGCCGCTGCTGCGGCGGGCCTATGAGCTGTGGCGCGAGACGGAGGCGGCCTTCGGCGAGCAACTGCTCCATGTCACCGGAGGGCTCGACGCCGGCCCGGCCGATGGACGGATCGTCGCGGGATCGCTTGCGGCCTGCCGTGAGCACGACCTGCCCCACGAACTGATGGATGCGCGCGAGACCCGTCGCCGCTTTCCGGCCTATCGACTGGACGATGGGCATGTCGCCAATTTCCAGCCGGATGCCGGCTTCGTGATGAGCGAGCGCGCCATCGTCGCCCAGAGCACGATGGCGATGGCGGCGGGTGCCGACATCCGCGGGCGCGAGGCATTGACCGGCTGGGAACCCACAGCCGGTGGCGGGGTCAGGGTCACCACGACACGGGCGACCTATGAGGCCGAACGTCTGATCCTGTCGACAGGGGCCTGGATCGCCGACCATGCGCCCGGCCTTGCCCACCTCGCCGTGCCCGAGCGCCAGGTGCTGGGCTGGTTCCAGCCGCGCGATCCCGCCCCCTTCGCGCTCGGTGCCTTCCCGGTTTCGATCGTCGAGACGCGCTTCGGATCCTGCTACCAGTTCCCGGTCTTCCATGTTCCAGGCTTCAAGATCGGCCTCTACAACCACCGCCGGGAGACGGGCCATGCCGATACCCTGTCGCGGGAGCCGAACGCCCGGGACGAAGCGGCGCTGCGCGAAGTCATGCGCGACGTCTTCCCCGCAGCGGACGGGCCGACCCTGGCGCTGCGCTGCTGCCTGTTCACCAACATGCCCGACGAGCATTTCGTCATCGACATGCTGCCCGGCCTGCCGCAGGTCGTTGTCGCCTCCCCCTGCTCCGGCCATGGATTCAAATTCGCCAGCGTCATCGGCGAGATCCTCGCCGACCTGACCACAAGGGGCAGCAGCCGACACGATCTCTCGCTCTTCCGTCTCGACCGCTTTGCCCAGGCGGGAGCACTCCCGTGACTTCCCTCACCGCTCCTGCGGTCGCCAGCGGCGCCAACCGGCGCGGCATTATCGCCATGTGCACCGCCATGGCCTGTTTCATGACCAATGACACGCTGGTCAAGGTGGTCGCGGAGGACCTGCCCTCCGGCCAGATGATCGCCATCCGCGGCGCCTTCGCGACCGTGATGGTCTTCACCTGGCTGGTGATCGCCGGCCATGCCCGTCAGATCGGCATGGCGGCATCGCCACTGGTGGCGACCCGCGCCGGACTCGAGGCGGTCGTCGCCTTCCTGTTCATCACCGCCATCGCGTCGATGCCGATCGCCGACATCACCGCCATCTTCCTGATCACGCCGCTCCTGATCACGGCCTTGTCCGGCCCCCTTCTAAAGGAGAAGGTCGGCTGGCGTCGCTGGTCGGCGGTCGCTGCCGGATTCCTCGGCATGCTGCTGGTGGTGAAGCCGGGCGGCGCCGGCTTCGTCGCCGGCTCGGCCACGGCCATGGCGCTGGCCAGCGTCGCCTTCTGCGCCATTCGCGACATGGTCACCCGCTTCATCGACCCGCGCATTCCAACCATCGTCATCACGCTGACAACCTGCGTCGCGGTGGCCCTGTTCGGAGCTGCGATGATCCCGTTCCAGACATGGGTCCCCCCGAGCCTGACCCACGTCGGGCTGCTTTTCGCGGCGGCAACCGTCGTCGTTGTTGGCAATCACGCCATGATCCTCGCCTTCCGTGGGGTCGAAGTCTCGCTCGTCTCGCCATTCCGATACTCGGTCATGATATGGGCCATCGTCTCCGGCATCACCGTGTTCGGCGAATGGCCGGATGCGACCAGTTGGGGCGGCATCGCCCTGATCGTCGGTGCCGGCCTCTACACCCTGCATCGCGAGCGGGTCCGGCTGAGGATGAGAAGCTCCGAGGTGGAGGCGCGGACGACCCTCCCCTGATCTGGCGGCGTCGCCACGTTTTCAAAAGAATGGCGCCAGATGCGGGCAAATCCCGCTGTTCATTCCGCATGCCACTGTTGTCCCCGCCGCAGCCGTGGCATAGAGGAGGTGCGACATTTCGACGTCGTACCGGTCACCGCACAACAATTGCGGGGTCGGTCAGCGGGACAGGCATGGTGGGCGATCGAGGGACAATGCGGGCTGCGTCCATGACGCAGCGACCGGACATTGTCGGCAGACACGTTTCATGATGCTTCATGGCAGCGGGTCTTCCGCTCGCATGCGTGAGAGCGGGGTGCAAAGGCGTCCTCTCCTGCGGCCCCGCGAGGTGATGGCCTTCCAGGGGAGTCTACCCGGCATGCAGGGACTTCTGTCGATCAGCCGTGTCATCGACGCGGTGAACACCCATATCGGCAGGGCGGCCAGTTGGCTGATCCTCGTCGCCATTCTCATTTCGGCTGGCAACGCGATCATCCGAAAGGCGTTCTCGAGCTCCTCGAACGCCTGGCTGGAAGCGCAATGGTACCTGTTCGGTGCCGTCTTCATGCTCTGCGCGGCGTGGACGTTGCTGTCCAACGAGCACATCCGGATCGACATCGTCAGCAGCCGCTTCCCGAAGCGCGTGCGCAACTGGATCGAGGTGCTGGGCCACACCCTGTTCCTGATGCCGTTCTGTATCCTGCTGCTGCTGGACAGCTGGCCGTTCTTCCTCAAGTCCTACCTGCAGAACGAGCAGTCGATGAATGCCGGCGGCCTTGTCGTCTGGCCTGCCAAATTCCTGGTGTTGGCCGGCTTCGTGCTGCTGCTGTTCCAGGGCATCAGCGAGTTGATCAAGCGAATTGCCATCATGCGCGGTGACATCGAGGACGTCCACGGCGGTGGCCATAGCGAGATGGCCGAGGCGGAAGCCGCCCGCCTGCTCGAGGCCGCTAGGGCCCAGGGCCTGCTCGACGCCGCCAAGAAGTGATGCGCACCAGGAGACATTCAGTGACCATCCGCCGTTTCCTGTCGGGCGCGCTCGCCGCCGCCGCCCTCACCGTTCTCGCCCTGACATTCCTCACGGAACCGGCCCAGGCGGCCACCGGCAGCGGTGTGGGCGACTTCCTTCGCGCCAACATGGCGCCGGTGATGTTCGTCGTGCTGGTGATGTTCATGCTGCTGGGTTACCCGGTCGCCTTCGCGCTCGCCGCCAATGGCCTGTTCTTCGCCATCATCGGCATCGAACTCGGACTGTTCCAGCCGAACTTCCTGCAGGCGCTGCCTGAACGCATTTTCGGCACGATGAACAACGAGACGCTGCTGGCGATCCCGTTCTTCACCTTCATGGGGCTCATCCTCGAGCGCTCCGGCATGGCGGAGGACCTGCTCGACACGATCGGGCAACTCTTCGGAACGGTCCGAGGCGGCCTCGCCTATGCGGTCATTTTCGTGGGTGCTCTGCTTGCGGCGACCACCGGTGTGGTGGCGGCATCGGTGATCTCCATGGGGCTCATCTCACTGCCCATCATGCTGCGCTACGGTTATGATCGACGGCTGGCGAGCGGCGTCATCCTGGCCTCAGGGACGCTGGCGCAGATCATCCCGCCCTCGCTGGTGCTCATCGTCATGGCCGACCAGCTGGGCCGGTCCGTGGGCGACATGTACCAGGGCGCCTTCTTGCCCGGCCTGATTCTGACGCTCATGTATGCGGGCTGGGTTTTCATCGTCTCCATGATCAATCCGCAGGCCGTGCCCGGTCTGCCGAAGCAGGATGTCGGTTTTCTCGAGCCCGACGGTTCGCGCGGTGTGGCGCAGCTCGGCATCCTCACGCTGTTCTCGGGCCTCGTCGCCTATCACGTGATGAGCCAGACTAACGTGACGGGTTTGGCCGACTTCATCATCCTGACGATGTCGGTGACGGTCCTGGTGGCTTTCCTCTGTGCGCTGCTCAACTACCTGTTCGGCGCCAAGTACTGGTACGTGACGTTCATCGCATCGGTGGTCTTCGGCTTCGGCTGGTACTATCTGCGCGAAACGGCGCAGCCGCTGCTGGCCGTGAGTTCGGAAGCGATCGCCTTCGGCAGCCTCTATGCGCTCGTCGTCGGCCTCATGGAGCGCTTCACCGGCAGACGTCTCATCTCCAACATCGCCGAGCAGGTCACCTTCGTGATGGTGCCGCCGTTGGCCCTCATCTTCCTGGTGCTCGGGACGATCTTCATCGGTGTCGCCACGCCCACGGAAGGCGGCGCGATGGGAGCGGCCGGCGCACTCCTGCTGGCCGGCGTGAAGCGTTACCTGACCGGCGAGGAGCGCCGCTTCAATTTCGGCATCATCAAGCAGGCGACCGAGTCGACGGCGAAACTGTCGGCCTTCGTGCTCTTCATCCTGGTCGGCGCCCGCGTGTTCGGGCTCACGTTCTACGGCGTGAACGGTCACATCTGGGTCGAACACCTTCTGACCTCGCTGCCGGGTGGCCAGGTGGGCTTCCTCATCGTGGTCAACCTCGTCGTCTTCATCCTTGGCTTCTTCCTCGACTTTTTCGAACTGGCCTTCATCATCGTGCCTTTGATGGGACCAGCCGCCGAGAAACTGGGGATCGATCTGATCTGGTTCGGGGTGATCCTGTCCGTGAACATGCAGACCTCTTTCCTGACGCCGCCGTTCGGCTTCGCGCTGTTCTATCTGCGCTCGGTCGCGCCGAAGGATCCCTTTACCGACAAGGTCACGGGTAAACCCATGGAACCCGTCAAGACCCTGCAGATCTACCAGGGCGCGGTGCCATTCGTCTTCATCCAGTGCATCATGGTGACGCTGGTCATCGCCTTCCCGGGCCTCGTCATGCATTACAAGGGCACGGCGCCGACGGTGGACCCCTCCAAGGTGGAGATCCGCATCGAGTTGCCGGGCCTCGGCACCGGCCTGCCGAGCTTCGATGCGCCGGGCGGCTTGCCTGGGCTCGGAGGCCCGCCACCAGGCCTGGGCGGACCGCCACCAGGCCTGGGCGGACCGCCGCCTGGCCTTGGCGGACCGCCGCCCGGGCTGGAGCCACCGCCGGCGCCGCGCAACTGAGATGACCGGGCCGCGCCTGACCGTCGCGGCCCGTGTCTTTTCGGCCCTAGACGCTCCGCGAGCCGCCCTTTATCGATGAGGCACGGAGTGGTTCATGCAACCGACAGTGCCTCGCCTGTTTCAGTTCGCCATCATGGCGATGACCGTGGTTCTCGCGGGGTGTTCGACCCAGCCGCGGCTGCCGGCCGTTCCGCGGCACGAGACGGCCGAGGCGTCGTTCCTCGGTATTCCCGATGCGCGTTTCTCCCTCAGCGGGGACACTGCGGCCCTCACCGCCAGCTTTGCCGCATCCGAACAGCGGCGGCGCCTGTCGGGGGAAACCGGCACGGATCATCTGCTCGCCATTTCAGGCGGCGGCGAGAACGGCGCGTTCGGAGCGGGATTGCTCTACGGCTGGACGGAACGGGGCGACCGGCCGCAGTTCCGCCTGGTGACCGGCGTCTCCACCGGCGCCCTGACAGCGCCCTTCGCCTTCCTCGGAAGCCGCTACGACGCGCAGCTCAAGGCTGTCTATACGACCATCCAGCGCGACAACATCGCCCAGATCCTGCCGATCGTCACCATCCTCAACGGCGATTCCGTCGCCGACAGCCGGCCGCTTGCTGCGCTGATCGCTACCCATATCACGCCCGAGATGGTCGAGGAGATCGGCCGCGAGTACCGGAAGGGTCGCGTGCTGATGATCGGCACCACCAATCTCGACCTTGGCCAGCCGGTGGCGTGGAATATCGGCGCGATCGCTATCAGCAACCATCCGGGCAAGGTCCAGGCGATCCGTGACATCCTGCTCGCCTCGGCCTCCATCCCGGGGGCGTTTCCGCCCGTGATGATGGACGTCATGGTGGGCGCTACACGGCGCCAGGAAATGCATGTCGACGGCGGGGCAACGACCCAGGTGTTCCTCTACCCGAGCGATGCCCCGCTGCGGAATGCACCTGCCGTGGTGCGCCGCGTCCCACGGGTGGCCTGGATCATCCGCAACGGCCGGACACAGGAACTGAACGAGGAGGTCAAGCGCGGCCTGTTGCAGATTGCCGCGCGGTCCATCTCGACGATGATCACGTCGAACGCCATCGGCGACATTTACCGGATGTATTTGGTCACCCAGCGCGACCGGGTCGACTTCAATCTCGCCTATATTTCCAGGCGATTCACGGTGCCTTACGAGAAGCCCTTCGATCCCGTCTACATGAACGCGCTGTTCGAGTTCGGCCGCAACGAGATCCGCACCAACCAGCCCTGGCTGAAGCGCCCGCCCGGCTATCGTCCCTGAGGTCCGGGCAAGGACTTCGGTACGGTATCCCGATGATCCCATGAAAAACCCCGGTGGATTGCTCCGCCGGGGTTTTGTGTCACTCGCCTGGGCGAGATCAGCCGCGGGCGCGGGCCCGGATCATGAAGGTGTCATAGGTGTACTCGGCGACCTGCCACCACAGATACTGCTCACCACGGAAAGCGTTATGGTGATCGAGGACCTTCTTGAATTCAGCATTCTGGGCCGCGGTCTCGGCATTCACCTCGTTGGAGGCCCGGAAGGAAGCCTCCAGAATTTCAAGCGAGAAGGGCCGCAGCTGGGTGCCGTTGGCCACGAGCTGGCGCAGCGCTGCCGGATTCTGGGCATCGTACTTGGCCATCATCCAGGTGTTGGCCTGATGCGACGCGTTGAGCAGGATCGCCTTGTAGGACGCCGGGAGAGCGTTGTAGCGGGCGATATTGAACATGTTGTGGAGCATGGCTCCACCTTCCCACCAGCCGGGATAGTAGTAGAACGGCGCGACCCTGTTCAAAGTGAGCTTCTGGTCGTCATAGGGGCCGACCCACTCGGCCGCGTCGATCGTGCCCTTTTCCAGCGAGGGATAAATATCGCCGGCGGGGACCTGCTGGGGCACGACGCCGAGCTTCTGCATCGTGCGACCGGCAAAGCCGCCGATGCGCATCTTCAGGCCCTTCAGATCGTCGGCGGTGCGGATTTCCTTGCGAAACCAGCCGCCCATCTGGCAGCCCGTATTTCCCGCAGGGATCGCGTAGATGTTGTGCTTGGCATAGAAGGCGTTCATCAGCTCCATGCCGCCGCCGAGGAAATGCCAGGCGTTCTGCTGCCGCGAGTTGAGACCGAAGGGCACGGCGGTGCCGAAGGCGAAGGTCGGGTCGATACCGGTATAGTAGTAGGACGCCGTGTGGCAGGACTCGACCGTCCCGTCACGCACGGCCTGCATCGCCTGCAAACCCGGGACGATTTCGCCGGCGGCGAAGACCTGGATCTGGAACCTGTTGTCGGTCATTTCCGCAACGGCCTTCGCAAAGACCTCGGCGGCGCCGTAGATGGTGTCGAGCGACTTCGGGAAGGAGGAGGCGAGGCGCCATTTCACTTCCGGCGCGGTCTGGGCGATCGCCGGGGCGGCGACTGCGGATGCGGCGGCGGCGACCGACGCGGTCTTGATGAATGTGCGGCGCTCCATGAGCATGTTCTCCCTAAGGTCCCGCAGTGGAAAAAAACCGGCCCGTTCGCCGGACTCGTGGGGCGGACAAAACCACAATTCACCAACGCATGCCAGCTTTGCGGATTGGCGGTCTTCCGAATTTCACATGGCCAAGTGTTTGTACGTAATCGCGACTCGGCAGTGGGTTGGCGAACCGCAAGGCTTGACCTCACGTCCGCCACGGGGATGGTAGGCGTCCCTTCTTTCCAGCTATCGCAGCGGAGTTCACATCATGGCGAAAGTCGCGTTCCTCGGTCTCGGCGTCATGGGCTATCCCATGGCCGGCCACCTCAAGGCCAAGGGCGGCCATGCCCTGACCGTCTACAACCGCACGGCCGCCAAGGCCGATTCCTGGGTGGCGCAGCATGGTGGCAGAGCGGCGCGGACGCCGAAGGAGGCGGCTGCCGGTCAGGATTTCGTCTTCGCCTGCGTCGGCAATGACGATGACCTGCGGGCCGTCACCATCGGCCCGGACGGCGCGTTCCAGGCCATGGCGCCCGGCACGGTCTTCGTCGACAACACCACCGCGTCCGCCGATGTCGCGCGCGAGCTCCAGGCCAAGGCGAAGGCCCTCGGGATCGGCTTCGTCGACGCGCCTGTCTCGGGCGGCCAGGCCGGTGCCGAGAACGGCGTTCTCACGGTCATGTGCGGCGGCGAGGAGGCGGACTATGCCCGCGCCGAACCCGTGATCATGGCCTTTGCCCGCGCCGCCCGCCGGCTTGGCGGACCGGGGGCCGGCCAGCTCGCCAAGATGGTCAACCAGATCTGCATCGCCGGCCTCGTCCAGGGTCTTTCCGAGGGGCTGCATTTCGCTAGGAAAGCCGGTCTCGACATTGAGCAGCTCGTCGACGTCATTTCCAAGGGTGCCGCCGGGTCGTGGCAGATGGAGAACCGTCACAAGACAATGAACCAGGACAAGTTCGACTTCGGCTTTGCCGTGGACTGGATGCGCAAGGACCTGTCGATCTGCCTGGCGGAGGCCCGCCGGAACGGTGCGACTCTGCCGGTGACCGCGGTGGTTGACCAGTTCTATGGCGAGGTCCAGGCGATGGGCGGCGGCCGCTGGGACACGTCCAGCCTGTTCGCCCGCCTCGAGCGGAAGTGACGCCCCACCCCCCGGCACCGTTCCCCGGCCAACGGCCCTAAACCCGCGCCGCCACTGCCCGCCGCAGCGCCGGGACAATGTCGACCTCGAACCAGGGATGGCGCTTCAGCCATCCCGAATTGCGCCAGGAAGGGTGCGGCAGGACGAAGACGGCCGGGCTGGCGCGTGCCGCGAGAATGGTGCGCCAGGCGGCGACAGTCTCGGTCAGGGTCGCGCCGCGCAGATGCCCCAGGCCAAGCCGAGCGAGGTGATAGGCCTGCGCCGCAGCACCGATGGCAAGGATCAGGTCGACCTGCGGCATGGCCGCCATCACCCGGTCATGCCAGGCGTCACGGCATTCGCGGCGCGGCGGCAGGTCAGCTCCCTTGGCGTCGAGGCCGGGAAAGCAGAAGCCCATGGGAAGGATGGCGAGGCGGGAACGGTCGTAGAAGACGGCCTCGTCCAGCCCCATCCACGAGCGCAGCCTGTCGCCGGACGGGTCGGTGAAGGGCCGGCCCGAGGCATGGACGCGGGTGCCGGGGGCCTGGCCAGCGACCAGGATGCGCGCTGTGGCCGAAGGCCAGGCGACGGGTCGCGGGGCATGGGGAAGCGGCGCGCCACGGGGGGTGTCGGCGCAGATCCGGCAGGTGGATATAGCGCGCTCAAGGGCCGCGAGGGCGTCTGCGCCCTCACCTGCCATGCCGTCGCTGAGACGCCGCCCGGCGGTCAGGCTTCCGCCCTCAGGCCTTGGCGCTGGGACGGGCGGCCATAGCCGCATGCCAGCGCTTCAGGTCGACCAGTTCGTCCGGAACGGCGACGCGGGTCGGCTTGAGGAAATCGATCCCGATCATCGCGGTGATGTCGGCATTGGTGAAACGGTCGCAGCAGACGAAGTCGCGACCGGCGAGCTGTCTGTCGAGGAAGGCGAGTTCGTCGACGATGCGGGCCTTGTTGACCTCGCCCCATTCCTTCACCTGCGGCACTTCCATGGCGGCCATGGCGGGGTGCAGATGGCGGAAAGCCGAGGCGATCGTCGAGAGAAGATTCAGCTCGGCGCGACGCGACCACATCTCGATCTCACCGATTTCCCTGGGCGTCTGCCCGAAGAGGTTCGGCTCGGGATGGAGCGCCTCGATATAGCGGCAGATGGCGATGGATTCACACAGGATCGAACCGTCTTCCAGCTCGAGGGCGGGCGTTCGCTGGCGTGGATTGACGGCGGCGTAGCTCTCCGACTTCTGTTCCATCTTGCCGAGGTCGATGGTGACCTTGGGGATATCGAGGCCCTTTTCGGCGAGGAAGACGCGGACGCGGCGCGGATTGGGTGCAAGCGGGGTATCGTAGAGCTTCATCGCAGACGTCCTCGTGCGGCAGGCTTCCTATCGTGTAACTGCACATCATCGCTCGGGAAGGGTCAAGCCGGCGGGATGGAGGATGGGCTTCAGCGGCGCGGCCCGAACAGGGCGCGGCGGAGCGCTCCGACATTCTGCACCATGGCGGCGGGCATCGGCTCCTCGGCCATGGGAATGTCGATGGGAGCGACCACGGGCGGGCTGGCGATGGCTGGCAGTGCTTCCATCACGCGTTCGGCCGGGAAGGTCACGGTCACCTCGGTCCCGATGCGCACGGTCGACTTCAGCGTGAAGGTACCGCCATGCATGGAGACCAGGCCCTGGACGATGGGCAGTCCCAGGCCGGTGCCCTGTTCGGCATTCTTGATCGCATTGGAGCCCTGGCCGAAATTCGACAGGACGATTGGAATCTCGTCCTCGGGAATGCCGGGCCCCGTGTCTTTCACCGCGATATACTGTCCGCCCGATGCGGTCCAGCCGACCTTCAGGGTGATCTCGCCACCGACCGGGGTGAACTTGATAGCGTTGGACATCAGATTGAGCACGATCTGCCGGATCGAGCGCTCGTCCGCCCAGAGCTTCGGCATGTCGGTCTCGAAGCGCTCTATGATGGCGACGCCCTTGTTCTTGGCGCGCACCTTGAGCAGGTGATGGCAGTCCTCAACGACATAGGCGAGCGTCAAGGCCTCCTCGTTAAGGTCGTAGCGGCCCGCCTCGATGCGCGACAGGTCGAGGATCTCGTTGATCAGCGAGAGCAGATGCTGTCCCGAGGAATGGATGTCGCCGGCATACTCGGCATATTGAGGGGAGGAGTGGGGGCCGAACATCTCCCCCTTCATCACCTCCGAGAAGCCGAGGATAGCGTTCAGTGGTGTGCGCAGTTCGTGGCTCATCTGGGCAAGGAACTGCGACTTGGCGATATTGGCCATCTCGGCATTGCGCCGGGCCTCGTCGGAATTCGTCTTGGCGGTCTCCAACTCGCCGATCAGCGCGTCCTTCTCGGCCCGCGCCTCGATGGTGGCGAGGTTGGTCTGGTAGAGGCGCGCCGAGATGATGGCGAAGAAGACGAGCGTGCCGAGGGCCATGGCTCCGAGAACCGCGCCCTGCATGCCGTGGAGCAGCAGAAAATAAGCGATCACCGTGCCGGCGACGGGCAGCGAGGAGGCCAAGACGGCGGCCGGCAGGGTCGAGCCGATCATCGCCGAGACGGCGACGACGATGAGCATGCCGACGAGCAGGAAATTGCTCGCCTCGGCGACCTCGGTTCGCATGACGACGATGAAGGCAAGAACCCAGGCCAGTCCGAGCATCACCTCGGCGATGACGAAGCGCAGGCGCCAGGATCCGAGATCGGCCTTGTCTGGCGCGACCTTGAGGAAGGACCGCGCCATGAGCATGCAGAAGCCATGGGCAACGAGGATGACGAGACCCGCCGCGGCTCCTAGCGCCGGATTGGTGGCCCAGCCGGCAACCCAGCCGGTGGCGACGGCAATGAGAGCGACGGCGATGCCCGCCGAACGCTTGTTCTGCGCGAAGACGCGCATCAACTCATATTCGAACGAGCGCTTCGTGCCGGTGGTCGAGGTCAGCCGATCACGCGCATCGCGCACCTGACGGACGACGCGTTTGCGGCTCTGGGCGTGCTCACGCGCCTTTTCGGCCTGCCGGTCGGCCGGCCGTCCGTCTGCCGCCGTCACGCCCATCCCCGGGCACCTCTCCAACGCAACGCCACTCGGGTCGAAATGTGGCAGAGGTTGATTAACGGCGGGTCGATATCCATGGTAAACGAACCATGAACACGCCGCTTCATTCCTGATTCCCCGCCCTGGGCCCGCAATGCTGCGCTTTTCCCGGTTCCGCAGCCTGCGGCCAAATACCGGCTTTGTCTGGCTCGTCCTGGCCGTTGCGGCGGTGACCGCCTATGCGATCCACCATGCCCTGCAGGGACCCACGGCCGGCGGCAGCTTCGGCGGTTATGCGCGCATCGTCGATGGTGACAGCCTGGTCGTCGCCGGACTCGAGGTGAGGCTTTTTGGCATCGATGCGCCGGAGCTCTTCCAGCGCTGCACGCGCGACGGCCGGGAGGTGCGCTGCGGACGGGAATCCGCCCGTTCACTGATCGCCGTGGTCGCCGGCCAGCCCCTCGCCTGCGAGCGTCGAAACATCGACCAATATGGGCGGACCATCGCCGTGTGCCGGGTCGAGGATGTCGACCTCGGACGGGCACAGGTTCTCTCCGGCCATGCCGTCGCCTATGGCGCCTACTACCAGGACGAGGCCTCGGCCCGAACTGCACGTCGGGGCCTGTGGGCCGGCGAGTTCGTCCGCCCGCGCGAATGGCGCGACCGGCACCGGCCGGGGGTGATGCCCGAGAGCTGACGCCGCTGCTAAACGGTTCTGATCCTGTCAGTTTCGGCGTCGGATAACCTTGCGTTAACCATGATAGCAGACAGTGCGACGGCGAGCGATGCGTCTCGCCACTGGTTTCATGATGCCTCCGACGCCGCAAGATCTGCTCTGGCCCGTCATCATCGCGCTCTGCGTGTTCCTCGTCCTTGCCGGCCATGTCACGCTGGAAAGCGGGCTGGTGCGCGCCAAGCACAGCGTCAACGCCGCAGCCAAGCTCCTCGTTCAGGTCGGCATCACGGTCCTCATCGTCTGGGCGGCGGGGTATGGCATCATGAATGCCGGCGGCCCCCTGGCCGGCAATGGCCCATTCATGCCTTCAGACGGCGGCTCGGACCTCGTCTTCGCGCTCGCCATCGCCTGCGCCGCGGCGACGCTCCTGTCCGGACCGCTGGCAGAACGCACGACGCTGCGCGGCTATGCGGCGCTCGTGGCGGTGTTCAGCCTGGGCGTGCTGCCCCTCGTCATGCATTGGGCCTGGGCGCAGGGCGAGACCCCCGGCTGGCTCAAGGGCCTCGGCTTCATCGACCTCGCCGGCGGCGGGGTCATCCACGTCGCCGGAGGCACCGCCGCACTGGTGGCCGCCCATGCCGTCGGCGCACGGACCGGTCGCTTCAACGGAACCCGGCGCAGCCTCGTGGTGCAGAGCCAGAGCTTTCCCTTCGCCGCCCTCGGCGTGATGCTGCTGTGGCTCGGCTGGTTCGGCATCGCCATCGGCCAGGCGTTGGCCGCCGGCATCGCCATCGCTCCCGTCGTGATCAATTTGGTTCTCGCCGGTGCCGCGGCGATCACCGCGACCTTCCTCGCCAACCAGATCCGCCCCTCGCGCGTTACCGTCGTCCACATCATCCATGCGACGCTGGCCGGGGTCGTGGCGGCCTCGGCGGCGGCCCATCTGCTGCACCCGCTTGGCGCGATCGCGCTCGGGGCGGCAGGGGCGGCGCTGGCGATCGCGGGCGCGCGCGCGCTCGAGCAGCTTGAGATCGACGATGCCCTCGGCATCGCCTCTGCCCATCTCTTTCCGGGCATGCTCGGCGTCCTAGCGGTGGCCCTCTGCCTGCCCGAAACCTTGGTTCCGACCCTGATCCTGCAGGCCATCGGCCTCCTCGCCATCGTCGCATGGTCAGCGGCGGTCATGGGCGCCACCGCCTTCGGCCTGCAATTTGTCATCCGCCTGAGGGTCGGGCGCGAGGAAGAGCGCATCGGCCTGAACGTCACCGAGCATGCCATGACGACGGACGTTGCCATGCTGGTGAGCCAGCTCGGCGCCCTCAACCTGAATGCCGGCGCCTTCGCCTATCTGGAGGCCGATTCCGACGGCGAACTCGGCCAGATCGCCCGCGAATACAACCGCGCCGTCGACATCTTCCAGGCGCAGATCAAGGGCGTGAAGGAAAAGCTCTCGCTTGCCGAGGCGGCCGCCGAGCAGGCCAACGACCTCAATGCCCGGCTCGCCAGCGACGTCCAGGAGCGCGAGCACAAGCTCGATTCGGCGACGCGCGAGGTCGCCTTCCTGACCGACCAGGTCGCCCGCTCGCTGATCGCCGTCGAAAACCTCAAGGGCGTGCGCTCGGGACTGGTACGGCTGATCGGCCGGACCTTCCGCCAACCGATCGAACGGCTGCACCTGATGGCGCGGCGCGCCGCATCGAGCCGCCACCAGGACGATATCGATGCGCTGATCGATGCGGCGCGGGAGGAATCGGCCAGGCTCGCCCGCCGTCTTGCCGACGTGCTCGACTATGCACAAGCCTCCGCCATCGAGGCGCCGCCGGCCGGCGACCAGGCGCCGATCGAGAAGCTCATCGGCGAGGTCAACCTGCTCTGCCGGCCGCGGGCGGAATCCAAGGGCGTTAAGTTCCGGGTGGTCTGGACGCCGGAAGTCTCCACCATGTCCGCCAATGCGGCGGCACTGCGCAAGATCATGGGCGAACTCGTCAACAACGCCATCGCCACCACCCCGCGCGGCGGGATCGTCAATGTCTCCGTCAAACAGGGCCCCGCTGGCGAACTGGTGCTCGACGTGGTCGATTCCGGTGACGGCGTCTCACCGGGGCAACTGGCGCAGGCCCTCGATCCGCTGGCGGAAGGCGAGGGCGAAGGGGCCGAACTGGGCCTCGCCCTCGTCAAAAAGCTGATCGACCTGCATGGCGGTGCGCTGACCATCCGCTCCAAGCCCGGGGCCGGGACGCAGGTCCGCGCCACCATCCGGGCCGATCATCTCGGCAAGCCGATGGCGCGCGCCGGCTGACGGGCGGCCCGACCCGCCCCTCGACCTGACCGGCGGGATGCGGCATGGTCCGGCCTCCCGCGTTCCACCGATCGCATCGCCGAGCACCACCCGCTGAGCCATGGCCAATCATCTCTTCGATCTCGTCCGCCTCTTCGGCACCGATCCGACCAAGACCTTCATCGAGACCGAGGACGGGACGGTCTTCACCTATGAGGACCTGTTCGCCGCGACCGGCTGCTTCGCCCATGCGCTGGTGGCAGCAGGGGTGAAGCCCGGCGACCGGGTGGCGGTACAGGTCGAAAAATCGCCGGGCGCGATCTTCCTCTATCTCGCCTGTGTCAGGGCCGGGGCGGTGTTCCTGCCGCTCAACACGGGCTACACGCTCGCGGAGATCGAATATTTCCTCTCCGACGCCGAGCCGGCGATGGTGGTCTGTGATCCCTCCCGCCGCGAGGGGATCGCCGAAGTGGCGGCCCGCACCGGCGTGCCGGCCGTCGAAACGCTCGGCCGGGGGAAGGATGGTTCGCTGTGGCAGAAGGCGCTCGCCGCACAGCCGGTCTTCGACACGGTGGCGCGCGGCGCCGACGATCTCGCCGCCATCCTCTACACATCGGGGACGACGGGGCGCTCCAAGGGCGCCATGCTGACCCATGACAACCTCGCCTCCAACGCGCTGACGCTCAAGGACTACTGGCATTTCACGCGCGACGACGTGCTCCTGCACGCCCTGCCGATCTTCCACACCCACGGCCTTTTCGTTGCCACCAACACGATCCTGATGGCGGGGGCGACCATGCTGTTCCTGCCGAAGTTTGACGCCGACAAGGTGTTCGAACTGATGCCACGCGCCACGACCATGATGGGTGTCCCGACCTTCTATGTGCGCCTGGTGCAGGACAAGCGCCTCACCCCCGGCGCGACGCGCCACATGCGTCTGTTCATCTCGGGCTCGGCACCGCTGCTCGCCGAGACGCACCGCGCCTTCCGCGAGAAGACCGGCCAGGCGATCCTCGAGCGCTACGGCATGACCGAGACCAATATGAACACCTCCAATCCCTATGACGGCGAGCGGATCGCCGGCACGGTGGGTTTCCCGCTGCCAGGGGTCGAACTGCGTGTCACCGATCCGGAGACGGGCACGGAATTGGCCAAGGGCGAGATCGGCATGATCGAGGTGAAGGGGCCGAATGTCTTCAAGGGTTACTGGCGCATGCCGGAGAAGACCGAAGCCGAGTTTCGCGCGGACGGCTTTTTCATCACCGGCGACCTCGGCAAGATCGACGCCGACGGCTATGTCCATATCGTCGGGCGCGGCAAGGACCTCGTCATTTCCGGCGGCTACAACGTCTATCCGAAGGAAGTGGAGACGGAAATCGACGGCATGGCCGGCGTCTTCGAGAGTGCCGTGATCGGTGTTCCCCATCCTGATTTCGGCGAGGGCGTCACCGCCGTGGTCGTCCCCGTGCCCGGCGCGACGCTGGATGCGGGCGCCATCCTCCAGGCCCTCGAGGCCCGCCTTGCCAAGTTCAAGCTGCCGAAACAGGTCATCATCGTCGATGACCTCCCGCGCAACACCATGGGCAAGGTGCAGAAGAACGTCCTTCGCGAGACCTACAAGGGCCTCTACGGAGGCTGAGACTCAGCGGGCCGCATACCGCTGCAACACGCCATCCACGAAAACCCCCGCCGCGCCGAGATAGCCGGTGGGGTCGAGGAGCTCGGCGAGGCGCTCGCGGGACGCATGGGGCGCGATGGAGGCGTCCTCCGCCAGAACGTCGAGAAGCGCCCTGCCCTCGCCGTTCGCCTTGCGACAGGCCGCCTCGATCCGATCATGGGCGGCGAGACGGCCGAGCGTCGGCGCCAGCGCCATCTGCACGGCCTCGGCCATGAGCAGACCGCCCGTGGTGCCGAGATTGGCGCGCATGCGCTCAGGCTTCACCTCCATCCCCTCCAGCAGTTCCCCGAGGCGGGCAAGGACTCCGCCGGTGAGGCGGGCGAGTTCGGGCAGTGCCAGCCATTCGGACTGCCAGCCGCCGGCGAAGCGCTCGTGCTCGCCCGCGCCGCCAGCGGCGATGGTGGCAAGGAGTTGGGGCGCGAGGCCGGCCGCGCCGAGGATGGTGGCGGAGAGGGCAGGATTGCGCTTGTGCGGCATGGTGGAGGAGCCGCCGCGTCCCGGCGCGGCCGGCTCCAGCACCTCGCCGACCTCGGTCTGCATCATGAGGGCGACGTCACGGGCGACCTTGGCGCCCGTGGCGACCAGCCCCGCCATGAGGCTCGCGGCTTCCAGGATGCGGTCGCGCTGGCCGTGCCAGGGCGTGTCGGGCAACGATAGGTCGAGGCGCGCGGCGAGCAGGCGGGCGACCTCCGGCCCCTTGCCGCCGAGCGAGGCGAGTGTGCCCGCGGCACCGCCGAACTGCAGCGCGAGGATGCGCGGGCGCGCTTCGGCCAGCCGGTCGCGATGGCGCATCAGCGCATCGAGCGTTCCCGCCATCTTCAGGCCGAAGGTGATCGGCAGAGCCTGCTGCAACCAGGTGCGGCCGGCCATCGGCGTGTCGCGATGGGCCTTCGCGAGGGCTGCGGCGGCAGCCATGGCGCGGACGAGATCGGCCTCGATGACCTTGAAGGCCTCGCGCAATTGCAGCACCAGGCCGGTGTCCATCACGTCCTGGCTGGTGGCGCCGTAATGCACCCATTTGGCGGCTTCCGGATCGGATGCCGCCACTTTCGCGGTCGCCATCTTGACGAGAGGGATCGCCGTGTTGCCGGCGATTGCAGCCGCCTGCGCCAGTGCCGCCATGTCGACATCGAGCATCGTGCAGCCGGCATTGATCGGCACGACAGCCGAGGCGGGGATAACGCCAGCGTCTCCCTCCGCCACGGCCAGCGCGGCCTCGAAAGTCAGCATGGCGACGACGGCGGCCTCGTCCGACCAGACCGCCTCCATGGTCGGCGAACCGAAGAGGGGCGCGAGAAGCGGCGACGGCATGGCAACCTCATCCATTGCGGGCTCCAGCCTTAGCAGAGCTGGAGACCGTGAACCAAGGCGGATGCCGGCCACCGATGCAGGAACCATGGGGCGGGCTGGCGGGTTGTTGGTCACGGAACGCTATGGCCACAGGAGGGACGCATGTCCGGCGACACCAAAGCCCAAGAGCTGCAGGACCAGGGCACCCGCGAGTTCGAGGAGGCCATTTCCGGCAAGGGGCCGACAATGCCGAAGAATGCGATGAACAGGGCGGACGAAGACGCGCTCAATGAGGCGCTGGAAGAATCCTTTCCCGCGAGTGATCCGGCCAAGCCCTCAACACCAATGAGCAGCGTCGGCGCACCGAAGGGACGCAAATCCGTCGATGGGCCGCCCGCCGACTGAGGGGGTATGCCGCTTGACACCATCGCCCGCGTGTCACACTTGAGGCCTGTCAGCCGGCCGGACGGCCGCCGCCGCATCACCCGAAAGGGCGC
The DNA here is from genome assembly GCF_022843985.1 of Phreatobacter sp. Taxonomy (GTDB): domain Bacteria; phylum Pseudomonadota; class Alphaproteobacteria; order Rhizobiales; family Phreatobacteraceae; genus Phreatobacter. Next base: position 146,281 of record NZ_JALHMP010000002.1, on the reverse strand, counting down.
GGGGGAGGAAAGTCCGGGCTCCACGGAAACACGGTGCCGGATAACGTCCGGCGGGGGCGACCCCAGGGACAGTGCCACAGAAAACAGACCGCCGGGGCTCGCCCCGGCAAGGGTGAAAAGGTGGGGTAAGAGCCCACCGCGCGACCGGCAACGGAAGCGGCACGGTAAACCCCACCGGGAGCAAAACCGAATAGGGACGACAGGGGGCAGCCCCGGGCGTGGATCCGCGCCGTCGTCCGGGTAGGTTGCCAGAGCGGCCGAGCAATCGGTCGCCTAGAGGAATGGTCGTCGCGCGGGAGCAATCCCGCCCCACAAAACCCGGCTTACAGGCCGACTGACATGTTGAGAGGCCCCTGGCGCGACAGCGTCCGGGGCCTCGCCATGTCGGGCATTGCGGCAGGCATGTGACAGGAGCCCGCCGGTCTCGACATCGCGCTGAAACACGCCGGCCGCCTTGTCTTGGCGAAACGGCCATGCCCGTGACACTGTCACCGGGCCGCATCGCCGTTCGTCCGTTCGCGCAGGAGCCACGTCATGGGTTGGGCCATTCTCGGCATCGTCGCCGCCGCCGCCATCTACGCCGTCTTCGTCTATAACGGCCTCGTCGGGCTCAGACAGCGGGTCAACCAGGCCTTTGCCGATATCGACGTGCAGTTGAAGCAGCGCCACGACCTCGTCCCGAACCTGGTTGAAACGGTCAAGGGCTACGCGGCCCACGAGAAATCGACGCTGGATGCGGTGATCGCCGCGCGCAACGCGGCGCAGGGCGCTCATGGTCCGGCGGCTCAGGCCGCCGCCGAGCAGCAGCTCTCGGGAGCCGTCGGCCGCCTCCTCGCGCTCGGCGAGGCCTATCCCGATCTCAAGGCCAGCGCCAATTTCCAGCAGCTTCAGGTCGATCTCGGCAATGTCGAGGACAAGCTCGCCGCCGCTCGCCGCTTCTTCAACAATGCCGTGAGCGAGTTCAACGCCTCCATCCAGGCCTTCCCGGCCGTGCTCTTCGCGGCCTCGATGGGCTTCACGTCGCGCGAGTTCTTCGACGTCGGGCCGGAGGCGCGGGCCCAGATCGAGACCGCCCCGACGGTGAAATTCTGACCCCGGGATCGCGATGATCGGCGCGGCCTACGGGCTCTACGGCCATATCCGCAACAACAGGATCCGGTCCGGCTTCCTCATCGCCGGCCTGTTCCTGCTCGCCTATGTGATGACCTTCGGCATCATCCTGATCGGCTATGGCATGTCCGGCGCGCCGCTCGGGCGGCACCTGGTCGGAGAGGCCGGCCGCGTCTTCCTCACCGCCCTGCCCTTCGTCACCGCGGCGACGGCGCTGTGGGTGTTCATCGGCTTCCGGTTCAACGTGGCGCTGATCGGCCGCATGACAGGGGCGCAGACGATCACCCCGGCTGACGACCCCAAGCTCTACCGGATGCTGGAGAACCTGTGCATCTCGCGCGGCATGCCGACGCCGAAACTGGCGATCCTGGAGAGCGAGGCGCTCAATGCCTTCGCCTCCGGCGTCAACGAGAAGCAGTTCACCGTGACGGTGACGCGCGGGCTCCTCAACCAGCTCGACGACAAGGAGGTCGAGGCCGTCCTCGCCCATGAACTGACCCATATCCGCAACGGCGACGTCCGGCTGATGATCATCGCCGTCGTCATCTCCGGGGTCGTTTCGCTGGTCGGCGAACTGGTGTTCCGGGCCTTCCTGCGCGGCGGCATCCGGTCGTCGTCGAACAGCGACCGCAAGGGCGGCGGCACCATCGTCGTCGTGCTGATCGGCGTCGCCCTGGTCGTCGTCTCGTGGATCCTGGCGATCGTGGTCAGGCTGTCCCTGTCGCGCTCGCGCGAATATCTCGCCGATGCCGGCGCCGTCGAACTCACCAAGGACCCCGACGCGATGATCTCGGCGCTACTCAAGATCTCCGGCCGGGCCGATATTGACGGCGTGCCCTCCGGCGTCATGGATATGTGTTTCGAGAACGATCCGGATGATTTCGCCGACCTGTTCTCGACCCATCCCTCGATCACCAAGAGGGTCCAGGCCCTGGTCGAGCTGGCTGGCGGACGGATGCCCGACATGCCGCCTCACCCGCCCGCCATGCCGCAGCGACAGGATCTGCCCTCCATGGTCCAGGCGAGCCGATCCTGGGGTGCGCCGCGCTGACAGCCCGCCCCCAGACTTTACCCGGCTGCGGAGCGAAGGCTGCGGACGACCGGCGACCGCCACGACTCCCCATTTGATTTGACATCAAATGAGATTGACGGCGACCGTTCAGTTTGATATCGAATTATATAGTTCGACATCAAACAATAGGAGCTTCGCATGAACCGCCGCCTGTTCCTTCTCTCCTCCGCCGCCACCGGCCTCGTCGCCGCCACCGGTGCTACCGCCTTCGCCCTGACCCGGACCCCGACGGCGGCGCTGCTGCCCTGGGCCGAAGCCGCCACGACCAGGCAGGACCCCCGTCGCTTCGTCATCGGCCATGCGATCCTCGCGCCCAACCCGCACAACCGTCAGCCGTGGATCGTGGAATTGACCGGCCCGACGTCGATGACCCTCTATTGCGACCTCGACCGCCGGCTGCCCGAGACCGACCCGTTCGACCGGCAGATCCTCATCGGCCTCGGCTGCTTCTGCGAGCTTGCGCGCATCGCCGCCACAGGCATCGGCTACCGGCTCGATGTCACGCCCTTTCCGGACGGCGCGGCACGGCCGCGCCTCGATCGCCGGCCGGTGGCCCATCTGACGCTGGTGCAGGATCAGGCCGCGTCGCCCGATCCGCTGTTCGCGCATGTGGCGGCGCGCCGGTCGACGAAACGACCCTATGACATGGCCCGGCCCGTTCCCGCAGCCGCCCTGTCCGCGCTCGCCGCGCTGTCCTCGCCCGGCCTTGAGGTCGCAACCATCACGGAGGCGCGGATGACCGCGCGGCTGCGCGCCCTCACCTGGGCGGCGTGGGATGTCGAGAGCCGCACCGCGCGCACGCACAAGGAGAGCGTCGACCTGATGCGCATCGGCCGCCGTGAGATCGAGGCCAGTCCCGACGGGATTTCGCTCGGTGGTGCCTTTCTCGAAGGACTGTCCCTCGTTGGCCAGTTGTCCCGCGCGCAGCTGGCAGACCCTGCCTCCAGCGCATTCCGGCAGGGCCAGGACATGTACCGCGCCATGCTGGCGGCGACGCCGGCCTATCTCACCGTCACGGCTGATGACGACGGCCGCGGCGGCGAATTCGCGGCAGGACGCGCCTATATGAGGGCCAACCTGACGGCGACGGCGCTCGGACTGTCCATGCAGCCGGTGAGCCAGGCGCTGCAGGAATTCCCGGAGATGGACGCGACCCGCGCGGAACTCGACCAGCTCCTCGGCACCGGGCGGCCCAAGCGACTGCACATGCTGGCGCGATTGGGCTACGGTCCAGCCGTACCGCAGACGCCACGCTGGCCTGCGGCCTCGCGAATCAGGACCGCATGACCCGACAAGCCCCCGCCAGCGACGCCGACCTCCTGTTCCGCGTGTTCAACGAGGTCGGCATCATCGCGCAGCTGTCGAGCACCGCCTTCGAGCGCGTCATGCCGGAGGGGATGACGCTCGCCCAGTTCTCCATTCTCAACCACTTCGTCAGGCTCGGCGGTCGCAAGCGCCCCTCGGACCTCGCCAGCGCCTTCCAGGTCACGCGGGCGACCATGACCTCGACGTTGCAGCGGCTCGAACCGAAGGGCCTGGTCGAGATCGTCGCGGACGAGAGCGACGGGCGCAGCCGTCTGGTCGCGATCACCGATGCCGGCCGCGCCATGCATGCGGACTGCCTTCAGCGGCTCGGCCCCTTGCTCGCCGACATCCTGGCGCAGGTCGGGCGCGGGCCCTTCGCCGCCGCCCTCGCGCCGCTGGCCGAGATCCGCGAGAAGCTCGACCGGATGAGGGACTGAGAGCCGTCAGCCGACAAGGCCGTGCGCCCTGAATGCCATCCATCAGCCAAATGCATTGGCCCACACGTGTCGTTGTGTGAGACGGATGACCGGCCACCCGAGCCAAGGTCCATGCCTTCCTCTCCCTCCCCCCGCATCCTCCTCGGGCTAGGCCTCGGCTTCGTCGGTGTCGTGATCTTCGGCGCGACACTGCCGATGACACGGCTTGCCGTCGCCGCGCTTGACCCCTGGTTCGTCACCTTCGGACGCGCCGCCGGCGCCGGTATTCTCGCGGCCGCGATCCTTGCCATCCTGCGGCGCCCGCTACCTGACCGGCGGGACCTGCCGCTCTACGGCATCGCCATGGCCGGCCTCATCGCCGGCTTTCCCGGCTTGACGGCGCTGGCCATGGTCACGGTGCCGGCCAGCCACGGCGGCGTGGTGCTCGGCGTCCTTCCGCTGGCGACCGCCGTCGCTGCGGCTCTCGTCTCCGGGGAGAGGCCCTCCCTCGGCTTCTGGCTGATGGGGATCGTCGGGGCGGGACTCGTCTGCGTCTTTGCCCTGCGGCAGGCCGGCGGGCTGCATCTGTCGGCCGGCGACGTCTTTCTCCTCCTTGCCGTGGCAGCTGCCGCGCTCGGCTATACGGTCAGTGCCATGCTCACCCGCAGCAGGCCGGGCTGGGAGGTCGTTTCCTGGATGCTGGTTCTGTCTCTCCCGGCGACGATTCCCGCGGCATGGTGGTTTGCGCCGGCTGATCCGGGCGCGGTCCCCGCCTCCGCCTGGTGGAGCTTCGCCTATGTGGCCCTGTTCAGCCAGTATATCGGCTTCTTCTTCTGGAATGCCGGCCTGGCGCTGGGTGGCATCGCCCGCGTCGGGCAGGTGCAACTGCTTCAAACCTTCGTGACGCTCGCCGTCGCGGCAGCCGCCAACGGTGAGGCGGTGGGGCCAGAAACCATCATCTTCGCGCTGGCCGTGGCCGTCGTCGTGCTGGTGGGAAGCCGCATGCGTTCGGGATGAGTTTTCCTGCCGGGTGGCATCGACCGCCCCGCTCGGGTTAGACTTCCTCTGATGCGTACCGGCCTGCCGCTGATGTCCATTGCCGCCGTCGCCGTGGTTCTAACCGCGATGCCGGCCCATGCCCAGCTCGACCTGACGCCACCCGGGGTCTCTCAGCCGCCAGCCGGACAGCAGGCCCCGCGCCCGGCCCGCCCGGTCGTGCGGGCACCCCGGACGGCCCCGGTTCCGGAACCGCGACCGGCTGATGCCGGCGACGGGGAACCGGTGGCGGCGCCGGAACTCGCAACGGTTCCGTCGGTCGCCCCGGCCCCTGCCCCTGTTGCTCCGCCGGTGCCGCCCGTGACCGCGTCACCGGTCCGTCCCGAGCCGACGGCAGGCCAGGCCACGCCGGGTCTGATCGACGATGCATTCCGCGAGACCGAGGCCGCGAGCCGACGGGCGCCGGCCATTCCCGATAGCCATCCCGCCGTAATCAATGCCCAAATGCCGCCGACGGGAGCTGGAGGTGCAACGCGCGCTCCCGCCACATCCCCGCGGCCCGCCGAGCCCACCGCCGTCGACACGGCCACCGACCTGCCGCAGCTTGAGGCCCCCTTCGCCGAGGCGCCGCCGCGGCGCTTCGAGGGCCGAGCCTTTTCCGACACCCGCTACCTCGTCGGACGGCGGGCACACTACCCGACCGTGCGCCGGCTCGCCGCAGCCCTGCGCGTACCGATCGACCTCGCCGACGCGGTGGTCATGGTGGAAAGCGCCTATGATCCGCATGCCGTCGGCCTCGTCGACGATATCGGCCTCATGCAGGTGCGCCCGGCCATCGCGCGGCAACTGGGATTCGACGGCACGATCCAGGACCTGTTCGACCCGGAAACCAACGTCCGCCTCGGCATGACCTATCTCGCCGGCGCCTGGGAAAGGTCCGGCGGCAACCTCTGCCAGGCCCTGATGAAGTACCGCGCCGGCTGGGACGAAACGGAGATGAGCGCCCTGTCGCTCGAATATTGCCGACGTGCCGTGGTGCATCTCACCGCCATCGGATCGCCGCTGGCACGCGGCATCACCGTGCCGACCGGTGCGGAAACACCGCCTCCCGGCCAGCGCTCGACCAGCCGCTTCAACTGGCGGGACCACGAAAAGCGCATCGAGCAGATCGAGCAGCGCTTCGGCGGGCAGAACTTCGGCATCATAGCTCGTGAGCCGCAGCGGCCATAGACGCGGCGGCCATGGCGGTTCTAGGCTCCCGCAACGTCAAAGGAGGAGCCTTGCATGTCCGTGACCACAGATGTCGAACAGGTCGTTGCCGACATCATGCGCTGGGCCTCGATCGAGAGTCCGACCTATGATGCCGCGGCCGTCAACCGCATGATGGACGAAGGGGCGCGTGACCTCGGCGTCATGGGCTTCGACATCGACAGGCTACCGGGCACACAGGGTTTCGGCGACATCGTCATCGGCCGCCTGGCAGGGACCGAGCCGGGACCCGGCCTCCTCATCCTCGCCCATGTCGACACCGTCCACGCCGTGGGAACGCTCGCCGGTCCGCTGCCCATCCGCCGCGAGGGCGACCGGCTCTACGGGCCGGGCGTCACCGACATGAAGGGCGGCACGGTGCTGGCGCTCCACGTCCTCGGCAAGCTGATCCGCCAGAAGGGGGGGCGCCTGCGCCGCAGCGTCACCGTCGTTCTCATTCCCGACGAGGAGGTGGGGTCGCCGTCTTCGCGAATGACCATCGAGGCGGAGGCCGCGAAGGCGGCTCATGTCCTGGTCCCCGAGCCCGGGCGCGACCATTTCGTCACGTCAGGCCGCCACGCCGTCGTGCGCTACATGGTCCATGTCCACGGTCGCCCCTCCCATGCCGGCGCCGCCATCAGCCGCGGCGTGTCCTCGATTCGGGCCATGGCGCGGATCATCGAGACCATCGAGGACTGGTCGGACTACGAGCGCGGCCAGACCTTTGCGGTCGGGCGTGTCAATTCCGGCACCTGGGTCAACGTCGTGCCGGTGCTGTGCTCGGCGGAGGTCCTGTGCGTGGCGGCAACGCCGGAGGACCTCGCCGACATCGACGTGCGTCTGCGCACGCTGCGGCCGCCCTTCCCCAACACCCGCATCACCATCGAGCCCGGACCTGTGCGCCCGCTCTTTCTCGCCGGCGAAGGCACGATGGCGCTCTACGCCAAGGCCAAGGCGATCGCCGACCGGCACGGCTACCCGATCGACCACATGCAGTCCGGCGGCGGCTCGGACGGCAATTTCACCGGGGCGATGGGCGTGCCGACGCTCGACGGCCTCGGCGTGTGGGGCGGAGGCATCCATACCAAGGAAGAATATTGCGACATTCGCTCGATCCTGCCGCGGGGAACCATCCTCGGCGGGCTGATCGAGGACATCGCCGGCTGAGCCGGCTGTTCGGGAGGAGACGGCCATGACGATGATGGCACCGCTGGCGGACTCGGACCTGTCGGCCGAGGCGGCGGCGGTCTTCGCCGACATCCGGGCGACACGGCAGACCGAATTCGTCAACAATTTCTGGCGCGTTCTCGCCCATGACCCGGTCGCACTGAAGCGGACATGGGAGAGCATCCGGCAGGTGATGGCGCCGGGGGCGCTCGATCCGCTGACCAAGGAGCTCATCTACGTCGCCGTCTCCATGGCCAATTCCTGCGAATACTGCATCCGCTCGCACGGCGCGGCGGCACGCGCCAAGGGCATGAGCGATGCCCAGTTCATGGAGCTTGTCGCGGTTGTCGCCATGGCCGCCGAGACGAACCGCCTGGCGACCGCCCTCCAGGTGCCGGTCGACGACGCCTTCAAACAGGTGTGATGAGCCCAGGCCTGCCGCGGGCCCTCCGGGGCCTTTCCGATGTCGCCATGGCGCCCCATTTCATGAGATTATGTCCGGATGCAATTCCGCCGAAACATGGCGGGCGTTCATGACTTGGCCGAACGGAGATGTGACATGACCGATGACCGCTCTGCCGAAGCCGATGCCATTGGCGCCCGCAGGCTCCCGCCCCCCTTCTCTTCCGGATATTCCACCAGGATCTCGATGATGACGAATCGGATCGGCAACCGCCTCGCTGCGGCCAGCCTCGCCCTCGCCCTCGGCACCGGCCTTGCTCTCAGCCCCGGCGCCACGCCGCGCGCCGAGGCCCGCCAGGCGATCGACCTGTCGGACCTCGCCGAACGGGTCATGGATGCGGTCGTCAACATCTCGACCTCAAGCCGGGTCGACGCAGCGCCAGGCCAGCGTCCCGGCCAGCCCGGCCGCCGTCCTGGCCCCCCCGGGGCCCCCGGGGGCCCCGGCACGGGACCCGGCGCGCCTTTCGACGAGCTGTTCGAGGAATTCTTCCGTCGCCGCGGCGAAAACCCGCCGGGCGGCCCCAACGGACAGCAGACGCCGCAGCGCCGCCAGTCATCCCTCGGTTCGGGCTTTGTGATCGATTCCAGCGGCATCGTCATCACTAACAACCATGTCATCGACAATGCCGACGAAATCACGGTGATCTTCAACGACGGCACGCGCTTGAAAGCGGAACTCGTCGGCCGCGACCGCGAGATCGACGTCGCGGTGCTGCGGGTGCAGCCGACGCGCCCGCTCAAGGCGGTCAACATGGCCGATTCCGACCGGATCCGGATCGGTGAGGCGGTCATGGCGATCGGCAATCCGCTCGGCCTCGGCGGCACGGTGACCGCCGGCATCGTCTCGGCCAAGAACCGCGACATCCAGTCCGGGCCCTTCGACAACTACATCCAGACCGATGCGGCCATCAACCGCGGCAATTCCGGCGGTCCGCTCTTCAACATGGCCGGCGACGTCATCGGCATCAACACCGCCATCTTCTCGCAGACCGGCGGCAATATCGGCATTGCCTTCGCCATCCCGTCCAATACGGCGAGGCCGATCATCGCGCAGCTGCGCGAATTCGGCGAGACGCGGCGCGGCTGGCTCGGCGTGCGCATTCAGGAGGTGACGGACGAGATCGCAGAGAGCCTCAACCTCGGCGCGCGCCGCGGTGCCCTGATTGCCGGCGTCGAGCCGAATGGCCCGGCCGGCCCCGGCGGCATCAAGACCGGCGACGTCATCGTCAAGTTCGACGGCCGCGAGGTGCGTAATTCGCGCGAGCTGCCGCGCATCGTCTCGGAGACGGCCGTCGGCAAGGCCGTGCCGGTCATCGTCATGCGCGGTGGCAAGGAGGAGACGCTGACGGTCACGCTCGGGCGTCGCGAAGGCAATATCCAGCAGGCCTCGACCGGCCAGCAACCTCAGGGACAGGCACCGCGCCCGGCCAATCCGACCGTGTCGGCGCTTGGCCTTCAGCTCTCGGGGCTGACCCAGGAAATGCGCCAGCGCTTCCGGGTCCGTGATGACGTGCGCGGCGTGGTGGTGACCCAGGTCGACCCCAATTCGCGTGCTGCCGAGCGCGCGATCCAGGCCGGCAACGTCATCCTCGAAGTGCAGAACGAACCGGTCAACTCTCCGGCGGACGTGACGCGACGGATCGAGGCTCTGCGTGCCGAAGGGCGCAACTCGGCCCTGTTCCTCGTGGCCAATGCAGAGGGGGATCGCCGCTTCGTGGCGCTGACACTGCGCTGATCTCAGGCGATGCCGGCAGGCCGCACGGCTGGCCGGTTCACAGGACGAAGTCGGTGCGGCGATAGCCCTGCATGAAGAGCAGCGCCGTCAGGTCGCCATGGTCGATGCGCACCGCGGCGGCCTCGGCCACTTTTGGCTTGGCGTGATAGGCGATGCCGATGCCGGCCTCGCCGAGCATGGCGAGATCGTTGGCACCGTCGCCGACCGCCATGGTCTGTCCGGGCGACAGGCCGAAGCGGCTGCGCAGTTCCACCAGCGTCTCGCGTTTCGCCTCGCGGCCGAGGATCGGCTCGCGCACGGTGCCCGCAAACAGGCCGTTCTCCACCTCAAGGAGATTGGCCCGGTCCTCGTGGAAGCCGATCATCGCGCCGATCCGCGCAGTGAAGAGCGTGAACCCCCCGGAAACGAGGGCCGTGTAGCCGCCGCGGGCCCGCATGGTGCGCACCAGTTCCGGGCCGCCGCCAGTCAGGGTGATGCGCCGCGCGACGACATCGTCGACCACCGTCGCCGATAGCCCCCTGAGCAGAGCGACGCGCTCGCGCAGCGCCGGCTCGAAGGCGATCTCGCCGCGCATGGCCCGCTCGGTGATGGCCGAGACATGGTCCTTGAGTCCGACGAGATCTGCCAGTTCATCGATGCATTCCTGGCCGATCATGGTCGAATCCATATCGGCAAGGAACAGCCGCTTGGCCCGGCCGGCGACCGGCTGCACGACGACGTCGAGGGCAAGGCCGGCAAGCGCGCCGCGCAGGTCGTCGGCAAGCAGGCGGTTGTCGGCATTCCCCCCAGGTGCGAAAGGAATGTCGGCGGCGACGCCCGCGTCGAGAATCGCCGGGTTACCGGCGCCCGGCAGCCGCGCCGCCGCGGCGGCGATGACGTCGGCGGTCAGAACCGGATTGTGCGGATGGGCGATGAGGGTCGCGACGTGGGTCAAGATGAGGTTTCCCGCAAGGGCCACAGGCCGAGGGCCGTCCTCATCGCAGGTCCGACGGCGAGCGGCAAGTCGGCACTGGCTCTCGACCTCGCCCGCCGCTTCGGCGGCGTCGTCATCAATGCCGATTCCATGCAGGTCTATCACGACCTCGCCATCATCACCGCTCGCCCCTCCGCGGCCGAGACCGGGCTCGCCCCGCACCGGCTCTACGGCACGGTGGAAGCCGCCGAAACCTTCTCGGCGGGACGCTGGGTCGCGGCGGCGGGAACCGAGATCGCGGCGGCGCTGGCGGCGGGCGCCCTGCCGATCCTTGTCGGTGGCACCGGCCTCTATTTCAAGGCGCTGACCACGGGCCTCTCGGCCATTCCCCAGGTCTCTCCCGCCGTGCGCGAGCGCGTTCGGCTAGAGGCTGCGCGCCACTCGCCGGCCGACCTGCACGCCTACCTCGCCGCGCGCGATCCGGCGACAGCGGCGCGGCTGCGGCCGAGCGATCCCCAGCGCATCCTCAGGGCCATCGAGGTGCTGGAGGCCACGGGACGGCCGCTCCTCCATTGGCAGGAGGCCGGGCGGGAGGCCGCCGTACTGGCCGGTTACGACCTTGCGACGGTGTTCCTGACCGTCGAGCGGGAGCTGCTGCGGGCGCGGATCGACCGGCGGTTCGAGGCAATGATGGCGTCAGGGGCGCTGGCCGAGGTGGAGGCGCTTGCCATGCGGCGGCTCGATCCGACACTGCCCGCCATGCGGGCCCATGGGGTGCCGGGGCTTGTCGCGCATCTGGCGGGCGATCTCTCCCTCGCCGAGGCCGTTGCGCGCGGCCAGCGCGACACGCGCGCCTATGCGAAACGCCAGGAGACCTGGTTCCGCCACCAGATGCCGGAGGCCCTCTGGCTCACGCCTGCGGCGGCAGAACAGGCGCTTGCCGTCTGGCTCGACGCGGCGCGCGCGGGGCCGTTCCCTGCCGGGTCGACGGCGTGAAGGGAGGCGGGTCCGCCGAGGGCTGCAGCGGGACAACGCTGCCATGGTCGAGAACGTGGATATCGCCGAGCCCCTCATCGAGCGCGACCCGGTCACGACCCGCGGCCTTGGCCCGGTAGAGCGCGGCATCGGCGCGGCTCAGCAGACGATCCATGGTTTCGCGGCCGTCCCAGGCGGCGACGCCGAACGAGCCGGTGAAGCGGATATCACCGTCCGGGTGATCGACGCTGGCGCCGGCGAGCAGCTCGCGCATGCGGCAGGCGACACCGACGCCTTCCGCCGCTCCAATATGGGGCAGGACGACGACGAATTCCTCGCCGCCCAGACGGCCAACCATATCCACATCCTCGCGCAGACCGTGGGTGAGCAGGTCGACGGTGCGCCGCAGAACGGCGTCGCCGCCGGCATGGCCGAAGCGATCGTTGATATGCTTGAAATGGTCGAGGTCCATGGTGACGATCGACACGGGATGGGCGTAGCGGGCGGATCGCGCCATGGCGTCGCGCAGGCCCTGTGTGATGGCCCGACGGTTCAGCGCTCCGGTCAGGCTGTCGCGCGTGGCGAGGTGGCTGAGTTCATCCTCGAGGGCCTGACGGCGCAGAATCTCGGCCTTCAGCGCCGCGTTTGCCCGGGCATATTCGGCCTGGGACTGCCGCATGGCATCCTCGGCCTGTTTGCGCTCGGTGATGTCGGCCTGGGTTACCATGAAGCCGTCGCCGAAGGGCACGCAGGCGATCTCGAGCCAGCGCTCCGCATCGGCGCAGGGATAGCGGGTGACGAGTTGCAGCGGCTCTCGCGTCAAGGCGACGTCGACATAGCGCCGCCACAGGCCGCTCTCCACGAGCCAGGGGCAAAGGGTCAGAACCGAGGATTGGTGGAGCATGGCCTCGACGGTCACGCCGCTCCATTCGGCGGCACGGCGGTTGACCGAGACGAACTCCCCGTCGACAGGGATTCCGGCATCGTCGCGGACAAGATGCACCGCCACGATCGCATCGAGCGAGGCGTCGAGCACGGCCGCCAACAAGTCGTCCCGGAACTGCCGTGGCTTGGCAATGATGACGATGACCGGCTCGCCATCCGCATCGCGGCACGGCAGGACCAGCCGCTCCCACAGATGAACCTGCCCGGACAAGGCGCTGCGGTGAAGGGTCAGCAGCGGTTGGTCGCTCTCCAGAACGCGGGCGTTGCACTCGCGGAAGAAGGCACCGACCGACTCGCGGATTCTGGAACTGGCCTGACCCGTCATGTCGGTGCCGACCCGGTCGACGAGCGAACGACCGTAATGGCTGTAGACCATGTCGCCATTGCCTGCCGGACGGAAGACGATCATGTCGTCGGCGATGTCCCCCATCGTCGCCGGATCGAATTCGCGGAACGGCACGGCCCGGTTGTCGGCGCGCAGCGCCAGCCAGGTGCCGTAGAGCTGACGGATCGCATGGGCGTGAGCGCGCCACTCGATCCCCTTGTGGAACATCTCGCGATACATGGGGGTCCTGTCCTGACGACAGTCTGTCATCGGGCGCTTTAAAGGGAGGTAAAGCTCACCCAGCGGCACCGCGGCAGGGTCACGCAGAGGGAGTAGCGCCGAATTGGCTGAAACTCGGCACGTCGAGCGGACGCCCGTCCCGATCAGCCATGGCGACGAAATCGCGGGCAAGGATTTCCGCGAACGTGCCGGAATCGCGGATCACCATCTGACGGCCGCGGTCAGTGACGAAGAGCACGAAGCCGGCGCCAACCTGGAGGCGCAGGAAGTCGATGAGGAGCGAGGAGGCCTTCCAGAGAAAGGGGCGCGCCGGATCGACGAAGACGAAGATCACCTTCTCGTGGGGGCCGCGGTGGAAATAGGCGCCGCAATCGAGGGGGTGGGGAATTCGGTTGCGGTCGGGGGCATTGGCGAGGCGCGCGGTGAGATAGGCGCAGGCATAGGCGGAGCATGCCCCGGGCCGCTCGGGACGGCCGTGAATGGAGCAGCCACCATCAGCGATATGGTTGCACGGACGGTAGGCCGGCTTGGTCAGCGCCTCGATCTGCGGCAGCGAACAGCAATAGGTGCAGGTGCGGCAGTGGGAGAGGCGCTCGCCCGCGTCCTTGCGCCGCTTGGCCTGCCCCATCTCAGCCCCGCTGGCCTTCCTTGACGGCAGCGAGCAGGGCCTTCTGGATCGGCTCGTTGCCGGCGCAGATCGTGCCGTTCAGCATCATGTTGTCATGCCCGTCGCAATCGGTGACGAAACCGCCGGCCTCGCGGATCAGGACGATCCCGGCCGCCATGTCCCAGGGATGAACACCGCGCTCCCAGAAGCCGTCGAAACGGCCGGCCGCGACATAGGCGAGATCAAGGGCGCAGGCGCCCATGCGACGGATGCCGGCAAAGCGCGACTGCACCACCTTCAACTCGTTGCGGAACTGCACATGGTCGCCACGGGCGATATGCGGGATGCCCCCGCCGACGACACTGGCTTCCGGCTTGGTGCGGGCGGAGACGCGAAGGCGGCGGTCGTTGAGGAAGGCGCCGGTGCCGCGCTCGGCGACGTAGAGTTCGTCATTGGCGGGGTTGTAGACGACGCCGGCGACGGGCACGCCGTTGCGCTCAAGGCCGATGGATACGGCGAATTGCGGAATGCCGTGCAGGAAGTTGGTGGTGCCGTCGAGCGGGTCGACGATCCAGGTATGGGTGGAATCGGTCCCCTCGATCTTGCCACCCTCCTCGCCGATGAATCCGTAGCCCGGGCGGGCCTTCATGAGCTCGGCCATGACGATCTGCTCGGCCTTGCGGTCGGCGGCGGAAACGAAATCGGCCGGCCCCTTCAGCGAGACCTGCAGATGCTCGACCTCGCCGAAGTCGCGCTTGAGGCTGCGGCCGGCCTTGAGGGCGGCGCCGACCATGACGTTGAGAAGGGCGGAACGGAGCATATCGATCTTTCGGCTGGCTTTCCGGGGGTCATGCCCGCGCGTGGCGTCACGGTCAAGCGCCGCGCGCCTGCGACCTCACCGCAGCCATTCACGCGCGCCACGTTCGGCAGCGTCGCGCTGGACAGGATCCATGGTCTTGACGAATTCCTGGAGCCAGTTGTCGGGCGCGCCGAGCATATGGGCGGTCATGTGCCACTGGGCCGCTTTCTGCGCATCCGGGCGTGTCCCGCGGCCGGCGGCGAGCAGGCGGGCATAGCGGTTCATGGCGAGCGGGTTGCCGCGCAGCGCCGCCTTGCGGAACAGCGCCGCGGCGCGCGCCTCGTCCCGCGGCAGGCCCTGCCCGTTGAACACCATGACGGCGAAATCGATCTGCGCCTCGATGAGATCCTGTGCCGCAGCGCGGCCCATATAGGTCGCGGCGCGCGGCAGGTCGACGGGCACGCCGTTACCGTCCTTGAGCAGGACGGCGAAGGCGTACTGGGCATCGGCACTGCCGAGATCGGCGGCCATCTGGAACCATCGCGCGGCCGCGGCGGGATCGCGCGGGCCGCCATCGCCGGCAAGCGCAAGCAGGCCGAGATTGTAGGCAGCCGCGATATGGCCGAGACTGGCCGCTCGCTCGAAGAAGGGCCGCGCGAGGGCCGGGTCGCGGGCCTGGCCGGCACGGCCGTCCATATGCATCATGCCCAGTGCGAAAACGGCGTTGCGGTCGCCGCGCTCGGCGGCGAGGCGGTACCAGCCGAGCGCCCGCTCCTCGTTCTGCGGAATGCCGATGCCGGCCGCGTGGAGCTCGGCCAGCAACGTCATCGAGACGGGATCGGCGAGGGCCTCGACCCGTTCCGTTGCCTCGCGGAAAGCGGTGAGATAGTGGCCGCGCTGGTAGGCGGCATAGGCCGAGTCGGCGCTGGGGGGCTCCGCCCGCGGCGCCGGATTTGCGGGTGGAGTGGAGGCAGGCACCGCCGGGCGGGACGCCGGCCGCGTCTGCGCCATGGCGGGAGCTGCCGCCGCCAGCCACACAAGAAGGGCGGCGAGAGCCCCGCGCGTCATGCGGCCGCCCCCGCACGCGCCAGGGCCAAGGCCTCGGCAACGGCGGCCGCCGGCCCGGCGGGATGATCCCAGACAGGCCCGGCGAGGGCGACGAAATCGGCACGCACCCGGGCGAGGGCCTCGGTTCCGGCGAGATCGGGAGCGAACCCGACGACGGGCACCTGGAACACCTCGGCCCACCAGGCGACCCGCTCGACCACGGCATGGAAGGGCGGCAGGACCCCGTCCTTCTCGGCATAACGGGAGGATTGTGGCTCGCCAAACATCACGTAATCGGCGCCAGCCTCGCCAGCCGCCATGGCGTCATCCTTCGACTTGAGGCCGCCGACACCGACCATGCGCTGCGGGGAGAGCCTCGCGACCGCCTCGGCGACGGCCTCGGCTTGATAGAGGAGGTGCATGCCGTCGGCGCCACCGCGCGTCACCGCTTCGGCCGGCGCCTCGGCCATGAAGGCAGCGCCGCCCTTCTGGGCGACGGGCGTGAGGACTTTGATGCGGTTGACCAGCGTGCGCTCGTCGCAGGCGGCGAAACGGCCGATCACAGCGGCGACCGGGCCGACCGCGAGGGCCTTGGCCAGAACCGACGCGAAGTCCTCCGGATCGTCCAGGACAGGCGTCACCAGAACGAGCTGGGTCTCGACGGGGTCGGGAGTTCTGCTGTCGCGCATCGAGCGGCACCCTAGCGGGGAAAGCGGCGAAAAAACGGAAGAATGCAAACCGACGCGGGATCGACATCGTTTGGAAATATCGAGGCGCCAGCCTTGCTTCCATGCGGCCATCGCGTCAGGAAATCAACCGACGCGGCGGGACGCCCGCCCGCCTATCCTTTGCCGCCGCCACATCAGGATCACCATGATGCGCTCTTCCTCGCCCCTCCGGCTTTCGGCCATCTTCCTGCTCGCGATGGGATCGACCGCCCTCGCGGGCCCGGCCGACGACCTGTCGCGTGCGGCGCTCGCGGCGTTTCCGTCGTTGCAGATGGGCGGCGGTGCCGTGGGCGAGGCGCGCGACGAGGGCGGCAACGCAGTGCTCGCCAATGTCACGTTCTCCTCGACTGGCGCGACGCCGGTCGGTGTCCGGATCGGCCGCGCCACGATCACCGGCGCGGCGGGTGCCGACGGCGCCCTCGCCAATGCCCGGGTCCTGATCGAGGATGTCGAGGGCACCGGCGCCGACGGCCAGGGCTACAGGCTGGCGCGGGTGGAACTGCAGGGCACCCAGGGATCACTCGCCGCCGTCATGGGCAGCCTCGCGACGCTCTCGCCGCTGCTGCAGCCGGTCAACGAGGCGACGGCCACCGGCTATTCGGCGCAGGCCATCGGGGCGCGCGGGCTGGTCGTCTCCCAGACGCCCCAGGGCCGCCCGCAGACGGCACGCTACGGCGACATCACCATCAACGGCTACCAGCGCGGCCGCATCAGCGAAATGGTCGTCAGCGGCACGCAGATCACTCCGTCTGACGGCCAGCCGGGCCCCGGCGCCACCGCCGGCCGCATCCGGCTGACGGGCCTCGATTCCGTCGCCTCGGTTCGCGCATCCGGTCCGGTCGGCACCTGGCTGGAGAGCGGAACGGTCGAGCAGATCACCATCGCCTCGCCCCGGCCCGGAGCACCCGCTTTCACCATCACCGGCATCAGCATGGGGAAGGTCTCCATCCGCCCCGGCGACCAGTCCATCGCCGCGCTGACCCAGAGCATGCAGGCTCTCGGTCCCGCCCAGGACGAGGCATCGCGTCGCCGCCAGGCGGGCCTGCTGGTGGAATTCATGGAACGCTTCGACATGGAGCGGTTCGAGGTCGCCGGCATGGCCGGAGAAACACCGGAAGGCCTGCCGTTCCGGCTGGGACGCTTCAGCCTGTCTGGCCTCGCCCAGGGCAAGCTCGCGGCGTTGACCGTTTCCGGGGTCGCCGTGTCCGCCCGGGACGGCAATGACACGACGATCGGCCGGTTCTCGGTCGAAGGCATCGATGCTTCGGGCCTTCTCGCCCTCGGCAAAGACTTTTCCGGCAGCCGGTTCAACCCGGGCCAGAGCGTGCCACCGGCGGCCTATCCCCACGTCGCCCGCATCCTCTTCGAGGACATCGACGTCAAGCAGCGCGCCAACGGCCAGCAACTTGCCAAGGTCGGCCGTTTCGAGATCGAGGGTGGCCCGCGCGTCGGCATGATGCCCTCGCGCCTGCGAGCGAAGCTGGCCGGCTTCGTCGCCCCGCTCACCAATGCGCGGCAGCGCGCACAGTTCGCCCCGCTCGGCCTGACCGAGAGCATCAGCCTGGGGGCGGAACTGGAGATCGAATATGTCGAGGCCGCGAAGGAATTGCGCATGCGCACCTTCAACGTCGAGGTCGACGATGTCGGATCGCTGGACCTGGTGATGACAGTGGGCGGCCTCGATCGCGCCCAGATCGAGGCGCTGCCCGGCAGCGCCGCCGTTCTGGGCCTGTCGGCGAAGGCCGGAGGGATCACGCTCACCTATACCGAAGACGGCGGCGTCGCCAGTTTCATCAGCCATCTCGCCGCCCAGACCGGCATGAGCGAGGACGACCTGAAGGAGCAGATCAAGGGCCAGGCCGGGGCGCTGGTCGGCCAGTTCATCCAGGACCGTACCGTCGCGGAGCAGATCGTCGAGGCCTTCGGCGAGTTCCTCGACGATCCGACCTCGCTGGCGGTGACACTGACGCCGAAGGGCGACATCCCCCTGGCTGCCCTTGCCGTGGCGCTGCGCGGCTCGCCCTTCGCCGCCATGCCCATGTTCAACATCACCGTGAAGGCGAACGAATAGGGGCATCCCTGCGAGAGGCGCCTCAGCCGGACATGCCGGAACCGCAGGGGACCCAACGACAACGGGGAGGCTCGCGCCTCCCCGCTCCGCATCCAGGCAATGGTGGCGCTCAGGCGACCTTCGGGTTGAGCTCACCCTTGGCGTAGCGCTTCGCCATGTCGGCGAGAGTGGCGACGCGCTTGATCTTCGAGGCTTGGCCGGCGGTGTTGAACTCCTGCAGGCGCTGCTTGCACAGGGCCGTCATCGCCTCCATGGCCGGCTTCAGATACTTGCGCGGGTCGAACTCGCCGGGATTCTCCGACAGGACCTTGCGGATCTGGCCGGTCATGGCCATGCGGTTGTCGGTGTCGATATTGATCTTGCGCACGCCGTGCTTGATGCCGCGCTGGATCTCCTCCACCGGAACGCCCCAGGTCGGCTTCATCTGGCCGCCATACCTGTTGATGATGTCCTGCAGTTCCTGCGGCACCGACGAGGAGCCGTGCATGACGAGGTGGGTGTTCGGCAGCTTCTGGTGGATCTCCTCGATGACGTTCATCGCGAGGACCTTGCCGTCGGGCTTGCGCGTGAACTTGTAGGCGCCGTGAGAGGTGCCCATGGCGATGGCGAGGGCGTCGACCTTCGTCTCCTGGACGAATTTCACGGCCTCGTCCGGATTGGTGAGCAACTGGTCGTGGGAGAGCTTGCCCTCGGCGCCATGGCCGTCCTCGGCCTCGCCCATGCCGCTTTCGAGCGAACCGAGCACGCCGAGTTCGCCCTCCACCGAGATCCCGCCGAGATGGGCCATCTCGGTGACCTTCTTCGTCACGGCGACATTGTAGTCCCAGTCACCGGGGGTCTTGCCATCGGCCTTCAGCGAGCCGTCCATCATGACGGAGGTGAAACCGGCCTGGATCGCGGTCATGCAGGTGGCCGGCTCGTTGCCGTGGTCGAGATGCACACAGACCGGGATATGCGGATAGATCTCGGTGACGGCGTCCATCATGTGCTTCAGCATGATGTCATTGGCGTAGGAGCGCGCGCCGCGGGACGCCTGGATGATGACCGGTGCATCGACCGAATCGGCCGCCACCATGATCGCCAGCGCCTGCTCCATGTTGTTGATGTTGAAGGCGGGCACGCCATAGTCATTCTCGGCGGCATGGTCGAGAAGCTGGCGGAGAGTGATGCGGGCCATGAGCGGTTTCCATCCTGACGTTCTTGAACGAAGGCCAGCGACCCTCTAGCGCAAGGAAGCGGCCAAAAAAAGCCGTCCCTTCACATGTTCAGCGCCCCGCTCCAAAAGGTCGCGGCAGGGGCAGTGGCGCGGTGCGCGGTGGGGTGGCGCGCGGTTCCACCGTCTCGCGCCGGGCGGCGGCCTCGGCAGCGGCCCGTTCAGCGATGAGCGCATTGGCGCGCTCCAGCACCAGCTGCTGCACGACAGGGCTGGTCGCCAGCATGGCGTGGTTCACCAGGAAGGCGCCGGCCTGCCAGGCGTCGATGTTCTCGGCCCCCTCGACCTTCGGAAAACCGGGGCTGTAATAGTTGATGCAGCGCGGCACCGGACAGGGGGGCGAGCCGAAGGCGGCGTCGATGGTGATCACCAGAGGCGCGGGTCTGCCGGCCTCGACCAGTTCGCGCGCCCGCCGGAGTGCCGTGGTCCCGCCCATGGAATGGCCAATGATCAGCACCGGCTCGCGCTGGGCGGAGCGGGTCATCAGGTGGGTATCGACGACGGCGCTGTAGCCCATCCGCTCCAGCATGGGGGCGAGGGCGGAGACACCGACGTAGCTCTGGTGGACATAGATGAAGAGGCCGTCGAGCAACAGGGCCGACGCGCGGGTGTCATCGGTGCGCGCCGGGCCGAGCATGGCCAGCAGGGCCATGACCACCATCAGGGCGCGGCACCGGGGCTTTGTCATCGATCGTGTCTCTCGCAAGCCCCCTGCCCGCATCCCACGACGATCCTGCCATCAGGTCCTCAGCACATCGACACCTGGCAGGGGCTTGCCCTCCAGCCATTCAAGGAAGGCGCCGCCGGCGGTCGAGACATAGGTGAAGCGCTCCGCTGCGCCCGCCTGGTTGAGGGCCGCGACCGTGTCGCCCCCCCCCGCGACCGAAACGAGATGGCCGGCCTGGGTCAGTTCGGCGGCCGCCTCGGCGACGGAAACAGTGCCGTTGTCGAAGGGCTCCAGCTCGAAGGCACCGAAGGGGCCGTTCCAGACCAGGGTCTTGGCGCGGCCGAGGACGGAGACGACGTGCTCGACCGATTTCGGCCCGATGTCGAGGATCATCTCGTCGGTCGCGACGTCGTCGATGCCGCAGACGCGGTGCGGCGCATGGGCCTTGAAGTCCTTGGCGCAGACGACATCGACGGGCAGGACGATGCGGCAGCCGTTCTGCGCCGCCTCGGCGACGATGGCGCGGGCGGTGTCGACGAGGTCGTGCTCGCACAGCGACTTGCCGACAGGCTTGCCTTCGGCGGCGAGGAAGGTGTTGGCCATGCCGCCGCCGATGACGAGGAAGTCCACCTTCTTCGACAGGTTGCCGAGGAGGTCGAGCTTGGTGGAGACCTTGGCGCCGCCGACGACGGCGACCACGGGACGTTCGGGCTTCTCCAGCGCCCGGGTCAGGGCGTCGAGTTCGGCCTGCATGGTCCGGCCGGCATAGGCCGGCAGGACATGGCCGAGGCCCTCGGTCGAGGCATGGGCACGGTGGGCGGCGGAGAAGGCGTCGGCGACGAAGATGTCGCCATTGGCGGCCAGCGCCTTGACGAAATCGGGCTCGTTCTTCTCCTCGCCCTTGTGAAAGCGGGTGTTCTCCAGCACCAGGATCTCGCCCGGCTTGATGGCGTCGACGGCCCTGGCCGCGACGTCGCCGATGCAGTCGGCGGCGAAGGCGACGGGGCGCTTCAGGACATCGGCGAGGGCCGGGACAACGGCCTTGAGAGACTGGGAGGGATCGACGCCCTTCGGACGGCCGAAATGGGCGAGGATGATGACCTTTCCGCCGCAGTCGGCGATGTCGGTCAGCGTCGGCACGATGCGCTCAAGACGCGTCAGGTCCGAGACCTTGCCATCCTCCATGGGTACGTTGAGGTCGACGCGGACGAGAACGCGCTTTCCGGCAAGATCGGCATCATCGAGGGTGCGGAAGCTGGACATGGAGTCACTCGGAAAGGAATGAGGGCCGCCCGCCGGTGGCGGACGGCCCGATGGTTGGGCTCAGATCAGCTTCGCCATGGCGACGGCGGTGTCGCTCATGCGGTTCGAGAAGCCCCACTCGTTGTCGTACCAGGACAGCACGCGGACGAACTTCTCATCCATGACCTTGGTCTGGTCGAGGGCGAAGATCGACGAATGCGGGTCGTGGTTCATGTCGATGGAGACGTTGGGCTGGTCGGTGTAGCCGAGGATGCCCTTCAGCGGGCCGCGCTTCGCCGCCTTCAGGATGGCCTCGTTGACCTTCTCGACGGTGGTCTTGCGCTTGGCGAGGAACTTGAAGTCCACCACCGAGACGTTCGGCGTCGGCACGCGGATCGAGGTGCCGTCGAGGCGGCCCTTGAGCTCGGGGATGACGAGGCCGATGGCCTTGGCCGCGCCCGTCGAGGTCGGGATCATCGACAGCGCCGCGGCACGGGCGCGGTAGAGGTCCTTGTGCATCGTGTCGAGCGTCGGCTGGTCGCCGGTATAGGCATGGATCGTCGTCATGAAGCCCTTGTCGATTCCGCAGGCCTTGTGCAGCACGGCGACGACGGGGGCGAGGCAGTTGGTGGTGCAGGAGGCGTTGGAGACGACGAGATGGTCCTTTGTCAGGGCCTCGTGGTTGACGCCGTAGACGACGGTGAGGTCGGCGCCGTCGCAGGGGGCGGAGACGAGCACGCGCTTGGCGCCGGCCTTGAGATGGGCGGCGGCCTTGTCGCGGGTGGTGAAGATGCCGGTGCATTCCATCGCCACGTCAACGTTCAGCGACTTGTGCGGCAGCTCGGCCGGATCCTTGATCGCCGTCACCTTGATGCGCTTGCCGGCGACGATGAGGGTGTCACCATCCACCGAGACCTCGGCCGGAAAGCGGCCGTGGACCGAATCGAAGCGCAGCAGGTGGGCGTTCGTCTCCACGGGGCCGAGGTCGTTGATGCCGACCACCTCGATGTCCTTGCGCTTGCCCTCGACGATGGCGCGCAGGACGTTGCGGCCGATCCGGCCGAAACCGTTGATGAAGACGCGGGTGGTCATGGAATTCCTCTCCTTCATGCGGCCCGCCTCATCCCGAGCGAACCGTTCAGCGGGCGGCGCCGCGATCTGGCGCCCAATCACGTCAATCCCAAGGCAGATCAGCCGATCCGCGCCAGAACCGCGTCGGTGGCGGCCTCCGGCGTGATGCCGAAATGCTTGTAGAGTTCCTTGTAGGGCGCCGAGGCCCCGAAGCCGGTCATGCCGATGAAGAGACCATCATGGCCAATCACGGCATCCCAGCCCATGCGCACGCCCGCCTCGATGGCGACCTTGACCGGCGCATCGCCGATCACCGCCTGGCGGATATCGGCTGGCTGTTCGAGGAACAGGTCGAGCGAGGGAACCGAGACGACCCGGGCGATGATGCCCTTGTCGGCCAGTGCCTTCCTCGCAGCGACGGCGACCTCGACCTCTGAGCCCGTGGCGAAGAGGGTCACCCGCGCCTTGCCGCCCTCGGCCTTGACCAGTTCATAGGCGCCGGCGGCGGAGCGGTTGACCTTCGCGTCGGTGCGCAGCTGCGGCAGGTTCTGGCGGGTGAGCGCCAGGGTCGTCGGACCATCGATCCGGCTCAGCGCCAGTTCCCAGCACTCGGCCACCTCGACGGCGTCGCAGGGGCGGAAGACCCGCATGTTGGGCATGGCGCGCAGCGCGGCCACATGCTCGACCGGCTGGTGGGTGGGGCCGTCCTCGCCGAGACCGATGGAATCATGCGTCATGACATAGACGACGCCGGTGCCCATGAGCGCCGAGAGGCGCATGGCCGGACGGCAATAGTCGGTGAAGACGAGGAAGGTCGCCCCGTTCGGCGCGAAGCCGCCATGCAGGGCGATGCCGTTCATGGCGGCGGCCATGCCGTGCTCGCGGATGCCGTAATGAATATAGCGGCCCTTGGGGTTCTTCGCCGAGAAGGCGACGGCCGACTTGGCCTTGGTATTGTTGGAGCCGGTCAGGTCGGCCGAGCCCGCAAGGAATTCCGGCATGGCCGGCACGATCGCCTCGATGGCCAGTTCCGAGGATTTGCGCGTGGCGATGTGCTGGGGGGCGGCGAGAAGCGCTTTCTTGTGGGCGGCGAGCGCCTTGGCGAGCCGGGCCGGCCGCTCGTGGGCGAGGCGGCGGTTGAACTCGGCCTGCTTTCTCGGCGGCAGCGTGCCGAACAGCGATTCCCAAGTCTTGCGGGCGCTGGCGCCGCGGGCGCCGATCTTGCGCCAGGCTTCCAGAACGTCCGGGGCGATGGCGAAGGGCTCCGGCGCAATGCCGAGCTTCTCCTTGGCGCCCTTCAGCTCCTCGGCCCCGAGCGGCTCGCCATGGGCCTTGGAGGTGCCCGCCTTCTTCGGCGCGCCATAGCCGATCACCGTCTTGCAGGCGATGAGCGAGGGCTTGCCGGACTTGCGGGCGCGCTCGATGGCGGCGCCGATCGCCTCGGGGTCATGGCCATCGACGCGCTCGGCACGCCAGCCGGCGGCCTGGAAGCGCTTCAGCTGGTCGACCGAATCGGCGATCGACAGCGGGCCGTCGATGGAGATGTCATTGTCGTCGAAGAGCACGATGAGCTTGTTCAGCTTCCAGTGGCCCGCCATTGCAATGGCTTCCTGGCTGACGCCCTCCATCAGGTCGCCGTCGGAGGCGATGACATAGGTGTAGTGGTCGACGGCCTTCTTGCCGAATTCGGCGGCGAGCATCTTCTCCGCCAGGGCCATGCCGACGGCGGTGGCGATTCCCTGGCCGAGCGGGCCGGTGGTGGTCTCGACCCCCTTGGTGATGAAATTCTCCGGATGGCCGGGGGTCTTGGAACCGAGTTGGCGGAAATTCTTGATCTCGTCGAGCGTCATCTCCGGCGCGCCGGTCAGATAGAGCAGCGCGTAGACGAGCATGGAGCCGTGGCCGGCGGAGAGCACGAAGCGGTCGCGATCGGGCCAGGCCGGCTGGGCGGCATCAAACTTGAGGAATCGCGAGAACAGCACCGTGGCGATATCGGCAGTGCCCATCGGCATGCCGGGATGACCCGACTTGGCTTTTTCCACCGCATCCATCGCGAGTGTGCGGATCGCATTGGCCAGTTTGTCGTGCTGGGCCCGCGGCAGGATCTCGGTGGACATCGGAGCGGCTCCTTGCAGCGCCGCCTCGGCGGAAAACGGCGCGCATTCCCTGGAAAAACACCCGGAGAGCATCCACCGGGCTGTCGGGCCGGTGTCCTACCAGTGACGGCCCCCGAGTCAATGGCTCCATCGACAGGACCGGCCTGCCAGGGGCCGAAACTGCATTCCGACGAGCCAGCGGCAGCCCCGACGGGGCTAAGCCATGGCCGGGTGCGACAATCGCGACAGCGGCGTTGACGCTGTTCGACCGCCTCGCGTAGGTTCCGTGCCGTTCCACCTGCGGCATGTGCCGCGACGGGCGGACCCTCTCACACTGGCAGGATCGAGCTTGGGATCCACGACAGGCCCATCGCGCCTTGAAACGGCGGCCTCCCGCTTGAAGACGGCGCTGGGGGCGCTGGAGACGGCCGTCGCGCGCAAGCTGGAGAACGACCGCCAGCAGGTCGTTCTCCACAAGCAGATGGAGGCGCTCCAGGCAGACCGGTCCCGACTCGCGGAGGACCTCGACCGCTCCGCCGACCGTGTCGCCGGCCTCGAATCCGTCAACCGCGAAGTCGCCCGCCGTCTCGATCTGACCATGGACACCATCCGCGGCGTCCTCGCCCGCTACGAGAGTTGACCCGCGATGGCGCACGTCTCCGTCACGATCAACGGCCGGTCTTTCCGCATGGCCTGCGACGACGGGCAGGAAGACCATCTCCTGCGCCTGGCGGCGGAGGTGAACGGCAAGGTCGACCAGCTGAAAGGCGCCTTCGGCGAGATCGGCGACACCCGGCTCACCGTCATGGCGGCGATCATGGTGGCCGACGAACTGGCCGACACGCGCCGGCGCCTGAAGGCGGCAGAGACCGAACTCAACGCCTTGCGCGAGGCCCGCGCGGTCAGCGTCGAGCGCGCCGACCAGCGCGAGGTACATCTCGCCCATACGCTGGATGACGCAGCCGCCGCGATCGAGCGGCTGACGGCCCAGCTCACCGGACTGTCGAAGCCGGTCTCCTGACGCCGAGGCCGGATGAAACGGCGGATGCAAGGCGACGCCGCGGCTCTTCGACATGTTGCGTGGACTCGTCTCGGTGTCTAAACCCATCACCAGTTCTCTTCACCATCTGTCCGACGCCATGAACCGTCCACCGCCCTCCGACCAGCCGGTGCCTGCGCCTCTGGACCCCGACCTGGGACTGGACATGGTCGCCGCGCCTCCCGAGCAGCGCCGGGTCCGGTGGGGCGACGTCATCGCCATTCCCGAACCGGGAACCGGGGCGGAGCCCCGGATCGAGGCACGGGTGCGGATGTATCCAGACAAGTCGCGCTTCTTCGTGTCCTATCCCTCGGGCAAGGAAGAGGTCCTGTCGGCGGCCCAATTCGTCGCGCTGGTTCTCGAACTGAAACGCTCGCATCGCTTCACCTTCGACCGCAAACGGGGCTGAGCCCGCGTGGCGCTTGTCGTGCGGGGGCATTTCCTGTATTGCCGCGCCATTCGGCAGATCGAATTCCGGTCGGACCTGCCGGCAGCGCATGGTGGATGACCTCCACCCGGGACTGGGCCGAGCGCCCGCGCCCGCCTCGCGTCCTCGCCGTGGCCCCCGACGGGCTGCCGCCTCAGGACGGGGTTCGCCGCCGGTTCCGTCGCGATCCGCCCGACATATCCATGCCGCCTTCCGCCTGGGTTGCGCCCGCGAGCCGTCATCGGCCGCGTCCGGATGCGATTCAAGCCCCTCATCCGGCCCATGTGGAGCCGGCGGCCTTCTGCAACCCCGGCGCATCAACGGGCTGACCTAAGGACGATCAACGTATGGCAAGCGCCAACAGCATGAACCCCTCCCGCGACGATTTCGCCGCGCTCCTGACCGAGAGCTTCGGTACGACCGAGATGAACGAAGGTTCCGTCGTGAAGGGAACCGTGGTCGGGATCGAGAAGGATCTCGCCATCATCGACGTCGGTCTGAAGACCGAGGGCCGCGTGGCCCTGAAGGAATTCAGCGGCCCCGGCCGTGAAGGCGACATCAAGATCGGCGATATCGTCGAGGTCTATCTCGAGCGTATCGAGAATGCGCTCGGCGAGGCCGTCATCTCGCGCGACAAGGCGCGCCGCGAGGAAAGCTGGGTCAAGCTCGAGAAGGCATTCAACGCCAACGAGAAGGTCACCGGCACGATCTTCAACACCGTCAAGGGCGGCTACACGGTCGATCTCGATGGCGCCGTGGCCTTCCTGCCGCGCAGCCAGGTGGACATCCGCCCGATCCGCGACGTCGGCCCGCTGATGAACTCGCCGCAGCCGTTCCAGATCCTGAAGATGGACCGTCGCCGTGGCAACATCGTCGTGTCGCGTCGGACCGTCCTCGAAGAGACGCGCGCCGAGCAGCGTCACGAGCTGGTGCAGAACCTCGAAGAGGGTCAGGTCATCGACGGCGTGGTGAAGAACATCACCGATTACGGCGCCTTCGTCGACCTCGGCGGCATCGACGGCCTGCTGCATGTCACCGACATCGCCTGGCGCCGCGTCAACCACCCGTCAGAGGTGCTGACGATCGGCCAGACCGTGAAGGTCAAGATCGTCAAGATCAACCACGAGACGCACCGCATCTCGCTGGGCATGAAGCAGCTCCTGGACGACCCGTGGCAGGGCATCGAGGCCAAATACCCGATCAATGCCAAGTTCAAGGGCCGCGTCACCAACATCACCGACTACGGCGCCTTCGTGGAGCTGGAGCCGGGCATCGAAGGCCTGATCCACGTCTCGGAAATGAGCTGGACCAAGAAGAACGTCCATCCGGGCAAGATCGTCTCGACCTCGCAGGAAGTCGAAGTGTCGGTGCTCGAGGTCGACAGCTCCAAGCGGCGCATCTCGCTCGGCCTCAAGCAGACCCTGCAGAACCCGTGGGAAGCCTTCATCGAGAAGTACCCGATCGGCACCGTCGTCGAGGGCGAGGTCAAGAACAAGACCGAGTTTGGCCTGTTCCTGGGCCTCGAGGGCGATGTGGACGGCATGGTCCACCTGTCCGACCTCGACTGGAACCGTCCGGGCGAGCAGGTCATCGAGGAGTTCAAGAAGGGCGACATCATCCGCGCCCAGGTCCTCGACGTCGACGTGGAGAAGGAGCGCATCTCGCTCGGCCTCAAGCAGGTCGGCGGCGATCCCTTCGCTGATGCCGGCGAGATCCGCAAGGGTCAGATCGTGACCTGCGAAGTGGTCGAGGTGAAGGAAGGCGGCATCGACGTGAAGCTCGTCGGCACCGACCTCACCGCCTTCGTGAAGCGCAACGAACTGGCCCGCGACCGTGCCGACCAGCGTCCCGAGCGCTTCGCCGCCGGCGAGAAGCTCGACGCCCGCGTCACCATGTTCGACCGCAAGGCCCGCAAGGTCCAGGTGTCGATCAAGGCGCTGGAAGTGGCCGAGGAGAAGGAAGCCATGGCCCAGTTCGGCTCGGCCGACTCGGGCGCTTCGCTCGGCGACATCCTCGGCGCCGCCCTCAAGGCGCGCACCGGCGACAAGAAGTGAGGACGGCCGCTGGCGGGATGACCCGCCGGCCCTGCCTCCCGACGACAGACGGCCGCCCTCCCGGGGCGGCCGTTTTCATGTGGGAGGTCCGGTGGCGCGAGGCTCAGAGGCTCGCCATCAGCCGCGTGACGCGGTGGGAATAGGCGGTGCGCGTGCAGGCCGCGCCAAGGCCGCGGTTGTGCAGCGCCGCGGCACCCGCCGCCGAGCCGCAGCGCTGATAGGCCACCGCCAGATGCCGCATGCCCCATTCGAGGCCCGCGCCGCAGGAGTTCAACGCCGAAACCGGGCCTCTATAGCCGAGGCCGCGTGCCGTCGCCGGCTTGATCTGCAGGGGGCCGAGCTCGCCGGCCCGGCCGCGGGCCTGGCAGCGCATGTTGCTCTCGATCCGGGCGACCGCGAGGGCGAGACCGGACGGAACGCCGTGGCGGACGGCGACCTCGGTGATGCGGCTGCGGATGGAGCTCATTTCCGCAGGCCCCTCGCCCGATGCCGGTGACGGGGCCGCAGCCCGGCCGGCGGCATAGAGCGTCGCCCAGGTGGCATTGGCGCCGTCGGCGTCCTGGGCCATGGCGGAGGCCGTCATGATCAGCGATGTCGCGCCAGCAATGGCTGCTCGACCAATGGATAAACGATGCGCTTTCGCGCTTGAATGGATCATGATTTTTAATGTCCTGAGTAAGATCAGCCGTCCTGATGCAACAGGTCGCGACTATCGGAAACTCATCCCGCACTGTCTTCGCTGTTCTATGACAACGAAACATTCAGGCCTCTGGGATGAGCCTGGGCATATCGTTTATAGACATGACTGTGCTGCATCGCAATAAACTTGTGTTTCAGTTTCTGTCAGACCCCTTCGAACGGGTTGCAGCCCCGCCCTGCCGCGGCTAATCGGTGGGCCTGGACAGGAGAGCCTCATGGCGACGTTGAAGGTTGCGATCGTTCCGGTCACGCCGTTCGAGCAGAACTGCTCGATCGTCTGGGACGCCGATACGATGAAGGCGGCCATCGTCGATCCCGGCGGCGACCTGCCGCGGATCCAGGGCGCCATTGCCGATCTCAAGGTCAGCCCGGAGAAGATCCTGCTGACCCACGGCCATATCGACCATGCCGGCGGGGCGGCCGAACTGGCGGAACTCCTGTCGATCCCGATCGAGGGTCCGCACCGGGACGACGCGCCGCTGCTGGCCAACCTGACGGCCCAGGCAGCACGTTTCGGCCTGCCCGACGTGCGCCCGGTCACGCCAACGCGATGGCTGAAAGAGGGAGACACCGTCACCGTCGGTGGGGTAACTTTCGCCGTCCTGCACGTGCCGGGCCATGCGCCCGGTCATGTCGTCTTCGTCCATGCGCCTTCCGAGTTCGCGCTGGTCGGAGACACGGTGTTCCAGGGCTCTGTCGGGCGGACCGACCTTCCCGGCGGCGACCACGACCTGCTGATCCGCGGCATCAAGGAGAAGATCCTGCCGCTCGGCGACGGGTTCACCGTGCTGCCCGGCCATGGCCCGGCCACGACGCTGGAGCGCGAGCGCAAGACCAATCCCTTCCTGCAATAGAATGGCCTTTTCATGGCACATCGCCCTGGCAAGACCTACATGCAGCTGGTCATTCTGCACGGGTCGTAAGGATTTCTTCCGAAGTCCGGCGCCATATGCCCGGCTCATGACCTCATGGAAGTGCCTGGATCTGCGCGCGGCGAACTGTGCGCTGGAACGCGTGGCGGTACGCTCTTGATCAAGACAATCATGGATTTCCTGCGCGACCGGATCGGCTTGAAGAAGATCGTCCTCGCCGTTGCCATCGCCATGCTGGCCACGGCGGGCTATGTGCTCTTCACCAAGCTGCGGGTCATCGAATGGACGAAGGTGTGGGAGGCGATCGGGCAGATCGGGCCCTCGACCCTGCTGCTGGCCGGCTTCTTCGCCGCCGCCGCCTACACGACGCTGACCGTTTATGACTATTTCGCCACCCGGACGATCGGTCGCGACGACATCCCCTATCCCGCCTGCGCCATCGGGTCCTTCACCAGCTATTCGATCGCTCACAATCTCGGCGCCACCGTCTTTACGGCCGCGGTGGTGCGCTACCTCGTCTACGCCCGCTACAAGGTCACCGGTCCGCAGGTGGTGAAGATATGCTTCATCGCCGGCCTGACCTTCTGGCTCGGCAATGCCACGGTGCTCGGCCTCGGTTTCGTGCTGGAGCCCTGGGTGGTGACACCGGTCGTCGCACCGTTCGGCATCGGCGGCGATACCGTCCGGATCGTTGGCGTCGTCATCCTCCTCGTCCTGCTCGGCTGGCTCTTCTTCGTCTCCGTCCCGCGCCAGTTCGGCGCCGGCGCGTGGGTGGTCAAGCTGCCCAGCGCAAAGCTCACCGGCCTGCAGATGGTCATCGGTATCGTCGACCTCGCCTGCACGGCGATGATCCTCCATGTCCTGCTGAGCGCCATGCCGCATGCGCCGCCAGTGCCCTTTGTCGCGGTTGCCGTGATCTTCTGCACGGCCATGCTGCTCGGTTTCGCCACCCATGCGCCGGGTGCGGCAGGCGCCTTCGAGGCGACGCTGCTGGTGGCGCTGCCACCGCTCGGCTTCACCGCCGAGGCCGTCGTCGCGGCCTTCATCCTGTTCCGGCTCTATTATTTCATCGTCCCCTTCATCCTGGCACTGCTGATCATCGCCATCCGGGAGGTGGCGAGTGGCCATACCTCGCTCGACAACCTCAAGGACAGCATGGCCGTGATCCGCCAGGCCGAAGCGAGCCAGGAGGCGGCGAAGGCGGCCAAGCCTGGGCGGGCGGGATAGTCGTTTACGCGCCCCGCAGCGGCGGCTAGAAGCCGGAGCGGGCAGCCCGCGGGAGCCTCGCCATGGTTCGTATCCTCGTCTTCTCGGGCTCGGTCCGGTCCGGGTCGTTCAACACGCGCCTGGCCGCCGCGGCGGCGGCCGAACTCGCCCGTCTCGATGCCGATGTGTCGCTGATCTCGCTCGCCGACTATGCCCTGCCGCTCTATGACGGCGACCTGGAGGCTGAGGCAGGCATTCCCGAGGCCGCGCTCAAGCTGAAGCGCCAGTTCTGTGCCCACCGGGGCATTTTCATCGCCGGCCCGGAATACAATGCCGGCATGACGCCGCTGCTCAAGAACGCCGTCGACTGGGTCAGCCGGGTGAGGGAGGCGGGGGAAAAGCCGCTCGCCGCCTATCAGGGCCGCGTCTTCGCCCTCGGCTCGGCCTCACCAGGCGGCTATGGCGGTTTCCGCGCCCAGATGGCGACGCGCCAGGTGCTGGAGATCGGCTGCGGGGCGCTCGTCATCCCCGAGAGCTGTGCCGTCGCATCGGCCCACCAGGCCTTTGACGCGGACGGCAACCTGACGGACGCACGCAACCGCGGGTTCCTTGCAGCCTGCTGCGCATCGCTCGTCGACAAAGCCCGGAGCCTGACCTGATGTCGTCTTTCCCTCTCCCCGATCCCCGCGAGAAGCTCTTCGTCGCGCTTGACCTGCCGAGCCTGGGCGAGGCCGAGCGGCTCGTCTCGCTGCTGGGCGACACGGTGACGCATTACAAGATCGGCTACAGGCTCGGCTATTCGGACGGCATCGGCTTCGGCCGCGAACTGGCCGCCGCCGGCAAGACCATCTTCTTCGATCTCAAGCTGCATGACATCGACAACACGGTCCGCGAGGGGGTCGAGGCCATCGCGCGCACGGGCGCGCATTACCTCACAGTCCACGCCTATCCGCAGACGATGCGCGCGGCCGTGCAGGGGCGCGCGGGGTCGGGCCTGAAGATCCTCGCCGTGACCATCCTGACATCGTGGAATGACCTCGACTGCGCCGAGGCGGGCTATGCCGGGACGGTGGCCACCCTGGTGCCGGCGAAGGCGCAGCAGGCTGCGGCGATCGGCATCGACGGGATCGTCTGTTCAGCCCAGGAAACCGCCCTTTTGAGAGCCATCGGAATCCCGCCCAGCGTCGAACTGGTCACCCCCGGAATTCGGCCCGCCGGGGTCGATGGCGGCGACCAGAAGCGGGTTGTCACGCCGGATGCCGCGATCGCCGGCGGCGCCGACCGTCTCGTGGTCGGGCGTCCCATCACGGCGGCCGCCGACCCGGTCGCGGCGGCACGCGAAATCGTGAAGGCCATCGATGGGGCACAGCGAACATTGCATGGTAAGGTTTGACGCCTCATATGAAGAGGCAGCGCGCATTCAACCGAGCCTCCCACCCCTCCGCGCGGGAGCCAGATGAAAGGCGATGTCCATGAACCGACCTGACGAGAAGCGTCGTTTCGGACCCGTTGCCAGCCTGATCATCGCGCTCGCAGGCGTTACCGGAGGCCTCGTCCTGGCGGCCTACAGCTTCATTCAGCTGCGCACCGCCTGGCTGGACGGTTACTTCGCCCTCGGCACCCGCACGCGGCCGGCCATCGACCTCGATTACGACAGCGAGCCGCTGAGCTTTATCCTGGCCATGGCGGCGCTCTATCCGACGGCCATCGTCTGCGGGTTCGGAATCGCGATCGTCAGCGGCATCGCCTTGTACCGTCAGCGCCGGGGTGCCCGCTCGCGCCAGCGTTCGCGGTGATTCCGCACCCGGCCGCAGGCGGGCCTCCCTTCATCGGCGACATCGCGTCCGCCCATGGGCGCTTGCACTCCGGCTTGGGCGAGGCTACCTGAGCCGCGATGTTCTGATCGACCTGTGGCCACCGGGAGCCGCGCGACATGCCGCTTGAGACCGATGCCGTGCTCGACCGCCGTCTGCTCCGCCGCAAGGTCACATTTTGGCGGGCACTCAGCGTCCTCGCCGTCATCGTGGGTGTCACCGTCGCCGGGATCGCCAGCGCCCAACGCTTCGGCTGGGTTGCACCGCTCGAACATGTGGCCCGCGTCGAAGTCCGCGGCGTCATCGCCCAGAATGCCAATCTCGTCCGCACCATCGAGGCGCTTGGCCGCAACCGGAACGTCCGGGCGGTGATCGTGACGATCGATTCGCCGGGCGGCACAGTGGCCGGGTCAGAGGCCCTCTACACGGCGATCCGATCGGTCGCCGCCGTCAAGCCGACGGTCGCGGTGGTTGAGGGAACGGCGGCTTCCGGTGGCTATATCGCGGCCATCGGCGCCGACCATATCGTAACGCGCGAAACCTCGATCGCCGGCTCCATCGGGGTCGTGGCCCAGTTTCCGAACGTCGTGAGACTGCTCGATACGCTCGGCGTGCGGGTCGAAGCCATCCGGTCATCGCCGCTGAAGGCCATGCCGAGCGGCGTCGAGCCGACCAGCCCCGAGGCCATTGCCGCCCTGCGCGAGATCATCACCGACAGCTATGACTGGTTCCAGCGCATCGTGAAAGAACGCCGGGGCCTGACAGACGACCAGCTTCGCCTCGTCGCCGACGGCCGGGTCTTCGTCGGCCGCAGGGCGCGCGATCTGCGGCTGATCGACCAGATCGGCGGCGAAAGGGAAGCACGGGCCTGGCTGGCGACCCGCGGTGTCCCGACATCGGTCCGCGTCCAGCTGCACCGGCCCGCGGCGGCCACCGACCTGTCCTGGTTGCGCTCGGTATCGGGCAGCCTGGCCGAAGCCGTCGGTCTCACCGAATGGGCCGACCGAATCCGCAGCTCGGCACTGGCCGTGCAGATCGAGCGCTCCTCGCTTGACGGCCTGCTGGCGCTCTGGCAGCCTCCAACCCCATGACAGATTTCGCGAAATTCAATCGGGAGCGGCCCTCGGGGCTGCGGGCACCATGATCAAATCC
Source organism: Phreatobacter sp. (assembly GCF_022843985.1). GTDB lineage: Bacteria > Pseudomonadota > Alphaproteobacteria > Rhizobiales > Phreatobacteraceae > Phreatobacter. The sequence goes on along the minus strand of NZ_JALHMP010000002.1, from coordinate 112,568 downwards.
GAACTTGTGCAGAAGATCGCCGAGCAGAACCCCCAGCTGTACCAGCGCGACGTCGAAAACATCGTCAATGCCATCCTCGACGAGATCGTCGGGGCCCTCGCCCGTGGTGACCGGGTCGAATTGCGCGGTTTTGGGGCCTTTTCCGTCAAGGCGCGCAGCGCCCGCGTCGGCAGGAACCCGCGCACCGGCGAGCATGTCGAGGTCGAGGACAAGGTCGTGCCGTTCTTCAAGACCGGCAAGGAAATGCGCGAGCGTCTGAACAAGGGCGCCTGATCATGCTGCGCCGTATCGTCAACTGGCTGCTGCTCGCGCCGATAGCGATCCTGGCGGTGGTCCTCGCCGTCGCCAACCGGGAACCGGTGACGCTGTCGCTCGATCCCTTCGCCCGCGGAGCCGCGGCGTTTTCCTTTTCCGTGCCGCTTTTCGCCGTTGTCATCCTGTCGATGATCCTCGGCGTGGCGATCGGTGGCGCGACGGTCTGGTGGAAACAGGGACGCTACCGCAAGCGCTGTCGCACCGCCGAGCACGATCTCGCGGCGGCCCGCAACGAGATCGACCGGCTGCGCGCCGATCTCGGCCGCGCCGAGGCGGCCCCCGGCAACGCCCTCGCGCTGATGAACCGTCCGGCGGCCTGATCCCCCGATGCGTATTGTTTCCGCCGCCGAGATTGCCGCAGCCCTTTCCTATCCGGCGCTGGTCGACGCCCTGGCCGATGCGTTCCGCTCCGACATCACCGTGCCTCTGCGCCACCATCATCCGATCCGCCAGGCCGAGGGCGTGCCGGAGGCCATGCTGCTGCTGATGCCCGCCTGGACTCCGCCGGGTGCCGGCGCCTTCGTCGGCACCAAGCTGGTTTCGGTCTATCCCGGCAACGGCGCGCGCGGCTTGCCGTCAATCTATGGCAGCTACGTGCTCTGCAACGGCGAAACCGGCGCCCCACTGGCCATCCTCGACGGCACCATGCTCACCGTCTGGCGCACCGCCTGCGCCAGCGCGCTGGCCTCGCGCTATCTCTCCCGCAAGGATGCCTCGCACATGGTGATGGTGGGAGCCGGAGCCCTCGCCCCCCATCTCATCCGGGCCCATGCCGCCATCCGGCCCATCCGCCATGTCACGCTGTGGAACCGCTCGCGCGAGAAGGCCACGGCGCTGGCGGAAGGGCTCGGCCGCACCGTGCCCGGGGTCGGCATTGCCGTCGCCAGCGACCTGCAGGCGGCGGTGGAGGCGGCCGATATCGTCACTTGCGCCACCATCTCCTCCAATCCGATCGTTTCGGGGGACTGGCTGAAGCCCGGGGCTCATCTCGATCTCGTCGGTGGCTACACCCCTGCCATGCGCGAGACTGACGATGCTGCCGTCCGGCGCGCAAGTCTCTTCGTCGATACGCGCACCGGCGGGCTGAAGGAGGCCGGCGATATCGTCGACCCCATCAAGCGGGGCGTCATTTCCACAAGCGACGTCAAGGCCGACCTGTTCGACCTCGCGCGCGGCGTTCATCCCGGCCGGACATCGGCAGAGGAGATCACCCTATTCAAGTCAGTGGGCACGGCGCTCGAAGATCTGGCCGCCGCCATGCTGGTGTGGCGCTCGCTGCCCGTCTAAGAACAGCGGGCCATGTCCCTTCTCGTCAAGATCTGCGGCATTACGACGCCGACCGCCATCGACGCCGCCGTCACGGCCGGCGCCGACATGATCGGCCTTGTCTTTTTCGCCAGGAGCCCGCGCCATGTGTCGCTGGAGACAGCGCGGGCGCTGTCCGCCCATGCCGCCGGGCGCGCGCGTATCGTCGCACTGACGGTCGATGCCGACGACGACTTTCTCGCGACCCTCGCCGCCACCCTGAAGCCGGACATCGTCCAGCTCCACGGCGAAGAGAGCCCGGCGCGGGTCGCCGCCATCCGATCGGCCCTGACGATCCCCGTGATGAAGGCCGTCGGGGTGGCCGAGGCGGCGGACCTCGCGGCCATCGATGCCTATGCGCAGGTCAGCGACCTGCTGCTGGTTGACGCCAAGCCGCCCCGGACAGCACAGGCCCTGCCGGGCGGCAACGGGCTGACATTCGACTGGCGGCTGGTGGCCGGCCTTGACCCCGGCCGCCCTGTCATGCTTTCCGGTGGCCTGCATCCCGGCAATGTGGCGGAGGCCATCAGGCTGACCCGATTGGCCGGTGTCGACGTATCTTCAGGCGTGGAAAGCACGCCGGGTCACAAGGACCCGGACAGGATCAGGGCCTTCGTGGCCGCCGCCCGCGCTGCGCAGGGCGAAGGAGAACGGGTATGAACGCTCCGCTGAAGCCCAATTCGTTCCGGTCGGGACCGGACGAGAACGGCCGGTTCGGCATCTATGGCGGCCGCTTCGTCGCCGAAACGCTGATGCCGAACATCCTGGAGCTGGAAGCGGCCTATCGCGAGGCGCGGAAGGACCCGGCCTATCTGGCGGAGATGGAGGGCCACCGGACCCACTTCATCGGCCGCCCGAGCCCGCTCTACTTCGCCGAGCGCCTGACCAACCATTTCGGCGGCGCCAAGATCTACCTGAAGCGCGAGGAGCTGAACCATACCGGCTCGCACAAGGTGAACAATGTCCTCGGCCAGATCCTGCTCGCCCGCCGCATGGGCAAGAAGCGGATCATCGCCGAGACGGGCGCCGGCCAGCACGGGGTCGCGACCGCAACGCTCTGCGCCCGGTTCGGCCTCGAATGCATCGTCTACATGGGTGCCGTCGACGTTGCCCGTCAGGCACCCAACGTGTTCCGCATGAAGATGCTGGGCGCGACCGTCGTGCCCGTCCAGTCGGGGGCCAAGACCCTCAAGGACGCCATGAACGAGGCGCTGCGGGACTGGGTCACCAATGTCGATACCACGTTCTATTGCATCGGCACCGTCGCCGGCCCGCACCCCTACCCCGCCATGGTGCGCGACTTCCAGTCGGTCATCGGCGAGGAGACGCGCGAGCAGATGCTGGAGCGCGAGGGGCGCCTGCCCGACAGCCTGATCGCCTGCGTCGGCGGCGGTTCCAATGCCATCGGCCTGTTCCACCCCTTCCTCGACGAGCCGTCGGTGGAGATCTACGGCGTGGAGGCGGCCGGCCACGGCCTCGACAACCTGCATGCCGCGTCCATCTCCGGCGGCAAGCCGGGCGTCCTCCATGGCAATCGTACCTATCTGCTGATGGATGCCGACGGCCAGATCCAGGAGGGCCATTCGATCTCCGCCGGCCTCGATTACCCGGGCATCGGCCCCGAACATTCCTGGCTCAACGATATCGGCCGGGTGACCTATCTGTCGGCAACGGACGACGAGGCCCTCGAGGCCTTCCAGTTGATGTCGAAGGTCGAGGGCATCATCCCGGCGCTGGAATGCGCCCATGCCCTGGCCAAGGTCGGCGAACTGGCGCCGACCAAGCCGAAGGACCACATCATGGTCATGAATCTCTCCGGCCGCGGCGACAAGGACGTGCCCCAGGTCGCCGAACTCCTGGGGACCCAGCTGTGATCACCCGCCTCGACGCCCGCTTCGCCGATCTCGCCGCCAGGGGCCGCGCCGGTCTCGTCACCTATGTCATGGCCGGCGATCCCGACCGCGAGACGGCGCGCGCCATCCTCAAGGGCCTGCCGGCGGCCGGCGCCGACGTCATCGAGTTCGGCATGCCCTTCACCGATCCGATGGCCGACGGGCCGTCGATCCAGGCGGCCGGCCTCAGGGCGCTCGCGGGGGGACAGACGCTGAGGAAGACCCTGGAGGACATCGCCTGGTTCCGCCAGAGCGACGCGGCGACGCCGATCGTCCTGATGGGCTACTACAACCCGATCTACATCTATGGCGTCGACGCCTTCCTTGCCGATGCCAAGGCGGCCGGCGTCGACGGGCTCATCGTCGTCGACCTGCCGCCGGAAGAAGATTCGGAGCTTTGCCTGCCGGCGCTGAAAGCCGGCCTCAACTTTATCCGCCTGGCGACGCCGACCACCGACGACAAGCGCCTGCCGACCGTGCTCGGCAACACCTCGGGCTTCGTCTACTACGTTTCGATCACCGGCATCACCGGCGCCGCGACGCCGGACTTCGGCAAGACCGCCGAGGCGGTGGCGCGGATCAAGCGGCATACGGACCTGCCGGTCGCCGTCGGCTTCGGCGTGAAGAATGCCGAACATGCCGGCGCGGTCGCGCGCGGCGCCGATGCTGTCGTGGTCGGCTCAGCCCTGATCGAGGTGCTCAAGGGCTCGCTCGACGCGGAAGGCCGGGCGACGGCCGGATCGGTCGCCGCCGTCACCGGGCTCGTCAGTTCCATCGCATCCGGCGTCCGCGAGGCGCGCAAGGCTGCCGAATAAGCGCCGTCTTTCGGCGCCATAGGCTCGGTCCGGAATCCTCATTTTTCGTCAGGACGACAGTCATGAACTGGATCACCGACGTTCTGCCCCCGAAGATCCGCTCGTTTCTGAAGCGGGACACGCCGGAGAACCTGTGGATCAAATGCCCGGAGACCGGGCAGATGGTGTTCCACAAGGATCTCGAGAGCAATCTCTTCGTCATCCCCGGCTCGGGCGTGCACATGCGCATGGGCTCGACCGCCAGGCTGCGGTCGGTCTTCGACAACGGCACCTGGTTCGACGTCCAGTTGCCCGAAGCCCCCCTCGATCCCCTGAAATTCCGCGACGAGAAGCGCTATGTCGACCGGCTGAAGGATGCGCGTGCCAAGACCGGCATGGCCGATGCGATCAAGGTCGGCTACGGAAAACTCGAAGGCCTCGCTGTCACGGTCTGCGTGCAGGACATGGACTTCATGGCCGGCTCGCTCGGCACCGCGGCCGGGGAAGCCATCGTCAAGGGCATGATGACCGCGGTCGAGAAGAAGACGCCCTTCATCATCTTCACCGCCTCCGGCGGCGCCCGCATGCAGGAGGGCATCCTGTCGCTGATGCAGATGCCGCGCACCACCGTGGCAGTCCAGGCGCTGCGCGATGCCCGACTGCCCTATATCGTGGTCCTGACCAACCCGACGACCGGCGGTGTCACCGCGAGCTATGCGATGCTCGGCGACGTCCACATCGCCGAACCGGGCGCACTGATCGGCTTCGCCGGGCCGCGGGTGATCGAGCAGACCATCCGCGAGAAGCTGCCGGAAGGCTTCCAGCGGGCGGAATATCTGAAGGATCATGGCATGGTGGACCTCGTCGTGCACCGCCACGACCTCAGGGCGACGCTGGCGCGCCTCTGCCGGGTTCTCACCAAGGCGCCGGCGCCGAGCGAAGGCACGCCGTCCCCGGAACCGGCGGCGCAACCGCCCGCTGTCGCGGCAACCTGACGCGGTCGGCACCGGCTCGCGATCTGCTTTCTTACACGCGTCCAGCATCTCCTGCCGGCAGACCGCCGCCCTCCGCAAGTTCCTCACCATGACGGTTGCCGAAGCCCCCATCGCCGCCATTCTCGACCGGCTGGCGAAGCTGCATCCCAAGCTGATCGATCTGTCGCTGGACCGGATGGTCGGGGCGCTGGCGCGGCTCGGCAACCCGCATCTCGCCCTGCCGCCGGTGATCCATGTCGCCGGCACCAATGGCAAGGGTTCGACCTCGGCCTTCGCCCGCGCCTTCCTCGAGGCCTCGGGACGCACCGTCCATGTCTATACATCGCCTCATCTCGTGAAGTTCAACGAACGCTTCCGGCTCGGCGCCCCCGGCGGCGGCCGGCTGGTCGAGGATGCGGCGCTCGCCAAGATCCTGCTCGAAGTGGAACGCGCCAACGAGGGGCAGCCGATCACCCAGTTCGAGATCACCACCATTGCCGGCCTGATGCTCTTTGCCCGGCATCCGGCCGATGCGGTGATCCTCGAAGTCGGCATGGGCGGACGTTTCGACGCGACCAACGTCGTGCCGCGGCCAGCGGTCAGCATCATCACGCCGGTATCGATGGATCATGCGGACTATCTCGGCGACACGATCCCGAAGATCGCCGCCGAGAAGGCCGGCATCCTGAAGCGCGGTCGGCCGGCCGTCATCTCGCTGCAGACGCCGGAGGCCATGGCGGTGATCGAAGCGGCGGCGGAGGCCATGCGTTCGCGCCTTTTCGTCTCCGGTCTCGACTGGTTCGCAAGGGCTGAGAACGGCCGCTTCGTCTTCCAGGACGAGGACGGACTGATCGACGCGCCGCCGCCGCGGCTGGCCGGGGCACACCAGTTCGAGAATGCCGGCGCCGCGCTGGCCGCGGTCAAGACGGCGGGCTTTTCGATGTCACCGGCCGCCGTCGAACGCGGCTTGCAGGCCGTCGCCTGGCCGGGACGGCTGCAGAGGCTGACCGGGCACGTTCTCGCGGCGCTTCCGACCGGCGCCGAGCTCTGGCTCGACGGCGGCCACAATCCCGGCGGCGGCGCGGTCCTGGCCGAGGCGGTAAGAACCATGCAGGCCCGCCAGCCGAAGCCGCTGGTGATGATCGCCGGCATGATCTCGACCAAGGACCCGCGCGGCTTCCTCGACCATTTCCGCGCCCTGGCGCCGCAGGTGCTGACAGTGCCCTTCGGCTATCCGGCGGCACTGCCGGCGGCAAGCCTCGCCGACGCCGCGCGCTCGGCCGGCCTCGCGGCCACCGCCTGCGACAGCCTTGATGCGGCGCTCGCGGCCGTCGCGACCGAGCCCGGCGGCCTGCCGCCGCGGGTTCTCATCACCGGCAGCCTCTATCTGGCCGGCGAGGTGCTGGCGAAGGACGGCTGGGTGCCGGCCTGAGGACAGGCATCCTCCCATGCCCAAATGTCAGCCTAAACGGCTGGCAGCGGCCGTGATCCAGCCCCAGATCCGGCGGCGCAGTGCGATCCACCAAGGGTCTGCCGGCGGCAGGTCGGGCCTTCCCAGGCTCGGCGCCGCAGGGGGCCCCGGCCGCGCCACCACGCCGATCAGGACATCGCCATCGGTCACATAGAGGTCGCCGCCGCCATTGCGGCCGGAGAGGGTCGGACCGGAGCCGGGCACGAAATAATCCGAGACCAGCCGCCCGGCGCGGGTGAGGCTCTGCATCAGCACGGCGCGCTCGCTGTCGACGTCCGGCGCAATATGGTGGGTGACCTGGCCGGTAAGGTGGCTGAAGCCGACGCCGCGATCGAAGCTCGCCGCCCCGAGGAAAAGCGGACGTCCGTCGGCGGTCGTGTCGAGGGCCTTCCAGAAGCGGACATGATGGCGCCGGTCTGCCGAGGCACCCACTGGCTTCTCGAAGGCGAGATCCTGCATGCGGCCCTCGAAGTAAAGCGGCGACACCGGCGCGTCCGGGTAGGGCCGGTCGAGGAGGACGGACAGGCCGATGCCGAGGCTCGAGCGCAGGGTGAGAGGATCGGCCGGGCGCCACCCGGCCGCCTGCATGGCGCCGGTCACATCCGCGAGGTCACCGACCAACCCGACATTGATCGGATCGCCGGGAATGCCGCTGGCGGTCGCCGTCAGCATCGGCCGGCGGGCGAGGCCGGGGTGATGTTCGTGCCGCCACCACAGCTCCGGCGCCAGGAGATAGGCGATTGCGAGATAGGCGGCGATAAGACCCGCCGCGGCAGCCAGAAGGTGGCGCCCCCGGCGCGCTCGAAAACCAGGTGTCATCGCCTGGAGTTTAGCCGCGGCGGCCCAGGCTCGCCACGGGCGGGGAATCCTGCTGTTGTCGGCCCATGATCCGCCAGCCCGACAGGACCCGCCCGCATCCGCTGACGCCGCCGCCCGGGCGCGCCGGAGCAATGGTTCTGGCGGCAGCGATCCTGCCGGCGATCGTCGCCCTGGCCGGCCCATTGCTCCTCGCCGGGCCGGTGCGGGCTGAAGCCCCGCGCTTCACCACAGCGGAGTTCGGCTGGCTGGACCGGCTCTGCCGCATGACCGGCGCCGCCGCGCCCTCGCCGGCAGCGCTTGCCATCGCCGGGACTGCGGCGCGCGAACACGACGCCTTCGGCGGTCATGTCATCGGGCCCGGCGGCACCATGATCCGCTTCGGCGCCGTGGAGGCGGATGTGGTCCGCGACGAGGCCGCCGGGCGCGGCGTGCCCTGGCGTCAGGTCATGCGCTACTGGGAAACGCTCGGCCCGCTCACCGAGGGCCCGCTGCAGGCGCGGCGGATCCAGCGCCTCACGGAAGATTCGGGCGCCACCGGCGCCGGCGACCTCGTACCGCTGGCCGATCTCCTCGCGCGCCTGCGCGGCACCAGCCTGCCCGAGCCCGAGCGGGACGCCCTGGTCCAGGCGGCGCTGCGTGCCGCAGCGGTGGATATTCCCTGGTCGGCAGCCTTCGTCTCGCATGTGGTGGTGACGGCGGGTGTCTCCCGCGTCCGTTTCCAGGCCTCCATGGCCCATTTCGACTTTGTCGCTGAGGCGGCGCGGCGCAGCCGGGACGAGGCACAGGGCCTGTCACCGGGCGCCTTCTACCGGGCCTGCGACCCCCGCGCGACCCCGCTCCGGCCGGGTGACCTCCTCTGCCTGCACCGGCACGACCCGGCCGCTGTCGGCGACGGCTACGCGGCCCTGGTGCCGGCCCTGGCCATGGGCGTGCGCCCGGTCTGGAACCTTCATTGCGATGTCGTGGTAGCGGCGGACCGGCGCCGGCGCCTCGCCACCCTGATCGGCGGCAATGTCCTGCAGTCGGTGGCGCGACGCGACCTGCGCATCGACAGGCGCGGCATTCTCGCCCGCCCGCGGCACGTCCGATCCTGCCCGCAGGAGGGGCGGATTGGGCCGCTGTGCCAGCCGGAGGCGGCGCCGTGGTTCGTCGTGCTACAGGCGACAGACCCGGCTGATCCCTAGATCCAGCCTGCACACAAGGCAGGGCTGCCCAGAAGATGGGCGCGACCGCGCAGCCGGCTCTCTGCTATTGTGCGGCGCAACAGAGGAGTCGCGATGTCCGAGACCGTGATGCGCCACCGTCCGCACGAGGATGCCATCGCCCTCATCCTCGGCACGCTGTTTGTCGCCCTCGGGGTCGCTTTCTACGCCAAGGCCTCGCTGCTCACGGGCAGCACGGTCGGCATCGCGCTGCTGATCAGCTATGCGACTCCGCTGAACTTTTCCGCCCTGTTCCTGCTGGTCAACCTGCCGTTCTTCGTCTTGTCGCTGCTGCGCCTGGGCTGGGCCTTCACCGCCAAGACGCTGGCGGCCGTGGTGCTGGTGTCGATCTTCTCCAAGCTGATGCCGTTGTGGCTGGAGATCGGCCATCTCAATCCCGTCTATGCCGCCATCGTCGGCGGCGGACTCTTCGGGATCGGGCTGCTGATCCTGTTCCGTCACGGCATGAGCCTCGGCGGTGTCAGCATCCTCGCCTATTATCTCCAGGAGAAGCACGGCATCCGTGCCGGCTATTTCCAGCTCGCCGTGGACATGCTGGTGATGCTGGCGGCCACCGCGGTGGTCAGCCTCGACCTCGTCGCCCTTTCGGTGGCGGGCGTCACGGTCCTATGCGTCGTCGTCGGAATGAACCACCGTCCCGGACGCTATGCCGGCATCAGCTGAGCGCGGTCAATAGGTATCACGGCGGCGGATCAGAGCGACCGCAGCAAAGGCGCCAACCGCGCCGAAGACCGACAGCGCCACCATCGGGACCGGGCTCATCGTCGTGCCGACCAGCGTGCCTGCGATCTGCGCCGCGATGGCGCCAAGCCCCATTTGCGCGAAACCGACAATGCCGGAGGCCGAGCCCGCAGCTTCCGGCCGGACACTGACCGCCCCGGCGATAGAGCCAGGCAATTGCAGCCCATTGGCAAAGGCGATGGCCGCCTGCGGCAGGAACAGCCAGGCCGGATGCACCATCCAGCCGGCCAGGGCGATGGCGAGTTGCACGAGCGCCATCAGCACCATCATAACGCTGCCCCACCGGATCAGCCGGTCGGAGCCGAGCCGTGCCGCATAGCGGCCGCAGATGGCGTTGCCGAGCATGTAGCCGCAGGCGTTCACCATGAACCATAGGCCGTAGACGGTGGAGGACTGGCCCATCAGCGTCACGGTGATGTGCGGTGCACCGCCGACGAAGGAAAAGAAGGTTATCGAGGATAGCGCCCCGATCAGCAGATAGCCGACGAAGACGCGGTTGCGGCAGAGAGCGCCGGCATCCCTGACGAGCTGACCGAAGCTCGGCGAGGAGACCACGGCGCGGGTTTCCGGCAGCCGTAAGACGGCGAGGACGAGGGTGACGACGGCGATCACAGCGGTGGCGGCGAAGACCCAGCGCCAGCCGATCGTCTCTTCCATCAGCCCGCCGATCGAGGGCGAGACCATCGGGGCGACAACCATCGCCATCGTCACCCAGCCGATCATCGAGGCCGCGCGGTCCTTGTCAAAGACGTCGCGGATGATGGCGCGGCCGATGACCTGGCCGGCGGAGGCGCCGAAGCTCTGCAGGACGCGGGCGACGATCAGCATGGCGGCGCTGGCGGCGAGCGCGGCGAACAGGCTCATGGCCGCTGTGGCGACGAGCGCCCCGATGATCACGGGCCGGCGGCCATAGCGGTCCGACAGCGGCCCAAGGAAGAGCTGCGCCACGGCCATGCCGGCGAGATAGAGCGTGATGGTGAGCTGGATCGTGCCCGCATCGGTCTCGAAATAGCGCGCCAGCCCGGGAACGGCCGGCAGCGGCAGATTCAGCGCCATGGGTCCGATCGCGGCGAAGACAACGAGCAGCGGCACGAGGGCGCGCGGCGCGAGGCGAGGATCTGACATGTGGGGTCTCGACCGTGGATCCCGATGTCGCCCGGTTGGCAGTCCAGCGTCAACCCGCGGGAATGAAGGGCCCCCCTGTTTCCGGCCCGCGATCGAGGCCCCTGGCGCCTGCCTCCGATGCGTCGCGGCGGCTGACCCCGGTCTTACCAACGCTATAGAAGCGATGGGTGTGCCGGTCCTGCCGCCCATGGGCGCGGCGGGAGCGAATTCGAGAGGCCGGGAGAACGGAGAGGTGACGCCGTGACCACCGTCAGGATCGAGACCGACCGCCTCGTTCTCACCACCATCGGCGAGGCCGATTTCGCCGACCTCTGCCGGCTCAATGCCCACCCGGATGTCGGCGGCAAGCTGAAACATGGCGTGCTGACCGGGGTCGAGACTCGCGCCCAGCTCGACGGCTACCGCGCCACCTGGGAGCGGGCCGGCTATGGGGTCTTCGCTATCCGCCGCCGGCAGGACGATGCCTTCGTCGGCATTATCGGGCTGTGGGACCATGACGAAGGCGTCGGAGTGGCCTTGCGCTATGCCGTCATGCCGGACCATCGCGGCCACCGCTACACGAAGGAGGCAACAAAAAGTATTCTCCACTTCGCTGCCAGGCAGGACATTCACCCCGTCATGGCAGTGACGAGCGAAACCAACCTTGTTTCTCAACGGATTCTGGTCGATCTCGGTTTCGCGCTGCGCGAAATCCGGGACACCGGCCATGCGCGCCTCGTCGTCTATCAGCAGTCCACCGGGAGACCCGCATGACCGTCCAAGCTGCGGTGACGTCCCGCCTACTCATGCCGGGATTCGCTCTGGCGGCGGGGGTGGGAGTCGCGGCTGTCGTCGCCGAGCCCCTTTTGCGGCAGGCGACCGGCGGACGACTGGCGCTGCCTGTCATGGTGCTCGCTCTGGTTATCGGCATGGCTCTCTATCCGCTGGCGGCGCGGCCCCTTTTCGCGCCGGGGCTGACCTTCGCGGTGAAGAAGCTGCTGCGCTTGGCCATAGCCCTGCTCGGGCTGCGCATCGCCTTCGGCGACATCATCGGCCTTGGCGTCGGCACGCTGGTGCTGGTCGTCGGATCCATGGCGCTGACCATCGCCAGCGGCATCTGGCTGGCACGCCGGTTGGGTCTCCATGACGGCTACGGGGCGCTGGCGGGCGCTGCGACTGCGGTCTGCGGCGCCTCCGCGACACTGGCCACGACAACGGTCCTGCCGAACTATCCGGCCAAGGCCGCCGATACCGCCTTCACCGTCGTCGCCGCCAATGCGGTGTCGACGCTGGTGATGCTGACCTATCCACCGCTGGCCCTCCTCCTGGGCTTCGATGCGACACAGACGGGCATCCTCCTCGGCGCCACCATCCATGACATGGCCCAGGTCGTCGGTGCCGGTTATGCGATTTCCGAGCCGGTCGGCAACTCGGCGGTGGTGGTGAAGCTGTTCCGGGTTTTCCTGCTGCTTCCCGTCGTCCTCGCCATCGGCTGGTGGTTCATGCGGCAGGGCCGGGAGGCGGGCGAAGCCAGCGTGCCTGTGCCGGTCTTCGCGCTCGTCTTCCTGGCGCTGGTGGTGGTCAATTCGGTGCTGCCAGCGGTGCCCGCCCTGGCCGCGCCCTATGCTGCGGTGAAGCCTTGGCTTGTCACGCTGTCCAATGCGGGCCTGCTGATCGCCATCGCGGCGCTCGGCCTCGGCACCTCGGTCATGGCGATCCTGTCGATCGGCTGGCGGCATGTGGCGGTGTTCTTCGGCGCCACCGGGGTGATCCTGGCGCTGGTGACGGCAGGCCTGTTCGTGATTTGAGCGCAGGCCCGGCCCGAGACCGGGCGGCGCAGCGCGGCAGTCCCGCCGGCGGGGCCCTTGCCCATGGCACCGGCGGCGTTTACGCGAAGGATTGACCGCATTCCGCTCCGCCCGGCAAAGGATCCTCCATGAGCGTCGCCAACGGCCGCAGCCTTCTCGCCATTCCCGGCCCGACGAACATCCCCGACCGCGTGCTGCAGGCGATGATGCGCCCGGCTGAGGAAATCTATTCGGGGCCGATGGTGGCCCTCACCGACAGCCTGCTCGCGGATCTGCAACGCGTCTTCGCCACCCAGGCGCGCACCTATATCTACGCCGCCAATGGCCACGGCGGCTGGGAAGCGGCGATCAGTAACGTTCTGTCGCGCGGCGACAAGGTTCTGGTGCTGTCGAGCGGGCGTTTTGCCATCGGCTGGGGCCAGATGGCGGCCTTCATGGGCGCCGATGTCGAGGTGCTGGAAGGCTCCTGGCGGGCCGCCATCGATCCGGCCACCGTCGAGGCGCGGCTCAGGCTCGACCGCGACCATGCGATCAAGGCGATCCTGATGGTACAGGTCGACACCGCCTCCGGGGTCGCCAACGACGTCCAGGCGGTGCGCCAGGCAATCGATGCGGCCGGCCATCCCGCGCTCTTCATGGTCGATGGCGTGGCCTCGCTCGCCTGCATGAATTTCGAGATGGACGCCTGGGGTGTCGACGTCGCCATGTCCGCCTCCCAGAAGGGCCTGATGACGCCGCCGGGTCTCGCCTTCGTCGCGGCCAACGACAAGGCGCACAAGGCCCACGCGACCGCCGACATGAAGACGCTCTACTGGGACTGGACTGCTCGCCAGGGGGCCGAGCACTACATGAAATATTGCGGCACGCCGCCGGAGCACCTGCTCTTCGCGCTGCGCGCCGCCCTCGACATGATCATGGAGGAGGGCCTTCCCGCCGTGTGGCGCCGCCATGCGCTGCTCGCCGAAGCGACCCATGCCGCCATCGGCAAATGGGCCGAGGGGCAGTTCCTGTCCTGCAACGTGATCGAGCCAGCCCATCGCGCGCCGTCGGTCACGCCGGTCCTCGTCCAGGGCGCCGATGCCGCGGCGATCTCGACCTATGCCCAGACCATCTGCGGCGTGGCGCTCGGCTCGGCGATCGGCGACCTTTCGGGACGCGCCTTCCGCATCGCCCATATGGGCCATGTCAATGCGCCGATGGTGCTCGGCACGCTCTCGGCGATCGAGATGGCGATGAAGGCGCTCGACATCCCCCATGGCGAGGGTGGTGTCGCCGCCGCCGTGTCCAGCCTCGCCAAGGGCGCCGGCCTGCCGGGACAGCCTGCCGGCACGGGACTGGCCTCCTCCCCCCTCGTCGCGACACCTGTCTGAGGAGTGTACCCGGGCAACCGAGTGGCGCCTGGGCCCAGTCCCCCTGCCGTCAGCCCACCTTTACAACGAGCTTGCCGAAATTCCGGCCCTTAAGAAGGCCGATGAAGGCCTCCGGCGCCTTGTCGAGCCCGTCGACGATGTCCTCGCGGTACCTGACCTTGCCCTCGCCGATCCACCGGCTCATGTCGGTGAAGAAGGCCTTGGACTGGTCGGCAAAGTCGCGGACGATGAAACCGCGGAAATTCAGCCGCTTGGTCAGCACGTCGCGCATCAGCAGCGGCAGGCGGTCCGGACCGTCGGGCAGCGATGTGGCGTTGTACTGGGCGATGAGACCGCAGACGGGGATGCGGGCGAAGAAATTCAACAGCGGGAAGACGGCGTCGAAGACGTGCCCGCCGACATTCTCGAAATAGACGTCGATCCCGTCCGGGCAGGCCGCCTTGAGGTCGGCGACGAAAGTCGGCGAGCGGTGGTCGAGGGCGACGTCGAAACCGAACTCCTCGGTCAGGGCGCGAACCTTGTCGGCCCCGCCGGCAATGCCGACGGCGCGGGCGCCCTTGATCCTGGCGATCTGGCCGACGGCGGAGCCGACGGGGCCGGTGGCCGCGGCAACGACAACGGTCTCGCCGCGCTTCGGCTGGCCGATGGTCAGGAGGCCGGTATAGGCGGTCATGCCGGGCATCCCGAGAACGCCGACGGCGGTGGAGATGGGCGCGGCGGTCGGATCGACCTTGCGCAGGTCCTTGGCGTCGGCGATCGCATGGCTCTGCCAGCCGGAATGGGAGAGGACGATGTCGCCCGGACGAAAACGGTCGCTGTTGGACGTCACGATCTCGGCGACCGTGCCGCCCTCCATCACGCCGCCGATCGGGACCGGCGCGGCATAGGATTTTCCGTCGTTCATGCGGCCCCGCATGTAGGGGTCGAGCGACAAGTACCGAATCTTCAGGAGGACCTGGTCCGGCCCAGTGGCCGCAAGCGGCGTGTCGACGATGGAGAAGTTAGCAGCGATCGGCTCGCCGTGCGGGCGGCTGGCGAGCAGGATCTGGCGGCTGGTCGTCGACATGTTTGGCCTCCTCACGGAAGCGCCGGCGGGCGGCGCCTGGGCACGTATCACTAGTGGCCCCGGCCGATGGCCGCAATCTCCGCCCGGATCGCAGCAGCGATGCCATGCGGGAGATCGCCGCATGGCATCTCCCGCATTCCCGCCTAGAGTGGCGCCATGAATGGCGCCCTCAAGACGGACGAGCCTGGGCCGCCAGCCACGCCCCCCGCCATCAACCCGCTGGCCTTCTTTCCGCTCGCCCGCGGCTTCTGGCGCGGCAGGACGGCCCTTCTGGCCTGGAGCCTGTGCGCGGGGCTCCTGGGACTGGTGATCGTCAATGTCGTCGTGCAGGTCCTGATCACCCGCTGGCATGCCTCCTTCTTCAACGCCCTCGAACAGCGCCATGCCGATCGCCTGATCGCGGGGATCAGCCAACTCGCTGTGCTCGCCCTTTCCGCGGCGATCGTCGCCGCCCTCATCGTCTGGCTGCGCATGCGGTTGCAGATCGCCTGGCGCGGCTGGTTGTCGGACAAATTGATCCGCAAATGGCTGCGCCGGGAACGCTTCGCCCACCTGGCCAAGGTGGCCCCGCAGATCGATGCGCCCGAATTCCGGATCGCCCAGGACGTCCAGGTGGCGGTCGAGCCGCTCGTCGAATTCGCCGTCGGTCTGGCCAATTCGCTGCTGTCGGCGACGGCTTTCATCGTCATCCTGTGGACCGTCGGCGGGTCGATCTCCCTGCCCATCGCCGGAGGGATCGTCATTCCCGGTTTCATGGTCTGGGTGGCCGTCGCCTATGCGGTCCTCTCCTCAGGCATGATCGCCGTTCTCGGCCGACCGCTGATCCACGCCATCGAGCGCAAGAATGCCGCCGAGGCGGCCCTGCGCGCCTCCATGGTCGGGATACGCGAGGACGCACCGGCCATCGTCCGGGCTGCAGAGGAAGCCCCCAAGCAGAGGCTCCTGGTCGGACTGATGCAAGGGGTGGTCACGACGTGGTACGTGATCGCTGCGCTGCTCGCCAAGCTGACGATCCTGATCAACGCCAATGTCACGCTGATGCCGGCGGTGCCGCTGCTTGCCTGCGCGCCACTCTATCTCAGCAGCAGCATGTCGCTGGGGTCGATGATGCAGATCGCCGCCGCCTTCGTGCAGACCCAGTTCGCCTTCAACTGGTTCTTCGACAATTTCATTCGCATTGCCGACTGGGAGGCCTCGGCGCGCCGCGTGGTCGGGCTGACGACCGCCTTCGCCGCGAGCGACCAGCGTGGCGGCAAATTGTCGCCCGATCCATGGTGAGCTCCACCAACTGACGGACGCCCGGCTGACACATTGGGATACTTTTTCTCAATTCAGAGTTTTTGAAGCGAATTTTCCGCAAGTCTTCGTACTATTGACCATCCGATAGACCTATTTTTCACTGACGGGCTTGACGGGTGCGGAAACTTCGCCCATCTTCCCGATCACCATCGTCGTGACTGCGCTGCGCCGCCTTTGTGAGTAACCAGGCGTCGACAACCGGAGATCCGGTGCGACAAATTCGTCTGGGCCGCCCGGCGCGCGGTTCGTGACTTTGAACTGGAGGACGCGAAAGCGCGTTTCCGGTAGCCTTGAGAGACTTTTTTTCTTGAACAATCGAACCTTTTCGGACCTCGGCCTTGCCGAGCCTCTTCTGCGTTCCCTCCATGATGCAGGCTACGCCACCCCCACGCCGATCCAGGCCAAGGCGATCCCGCATCTTCTGGACGATCACGACCTGATCGGCATCGCCCAGACCGGGACCGGCAAGACCGCGGCCTTCGCGCTGCCGATCCTCCAGCACCTGGCGGAGGACCTCGTCCGCCCGCCGGCCAAGGGTGTACGCGCACTGGTGCTCGCCCCGACGCGCGAACTCGCGCTGCAGATCTTCGAGAGCGTCACGCGCATGTCGAAGAACCTGAAGCTGCGCCATGCGGTGATCTTCGGCGGCGTCGGGCAGAAGCCGCAGGTCGATGCCCTCGCCCGCGGCATCGACATTCTCGTCGCCACCCCCGGCCGCCTCATCGACCTGATGAACCAGGGCCTCGTCCGGCTCGACACGGTGACCCATCTCGTTCTCGACGAGGCGGACCGCATGCTCGATATGGGCTTCATCCGCGACGTGAAGAAGATCATCGCCAAGCTGCCCGACCAGCGCCAGTCCATGCTGTTCTCGGCGACCATGCCGGCGGAGGTCGCCAAGCTCGCCCGCGACATGCTCTGGGAGCCGATGCGCGTCGAGGTGACGCCCGAGACCGTGACGGTCGAGGCCATCGAACAGCACGTCTACCATGTCGGCACCTCCGACAAGCGCAACCTTCTCGAGAAGCTCCTAACCGACCCGGCGCTCGCCCGAGTCGTGGTGTTCACGCGGACCAAGCACGGCGCCAATCGCCTCGCCGGCCAATTGGAGAAGTCGGGCTTCTCGGCCGACGCCATCCACGGCAACAAGAGCCAGAATGCCCGCCAGCGGGCGCTGGCTGCCTTCAAGACCGGTGAGTGCCGCATTCTGGTGGCGACCGACCTCTTCGCCCGCGGCATCGACGTGGCCGAGGTCACCCATGTCATCAATTTCGACCTGCCGAACGAGCCGGAGAGCTATGTTCACCGCATCGGCCGCACCGGCCGGGCCGGGCGGACGGGCATCGCCCTCGCCTTCTGCGATCCGAGCGAGCGTGGCCATCTGGCCGCCATCGAGAAACTGACCCGCGTGCGCCTTGCCGTCGTCGGGTCCCCCATCCAGGCCTCGGCCCGTGGCGACACCCGCCCGCCGTCGGCGCCTGCCAGGCGTCCGCAGCCCCGGCGAAGGGCTGCCTGACAAATCCCTCAACCGCCAAACATCGAGGAGCATTCCATGGCGACCGGGACCGTTAAGTGGTTTAACCCCCAGAAGGGCTACGGCTTCATCCAGCCGTCCGACGGTGGCAAGGACATTTTCGTCCACATCTCCGCCGTCCAGCGCGCCGGTCTGAACGACCTGCGTGAGGGCGAGCAGGTGTCGTACGAACTGGCCACCGACCGCCGCACCGGCAAGCAGTCGGCCGACCAGCTGAAGCTCGCCTGACATTCGCCGCCCGGCGAAGGGCTGGCCGCGAGGCCCAGCCGCTTGGACGTCAATCGTGGTGCCGTGCGCGGCGCCGCGCAACCTTCATGCTTGTCCGGCTGCCTCCTAGTGGAGCGTAGCGGTAGCGATCGCCAGACCGGCGCCGATCTGTTCGAGGACGATGATGTCCGGATCCTCGCCATCGCGCCCAGGCGATACCGACAGGACCAGGACGCTTGGCCGCCGCGTCGAAACGAATTTCGCCACGGCATGCGCCTGCTGATAGGTGTCGAGGTAGTGAACGTCTTCCGCCACCATCCGTGAGCCCTGCTGCACGAAGGGAACGACGGCGTAACGGGTCGTAGCGCCTGCCCGCTGCGGTGGCTGTTCCGCGACGGAATTCGCACTGTGGGCCATGGGGCGCCTCCCCTATCCGGTGATTCCTTATTCTCGCATGGCGGCTGTTCTTTGGGGATCGGGCTTAGCCCCGACCTGCGCCGACCGCGTGGCGGTCGCGCGGCGGGAACCCGGGATGCGTCCCGGGTCCCCTTGCAGGATCTCGCCGCAAGCGCTCGACCGCTTGCAGTGCCCATCAGCACTTGAGGAAGGTCTTCTCGACGATGACCTTGCCGGCGACGCTCACCGTCACCCGCACGCCCGTCGGAATCCCCCAGGTCGTGCAGATATCGAGACAGGCTTGAGCGGCGGTGCCGTTCGGAATGATCGAGGGGATCGGCAGACAGAACTTGCCGATACCGAGAGGCAAGTTGAGGCAGATCCTGCCGTTGTCGACCGTCACGCTGATGCACTGCGCTGCAATGCGGATATGGCCGTCATCGATCGGATTGATGATGCGGACCCTTTCGTCGAGTATCTTCTGGTCGTAGAGGCTCCGTGCAGCCTCGAGGACCGAAGTGATCGCCTTCTCGTCGAACTCGTGAAACGTCGCCATCTCGTCACTCCCTAGGGTTGACCGCAATGCGTGACGGCCTTGGGCCGGCAACGTGCGGCCCTGCATCCATAGAGGGATCTCTGATTTATTTCTACTTAGGGTTGTATGCAAGGTTTCTGTAATGACTTAAGGTGGCAGGATCCAGCGTCTCGGCCGCCTGCGTTCCGCATCATCTCAGGAATGGCGGCGCGCACTCCGTCGCACCTGCGGAGTGGTGCGGGCTTGAGGACGTTCATCCTCCGCCCGCCCGTCGTCACATGACGTGACGCTGCTGCCACTCGCGCATCGCCGCCGCATCGCGGGGGGTGATGTCCGGGAAGTCGCGCGCAGCGACCGCGGGATCGAAATATTTCCACGAGCGGGCGCATTTGACGCCTTCGGCCTTGGCAGGGACCACCGCGACACCCTTGGTGTCGTCGGCGCGGAAGGCGTCGGCCGGCCCCTCCCCGGCGACGATCCGGGCGGCCGAGGTGATCGCCACTTCAGCAAGGTCGAGGCCGTCGAGGGCCACCATGAGGTCGGGGTCGGCCACATAGACGGTCGGGGCCGCCTCCAGCGAAGAGCCGAGACGCTTGCCGGCCCGCTCCAGTTCCAGCGCGCCGGTGACGACGCGGCGAACCCTGCGGATCTTCTCCCACTTCGCGTCCAGCGCATTGTCTGTCCAGCCGCCGTCGGCCGCGTAGAAGCCGGCGAGGTGCACCGACCCGTCGCGGCCGTAGCGATCCCACCAGGCCTCCTCGGCCGTGAAGGAGAGGATCGGTGCGAGCCAGGTCGCGACCGCCCGGAAAAGCTCCTCGATGACCGCCAGCGTCGCCTTGCGCTCCGTCGACGACAGCGGATCGCAATAGAGCCGGTCCTTGCGGATGTCGAAATAGAAGGCCGAGAGATCGACATTCATGAACTGCGTCAGCAGCGCGAAGACCTTCTTGTAGTCGTAGTTGCGATAGGCCTCGTGGATCTGCGGCGACAGTTCGGCAAGCCGGTGGAGCATGAGGCGCTCCAGTTCCGGCAGGGCCGCCATGGCCGGCAACGGCGTTCCGTCGTGATGAGCGAGCGCGCCCAGCATCCAGCGGATGGTGTTGCGCAGCTTGCGGTAGGCGTCGGAGGTCGTCTGCAGGATCTCCTTGCCGATCCTGAGATCGTCGGAATAGTCGGAGGCGGCCACCCACAGGCGCAGGATGTCGGCGCCCGACTGCTTGATGACGTCCTGCGGGGCGACGGTGTTGCCGAGCGACTTCGACATCTTGCGGCCCTCGCCGTCGAGGACGAAGCCGTGGGTCAGGACCACGTCATAGGGCGCCCGGCCACGGGTGCCGCAGCTTTCCAGCAGCGAGGAGTGGAACCAGCCGCGATGCTGGTCGGAGCCTTCGAGATACATCACGGTGTCGGCGCCGCCGTCCACCTTGCGCTTCAGGCCCTCGAAATTCGGGAAGTCCTGCGGGCTTTCCAGGGTGAAGGCATGGGTCGAGCCGGAATCGAACCAGACGTCGAGGACGTCATCGACCTTGTCGTAATCGTCGGCGGAATGATCAGGGCCGAGGAAGCGCTCTTTTGCGCCCTGCTTGAACCAGGCGTCGGCGCCCTCCTGGCGGAAGGCCTCGGCGATGCGCAGGTTGACCGCCTCGTCCTTCAGCACGTCGCCGGTCTCGCGATGGACGAAGACGGCGATGGGCACGCCCCAGGCCCGCTGGCGGGAGACGACCCAGTCGGGCCGGTTCTCGATCATGCCGCGGATGCGGTTCTCGCCCGATTCCGGCACCCACTGCGTCTCGCCGATGGCCTTCAGCGCGCGCTGGCGCAAGGTCGTGCCATCCGCGTAAGGCTTGTCCATGGCGATGAACCACTGGGGCGTGTTGCGGAAGATGACCGGCTTCTTGGAGCGCCAGGAATGGGGATACTGGTGCTTGAGGCGACCGCGGGCGACGAGGTTGCCGGCGGCGGAGAGGGCCTCGATCACGGCCGGGTTTGCGTCACCTTTGTCGCCCTTGTCAGTGATGACCTGGCGGCCCTCGAAGGCTGGCGCTTCCACAGTGAAGCGACCGTCGCCATCGACCGTATAGGGGATGCGGGTCTCGATGCCGCGCTCGGCGAGGACGCGGCCGTTCGCCATCCAGATGTCGAAGTCCTCGCGGCCGTGGCCGGGCGCGGTGTGGACGAAGCCGGTGCCGGCGTCGTCGGTCACATGGTCGCCGTCAAGCATCGGCACGTCAAAGCCGTAGCCGAGATTGGCGAGGGGATGGGCACAGGTGATGCCGGCGAGTTCAGCAGAGGAGACCTCCGCCACGAGTTCGAAACCCTCGACCTTGGCCTGCTTGAACACGCTCTCGGCCAGCGACCTCGCGAGAAGGTAGGTGTTGCCGACACGCGCCCAGTTATCAGCCGGTGCCGCCATGACGCGGTAGAGTCCATAGGCGATGCGGCTGGAATAGGAGATCGCCCGGTTGCCGGGGATGGTCCAGGGCGTCGTCGTCCAGATGACGACCGCCGAGTTCCGGAGAAGGGCAAGCCTGTCGCGCGCGGCCTGGTCGGGAGCCGGGAGGGATAGCGCACGCACCGGGAACGCCGCCCAGATCATGTCGCTCTGGTAGTCATGATACTCGACCTCGGCCTCGGCCAGGGCGGTCTTCTCCACCACCGACCACATGACCGGCTTCGAGCCGCGATAGAGCTGGCCGGATTCGGCGAACTTCAGGATCTCCGCGGCAATCTGCGCCTCGGCATGGAATGTCATGGTCTGGTAGGGATTGGCCCAGTCGCCGACGACGCCGAGGCGCTTGAACTCCTCGCGCTGGATGGTGAGCCAGTGGGTGGCGAAGGCGCGGCATTCCTGACGGAACTCGACGACCGGCACCTCGTCCTTGTTCTTGCCCTTGGCCCGGTATTCCTCCTCGATCTTCCATTCGATCGGCAGTCCGTGGCAGTCCCAGCCGGGCACGTAGTCGCTGTCGAAGCCGAGCATCTGCTGCGACTTCGTCACCATGTCCTTGAGGATCTTGTTGAGGGCGTGACCGATGTGGAGATGGCCGTTGGCATAGGGCGGGCCATCATGGAGCACGAAGCGGTCGCGGCCGCGGGCGGCGCGGCGCAGGCGGCCATAGAGGTCCATCTCCTCCCAGGCCTTGAGGATCTGCGGCTCCTTCTCCGGCAGGCCGGCGCGCATTGGAAACGGCGTCTCCGGCAGCAGCAGGGTCTTGGAGTAGTCGAAGGCATCGGACGCGGCTTCGGCGGAGGTCTTGGACGTGTCGGACATGGGATGATCGGCCGGGAATGGCGGCAGCGGGCCGCAGGTATCGGATCGGGTGAGAACTCAGACCCCGGACCTCCGAACGCGCGCGAGTCGGCCGCGCGGCCTTCAGGAGGCCGGGCCGGTAATTCGCGAGGCGGAACGGGCGACGATGCGCATGGCCGTGTCTTAAGGGGAAGGCGGGCGGAAAGGCAAGCGCGGAGCGGGCCTATGGGCCGGAGAGCTGAGCCGCGAGGCCTTCCGGCACATCTTTCTCCGACGCCTGGCGTCGGCCACGCGACATGGGGACCGCAGTGGCGAAGATCTAAGAATTTCGCTATGTCAAGATGCGCGCCAGCGTTGTGTCGCGTCGTCCTTTTCCTTCCAGCCAAGCGGCGCTGGTTGGAACCGACTGCGGTGTTCGCCCCACACTGCTCGCATTCGCCAAGAGCCCTCCGAGACCTGCCATGTTGCGCCTCCTCGCCGCCTGCGGACTGCTCCTTGCCACCTGCCATCCCGGGATGGCGGCAGCGCGCATCGTTGCCCTCAACTCAGATATGGTCGGGACCTGGGGCCATGATCCGCGGTCCTGCACCGTGGAAACCGACAACGGTCGCGTCGAGGTGAAGCCGCTCGAAGTCATCTTCTTCGCGGCATCATGCAATCTGAGTGGACTCAGGCAGGGACCG
The DNA here is from genome assembly GCF_022843985.1 of Phreatobacter sp. Classification (GTDB taxonomy): domain Bacteria; phylum Pseudomonadota; class Alphaproteobacteria; order Rhizobiales; family Phreatobacteraceae; genus Phreatobacter. The sequence goes on along the minus strand of NZ_JALHMP010000002.1, from coordinate 89,782 downwards.
GTCGACGCGCTCAGCGCCAACGGCCGCTGCTATGGCGAAGGCGGCAGCTTCTCCGAACGGATCAGCCTGCGCTTCCGCCAGATCAGCCAAACGCGCCTCGAAATCACCTTCGAGGGCATGTCACACGTCTACCAGCGCTGCGAGCGCGCGTTGCCCGTGCGGTGACGTCCCGGCGGAACCGACGCGCCGCTCGACAGCCAGCACAGGACGATGGTCACCGACCGGGGCGTCATCACCGCACAACTGCTACAGGAGCTCCCGGCCTTCATCGCCAAATCGTCGAGGAAGGCCGCCAAGAGCGCCGCGTCTGAGGCGTTCGGCCCGAAACGGAAGACGCCCGGCCGGGGCCGGGCGTCCCGCATGGTCGCGCGGCGTGGGTGCGGCGGTTACTCCGCCGCCTCCTTGAAGGGTTCGGGCGGGGTCCAGCGCAGGATCGGCGTGCGGGCCGCCCGCGTCTCGTCGAGGCGCCGGCGGGGCGCATGATAGGGCGCGCCCTTGAAACGGTCGACATCGCCGCGCTTGGCGGCAAATGCGAGGTCGCGCAGTGCGGCGATGAAGAGATCGAGCGAGGCTTTCGATTCGCTCTCCGTCGGCTCGATGAGCATGGCACCGTGCACGACCAGCGGGAAATACATGGTCATCGGGTGATAGCCCTCGTCGATCATCGCCTTGGCGAAATCGAGGGTCGAGACGCCGGTGTTCTTCAGCCAGTCGTCGTCGAACAGCGCCTCGTGCATGCAGGGCTGGTTGCCGAAGGGCAGGCTCATGAGATCGGCGAGCGAGGCGCGGATATAGTTGGCGTTGAGGACGGCGTCCTCGGACGCCAGCCGCATGCCGTCGGCGCCATGGCTCAGCATATAGGCGAGGGCGCGCACGAACATGCCCATCTGGCCGTGGAAGGCGGACATGCGGCCGAAGGGCTGCTCGCCCTTGTCGAGCTTGCCGCCCTCCTCGACCAGGGCATAGCCCTTGCCGACGCGGATGAAGGGATAGGGCACGAAGGCCGCGAGGCGCTCGGAGAGCACCACCGGGCCCGAGCCCGGCCCGCCGCCGCCATGGGGCGTCGAGAAGGTCTTGTGCAGGTTGATGTGCATGGCGTCGACGCCGAGATCACCGGGCCGCGCCTTGCCGACGATGGCGTTGAAATTGGCACCGTCGCAGTAGAAATAGGCCCCCGCCTTATGGATCGCCGCGGCGATCTCGACGATCTCCTTCTCGAAGATGCCGCAGGTGTTGGGGTTGGTCAGCATGATCGCCGCCACGTCCGGCCCGAGAGCGGCCTTGACGTCGGAGACATGCACCGTGCCGTCGGCATTGGCGGGCACCGAGCGCACCTCGAAGCCGATGAGGGCGGCGGTGGCCGGGTTGGTGCCATGGGCGGATTCCGGCACCAGCACGATCTTGCGGTGCCCCTCGCCCTTGGCCTCCAGCGCCGCCTTGATTGCCATCATGCCGCAGAGCTCGCCATGGGCGCCCGCCTTCGGGCTCATGGCGACGGCAGGCATGCCGGTCAGTTCCTTGAGATAGTGTGCGAGCGTGTCGATCAGCTTCAGTGCCCCCTGCACGGTGGAGGCCGGCTGCAGCGGGTGGACGTCGCCGAAGCCGGGCAGGCGCGCCATCTTCTCGTTCAGGCGGGCATTGTGCTTCATCGTGCAGGAGCCGAGCGGGAAAAGCCCGGTGTCGATGCCGTAGTTCTTCTGGCTGAGGCGCACATAGTGGCGCATGACCTCGGGCTCGGTCAGCCCGGGCAGGCCGATGGCCTCGTTGCGGGCAAGCTTGCCGATGCGAGCCTTCACCTTCTTGGGCGCGGGGATGTCGACGCCGGAGACCTCGGGACGGCCGATCTCGAAGATCAGCGCTTCCTCGATCTGCAGGGCCTTGTTGCCGGTGAAGGTCGGGTGGGCTGCGGCGGTTCCGGTCTCGCCGGCGGAGGTCGGACGACCCTGGTTGTTCATGGACATCGATCCGCTCCTCAGATGCTGGCGCCGAGCGCCGCCACGAAGGCTGCGCGGTCGTCATCGGTGTTCACTTCGGTGTTGGCGACGAGGATCACATCCTTCAGCGCCTTGTGCTTCGGCCAGAGGCGGGCGGCCGGCACGCCGGCCAGGACGCCGTTCTTCGCCATCTTCTCGACGATCTTCGCCGCATCGCCGGGCACGCGGATGGCGAACTCGTTGAAGAAGCTCTTGTTGAGCACCGTCACGCCGTCGACATCGGCGAGCCGGTCAGCGAGGTCGCAGGCATTGGCATGGTTGACGGCGGCCAGCCGGCGCAGGCCGGACTCACCCAGAAGCGACATGTGGATGGTGAAGGCGAGGCACATCAGACCGGAATTGGTGCAGATGTTGGACGTCGCCTTCTCGCGGCGGATGTGCTGCTCGCGGGTGGACAGCGTCAGCACGAACCCGCGGCGCCCCTCGGCGTCCACCGTCTCGCCGCAGAGGCGGCCCGGCATCTGGCGGACGTATTTCTGCTTTGTGGCGAAGAGGCCGACATAGGGCCCGCCGAAGCTGAGGCCAACGCCGATGGACTGGCCCTCGGCCACCACGATGTCGGCGCCCATGGCGCCGGGGGGCGTCACGGCCCCGAGCGAGACCACCTCGGTGACGACAGCAATCAGCAAGGCACCGGCGTCCTGCGCCTTCTTCGCGATGGCGGTGAGGTCGTGGAGGTTGCCGAAGACGTCCGGCGTCTGGATGACGATGCAGGAGGTCTCGGCATCGATGGCGGCGGCGACCGCCTTGAGGTCGGCGCCGGCATCGTTCGGATTGGGCGCCAGAGAGACGACCTCGTCGGAGGCCATGCGCGACAGCGTCTCGATCGTGTCGCGGTAATGGGGGTGCAGGTTGCCGGCGAGGATGGCCTTGCGCCGCTTGGTGACGCGATGGGCCATCAGCACGGCCTCGGCGGCGCCGGTTGAACCGTCATACATGGAGGCGTTGGCCACCTCCATGCCGGTGAGGAGCGCCACCTGGGTCTGGAATTCGAACAGATACTGAAGCGTACCCTGGGCGATTTCCGGCTGATAGGGCGTGTAGCTCGTCAGGAATTCCGAGCGCTGGATCAGGTGGTCGACCGAAGCCGGCACATGATGCTTATAGGCCCCTGCCCCGACGAAGAACGGCACTTCCGAGGCCGAGATGTTCTCCGCTGCCATGGCGCCGAGAATGCGCTCGACCTCCAACTCGCCCTTGGCATGGGGAAGGTTCACCGGCCCCTTGAGCAGCTTGGATTTAGGAACATTGGCGAAGAGATCGTCGACGGCGGCGACGCCGATCTTCGCCAGCATGTCGGTGCGGTCTTGGGGCGTCAGCGGCAGATAGCGCATGGTGGGCTCCACTGACCCTCTGCCCTTGCGGGAGAGGGTGCCCGCGTCAGCGGGCGTGTAAGGGATCGTGGGCGGATGTGAGGCTCGCCGGGACGCCTGGCCCCGGACACTTGTGTACGGAACGGAGAGCGTTTCGGCTCACAGAGTGTCGAGAAAGGCCTTGTAGGCGGCTTCATCCATGAGCTCGTCGAGCTCGGCGGGGTTGGCGATCTTCACCTTGAAGAACCAGCCCTTGCCGGCCGGATCGTCGTTGACGGTGGCAGGGGCACCCTCAAGGTCGGGATTGGCTGCGGTCACCTCGCCGGAGACCGGCGAATAGATATCGGAAGCCGCCTTGACGCTCTCGACCACGGCGGCGCTGTCGCCCTTCTTGACGGCCTTGCCGGCGGCAGGAAGCTCGACGAAGACCACGTCGCCGAGCTGCTCCTGGGCGTAGTGGGAGATGCCGACGGTGCCGGTGTCGCCGTCGATGCGGATGTACTCGTGATCTTTGGTATATTTGACGGTGGCCATGACGGGTCCCCTGAAGGCTTGTCGTTGAAGTCTCAGCCGCGGAAATAGCGGTGCGGCGCGAAAGGCATGGTGACGACCTTCGCCGGCAGGTCCTTGCCGCGGACCTCGAGCAGGACCGGTGTTCCCGGCTCGGCGAAGCGGCGGTTCACGTAGCCCATGGCGAGCGGGCCGTTGATGGTCGGGCCGAAGCCGCCGGAGGTGACGGTGCCGATCGGCTGGCCGTCGGCGGATTTCACCACCGTGCCCTCGCGCGCGGGCGCGCGCCCGTCGGGGAGAATGCCCACCCTGAGGCGCGGCGCGCCGTCGGCGAGGTCCTTCTGGATACGCCCCGCACCGAGGAATCCGCCCTCGATGCGCCGGCGCTTCTGGATCGACCAGGTCAAGCCCGCCTCGACCGGCGAGGTCGTGGTGTCGATGTCGTGGCCATAGAGGCATAGGCCGGCCTCAAGCCGCAGCGAGTCGCGGGCGCCGAGACCGATCGGCTTGACGCGCGCGTCCGCCAGCAGCTTCTGCGTCAGGGCGACCGCATCGGCGCTCTTCACCGAGATCTCGACGCCGTCCTCGCCCGTGTAGCCGGTGCGCGAGACATGGGCCCAGATGCCGTCGATGGCGAGGTCGAGCGAGGTCATGAACTTGAGGCCGGCCAGGTCCGGCGCGAGTGTCGCGACGGCCGCCACCGCCGCCGGACCCTGTACCGCGATCAGCGCGAGATCCTCGGCGATCTTCAGGGTGACGCCAGCCGGCAAATGCGCCTTCAGATGCGCGTAGTCGGCGTCCTTGCAGGCAGCATTGACCACCAGATAGATCCAGTGCTCGTGGCCGGGATGGCCGAGGCGGGTGACCATCAGGTCGTCGAGAATGCCGCCCTCGGCATTGGTGAACTGCGAATAGCGCTGCTGGCCGGGCTTCAGGCCCAGCACATCGGCGGGGACGAGCTTCTCAAGCGCGGCCGCCGCCGTCTCGTATTGCCCATCAGCGGGGATGAGGAAGCACTGGCCCATATGGCTGACGTCGAACAGGCCGGCATGCTCACGCGTCCAGTTATGCTCCGCCATCACCCCGGTCGGATACTGAACCGGCATGTCGTAGCCGGCAAAGGGCACCATTTTGGCGCCCAGTTCACCATGCAGGGCATGCAGAGGGGTCTTCAGCAACGGTCCGGTCTGGGTCTCACCCATCGATCCTGCACTCCGGCGCGCGGACGGATCCGGTGTCAGCCGAACTTGTCCGAAATGCGGGCTTGTCGCCCGCTCGCGCCCCTCTGTCGCAGGACCTGAGAGATTCACCGCTGCTCGATCTGAGCGCGCCTCCGCAAGCGGAAGCAACACGGCTTACTCCGTCGGTGGGCCGGGATTGGACCTCCGGCCACTTTCCAGAATGTCATTCCACCGGCGGTCCTTTTTGCCTGAGAGGTTCCGGGGCCGTTGCTCCTTCGGCGCCGGGGGATCCCATCAACATGAAGACCACCCGGACTCTCCCGCCGGGTTCATATGACACGCACTCGCAATGGCCGTTGCCCACAACGAAGTCAAGGCCAGCTTTGAGGCAAGCTGACTGCAGACCAGGCAATGCTTGGCCCGGCCCGGGCTGCTGCCTGCGGCGTGATGCCTCAGCGCTCCGCCGTGCGGGCACGGCCGCGGCGCGGCCGCTCCTGCTGCGTGGCCTGATTGTCGAAGCCGACGAAGACAATGTAGGTCGCGAGTTCGCCCGGCTCTGGCAGCGGGAAGGATACCTGGTCCTCGACCTGCGTGAAGGCGACGTTCGGCGAACCGGCGGGAATGTCGATCGGCACCTGGTAGAGCCGCGACCAGACGGGCGTCGACAAGCCTCTGGTCACGGCGATGCGGATCGGCAACGTCACACGGCCGCCGTCGCCCTTGGGGCCGACCAGCACGCGGCCCTCGATGCCGACCCGGATCGTCATGGTCTGGCCGTCGATGCGGCACTCACGGGCGAGGTCCGTAATGGTGCCCTGATAGCGCAGTTCCGTCGGTCCCTCGCCACCCTGGCGCCACACGGCCGAACCGTCGCGGATCTCGACACGCGGGCAGAGATTGGCGTGGAGCGTCTGCTGCCCCTCGGGCACGGGCTGGCCGAAAAGGGCGTTATGGACGGGCGAGCCGACCCCCGGCGCCGGCTGGGCCGCGGGCTGGGTGGTCTGCTGCTGGCCACCGAACAGGTTGCCGCCGGTGGTGCCGCATGCACCGAGCGCCAGGCCCGCCGCCAGAACAGCCGTCACTTTCCAGATCCGCACGCTGCTACCCTCAATTTGCCGTCACGATCGGCGCTTATAGCAAGAGCCTTCGGGCGGAACAAAGGCCATCCTGCTGCCGTCCACCGGCAGTAAAGCGCCCCACGCGCGCCGGCGGCGATGGACAAACCCCGTGATTTTCATGAGAAGGACGCCTCACGCTCTTCATGCTGGCGCCGATCACGGCTCCGGCCGCTTGCCCAGGACCGCCCGCATGACCTCTTCCCTTCTCGCCTCCCTGCGTCCGGAAGCCTCCGGTGCCCCTGCCAGCGGCATCGTCGAACTGTCGAAATATGCCCGCACCGCCGGCGACGTGATCCAGCTCTGGGTCGGCGAGGGCGACATGCCGACACCCTCCTTCATCTACGAGGCGGCGACGCGGTCGCTTGCGGCCGGCGAGACGACCTACACCTGGCAACGCGGCATTCCCGAACTCCGGCAGGCGATCGCCACCTATGCCTCCGATCTCTATGGCCGCACCTTGTCGGCCGAGCGCTTCTTTGTCTGCGGCTCCGGCATGCAGGCGATCCAGATCGCCATGACGCTGGTCGCCGGCCCGGGTGACGAGATCATCATCCCCTCCCCCACCTGGCCCAACGCGCCGGCAGCGGCTGGTCTGCGCGGCGCGACGCCCGTCTTCGTGGAACTCGACCACGGCAATCGCGGCTGGCAGATCGACCTCGAAAAGCTGGAAGCGGCGATCACGCCGAAGACCAAGGCGATGTTCATCAACACGCCGTCCAATCCGACCGGCTGGACGGCGACCAAGGAGGAACTGGCGGCGATCCTGGCGATGGCCCGCCGCCACGGCCTGTGGATCGTTGCCGACGAGATCTACACGCGCTTCGTGTGGACCGATGGCGCACCGCACCGGGCACCGTCCTTCCACGACGTGCGCGAGGACGGCGACCGCATCGTCTGGGTCAATACCTTCTCGAAGAACTGGGCCATGACCGGCTGGCGCACGGGCTGGGTGGAAGCCGATCCCGCGCTCGGCGACGTCATTGAGAACCTCATCCAGTATTCGACCTCGGGATCGCCTGTTTTCATCCAGCGGGCGTGCATCGTCGCGCTCGAACGCGGCGAAAGCTTCCTCGCCCACCAGGTCGCCAAGGCGCGCAAGGCTCGCGATATCGTCTCGGAAGCGATCGAAGCGACAGGCCGCTGCCGCTTTTCGCGGCCCGAAGGCGCGTTCTATCTGTTTTTCGGCATCGACGGCGTCACCGATTCCAATGCCGCTGCGATGAAGCTCGTCGACATCGCCAAGGTTGGTCTAGCACCGGGCAGCGCCTTCGGCCCCGGTGGCGAGGGCCATCTCCGGCTGTGCTACCTGCGCTCGCCGGAACAGATCGCCCTCGCCGCGGAGCGCCTGAGACTGGCGATCCCGCAACTCTAGCGTTGGACCTCCACCCGACATCGAAGCCCGTTGCGCTCCGCATTTCTCCGTAGCATGGTTTACGGATGAGGCGGGATGTCGCAGGGTGCGGCGTTGCCGTGCCCCGCTGTCGGGAGGGTCGAATCCAACGGACTGTCCCACCATTGCCGCATGCCGCTGACGCCATCCTGTCAGATGTCCTCGACATGGCGGGTGAAGCCATCATCGTGCTCGACGACCGCGCCCGCTTGTCAGCCTTCAGCCGGGCCAGCGAAAAGCTCTTCGGCTGGAGCGCGGCTGAAGTCGTCGGGCAGCCCTTCGCCATGCTTATCGCCGGGGAAGAGGGCATGAACAGGCAGCGACTGGACCAGCTTGGCTCCGGATCTCATGGGCTGGTCGGGCGCCACAAGGCCGGCCATTCCTTTGCTCTCACGCTCGACCTCGCCGCGCGGGAGAACCCGGCGGGCCGGCATTTCATCGCGGCACTGCGGACATGGCCGGCACGGCCGGTGGACCCGGAGCGGCTGGCGCGGCTCGAATACGAGAACACCCATCTCGCCCGTCTCGCCGTCGTCGAGGCGATGGGACCGGCCCTGGCCCACGAACTCAGCCAGCCGTTGACTGCGGTGGCGCTATATCTGCAGGCCGCGGAAGCCATGCTCGGCCCGCAGGATGCCGCCGGCGCCATGGTCGGCAAGGCGCGCCGGGAGGCCGAGCGTGCCGGCCGGATCATCCGGGCCCTGCGACGGTTCGTGGAAAACAGACTCCCGGAATCCGTGCCGGTGGTGCTCGATCCGCTGGTGGACGAGGCGATCGACCTCGCTCTCCTCGGGCGCAACCCACGGCCCGCCATCGCGCGGGACAGGGCCGAAAGCGAGCTTACGGTCATGGCTGACCCGGTCCTGGTGCAGCAGATCATCGTCAATGTGGTGCGCAACGCGATGGATGCCGTCGAGGGGCTGGCGGAGGCTCGCCTGTGGATCGCGACGCGCCGCGTTGACGGCCGGGTCCATCTCTCGATCCGCGACAGCGGACCCGGCTTTCCTGCCGCCGTCATGGCTGAACTGTTCGCGCCGCTGCAGACGTCGAAGCCGGGCGGCCTCGGTCTCGGCCTCGCCCTGTCGCGATCCATCGCCGAACAGCTCGGCGGATCCATCAGCGTCGACCCCGGCGGGGGAGGCCAGGGCGCGACCGTGTCGGTGGTTCTGCCCCTTGCCCGTCAAACCTCGCCAGAAGCCGTTCAGCGGAGCGCATAAGCATGCCCCAGGCCGATGAGATCTTCGTGGTCGACGACGATGCCGCCGTTCGCGAGGCGCTCACCGTCCTCCTCACCATGGAGGGTTTCGATGTGACCTGTTTCGCCGACGGGAACGCTCTCGTCACCGCCGTCCGCAGCCATGTGCCGGCCTGCGTCATCCTCGATGTCAACATCCCCGGTCCTTCCGGGCTTGACGTGCTGAAGCGTCTGAAGGCCGATGCCTGTCCGGCGGCGGTCTTCGCCATGTCGGGGCAGGCGAATATCCCCATGGCGGTCGACGCGATCCGCAATGGTGCCATCGATTTCTTCGAAAAGCCCTTCGATGCCGGGCGGATCGTTGGCTGCGTTCGCGAAGCCATCGCCGATGCTGGCCGACATCCGCGCGTGACGGGGCACCTCGCATCGCACTTTCCCGGCATGGAACTCCTGACGCCGCGGGAACGCCAGGTGCTTGAGCAGATCGCCGGCGGATCCTCCAACAAGGAAGCCGGCCGCGCCCTCGGCATTAGCCCGCGGACCGTCGAGGTTCATCGCGCCAGGATCATGGAGAAGATTGGCGCACGCAATGCAGCCAATCTCGTGCGGATCGTGCTGACCGAGCATTGAAAGCGGCGGAGTTTCAGCCGCGGCTGACGGCGGCCTGCTCGAACGTCGCCATGCCCTGGTGAACCGCCAGCGCATTCTTCACCAGGCCGCAGGCGAGCGCCGCGCCGGAGGCCTCACCGAGCCGCATGCCGAGATCAAGAAGCGGCCGCTTGCCGATCTTCTCCAGCACCCGGCCATGGGCCGGCTCGGCCGAGCGATGGGCGGCGAGGCAATGGTCGAGGCTCGAGGGATCGACGGCGTGCAGCACGGCTGCGGCAGCGGTCACGACATAGCCGTCGAGCAGAACAGGAATGCGCTGCAGGCGGGCGGCAAGGATGGCGCCGGCAATGGCAGCGATCTCCCGGCCGCCGACACGGCGCAGGACCTCCAGCGGATCTTGGCCCGGTCCGCCGGCGCGGGCGACTGCACGGGCGACGACATCGGCCTTGCGCTTCACGCCCTCGGCGTCGACGCCCGTCCCCGGGCCGACCCAGTCGCGGGCCTCGCCGCCATAGAGGCCGTGATAGACGGCCGCGGCGATGGTGGTGTTGCCGATGCCCATCTCGCCGAGGCAGAGAAGATCGGCGCCGACGATGGCCTCCATGCCGAAGGCGATGGTCGCGGCGCAACCCGGCTCGTCCAGCGCATCGGCGGTGGTGATGTCAGGGGTCGGAACGTCAATGGCAAGGTCGAAGACCTTGAGGCCGATGTCATTGGCGACGCAGAGCTGGTTGATGGCGGCCCCGCCGGCGGCGAAATTCTCCAGCATCTGGCGGTTGACCGCATCGGGGAAGGCCGAGACCCCCTGCCCCGTCACGCCATGAGAGGTCGCGAAGATGGCCACGAGGGGCCGGTCGACGCGCGGCTTGCCGTTGCCGCTCCAGGCGGCGACCCATTCGACGATGTCCTCGAGCCGGCCGAGGGATCCCGCCGGCTTGGTGAGTTCGCCGTCACGCACCCGCACCTCGGCCACGGCAGCGGCATCCGGCCCCGGCATGCGGGTGAGGAGATCGCGAATGTCCTCGAAGGGCAGGCCGGAAGGGTTGGGGGGCGGCAGGACCATGAGGCGCTTTCTGACTCGGGGGGTGTCGCGGGAGGCGAGCGGTAGCAGCATCGGCCATGGCGGCACAAGGCGGACTGGCGGAGCGGCGCGGCTCTGGCTATGCCATTCGCCATGGACAATCCAGCCCTCTGGCGCGACACGATCGTCGCGCTCCGTTTCTTCTCGCGCCTGCCCCTGCCGGTCCTGCCCGGGGAGGCGGATCCCCATGGCCTGCCGGACTTTACCCGCCTGATCCGCGTCGTGCCTCTGGTCGGAATGGTGCTGGGCGGGCTCGCCGGCGCGGTGCTGATCGCCGCCGGTCTGGTCTGGCAGCCGCTGATCGCTGCGCTTCTCTGCGTCGGGGCGGCGGCCGTGATGACCGGCGCCTTCCACGAGGACGGGCTGGCCGATTCGGCTGACAGCCTCGGCGGCATGAGCCGCGAGCGGCGGCTGGACATCATGAAGGACAGCCGCATCGGCACATTCGGCGCCACGGCCCTGATCATCGGGCTCGGCCTGCGCGTCGCCGCCCTCGCCGGGCTCGCCGCCGGTGTCGGCGTGGGACGGACGGCCCTCGCCCTCGCCGCAGCCGGGGCCGTCTCGCGGACGGTCGCGCTCGGCCTTCAGGTGCGCCTGCCGCCGGCCCGCGTCGAGGGCGCCGCCTATGCCACCGGCCAGCCGCGCAACGAGGACTGGTACCGGGCTCTGGCACTGGCGGGCGTCATCGCCCTTCTCGCCGTTCCAGCGGGCGGCCTGTTCGGGACGATCTGCGCATTCGCCATCGCTGGTCTCGTCCTCGTACTGGCTATCCGCTTCGCCGTTTCCCATGTTGGCGGCCAGACCGGCGACATGACCGGCGCGACGCAACAGGTCATCGAGATCGCCATGCTTCTGACCCTGCTGGCTTTTGCCGCGCCATGAACGCCTTCAAGCCGCCGCCCGCCATCGAGAGCCCCTGCATCAGGCTTTGCCGCCTCGATCCGGTCCATGGCCTTTGCGAGGGCTGCGGCCGCACCGCCGCCGAGATCGGCGGCTGGCTCGCCATGAGCGGTGAGCAGCGCCGCGCCGTGATGGCCGACCTGCCCCGCCGCCTGAGCGCCCTGGAGCGGCGGGCATGACATCGCGCATGGTGCTCTGGATCCTGCTCGGCAGCGTGGTGCTGCTGGTGGTCGTCGCCGCGGTGCGATCCGGCGGCCTCGCCACCGGCAATCTCGATGCTGGCGACTGGGGCGCTCTGGTCGGCCTCCTGATGCTGGCCACGCTCAGCGGTGCCAGCGTCATGGGCCTGTTCCGTGGCCGGGCGGGTGACGCGCTGCAGGCGGTGATCGCCTGGCTCGCCATCTTCGCCTTCCTGGGAGTGATCTACACCTATCGCTACGAGTTCGAGGCGGTGGGCCGGCGGGTCCTCGCCAATCTCGTTCCCGGCATGGGCGCTGAGGGCGTCACCGGCACGCGCGAGGTGACGGTGCCGCGTGGTGGCGGCGGCACATATGTGGTGCGCGTCACGCTGAACGGATCGCGGGCGACGCCCATGCTGGTCGATACCGGCGCCTCGGCCCTGGTCCTTACCGAGGCCGATGCGCGCCGCGCCGGCATCCGGGTCGAGGACCTGTCCTTCAACGTACCCGTCCAGACCGCCAACGGACAGTCGCTCACCGCCGCCACCATGGTGGAGATGGTCGCGATCGGCCCGATCGTCGAGCGCAACGTGCGGGCGCTGGTGGCCCGGCCGGGTGCCCTGACGACGAGCCTGCTCGGCCACACATTCCTCGACCGGCTCGAAAGCTACGAGGTGCGCGGCGGGCGCATGGTGCTGCGTGGTCGCAGTTGAGGCCTCTTGCCAGGGCCGCCGCAGCGGCGTCATTGTCCGCCCGAACATGAGGTCACGATGAGCCACATCTCGCGCCGCGACACCCTGACAGCCGGCATCGGGGCTGGGCTTGCCGCCCTCGGTGGCACCGCTTCACAGGCGCAGGTCGCCGCCGGCACGCCCATCGTGACGCTGCTGCTCGTCAACGACATCTACAAGATGGGCGAGGAGGGCGGACGTGGCGGCTTCGCCCGGCTGAACGCCATCGTCAAGTCGGAACGGGCGCGGGGCGTGCCGCTGCTCTATGTCCATGCCGGCGACATGTTCTCGCCCTCGCTGATGTCCGGCTTCGACCAGGGCGCGCATACGGTCGAGCTCTGCAACATCGCCCCGCCCGACCTCTTCGTTCCCGGCAACCACGAGTTCGACTTCGGCCCCGAGGCCTATGCCAGGCGGCGCCAGGAAGCGCGCTTCCCCTGGTATGCCTCCAACATGCGGGCCGCCGACGGGTCGATCCTGCCGGGGCACGAGGACGGACGCATCTTCGACTTCGGGGTGGTGAAACTCGGCGTGTTCGGCATTGCGCTGCCCAACACGCCGGAAGTGTCCTCCACCGGCGACATCCGCTTCCTGCCGACCATGGAGACCGTGCGGCGCGAGGCGGAGCGCCTTCGACGCGAGGGCGCGGACCTCATCGTCTGCTGCACCCATACCGACCGCCGCGAGGATGACGCGATCGTCCGCTCCCGGCTCGTCGACGTGCTGCTGACCGGCCACGACCATGACCTCGCCATCACCTATGACGGGCGCACCGTCATGATCGAGAGTTCGGAGGAGGGCTACTACGTTACCGCCGTCGACCTGACGCTGACGAAGGTGACGGCGGAGGGCGTGACGCGCACCGCCTTCACTCCCGCCTTCCGCGTCAATGACAGCCGCGGCGTGACGCCCGATCCCACAACGCTGGCGCGGGTCAGGCAATATGAGCAGGTCCTGTCGGAGGAACTCGACGTCGAGATCGCCACGATTACAGGGGAACTCGATACGCGAACGGCCTCGGTGCGCTCGGGCGAACAGCCGATAGGCAATCTCGTGGCCGACGCCATGCGGCGGGCGACGGGCGCCGATGTCGGACTGACCAATGGCGGCGCCATCCGTGGCAACCGGATCTATCCGGCCGGACATCGCTTCACGCGGCGCGATGCGCTGAGCGAACTGCCTTTCGGCAACCGCACCGTCGTCGCCAAGGTGTCCGGCGCGGACCTGCGCCAGGCGCTGGAAAACGGTGTCAGCCAGGTGGAGCAGCGCGCCGGACGCTTCCCCCATGTCGCCAACCTGACGGTCGAAGTCGATGCGAGGCGGCCGCCCGGCGGCCGCGTCGTCTCCGTGCAGGTGGCGGGGCAGCCGCTGGACGACGACCGCATCTACACCGTCGCGACCAACGACTTCATGCTGCGCGGCGGCGACGGCTATACGATGCTCGGCCTCAGGGCGCCCGACAAGGACGTCCAGGGAAAGCTGGTCGCCTCCGACCTGATGACGCATCTACGGGCGCTGGGCACCATCACGCCGCGCCTCGAAGGACGCATCATCCTGCGCTAGGGCGGTCTGCGGGCTGTGACGATGCGACAGTCCCTGCAACCGCCGCCAAGCCTGGTGATGACCCAGTCAGCGGCGTGACCGGGGGCCAGCGCCGCGCTCTATCTCCCATGGGTCGCTCAACATGCCGGTTGCTCTTACCCGCCGCGACACCCTCGCTCTCGCCGCGATACTGCCAGCCGCGCCCTCCCGCGCCACAGCGCCGGAGCGTCCGGATCTCCGCGACCTCTTCCTCCAGAACGGGGTGAGCGGGACCTTTGCCCTGCTCGGCGCGTCGCATGAGGAGACCGTGCTCGCCGATGCTGCACGGGCCACACGCCGCTTCGTGCCTGCCTCGACGTTCAAGATCCCCAACAGTCTCATTGCTTTCGAGACGGGCGCCGTGGCCGACCCCGATGCCGTCCAGCCCTATGGCGGCGGTCGCATCCGCAACCCTGCCTGGGCGCGGGACATGTCGCTGCGCGACGCCATGGCGATCTCCAACGTGCCGGTCTTCCAGGGACTCGCCCGGCGGGTCGGCCTGGGGCGCTACCGGGACTGGCTGGCGAGGCTCGACTACGGCAGCCGCGACCCCGGCATGGTCGTGGACCGCTTCTGGCTCGACGGCCCGCTGGCCATCAGTGCCATCGAGGAAGCAAGGTTCAACCTGCGTCTGGCGCAGACGGTCCTGCCGGCCTCGACGCGCGCCCAGACACTCGTTCACGACATCGTCCGGCTGGAAAGCGCCGGCGGCGCGACCCTCTATGGCAAGACCGGCTGGTTCGTGCGGCGCGGCCAGACGTCGATCGGCTGGTGGACCGGATGGGTCGAGCGCGGCAGCCGCATCCATGCCTTCACACTCAACATGGACATGCCGCATAGCGCCATGGCGCCGAAGCGGCTGGAGATCGGACGCGCCGCGCTGAAGCTGCTTCGCGTCTACGGCTGAAGCCGCCGTCAGCCGAGGCCGCGGGTGACGAGATCCCAGGAGAAGCGCAGGCAGACAATGAGCAGGAAGATGCCGAAGGACAGTTCCAGCTTGCGCTTGGGCAGGGAATGGGCGAGGCGCGCGCCGAGCGGGGCTGTCCACATCGAGGTGGGGATGAAGAGCAGGAAGCCGATCAGCGAGACATAGCCCAGCGCGAAGGGAAACTGGATTGCCGCGACGGCAGGAAATTCCGCAGCCTTCGGCCAGCCGGCATAGATATAGCCGAGGGCGCCGGGGATGGAGATGAGCACGCCGAGACCCGAGGACGTGGCGACGGCATTATGGATCGAACGGCCATAGGCCATCATGACGAGATTGCCGAGCTGGCCGCCGCCAATGCCCATCAGGCTCGACAGCACGCCGATGACGCCGCCCGAGGCGATCATGCCGACGCGACCGGGCATGCCGGTGCCGAAGTTCAGCTCCTTGCCGGTGAGCAGGCGCCAGGCCGACAGGCCGGCGACGAAGACGAAGACGGCCTTGAAGACCGCCGGCGGCGCATAGCGCGCCAGCAGCGAACCGATGATGACACCAATGACCACCGGAATGGCCCAGGCGCGCAGGATCTCCATATCCACGGCGCCCTTGGCTTTGTGCGCCTGGAACGAACGGATGGAGGTCGGGATGATGATGGCGAGGGAGGTGCCCACGGCCAGCGCCATGCGCAGTTCCAGCGGCACGCCGACGACACCGAACAGTTCGTAGAGCACCGGCACGATGACCGCGCCGCCGCCGACGCCGAAGACACCCGCGAGGATGCCGGTGATCGCACCGGCCGCCAGCAGCCCGATGGCGAGAATGGCCAGTTGATCGAAGGGAACGCCGAAGAACATGGGGGACATCCGCGCCGCAGGAAGCGCGCGACTTACTCCCTCTCAGCCCGGCGCGGCAAGTCGCAGACGCGCGCGGCGGCTGTGCGAGCCGGGGCATCGGTGTGACAGCCCCTGCGACTGGCACCCTTTCGGGGCAATGAGGGCCGCCACGGGCGACGTCCGCCGGCAATGACGCGGCACGACCGGGACGTCACGGCGGACGGCACTTCCGGCACGGCTGCTGCAACGGGAGGCCGGCGGCGCAGGCACCACCGAGCGCGACGCGTCGGCCGCCAGCGCCTTGAACCTTCTTCGCCGGACCCGCGACCCAAGCCCATTGGATCCGCGACCAGGGTCCATTTCGCACTCAGATCGAAGGAGATTTCCATGTCAAACACCCGCTTCAAGGCCGTGGCCCTCGCCGCCGTACTCACCCTCAGCCTTGGCTCCTCTCTTTCCGGCGCCATGGCGCAATCCGCCGGCGGCGGCGGCAGCGCGGGCGATGGCGGCGGCGGGTCGATGGGCTACGATGCGCCGTCCGTGACCCATGCGGCCGTTCCCGGAACGACGATCCCCCGCCCGGGCCAGGTGCGCGAGCAGAACACCCTCTGCGGCTTCGAACTGCTGCGCGGCCATTACTGCGAGCGCCGGGTCGCGCGCTGACCCCGCCGCCCCATGACGGGGCGGCACCCTGCGCCGCCCCGTCATGTTCCACGCCGTCAGGCGGCCATCTCGCATCCGGTCGGGCGGTTGATGACAAGGTCGAGGGCCTCGCGCAGCACCCGCGCATCGGCACCCGGCTTCACGGCCTCGACCGACAGATGGCGCCGGAACTGGCGGGCACCGGGAACAGCCTGGAACAGGCCGAGGATGTGGCGGGTCATGGCAGACAGCCGAACGCCTTCCGCCAGCCGCGCTTCCAAATAGGGGATGAAGGCTTCCAGGGCCTCGGCCAGCCCGGCGACCGGCGGCGTCGCATCGAACAGGACAGGGTCGACCTCGCGCAGCAGGGCCGGCGACTGATAGGCGGCACGGCCAAGCATGACGCCGTCGAGCCGGACTCCGTGGCGCCCGGCGAGCAGGCTCTGCGCGTCGGCGAGGCTGCCGATCCCGCCATTGATGGCGATGGGGACGTGCGGCAGGCGCGCCTTGAGGCGAAACACCCGGTCGTAGTCGAGAGGGGGGATCTCGCGATTCTCCCGAGGCGACAGACCCTGCAGCCAGGCCTTGCGGGCATGGACGATCAGCGCATCGGCCCCGGCGGCGGCGACGGCATCGGCAAAGGCATCGAGACTCGCCTCGGGGTCCTGGTCGTCAATGCCGATGCGGCACTTGACCGTGACCGGAACCGCGACGGCCGCCTTCATGGCGGCGACGGCCCGCGCCACCTGGTCCGGAACCGCCATCAGGCAGGCGCCGAACTGGCCGCCCTGGACGCGGTCCGACGGGCAGCCGCAATTGAGATTGATCTCGTCATAACCATAGGCCTCACCGATCCGCGCCGCCTCGGCCAGCGCATCGGCATCGGCACCGCCCAGTTGCAGCGCCACGGGATGTTCGGCTGTATCAAAGCCCAGCAGCCGTTCGCGATCGCCATGGATCACCGCATTGGCGGTGACCATCTCGGTGTAGAGCAGGGCGTGGCGCGAGAGGATTCGGTGGAAGAACCGGCAGTGCCGGTCCGTCCAGTCCATCATGGGCGCAACCGAAAACCGCCACCGGCTCTGATCGGGCTTAAACTCAGCGTTCATGCGGGCTTCCGTCAATTCGCCAGGACATCGCTCTGGACGTTAGCTTCAACATTTAGCACTTTTCCTAAGCCCGGCGGATTCAACGATGTCTTTGCGTCTGGCCGATCGACGGCGGTCGGGAGGTTGTGCGGGACAAGGGGCAGAGCAACGAATCCACGCGCGGGTCGTGTCCTTGGACATGGTGCAGCTTCGCGAAGCCACCACGACGCCGGCTTTGGCCGGGCTGGTCAGGCCGCCATGTCCGCGCCATCACCCTTCAGTTGGCCGAGGTGGTCGTCATCGGCCTGATGGTGCTTACCATCCCCGCCGCCATCGGCCGCCTTCGAGCACGTCCGCTACGCGGGTGGCCGCGATCCGGTCTCAAACTGAACGAAAGCGGCGGGACAGGTCCGTCCGCCACGTTGAAAAACGTCACAGGTGGGCTTGGGCGAGGCCGTTTAGCGGCCGCACAACCGACACCTCCCGGGGTCGAAAAAGCTGGCACCAAGGCCACAATCAGGCGACTTGACCGACAATGGGAAGCCCATTTTGGAGAATGTCGGCCGGCGACGCTCGACGTGGTCGCCTTGGCGTCGCGAAGGCGCAAACACTTCGCCACTTTGGCGGATTTCCGGCGCTTTCCGGTGGCGGAACTCCCGCTCCCGCCTTACATCGACCAGAGTTCGCGGCCTCGGAGCAAAAGGACTTGACCGGATGACTCTTCTTTTCTTCGCTTTCGGTCTCGTGCTGCTCGTCCTGGGTGCCAGGTTTCTGGTGCAGGGGGCGTCGCGGCTAGCGCTGGCCGTCGGCCTGTCACCGCTGGTGGTCGGCCTTACCGTGGTCGCCTTCGGCACCTCCGCACCGGAAATGGCGGTTTCGGTCGGCGCGGTCTGGGGCGGCGACAACAATATCGCGATCGGCAATGTGATCGGCAGCAACATATTCAACGTGCTGTTCATCCTCGGCTGCTCGGCACTGATCGCACCGTTGGTCGTGAACCGCCAGATCATCCGCCAGGAGGTGCCGATCATGATCGGCCTTACCGTCCTGTTGCTGGTCATGCTGCACGACCTGTCGATCAGCATGATCGAGGGTGGCTTTTTGTTCCTGCTGCTGATCCTCTACACGGTCTTTCTGGTGGTGCAGTCGCGCCGAGCCAACCAGGTGGCAGACAATGGCGCAAGCTTGGAAGAGCTGGACCTGAGCGGAGCCAGGTGGGCCGATTCACGTCTGATGCAGGCTGCGCTGATCGCTGGCGGGCTCGTGCTGCTGGTGGTCGGATCGCGGTTGCTGGTCGACGCATCGGTCGCCCTTGCCAAGGCGCTTGGGATCAGCGATCTGGTTGTAGGGCTGACGATCGTGGCAGCGGGCACATCGCTGCCTGAAGTGGCGACCTCAATCACCGCAGCGCTGAAGGGCGAACGCGACATCGCGGTCGGCAATGTTGTCGGCAGCAACGTCTTCAACATCCTTGGCGTGCTGGGCCTGTCGGGTCTGGTCGCCGGAACTGGCGGGATCATCGTCGCGCCTTCGATATTGGCCTTCGACGCCTGGGTCATGCTGGCTGCCGCCATTGCCTGCATTCCGATCTTCATGACTGGTCGCGAGATCGCGCGCTGGGAGGGGGCCGTATTCCTGGCCTATTACGTCTTCTACGTGGCCTACCTGATCATGGCGGCCGAACAGCATGCGGCACTGGCGACCTTTACCTTCGCAATGATCTGGTTCGTTGCCCCGTTGACCCTGATAACGGCGATCGCGGTCTACCTCAGGCCGGGCCGGGCCGGCCAGTCCTGACCGGGTCAGGCCGGATCGCGGTCAGGCGACGGCAACAGACAGGATCGCGCCGTCACGACCATCAGACGGGTGGCTGTGACGTCGCGATCGAGAACCAAATTCTCGCATGCGTTCAGATCGTCGCCAATCTCCGCGGTGGGCGCGGCCAGTGGCTGACGATGTCCACCAACTCCCGGGACATCACCCCCGAATGGCCCCCATGAGCGGGCGCAGGTAGTCAACCGATCCAACCTCGACAACGTCCAGAAAGTCTCTCGCGGCCTGGGACAATGCCCGCTGCCGTGCGGTGACGATCGAAAACCCTGCATCAATGGCGGGACGGAACGGCAGGACCACGACACCGCGGCCAATGAAGGCCCGCGCCGTATAGGCTTCGACGAGGGCAATACCGACCCCTTCGCTGGCAAGGGCGCAGGCGATGGCGGAGAGCGGTGTCTCCACCGTGGATCGAATGGATATGCCGGCCAAGGCCACCTCGATGATGTGCCGCTGATAGCTGCCCCGCCCCAACAGGATGACATCTTCGCCTGCGAGATCGGAAGCACGAATCTCGGCCAATCGGGCGAGGCGGCGGTCCGTCGGGACGACGGCAACGATCGGGGCCATCATCGGCGCCATGACGAGCGAAGAGCGTTCGGCCGGTACGGCTACGAAGCCGAAGTCGAACTGGCCGCCGGCGACACGGTCGAGGACCAGATGCGAGGGAATGCCGTCGATCTGGACCGCCAGGCCCGGCCGTGTCGCGCGGAAGCGGGCCATCAGGAACGGCAGAAATCCCAAGGCCAGCGCCGGCAGGGCAGCCACCCGCAACGATCCTGCCCTTGCCGACCTCAGATCCGCGGCGAAGGCCTTCACATGTTCGAGGCCGAGATAGGACCGTTCGACCTCGGCGAGAAGGGCAACCGCCTCGGGGGTCGGGCTCAACTGGTTCCCCCTGCGCTCGAACAGACGGATCTTCAGATTGTATTCGAGGTCGCGGATCAGGCGGCTGACGGCGGGCTGGGTGACATGGAGCACCTCGGCCCCTGCCGTCATGCCGCCTGTCATCATGACAGCGCGGAAAGCCTCCAGCTGACGATCGAACACGCTCCATCTCCATCACATTCGGACATGCTTGGTCCGAAATTTTGAATTTGATATTATTGAAGGAATGCAACCACCCTCGCAATCACCAAGGCAAACCCGCCTTCGGGGGTTGAGGAGGGATCCATGCAATCGAGGTTTCTGCTGGCGCTCGGCGCAACGGCCGCGATGCTTTTTTCAGCAGGCGTCGGACATGCCCAGGAAACGCTTGTCGTGGCCGGATCGGGGGGCTCGATCGAGAAGGTTCTGCGCGAGCGGGTCATCGCGCCTTTCGAGCGGGCCCACAATGTGCGCGTCGTCTATGTCGCCGGGAACTCCACCGACACCCTGGCCAAGCTCCAGGCCCAGAGGGGCAATCCGGAGATCGATGTCGCGATCATCGACGACGGTCCGATGATGCGGGCCGTGTCTCTCGGATTCTGTGCGCCGCTCGAGGGCGTCGACCAGTCGAGGCTCCACGATGTGGCAAGGCTGCCGGGCGGCCGTGCCTCCGGCATGGGGCTGATCGCGACAGGCCTGATGTACAATACGAGGGTCTTCAGGGAGAACGGCTGGGCGGCGCCCACCTCCTGGAATGACCTGATGGATCCCAAATACCGGGGCCGGGTCGTCATGCCGCCGCTGAACAACGGCTATGGCCTGCTCACGGTGGTCATGCTGGCGCGGCTGCACGGTGGTGGCGAGAGCAACATCAACCCTGGCTTCGATGTCATGCGCCGACATGTCGGCCCCAACATCCTCGCCTACGAGCCGTCTCCGGCCAAACATGCCGAACTGTTCCAGACAGGCCAGGCGATCTTCGGCGTCTGGGGCACGGCGCGGGTCCAGCCCTTGATCGATGCCGGCGTTCCCGTCGAATTCGTCTATCCGAAGGAGGGCTCGCCGGTGGTCATGATGGCGATCTGTCCGGTGGCCAAGCGGCAGATATGGCCAAAGGCCCATGCCTTCGTCCAGACGATCCTCTCGGCGGAAACGCAATCGCTCCTCGCCAATGAGGCAGGCCTTGCGCCGGTCAACAAGGACGCGACCGTCGCCCGCCCGGGAATCATGCCGGTGGGCGAACTGGCGGCCCGCCTCGTTGCAGCGGACTGGACCATCATCAATCCCGTGCGTGATGACTGGAATCGCCGCTGGGTTCGCGAGATCGAACGCTGATCCGGGGCCCGGCCTTGCCCGGGAGCCCCACTCGCAGAGGCAGGGCGCGCATCGGCGCGCCCCGGTGACCTGGAGGGCGTGATGCCCTATCTCGCGATCGAAAACATCCGGAAAGCCTATGGTCCCGCTGTCGCGGTCGATCACCTCGACCTCGGCGTCGAGAAGGGCGAATTCATTTCGCTGCTCGGTCCTTCGGGCTGCGGCAAGACCACCACGCTGCAGATGATCGCGGGCTTCGTCGAGCCGACCCAAGGCGCCATCGCGCTCGATGGGATCGATCTGTCGCAGCTAGCGCCGGAGAAGCGCGGCCTCGGCATCGTCTTCCAGAGCTATGCGCTGTTCCCGCACATGACGGTGGCGGCCAATGTCGCTTTCGGCCTGGAAATGCGCAGGGTCGGCAAAGCCGAGATCCGGCAGCGGGTCGAGCAGGCTCTGGCAATGGTCGGGCTCGCCGACAAGGGGGGCCGCTATCCCCGCCAGATGTCGGGTGGCCAGCAGCAGCGTGTCGCACTGGCGCGGGCGCTGGTCATCCGGCCCGCGATCCTCTTGCTCGATGAACCTCTCTCCAACCTCGATGCCAAGCTGCGAGAGGAGATGCAACTGGAACTGCGGCAGATCCAGCGGCAGTCCGGCACCACGACGGTTCTGGTCACCCACGATCAGCAAGAGGCCCTGGCCCTGTCCGACCGGATCGTGGTGATGAACCAGGGCAGGGTCGAGCAGATCGGTTCGCCATTCGACGTCTACGAGCGCCCAGGCTCGGCCTTCGTCGCAACTTTCCTCGGCAGGACCAACACGTTCAGCGCCGAGCCGACCCCGCAGGGGCTTGCGGTGGCGGGCCATGTCATGATGCCGGGCGAGCGGCCGGCGACCATCTCCATCCGGCCGGAAAAGGTCGATTTCACCACCGAAGGCGACGGATTGCCCGGGCGGGTGCTGACCCGGGTCTTCCAGGGCAACCACTGGCTGCTCCACGTGCAGACGCCGGGCGGCCTGTGCCTGGTCATCCGCCCGAACGACGGCCGGCCTGTACCGGGCGAGGGCGAGGCGGTCGTCCTCGTGTTCCGCGCCGGCGACGCCTCGCTGTCCTTGGCAGGGTCCAGCCCATGAATGCCCAAGCTCGCCAAGGCTGGCTCCTGGTCGCACCCGCGACCCTGCTCTTCGTTGGTATCTTGGCGACGCCTCTCGCCATGACGCTGCTGTTGTCCTTCAACGGCTGGAGCAGCACCCAAGGCATCGTCCCGACCCTGACGGTCCAGAACTATGCCGAGATCCTGTCGGACAGCTTCTTCGCGGAGATCTTTCTCAGGACGCTGCGCATCGCCCTCTGGGTGACGCTGATCTGCGTGCTCATCGGTGCGCCCGAGGCCTACATCCTGCGCCGGATGCGGGAGCCGTGGCGCTCGTCTTTCATCCTCGTCGTCATCGGCCCCCTGCTGGTCTCGGTGGTCGCCAGGACGCTTGGCTGGGCGCTGCTCCTCGGCGGCAACGGGCTCATTCCGCTGGCGCTTCATCGGGTGGGACTGACGTCCAGTCCGGTCTCGCTGATGTTCACCGAGACCGGCGTCGTCATCGCGCTGGTCCATGTTCTCGTGCCCTTCATGGTTCTCTCCGTCTGGGCCTCCCTCGCGCGGATGGATCCGGCGACCGAACGCGCCGCGCAGTCGCTGGGTGCATCGCAGATCACGATTTTCCTGCGCATCGTGCTGCCGCAGGCCATGCCGGGCATCCTGTCCGGCGGCATCATCGTCTTCTCGCTGGCGGCGAGCGCCTTCGCGACCCCGGCGATCATCGGGGGAAGGCGGCTGAAGGTGGCCTCGACCCTCGCCTATGACGAGTTTCTCAGTACGCTGAACTGGCCGCTCGGCGCGGCCATCGCCGTGCTGCTGCTGGTGGGCATCGTCGCCATCGTCGTGGGCTGGAACCGGTTCATCGAACGCCGTTACTCCCAGGTCTTCGCGTCATGAGGAACGGTCCCCTCGCCCTGGTTTTCCACGCCGCCTTCGTAGTCTTTCTGCTGGCGCCGATGGTTCTGGTCTGCCTGGTGGCTTTCACGCCGGAGGGCTTTCTCTCGATCCCGACCACCCGCTTTTCCCTGCGCTGGTTCGAGCGCGTCGGCCAATATCCGGACTTCATCGCAGCCTTCCGCACCAGCCTTCTTGTGGCGACAGCCGCGTCCCTGATCGCTGTCCTGTTCGCCGTGCCGGCCGCGCTGGCGATCGCCCGTTATCGGTTCACCGGGCGCGAGGCGCTGAACGCCTTCTTCATGGCGCCGCTGATGATCCCGCACCTCGTGCTCGGCATCGCCTTCCTCAGGTTCTACTCGCTGCTGGGGATTTCCGGCACGATGGCGGGGTTGATCATCGGTCATGTCGTGGTGGTGTTTCCCTTCGCGATGCGCATGGTGCTCGCTGCCGCGACAGGCATGGACAAGCGGATCGAGGACGCCGCAACCGCCCTTGGCGCCGACAGGATCACCACCTACCGGCGGATCGTCATCCCGCTGATCGTTCCGGGCATGGCCAGTGGCTTTGCCCTGGCCTTCATCCAGAGTTTCGACGAGGTCACGATGACCGTCTTCATCGCCTCAGCCACCACCACCACGCTGCCCGTGCGCATGTTCACCTATATCCAGGACTCGATCGACCCACTCATCTGCGCCGTATCGGCGCTGCTGATCCTCTTCACCGTGCTGGCCATGCTGGTGATCGACCGGCTTTACGGCCTCCAGCGGCTGTTCATCGGCGAGGACAAGTCATGAGCCCGGCGCCCGAGCGACCGGGCAACGATTGCGACGTGGCGGTGATCGGCGGCGGCGTCGTCGGCTTGTCGCTTGCCTATGGGCTGGCAAAGACCGGCCTGACCGTGACGATCCTCGACGAGGGTGATGTCGCGCACCGGGCCTCCCGAGGCAATTTCGGTCTCGTCTGGGTCCAGGGAAAGGGTCTCGACAATCCGGACTACGCCAGTTGGAGCCTTGCTTCCGCACGAGCCTGGCCTGTCTTCGCTGACGAGATCGAGGCCGCCACCGAGACGCCGCTGTCCTATGAGCAACGGGGCGGGCTCATGGCCTCGCTGACCGAGCAGGATCTCGACGCGCGCTGCAACGACCTGCGGCGCCTGCACAATCGCGGGCGGGATTGCGCGGATTTCGAGCGCCTCGATGCCGGCGGGATGAAGCGCCTCTTGCCGGCCATCGGCCCCGACGTCGTCGGAGGCACCTTTTGTCCGCACGATGGTCACGTCAATGCCCTCCGGCTCTTCAACGCGCTCCATGCCGCCGCTGCGAGCCTTGGCGCCATCTACCGGCCGAACGCGACCGTCGAGGCGATCAATTGTCGCCTGGACGGGTTCAGCATCACCGGCGCAGCCGGCGAGATAAGGGCCGGGAAGGTCGTGCTGGCCGCCGGGCTCGGCAATGCCCGCCTCGGCCCGATGGTCGGGATCCACGCCCCCGTCCGGCCACAGCGGGGGCAAATCCTCGTCACCGAAAAGCTCGCGCACTTTCTGGACTACCCGCTCGGCACCATCCGGCAGACCGACGAGGGGGGTGTCATGATCGGCGACAGCAAGGAGGAGGTCGGCTTCGACAACGGCACCCGGCACGACGTTCTGGCCGGCATTGCCGCCAATGCGATCCGCATTTTTCCGCTTCTGGCTCAGGCCCAGGTGGTGCGGAGCTGGGGGGCGCTGCGGGTCATGACCCCGGACGGCTATCCCATCTATGACCGCTCGGTCACGCATCCCGGCGCCTATCTTGTCACCTGCCACAGCGGCGTGACGCTGGCAGCCGTCCATGCTTCGCATGTCGCCGGCATGATCGCCTCGGGTGACTGGTTGCCTGACCTCACACCCTTCGCTGCGGGGAGGTTCGCGGATGTTCCGCCGCCTGGTTGAGCCTGCCGGCCATGTCACGGTCACGATCGACGGCCGACCGTTCAGCGTCGCGGCCGGCGAAACGCTGTCGACAGCGATGCTGCTGGCCGGCTTTGCCGGATTGCGTCGCTCGGCGCGCCTCGGTCGGGAGCGCGGACCGTTCTGCGGCATGGGCGTCTGCTTCGACTGTCTGGTGACCATCGATGGGGCGGCGAACCGCCAGGCCTGCCTCGTCCGTGTCAGGGATGGCATGGCGGTCCAGACCGGCACACGCTTGGCGGCTCTGGCAGACACGGTTCCGGAATGAGCATGATGCCCTTTGATCTGGTGATCGTCGGCGCCGGACCCGCCGGGCTGCGCGCCGCCGTGGAGGCGGCGGCTGGCGGGCTGTCGGTGATGCTGGTCGACGAGGGCCGGGAACCGGGCGGCCAGATTTATCGCGGATCCGAGAGTGGCGCCTTCGCCGGAACGGCCAAGCTCGGCCCCGATTATGCCGCGGGTGCAGTCCTGGCGGCAGCGTTCCGCGCCTCGGGGGTGCAGGCGCTCTTCGGCGCGACCGTCATCCAGATCGAGCGGGAGGCGGATGGCTCGTTCTGCGTCAGTGTCGCAACCGGCCATGACAAGGCGGTCGTCATCAGGGCGAAGGTGGTCATCGCGGCAACGGGAGCCCAGGAGCGACCGTTCCCCATCGACGGCTGGACATTGCCGGGTGTCATGACCGCAGGCGCCGCCCAGACCATGCTGAAGGCCGACGGGGTTGTGCCGGACGGGCCGGTGGTGCTCGCCGGCACCGGTCCCCTGCTCTACCTGCTGGCAGCGCAATATGCAGCGCTGGGCGTCGCCATCGACACGCTGCTGGATACGGCAGCCCCCGGGAACTGGCGGCGGGCTTTGCGCCATGTCCCCGGCTTCCTGGCCAGCCGCTACGCCTTCAAGGGGCTCGGCCTCCTCTGCAAGGCGCTTGCGGCGACGCGCATCATTCGCGGCGTGGAGGCGGTCGCCGCGATCGGGGACACGCGCCTGTCGGCTGTCGCCTACCGCAAGGGCGCCACGGAAAGAACAATCCCCGCGCATGTTCTGCTGCTGCACCATGGCGTGGTCCCGCAGATCAATCTGACATGGTCCGCTGGCGCCCAGCACCGTTGGAACGCGGCGCGGCTGGCTTTCGAGCCGGTTCGTGATGCGAGCGGCCAGACCGATGTGCCCGGTCTGTTCATTGCCGGCGATTCCGGCGGGATCGGTGGCGCCCAGGCCGCCGAGGCCGAAGGGGCGCTCGCGGCGTTCGGCGTCTTGCGCATGCTGCGGGGAACAGCGGGAGATGACGATCGGACAGAAAGGCAATGGCGACGTCGTCTCGCCGTCAGCTTGCGCGGCCGCGCCTTCCTCGACGCGCTCTATGCACCGCGACAGTCGCATCTCAGCCCGCCCGACGACGTGATCGTCTGTCGTTGCGAAGAGGTGACGGCGGGGGACATCCGCAAGGCTGTTCGCCGCGGGGCAATGGGGCCGAATCAGGTCAAGGCCTTCACGCGGGCAGGCATGGGGCCATGCCAATCGCGGATGTGCGGACTGACCACCGTCGCGATCATTGCCGCGGAGACGGGACAGTCGCCCAGCGACATCGGACACATGCGCCTTCGCGCGCCGGTCAAGCCAGTAACCGTGGCGCAGATCGCGTCCTTGTCGGACACCGGTGAGCGTTCCGCGGTCGACTAGGCTACGGCCCGACCGTTCCACGCACCCTGCCGGAGCAACGTGACCAGACGGCCAGGTTGGCCCGGCCACGTGCCCGGCCGATATCGTGCTGCGGATGTGAGCCTCACCCTAACGGGCAAGAGTAATCCACAAGGGATGGAGCGGGTGACCAAGGATTCCGGGCCCTGGCAAGCTTCCTTGATAGCCGCGGTGCGCATCCCCTCGCCGGGCCTGGAAACACCGGGGAATGAGACCGGCACGAGCCGAACCCTGCCGGAAAAGCTCCCGCATTCCCCACTCATGCCGGTGTCTGTCGCATCGATTACCACCTGCCCCGTGCACGCTCCCAGGGCTGCCCGGGCTTGCGGGTAAAGAGTAATAGTATAACATTTTTCACATGACGGTCTTGCTCCACTCAAGATTGTCTGCTCATGTGTATGCGTCTTTCGGTGCTCCCCCCCTGCAGGGGAGTGAAACGGGAATGTGGTGCGGACCTTCGCGTCCAAAGCCACGGCTGCCCCCGCAACTGTAAGCGGCGAGTGCTCCTCGCATATCCACTGGCCTTCGGGCCGGGAAGGGTGATCGAGCGCGTCGACCCGCGAGCCAGGAGACCGGCCGAGGACGTGTGCAACCCTGTTCCGGCGGTGGGCCGGAAGGAGAAATCGATGTCTATTCTTGTCTGCGGGCGCCGGCCGGCTGCCCCGCTCATTGCTTTTTTGTGTGCCTTTTCGTCTCCCGCCGCTGCGCAAGACCGAACGACGCCGCCGACCATCCTCGATGAGATCGTGGTCACCTCGACAGGCCGACCCGAGCCGCGCAGCCGCACCACCGGCACCGTCCAGGTGATCGACAGCGAAGCCATCAGCCGGTCGAACGCCCGCTCAGTGACCGAACTCCTCTCGGACAACGCCGTCGGCTTCTTCTCCGAATGGACGCCCGGCCAGACCTCCATCAACATCCGCGGCGGGGCCTCGGACGGTCAGGGTAAGGATTTCCGCAGTCAGGTGCTCGTCCTGATCAACGGCCGTCGCGCCGGCACCGCCAACATCTCGAAGCTTTCGCCGGCCGATGTCGAGCGGATCGAGGTGATCCGCGGGCCAGCCTCGGTGATCTACGGGTCGGGCGCCATGGGCGGCGTCATCAACATCATCCTGCGCAACGGCCGCAACACCTCCGGCAGCGCCGCCGAGATCCAGGGCGGCTCATGGGGCCTCGTGCAGGGGCGCGCCCACACGGCCGGCCAGCATGGCACGATGGACTATTATATCGGCCTCTCCGGCGGGAGGCGCGACAGCTATTCGTCGGGCGCCGGAGGCGGCCTGATGGGCAACACCCAATGGCAGCGCCTCGGCGTTACCGGCGCCTTCGGCCACCAGTTGAACGACCTCAACCGCATCGACATCACGGTTCGCTCCGACGGCATTTACAATGCCGGTTTCCGCGGGTCGTCGTGGAGCACGTTCAACCGCGACCAGCGCACCAACGCGTCGTTCGACTTCGTCTATACAGGCCGGGCGGCAACCGATTTCGCCAGATGGACCTCGCACAGCTACCTCGTCGAGGACCAGGACATCTTCCGCTGGGCCTCGCGCGGCGGCGGCACGCGGCTCGACATCAACCGCCGCCACCTGACCATCATGGGGACGAAGTTCGAGCCCATCTTCACCCTGTTCCCCGGCAATGAACTGCTGCTTGGCGTCAATCTGGAGCGCAGCTGGCTGCGGTCCGCCCGTTACCGGGAAGCGATCAATCCGCCCTACACCATGGCCCAGGTCGCACCGCAGGATGCGAACCAGACCGAATCGCTGATGGCCTTCTATGCCGAGAGCAGCCAGCGGCTCTTCGACGACCGGCTGGTGCTGCGGGCAGGCCTTCGCCACACCCGGGGCTCCACCAGCTTCGACCCGACACCCAACCTTGCCAACCAGCAGACCGGCTCGCGGCCCTACACATCCACCACCTACACCGTCGGCGGGACTGTCAGGGCCACCGAGCACCTGAGCTTCCGCACTGGCCTGTCGACCGGTTTCCGCGCACCGACTGCGACGGAACTCGCCGGCAATTACACGGTCCTTGCCGGCGGCCTGGTCTTCGGCAATTCCAATCTTCGGCCCGAAACGAGCCGCCAGTACGAGATCGGAACCACCTTCGCCTGGAACGGTCTCAGCATCGACGCCGCCCTGTTCCAGAACACGATCTCGCAGCGGATCATCTCGCAGCGGCGGGCGGGGGCGCTCAACGTCTCCGATTTCGTCAACAATCCCGGTGACATCGTCATCCGCGGTCTGGAACTCCAGGCGAACCTCGACGTCATGCGCGCCTTCGTGGCACAGCCCGGCGGCTGGCATTGGTCGATCTTCGCCAATGGCGGCTACAATTTCGATATGAGGGACTTCGGCGCCGCCCCCACCGCCAATTCCCGTCAGGTCCAGCGGGCCTACAAATTCCAGGCGGCGATCGGCACCCGCTTCGGCCAGAGGACCGGGGCCGCCATTCCCTGGACCTTCTCTGTGACCGGCATCCTGCGCGGACCGATCTGGTACGACACCGAGGAGGCGCTGCTGATCCCGGCAGGCGAGCCGTCCAGCACCTTCATCCATCAGAAGCCCAGCTATTGGGTCTGGAACGCCAGGCTGGAGGGCGAATTGCGCAAGGGCCTGACCGCCTATGTCGCGGTGAACAACATCTTCAACGTCAACCAGCACGCCTTGTTCATCGCGCTCGACCAGCAGCCCTTCCTTGGCAACCCCGCGGTCGCCAATACCAACGGCATCGGCAACATGGGAAATTCCATGCCGGGCCGGGAAATCGTCTTCGGCCTCAAGGCGGCATTCTGAGCGCCATGACAAGCCGCCGCGGATTTGTCATGGCTCTCGGCGCGGCGGGGATGACCCTCGCCGCGCCTGTCGCCGCATCGGAGGAGATCGTCGACGCGCTCGGACGACGGATCGTACTCCCCACCCCGCCGCGGCGGATCGTTCCCATCTTCGCCTCCAACACCGAACTGGTGGTTGCGGCCGGTCTCACCGACCGGATCGTCGGCGTCGAAGCCTATACCCGGTTTCCGCCGGCCATTGCGGGCCTGCCGCAGGTCGGCGGAAGGCTTGGCTTTTCCGTGGACCGCATTGCCGGCCTGCGGCCGGACCTCGTCATCGTCACGCCGGCGCGGCAGGCCGTCCACCAACTGGTTGACCCGCTGGAGCGCCTGGGCATTCCGGTCATGGTGCTGACCCACCCCACCCTCGCCGCGGTGCTTGCCAATCTGCGCCTCGTCGCCCGCGCCGGCGGTGTCCCCGAGGCGGGCGAGACCATGGCACGGCACCTCGAGAGGCGTCTGGCCGCAGTGGCCGCCCGGACCGCCTCGCGGCCTCGCCCGAGGGCTCTGATGATCACCGGCCGGGTTTCTACAGGCCTGCTGCTCGTCGCCAGGCCGGACAGCTATACGGCCGATGCGGCGCGCGCCGCCGGCACGCGGGACGCCCTGGAAGGCCGACGGCTCCTGCCGCAGGTCTCCCCCGAAGCCATCCTTCGCGCCGATCCTGACTGCATCCTCTTCGCCGGCACCGAAGCGGCGATGCGGGACCTCTTCGACGCCCCGGCCTGGGCAGGCCTTGCGGCACGCCGGACCGGACGGCTCTTCGCCGTCAACCGTGCCGCGT
This sequence comes from Phreatobacter sp., assembly GCF_022843985.1. GTDB lineage: Bacteria > Pseudomonadota > Alphaproteobacteria > Rhizobiales > Phreatobacteraceae > Phreatobacter. The sequence goes on along the minus strand of NZ_JALHMP010000002.1, from coordinate 59,247 downwards.
TCCTCATTCCCGGCCCGCGGGTCGTCGACGGCATCGAAGCTCTCGCCACGCGACTCGGCGACGTCGCCTGGGAGCGGCCGGCATGAATGCGGCGATCACACCCCCCCGGGACGGCTTCACCATCCGGCTCGCGATGTTGCTGGGCCTCGGTCTGGCATTGGCCGTCTGTGTGGGGCTCGCGGCCGGCCATGACTGGGCCTCGCCGGCCCGTCTGCTGGCAGCGCTGACCGGGGATGGTTCCCTCGACAGCCGCCTCATCACCGACTGGCGCCTGCCGCGCGTGCTGGCGGCTGCCTTTGTCGGGGCATTGCTCGGCATCGGTGGCTGCCTGTTCCAGGGCCTGTTCCGCAACCCCCTGGCCGAGCCCTATCTCCTGGGATCGGCGGGCGGCGCCGCGGTCGGGGCGACTGTCGCCCTGCTCGTGCCGCTCGGCATGCCACAAGCCGTGACCCTCCCGGTGCTCGCCTTCTGCGGCGCCTGGAGCGCCACCGTCATGGTTCTGCTCATCGGCCGCGTCTCCGGGGTCGTCGATGCCGCCGGCCTGCTGCTGGCCGGGGTCGCCGTCGCGGCGATCCTCGGGGCGCTGCGCTCCTTCCTCATGCTCGCCCTCTCCGACGAGAGCATCAGCCTCCAGGTCGTGCTGAGCTGGATGCTCGGCGGCATCCAGACGCCGGGGACAGCCGGGCTCGCAGCCCTCGCCGTTCTGACCGGAGCATGCCTCCTTCTGGCGCTGACCACCGCGCGCGGGCTGGATCTCCTCGGCCTCGGCGAGGACATGGCACGCAGCTTTGGTCTCGATGTGAAGGGCTTCATCGCGGTGACGATCCTCGTCGGATCCGCAGTGGTTGCCGTCGCCGTCGCCTTCGGTGGACTGGTCGCCTTCATCGGCCTTGCGGCGCCGCATCTCGGCCGCAGCCTCGTCGGGCCGCGGCATCGCCCCCTGATCCTCGCCTCGGCGCTGATCGGGGCCATCGCGGTCGTGCTGGCAGACGCTCTCGCCCGGGCAGCCCTGCCACCGGCGGAAATCCCGCTCGGGCTCATCACGGCCCTCGCCGGCGGCCCCTTCTTTCTGGTTCTGCTCGCCCGGCGGCTGCGGCCATGACCGGTCTCGTGGTCCACAAGCTGACGGTCATGCGGGCCGGCCGCCCGATCCTCGACGACGTCAGCTTCACCTGCCCCGGCCAAGGGCTCGTCGGTCTTCTCGGTCCAAACGGGGCAGGCAAATCGACGCTGGCCCGCCTCCTGGCCGGCCAGCCCGAAGCCCATGCCGGCGCGATCCGGATCGGCGAGGAGGACGTGACTGCGCTGGCTGCGGCGCGCCGCGCGGCGATGATCGGCTACATGCCGCAGGCCTTCACGCCCCACTGGGACATCAGCCCCCGCATGCTGGTGGAGATGGGCGCAGCGCGCCGGCCCGACCTGCCCCCGGGAATCGTGCGATCGGCGCTGTCGGAGGCTGGCCTCGACGGCCATGGCGACCGCCTCTGGTCGACCCTCTCCGGCGGCGAGAAGGCCCGCGCCCTGTTCGCCGCGGTCACTGTCGCCGACCCGGCCGTCCTCGTCGTCGACGAGCCCGGTGCCAGCCTCGACATCGGCCACCGTATCCGGCTCATGGGCCGGCTGGCGGCGCGTGGCCGCACGCGCCTCGTCGTCGCCGTGCTGCACGATATCGAGCTCGCGACCGCCTGGTGCGACCGGCTTTTGGTGATGGATGAAGGCCGCCTCGTCGCGGTTGACACTGCCGGTGCCGTGGTGCGTTCGGGCGTCCTCGCCACGGTGTTCGGCGTCGCCTTCGAGACGATGGTGTCCGGCGGCGTCACCATCGCCCGCCCTGTCTGCGGGAGGGACTGATGCGCATCGACCTGGCCGGCTGGACGCGCGAAGCCACAGCGATGGACCATCGCGACTTTCTCGCCATTTTCGAGGAGGCGGACAGACTCGGCTTCGACGGGGTCTGGTTCAACGAGTTCCGGTTTCACCAGCCGCGCATTGCCTATCCCTCGCCGCATCTGCTGGCCGCCGCGATCTTTGCCCGCACCGAACGGTTGCGGGTCGGCACATCGGTGCTGGTTTTGCCGCTGCACCATCCGCTGACCCTCGCCGAGGAGATCGGCCAACTCGACCTGCAGAGCGGCGGCCGCCTCGACATCGGGATCGGACGCGGCACCGATCCTGCCACTTTCGCAACGCTGGGCATTCCCCATGAGGAGGCCCGCGCCCGGTTCGAGCAGGCCTATTGCCTGCTGCGCCAGGCGCTCACCACAGGCGGCGTCCCCACGGCACGAGGACCCTGGCATTACGGGGAGGCGATGATCGGCCCGCGGCCAGTGCAGGTGCCTCACCCGCCCATCTATGTCGCGGGATCGACGCCGGAAACCCTGGGCTTCGCCCTTGCCGAAGGCTTGCCGCTTCTGCTGAGCCTCGAGCCCCCGGAAGACCGCCAGCTCGCCATCTATCTCGCCCTGGCCGAGACCCGGGCGATCGCGCCGAGGCTCGCCTCGTCCTCGCTGTCGCGCTATGTCGTCATCGGCCGCACAGTGGCCGAGGCGGCCGGCCAGCTCGATCCGCTGCTGGCAGGACTGGAGGCGCGCCGTCGCCATTTCGCAACGCTGCAGGGACGCGCCAGTCCCCCGGTTGGTCGCGCGCAGCTTTTGGCTGAACGCTTCATCTGGGGCGATCCCGATCAATGCCACCGGCAATTGGCCGCGTTGGCACGGCGGCGCGGGATCGACCAGATCCGCTGCGTCTTCAATGGCAACGGCGTTGTCGGCACTGAGCCCGCGCTCCAGGCCATGCGCTTGTTCGCCCGCGAGGTGATCCCTGCCTTTCGGCAGGCGGCGCACTGACGCTCGTCTGCTGCGGACGCGCCTTTTCATGAATACCGATTCCGGAAGCCGCGTCATGCTGGGTCTCGATCCCGACTGCGGTCATGTCATCCGGATCGCACCGGCATCGCAGGCGTCGGCGAGACCCGTCAGGGTGGTGAAGCGGTAGTCCGGCTCGGTGAAGGCGGCATCGATCGTCCCGCCCGAATCGGCTTGCCGGCCCGGCGCTCGATCCAGCAGACCTTTTGGCCGCGTTGCCGGGCCACGGCGATGTCGTGGTACTGGCTCTGTGCAACGTGCATCACGTCATGCAGGCCATGACCGGCACGCCCCAACCGTTCCGGCGTGACGGTGAAGCAGGCGTCGAAGGGCTCGTGCCGCGTGCGGGCGAAATGGTCAAGTGCCCAGCGCTGGGCGTTGTCATGGCCACCTTCGTCGCGGCATGCCCTCTCACAGGCCTCGCTGACGGTGGGACGGCCCCATGGCGCCGGTGCGATCCTCTCAGCCGTCACAATCCGGCGCAGCACCCACTTGTCGAGCGCCATAAACACGATTCACTGATGTATATTGCCCTGGAAACGTGCCCGATTCGAAAGGGCCCGTCGCTTGTATGGCAATCGCGATACCGGATGAATGACGATGGCGCTCGAGAAAGCTTCCGTCTCCATGGCGCGGTCGTCCCATCCGCGCGCCAGCGACGGAGACGCGAACGCGGTGAGGCAGCGCCACGCCATTCGCATCGTCGGATCCGGCGCGGGGCCCATGGTGTTCGCCCATGGTTTCGGCTGTGACCAGAACATGTGGAAGGCCTTGGTGCCCGCCTTTCAGGACGACTTTCGGCTGATCCTCTTCGACCACGTCGGCGCCGGCAGATCGGACCTCGCTGCATTCGACCCAGCACGCTATGCGACGCTCGACGGCTATGCCGAGGACGTGGTGTCGATCTGTGAGGCTCTGGATCTCCGCGACGTCGTGTTCGTCGGCCATTCGGTCAGCGCCAGCATTGGAATCCGCGCCGCGCTTCTCCGCCCCGAGCGCTTCTCGGACCTGATCCTCATCGGGCCGTCCCCATGCTATCTCGACGATGGCGACTACCGTGGCGGTTTCTCGGTGGATGCGCTGGAGGAGATGCTCGACCTGCTGTCGAGCAACTTCCTTGGCTGGTCGAGCACGATGGCGCCTGCGATCATGGGCAATCCCGATCGTCCGGACCTTGCAGCCGAACTTGAGGAGAGCTTCTGCCGGACCGATCCCGCTATCGCCGCCCATTTCGCGCGTGTCACCTTTTTCTCGGATACGCGGGATGACCTGCCCCGCATGGGCAAGCCGGCGCTCGTCCTGCAATGCTCGCAGGACGTGATCGCGTCGGAGGTTGTCGGCCGATACGTCGCCGACAACCTGCCTCAGGCACAGTTCGTCCAGCTCGCGGCGACGGGACATTGTCCGCATGTCAGCCATCCCGAAGAGGTCGTCGCGCAGATGCGTCGCTATCTGAGCGATGCCCATGGACGGGTCTGACCGGTCGTTCGCCGACAACTTCTTCGATCAGGCTCCCGCCGGTCTTCTGTCGACCGATGTCGAAGGCGTGGTCCGCGTTGCCAACAGTACATTGCTCGGCTGGATCGGCCGGACCGCCGAGGATGTGGTCGGGCAGCTCCGCTTCTCCGACTTTCTTTCGGTCGCGGGCCGGACGTTCTTCGAGACCCATCTCTCCCCGATGCTCCGGCTCGACAGGGGTTTCCGGGAGGTTGCCCTGACACTGATGGGTCCGGACAACACGCGCCTCGATGTTCTGGTCACGGCGGCCGCCGATGCCGACGCGATCCAGTTCGTCGTGTTCGAGGCGCGGCAGCGGCGCGTCTACGAGCGGGAACTCGCCGCCTTGAGGGAGGTGGCGGAGACCCGCAGTTCGTGGCTGCGACAGGTCGAGGGCCTCGCCTCCATCGGGGCCTGGTCGATCGACCTCGACACGAAGGAGATGACGTGGTCGGATCAGGTCTTCATCCTGCATGACCTGCCGATCGGTGCCCTGCCGACCACCGGCGAGGCGTTGCTGTTCTACCTCGAGGAGGACAGGGAGCGTGTGCGCCGTCACCTCGCGCAAACGCGCGCGACGGGCCTGCCCTTTCGCTTTGATGCCGGGCTGGTCACCGCCAAGGGCCGGCTCAGATATGTGCGTGCGACGGGCGAACTCGAGCGCTGGGGCGGACGGCCCAAGCGGCTTGTGGGCGTCGTCCAGGACGTCACCGAGCAGCATGAAGCCGAGCTTCAGCTGTGGCGCAGTGCCCATATCGACGGGCTGTCCGGCATCCCCAATCGCACGCTATTCCAGAAGCGGCTGCGTGAGATGATCGGCGCGGCCGGAGCAACCGGCAGCGTCGCGCTTCTGCTGCTCGATCTCGACGGCTTCAAGGAGGTGAACGATACGCGCGGTCACGATGCGGGCGACGAGGTGCTGCGGTCGGTGGCGGGACGGCTGAGAGCCCTGTTCCCCGAACTGGACTGCGCGCGCCTCGGCGGCGACGAGTTCGCGATCCTGCTCGCCAACACGGAGGATCGATCGGCAGTCGAGGCGCGGGCCGAGGCCATCCTCAACGCCGTCCGACGCGGGGTGCCGTTCTGCGGAGACTGGCTCTATGTCTCGGGGTCGATCGGCATCGCCTACTACCCGTTCGATGCAGCGACGGCCGAGGATCTTCTCCGCTTTGCTGACCTTGCCCTCTATGCGGCCAAGCGTTCAGGCCGGGCGCGAACGAGCAGCTACAGCCCAAATATCGGCGCTCAGTTCACCGCGCGGCGCGGGGCCATCGAGATGGTTCGCGAAGCCGGCCTTGCCGGCGGCATCGTCCCCGCCTTCCAACCCTGTCTCGACCTCGCCGACGGGCGTGAACTCGGATGCGAGGCCTTGGTGCGGCTGCGCACCGGTGGCGGCGAATTGGTGGGCCCCTCGGCATTCTGGGCGGCGATGTCCGATCCCGAGAGCCTGCGCATTATCGACGAGCGCATGCTGATCCTGGTGACGGAACAGATGGCCATTTGGCGCCAGGCCGGGAAAGACCCCGGGATCGTCGCATTGAACGCGTCCGAACATACGTTCAACGGTGGCGACTATGCCCGGACCGTGCTTGACCGGCTGGAGCAGCTCGCCCTGCCGCCGTCCTCATTGCGGATCGAGGTGACCGAGACGGTGTTCCTGGGCGAGAACTCGCAGGCCGTCGAGGCGGCGATCGCCGAACTCGCGCGCGCGGGAGTGTCGATCGCGCTCGACGATTTCGGCACCGGCCACGCATCACTCATCCACCTGCGCGACTATCCGATCGACTGGATCAAGATCGACCGGTCCTTCGTCAGCGGCATGTCGCTCGTCGGCCGCAGCGGGACAATCGTCAAGGCGATGATCGATCTCGCCCATGCCCTCGACATCAAGGTGGTCGCCGAGGGGATCGAAACCGAAGATCAGCGGGACTTCCTGCGGGGGGCTGGCTGCGATGCGGGCCAGGGTTTCCTGTTCTCGGCCGGGACGCCCGTGGCAGCATCGACGGGCGGGCGTCCTCGGCCGGCATGAGCGCGGCTGCTGCGGCAGGCGCTCTACTCGCCCGCCGGAGCGGCCTCGACCCGGGCCACCGCCGCAGCCCCTTCACCGGACCGCCTGGTGCGGAACATGCGCAGAACGAGGACGAAGAAGACGGGCACGAACAGAACCGCGAGCACCGTGCCGGCGACCACCCCGCCGATCACACCGACGCCGATCGCATTCTGGGCGCCCGAACCTGCACCGCTGGCGATGGCCAGCGGCACGACACCGAGGGTGAAGGCGAGCGAGGTCATGATGATTGGCCGCAGCCGCTGGCGCGCCGCCTCCTCCGCGGCATCGACGAGCGACAGGCCACGGTTATAGCCCTCGCGGGCAAACTCCACGATGAGGATGGCGTTCTTGGCGGTCAGACCGATCGTGGCCAACAGGCCGACCTGGAAGTAGACGTCATTGGACATGCCGCCATACAGAGAGGCGAGCACGGCCCCCAGCACGCCGAGCGGGACCGCCAGCAAGACGGCGGTCGGGATCGACCAGCTCTCGTAGAGTGCCGCCAGGCAGAGGAAGACCACCAGAAGCGACAGCAGGTAGAGCGCCAGGGCCTGGCCGGAGGATTGCCGCTCCTGGAACGAGATGCCGCTCCACTCGAAGCCGAAGCCGCCGGGCAGTTGCGCCACAAGCCGTTCCATCTCGTCCATGGCCTGGCCGGTGGTGTAGCCGGGCGCCGGCAAGCCCTGGATCTCCCGCGACGCAATCCCGTTGAACCGTTCGAGACGGGGCGAACCGAATTCCCATTCGGTGCGGCCGAAGGCGGAGAACGGCACCATCTGCCCCTGCGCGTTGCGCACGAACCATTTGTCGAGATCGCCGGGGACCATGCGGGCATCCGGCTGCCCCTGCATGAAGACGCGCTTGACCCGCCCGCGGTCGAGGAAGTCGTTGACATAGGTCGCGCCCCAGGCGGTGGCCAGGGTGGAGTTCACCTCGGTGACTGACAGGCCGAGGGCGCTGGCACGTTCCCAATCCACGATGAGGCGGAACTGTGCCTCGTCGTTCAGACCATTGGCGCGCACGCGCGACAGGACCGGGCTCGCCGCGGCGAGCCGCAGCAACTGATCGCGCGCGGCCATCAGCGCGCCGTGGCCGAGACCGCCGCGATCGAGAAGCTGCAGGGCGAAGCCGGAGGCATTGCCCAGCTCGCGGACGGCTGGCGGCGCCGAGGCGGTGATCAGGGCGTCCTGGTAGCGCGCGAAGCGCGCGTTGACCCGCTCCGTCAGGGCCTGGACGCTGTTCTGCTGGCCGGGCCGCACGTCCCAGTCACGCAGCGTGATGAAACCGAGCCCCGAATTCTGCCCGCGGCCGCCGAAGCTGAACCCGTTGATGGCGAAGAAATTGTCGACAACGGCGCTCTCTTCCTCACGGAGATAGCGACCCAGATCGTCCAGCGCGCGCTGGGTGCGGTCAGCGGTTGCACCGGGTGGCGTGGTCACCTGCGCGAAGGCGATACCCTGGTCCTCATTCGGCAGGAACCCGCCGGGCAGCCGCAGGAAGCTGTAGCCGAGGGCGCCCAGCAAGGCGACGTAGATCACCAGCATCCGCGCCGGCCGGCGCATGCTGGCGCGAACGCCGCCGACATAGCCGCGGGTGATGCGGTCGAAGCCACGGTTGAACCAGCCGTAGACGCCGCGCGTGCCCTGGCCCGGCTTGTGCGGCCGCAGCAAGGAGACGCAGAGGACCGGCGTGAAGAAGATCGCCACGAGGACCGACAAGGTCATGGCCGTGGCGATGGTTACGGAGAACTGCCGGTAGATGACGCCCACCGATCCACCGAAGAAGGCCATCGGCAGGAAAACCGCCGACAGCACCAGGCCGATGCCCACGAGGGCGCCGGTGATCTGGTCCATCGACTTCCGCGTGGCTTCCAGCGGAGAGAGATGTTCCTCCGCCATGACGCGCTCGACATTCTCGACGACGACGATGGCGTCATCGACCAGCAGGCCGATGGCCAGCACGAGCCCGAACATCGTCAGGGTGTTGACGCTGAAACCCAGCGCCTGCAGCACCGCGAAGGTGCCCAGAAGGACCACAGGGATCGCCATGGTCGGGATAAGGGTCGCGCGGAAGTTCTGCAGGAATATGAACATCACGACGAAGACCAGGGCCACCGCCTCCAGCAAGGTCAGGATGACGCTCTTGATGGAGCGCTGCACGAAAGGGGTAGTGTCCTGGAGATAGGCGACCTCCAGACCCGGCGGGAAGCTCGGTCGGAGCCGGTCGATGGTGGCGCGGACCGCCGCGGCCGTATCGAGCGCATTGGCGCCGCTGGCGAGGCGGATGCCGATGCCGCTGGAGGGCTTTCCATCCAACTGGGTGGTGATGGAGTAGTTCTCGCCGCCGATCTCGACGCGCGCTACGTCGCGCAGGCGCACCTGCGATCCGTCGGGGCGGACGCGCATGAGGATGGCCCCGAACTCCTCCACGGTCTGCAGATAGGAAGGTCCGACGATGGTGGCGTTGAGCTGCTGGCCGGGCACCGCAGGGAGCCCGCCCATCTCGCCGCTGGAGACCTGCACGTTCTGCGCCCGCACCGCTGCCGCGACATCCGAGGGCGTCAGCCCGAAATTGATCAGTCTGGCGGGGTCGAGCCAGATGCGCATGGCGAACTGCGCCCCGAAGACCTGGTAATCGCCGACGCCGGGAGTCCGGCTGATCGGATCCTGCACATTGGCAACAAGGAAATCGGAAATGTCCGTGCGTTCCATCCGGCCGTCGGTCGATATGAACCCGACCACGAGCAGGAAATTGCCGGAGGATTTGACGACGCGCAGGCCCTGCTGCTGCACCGTCAGCGGCAGACGGGGAACCGCAAGTTGCACGCGGTTCTGGACCTGCACCTGGGCCGTATCGGCATTGGTGCCGGGCGCGAAGGTCAGCTGGATACGGGCCGCGCCATCCTTGGAGGTCTGTGAATCGAAGTAGAGCAGGTTGTCGATGCCGCTCAACTGCTGCTCGATGACCTGCACCACAGTGGTCTGGACGGTCTCCGCGGAGGCACCGGGGAACACCACATTGATGGAGATGGCGGGCGGCGCAATGGCCGGGTACTGCGCCACCGCCATGTTGCGCAGGGCCAGCAGGCCGGCGATCATGATGGCGATCGCGATGACCCAGGCGAAGACCGGCCGGTCGATGAAGAAGCGAGCCATGGGCGGGCTATGTCCCGGCCGGGGCGGCGGGGCGCTCGGTGGCCTGGACGCGGGTACCCTGGCGGATGCGCTGTAGCCCCTCGAAGACCACTCGTTCGCCCGCCGTCACACCATCCGTCACCAGCCAGTCGTTGCCGACGGTCCGGCTGGCGCGCAACACGCGCTGTTCGACGACCCCTTCGGTGTTGACCACGAAGGCCATGGGCTCACCGCGCGGCGTCCGTAGCACGGCCCGCTGCGGGACGAGGATGGCGCGGTCGGTCACCCCCTCCTCGACGCGGGCGCGGACGAACATGCCGGGCAGCAGAAGCTGGTCGGGATTGGGGAACACTGCCCGCACCGTGACCGAGCCGGTGCCCTGATCGACGATCACCTCGGAGAACTGGACCTCGCCGGCATGGGGATATTCGGAGCCGTCCTCGAGGAGCAGCCGCGCCGTCGCGCGGTCTGCCGAGTCGCGGCGCAGAACGCCGCTGGCAACGTCGCGCCGCTGCTGCAGCAGGACGGCGCTGGGCTGCGTCAGGTCGACATAGATCGGATCGAGCTGGGTGACCGTCACGAGCGCGGTGGTCTGGTTGGCCGTGACGAGCGCGCCGGGCGTGACGCTGGCGCGACCGGTGCGGCCGTCGATCGGCGAGGCGACGCGGGTGTAGCTGAGGTCGATGCGGGCGGTCTCAAGGGCGGCCCGGGCCGAGATGATGTCGGCCCGGGTCTGGCGCAGCGTCGCTTCGGCATTTTCGAGGGTCTGCTCGCTCACGACCTGCGCCCGCGCCAGCGTGCGCAAGCGATTGGCGGTACTGGACGCGGCCTGCTCGGCGGCCTCGATGCGGGAGAGCGCCGCCTCGGCACGCCGCACGGCAGCCTCGAACGGCGCCGGATCGATCTGGAACAGCGACTGGCCCGCCTTCACCGCTTCCCCCTCGGCGAAATGGCGTTCGCGGAGAAGACCGCCCACCTGCGGACGGACCTCTGCAGCCCGATAGGGCGCGGTGCGACCGGGCATCACCGATGTCACGGGAATCTCGCGGCGCTCCAGTGTCACCACCGTCACAGCCACAGGGGCCGGAACCGCAGGGTTGGCGGCGGCGCGCGTCGGTTGGTCGTTACAGCCGGACGAGACCATCAGGATCGCGCCGAGCGCCAGGATCCCCAGCGGTCGCCCTGGAGGAGCCAGGCGGGGCACATGGCCCTGCAGCTTTGCTCCGGATACTCGTGCCATGAAGCCTCGTTCGCAGACAGATGGGTTTGACCGTGCGGGGGATACTGGGAAGTTTCCCCCAAGCGTCAACCCGTTTCCGAGGCTTGATGCCCGGAAACTGCGACGGCCGCCCGGGCTTGACGCGGAATTGAGCAGGGACGGACTGCGTGGACGTTCTACAGCAGCCGGTTGCCTCGCCGCCGGGCATGTCGAAAAGGCCGGAGGCGGCCCAGCCCAAAGGCCTGTTCCGCGCTGCGGAGCGCCAACATCCATCGGCTGGTGCATCTGCGTGAGATCTGGACGTGGATTGCCACCCGGGACCAAGCCGCTTCCCGATCACGATCTTTTGCACTGCGCGATCTCGGCTTCGGGAACGAACGCGCGCGCGTCATGACCTCCCACGCATCCAGCGCATGCCAGACGTGCAAGAGCCACCAGATCAGCCGACGCAGTCAAATTTCTTATTTTTATCAGAGACTTGATGCCTTCAACCGCACGTGCACATTGCGCCAACTTTCAGAGCATTACGCAAAGTCATTTTTAATCAAATGCCCGTCTTTTATGGCGCTCGCTGCAAAGACGCGGCGTAGTCGCAACGGCGCGACATCAAGCACCAGAATGCAGCAATCGCTGCATGCATTGGTGCGCTCACTCCACAAAAGCAGAAGCCAGCAGTCATGCAAACTCTTATTCGCAATCTGCCCATCGCCCCCAAGATCTTCACGGCCATCGTTCTTCTCCTTGCGACGTCTGTGACTGTGGCGCTGCTCGCATTCTGGAACTTCGCCGCCATGAATTCGGCGACCCGCGAAGTCGCGGCATCTGCCACGCGGGTCGAGGCGGGTGGGCGGGCAACGGCAAACCTGCTGTCCTATGCGCGCGCCGTCGAGTTTCTGCCGATCGAGATGCCCGTTTCACAGCGGGAAACGTTCGAGAACTGGACGAACGACGAATATCGGCGATTCCTCGTCCGGGTCACCCAACTCGAGCAGACGTCGCGCACGACCGTGGGGCGTGAGGATGTTGAAAAAATGCGCCGGCTGGCCGCGCAGCATCTAGCGGAGGCGTCGAAGATCCGGACAATGTCGCGCGACGGGGCCTATGACGAGGCCGGCAAGCTCGCCTTCACGGCCGCGCCGATCATCGCCCAGATCCGCGACGTCCTTCGCGGCATTGAACAGCGTGCCTCGGCGCGTCAACAGGAGGCGGTCAAGGCGGCCGATTCCGCCTATTCGCAGGCGACATGGATGATGATGGCAGCTTTGGCGATCGGCGGCGCGCTGAGCCTGGCGCTCACGGCCTGGCTCGTCATCGGCTTCATCACGCGACCGCTCGGTGCCATGACCAGCGCCATGCTGAAGGTTGCCGACGGTGATGTGACTACCGCCGTCCCGGCGCTCGGACAGCGCGACGAAATCGGCAAGCTCGCCGGCGCGCTCGAGACCTTCAAGGCCAACCTCATCGAGAGCCGCCGTCTGGAAGCCGAACAGGCAAAGGAGCGGGCCGCCAAGGAGCGTCGTGCGAATGTTGTTGCCGCCGCGGTGTCCGAGTTTGAAAAGTCGGTCAGCGAAATCGTCTCGACCGTCACCTCGGCTTCGGCCGAACTTGAGGCCGCGGCCGGCACCTTGACGGGCACCGCCGAGGCGACGCAGGCGAAATCGGGTATGGTGGCAGCAGCCTCGGAACAGGCCTCCGGCAATGTCCAGGCGGTGGCGGCCGCCACCGACGAAATGACCTCCTCCATCCACGAGATCGCCCGCCAGGTCCTGCAATCGACCGAAAAAGCGAATGCCGCCGTCGCCGAGGCGAAGGCAACTGATGCGAAGGTCTCGGCCCTCCTGGATGCTGCCGGGCGCATCGGCGAGGTGGTGAAGCTGATCACGGCGGTGGCTGAGCAGACCAACCTGCTCGCGCTCAACGCAACGATCGAGGCGGCACGCGCCGGAGAGGCCGGCAAGGGTTTCGCGGTCGTCGCGTCGGAAGTGAAGGCCCTGGCCGGGCAAACCGCAAAAGCCACCGACGCGATCGGCGCAGAGATATCTGCCATCCAGTCGGCGACGCGCGAAGCGGCCGCCTCGATCCGGTCCATCGGCACAACGATTGTCGAGGTCGCCGACACCGCGACGGCCATTGCGGCAGCGGTGGAGGAACAGGGCGTCGCGACCCAGGAGATCGCACGCAATGTCCAGGAAGCCGCCAAGGGCACCGTCGAGGTTGCCTCCTCCATCGTGGAGGTGAACCAGGGCGCCGTCGAGACCGGCTCGGCCTCCGCCCAGGTGCTGTCGGCATCCCAGGAACTGTCACAGCAGGGCAGCCGTCTGAAGACCCAGGTCGACTCGTTCCTCGCGACGGTGCGGGCAGCCTGACGTTCTTTTGGTCACCACCTCTTGCAGTCGGCCGCCGGGCCCCGGACAGGGCCCGGCCGGCTTGTCGCCTTCTTCGCCGGCCACAACCAGGGGCGACTTGTGCGACGGCGCGAAAGCTGCACGACAGCACCTATCCCCCTCGCCGTCGCCATATCCCGCGCCGCGCCCCAGCGACGAAGACGCCGGTGGGTGGAGATCCGGCTATGCGTCGGGCGAAGGTTCGGCACCTTGTTCTGGCGGGCGCTCCCGCCTGACAGCCCACTTCAGCGACGCATCGCCTGTCGACCGGTCGGTGACGGCCATGCTCGCCGTCCTGCGCCCGCCGGATAACCTTCATCGCCCGATCGCGCAGGAGAAGGAGGTGCGTCGTCCCCGGCGGCCGGCCGCAGATTCCGGTCAGACCCGCTCGGCCGTGGCGGCATTAACGCGCTCGGCATGAATGGCGAGAATTTCCGGCCAGACCGAGATCATGGCATCGACACATGCGGGATCGAAATGACGGCCGCGCTCGGCGAGAATATAGGCGCGCGCCTGTTCCGTCGGCCAGGCCGCCTTGTAGGGGCGTACCGAGGTGAGGGCATCGAACACATCGGCGAGCGCAGTGATCCGCCCGGCGATCGGGATCGCATCACCCGCGAGACGGAATGGATAACCGGAGCCGTCATAGCGCTCATGATGCGAGATGGCGATCTCGCCGGCGAGCCGGATGAGTTCCGACGACGAGCGCTCGAGGATCTCGCCGCCCTGCTGGGCATGTTTCTGCATCTCATGCCGCTCGTCCGGGGTGAGCGGTCCCGGTTTCAGAAGAATGGAATCGGGAATGCCGATCTTGCCGATGTCATGCATGGGGGCGGCGATCCGCAACCGCTCGCAGAATGCATCGTCCAGGCCCATGGCCCGCGCGATCTTCTCGGAATAACGCGACATCCGCTCAAGATGCTCGCCGGTCTCGGGATCGCGCAACTCCGCAGCGCGGGCGAGACGCGTGACGATTTCGGCCTCGCGGCCCCGCGCCACAGCCAGGGCCTTTTCCACCTCCAGCGACAACCACGCCGCCTGATCCTTCAGCTTCATCTGCACATCGGCGAGATGCATGAGGTTGCGGACGCGGGCCTTGAACTCGGCCGGATCGATCGGCTTGTGGATGAAGTCCGTCGCACCGGCCTGGAGGGCTTCCAGCCGGACTGACCGCTGATCCGTGGTCGTCACCATGATGATCGGCGTGTCCTGGAAACGGTCCCGGTCGCGCACCGCACGGATGAAATCGATCCCGTCGAGATCGGGCATCATATAGTCGACGAGGATGAGCGAGGGTCCGAGATCATCGATCCGCGCCAGGGCCTCGACCGGGCTCTTGAACGTCGTCGCCCCGACGATGCCGCAGGCATTCACGAGAGATTTGATGACGAGGAGATTGGTCTCCGCATCGTCAACAATCATCACAGTCATCGGCCCATCCATCCTTGCAGTCGATGATGCCTCGCGTGTTTCCAGCGGACAAGAGCCAAAAAACGCCTGCGGTGAACGAAGAGTTCACGGCTCCCTCCAGCGAATCCGGCGGCGCGGAGAAGGATTCGTTAGCTTCATCTCCAGAACCGGAATATTCCGGGCTGATTTTTACGCATCGGAAGCGTGGGTATGACAGCTTCGATCTTCCGGAAGATACAGGGTCCGTTCGGTGCTTCAGTCCCAGGTCAGCGCTCAAAAATCAGTTCGCCGCATCATCCTTCTCGCAACGGCCCTCGGGTTCGCGGTGATCGGCATGATCTGGGCCGCTACGGAAATGGACATCCGGCAGGAGCGCACCTTTGCCGAGCGAAAGGCCGTCCAGAGCGCGGAAAACTATGCCCGGCTGTTCGATGAGCATATCCGCCAGGCGATCAACGAGACCGACAACACGATCAAGTTCATCCGCCACGATTACCTGCGTGAGGCGGGCAATTTCGATCTGCAGGCCTGGGTCCGGAACCAATACAGCTTCAAGGACCTCGCGCTGCAATTCACGATCATCGGCGCCGACGGGCGCATGGAAACGACAACCACGGCAGGGGCCACGCCGCGCGTCGATCTCAGCGACCGCGAGCATTTCCGGGTCCATGTCGCCAGCACCATTGACTCGCTCTTCATCAGCCGGCCGGTTCTCGGCCGGGCCTCGGGCCGCTGGTCGATCCAGTTGACACGGCGGATCACGGATGAGGCCGGCCAGTTCCGAGGGGTCATCGTGGCCTCGCTAGACCCCTACTATCTCTCGCGATTCTATGAATCGATCGACCTCGGCAAGGGGGGTGGCATCACGGTGGTCGGCCGCGACCAGGTCGTCCGGGCCATGGCCGGTCTGTCCCAGCAGACTCTCGGAAGCCGCTACGCCGACGAGCCGTCGCTCACACGGGCGCTGCGCGACAGCTTCTTTGTCAGCATGGGCGAGAGACAGGAAACCGGGCGCGCCACCGCCTATCGGGCGATCACCGACTGGCCTCTTGTCGTCGCCGTCCGTGTCGATGACAGCGACGCACGCCAGAGGCGGATCACCGCCGCCGCGCAGACGCGCCTCATCTCGACGGCCCTGTCCATCGTCGTCCTGGCGGCGATCCTTCTCGGCATCGCCTACTGGCGGCGTTTCGGGGAAGCGCTGACGGCTCTCACCAAGAGCCGGGCGGCCGCCAAGGCGGCGACGCACGAACTCGATCTGACGCTGAACAACATGACCCAGGGCATCCTGATGGTCGACGGCAACGGCCAGGTCGCCGTGATCAACCAGAACGCACTGAACCTTCTGGGCCTGCCTGCGAGCTTCACCCGCGAGGGGTTCCTGCTGGCGGATCTTCTGGAGCACGAAGGCAAAACGGGCGACCGTATCGTTTCCGACGTCCATGGCGGATCACCGCCCGAGTCTGACGACCTGTCCGTCCGTGAATGCCAATGCGCAGGAGGAAAGGTTCTCGAGATCTGCACACGGCATCTCCCCGGCGGCGGCTTCGTGCAGACCTATACCGATATCACCGAGCGCAAGCGCTCCGAACAGGCGCTGCGGGATGCGCGCGACATTGCCGAGAAAGCATCGCAGGTTCGCACCGCCTTCCTCGCAACCATGAGCCATGAAATCCGTACGCCCCTGAACGGCATCATCGGCATGTCCTCGATCCTGGAAGCGACGCAACTGTCGCCCGACCAGCGCGGCTACCTGAAGACCATCCATGAGTGCGGCGAGGCTCTGCTCGACATCGTCAACGACGTGCTCGACTACGCCAAGCTCGATTCCGGCGCCGTCGTGCTGGAGCAGATGGCGGTCGAAGTCCGCGGCCTCGCAACCTCGGTGAAGGAGATGCTGGGTCCCCGGGCGCTGGAGAAGAACCTCCGCTTTGATCTCGTGGTGGCCGACGACGTGCCCACGTGGATCGAGACGGACGGGACGCGCATCCGACAGGTTCTCATCAATCTGGTCGCCAACGCCCTGAAATTCACGCTCTCGGGCGGTGTCGTCGTCTCGGTGGCGACACGCAGCCTTTCGGGAGGGCGGCCGGGTCTGCGCTTCTCCGTCATCGATTCCGGCATCGGCATCGCCGACGAATCCCGCACACGCCTCTTCAAGGAGTTCTCGCAGGTCGACGCCTCGATCACCCGCCGCTTCGGTGGAACGGGCCTGGGCCTGGCCATCTGCAAGCGCATCGTCCAGGCCCTCGGCGGCGAGATCGGTGTCGACAGCACCCTGGGCAAGGGCTCGACCTTCTGGTTCGATGTCCCGGCCCGCGCAGTCGCCGTTGTGCTGTCCGAACCGACACGGAGCTCGCGGACCCAGCTTCCGGCCCGGCTCAGCGTCCTTCTTGTCGAGGACAATCCCGTCAACCAGCAAGTCGCAACCCTGCTCCTCACGGCCATGGGCCACGTGGTGACGGTCGCCGAACACGGCCGGGTGGCTTTGGATCTTGCCGCTGACCAGGCCTTCGACGTGATCCTGATGGACATGCAAATGCCCGTCATGGACGGGACGCAGACGGCGCGCGCCTTGCGCAGCGGCACCGGACCGAACCGCCAGACCGCCATCATAGGCCTCACCGCCAATGCCT
Source organism: Phreatobacter sp. (assembly GCF_022843985.1). Lineage (GTDB taxonomy): Bacteria > Pseudomonadota > Alphaproteobacteria > Rhizobiales > Phreatobacteraceae > Phreatobacter. The sequence goes on along the minus strand of NZ_JALHMP010000002.1, from coordinate 42,053 downwards.
TCGCCTCAGACCGGCAAGCCTGCCTCGATGCTGGCATGGACGATTTCCTCGCCAAGCCCGTGACCCGGGAGAAGCTGGATGCGACCCTAGCGGAACTGGCGAAAAATCCCCCGTCCATCGCATCCAAGACGGCGCCAAAGGGCAATGTCGATCAGGCGTTCCGCAGCGCGCTCTTTGATGAGATCGGGCCCGACGCCTCCGTCATGCTGCTCAAGACCTTCATCGCCGAGGCGCAGCGCCTGCTCTGCGAAATCCAGGCCGCGGCCACGGCGGGCGATAGTGTCCCTGTCGCCGGCCTGCTGCACCAGTTGAAAGGCGCGGCTGCCAATCTGGGCCATCTCGGCATCGTCGCCCTTGCTGAAACGCCCGCAGGAGATTTCGCCGACAGCGCGACGTTGCAGAGCTTCGCAACGCGGCTGGAGGCCTATCTGGCGGCGGAGAAGCTCGATCTGCGCGCTGCCGCCTGAGGCCTCCGGGCGTTGCCGCCCGTCCGGCGGGAATGGCCGCAGGACGGGAGCCTTTCGAGACTGGCGGTGCAGCCCGCCATGCGTGGCGCCCTCCCCCATCGCGGCTCTTTCGATCACAACCCCGGCGCGAGGGCATGCGTCGCAGAGTGCATGCTCATACGGCGTGAGGAGGCCTGTTCCCAGGGCAGACCCGCACCACCTTGTCGCGGATGATCGACAGATCCTTGATGTTTTTCTCGATCACCAAGAGTGCATCCAGGCGATCATCGACGTTGCTATCCAGATCGATGATCGACTGCGCAAGCATATGGTAGGATTTTGCCATCATCGTCAGCACTTCGAGGATTTCGATCTTCGCGTTGGTGCCCTCATCCTCGAGGACGTGCGTGCGCATCTTGACGACGTTGAAATCTCGACCGCCCGACTGGTCAGTATTGATCATGACATTGATCCTGCTCCGGGTGCATGCACAGGCCTTCATCAGCGCAGAACACAGGCTGAGCTAGGGTGGCGGAGAAACCCCGCGGGTCGGCCTTTGCGAAAGACCGACCCGCCAGGGGACGGTGGTGATCAGGCCGCCCTGACGTTGGCGAGGAACTGCCTCACCTCAGCCGAGAGGCGCTCGGCCTGACGGGCGAGATCGGCCGAGGCGCTGAGCACCTGGGAGGCACCGTGGCCGGTCTCGGCTGCGGCCTGGGCGACGGAGGTGATCGCCGAGGAAACCTCGTTGGTGCCGGTCGAGGCCTGGCCGACCGAGTTGACGATCTCCCGCGTCGCGGCGCCCTGCTGCTCCACTGCCGAGGCGATCGATGAGGTCGCCTCGTCAATCGACCGAATGCTACCCGTGATACCGGCAATGGCATCGACCGCCCTCTTGGTCGTTTCCTGGATGGAGACGATCTGCGAACCGATCTCGCTGGTGGCCTTCGCCGTCTGCTCGGCGAGGCCCTTGACCTCCTGGGCGACGACGGCGAAGCCCTTGCCGGCCTCGCCGGCGCGGGCGGCCTCGATGGTGGCGTTGAGGGCCAGAAGATTGGTCTGGCTGGCAATGTTCGAGATCATCTCGACGATGGCGCCGATGCGGGCGGCGCCCTGCGACAGTTCGGAGACGATGCCGCCCGTCGAATCCGCTTCCTTGACGGCGCCACGGGCAAGCCCGGCCGAATGCTGCACCTGGCGGCCGATCTCCTGCACCGAAGCGCCGAGTTCCTCCGCAGAACCCGCCACCGCCGTGACGTTGGCACCGGCCTCTTCGGCGGCGCTGGCGACCGAGGTCGACTGGGCCGAGGCTTCCTGGGCGGAGGCGGTGAGCTGCGTGGCGGTGGCCTGCATCTCGGTGGCCGCCGCCGACACCATGTCGACGATGCCGCCGACGGAGGCTTCGAAGCGGTCAGCCATCTCGCGCATCATCGCCTTCTGCTGTTGCTCCTGCTGGGCTTTGGATGCTTCCTGCTCGGCACGCAGGCGCGCAGTCTCAAGACCGCTGGCCCGGAAAACTTCGGCGGAGCGGGCGATGTCGCCGACCTCGTCCTTGCGCTCGGCACCGGCGATCTTGACATCGAAATTGCCCGCCGCGAGGGCCGTCAATGTCTCGTTGATGGCGCGGATCGGCCGGGCGATGCCGAACTGGCCGATGACCATCGCCAACCCCGTGCCGAGGAGCACCGCGACCACGACGAGTGAGACGATCAATCGCGCCTGGCTGTCCTTCTCGGCCTGCAATTCCTTCGCCATTGTCTGGCTGCGGTTGACGAGCAGGGTGACCAGTTCCTGGGCGCGCTTGCGGGCCTCGGCGATCAAGGGCTCGCTGACCCTTGTCAGTTCTTCCAGCCGCGCGCTCTGTTCGGCGGTCGCCTTGCCCTGGATCGAGAGGCCGAAAGCCAGGGTCCGGTTGGTGCCGGAGATGGCCTGGTCCGCCGCCTGTTCCGTTCGGCGCAGCACCTCCTGCACCTGAGGATACGCATAGCCTCGGATATGGTCGAACTCGCGCTGCACTTCGGTAATGAGCGGACGGACAAGCTCAGCGGAGCGCCTGAACGATTCCCCATCCGCTTGGCTCGCGGCGACCATCTCGTAGCGGTTGATCAGGACGAGGGCGAGATTTGCACGCGCTGCGGCAACCGCCCGCGCGCCCGCCTCGGATGACTCCTGCGCCTCCCGCGCGACATGCGACAGGGACGAAAACGCCATCCACCCGAGGGCGCAGATCAATGCATTGAGAAAGATGACCACCGCCAGAATTTTCGGGGTGGTGCGGAATCGGCCGAGGATCGCCATGCGTTTTCTCCTGAGGATGCTCGCACAACATCCCGGAGTATAATCGTTAAAAACATATTAAAAATGCGCATTTCCGACCATTCCCCCACGTTAACTTTGCTTATATGTCATATTTTCGCAAATTACGATCCTGTGAAATTGATATAGAACGTGCGAAAATCGAATTTAAACTGTTTTCATCGATATCTCTCTTTAAGAAAATACGAATATTAGCGGTTCTTATATGAGAACAGCATTCGCCATCTTGCTGCACTCGTGCCGAGCACAGGGACATTGCAGGCTGCAGCCCATCAGGCGCCGATTTCGTCCAGTCACCGTGCCCATTCTCGCAAGGCGACGGTCAGGACATTGTTGGGGGAGCGGCAATGAGCGTTGCCATCGCGGTCACGCGAGGGGAGTAGCCCGCGGGCACCCCTCCCTGACCTGGTCGCACAGCCATCCGATCCGGGGATCTCCCTGATGCCGCCTGTGCCAGAAGACCGATACGGGAAACCGCCGGATCTCAATGGGAGGAAAAGCCGTCGCGAGCCGGAAATGCTCGGCGAAAGCGTCCGCGACAGAAGCGGGAATCGTCGTGATCATGCCTGTCTCGGCAACGATGATCAACGCGGTCAGGATGGACGGCACGCCCACCTTGATGTCACGGCGCAAGCCGCGCATTTCCAAGGTCTCGTCGACGATGCCGGTCATCGTGCCGCGAAACGACACCAGCACATGCCCGGCAGAGCAATAGTCCTCGATGGAGAGGCGCTGCGCGTTCTGCAGCGTCTCCGGCCGGCCGACGACGCGATATTCCTCGTCATACATCTTTTCCGCCAGGGCGGCCTGAGGCGGGTTCCAGATGGTGCCCACCGCGATATCGATCTCGCCCTCCATCAGCGCGTCGACGGCCGCCTGACGATCGAAGGGCTGAACCGACAGTTTCAGCCCCGGCGCCTTCCGCGAGAGCAGCGAGACGAGGCGAGGGAGAATGACAACCTGTTCGGCGTCAAAGGCGGCGATCCGGATCAGGCCCTGGGCCTCGGCGGGATCGAAACGCCGCGGCAGGACGACCGCCGCCCGCAGGGAGTCGACCGCCTGCGCGACCGCGGGCTCGATCCCGAGCGCCAGAGCGGTCGGCTCCATGCCATGCGACCGCCGCAGAAACAGTTCATCCTCAAAAATCTCGCGCAGGCGCTTGAGGGCCTGACTGATCGCCGGTTGCGTGAGTCCAAGCTCCCGCGCGACCTCTGACGACTTGCGATGACGCATCAATCCGAGAAAGACGAGCAGAAGCGTGACGTCGATGCGCCTCAGCAAATTGCGCCGATCCCCTGATGCCTTTGCCGACAAGCCCCTGATCCTTTTCTATTTATTGCTTATACGACTGTCTCAATTTCTTGTTTATCACCATCAATAAGAGTTCCCGTAAAAACACGAGTTATATTATTATGTATGCGCCTCCATTCACTGCCGTACGTCATCGTATTTTACGCGAAAAATCAGTAAATTTCGCATTTTTCCCGCCGCAAACCTTTCGATTCGCAAACACAAACTCTCCTACCGGAACCGATTGCTATTTTCTACGTTGTCACGCAGTCATTGTTCGAAATTCGGATATAAATTATATTTATATCAGCGTTAATACATGGCCTCTTTTCAAGGCTGCGCGTCCGGACTCAGGAACAAGGCACGAGGGGCGGATTTCCATGGCGGACGGGCCTTGACGCGGCAGATGACCCTCGGCCGCAGCTTCATTCGCTGCGCGGTCGCCGCGTCCGCCTCCTGTCCTGTCAGGTGATCCGGACGAGATATCCGAGGGGCTGTGGGGAAACGAGACTCGTGACGGCTTCAATGCGATAGACGGCGCGATCCAGCGACAGCGCGAGATGCTCACGCAATGCGGCTGCTGCTGCCTCCGCATGTCCGGCCACGAGGCGCGCCAGCACCTCGCGATGTTCGGGCAGGAACGGTTCGGTCGGAAAGATCCGCGGTGCGGTCATGTAGAGGAAGCTGTGGGCGCTAAGCAGTGATTGGTAGAGCCCGATCGCCTCCATCATCGTGCGGTTGCCGCAATGACCGATGAGATTGACGTGGAGTTCGTGCTCCAGACGGTCGAGATCGGCGCCATCGAGACATTCGGCGCGGGCTATCGATGCGTCGAGGCTGGCGAGCAGTGATTCAGCCAGTCCGGGCGGAAGCCGCGGCGCGGCGTTGATCAGGGCCTGAGGCTCGAGGGTCCTGCGCATCTCGTAGAGATCGGCCACATAATCGCGCCCGAGACCCGGGACGAACCAGCGCGACCGGTCGTCCTTCTTGACGATCCCGCGCTGCTGGAGCCGGCCAAGGACCTCCCGCGCCACGGTCCGCGAGACGCCATAATGCTCGGCGAGGTCGGCCTCGACGACCCGCCAGGTCCCGAATGACATTCGCGCCACGAGGTTCGGCTCGACTTCACGGTAGATGCGGGCCCAACTCGCCTCGGCCGAGACGCGCGGCAGATCACGGTCTGCGGGGGAGATCGGGTCCGATGCCGGCTGACCCTCCAGCGGCCTGACGACATAGGCCAGTCCGCGTGGCGCGAGCCACCCCGCCTCCTTCAGTTCATCGAGGGCGCGACGCACCGGTCCCCGGCTTGTCCCGAACTCGCGCGCCACCGCAGCCGTGCGGAATAGGGTACCGGCGGGAATCGCGCCGGAAGCCAGCCGCTGCGACAACACCGAAACCAGCTGTTCGAAGATCCGCGGCGCCTTGCCCTGCGGTGCATCCTGCTCCTGCACCTGGCCGTCTCCCCTCCCCGTCGCGTGACAATGGCCACGTTCGACCGCATTTGCCCGGGGACACTAGCGCGACACGCAGCCGCAGAAACAGGGGTTGCCCGTCCTCTCCAAATGTCTAGTGTATACACTAATCAAAAAATGACATTCGGGGATGCGGTGGGGATGGTGCTAGGGCGACTTGCCGGCAAGACGGTTCTGGTCACGGGTGCGGGCCAGGGAATAGGCCGCGCCATCGCGCTCGCCTGCGAGCGGGATGGTGCCCAGGTTCTCGCGACGAGCCGGACGCTGTCGAAGCTCGAGGATCTGCCGCGTCTCTCCTCCCGGATCCGCACCGCCGCCCTCGACGTCACCGACGCATCTGCCGTCGCATCCGTCGTGGCCACGGCAGGGCCTGTCGATGCGCTGGTCCACGCGGCCGGATGGGTGCATGCCGGAACGATCCTCGACTGCTCCCCCGAAGACTGGGCCCGCAGCCTCGACCAGAACGTCACGTCCGCCTATCGGGTCATGCGGGAAGTGCTCCCCGGCATGCTGCAGCGGGGGCGCGGCACCATCGTCAACGTCGCCTCCGTCGCGTCCAGCCTGACCGGCGTCGCCAACCGTGCCGCCTATGGCGCCAGCAAGGCCGCGCTGATCGGTCTCAGCAAGGCCGTCGCGCGCGATTTCATCGGCCGCGGCATCCGATGCAACGTGCTGTGCCCGGGCACGACCGACACACCCTCGCTCGCCGAGCGCATCGCGACGACCGGCGATGCCGCGACAGCCCGCCAGGCGATGATCGCCCGTCATCCCATCGGTCGCCTCGCGACGGTCGACGAAATGGCGGCTGCGGCCGTGTTCCTCGTCAGCGACGAAAGCGCCTTCATGACAGGGCAGTTGCTGGTCATCGACGGGGGGCAGACGCTGTGACGGCAGAGGCGCTCCACAGGTCACCAACAGCCGACACTGCCGGATCGGCCCGGGCTGCGCCGGAGTCCCTGGCGTCCTTCTGCCGGCAGGTTCTTGCCGCGGCCGGTGCGGACACGGACACGGCCGCCGCCGCGACACGGGCCATGATGCACGGCTCGCTGCTCGGCATCGACAGCCACGGCGTCAGGCTCACCAGCCATTACGTGAAGGCCATCGAGGGCGGGCGGGTCAATGGCCGTCCGAGCCTCGCGGTTACCCAGACCGCACCCGCCGCCGCGATTCTGGACGGCGATAACGGCCATGGCGCGCTCGTGACTTTCGCCGCCATGGACAAGGCCTGCGAACTCGCCCGCATCAACGGCATCGGCGCCGTGACCATCCGCCGGTCGTCGCATTTTGGCGCTGCGGGCGCCTATGCGCTGGCGGCCGCGGAGGCGGGCCTGATCGGGCTCACGGTCTGCAACTCCGACAGTTTCATGCGGCTGCACGGCGGCGCCGAGCGTTTCCATGGCACCAATCCGATCGCCGCCGCTGTGCCACTGGCCGGCGAACGCCCCTGGCTTCTCGACATGGCGACCAGCGCCATCCCCTATAACCGCGTCCTGCTCTACCGCAGCCTCGGGCTACCCCTGCCCGAGGGCGTGGCGTCCGACGGTGACGGGATCGACGTCAATGACCCGCACGGGGTGGAAATGCTGGCGCCGCTCGGCGCCGCCTTCGGCCACAAGGGTGCCGGGCTCGCAGGGCTGGTGGAGATCCTGTCGGCAGTGCTCACCGGCATGAAGCTCTCCTTCGACATCGCCCCGATGGGCGGGCCGGACTTCACCGCTCCGCGCGGCATGGGCGCCTTCGTCCTCGCCGTCGCGCCGGAAGCCTTCATCCCCCGTCCAGAATTCGACGCGGCCATGCGCCGCTATGTCGACCGGTTGAGAACGTCGCGGACCGTTGCGCAGGGCGCGGTGCTCGCGCCCGGCGACCGGGAATGGGGGGAAGCCGCCCTGCGGCAGAAGAACGGAATCCCGGTGGATCCGGTGACGATCGAAGACTTCACCGCATTGGCTGGGCGCTTCGGCATCACCCTGCCGGGCTTCGATCGGAAGGCATGACGCAGCAGCCATCACGACCGTCCGCCCGAGGACGGCAAGACAGGGAGACGAAACGATGAAGACGGGACTTAAGGCCATGGCCGGCCTCCTCGCCGGCGCTGCATTCTCGCTCGCCATGCAGGCACCGGCGGCCGCGCAGCAGTTCACACTGCGCTTGAACCACGTGCTCGCTCCGACAGAACCCTTCCATGAAGGCTTCCAGCTCTGGGCGCGACGGGTCGAAGAGCGCACCCGTGGCGCCCTGCGCATGCAGGTCTTCCACTCGGCGCAGCTGGGCGTCGAGGAGGACATCATCGAGCAGATGCGCCAGGGCGCGAATATCGCCCAGAACACCGATGCCGCACGCCTCGGGACCTATGTCCGCGGCATCGCGGTGATGAACGGCCCCTATTTCGCCGAAACGCTCGACGAGGTGGCGAAGCTCAGGGAATCGCCGACCATCAAGCGCTTCGTCGACGAGCTCGCGACCCAGCACGGGCTGCGCGTCGTCTGCTTCGACTGGGTGCAGGGGATGCGCCATTTCTATACCAACAAGCCCGTTCGCAAGCCGGAAGACCTCGCGGGCCTGCGCATCCGCACGCCCCCGGCGCCGATCTGGCAGGAATCGATCCGTGCCCTCGGCGCATCGCCGGTCGCCATGGCCTTCGGCGACATGTATCCCGCCCTGCAACAGCGGGCGATCGACGGGGTCGAGCTGGTCCACAACAACATTCCCGGTCGCCGCTTCTGGGAGGTGCTGAACCACGCCAACGAAACGTCGCACATCCTTCTGATCAACTTCCAGGTCGTCGGAGCACAGTTCTTCAACCGTCTGCCGGCTGAGCTGCAGACGGCCCTCGTGGAGGAGTGCCAGAAGGCCGGTCGCGAAACCTCGGAGAAGATCCTCGCCTCCGAGGCGCAGGTGCGCCAGACCCTGCGCGAGCGCGGGATGACGCTGGTCACCGACGTCGATCTCGCGGCCTTCCGCCGGGCGGGCGAGCGCGCCTATCAGGCGCTCAACCTGCTGGAAGTGCGCGACGCCGTTCATCGTGAGATCGGCAAGCAGCGCTGACCACACAGCCAGCACGGGGAAACGACCATGCGATCCTTCCATCGCCATCTCGGCCGGGTCGAGGCCGTGATCGCCGGAAGCTTCCTCGTGCTGATGGTGGTGCTCATCTTCGCGGGCGGCGTCGGCCGGCTGGCCGGCTATCCGCTGAACTGGTCGGGCGACATGGCCACGGCGCTTTTCGCCTGGGCCTGTTTCCTGAGCGCCGACATCGCCTGGCGCAACAATGCCCTGATGTCGGTCGGGCTGCTGCTCGACCGACTGTCGCCCTCGGCACGGCGCGCCATGGTGATCGTCAATCACCTGATCGTGCTGGCGTTCCTAGCCTTCATCGTGGTGGCGGGGCTGTGGCTGGCCTGGATCAGCCGTGCCCGAACCTTCCAGGGGCTTCCGAACGTCAGCTATTCCATCGTCACGCTCAGCCTGCCGGTCGGCTGCGCCCTGATGTTCCTGACCTCGGTGCTCAAGCTGCGCGACCTGATCGGCCCCCCTCCCCAACCCGCCGCTGAGCAGTGAGGCCGGGCGATGCTGACCGTCTTCATCGTCTTCGTCGTGCTCACGCTCATCGGCGTGCCCGTCGCCTTCGCGCTCGGCATCTCGGGCGCCATCTTCTTTGTTCTGAACCCTGACATCCCCTTCACCGTCCCGGTCCAGCTGACGGTCTCGCAGACACAGAATTTTGCCCTGCTCGCGATCCCGCTCTTCATCATGGCGGGCAATTTCCTCAACCAGGCTGCCATCACCGAACGGATGATCCAGCTCGCCACCGTCCTGGTCGGGCGGCTGAAGGGCGGTCTCGCCCAGGTCGACCTCGCCCTCTCCGGCCTGATGGGCGGCGTCTCCGGATCGGCGATCGCCGACGCCGCCATGTCGGCGCGGATGCTTGGCCCCAACATGATCCGCCGGGGCATGTCGAAGGGCTTCGTCGCAGGCATCATCTCCTTCTCGTCTCTGCTGACGCCGGTGATCCCGCCCGGAATCGGTATGATCCTCTACGGCACCGTGGGTCAGGTCTCCATCGGCCGGCTTTTCGCCGCCGGCTTCGTGCCGGCTTTCCTGCTGTGGGCGGCCATGGCGGCGGTCATCTGGGTGGTGGCGCGCCGGCGGGGCTATGACGCCGAACTGTCCAAGCGGCCGACGATTGGCCAGATCGCCAGCGCGTTCCGCGCCAGCATCTGGGCGATCCTCTTCCCGGTCTTCCTCCTCCTCGGCCTGCGCTGGGGCGTCTTCACGCCATCCGAGGTCGGCGCCTTCGCCGTGGTCTATGCCGTCGGCGTCGGCGTTTTCGCCCACCGCGCGCTCACGCGTGCCGGCTTCATCGAAGGGCTGGAGATGAGCCTGAGGGATGTCGGCGCGGTCATGTTCCTGCTCTCGCTCGCCGCCATCTTCAGCTATGGGATCGTCTACGAGCAGGTGCCGGACACGATCTCGCGCTGGGTGCTGGGGATCAGCCGCGACCTTGAGACGGTCATGGTCATCATCGTCCTGCTCGTCGTCGTGGCGGGTTTCGTCATCGACGGGGCGATCCTGATCGTCATGCTCACACCGATCTTCCTGCCGCTGATCCTGAGCCTGGGCGGCGATCCCGTCCATTTCGGCATCGTCTTCATCATCGCGGCGACGATCGGGAATTTCACGCCGCCGGTCGGCGCCGCGATGTTCGCCGTCTGCACCATCCTGAAAGTGTCGATTGCGGAATATACCCGCGAATCCCTGCCCTTTTTCGCCGCGGTCTGCGGCATTACCCTGCTCCTGGTGTTCATGCCCGCCCTGGTGCTGTGGATTCCCAACATGATGTTCGCGCGGTGACCGTCAGGCTGTGGCGCCATGGCCATGCTTGGCTCTCCCATGTCAGCCGGCAATGACAGGCTGTGGCGCATGACCGCTCCAGCCCGGGCGCGCGGCCCATCTTTCCGACACAGTGACTGCTGCGAGAACCAAGGTGGAGCTGCCCCGCCCTACCGCTGTCCATGCCGGACAAGCCAAGCCCGCATCTCGGCGATCTCGCGCTCCTGCTCGCGAATGATGTCGGCAGCCCATTTGCGGACCTGTTCATCCTTGCCGTGTTCGAGCACGATCTTGGCCATGTCGATGGCGCCCTGATGGTGCGGGATCATACCGCGGACGAAATCGATATCGGCATGGCCCGAGAAGGGGATGTCCATGTCGCGATGCATCCGGTCGTTGGCGGCCTTGAAGGCGGCGACAGAGGGCGGGTCCCCTGCCGACGACGCGGACGGCGCAGCACCATGCTGATGTGGCGCGGGCACCGTCGTGCCGTGATGCTGGCCGTGGCCGTGGCCTTGGTGCTGGGCGCCCGCGAGGCTCATCGCCCCGAGGAGGGCGAAAGTGGCGACACTGGGGGCGATAACGGATCTCAACATGGCGGAATACCCTTTCGCGGCTGAAAATGCAGGAAAGTCACGGCGGAGGACCTAGAATCGCGCCTGGGCCGTCGCACCCTGCGGGGAGGTGATCTGGACTGCGCCGCGCGCGCCGGCGGGCACAGGAACCGGCGCGATTCCGACCAGACGCGAGCCACCGGCGGGCTGGAGCGGAAAGCGGATGGTCTGTCCGTTCACCACCAGAATGGCGTTGGCGCGGAAGCCGTCGGACGGGATCGGCCGGTCGTTGGCATCGCTCATGTGGACCACCACCTCGGTCGTGCCGGTCGTCACGAGTTCGGCATGATAGCGGGTGCCGGCATCAACGAGCTTGCCGCCGTTGGGGCCCGGGCGAGGCTCATGGGCCAGGGCCGCCCCGACGGTGAGCATCAAGGCCAGGGCGGCAGCGATCCATTGGGGCATGTGTCGTCTCCTCGGGTGGGCCTAGAAGGCCACGGGGGCCTGGTGGCGGGTTGCTGTCTCGTCCTTCGCGCTCCTGGCTTCGGCGACAAGCCGCTCCAGCGACGGACGACCGTAGCGCAGGAACAGGGTCGGGGTGAGAAGCGTGTCGAGCAGGGTGGCGCTGACGAGGCCGCCGAAGATGGTCACCGCCACGGGATGAAGGATCTCCTTGCCCGGTGCGGTCGGGTCGATCATCAGCGGGATCAAAGCGACACCGGCGGAGAGCGCCGTCATCAGGACGGGCGTCAGCCGTTCGAGGCTGCCGCGCACGATGAGGTCGCGTCCGAAGGGCATGCCCTCGTGGATCGCCAGGTTGATCGTGTGGCTGATCTTCAGGATGCCGTTCCGCGTGGCGATCCCGGTCAGGGTGATGAAGCCGATCATCGAAGCCACGGACAGTGGCTGGCCGGCGATCCACAGGGCCACCACCGAGCCGATCAGCGCCAGCGGGACGCTGGTCATGATGATGGCGACGAACACCACCGAGCGGTAGCGCGCGAAGAGAATGGCGAAGATCATCGCGAAGGAGACGAGCGAGAGCAGGCCGATGGTCCTCACCGAGTCTTCCTGCGCCTGGAACGTTCCTTCCAGACTGGCGAAGAAGCCGGGAGGAAGAGTTGTAGCGGCAATGGCCTCGCGCACCCTCGCGATCACGACGGCCATGTCGGCACCTCCGTCGGCATTGGCGAGGACCACCACCCGGCGACGCCCGTTCTCGCGCAGGATCTGGTTCGGACCGTCGGTTTCCACGACATCGGCAAACTGGCGGACCGGAACCCAGCCCGCCGGTGTCTGGATCAGCAGGTCGGCCAGGCCCTGGGTGGTACGCTCGACATCGTCGAGCCGCAGCACGACATCGAAGCGGCGGTTGCCGTCGACGATGCGCGACACTACGCGACCGTTGGAGAGACGCTCGAGCTGCTCGGTGACCGCTGCCGGCTGGATTCCGAACAGCGCCGCACGGCGGTAATCGACGATGATCTCAAGCTGCGGCACGCGCACCTGCCGTTCGACCTGGAGATCGACGATGCCGGGAATGGCGGCCAGTTTCTGCCTCATGTCCTCGGCCAGCGCGCGCAGGGTGTCGAGGTCCTCGCCAAAAATCTTCAGGGCGATCTGTGCCCGTACGCCGGACAGCATGTGGTCGAGCCGATGGGAGATCGGCTGGCCGATATTGGTCGCCACCGGCAGGACGGCGAGCCGGGAGCGGATATCCGCGATGATGACGTCCTTCGGCCGGCCGGGTTTCAGGGCGACCTCGACCTCCGACGCATGGACGCCCTCCGCATGCTCGTCGAGTTCGGCGCGCCCGGTGCGCCGCCCCACCCGCTCGACCTCCGGAACCTCGAGGATCAAGCGCTCGGCGATGAGGCCGACGCGATGGCTTTCGGCCAGCGATATGCCGGGGTTGAAGAGCATGTTGATGGTCAGCGTGCCCTCGTTGAAGGGCGGCAGGAACGCGCGCGGCAACTGGGACGCCAGGGCCCCGGCGCCGAGGACGGCCGCGAGGACGCTTGCGATCAGCAGGCGTGGCCGGCCGAAGGCCATGGCAAGCAGCGCCGCGTTGCCGGCCTTCAGGCGGCGGATCAGCCAGCTCTCGCGCGCATCGAGCCTGCGCATGCCGGGCAGGAGATAAAAGGCCATGACGGGCGTGAGGGTCACCGCGACGATCAGGCTGGACAGGATCGAGATGATGTAGGCCAGTCCGAGCGGCGCAAACAGCCGCCCCTCTATGCCGGTCAGCGCAAAGAGCGGAACGAAGACGAGGACGATGACCATGGTCGCGTAGACGATCCCGGACCGGACCTCCTGGCTCGCCGCGACGACCACGGCGAAAGCGGAGCGTGGATTCCCAGCCTCGCGATTCTCACGCAGCCGCCGCAGGATGTTCTCCATATCGACGACCGCATCGTCGACGAGTTCGCCGATGGCGATCGCGAGGCCCCCGAGGGTCATGGTGTTGATCGACAGACCCATCAGCTGGAAGACGATGGCGGTCATCAGGATGGAGACGGGAATGGCGGTGAGCGAGATGACCGTCGTCCGCACGTTCAACAGAAAGACGAAGAGGACGATGGCGACGACGATGATCGCCTCGACGAGGACCTTCATGACGTTGTCGATGGAGGTCTGGATGAAGGTCGCCTGGCGGAACAGCACCTGATCAGCCCGGATGCCGTTCGGCAGGGTCGCTGTGATCTCCCGAAGCGCCTGCTCGATGGTCGCGGTGAGGCGGATCGTATCGATGCCCGGCTGTTTCTCGATTGATACGATGACGGCCGGACGTCCCTGATAGCCCGCCTCGCCCCGCTTCACCCGTGCGGCATAGCCGACCTCGGCGACCTGGCCGAGCCGGACGGGCTGGCCGGAGACGCTCGCGACAACGACGCCCCGCAGATCCTCGAGGCTGCGGCTGCGCCCGATGTTGCGGATAAGGAACTCGCGGCCGTACTGGTCTGCGAAGCCGCCGCCGGTATTGGTCCCGAACTGGCCGAGCGCGCGCTCGACCTGTTCGAGGCCGATCCCGAAAGCGCGCATGGCGGCGGCATTCGGCGCGACGCGGAACTGCCGGACCTCGCCGCCGATGGGGATGACCTGGGCGACGCCGGGAATGGCGAGGAGCCGCGGCCGGACGGTGAAGTCGGCGAGTTCCCGCAGGTCCATCGGCGCGACAGTGTCCGGCCCGGTGACCGCCACGAGCATGATCTGACCCATGATCGAGTTGATCGGGCCCATCTGCGGCACGACGCCCGTCGGCAGTTGCGGCTGGATCAGCGACAGTCTCTCGGCGATCTGCTGTCGGTTGCGAAAGATCTCCGTTCCCCAGTCGAATTCGACATAGACGATGGACAGGCCGATCCCCGAGGTCGAGCGCACGCGCGAGACGCCCGGCAACCCGTTCATCTGCGTCTCGATCGGATAGGTGACGAGCTGCTCGACCTCGGGGGGAGCGAGACCGTCCGCCTCCGTCATGATCGTGACCGTCGGGCGGTTGAGGTCCGGGAACACGTCGACGGGGAGGCGCGACGCGGTGAAGGCGCCATAGATCACCAGCATCGCCGCGACGGCGAGGACGAAGAGCCGGTTTTTCAGGGACTGGGTGACGAGGGCGTTGAACATGGCGCGCCCTAGCGAACCTGGTTCAGGAGTTCGGCGCCCTGGACGACGATGCGCCGGCCAGGCTCGACCCCGGAGACGGCGAGAACCCGGTCGCCATCCAGCGGCTCGACGCGGATTTCGAGCGGCACGAAGCGCTCGGCATTGGTATGGGCATAGACGATGGACTGGCCGTTGGCGCCGCGCACGACAGCGGTGCGCGGCAGGGCGATGCCACGACGCTCCTCGGTGGAGCGCGCGAGGACGGTGAGCAACTGGCCGGGACGCAGGGCGCCCGCCTTACCCTCGATGCCGAACTGGATGGGGACGGCCTGATTGCGATCGGCGAGGCCGCTGCCGCGATAGACGAGGCTGAGCGCGCCGCCCTCCGCCAGCCGGCCGGAGGCCTCCGCGGCCAGGGCGCGCACTTCGAAGGAGAGCGCCTCGACCCACAGGGCGTCGGGATCGATGATGAGATAGATCGCCGTGCCGGGATCGGCGATCTGCCCGGCGATTGCCTGAACCGAAGCGACGACACCGCTGACGGGGGCGACGAGGCGCTCCGGTTCCCGCGGCGCGCGGTCGAGATTGGCACGGCGCAGGCGAAGACCCGCCAGTTCAAGCTCCGCATCCTCGATCTGGGCCCGCGCCACCACCGACTGGATCTGCCTCAACCGCTCCAGGCGCCGCTCCACGAGGGTCATCTGCTGTTCGAGTTCGCGCGCCTGCAATTGCTGCGTGGTGGCGTCGGTGGCGTTGATGGCCGGCTGGACGAGAGCGAGGACGTCACCGGCGGTGACGCGCGCACCGAGGCGCGGGAAGCCGCCTGGCGGCGGCGCGAGGCGACCGGCGACGGAAGCCTGGACATAGCCGGCGCGGTTCGGATCAGGAATGACGCGACCGGGCAGTTCGACGCTGCGCGGATAGGTGCGCTCCTCGGTGAAGAGCGTGCGGATCGCCAGGATGCGCTGCGTCGCCTTCGGCACGAAGAGTGCACCGTCGGGAAAGCGCTGGGCGATGTCGCGCGCGGCCACGGCGGCGGCTGGTCCCGGGGCGGCTCCGGATGGCGGAGCAGCCCGGGCGCCGTCCGAGGCAACCAGAGCGAAAGCAAGGAGAACGGCAGCGGCAGCAGGGCGGCGGCGCAGCAGAAGCGCCGCGCAGAAGCCGGTAGCAAAGGCGATGGCGAGGGCGCCGTAGACCGCCATGCCTCCTTCGGCGGCTCGGCTGCGCAGATCCGCCGCGAGTACCCCGTCGACGAAGGCGGCCCAGCGCCCAGCCGCAGGCGGCGACGCCGCCACGGGCGCGGGGATGGTCAGCGAGGCCGTGAGGACGTCGACCGTCCCCCTCGCCTGGACGGTGATCGCCAGAGCGTAGTCACCGGGCTGCGCGATCCAGGGCGCAGCCACGCCATAGGATCCGGTGCCGTCCGGCTCGGCCTTGACGGTGCCCTCCGGCCCATCGATCTCGATCGTGGCATCCTGTACCGGCTCATTGCCGCGGAATGTGTCGAGAAAGACCTGTAGCCGGCCGTCGCGGGCCACCAGGACGATCTCGAACTCCTCGGAAGAGGCATCGGCGCGCGGCGCGATGGTGGTGGAGACAGGCGGGGGCGGCGCCCCATGATCATGACCCTCGTGGGCCCGGGACGGCCCGGAGGGAACCATGACGGCCAGGCACAGGGCGGCGAGGATCAGGATCAGGAGAGAAACGCGGGTCGTCACGGCGGCTTTCATGCCGTCCGAATACCTGGCGGGCCGCCACCTCGCGTGACGCGATCGTTACAGAATGTATCAGGAGACCGGGCCGCCCTCGGGCAGTGCAACAGTGACGGCGAGGCCGCCCTCCGGCCGCGGCCCAAGGCTCAACGTACCACCATGGCCCTCGATGATCGCCTTGGCGATGGGCAAGCCGAGGCCGAACCCGCCGGTGCCCTGGTTGCGCGAGGGTTCGAGCCGCACGAAGGGCGACATGGCCCTGTCGACATCGCCCGGCGCGATGCCGGGACCATCGTCGAGGATCGAGACGACGAAGCAGTCGCCGTCTCGATTCACCGCCACGTCGACGGTTCCGGCATATTTGACGGCATTCTCAACCAGATTCCCGAGGGCACGTTTCAGCGCGAGATGCCGCCCGGCGATGACGGCCGCCGGCAAGCCGCCGAGGCCGATGGCGCGTCCGCGATCGGCGAATTCGTCGGTGATGGTCTGGAGGATCGCGACGACATCGACGCTGCGCATCTCCTCATCGGCCCGGTCGCCGCGCAGATAGGCGAGGGTCTGGTCAATCATCCGCTCCATGTCGTCGAGATCGGCGGCGATGGCGGTCCGCGTGCCGGGATCGGCAACATCCTCCACCCTGAACCGCAACCGGGTGATCGGCGTCTTGAGGTCGTGGGAAACGGCCGCAAGGGCCTGCGTCCGGTCGTCGATCAGGGAGGCGATCCGCCGCTGCATATCATTGAAGGCGGCGGCGAGGTCCCGCACCTCGCGGGGACCGGTCTCGGGCAGCGGTATCACCGATTTCGTGCGGTAGAAGCTCTTCGCCGCCTCGGCGAAGACGGACATCGGCCGGGTCAGCCAGCCGACAAGCAGGATCGATACGACGAGCGCGCCCAGCGCCATGAGCGAGGTGGAGAGCAGGGCGCCATGCGCGTGGGTGGATCGCACCGGCGGGGCGACCAGCCCGATATTGACCCAGCTCTGGTCGGGCAGGCGTATCGAGATCAGTGCCAGATGCGGATCGTCGGCGCCGCGGCGGTTGGCGCCGATGACGAGACCTTCCTCCGCGAGTTCGGGCAGGACTTCTCGCAGCCTCCGGCCGAGGCTCTCCCATCGGGCAGCATCGGCCCCCCCAGCGACGGCATGTTCGGCCCGGCTCCAGTGGGCATCGACGGTTCCGCCCGAGAGGTCGTGCGCCACCGCTTCGCGTTCCTCGGGCGGGACCCGCATCACCGCCCGCTTGATGGCGAGGAGGCGATCGGCGAGGCGGGCGTCACTGGACAGGGCGACCTCGCGGTCGAGGCTGATCTGGTAGGTCCAGAGGCTGACGATGTGGACGATGCCGATGCCCAGAAGGACGACGAGAACGGTCCTCGCCGTCAGGCTGTCGAAGCGCGCCAACAGGCGGCCGAGCCGGGATGGTGGCCGCGGCTCAGAAACGGGCGACATCGGATGTAAACATGTAGCCGGCGCCGCGGACGGTCTTGATGAGGTCGAGCGGTCCGCCGATCTTGCGGCGCAGACGGCTGACCTGGACGTCGATGGTGCGATCGAAGGCCTCGGCAATGCGGTTGCGCGCGGCATCCAGCAGGAAGTCGCGGGACAGGACCCGCTGCGGCGCCTCGAGAAAGGCGACGAGGAGATCGTACTCGCCGGTCGACAGATCAACGACGACGCCAGATGGATTGATCAGCTCCCGCTTCAGCGTATCCAGCCGCCATCCGTCGAAGCTGAAGCCACGTCCAGCACGGCCCGCGGGCGCCGCATCCCCGCGCGCGCGACGCAGCACGGCGTTGACCCGCGCGAGCAGTTCCCGGGGATTGAACGGCTTCGGCAGGTAGTCGTCGGCCCCCACCTCGAGCCCGATGATGCGGTCGATGTCGTCGCCCTTGGCGGTCAGCATCACGACCGGCACGGATGAGACCCTGCGGAGGCTGCGGCAGAGGTCGAGGCCGCTCGTCCCCGGCAACATGAGATCGAGGATGATGAGGTCGATCGGCAGCCGCCCGAGGACCTCCTGCATCTCCACGCCATTGCGGGCCGTGTGAACGCGAAAGCCGTGGCCACGCAGAAACTTGGCGACGAGCACGAGAATCTCGCCGTCGTCGTCGACGACGAGAAGGGTCGACGCCGCGCTGGCCGGTCCGCCGTTGATGTCCACGCGAGAGCAGGTCCTGTGATGGGTCGGTCCGCAATAGCCATGCAGCGTATCGCGGCTGTCTCGCCACTGTAACAGGTGATGACAGGTCTTGGCCGGCGGATGCGCTCTCCCCGCGCTGCCAGATCGATGTCAACCGCGGAAGCACGTCCAACCGTGTCGGCGGTTGCAGGCCGCGAACCGTGTTCCGGTCCAAGCCCAATCGCCTGGGTCCATGCTGCAATGCACAGGCAATTCTTCTCCGCGGGCGGGATCGTCCGAGCGGATTCTTCTCTCCGCAGAACCTTGGACACGCGCAGTTTTTCTTTCTTTTTCAACCCCTTGCCAATGCCGGATTTGGTCTTCTCTTAAGGGGCCATGTCGTTCGTCTGGCTGCTGCCCAAACCCGCGTTCCGCGCCGCCTTTCCGCCCCTCGCCGCCCGCCTTCTGGCGGCCGGGCTGGCAGGATGCGTCGCTGTCGGCGCCCTCGCCGGCTTCGGTTCGGGACGCCTGATCGCGCTGGGGGTGATCGGCATGCTGATGGGCCTCGCGCTCTATCACGCCGCTTTCGGTTTCAGCCATGGCTACAGGATGCTCTTCGCGCAGGGCCGCAGCGCCCATATCCGTGCGCAAATCCTCATGCTCGCGGCGGCGGTGCTGTTGTTTCTGCCGGCCCTCGCCATGGGCGAGGTCTTCGGCCAGCCGGTACGCGGTTTCACCTTCCCGCTCGGTGTGAGCATCGCGATCGGCGCCTTCGCCTTCGGCATCGGCATGCAGATTTCGGGCGGCTGCGTCTCCGGAACGCTCTACACGGCGGGGGGCGGCTCGGTGCGCATGTGGATCACACTGCTGTCAGCCGTCGCGGGCGCCACGCTCGCGGCCTTCTTCTTCCCGCTCTGGGAGGCGCTGCCGCAGTTGCCGGCCGTGTCGGTGCCTGCCGTCCTGGGGCTCTGGCCCGCTCTGGTACTTCACCTCGTCCTCTTCGCCGCGGCCTATGTGGGACTCGTCGCCATCGAGCGCCGCCGCACCGGCACCGTCGAGGCCATCGGCGGGCGCGGGAACTGGCTGACCGGTCCCTGGCCCTTCGCCTGGGCGGCTCTCGCCCTCGCCATCCTCAACTTCGCCACGCTGCTCGTTGCCGGCCGTCCCTGGGGCGTGACGCAGGCTTTCGCCCTCTGGGGGTCGAAGGCAATCGAGTCGACCGGATTGGCCGATCCCGTGTTCTGGGCCTTCTGGGAGGAACCGACGCGGGTCGAGGCGCTGCTACGGCCCCTCACCGCCGATGCGACGAGCGTCATGAATGTCGCGGTGATGGCCGGGGCTCTGGTCGCTGCCCTTCTCGCGGGCCGCTTCGCGCCATCGGTCCGCGTTCCGGCGGGAGCCGTCCTGGGCAGCGTCATCGGCGGCCTGCTGATCGGGGCCGGTGCCATCGTGGCGACAGGCTGCAATATCAGCGCCTTCTTCTCCGGCATCGCCTCCGGCAGCCTGCACGGCTGGCTCTGGATTGCCGCCGCACTGCCGGGAAACTGGCTCGGCCTGAAGCTGAGGCCCCTTTTCGGTCTTGATGGAGCCTTGTCCCGATGACCTTCTCGACACCTGCTGTCAGCGGCACAGCCCTCGCGCTCGTCCTGTCCATGGCACCTTGCTCTCCCTTGCGCGCCGAAGCCGTGACGGCACCGGCGATCGCGCTGTCCTGCGCCGGATGCCACGGGCCCCAGGGGGCCGGTGAAGGGTCCGTGCCGCGCATTGCCGGCTATGACCGGCAGGCCTTCGTCCAGACATGGTCCGCCTTCCGCGCGAATGAACGGCCGGCGACGATCATGAACCGGATCGCGCGTGGATTCACCGATGCCGAGGTGGCGCAGATGGCCGATTATTTCGCGTCCGTGCGCTGAGGGGGACGAACCATGACCAACCTGACCCGCCGCACCTTCGGCCTGGCCACGACCGCCGCCGGTCTCGCCCTCGCCGCCCCCTCGGTGCTCCATGCCCAGACCTCCGCCAGGCTGGTGGTGATCGGCGGCGGCTTCGGCGGCGCCTCCGCCGCCCGCTATGCGCGCATGGCGTTCCCCCGCCTCGCCGTGACGCTGATCGAGCCGCAGACCAGTTTCGTCACCTGCCCCTATGGCAACCTCCTGCTGGCGGGGGAGCGCACGCTGCCGCAGATCACCCACTCCTATGAGGGGCTGAAGGCGCGCGGCGTTCGCCTGGTTCACGACTGGGCCGAGGCGATCGATGCCACAGCCAGGACAGTGCGGCTGCGGAACGGGCAGAATGTTCCCTACGACAAGCTCATCCTCTCGCCGGGCATCGCCATCCGCTGGAACGCGATCGAGGGCTATGGCGAAGCGGCGGCCGAGACCTTCCCGCATGCGTGGATTCCCGGCACGGGGGCGCAGACCGCCCTGCTGCGCCGGCAACTCGAGGCTCTGCCGGACGGCGGTGTCGTCGGCTTTGCCATCCCCCCCAATCCGTTCCGCTGCCCGCCAGGCCCCTATGAGCGGATCAGCATGGTCGCCAGCTACCTGAAGGCTCACAAGCCGCGTGCCAAGATCCTGGCGCTCGACGCCAAGGACGCCTTCTCGAAGCAGGGGCTGTTCCAGGACGCGTGGAACGAGCTCTATCCGGGCATGATCGAATGGGTCCCGCTGAACAAGGACGGCAAGGTTACCCGGGTGGACGCGCGGGAGAAGCAGTTCGAGACCGAACTCGGATCGCGGCACAGGATCGACGTCGGCAATGTCATCCCGCCACAGTCGGCGGCGAAGATCGCCATCGACGCCGGCCTGACCAACGAGACCGGCTGGGTCCCGGTCAATCCGCTGACCTTCGAGGCCACGCGCGCGCGCGACATCCATGTGATCGGCGACGCCAATATCGGCCAACCCATGCCGAAATCGGGCTATATTGCCAATTCGACGTCGAAAGTGGCGGTGGCTGCGGCCGTCGCGGCGCTCGAGGGGCGGCCGGCGCCGGCACCGACCGTCTATTTCAACACCTGCTACAGCCATGTCGGCCCGGAATACGGGATCTCCGTGGTCGGCATCTTCCGGCCCGGCGAGACAGCTTTTGTCGAGACCGCCAATGCCGGCGGCGTCTCGCCGCGCGGGCCACTTGCCGAGCAGCGCGAGCATCGCCGGCTCGAGGCGCTTCATGCCGACGCCTGGTACGGCGCCATCACCAAGGATGCCTTCTCATGACACGGTGCGCCGCGGGCCTGGACCGGCGCAGCGTGCTCGGGGTCACACTCATGCTCGTCGCCATGCCGACATCGCGCGCCGGAGACGCCCTGCCGCCGGACGTGGCGGCCGCCATTCGCGAACAGGTCGGCGGTGCCGCCGCCACTGAAGGCGGGATCGCCCTGCGCGCGCCGGAGACGGCCGAGAACGGCGCCTTCGTTCCGGTGACAGTCTCCGTGCACTCCGCCATGGCCGGCGACGACCGCTGTCTTGCGATCCACCTGTTCGCCACGCGCAATCCAACCCCGGGCGTGGCGAGCTACCGCTTCGGCGCGGGTATTGCGCGTGCCGAGGTCAGCGTGCGGGTCCGGCTGGCCGAAGGCCAGATGCTGCTCGCCTATGCCGAAATGGCCGACGGCTCGGTGCGCCGTGCCGTCGCGCGTGTCGCCGTAACCACCGGCGGTTGTCTGACGTGAGGATGTCCCGATGACCACGCCCCGCATCAGGGTGCCGTCCAGTGTCAAGGCCGGCGAGCCTTTCGAGATCCGGACGCTGATCGACCATCCGATGGAAACGGGACTGCGGCATCAGACCGGCCAGACCGTCGCCCGCCGCATGATCACCCGCTTCGAGGCGCAGGCGGATGGGGCTCTTCTGTTCACCGCCGATTTCCGCAATGGGACTTCGGCCAATCCGTATGTCGCCTTCCACGCCCGGCTCGCGCAAACGACGACGATCAGCTTCCTGTGGCGGGAGGAGGATGGCAGGGAATATCGGGCGGCGCAGCAGGTGACCGTCAGTTGAAGCGTACCGTTTCGCGACTTTGCCGATGCTGACCAGCAGGGGTCATGGCGGTGTGGACCGCCAGAGCACATCAGGAGCCTCGGCGGCGGTGCCTCACCGCCGGCGTCTTTTCAAAGCCCCGATCGCCAGGTCCATCACGACCTTGGTCATGACGACGGCAAGCGCGAGACAGAACAGGGCTTTCGAGACAACCCCCATCGCGCCCTCGATCAGCAGCGCATGGACGACAGTTCCCACGACGATGACCACCGCCAGTCCCGTATGGCCGATGCGCCAGACGGCCGGCGACAGGCGCAGGCTTTTCCGGAACAGGGCCAGCAGGGCCGCCGCGAAGACCGCCCACATGGCGACGACGCCCCAGACGGAAAACGGCGTGGGTGATGCGAAAAGCAGCGCATCGATGACGTCCGGCGCGCTTGTCACCCAGAGCCCGCCGACATGGGCCATAACCAGCAAGACCAGGGCGATGCCGAACCACCGGTGCACTTGGCGTCCCGGGCGGCCGGGAAGACCGGGCAAATGTCCGCCAGCCAGCAGGGGCTGGATCAGCAAGAGCGCCATGGCCACGATGCCGGCAAAGCCGGCGCCGATATAGACGGGCTCGCGCCAGGCCAGCAAAGGGCTCCACGCGGCGATCGCGATCGGCACACACACGGCGACGGCCAGCGCCGCCCAGATCAGAACGGCACGGATGGACGGCACCAGGCTCAGACCGGCTGCAACACGAAATCGGCGCTCAAGCTCGTATCCCGCGCGCTGGCCATCACCGGACGCAAGAAGACGGTCCTGAAGCCCGCCCCCTCATAGGCGAGATGGCCGTGGGGCTGACCGAAGATGGGAACAATCTGCGGCATCTCCAGGCGGAAGCTACCGTCCGGGCCAGTCAGGGTCGCGCCATGGCTGTGCGGGTCGGATTCGCGCCCCTCCGTGGTGTGAGCCCAGATCTGGATGCGAATGCCCGGCAAAGGCGCGCCATCGCCGGCGCGGCGCACCGTGCCATTCATCCAGAAACCGCCGCCGCCGATACGGCTGACGATCGGCGCACCGGGAATGTAATTGTTCGCTCCACCGCGCATGGTCGGCGTCGGCGCCAGGCCCTGTGCCCGGGCCAGAAGCCCCGATGGCGGGGTCAGCAAGGCGGTGCCGGCGAGCGCCGTGCTTGTGGCGAGGAAGCGGCGGCGCGTGGATCGGTCGTTGGTCAACGCAGTGTCTCCTGTGTCCGGTTCCGGAGGCTGCGAGGTTCGGTTCGCCCGGCTCAGCCGCCGCCCTCACCCCTCCGCGATCAGTCTCCTTCGACCATAAGGAGGGCAGGACCGTGGTTCGGCAAGCCGATCGCGCGGATTTGACCAGTGGCAACTGACCGTTGGGCGCGGCGACCAGCAAGCGTCCGGACCGACCAAAGCCTAGCCCGCCCTCGCGTCTGCAGAGCGGCGACGAGATGACCAAAGGAGATCGGGGCTCGCCTGTCGCCGCGAGCCCCGGTCGATCCGGAGAGCCTACTGGGCCTGCATGCCCGCCTTGGCGGCAACGTCCTTCCAGAGGGCGATCTGGGCCGCGACCTTCCGCGTCATCTCCTCGGGCGTGCTGGCGCTGGGGTAGCCGCCGAGACTGGCGAGTCGCGCGCGAACCTCCGGCGATTCGACAGCCTGACGGATCGCCGTGTTGAGCCGGTCAACGATCGGGCGCGGAACATTGTTCGGCGCGGCGAAGCCGATCCAGGCCATCATCTCAAGGCCCGGCGAGACGCTTTCGGACAGGGTCGGGACGGTCGGCGTGGCCGGCCAGCGCTGCGGCCCGGTGACGGCGAGAGCCCGCAGCTTGCCACCCTCGATCGACGAGAGGACGGCTGCACCGGGAGCGATGATGAAGTCGACGCTGTTGCCAAGAACGCCGGTGATCGAGCCGGAATCGCCCCGATAGGGCACATGGACGAACTTCACGCCGAGCGAACTCGACATCAGCTCAAGGCCCATATGGTGACCCGTTCCGACGCCGGCCGTGCCCGCGGTCAGGACACCTGGCTTCGCCTTGGCTTCCGCAACGAGATCCTGGATCGTCTTGAAGCGGGAGGCCTCGTTGACGACGATGAAGAAGGGGAAGTCGGTGACCATCGAGAGGAACTGGAAATCGCCCACCGGATCGAAATTCAGCGTTCTGATCAGCGCCGGGGAAATTGCGTGGGCGGTTGTCAGGAGTACGATCGTGTAGCCGTCGGCGTCCGACCGGGCCACCGCCTGGGAGGCGATGTTGCCGCCGGCACCGGGACGCGGCTCGACGACGAGGGTCTGGCCCAGGGTCTTGCGCATCTCCTCGGCCATGATGCGGGCAACGATGTCGGCATTGCCGCCGGCGGCGAAGCCATGAAGGATGCGGATCGGACGGTTGGGAAAGTCATTGGCCATGGCGGGGGTCGCCAGAGCCACCAGGCCCATCAGCAGGGCGGCGAGATATCTGCGCATTGTGTCCTCCAGATCAGTTTTTGTCTTTGCGCGCCTCGGGGCGGCCTTGGAGCCGCCGCGAAACAGGTCGTGGCCTTTCAGGCCAATGGGGCAGGCACTGGGACGCCGAGCTTCTCGGCGAGTGCCGAGAGACGTGAGCGCGTCCCGTCGGCAACGGGCACACCGTCGGCGAGCCGGCGGAGCCGTTCGCCGTCACCGCGCTCTCCGGGCAGGAGAACTGTGCCACCAGCCGTGGGCTCCAGCGCCTTGATGGCGGCGGCCAGATCGCTCACGCCGGCGGGAAACTGGTCGGCCGCGCCGAAAGCGGAGGGGTCGAGTGCGACGACGATCCCGTTGCCGCCGGGCTCGGTCCCGTCGCGCAGGGCGAGCGCGATGAGCGGGTTGCCCACCAGCACGCTGGCCAGAATCTCGATCATCAGGGACAGGCCCGTGCCTTTCGGTCCGGCCATCGGCAAGACAGCCTTGACCTGCGCCGGATCGGTCGTCTCGCGGCCCTCTGCGTCGACCGCCCAGCCGAGCGGGATGGCGCGGCCGGCATCCTTCGCGGCTGTGATCTTGCCGGCAGCGACGGCCGCCGTCGACATGTCGAAGATCATCGGGTGCGCCGGATCGGCCGTCGGCACAGCAATGGCCAGGGGGTTGGTGGAAACGCCTTCGGAGCGGGACCCGTGATAGATCATCAACGGCTTCGATGCCGTCATGACCATGGCCGCGTAACCTGCCGCGGCGATCTTCTCGGCGTAGATGCCGATGGCGCCAGCATGGGTGATGCGCTTCACGACGCACCAGCCGACACCGTGATCGCGGGCCTGGGCGATGGCCTTGTCCCCAGCGGCGTTCATCGCCACGGCTCCCGGAGCCCGGTCGGCATCGAGAACGCTGACCGCCCCGCGTCCGGCGACCTGGCGGATGGATGCCGCGGGATTGATCAGTCCCAGTTCCACCATCTCGACATAGCGGGGGATCCGCAGAACGCCGTGGGACTCGACGCCGCGCAGATTGGCCCAGACCAGCATTTCCGCGGTCTGGGCGGCATGGTCGGGTGCAAAACCGCCGGCCTCGAGGAGCGCGCAGGCATAGCGCTCCAGCGTCGATGCCGCGATGCGCCTGGCCGCGGGCTTCGCCATTCTCAGGCTCCCAGGGGGCTCGGGATAAACTTGTCGAGCCAGCCCTTCAGAATAGCCTTGGTGCGCGGCGCATCCTGGGGCGACAGGGGGAAATGCGAGGTCCCCGTGACGATAAGGAGCTCTGCCGGCTGTCCCGCCTTCTCGTACATGCGCAGCGACTGTTCGGTCGGCGTAATGATATCGTTGGCGGTGTGGAAGAACAGGATCGGGCGGGGGGAGATGTCGCCGACCACATCGTCGGCGCGGAAATTGTACATGCTCCAGGCCGTCTCGACCGGAATCTCCATGATCGCCTTGGGCGAGAGGTTCTTGCGCAGATGTTCAGGGATGGGCACCGCGTCGAAGCGCGAGATCCACATGCTCTCGCCGGTCTCCTGCTTGTGGCGGCGGCCCTTTTCGAGAAGGCCGGTGAACTTGGCCCAGGCTTCGGGCGTCGGATGCTGGCCGCGGAACTTGCGCTCGCCGTCGCCCCAGCCGCAGGACGAGATCACGCAGGCGAAGCGGCTGTCGATGCCAGCGGCATAGACGGCGACAGCCGCGCCGAAGCTGTGTCCGAGGACGCCGATGCGGTCGGGATCGACCTCCTCGCGGGACTGCAGGAAGGTCAGGGCGTTCTTCGCATCGGCCACCTGATCAAAGCAGCGCACCTGGGCCCGCTCGCCTTCACTCTCGCCGCAGCAGCGGAAGTCGAAGCGCAGAGCCACATAGCCCATCTCCTCAAGCATGCGCGCCTGGATCTCGGCATGCGACTCGTCCTTGGAGCCGACGAAGCCGTGCAGGACGATGAAGGCCGGCAGCTTCTGGCCGGGCTTGCGTCCTGCCGGAACATGCAGGACGGCGGAGAGCTTCAAGCCATCCGACTGGAACGAGAGCTTTTCTTCCATGGGGCGATCCTCGGGCAATGCTTGGTTTTGGCGCTGATGGCGGCGGCGGGCGGTCGCCGTCAGCCGAGTTGCGCGAAGGGAAAATGGAACTCGCGCCATTCGAGGGGCGCCGGCGTGCCCCACACGTTCATCGCGCGAACGTTCCCCGGGCGCTCCAGATTGGTGATGACATTCGCCGTGAAATTGGCGTCGTCGGCGATCAGCGACATGCCGCTGGAACACTCGATCATCGCACCGGCGGGATCGATGTAATAGGAATAGACATTGTCGCCGGGACGATGGCGGCCTGGGCCCCACAGCATCTGCTTGTCGAAGCGGTCCAGCGTGTCGCCGAGGCGGATGAACTGGCTGGCGTCGAGGAACTCGAACGAGATGTGGTGCACGCCCGCCCCCCTGCCCTTCACGAGGCCGAGGATGTGGTGCTGGCGGTTGCCGCCATACATCCAGCTGAGGCTGTCGTTGACGAGCCGCTCGGACAGCCGCAGCCCGCCGATAATCTCAAGCTGCCGGCGCGTCGCGGCGGGATCGGGGGTCAGCAGGTTGATGTGGTCCATCCGGTTGGCGCTGACGCCATAGGTCGGATGACGGCGCGCCGCCAGATCATCGCGGATCGGGGTGTGGATCTCGAAGCGGAGCCCCTCGGGCGTGACGAAGGTGAAACCGGCCGCCATGCAGGACAGGCTCGGCTCGCGGCTGACGACGGTGCAGCCGGCGGCAGCGACATTGGCTTCGGCGGCGCGGACCGCATCGACGGTCAGCGCCTCGAGCCCGATGGTATGGGCGGAGTTTTCGGCGGCATGGACCAGCACGAGTTCGACTGCACGACCGTTTGAACTCAGCCAGGTCTGGCCGTCACCCTTGTGGGTGACCTTCAGACCGAGGATCTCGGTCGCCTCGCGGACGACGGCGTCGACCACGTTGGTATTGATCTTCATGTGGCCGATGGCGTGCACCAGGTGCGTCATTCGTGCGCCCTCCCGCTAGGTCTGCTGGCGATTTTGGTAGCGCAGTCCGCGGCCACGATCAATCCGTTTTCGACTGATGCTCACATTTTCGAAAATCAGTGGTGTCCCTGGGCTCGCGGCATCAAAGCGATCGCTTCGGCCGGATGATCGGGTTTAGCGCAAGTCTGCTCGTCCGCTCATTTTCGATATTCCAAGGGATTTGCGCTGTGCCCGCGAAGCTGCGATACAAGGAGTGGTCGCCGCATGCCGCATCGCCTCCGCGATGCCGTGCGGACCGCCGCTTGGCCCACGGAGCCGTTCGATGGCCGCGAAGACAGACATCAAGGGAACCGACGAGACGCGGGCGGGAGACGTTCTCCACCGCATGCGCCTCGACATCATCAGTTGCGCCCTGAAGCCGGGGACGCGCATGCGTTTCGAAACGCTGAAGGAACTGTACGCCGTCAGCTTCTCGACCTTGAGGGAGGCCCTGCAGCGCCTCGTCGCCGAGGGCCTGGTGATCAGCGAGGGGCAGCGCGGCTTCATGGTCGCGCCCCTCTATCTGTCCGATCTCCAGGATCTCACCGACGTCCGGGTGCTCGTCGACCAGGAATGTATCGGCCGCTCGATCCTTCACGGCGACGATGAATGGGAGGCGCAGATCATCGCTGCCTTCCATCGCATGGACCGCCTCAAGGCGCGGCTGAACGACCTCTATTTCATGTCGGACGAGTGGGCGGTGCTCCATGGCGATTTTCACCGCTCGCTGGTCAGTGCCTGCCGGTCGCCGACGCTGCTCGACTTTCGTGACAAGCTGTTCCAGCGGGCCCATCGCTATCGCCGCATGTCATGCCAGTTCCGGACAAAATGGCGACCGAAGGATGTCGAGCACCGCACCTTGATGGAGACGGTCATCGCGCGCGACGCGCCGGCCGCCAAGAACCTGATCGAGCGCCACATTCGCGAAACAACGGAAAACGTCATCCAGAATGCCGGCCAGTTCCTGAGCACGGAGCCTACCGCCTTTCCCGGGATCCTCAAGAGCATTGCTGCCGAATAGCGCGGAATGCGCCGACAGCGGCCCTGTCCGTGGCAGCGGGAACGTGGGGCGCGACCTCCTCCTGCAGGAGGAATGCCCGCCGCCTCCCGGCGAGGTGAGCCTTCCTAGCGGGACAGCGGCAGGGGCGGCGGCGGCGTGGTTGTACCCGGGCCGAGCGAGCGTTGCACCATGACACTGTCGGCCCAACGCCCGTAACGGTAGGCGACGCCGGGGAGATGGGCGACACGGACGAATCCGAACGACTCGTGCAAGCCGAGCGAGGCGGCATTGTCGGCATCGACATAACCGATCATCTGCCGGAAACCGGCAGCGGCGCAGGCATCGATCAACTCCTTCAGCAGCGCACGACCTATACCCCGCCCCAGATGGTCCTGGTGCACATAGATCGAGTGCTTGACAGTGTAGCGATAGGCCGGCCGCTTGCGGAACAGCACCACATAGGCATAGCCGACGACGCGGCCCTCGACGGTTGCCGCCAGATGCGGATAGCGCCGGGCCCGGAAATTCTTCCGCCGCTCGCGCAGGTCATCGGGCTCCGGCGTTTCCGCATCGTCGACGCCTTCCTCGACGCCACGGCGAATGTGATGCCGGTAGATCGCCAGCATGTCCTCGACGTCGGAATCGCGTGAGGGGCGTACGGTGATCGGGAGGAGCTCGGTCATGGTGTCCCGCCTATTCCGTCACGACATAGGTATGGAGGCGGATGCGCCCGGCCTCGTCGATCTCGCGATAGACGCCCTGGATCTCGACCTCGAACCCCGGAAAAGTGTTGAAACTGGCCTCGAACATCTTGAGATAGTCGATCATCGGCTGCGCCTTCTCGGTCAGGCGCTCGCCCGGCACCACGGTTGCGATACCGGGAGGATAAACCACGAAGGGCGTCGTCGCGATGCGTCCGGCGATCTGGTCGATCGGCAGGTAGTCGACATCGTTACGCACCAGGCACCGTGCGGCGTCATGCGGCGACATCGCCATCTCCGGCAGATGTTCGATCGAGAACTGCCGCGCCTGCAGGGCGCTGACATCAGCCTGGCGGAAGAAGCGGTGCATGTCGGCGCACAGTTCGCGCAGGCGCACGCCCGCGTAGCGCTGCGGCCGGCGGCGGAAGAATTCGGGGATGGCCTCCTCGATGGTGACGTTGTCGTCATGGAGCCTCTTGAAGGCGACGAGCCCGCTGACGAGGGTGCCCGCCTTGCTGGCCTCGACGCCCGGAGTCAGCAGGAAGAGCAGCGAGTTGAGATCGTTCTTCTCCGGGACGATGCGGTTCTCGCGCAGATACTGGGCGACGATCGGCGCGGGAATCCCGTGATCGGCATAGGCGCCGGTGGCGCGATCGAAGCCGGGCGTCAGAAGGGTCAGCTTGTTGGGATCGGTGATGGCGAAGCCGGGCGCCATGTCGGGAAAGCCGTGCCAGCCGGCCCCCGGCGCCAGTTCCCAGAATGACGGATCAGCGACGAGCTGGTCGGTGCTGACCGATTCCCAGGCAACATCGTGGAAGGCGCCCGGGCGGGCCGCGTCCGGAATCGTCACGCGGTCCGGGACGAAGGGCTCGAAGAACCAGCGCCGCTCCGGCCGCTGTTCCTTTTCCTCGAACTCGCGCCTGACGGCGCGGATCTTCTTGCGCAGTTCGATGCCGAGCCGGATGGTGTCGTCCCAGAGGACCACGCCGGACCGGCCCTTCATCATCTGAGCACCGACGTCGAGCGAGGCGAACAGCGGATAGAAGGGCGAGGTCGAGGCATGCTGCATGAAGCTCTCGTTGAAGCGACGATGCTCGACGCGCCGCTTCTGGCCCTTGATGTGGCGATCCTTCATGTGGATCTGCGAGGCCTGTGAAAAGCTCGCGAGCTGCTTGTGCGTCGACTGCGTGGCGATGATGCCCGGCGCCTCCGGCCCGAGTTCGCCGAGGCCCATGGCGAAGCGGCCGACATAGAGCGGGTGGAACTTCATGAAGCCCGCCCAGGCCTCGTCGAACAGGATGTAGTCGCAGAGGTGGCCGATGCGGTCGAGGATGATCTCGGCATTGTGGATCGTCCCGTCATAGGTGCATTGCTCGATGACGGCGACGCGGAACGGCCGCTGCCTCTTCCAGGCCTCCGGATCCTTGACCAGGGGGTGGGAGCGGATGCGTTCGCGCAACACGCTCTCGTCGAAAGCGCCGTGGCACATCGGGCCGATCAGGCCCCAGGCATTGCGGGCCGTCGGGACGTAGACGGGGATGCCGCCTGCCATCATCAGGGCGCCATGGTGGGCAGCCTTATGGTTGTTGCGATCGAAAAGGACGAGGTCGCCGTCGGTCACCAGCGCCCCGAGGGCGATCTTGTTGGAAGAGGAGGTGCCGTTCAGCACGAAATAGGTCTTCTCCGCACCGAAGATCTTGGCCGCCTCCTTCTGGGCATGCAGGGCGGGGCCCTCGTGGGTCAGGAGGTCGCCGAGATCGAGGACGGAATTGTCGAGGTCGTCGCGGAACACGGCCTCGCCCAGGTGCTCCATGAACACCCGGCCGATCGGGCTGCGGCTGTAGAAGACACCGCCATTGTGGCCCGGGCAGGTCCAGAGCTGGTTGCCCTCCTCGGCATAGTCGACGAGCTGGCCGAAGAAAGGCGTCTTCAGTGTCTCGGCATATTGCTTCAGTCGGCTGATCAGGTTCTTGGCGATGAAGGCCGGCGTTTCCTCCGAGAGGAAGACATAGCCGTCGATGAAGTCGAGGACCTCAACCGGCAGGTCCTCGAAGCGCTTGCGGCGGATCAGCAGGATGATGGGGAAGTCGAGGCCGCGCCGGCGCATGAGGTTGATCAGCGCCGAGGTACGGCCCTCGAGGCCCTTCTTGCCCCAGTCGACCACCATGCAGCCGATGGCCGCATCGGTCTGGACGGCAATCTCCGCATCCTCAAGCTTCGGCGCCTTGACCACCTCGAAGCCGGATTTCTCGATCTGGTCGACGATCTGGTGGAAACGCTGGCCCTCCAGATCCTCCTCGTCGAAGGCGGGAGTCGCGAAGAGGAAGTTGAAGCGCTTGAAATAGTCCATCGGGATCCTGCTCCGGTTCGGCCGATCTGTGTCGAAGCCTTTGGTGACATCAGGGTGACGCAGGCCGGCGACACGCGATACCACGCGCGCGCGGCCCTGTCCGCCGCCGGTGCGGGGAGCCGCCTATGCCAGTAGCGGCATGGACCGCCGCCTTCGCCGCAGGCCGGGAGACGAGGCCCGCCCTGGTGCTCGTCTCCGTCCCTGCGCGCCGGCTCGAACGCTCTACGCGCTACTCTTAGTCACCCACTGGTTACATACTTGATTGACGCTGGCCGAACCGGTGGCTATCGTCCTCGGCAAGAGATGCGCTTGACGCATCCGGCATTGGGAGGAAGACCGTGATCACCAAAAGGCTGGCGCTCGCCGCCCTTCTCGCAAGCGTCGCGGCGGCCCCGGCGGTCGCCCAGACCTATCCTTCGCGCCCCGTCACCATGGTGGTGCCCTTCGCGCCCGGCGGCCCGACGGACATCGTGGCCCGGCTGGTCGCGGAGCGCATGTCGCAGACGCTCGGCCAGCAGGTCGTTGTGGAAAATGTCGCCGGCGCCGCCGGCACGACCGGCGCCGCCCGCGTGGCCAGGGCCGAACCTGACGGCCACACCATCCTCATGGGGCCGATGAGCACCATGAGTTTCTCGCCAGCGCTCTACCCCAACCTCGCCTTCAACCCGCTGACTGATTTCGAGCCGGTGGGCATCGCTGCGTCCGCGCCGATCATGCTCGTCTCGGCCAAGAAGCTGCCGGCAACGACACTCGCCGAGTTCTCCGCCCATCTGAAGGCCAATGCCGCCACGGTGAACAACGGCAATGCCGGGGTCGGCTCGACCTCGCATCTCGCCTGCACCCTGCTCAACCAGCGCCTCGGCGTCACCCCGACTCTCGTGCCCTATCGCGGCACCGGCCCGGCCATCCAGGACCTCGTCGCCGGCAATGTCGGCTACATCTGCGACCAGGTGACGAGCCTGATGAGCCAGGTCCAGGGCGGCACGATCACACCGCTGGCCGTCCTCGCCCCCACGCGCTCGCCGGTCCTGCCGAATGTCCCGACGGCCGCCGAGGCTGGCATGGCCGGTGTCGACATGGTGGTCTGGAACGCCGTTTTCGCACCCAAGGGCACCCCGGCGCCGGTCATCGCCGCGCTCAACGCCGCCCTGCGCAGGGCGATCGATGATCCCACGGCCCGGGAACGCTTCCTGCAGCTCGGCGCCGAGGCTCCGGCGGAGGCGCAGCGGACGCCCGAAGCCCTGCGGGCCGTCCATGCTGGCGATGTCCAGAAGTGGGGCGACGTCATCCGCGCGGCGAATATCCGCATCCAGTAAGGGGCGGAGGATCGGTCGCAGTCGGACCTTGCCGGCCTTGCATTGGCCGGCGGGCATCGCTTGGGACGCATCCATCACACCGCGCGAACCCGGGAAGCGAAGGCATGCCGGGTCCACACGGTGCAGAGGCCAGCCTCAAAGGACGCAAACCCCTGATCCGGGGGAGCCCTTGCCGCCGGAGTTCGATCCCTCCATGCGCCTTTCTCTGTGCAACGAAGTGCTCCGCCCCTTTGATCTCGTCCGCCAATGCGCCTTCGCGAAGGCTGTCGGCTATGACGGGCTGGAGATCGCGCCCTTCACCCTGTCGGAGGCTCCCCATCAGCTGGCGGCCCCCGACATCGCGGCGACACGCCGCATTGTCCAGGACCATGGCCTCGCGGTGACAGGACTGCACTGGCTGCTGGTGACGCCGGAGGGGCTGTCGATCACCAGCCCCGACGCGGCCGTGCGCGGCCGGACCCGCGACGTCATCCTCGGCCTCCTTGACCTCGCGGCAGGGCTCGGCGCCCGCGTGATGGTCCATGGCTCACCTGTCCAGCGCCGCCCGGCGGAAGGCCAGTCCCAGGACGATGCCTGGGCACGGGCGCGCGATCTCCTGGCCGAGATCGCACCGGCGGCCTCAGCGCGCGGACTGACCTATTGCATCGAACCGCTCGCCCCGCCTGACAATATCTTCATCCAGACCGTCGCCGAAGCGGCCCGCATGGTCGCGGCGATCGGCCATCCCGCCCTGCGCACCATGATCGACACCTCGGCGACCTCCGCCCACGAGGCCGAGCCGGTCGCCGATCTCATCCGCCGCTGGGTGCCGACCGGGCTGATCGGCCATGTGCAGCTCAACGATGCCAACCGTCGCGGTCCGGGCGAAGGCAAGGATCGCTTCGCCGGCGCCCTGAAGGCGCTGCGCGACAGCGGTTATGACGGCGACATCGCCATCGAGCCCTTCATCTACGAACCGAACGGGCCCGCCTGCGCCGCGCGGGCCGCGGGCTATGTGCGCGGTGTCTGGGAGGGGCTGGACGCCGCGCCATGACGGGGTCGGCGCGGCGTGCCAGTGTCGGGATCCCGTCGAATCGGGCAAGGACCAGCGGATGCCCGATGGCAAGAGCGTGACTGACGAGATGATGGCGGCCAAGCCGGTGCGCAAGCGTGACAGCGCCGGCACGCGCGCGCGCATCCTCAACGTCGCCACCCGCGAATTTGCCAACAAGGGCTATGAGGGCGCCAAGACCGACGACATCGCCGACCGTGCGCGCATCAACAAGCGCATGATCTATCACTACTTTTCGTCGAAGGAGCAGCTCTATCTCTCGGTCCTCGAAGCCGCCTATGACCGGGCGCGGTCGGCGGAGCAGAAGCTGGAGCTTGAGCAGATCGCGCCGCTCGAGGCCCTGACCCGGTTCACGGAATTCACCTTCGACAGCTTCGTCCGCGACCGCACCTTCATCAACCTGCTGGCCACCGAGAACCGCCAGCGCGCCAAGGTGCTGAAGAAATCCGCACAGGTGAACACGATGAACTCGCCGGTGATCGATGCCATCGGCCGCATCATCGCCCGTGGCACAGCCGATGGTTCGATCCGGGACGGCCTCGATGCCCGCCAGCTTTGGATCACCATCATCGGCATCTGCTATTTCTTCTTCTCCAACATCTACACCCTGTCGGTGATTTTCGACGCCGACATGGAGGCGGCGGGGTCGATCGCCGAGCGGCGGGCCCACGTGGTCGAGTTCGTCCTCAGGGGCGTGAAGGCCTGAGGGGCCTCACACCACAGCCTTGTGCCGGGCGATGCAGGTCGCCAGCACCTCGTCCATCGGCCGCCGCCACCAGTCGAGCTCGGAGAAGATCTCGACCTCGGAGAAGCCGGAGAAGCCTTCGGCCTCTACCGCCCTGCGGATCTTTTTCAGCTCGATCACCCCGTCGCCCATCATGCCGCGGTCGGTAAGGAGATCACGGGTCGGCACCAGCCAGTCGCAGACGTGATAGGCGAGGAGCCGCTCCCGCCCGGCCCTCCGGATGTCCCGGAAGAGGTTCGGATCCCACCAGATGTGATAGACGTCGGCCGCCACGCCCAGTGCACCGGTCCGGCCGGGGTCCAGCCGGTCGCAGATGTCGAGGGCCTGTTCGAGCGTGTTCACGCAGGCCCGGTCGGCGGCATACATCGGATGCAGCGGCTCGATGGCGAGCGGCATGGCCGATGCCCTGGCATATTCGAGGAGTTCGGCGATGCCGTCCTCGACCTGGGCCCGCGCCGCGCCGAGATCATGCGAGACCGCCGAGCCTGGCCGCGAGAATTGCGGCAGGCCGCCGACCACCAGAACCAGACAGGCGGCCCCCAGAGCCGCGGCCTCATCGACGGCCCGGCGGTTGTCGTCGCGCGCCTCCTGCCGCCGTGCCGCATCGGCGGGGAACATGCCGCCGCGGCAATAACCGGAGAGCTTCAGGCCGTGGGCCCTGACCGCCTTGACCGCGGCATCGAGGCCCACCGTCGTCACCTGGTCACGCCAGGGCGCGATCGCCTGGATGCCATGGCGGGCGCAGGCCGCCATGATGGCGAGGAGGTCGCCCTGCTTCCTCACCGTCGCGGTGTTGATGGAGAGCAGGGAGTGATCGGTGGAGAAATCGCGCATGGAACGCCCCGGGGTGGGGCCGTCGCCCTCGTCGCGTCATGCCCGGGCTCGTCCCGGGCATCCACGACTTGAACACGGCATCACAGGAATTCGTGGATGCCCGGGACCAGCCCGGGCATGACGAGGAGGTCAGAGCCTTTTGTCCCGGCTCACGCCACGCCGCGCGTTGCCATCACCGCCGCCATACGCGCCGCGGCCAGGTCGGGGTCCCGCAGGATGCCGGCCTGGTCGGCGAGACGGAACAGCTCGGCAAGGTGCTGGGTCGAGCGGGTGCTCTCCTGGCCGCCCACCATGGTGAAATGGTCCTGGTGGCCGTTGAGATAGGCGACGAAGACGACGCCGGTCTTGTAGAAGCGCGTTGGCGCCTTGAAGATGTGACGTGACAGCGGCACCGTCGGTGCGAAAATGTCGTGGAAACTGGCGAGATCGCCATCGGCAAGCGCAGATAACGCCCCGGCGGCCGCAGGAGCGATAGCGTCGAAGATGCCGAGCAGGGCGTGGGAAAAGCCCATGTCGTCGCCGGCGATCAGTTCCGCATAGTTGAAGTCGTCGCCGGTATACATCTTCACCGCCGGGTTCAGCCGGCGGCGCATGGCGATCTCCTTGTCCTTGTCGAGCAGCGAGATCTTGACTCCGTCCACCTTGGTCGCATTGCGGTTGATGACGTCGACGGCGGTATCCATGGCGGCGTCGATATCAGCCGTACCCCAGTAGCCGGCCAGCGCCGGGTCGAACATGTCGCCGAGCCAGTGGATGATCACCGGCTGGGCCGATTGCGACAGGATCCGGTCATAGACGCGGCCGTAATCATCGGGGCTCTTCGCCACACGGGCGAGAGCCCGCGAGGCCATGAAGATGATCCGCCCGCCGAGCGCCTCGATGGCCTCGAACTGGGTCTCGTAGGCGCCGATGACGTCGTCGACCGAGCGTGCCGCGGCGGGATCGAGATGGTCGGTGCCGGCGCCTGAAAACACCACCGCCCCAGGCGTCGCCCTGGCCTGCCGCACCGAACGGCCGATGAGGTCGAGTGCGCCGGTCCAGTCGAGGCCCATGCCGCGCTGCGCGGTGTCCATGGCTTCAGCGACGCCGAGGCCGAGGCCCCAGAGATAGTCGCGATAGGCCATGGTGCGGTCCCAGTCGATGGCGTTGGTGAGCCAGGGATCGTTATCGGCGAGCGGGTCGGCGACCATGTGGGTCGCCGCCAGCGCCACGCGGTTGAGTGGCCGGGTGATCTTCGCGGGGAAATTCTTCGGCACCGAGAGCCGGTAGCTCTCGATGCCCCCGCCGGCGGTGGGCAGCCGCAGGCTGGCGGCGGTCTTCGGCTTGTCGAGCATGGTCGCCTCCCCCAATCACACGGTCAGTTTCGGAACGTCGATCCAACGGCGCTCCTTCCAGCTCTGCAGCGCGCATTCCACCAGCTGCACGCCCTTGGCGCCTTCCATCAGCGTGTAGGAATAGGGTGCGTCCTCGACCACGTGGCGGATGAACATCTCCCACTGGGTCTTGAAGCCGTTGTCGTAAACCTGATTGTCCGGCATCTTCTGCCAGGTGGAGCGGAAGTCGATGGTCTGCTTCTGGTCGGGATTCCACACCGGGCGCGGCGTGGCGTTGCGCGGCTGGATCATGCAGTCGTGGAGACCGGCCACCGCCGAGCCGAGCGTACCGTCAACATTGAAGGTGACGAGATCGTCGCGATAGACGCGGGTCACCCAGCTCATGTTCATGTGGGCGATGACGCCGCCCTCAAGTTCGAAGGTGGCATAGGCTGCGTCGTCGGCGGTCGCCTTGTAGGGCTTGCCGCCCTCGTCCCAGCGCTCGGGAATATGGGTGGCTCCGAGGCAGGAGACCGACTTCACCGCACCGAAGAGGTTGTCGAGCACGTAGCGCCAGTGGCAGACCATGTCGAGGATCATGCCGCCGCCGTCCTCGTTGCGGTAGTTCCACGAGGGTCGCTGGGCCGCCTGCCAGTCGCCCTCGAAGACCCAGTAGCCGAACTCGCCGCGCACCGAGAGCATCTTGCCGAAGAAGCCGCTGTCGCGCAGCGACTTCAGCTTCATCAGACCGGGGAGGAAGAGCTTGTCCTGCACCGTGCCGTTCTTGACGCCCTTGTCACGGGCGAGCTTCACGATGCGCAGCGCCTCGGGAAGGTTGGTCGAGATCGGCTTCTCGCAATAGATGTGCTTGCCGGCATGGATCGCCTGTTCCAGCAGGGTCGGACGCAT
This sequence comes from Phreatobacter sp., assembly GCF_022843985.1. Classification (GTDB taxonomy): domain Bacteria; phylum Pseudomonadota; class Alphaproteobacteria; order Rhizobiales; family Phreatobacteraceae; genus Phreatobacter. The sequence goes on along the minus strand of NZ_JALHMP010000002.1, from coordinate 4,035 downwards.
CTGCGTCGTCGCCGCGTCGAAGAAGATCTGGTTCTGCGGATCGGCGATCGCCGCATCGAGATCGGTCGACCAGCGCTCGACGCCGTTGGCCTTGGCGAGTTGCGCCACCTTGTCGGCGTTCCGCCCGATGAGGATCGGGTCGAGCTGGACGCGGCTGCCGTCCGACATCAGCACGCCGCCCTGGGCGCGAATGGCGGCGACGGAGCGCACAAGATGCTGGTTGGTGCCCATGCGGCCGGTCACGCCGTGCATCACGACACCGAGGGTCCTGGTCATGCGGGTTGTCCTTCTGGGGAGAGCATCGAAAGAGGCAGGAGAGACGAAAGATCCGGCGCGGCGCCTGTGGCGAAGCCCGGACGGTCGAGGCTGGAGAGGTCGAGGGTGCCGCTGGCAACGGCGAGACGCACCCGGTCAGTCCGGTCGTAGAGGCCGGGATGGGCCGCGACGAAGCCATCCGCCTCCGCCTCGGGCGCCGGGCCGAAACCGTCGACGTAATGGTGGCCATTGCGTTCGACATGGGTGAGGCCGAGAGCCGCGACGAAAGCCGTGTCCTGCTGCACGGCAAGCCCCGGCTGGCAGGTCAGGTCCTCCGCCGAGACGAGGTAGAGCGGCTGGCCCGCCTCGGCATTCCAGACCGCGACGCGGGCAGCATTGAGCAGCGCCTTGTAGAAGCCCTTGCAGCACTTGGACGACACGCCGCGATAGCCGAGCGCCCTGGACCGCGGGAAGGCGTCGTAGCTGTCGTCCGCCTCGTCGATGATGACGCCGCGGGCGGCGACCGTCGCATCCAGCGGCTGTTCGAAGGTGACGCGCCGGTCGAAGGGCTGCTCGACGAAGAGGAGCCGCGGCATTAGGGCGGCGAGGCGTGGCTCCGCTTGCGTGCGGGCGAAGAGGTCGGCAAGCGCCTCGGGCGTATATTGCTCGTTGGCGTCGACGGTGACGCGATAGTCCGCGCAGCGCCGGTCAAGCAGTGCCGCGATCTCGACGAGCCGCCTGCAATCCGCCTCGGGCTCGCCGCCGAGCTTGAGCTTGAAGAAGCGCAGGGCGGCGGCATCGAGTTCGCCGGCGAGACTGTCAGGCCCCTCGATCCGGTCCATCAGACCGACCGTGTGGCGCAAGGCGATGCTGCGGCCGGGCGCAACGGCCGCCAGCCGCGCGTCGATGGCGGCCTGGCCGAGGTCCGGCGTCAGGCGGGCGTCGAGCCCGACCCCATTCGCGGCCAGCACCGGGACGAAGCTGCGGCCGAGCGCCCTGGACAGGCCGTCGAGCACGGCCTTGTCGACCTGCGACACCCCGAAGGAGGCCGAAAGCGGGGTGACATCCGCCGCGCGCGCCCAGGCGAGCTGGCGTTCCTGCAACGCGACATGATGGCCAAAGGCCGTGTCGGCGCGGCGCAGACCGCCAGCCTCGTGCACCGCATGGGCGAGGCTCGCCTTGAGGTCACGGACCGTGTCGTCCGGCGTCCGTTCAGACCGCTTGTCGAACCATTTCGGCGGCATGAGCTCGGCCGCCATGCCGGTCGCCCGGCCATGGCCCTCGACCTCCACGACCACACGCAGGAAAGCCTGGAAGGCGCCCTCCACGGTGACCGCACCGAAGCGGAACGGCCGGACGAAGGGCGTCCAGCGCTCGAAGGCCTCGACATCGTGCAAGCGGACGCGCGGCGCGTTCATCGCGCCCCCGATCCTGTCGTCACCCGAACCATAAGCGTCTCTCCCGTCGGCTCTCTGACGGAGCCGTAATTCACTCACTGGTTACTTACAAAGAGGGAGAGGGCGAAGTCAAGCGGATGCGGAGCAGACCCACAGGTCGCGGACCCGCCGGTGCGCGTGTAACGTTTCCCAGGCACCGGACGAAACAGTGCCAGCCGAGCGGGATCTTCACCCGGATCTCACAGAATCGGCGACATGGACCCGCGATGACCCTTTCCCATGGGCTTTTGCGGTAGAACGGAAGCCTGATGATCTCCCCTGACAGCCTCACCCTTTCTGCGAACGCCCCGCTCCTTGTCTTCGGCGGGCCCTATTCCAACCTCCAGGCGATGCAGGCCCTGCTCGCCGAAGCCGACCGCCGCGGCATTGCGGCGGAGAGGATCATCTGCACCGGCGATATCGTCGCCTATGGCGCCGATCCCTCCGCCTGTTGCGACCTGGCGATGGCCAGCGGCATGCATGTGCTAATGGGCAATTGCGAGCAGAACCTTGCGGCCGGCAGTGCCGATTGCGGGTGCGGCTTCGACGAGGGCACGGAATGCGACCGCTTGTCGAGCGCGTGGTATGCCTATGCGGACAGGCAGATTTCGCCCGCTCACCGGGCCTTCATGGCAGCCTGCCCGCAGCGCATCACCATCGACCTGCCGGACGGGCGCCGCCTCGCGGTGATCCATGGCGGCGCCGCGGATATCAGCCGCTTCCTCTTCGCCTCAACGGACGACACGGTTCTGGCGGACGAGATCGCGGCCACCGGTTGCCACGGTGTCGTCGCCGGCCATTGCGGCATCCCTTTCGTCCGCGATGTCGGGGCCGGTCTCTGGCTCAATGCCGGAGCCATCGGCATGCCCGCCCATGACGGCACCCCGCGCGTCTGGTTTTCCATCCTCACGCCTGAGCCCGACGGCCTCGGCGTCGAGATCCACCCGCTGACCTATGACCAGGCTGGCGCCGCCGCTGCGATGCGCGCGGCGCGGCTCCCCGAGGGCTATGCCGCCGCCCTGGAGACCGGTCTCTGGCCCTCGGAGGACGTCCTCCCCCCGGCTGAGAGAGCCAGCCGCGGCGTGGCGCTGCAGCCGGTCACCCGCTTCTGGCCAGCAGCGTCGGCGCGGCGACGGTCAGGCACCGGCTGAGCCGCACAGGGCGTAGCCGGCGCCGCCTGGTTCGGGACGCGAGGTCCTGCGGCCTATTCCGCCGCCTTGCGGACAAGCCCGTCGAGCAACGTCTCGGTGTTGCGGCGGGCCTCGGGCGGCACCACCACGCCGTGGCGCGCGAAGACCCGCTCGGCAATGTCCTCGCCGGTGCTGCGGGTGACCTGGATGCGGCCGCTCTCGTCCTCCCAGATCAGCACACGCATCGGAAGGTCGAGCGCGAGGGTCGGATTGGCCGCCATGCCCGGCGTGCCGGCGCGGGGATTGCCGAAGAGGACGACAGTGCGTGCGCGCAGTGTCAGGCCCGCCGCCTGGGCGGCAGCGGAATGGTCGACCTCGTTGAACACGATCCAGCCGGCCTCCCGCACGGCGGCGCCGAAGCGGTCGAGCGTGGCGCGCAGCGCGTGGGCACTCGGGCGCGTCACCATGCCGGCCTGCTGGGCCGATGCCGGGAGGGCGGTTGCGACGAGCGTGCAGGCCGCCGCCAGGGCGATAAGGACACGGCTCATGCTGCAAAACTCCGCGTCAGACGGACCAATGGGTGGGATCGGAACTGCATCTCGCTGCCTCCTGAAGGTTTCCGCGCAGTCCTTGAAACCGGTGACCCCGCATCGGCCGCGAGGATCGCCATCGACCCGGGCGGTTCAAGACCTGCACGCTATGTTCGGGGTGGGCGGTCCGATCGTTACGGCCTGCCGCGGGTCAAGCCCGCAGGTTGGCCCTGAGGCGTATGGTGGCGGAACGACGATCCTCGGAGTCTTGATGGCCGCTGCAGGGCTGCGCATGCTGACACCGGGGAATGACAGATCGCCCCCGACGCCGGCTTCAGGACCGTCGTCTGGCCGCATCTGCGTTTGGTCAACGCCCAGGGCACGAAACTGAGCGATGCGGTACTGCCCGATGTCATCCGGCAGCCGCGGCTTGAACAGTTCTATACGGAGAAGACCGCGGTCACGAAGGAGGCGATCGCCCGGGAGCTGGCGCAACGGCCGGCCGGAATGCCGACGCTGCGGATCACCAACTGACGCGGGCCTGGGCAGGGGGCGGTGCCGCCCCCCTGTGAATCGGCACGCAATATTGACCCCCTGAGCGAGGGGATAGGCGTTCAATTTTGACCCCTTTGGACCATGAGCTTCGCCGTTCATTTTTGAGCGGTGGAGGGGGGATGAAGGGCG
>NZ_JALHMP010000001.1 GCF_022843985.1 Phreatobacter sp. | reverse complement strand
CGCCCTTCATCCCCCCTCCACCGCTCAAAAATGAACGGCGAAGCTCATGGTCCAAAGGGGTCAAAATTGAACGCCTATCCCCTCGCTCAGGGGGTCAATATTGCGTGCCGATTCACAGCTACCGGCGGTCCACCACGTTCCACCAAAATCATCACCCCCCGAAGCGGACCCAGAGCAGGCCAAGGGCCATGACAGTGAAGATTGCGCCCATGGTCAAGCCGCCCTGCGCGCCGAGGTCCTGTTCAGCGCTGACCGCCTTGGGATGAGAGATGGAGATCAGAAAAGGCTTCCCCTTCGGAGCGGAAACCGTCCAAGCGGCGCGCGACATGTCTTCGGCAATGACAGCATCACGGGTCGGCAAAACGCCAAGGCGGGACGGCTCGGGGCGCCAGGGTTCGAACTCAGCGTCAGCGCTCGCCGCTTCGTCGTCCGTCGCGACATCGTCGTCTTCAGGTTCGTAAAGCGCAGGATCTGCGCGGGTCACATCGGCCAGGGCGAACAATGGTGCATCGATGGGGATGATCTTCTCGACATACCGATATCGCGGGCCGAACGTGCCTTGCGCATCGGCGCGAATGCCCTGCCCAGGTATCCCTTCCGTCTGGAGTTCCGGCGTGCGGTTCTCAGGTGGCAGGCTGTCACCCCGCCAGTCTGACCAGGCGGATGAGACGATTGTCGCCGAATGGGGCCAGACAGCGGCAATCGTCCTGCCATCGCCAACCAGGAGGGGGCGATCGGATTCCTCTTGCGTGGCCTGTCGCCAGACATGCCGGATGCCGGACGGACCAGGCTCCCGGACGGATTCCCAGACCTCGGCGCTCCACCACACGCAGGGCCGCTGCGACAGTGGTGCTTGCAGTGGCGGGCCAACCGTCCGGCCCCAGACCAGATGGTACCCTTCGGACAGATCGGAGACGTCGACGGGGTTCTGCTCGGCGAGGGCCTTCACGTTGCGACGCGCCCACCAGACGGCATAAAGCGAGCCAGCCGCGAGCATGGCGACCATGAACCAGCCCCACCAGAAGACGATGCCTGGGAGTTCCCTGAGCCAGTCCATCTGTTGCACCTCGCGCCACTTCGGCAGATCCGATTAAACGCCTAAGTTCATGAAAACAGAAGACCCTCCGAGCGGCCGGACCCGGTCTGCCTCACGCAGAGCCATCGCTCACGCGTTCGAGGAATTGCGGCAGCACCTCCCGTTCTGCATAGGCAAGCATCTGCGCGATCTCTTCTTCCACTGCGCTGAGGGCATGGGCCTGCCAGATCAGCCCGTTTGACACGATGAACAGGTCGCCACTGAACTGGCCCTCCGTGAGACTGGTCGTCTCCTGGCCTGGCAGTCCGCCGACTGGACGCAGACTGCCTTTTGCCCAGGTCGAGAAACTGCGGGTCCCCCTGAGGATTTCGGCCAGAGCGCCTTCGGGATCGGTTTCGTGTTCCCTGACCTCGACCGCCAGTGCCTTGCGGCAGTTGATATAGAGCGCGGCCCCTTCCTCGCCGCGGGTCAGGTTGATCTCGACACTGTAACCGGACCTGTCGGTCATGTCGGACCGCCGCCATCCCGTTCCGGGCAACGGGCCGGTTCTGGTCTTTATGACGCGCAAAGGTTGCGCTGCGAGGCGGAACACACCGGGATCGGACATTGCAGAACACCCTGCTTGGCTGGAGCCAAATGTCGTGAGGCGAACCAGTCGCGTCAATCGGCCATACGGGTCACCGCCAAGAGCACCGCCGTCTGGCGCTGGCAGCAGCGTTTCGCCGCCGACGGCGCGGACGGGCTGCTGCGCGACAAGACCCGTCTCTTGCGCATCGCGCCGTTCGGCCCCGCGATAGGCGAGCGGATCGTTGCTATGAGGCTTGCCGAGAAGCCGGGCGAAGCGACCGAGTAGACCGGGCGGGCCATGGCGAAGGCGACCGGCACCTCCTGGCTCAACGCCGTCGAGGGCTTCTTCGTCGCCCTGACCAAGCGCCGGATCAGGTGAGGCGTCTTCCTCGGTGTCGTCGATCGTCAGGCCGCCATCAACCGCTCTCTCGCCGAACACAATATCGATGCTGAGCCCTTCCGATCGAAAGCCGACCCAGCATAAACGATCGCGGCCGGAGCTCGCGGGCACCAGACGCGAGCGTCAATCCGCTAGATCATGAACAAGCTGCCGTTAGCGCGCCGGATAGACATCCCTGCCGAGCCGGCGGAAGAATATGCCAGTGTCCACCTCCCAAATGCGCGCGTCTGAGCCGATGTGACTGGTAAGGAGGTACTTGCCGTCGGGACTGATGTCGACGGAATGCACAAGATCTGAAAACGGCCCGAAGTGGTGCACACGCCTGGCTGTGGCAATATCCCAGAGTTCGGGATGGCGCCTGCCGGCGACAAGTCGGCTCCCGTCCGCCGTGAACAGCACGTTCTGGTGGCCGAAGGACGGGTAGAGCAGGATGGTTTGAGCAAGCCTGTTTTCGCTGAGGGAGAAGACGAACGCCTTGCCCTCGACAGTCACCGCCAGGTCCTTGCCATCTTGCGAGAAGGCCATCGCGTCGGCCGAAAAATTGCCATGCGCCTCGCCCTCCCATAGCAGTTCGCCGGAATCGAGTTTGCGCACTTGGACGAAGACGCTCCGATCACGGCCAGAATTCCTCCCGGGACGCGTCGTCGCAAAAACCCCGGCGGGTTCGAATACCGCGGTCACCGGCAGATGGTTGGGCGAGTGCGGCAGTCTGTATCGCTCAGACTTGGATTTCGTGTCGTACACAACGATGTCGCTGCCGCGTCCAGCCAGAATGACGAGCCCTGATTTCGTGGCCTCGATGCGCGGCGGGATGTCCGTGCTCTTGTCATTGTGCGTATAGGGCACCTCGGCAATCGGCTCTCCGCTCGCAACCTCGAAGATCCGGACCGGGTGATGGTCGGCAGTGACGATGATCGCGCTTCCGTCCCCAATGAAGCGTGCGGCGCGAACGAACACGCCATGCCGAGGCCTTGAGAGGGGCGGAAGTCTAGCGATGTCGATGACGCGTAAGGTCTTGCCGGTGGCTACATCCCAGATTCTTACCGTGCCGTCACGACCCGCGGTGACGACCATGTTTCCGTCCGGGCTCCACCGCGCGTCATAGACCCAGTCTGTATGCGTGGCGCTGTCCGCGGGATCGGCCGTGTCGTGGACCGGGATTGTCGGTAAATCGACCTGTGCGCACGCCGTATCCGTATCCCAAATTGCGCTGGCGCGCCGGTCCTCCCCTCTGTTCTCGATGGTCTCTTTCACCAAGCTCTCGCGTAGCGCCGGACTCTTGCAAACCGTCCGCAAAAGCACCCGTTCCGCCTCCTCCCGCGCATGACCCGTGGGGTCGGCGCCCCAAGCTGGTGTCAGAGCGAGGCCAAGGAACGCGGTCAGTACCCATAGGCTGGAAAGCTGAACTGGCATGGGCCTCTCCGCACTTGGCAAACCTGGCGATCGTCGACAGAGGTTGTTCGGGAGCGACGGTTTGGCAGGTAAGAATGTCCGTCGTCAGATCATTTGGGACATTTAAGGCGATCTTGGAAGAAAAGCTCTTAGAACCGCCTCCGGTTCGCCGGAGGGCGTTTGGGTTAAGTTAAGCGGTCATAGCTGGCTGGTCTAGCATGGCGTAATAGCGCTCCTCGGCTTCGGCGGGCGGGATATCGTCCTCAAGCTCCTATCAGGTCACGCACGCCCTGATGAACCGCACTGGGTTGGCCGGACGGCGGGTTGCGTGAGCCTTACGCTGCATTTTGATTGGCTCAAGTGCCGCCGGGTAGTTCGCTACCGCATCGGCCGGCGGGATGTCGCCGATCGGCTCCAGCGCGATCGGCATGGCGAGCTTCCCTCCATTTGCCACCCATTGTTCACGAGAGATCCGACTGGGGAATCCCCGCCGAGTCCCGCCTTGTGGGATTGGTGACAAGCGGACTTCAGGTCGATGCCGACAAATAGACATCCGGCGCAGCAAGGAACTCGCAGGCGGTACATCGCTGCACGCGGCAGAGCCTGGGACTCTCGCTTATCCCGCGACCTGGCTCAACCAGCTTTTGATGGCCTGCCGATCTGCGCCGACACCGCGTCCGCCGGCATGGGACGACCATAGCGATAGCCCTGCAACATATGCACGCCTGCCGCAGAAACAAACCGCTCCTGGGCTTCTGTCTCGATCCCTTCCGCCACGATCTTCAGTCCCAGCGAACGACCGATGGCCACCACAGCATGAACGATGGCGGCTGCGTCCATGGCGCTGTCCACCTCGGTGATGAAGGACCGGTCGATCTTGATGCGCGAGAAGGGGAACCGGCGCAGATAGGCCAAGCTTGAATAGCCGGTTCCGAAATCATCGAGCGCGATGCCGATGCCCCTTGCGCGCAACCGCTGCAATGTCTCGGCGGTCCACTGTTCGTTGCCGATCAGCGCAGTCTCGGTCACCTCCAGGGTGAGATCGGCGGCAGCGAAGCCGGTTTCGGTTAGCGTCTCCATCAACAGGGTCTCGAAATCGTTGTCCTGGAGTTGCAGGGGCGAGACGTTGATCGACAGGTTGATCCCTGGCCAGTCGCGGGCGCAAAGCATCGACTGCCTGAGCATATGGGTGCCAAGCGGCACGATCAGACCGCTGGCTTCGGCCTCGGGGATGAACTTCGCCGGTTCGATGACAGTCCCGTCTGGCTTCATCCAGCGCGCGAGAGCCTCGACCCCGACCAACTGGCCATCGCCGCGGGATATGATTGGCTGGAAGTAGGGTCGGATCTCGCCGGCCGCGATCGCCCTGAGGAGTTCCGGCTCGCAGGCCTGCGCATACGCCGTCGGTGCAGGAACTCCGGCGGGGCCGGCAAGCGCGGCAGGCGCTCCTCCCAGTTGGGCGTCGATCGCCCGTACGGTGGCATCGACCGCCAGCCCGAGCGCGGCGACAAGGTCGGCCTCCGGCAGGCGCCCCTCGATGCGGGCGAGCGTCTCGATGGTGCGTGCGAGTTCGGCCACCCGCGAGGCTCCGGCATTGAGGCTCATCGATTTCAGGCTATGCGCCGCCCGGCCAACGGCCTCAGCGTCAGCCGCCGCAGCCGCCTCCTCGATGGCGGTTCGCGCGGTCTGGGCATGGGTCGTCCACAGCCCCAAGATCCGTTGCGCGAAATCCGGCCGGCCGAGGGAGGCCATGTCGGCAAACTCGGTAAGCTTCTCGCGGCTGAGGAGATCGTTGTCGCCGATGGGGTCCAGGGTCTCGGCAGCCATGATCCCTGGCGGCGACGGCGCGTCGATCCGGGGGGAAGCCGCCGGCGATCCCGCCGGCGCCCAGCGACGCAGGACCTCGGCGAGGTCGGCGAGGCTGAAGGGCTTGTGCAGGATGTCGTCCATCCCGCAGGCCCGCCAGGTCCCGTCAGCGGTGCCGATCACATCGGCAGTGAGCGCGACGATGGGGACACGGGCGACGCCCCGGTCCTCCTCCTGGTCGCGAATGCGGCGGCTTGCTTCGAAACCGTCCATGACGGGCATGCTGCCATCCATGAAGACGAGGTCATAGCCGCCGGTGGCGACTGCCTTCACGGCCTGCAGCCCATCCTCGACGCAATCGGCGGTCGCACCGAAATGCGCCAGCGCCGCCAGTGCCACCTCGCGGTTCACCGCGCTGTCGTCAACGACGAGAATGCGCACATGGCCAAAGTCGGGGCGCGCCTCGTCGCGGCCGGTGGGCGCAACGGCCAAGGCGATGTCCTCGCCGGCGAGATGTCGGACGATCAGGCTGCGGAGCTCGCCGCGCTGGATCGGAAGATCGAGATGCGCCCAGCCCGCCTCGGCCGGGCCTGCGGCCAGGGGCGCGCACCGCACGAAAGCGACACCAGCGCGAGCGGGCCCTTCAGGGGCATTGGCGGTGAAGACGATCGCGCCCGTTGCCAGATCGGGGAGCGGACCGTCCGCGGCGCCCCGCTCCACCCGATAACCTGCCGCAGACAGGTAGAGCGCAAGGATGTCGCCATGGCGGCCGGCAAGGTCGACGACCGCGGTTCCTGCCCCGGACCGCCTCGGCCACGACTCGCCGACAGCATAAGTGCCCATGGGAAGCGTGAAGGTGAAGGTCGACCCGGCGCCTGGTGTGCTCTCGACGCTAACCGTGGCCCCCATGGCGTCGGCGATCTTGCGGCATATGGCGAGGCCGAGACCGGTTCCCCCGAACCGCCGGGTGATGGACTGGTCCGCCTGCGAGAAGGCTGTAAAGAGCGTGTCGATCTTGTCCGCGGGGATGCCAATGCCGGTATCAGCGACCGAAATCCTCAAGGCGGGTGAGGGACCATCGGCAACCTCGGCGACAATCAGGACCGAACCGCTCGCGGTGAACTTCACCGCATTGTTGACGAGGTTGGCGACGACCTGCTGCACCCTGACCGGATCCCCGCTCAATGTGCCGGAGAGCGCCGGGTCGATGAAGGCACAGAGGTCGATACCCTTTTCGCGCGCCCGCTCCGAGAACAGGACGACGGTCTGGTCAATGATTTCGGCGGGATCGAAGGGGATCTCTTCCAGCGTCAACTGACCGGCTTCGATCTTGGACAGGTCGAGGATGTCGTTGATGATGGTCAGCAGGTTGCGACCTGACCGGACGATGGTCTCCGCATGGCGCTTCGGGCGCGCGTCGAGCGCGCTCCTGGCGACGAGTTCGGCCATCACCATGATTCCGTTCATCGGGGTGCGGATCTCGTGGCTCATGGCGGCGAGGAAGTCGCTCTTGGCCCGGTTGGCTTGTTCGGCCGCGTCTCGCGCGACGCGATAGTCCGCGGTACGCTCGGCGACCTGGCGCTCGAGATCCTTGAGGTGCTCCGCCATGCGATCGTCACGGGCCCGAATCTCGGCGAGGAGACCGTTGAAGCCCTCCACCATCGCGCCGACCTCGTCGTCGGCGGTCACGGCGACGTCGGTGGAGAAATCGTGTCGTTCCCTGATCTGTTGCATGGCTGCCGTCAGCCCGGTGATCGGCCGGACAATGGACCCACCGAGGTTGCGGGCGACGACAAGGCCTGTGCCGACCGCCAAAAGGGCGCCGGCGAGCGTTACGGCAAGGGTGACGAGCAGTCGCTGCAAGAGATCGTTCGCCTCGGCGACCATGATGAACTGGCCGATATCGCGACCATTGTGATGGATCGGCACCGTCGTCTCGATGGTGCCGCTGGCCAGGATGGTCCAGACGCTCGGCCGCTCCGACAGGGTCAGCCTTGCGTCGCGATCCAGACTGGAGGCGAGGCCGATCGACGCCAGGACGCCGCCACCGGCCGTTTCGATCCGCGCCGTCATCATGCCGTTCATCGTGGCGATAGCGCGCATGGCGCGGAGCGCAGCCTGCTCGTCGCCTGCAGCAGCCGCATCGGCGACAGCAGCGGCGAAAACCTGGGCAGTGGCGATGAAGGCCTCGCTTTTGGCCTCGACATAGCGCCGGGTTTCCTGGGTCACGGCGACGGCCGTTCCGATGATCACGGCCGCGGCAACTGACAGCAGCGCCAGAAGGCCGAGCTTTCGACCGATCGATCGGTGTGGCTGCATCCGCGTTTCTGGTCCCCGCTCCAGGTAAGGGAACGCTAATGCAAAATTGCTGAAAACGGTCTTAATCGCAGATAGTCAGTGTGTTTTTAATGTTCGACGAGGTAAGGTGGCACCATGACCGAAGCCACTATCGCTGCCGGAGTTTGGAAATTCGTGCTCGATGAGCCGCTTCGCGTGCTCGTCGTAGACGACGATCCGATTCTGCGCGAGTTTGCCTGTGTCTATCTCTCGGCGCCGCAAGTGACCATCGACACCGCCGGTGACGGCGAAGAGGGCTGGGACCGGCTCGCCGGCGGGGCCTACGACATCGCTCTGATTGATATCGAGATGCCCCGGCTCGACGGCTATGGCCTCCTGTCGCGCCTTCGCGACGACGCCCGGCTGAGCGATCTGCCCGTTATCATGGTCACCGGCCGCGAGGACGCCATCTCGATCGACCGTGCCTTCGAACTCGGCGCCAATTCCTTCACGGTGAAGCCCGTCAACTGGCGCCAGCTCAGCCATCAAGTCCGCTACGTCGTGCGCGCCGCGCGTCACGAGCGCGAGGCCCGCCGTGCCCGCGATCAGGCGGTCAGTCTCAGCCGGATGAAGTCCGAAATCCTGACGCTCATGCGTCACGAGTTCCGCACGCCGCTGAACGCCATCATCGGCTTCTCCGAGCTGATCGAGAAACAGTCGCTCGGGCCGATCGGTGAGGCGGGCTATGTCGACCATGCCCGGTTCGTCCGGACGGCGGGCGAAGACCTCCTCGGCCTATTCGGCGACCTGATGCTCTATTCCTCCCTCTCTTCGAACGAGCGTGAACTGCGGGAAGACGAGTATGCGCCTGGCACCGTCGCACGACGCGCCCTTTCCCATGTGGCGAACCGGCATGGGCCGATGCCGACCATCGTTGACCTCGAGGAGAAGCTGACGGTCTTCGCAGACCGAGAACTTCTCGAGCGAGCCATCTTCCACCTCCTGAGCAATGCCGTCGTGCATGGCGGCGGACTGGCGTCCATGTCGGTCGCCACCGCTGCAGATGGATCTGTCATGATCGCCGTGCGGGACCGCGGCCCCGGGCTCAGGGATGAGCAAGTCTCCGCCTGCCTGGAGCCATTTCACCAGCATAGTGCCGGTCTGGCGCGGCGGGCCGGTGGCCTCGGCCTTGGGTTGCCACTGGCCAAGCTGGCGGCAGAACTTCACGGCGGCTCACTGACCTTCGAGAGCGGCGAGGGGGGAGGCTGTGTCAGCCTCATCCTGCCTGCAAGCCGCGTGGTCCGACGCCATTCCGATGAGGCAGCTTGATGGGGCTCCTGCGATCACTCTCCCGGTTCTGGCGTCGATCGGACGGAAGCGTCGCGACGATCGCAGCCCTGGGCATCCCGGTCCTGCTCCTGGCGAGCGGCGTAGCCACGGAATATGTGTCGATCACCAGCCAGCAGGGCAAGCCCCAGGCCGCCGCCGATGCCGCGGTGCTGGCCGGCGCCCGCGAACTGCGTTTCGCCAATGCCGATCTGAGGGCGGTCATCAACACGACCACGCGGTTTGCCCGCACCCAAATCCTCTCGCAGTTCGGCACCGACGGATCCGATGTGCGGCCGGCCATCGATCCGGCCCGAACTGCCGTCGAGGTCGTGATCACCCGCCCTTACGCCGCCGTCTTCGGACTGTCGTTCCTTTCCACGCCAAGCCAGCTGCAGGTTCGCGCCGTCGGCAAGGTCGGTTCCGGTGTTCCGATCTGCCTGATCGGTCTCGAAACCGGACAGCCACATGCCGTCTGGCTGAAGACCCGTGCCCGGCTGACGGCGCCCGGCTGCGCGGTCTATTCCAATTCGACCCACACCCAGGGCCTGGTCGGCCTGAACTTCGCCAATCTCTCTGCTCAAGTCATCTGTTCGTCCGGGGGCAAGGTGGGCACGAAGGCGAATTTCACGCCCGATCCCATCACCAACTGCCCCCAGTTGCGTGACCCGCTGGCCGCCCGCCCACCCCCGTATGTCGGCGGTTGCAACCAGACCAACATGGTCATTTCCGGCATCAACACGACGTTGCGGCCTGGTGTCTATTGCGGCGGTCTGAAGATCACCCGCGGCGCGCATGTCCGGTTGGCGCCTGGCAAATACGTCATCAAGGACGGCCCGCTCTGGGTTGACGGTGACGCCTCGCTGAGCGGGACCTATGTCGGCTTCTACCTGTCCGGGAAGGCGAGCGTCATCAACTTCGCCGCGCGCAGCACCATCAGCCTGTCTGCCCCGCGCGATGGGGCCCTGGCATCGCTCCTGTTTTTCGAGGACCGTTCCGCGCCCATTGGCCGGCGGCACCTGATTAGCAGCGATGACGCGCGCATGTTGCTGGGCACGATCTACCTGCCAAATGGCCGGCTAAAGGTTGATGCCAACAAACCGGTCGCTGACCAGTCAGCCTATACGATCATCGTTGCCCGCTTTATGGAACTCGACGCCGGCCCGAACCTCATCATGAACGCGAATTACGGCGCGACCGACGTCCCGGTGCCCAGTACGATCGGCGTGGTCGGTACACAGGTTCAACTGGTCCAATAGCTGCTCGCCAGCTCCTTGGGAGCATGGCTGGCCGTAAACTGAACAAGGTGGCACTTCGGCTCGGCGCCGCCATGGCGGACTTTCATCATGACACTGAATTCAAAGGTTCGCTTTGAACAGCGGCAAGGCGTCAACGCTGCCGACAGGAAGCGGGTCGGTTGCGATGTCTCGCCCAAGACCGACAAACGCTCCCTGGCTGAAGCTTGGCCCCGATCGTTTGCCAGCTGCCGCGACAAGGCCATCGGCGATGTCCATCGCTGCGCCCGTTCTGATCCGCCCCTATCGGGTCCGGACGACAGATCCGCTGCCGACCCCGGATCTCAGTCGAAAGTGACGATTCCTGAAGCGACCTCGCGGTCGTAACCCTTGCTCGCCGTCAGCAACTGTCGGGTATATGCCTCCCGCGGCTCGGCGCGGCGCAGCGTCGCGACGTCCATCTCCTCCACGACCAGACCGCGGTTCATCACCGCCAGCCGGTCGCACATATGCGCCACGACCGCCAAATTGTGGCTGACCAGGATCATGGTCAGGCGCCGTTCGACGCGCAGTCGCCGCAGCAGATTGAGGATCTCCGCCTGGACGCTGACATCGAGCGCGCTGGTCGGCTCGTCCAGCAGCAGGACGCGAGGCTCCAGCATCAGGGCACGCGCGATGGCGACGCGCTGGCGCTGGCCGCCGGAGAGCTGGTTGGGATAGCGGAAGCGGAAGGCGGGCCCGAGTCCGACATCGGCGAGCGCGCGCTCGACCCGTTCATTGGCATCGCCGATACGGTGGATTTCCAACGGCTCTGACAGCGCACGGTCCACCGTGTGGCGCGGATGGAGCGAGGCATAGGGGTCCTGGAAGACCATCTGGACCAGGCGCGGCTGCTGAACCCGTGCCGAGGTTTCACCGAGGGTCGCGCTCCCGGTCCAGAGACGGTTGAGACCTGCCAGCGCCCTCAGAACGGTGGACTTGCCGCTACCGCTTTCGCCGACAAGGCCGAAACTCTCTCCGTCGGCGACGTCGAAGGAGACGCCCCGCACGGCATGGACCGCACCCGGGCCGCTGCCGAATGTGATGGCGAGGTCGCGGACGGAGATCATCGCTCCTCCAGCCAGGCGGGATCGCGAGACAGGGTGGGCAGTTCCGCGCGCTCGTCACCGAGCCGCGGCAGGCTGTTGAGCAGGCCGCGCGTGTAGGGATGCCGGGCCGATGCGAGGTCGCGGGCCGAGAGTTCCTCCATGACGCGCCCGGCATACATGACGAGAACCCGATCACAGAAGCTGGCGACCAGCTCAAGATCATGGCTGATGAAGAGGAGGCCCATTCCACGTTGGCGCACGAGATCGTCGAGGATCGCCAGTACCTGCAACTGCACTGTCACATCGAGGGCGCTGGTCGGCTCGTCCGCGATCAGGACGTCAGGTTCAGGCACCAGCATCATGGCAATCATGATGCGCTGACCCATGCCTCCGGAGACCTCGTGGGGAAAGAGACGGAAGACGCGCTCGGGATCACGGATCCGCACGGCTTCTAGCATGGCGAGCGCCCTTAGGCGGGCCTCGATCTTGCTGACTCCGCCGTGAATCCGAGCGGCCTCGGCAATCTGTTCGCCGACCGTCATCACCGGGTTCAGGGAGTATTTCGGGTCCTGCATGACCAGAGAGATACGGGCGCCGCGCAGGCCGCGGAGGGTTTTCGTCGACGCCGAAAGCAGGTCGATTCCGTCGAAGGATAGGCGTCTGGCCGAGAGTTGCGCGCTCGCGGGCAGAAGCCGCATGATGGCGCGCCCGGTAAGCGATTTGCCGGAGCCGGACTCCCCGACAATGCCGAGCCTTTCCCGGCCTAGCGTGAAGGACACGCCACGCACCGCGTGAAATGGTCCGGTAGGGGTTGCGAAACTCACTCTCAGGTCTTCGACCGCGAGAAGGGGAGGCGGGGCGACGTTCATTTCTTCTGCCTCGGGTCGAGGACGTCCCGCAATCCGTCTCCGAGCAGGTTGAAGGCGAGGCTGACGGCGAAGATGGCGATCCCCGGGATCGTGGCGACCCACCACTGGTCGAGAATGTAGCGCCGGCCCGAAGAGACCATGGCCCCCCATTCGGCGAGTGGCGGTTGGGCGCCGAGACCGAGGAACCCGAGCCCGGCAGCGGTCAGGATGATGCCGGCCATGTCCAGCGTCACCCGCACGGTCAACGACGACAGGCACAGCGGCATGATGTGGCGCGACAGGATGCGGCCAGTGCTCGCGCCCTGCAGACGCGCCGCTGCGATGTAATCGGCGTTGCGGATGGTGAGCGTCTCGGCGCGTGCGATCCGGGCATAGGGCGGCCAGGCCGTCAGGGCGATGGCGATGACGGCGTTTTCGATGCCGGGACCGAGTGCCGCGACGAAGGCCAGCGCGAGGATCAGGCTCGGGAACGCCAGGAACACGTCGGTGATCCGCATCAGGACGGCATCCACCCATCCGCCGAGATAGCCAGCCGCAGTGCCGACGATGAGGCCGATCGGGGCCGCGATGATCGCCACCAGCGCCACGATATAGAGGGTGATGCGGGCGCCATAGACGATGCGCGAGAACACGTCGCGCCCGAACTCGTCCGTGCCGAGCCAGTGGGCGCCGCCCGGCGCCAGAAGGCGCTGCGCCAGGTTCTGCTCGTTCGGATGATGCGTCGCGATCCATGGTGCGAAAGCCGCCACGACAATCAGCAGTAAGACGATGGCGAGTCCGAGCAATGCCAGCCGGTTGCTGCGGAACTGCAACCAACTGCGGTAGAGCGCGCCCAGTCGGGCCTCGCGACGCGATCGCGGGGTGTCGGTGAGAAGGCGGTCCTGCCAGGTGCTCATTTCGCCCTCGGGTCAAGGACACGATAGAGCAGGTCCGACAGCAGGTTGACGCCGACGAAGACGGCGCCGACCACAATGGTCGCGCCGAGGACGGCGTTCATGTCGGCAGCCAGAAGGGCCGTCGTTAGGTAGCGGCCGAGGCCAGGCCAGGCGAAGACGGTCTCGGTGAGTACGGCGCCCTCAAGCAGTCTCGCGTAGGACAGGGCGATGACCGTGACGAGCGGAACGGCGATGTTGCGCAGGGCGTGGACCCAGATGACACGCGTCTCGGACATGCCCTTGGCGCGCGCCGCGACGATGTATTCCTGGCTGAGCTGTTCAAGCATGAAGCTGCGCGTCATGCGCGCGATATAGGCGACCGAAAAGTAGCCAAGGACCAGAGACGGCAGGACCACGTGGCCGAAGGCGTTGCGGAAGACCTCCCATTCGCCCGCCAGAGCTGAATCGATCAGCAGGATACCTGTCACCGGGCGAACGATGTCCTCGAAAATCACGCCGAGGCGCCCGGGCCCCTGGACCCAGCCGAGAATTCCGTAGAAGACCAGCAGCCCGATGATACCGAGCCAGAAGATGGGCACGGAATAGCCGACGAGGCCGATGACACGGACGATCTGGTCGGGCCAGCGGTCCTGCCAGATGGCCCCGGCCATCCCCATGGGCACGCCAAGCATCACGCCGATGATGGTGGCGAAGGTGGCGAGTTCCAGGGTGGCGGGAAAGACCCGTACGATGTCCTCGATGACCGGGCGATTGGTGACCAGCGACTGGCCGAAATCGCCGACGAGCATCTTCTGGACATAGATGAGGAATTGCGTCCAGAGCGGCTGGTCGAGGCCGAGTTCGCGCCGCACCTGCTCGTAGACATCGCGCGGCGCCTGGTCACCCACGACTGCAAGGACCGGGTCGATGGGAACCACCCGGCCGATGAAGAAGGTGACCGCCAGCAAGCCGAGAAACGTCAGCGCAACCTGCAGCAGGAAGGCCGATGATTGACGGAGGAGCGACAACCGCGGAGCTCAGGACTTGCCGGCGCGCCAGTAGATGGCCGAAAGACCTGGCGAACTCGCCATATATTCCGTGACGTTGGAGCGAACGGCCACCTGAACCTGCTGCTGGGCAAAGACCACGAAAGGCGCGACCTTCATGAAATCTTCCTGGATCTGCCGGTACATGGCCGCGCGGGCGTCGGCGTCTCGCTCCTGCATCGCCGCCTCCGTGCGCGCGGTGAGCTCCGGAATAGCCCAGTTGTTGCGCCAGCTCAGCTTGCCGGGATTGTCGCGGCCCGGCGGATTGTGGGTGAAGCTGTCGGCATTGTAGTGCGGGTCAGGGTGGCCGAGGCCCCAGGTGCCGATGAACAGCTGGTGGTTGCGGGCGCGGAACTTGGCGAGGACCTGGGCACCCGTGGCCGGTAGCACCTCCAGCGTCACGCCGCCTCGGGCGAAGCTCGCCTGAAGCGCCTGGGCGACGTCGAGCGAGGGGAAGGTGTTCGCGGTGTCCATGGTGAGCTTGATCCCGCCGGGATGTCCGGCCTCGGCCAGCAGCGCCTTGGCCCGCTCCGGATCGAAGCGCCACGGGCGGCTGTCAATCTCGCCGAGCGTCCCGCGGGGGATGAAGGACTGGTGCGGAAACACCTGGCCGGGAAGCAGGTTGTTGGCGATCGCGTCGTAGTCGACGAGATGCTTCAGCGCCTCGATGACCTTGGGGTTGCCTAGGATCGGGTCCGCCATGTTGGCGCTGAAATACTGGATGGTGCCGCGCGGGAAGTCGGCAATGGTGATCCCGGCGCGCCCCCGTAGGCCGTTGATGTCGGTCGGCGTCAGGTTGCGTGCGACGTCCACATCGCCGCGCTCCAGCAACAGGCGCTGCGTCGCCGCCTCCGGCACATGACGCACGATGACCCGCTGCATCACCGCCTTGCCGCGCCACCAGCTATCGTTGCGCTCGATCGTGTAGCTCTCATTCGGCTGGTAGCGCACCACCCGGAAGGCGCCAGAGGCCGCCGAATTGCGGTTGAGCCACGTGTTGCCATTGTCCGTGCCGGCATTCTGCTCGACCACCTTGCTGTCCAGCACCGACGCGATGGTTGCCGTGAACAGGTTCTGGATCAGCGTGGGTGCATAGGCCTTGTCGAAGGTGACCTGAACTTCGAAATCGCCCGTCTGGCGGATCGTTTGCTCGATATTGTCTCGGGTCAGGCCGACCGAACGGTACATGAAGGCGGGGGTCCGGTTGATGATCAGCGGACGGCGCAGGGAATAGACGACATCTGCGGCGGTGAGCGGATTGCCGGAGTGGAACTTCACGCCCTGCCGGATGAAGAGCGTGAAGGTCCGTCCGTCCGGGGACAGGTTAAATCTCTCCGCGAGGCCTGGCCGCAACTCGGCGACAGCCTTGGTCTCGTCGATGGCGAACAGTTGGTCGTAGACGTTCTTCAGCAGGTCGGAGCCGGTGATCTCGAACGACTGGTGCGGATCGAGGGCGACAAGATCGTCGATCTGGGCAGCGATCACCAGCGTGTTCCGCGGCGTCTGGGCCAAGGCTGGGTAGGCGCCCGGCACCGTGGTCGTCACGGCGACGGCGCCGGCACCGGCGAGAAGCTGGCGCTTCGAAACACGAACAGACATGGCAGGCCCCCAAAGATGACTCACTTGTGTGGTCGAGATTGAGATGGCGGGTCAATCCCTTCCGCAGCGTGGCGCCCAAGACTCCGACGGCTCGGCGGGCGCCGCAAGCAGGCTCGGGAGGTCCACTCTCACCGGATGGGCCGGGCAAGGCGACGGCTGAGATCAAATCGCGCCCTCTCCGCGTCATTCTGCCGCATCTGTTTGCCGTTCATTCACCTGCGGAAAGACCAGGGCGGAGCCTTCGCGCGCCTTCGGTGTTTCGGCCTTCAGCCACGTCGCCGGGAGCCGAAAGGCGTTCCGTTCGGGCCCCAAAGCGGCGGTGGATGCCTGCCCCTCCTTGCCACCGTTGCGGACAACGGGCGGCGCGCTGACAGGAGATGGGCTCGTTCGGTGTCAATATCGGTTGAACTTGCCCAAAAGCGCCGAAGTAAAAGTCCCCAGTTCGGCCGATCAGGCTGTCGCGGAGGGGTGCCCGTTTTTGGAGGACGTCTTCGTGGCCTGGGTGGCGGCACCACTGTCGGTGGCGAGATGGCCGCCTTGGAACGGAGATGCTCCGGCATGAGGGTAGCCTGTTGGCGAAGCCGGCCGCTGGAATTCTCGACGATCAGCCGGGCCACCCGGTCGCGGCCGACCTTGAAACCCTCGCGGTTCAGCTGCAGCCAGACCTTCCGTGCGCCGTAGACGCCAAACTTCTTCCTGTGGACCCGGAGGATCTCCGCGGACAGCCGTTCATTCACCTTCGCCCTTGTTGAGCGAAGTTCGGGGTCAGCCTTGCGGCGGGCATGTTCGAGCCAGGTGGAGGGGGCGATCCGCAGAACCCTGTCCATGATGCGACGGGAGTCGTCAGCGTCAGTGAGGCGGCGATCGTCAGGTGGCGATGCATGGACGGGAGCCTCCGGAGACGGCGGCGCGCGTCGCGGAAGCCGGCTCACATGCGCCCGGTAAGGGGGCCGAACAGCTTCTTCGCGGCGGTGAACAGCTGCGGGTTGTCGCGCAGCCGTTCCTTGGCGCGCCAGAGCGCTGTCACCGCGTGGCCGCGAGCCGAGACCGGCCGCATCACCGCGTTGAGCCTGGTTTCGGTGACGCCATAGGCAAACTTGTAGGCCTCGCTGCCGATGGTCATGTCGTAGGCCTTGAGGCCATGGGCCGCGCACCATTCCATGATGCCGACGGTGAGCACCTGGCCGAGGCTGTACTTCTTCCAATCGCCGTCGCGCCGGAAGCCCGGCAGGAGCGCGAGGAAGGTGTCGCCGTCGGTCAGGCCGAATTCGCTCGCCACCACCTCGTCGCCGACGCGCAGCGCGAACACCACGCCCGGCCCTGACAGAAGTCCCGCGTAGTGCGCCCGCCAATGGTCGTGGTCGAGAATGTCCGTGCCGCCGGTGGCGGCGAAGCGGGCCTGCCGCTGTTCGAGGAGGTCGGCGAAGACATCGCCGGCCTCGTCGGGCGCGGCGCGGACGACCGACCACTCGCCCTTCTGTTCGCGAAGGATGCGGCGGGCACGTGTCAGGTTCTTCACGAGGCCCTTGTCGAGGCGCTTTTCCCATCCGGCATCAAGCGGCACGGAATAGGAGGCCAACGGGAAGGGCATGGCCCCGTTGAGGTGGTAAAGCGGGTTCGGCCGGCCGCCGACAGTCGGCACAAGCTTCTCGAGCTTCACGATATCGGTTCCGGTGACTGCGGCGAGCGCGAGATCGCAGGCGCGGGCGGCCGCGGCATCCGAGAGCACTGTGCGCGAGGCGAGAACGGGGGCCGTGTGGTCGCAGACCTCCCCGTCCGCGAAGCCGATCACGAAGCCGAGCTTGCTGCGGGTGCGCGCGAACGGGAAAATTGCGACGGGGTCGCCGCCATCCGCCCGCGAGACCGCAATGATCATGGGCTCGGCGATGCCGGCGGCGCTGGCGGAGGCGTACCAGGAGCGCGCCCAATCGAAGCGCTGGAAGGCGGTGGAACAGCCCTCGCGCTCCAGCCGGCGCCATGCGGCCTCCAATGGCGCGGGGTCATCGAACACGATCGCGCGCAGCGAACCTTCATCGTCGTCGCGCGGCGCGGTGTCGGTCCGTCGTTCCCGCGTGATGATCGTTCCGGTTGTCATCCGTGACCCAGCCTTACTCGAAACATGACTGCGTTAGGAGGCATCGGCGACGCTTCTTACTGTGATGTTCCGGAGCGTCGCATCGGAATTTCGAGAATATTTCTAGCTGAGTACATTTTTAATGGACATGAAACATGGTGTCGCACCACTTCCGAAAGCCGGACATTGATGAATCGCCCACTCGTCCTGTCGCTGATCGACCAGGCCCTGACCAGCGGGTGGTCGTTCGGCGTGATGACCGCGCTCGTCGCCTTCACCGATCCGGTGACCGTGGGCCACTTCGCGCTCTATGCGGCGGCGCTCCTGATCGCGGTCGGCCTGCACGGGGCGCTGATTACGACCCCCATGAACGTCATGTTACCGGGCCGCGACCAGGCGACACGGGCGGGGCTTGCGGTGGCGCTGGCGCGTGCCGACGCGATCGGCCGGCTCATCGCCGCGGGGTTCGCGGCGCTCGTCGCCGGTCTTCTCGACGGCTGGTCGGTCGCGCCGCTCGCGGCTGCACTGGTCGCCGCCACCCTCTGGCGGGAGACCGAGCGCGCCAGGGCGATCGGCATCGAACGCATGGACCGCTGTCTCGCCATAGACGCGGTCGCGATCGGCGTCACGCTGGTCGTCGTCGCGGGCGCTCTCCTGGTCTTGGCGCCCGTTCCCGCGATCTTGTCGGGCATGGCCGTCGGGTCGGCGGCTGGCGCGCTGGTTGCGCGGCGCTGGGCCGAACGGGTCGAGGCCCCCTCGGCTGGCTATGGCGCGATCTGGGGCGATGCCCGCTACGGCCTGATCGGCGCGCTCGCGACCGAGGCGCAGGACCGGGGCTATGTGTTTCTCGTCGGCCTTCTGCGCGGCGAGGCCGCGGTCGGCGTGTTGCAGGCCGGGCGCGTTCTGTCCGCGCCGCTGTCGCTCGCCGGCACCGCCTGGGGGCGCGTGGCGCGCCCGCGCATGACGCGGATGATCGCTGCCGGCGACCCGGCCGGCGCCCGGCGAGAGCTCGTCCGCGGCCTCGTCGGTCTGACCTTGCTGGCGGGGGCCGTGTTCCTCGTGCTCGCGCTGCTCTGGCCGTGGATCGAGGCGCGGGTGCTGCGCGGCCAGTACGAGGGCATCGCCATGATCGCGGCGGTCTGGGCCGGTCACGCGCTCGCGGTCGTGCTCTCCACCGCCATCTCTTTCCACATGCAGGCGGAGGAGCGGTTCGAGGAACTGGCCCGCGTGTCCTTCATGTCATGCGCGGTGGCGCTGGCGCTCGTGCTCCTACTCGGCTTCGGGTTCCCGATCCTGATCGCCGCCTGTGGCATGCTGGTCGGTGAACTGGTCGGGCTCGTCTGGATGGCGATACTCGTGTTCGCGCGGCGCGAGACGCGGCGGTAGGCTCGCAAACCGCCGTGCCGGGCCCGCCATTTCCTACAGCGCGTGCGCAGGACACAGCCGCTCCGGTGCGGATCGTAAGCCTCGACGTATCGGAGCGTTAACGCAGGGGCCTGAGAGCCGGCGGTGTCCTGTTTCGCCCGCCATCCCGCCTGTTCGCCCGACGGCGTCTTCGTGACGGCGCCAGCCCGTCCCGCCATTCTAGGCCCGCCGATCCGCCGCGCCGTGCCGGTAGAGCGCGCTGGCGCGGTAGAGGTGATCGGACATCGCCGTTGCCGCCCGGGCCGGGTCCCGCGCGGCGATGGCCTCGAGAATGCACTGGTGCTCCTGCAGCGTGACATTCTCCACGCCGGGGGCGCGGACGAGAGCGGTATAGTGATCGCTGAGCCATGCCAGAAGCCCCTCGACCACCGCCGGGAAGATCGGGTTGCCGGCCATGGCCGCGATCTGGCGATGGAAGGCGATGTCGCAACGCAGGAAGTCCTCCAGTCCCGCCTGCCGCTGCTCGTCGAGGCGGGCCTGGAGCAGGGCGAGCCCGGCGGGCTCGACCCTTTCCGCCGCGAGGCGGGCGAGCCCCGTCTCGAGGAAGGCCCGCGCTTCCTTCAGGTGATCGAGCGTCTGCGGCTCGACGTCGAGCAGATAGCGCGCCGCATCGGTGATGGTGTGCATCATGGCGGCGGCTGTCGGCAGCACGACCCTGGCGCGCTCGCCATGGCTGATCGTCACGATCCCGGACCGCTCGAGCTGCTGGAAGGCCTCGCGGATGGCCGGTCGTCCCACGCCATAGGCATCCATCAGTTCGCGCTCGGAGGGCAACTGCGAGCCGGGTGCGAATTCGCCGGCGCGGATCCGCGCCATCAGACGGTCCATCACCTCGTGGAAGAGCTTGCGGCGCTGGATGGGTTCCGGAGACGGGGGCGGGCTCGAAGGGCGCGGGTCAGGCGGCATCGAGGCGTCTCCCGGCGCGAACGGCGCTGAAGAAATCCGGCGCGCCGATCTGCCCGCCCTTGAGGGCGAGTTCGAGCCCGTCGCGCCCCGGCAGGTTGGCATGGGCCCGGCACAGCGGCGACCCGGCAGCCAGCGGGGCGATGGCCTCGAGGGCATCGATTCCGAGGGCCAGGGCGGCATGTCCGGACGTATCCCCGCCGGCGATCGCCGCGCGGGTCAGGCCACAATCCTCGGTCAAAGCTCCGAGCACCTGGCCGAGCCCGGCGCCGATCCGGTCATTGACGCGGGCAGGATCGGCGCCGGCGCTGCGACACGCCTCGGCCAGGGCGGCCACGGCCGGATCGTCAGGCCCCCGCGCCGTATAGACGAGCGGCGACGCGGCCGCGGCAATGGACCTGGCCTGTTCCACCGCCCGCCCGATCTCGCGATCCCATGGCCCTTCATCGACCGCCTGGGTGACATCGAGCCGGAGCGAGGTGAAGCCGTGGGCTTCGGCATGGGCGATCTGCCCGGCCGTGACGGGGGAGCAGGACCCGGAGACCACCGCGATGCGCTCCGCCGCCGCCATCGTCGGTACTGGCGCTTCACGCGGGATCAGCCCGGCCTCGCGCCAATGGGCGACGAGCGCATATTCGACGCCTTGGGATCCCGCGACGAAACGGCCTTCGGCGCGGGCCTGCCAGAGCAGGGCCCCCGCGGCCGCCAGTGTCTCCTCGTCGAGCACGTCGATGGCAATGACCGGCGCATCGTCTCCCGCAAGTTCCCGGCGCTTTCGGTCGCCGTCGCCGCGCTTGAGGCACGGAAAGTCGATCAGGCCCATGCGGCGATCGGTTTGCCGGCCGAGGTGGCGGAGGAGATCCGCCTCGTCCATCGGCGTCACGGGATGACGCGCCATGACGGGGTGGCGATCGAGGCGATGGGCCGTGCCGTGAAGGCCGGCGAAGAGGTGGCCGAACGCCTGATAGCGCTCCAGCGCCGGTGCGCCGACGACGAGCGGGATCCAGCCTGAAGGGAAGGCCTGTGCGCCGAGATCGATCGCCCGGCCGATGGAACCGATCTGCGGCGCCGAATCGAAGGTCGAGCAGACCTTGTAGTGGACCAGGGGCGCGCCGATCCGGCCGAGCGCCGCGTAGAGCGGCGGCAGGTGGTCGTCCATCCAGTCCGGCGGGCGGGAGCGGGCGATCCCGGCAATCCCGATGCAGCGCCGGTCCGCGAAGGCGGCGAGACGCGCGGGCGTTGGCGGGCTGAGGAACATGACGGCGCTGAGGCCGGCAAAGGCCATCACCTCCATCACCGCGGACGATCCGGTAAAGTCGTCCCCGTAGAAGGCGACCAGCGGTCCCGCGGGCAACGGGGTCATGTGAAATACCGGAGCGCTGCGGCGAGCGCCGGCCGGGACCGCGCGGCGAGGTCGAGGTCCTCGCCGGCAACCGCCGCCTCCCAGGCCTCGCGCAGCGCGCCGACACCGGCGGCGGGGCCGTCGGGGTGGGCGATGATGCCGCCGCCCGCGGCGAAGATGAGATCCGTTGTCCCGAGCGCAGCGAAGGTTCCCGGCGCCTGCCGGACCGTCTGCCCGGACGAGAAGACCGGCATGGTGGCGTCGGGCCGGTCGGCGAAGAGCGGCTCCCCGCAGGCGCGGGCCGAGGCGATGACGCTGTCGTCGCCCTCGCTGAACTTGTTGGCGAGGCCGTTCACATGCATGTGGTCGGCTCCCGCCAGACGCCAGAGCTTGTGCCAGGCGCGGTAGTCCCAGCCGAGGCCGGGCGCCCGCGACAGGTAGCCCCAGCCGTTGCGGTGGGCATGGATCGGCAGTTGCGAATGGCGGCGGAGTTCGATCATGCCGACGAGGCCGACCGCGTTGAGGCTGGCCATCACGCAGGTGCCGCCGCGTGCCAGCACATGATCGTGCCGGCGGCGCATCTGGTCGAGGTCGCCGGTGAGGTTGAAGGCATACATCACCTTCCGGCCGCGGCGCTGGGCCTCGGCTTCGAGGACCGCCATGACCGCGTCGACGCGGGCCTCGAAGGGGCAAAGCGGCCCGTCAGACTGCAACTCGTCGTCCTTGATGAAATCGATGCCGGCGCGGGCCAGCTTGGCAACCAGGTCGGCAGTCTCGGCCGGCCCGAAGCCGACGCTCGGCTTGACGATGGTGCCGATCAGCGGCCCCTGGTCGACGCCCGAGAGCCGGCGCGTTCCGGCGACCCCGAACTGCGGCCCGCGATAGGCGGTGGCGAAGGCGGGAGGGAGCCGGATGTCGAGCAGGCGCAGGCCGGTGACCGGCGCCAGCTCGAAGAGGTTGCCGGCCACCGTGGCCATGAGATTCGGCAGTGACGGACCGAGGGTCGTCAGCGGCCAGGACAGCGTCACCCGCGCCCGGGCATAACGGCCCGATCCGGCCACGCTCTGCCGGGCGGAGGGCAGGGACGGGGTGGTCGCGATGTCGAGGAGTTCCAGAGCCTCGATCCGGGCGGCGGCCCTTGCCGTCAGTTCCGGGGTCTCGCCCGGCACGGCGACAAAGGTGCCACTGGACTGTTCGCCCGCCATGATATCGGCCGTTCGCCGCGGGTCGCCCGATGTTTCGAGCCAGTAATCCGCCTCGATGCGCTGGTCCATGTCCACGTCCGCCGTTCCTGTTCGCCGGTGAAGGATCGCTTACTCATAAGGTCATCATACCAGATTGACAATCATGGCCGCGGCATGGAACGAGTCCGGCCATGGTGGGCAGACTGGGAGTTCGGCCGATGACGGCAATCGCATTGTTCGGGGCGGGTGGAAAAATGGGGATGCGGATCGGCCGCAACCTGATGGCGTCGCGTTTCGAGACGCGCCCGGTCGAGGTCAGCGCCGCGGGGCGTGACCGGTTCCAGGGGGCCTATGGCATCGCCTGCCTCGAGGCCGATGCCGCCATCGACGGCGCCCCCGTGGTCGTCCTCGCCGTGCCCGATACCGCCATCGGCAGTGTCGCCGCGACCCTCGTGCCGAAACTCGCCCCGGGCACGATCGTCATCATCCTCGATGCCGCATCACCCCATGCCGGCCACCTGCCGGCGCGCGCGGACATCACCTATTTCATCACCCATCCCTGCCACCCGCCGATCTTCAATGACGAGACCGACCCGGCGGCGAAGTCCGACCATTTCGGCGGTGTGGCCGCCAAGCAGCACATCGTCAGTGCCCTGATGCAGGGGCCGGAGGCGCATTACGCGCTGGGCGAGGAGGTCGCGCGCGCGATCTGGGCGCCGGTGATGCGGTCGCATCGGGTCACCGTCGAGCAGATGGCCATCCTCGAGCCCGGCCTGTCGGAAACAGTCTGTGCGACCTTGCTCGATGCCATGCGGGAGGCGATGGAAGAGGCCATTCGCCGCGGCGTGCCGCGCGAGGCGGCGCGCGACTTCCTGCTCGGCCACATGAACATCCTCGCCGCCGTGACCTTCCGCGAGATCGACGGCGTGTTCTCGGACGCCTGCAACAAGGCCATCGTCTTCGGCAAGGACACGATCCTCAAGCCGGACTGGAAGCGGCTGTTCGAGCCCGAGGAGATTGTCGCCAGCGTCAGGCGCATCACCTGAGGGCTTCCTCGAATCGCGCGACGCTGTTCCGGCGCGCTGGACGGATCGCCTGAGGCCAACGTCGCCTACGGCATGAGGACCCTATGGCCGGGGCCTGCTGG
Organism: Phreatobacter sp.; assembly: GCF_022843985.1. GTDB lineage: Bacteria > Pseudomonadota > Alphaproteobacteria > Rhizobiales > Phreatobacteraceae > Phreatobacter. The sequence goes on along the minus strand of NZ_JALHMP010000001.1, from coordinate 236,322 downwards.
CGCGTTACGCTTTGCCTGGCTGGCCCAGCGCGTCGCGCAGCAGGCGCTTCATCACCTTGCCATTGGCATTGCGCGGCAAAGGCTCCGACTGGACCGTCATGGTCTCCGGCACCTTGTAGTCGGCGAGGCGCGCTGCGCACCAGGTGCGCAGTGCCTCTGCGGGCGGTTCGCTCGCATAGGTGACCACGAAGGCATGCACCCTTTCACCCAGAACGGGGCAGGGCAGCGCCACCACCGCGCATTCGACGACGCCCGGGCAGGCGACGAGGATCGTCTCCACTTCGGCGGTGAAGATCTTGTAACCGCCACGGTTGATCATGTCCTTCTTGCGGTCGAGGACTTGGACAAAACCGTCGGCGTCGATGCTGCCGATATCGCCGGAATGCCAGAACCCGGCGGTGAAGCCGGTGCGTGTCGCCTTCGGGTTGTTCCAGTAGCCGCGGACCACATGCGGCCCGCGGATCCAGATTTCGCCGACCTCACCGGCCGGCACCTCGCGCCCCCCATCATCGACCACGAGGATGTCGACGCCGGGCGCGGCGATGCCGACGCTGTGGCCATGGGTGGCGGTGAAGCGCGGCGGCATGATCGTCGTCGGCGAGGTTGTCTCGGTCGCGCCATAGGCGTTCATCAGCATCAGCCCTGGGCAGCGTTCGGCGAGCCGCGCGATGGTCGGCGTCGGCATGGGCGCGCCGCCATAGCCGCCGATGCGCCAGGCGGAGAGATCGTGGGCGGCAAAATCCGGCTGGAGCAGGCAGAGATTGTACATGGCCGGCACCAGCACCGACTGGGTCATCCGCTCGCGAGCCGCCAGGATGAGGAAATCGGCAGCCTTGAAGGTGGGCATGATGACGAGGGTCGCCGCCGCCCGAACCGTGCATGTGATGTTGGCGACGAGCCCGGTGACATGGCTGAGCGGCACGGCCGCAAGCGACCGATCGGCATGCGTCAGCCCCATGCAGTGCTCATACACGAGGGAGGAATGGACGATGCCGAGATGGGTCAGCATCGCCCCCTTCGGCCGCCCCGTCGTGCCCGACGTGTAGAGGATCACCGCAGTGTCTTCCTCCGCCACCGCTGCCACGTCTGGCACCGGGGCCGTAGCATGGCGGGTCAGGATCGCCTCGAGGCTGTCGGCTCCCGCGGCAAGCCCGCCGACGGTCCAGCACCGGGCGAGACCCGGGACCTCCGCCGGCTGTGGCAGCCGGTCGGCAAGATCGGCCTCGTGGATCAGCAGGACCGCCCCGCAATCCGCCACCGCATGGGCGATCTCGGGGGCCTGCAGGCGCAGGCCCATCGGCACGGCGATGGCGCCGAGACGGCTGACGGCGAAGAGCAGGGTGACGAATTCGGCCCGGTTGCCGACCAGCAGCGCCACGCGGTCGCCGGCAGCCACGCCCTCCGCCGCCAGCGCCGCACTCAGCCGTTCGACTGCTGCGGCGAGGTCGGCATAGGTCAGGCGCGTCGCCTCGCAGACGATCGCCTCGCCCCGGGGATGGCGCGCCACGGCATCGGCGAGCAGAGCATGCAGGCTCGCCGGTCGCTCGGCGAAACAGGCGACGACGCGGTCGCCGAAATGAGCCTCCAGCCGCAGCCGTGGGCGGTCGGCCGCGATCCACCGCGGCGCGGCAGGGCGAGACAGGGCGACCGTGTCAGGGGGCATGGTCCGTGGCCTCATCGGTCTCGGTGGCATGATGGGCTGTCGGCTGGCTGGCCAGGAAGCGCAGCGGGATGAGCGCACGTCCTTCCGCGCGCGTCCCGGCCATGTGCCTGAAGGCCGGCATCGGTGACAGGCACAAGGGAGGATCGGACGCCATGGCTATCGGTGTAACCGACGCGCCCGTCCATGTCAGCGTTCCGCCGGCGTGGCGGTTCGCCAAAAAGCGCCTTCATGGTTGAGGAACGACATGATGCCATCCCAGTGGCAGGAGGCGCGGGCGCCTGGTCTCCGGCCGCATTGACCTTGCACCGGCCGTTGGGCCGCCGTTCATCCCATGGCCATTCTCGCGACATGATGCCGCGTGACCATCGCGCTCTCGTTTCAAGGGGAGGCTTGCATGCACACCCGTCTGGTTCTTGCGGTCCTCTTCCTGGCCACCTTGCCCGCGCTGGCCCAGGTGCAGGGCGCCGTTTCCGCTCCGGCCGGATCAGACAATGGTCGCTTCGTCCTGCGCGACACGCCCGATGGGCTGCTGCGCATGGACAGCCGCACCGGCGCGATCTCGCTGTGCACCCGCACTGCCGGCTCCCTTGCCTGCCGGCTGGTGCCGGACGACCGGGCGGCGCTCGAACAGGAGATCGAGCGACTGAAGGCAGAAAACGAGACGCTGAGGCGCGGCAGCCCCCCGGCCGCCCGTCCGGGCCAGCCGGGCGGCGAGGGATTGACCCTGCCGAGCGATGCCGAGGTCGACCGGGCCCTGAGCCTTGCCGAACGCATCTGGCGGCGGCTGCGCGGCATGATCCGCGAGAGCGAGGAAAACCCGCTTCCCGAACGGCGACTGTGATCAGTTGGCGCGGCGGAGCGGCGGCTTGTCGAGGCCCTTGGGCGACAGGGTGAAGACCTCGACGCCGCCAGCCGTGACGCCGACCGTGTGCTCGAACTGCGCCGACAGCGAACGGTCGCGCGTCACGGCCGTCCAGCCGTCGGAGAGCACTTTCACATGCGGACGGCCGAGATTGACCATCGGTTCGATGGTGAAGATCATCCCCGGCTTCAGCAGGCTGCCTTCGCCCGGCTTGCCGAGATGGACGATGTTCGGCTCGTCGTGGAACAGCTTGCCGACGCCATGGCCGCAGAAGTCGCGAACGACGCTCATGTGCTGCGGCTCCACATAGCTCTGGATCGCATGGCCGATGTCGCCGACCGTATTGCCGGGCTTCACGGCCGCAACGCCCCGCAGCAGCGACTCATAGGTCACATCGATCAGCCGCTCGGCCCGGCGCGGAATCTCGCCGACCCCGTACATGCGCGACGCGTCGCCGTGCCAGCCGTCGAGCACGAAGGTGACGTCGATATTGACGATGTCACCGTCGCGGAAGGGCTTGTCGTTGGGCATGCCGTGACAGACGACGTGGTTCAGCGAGGTGCAGCAGGAAAATTCGTAGCCGCGATACATCAGCGTCGCGGGATAGGCGCCGTGATCCATGCCGAAGGCAAAGACGAGCTGGTCGATCCGCTCGGTGGGGACGCCTTCCTTCACCTCGTCCACGAGCATGTCGAGGCAGGCGGCGACGAGGCGCCCGGCCTTGCGCATGCCGGCGAAAGCCTCCTCGCCATAGAGCTTGATCTGGCCGTTCTTGCGCATCTGCGCCATGTCGGCCTCGACATAGGAAACCACGGGCGAAATCCCTGTGAACAACGCTGTCGGAAATATGCGCGGAACATAAGCAAATCGCCCGGCGGCGCAAGACGCGAAGATCAGGCCTTCCGCGGAGCCGGGCCAGCGCCAACGGAGGCCTCATTCCAGCAGGTTCACCCCGTTCCAGCGGGCCACCTCATCGGAGAGCATCGGCACATACTTGCCGCCATTGCCCTGGGCCTCGGCCATGGCGAAATAGTTCTTCACCGCATTGCCCATCGGATTGGCGATCCCCGAGGCCTGCGCCATGGCGGCGCAGTAACGCATGTCCTTGTGGGCATTTGCGAGCGTGAATTTGTGAGCATTTTCATCACGTTCGATGACGTACTTGAAGAAGGTCTGATAGAAGCCGCAATCCATGCGTCCGCCCGACAGCACGGCGTTCATGGCCTTGGGTGCGACGCCGTTGGCCTTGGCGACGGCGAGGGCCTCGGCATAGAGCGCCGCATAGCCCATCGAGATGAAATTGTTGACGATCTTCATCGTATGGCCGGCGCCGACCGGGCCGACATGGACGATGCGACCGGCGAAACAGGCGACGGCGTCATGAACGCGCGCCAGATCCGCCTCGGCGCCCCCCGTCATGACGTCGAGTTTGCCCTCCCAGGCCTCCTTCGGCGTGCGGGACAGCGGCGCATCCAGGAAGGTGACGCCAAGCGGCGCCAGGTCCCCGGCCAGCCTGCGGGTGAGCGTCGGCTCCGACGTCGAGCAATCGACGATGGTCAGACCCCGATGCGCGCCAGCCCTCAGGCCCTCGGGCCCGTTCACCACGGCCTCCACCTGTGGCGCGCCGGTGACGCAGATGAAGACCACGTCGCTGGCCTCCGCCACCGCCTTCGCGCTCGTCGCTTCGGTGGCGCCACGCGACACGAGATCCTCCACCGGCGCGCGGTTGCGGTTGGCCATCACGGTCAGGGGGAAACCCTTCTCGACGATGTTCTTGGCCATGCCGTGGCCCATCAGCCCGACACCGACAAAACCGATCTTCTGCTTGGTCATTGTGGTCCTCCCCGACCTTGTTGGCGGCGAGCCTAGCGCCGCCGGGGCGAGGGGACGAGGGGGCAAACCGATTGAAATTTGCCTTCAAACTTGAAATAGGATTTTAAAGGGGTCGAGGGCCCTGCACCATGAACGTCATGATCGAGGATGCGTCCCGGCCGGGACGCGTCACGCTGCTTCAGATCGCCCAGGATCTCGGTGTCTCGACGGCCACCGTTTCGCTGGCTCTGCGCGCCAGCCCGCTCGTTGCTGAGGCGACACGCGAGAAGGTCCAGCAGCGCGCCCGCAGCCTGGGCTATGTCTACAACCGCTCGGCCGCCAGCCTGCGCACCGCGCGGACCAACATGATCGCCGTCGGCGTCAACGACGTGGTGAACCCCTATTTCGGCGAGATTCTCGCTGCCATCGAGGAGACGCTGGCCGGATCGGGCCATACGGTGCTGCTCGGCACCTATTCGGACGACCCTGGCAAACAGGACCGGGTCCTCGCGACCCTCAAGGAATATCGCCCGGACGGCATGATCCTGTGCCCTGCCAACGGCTCGACCGCCGATGCCCTGACGACGATCGCCGCAGCGGGAATTCCGGTCGTCCAGATCACCCGCGAGATCGACGGCGTCGGCCTCGACGTGGTCGCCTCCGACGACGGCGTCGCCACCCGCCTGGCGCTCGACCATCTCCACGACCTCGGCCATCGGCGCATCGCGGTGGTCGGCGGCAACGACACCATGTCGACAGGCCGCAACCGCCGCATCACTTACCGGGCATGGCTGGCCGAAAGGCGCCTACCCTTCGATCCGGCGCTGATGGTGACGGGGCTCGGCACACGCGACACGGGCTTCGCGGGCATCCAGGCGCTGCTCGACCTCGCCGTGCCACCGACCGCCGCCATCTGCATGAATGATCTCATCGCCTTCGGCGTGATGATGGGCCTGCGGCAGCGCGGCCGGGAGGCGGGACGCGATTTCTCGGTGGTCGGCGCCGACGACGTGCGGGAGGCCGCCATGTGGGCGCCGGGTCTGACGACCGTCTCCACCCATCCGAGCGAGCAGGGACGCCGGGCTTGCGAGCGGGTGCTGGTGCGGACGGTGAATCCGACGCTGCCGGCGGCCCGCATCATCCTGCCGCCGACCCTGGTGGTGCGCGGCAGCACGGGGCCCGTCGGCTCCTGAAACGCATCATGCCCGGCTTGGCGGCCGGGCATGACGGGACAGAACCAGCGGAGAGCCGTGCCTCAGAAGGTGCGGGCGAGGGCCATGGCCTTGGCCTTCGCCTCGGCAAGCGAGGCCTCGGCCGATTCCGGCGTAGCGGTATTGGCCACCTGCAGCGAGTGAATCGTCTCGAAGCCGAAGAATTTCAGCATCCACTCGACATAGGGCTTCTGGAAGTCGATGGCCTCGGCGCCGGTGCCGGGTCCATAGGCGCCCATCGACGCCGTCACCACGAGGGCGGGCTTGCCCTTGACCAGGCCGAAATAGCCCTGGTCTGGCGACCAGCCGAAGGTCTGGCCGGGCTGGGCAATGACGTCGATGTAATGCTTCAGCACATAAGGAACCGAAAAGTTCCACATCGGGGCCGAGATGACGATCTTGTCGGCGGCCTTGAAATGTGCGGCCGTGGCGACGACCTTGGCCCAGGCCTGGGCCTGGTCCGCGGTGAAGTCCTTGCCGCCCATCACCGCATATTTGGCGTCGAGCGTGGCGCCGTCGAAGGCCGGCAGGTCGGCGGTCCACAGGTCGAGGACCTCGACCGTGTCGCCGGGATGCGCGGCCTGATAGGCGTCGAGGAAGGCACGGGCAGCCTGCGTCGAATAGGAGCGACCCTTGCGCGGGCTCGCTTCGATGAACAGCACTTTGGCCATGGGGGAAGTCCTTGCGTCGGGAGCGAAAAGCGTGGAGCGACCATGCTCCGGACCTCCATATGGCCTGCCTGGCGCCGCAAATGAATTGACGTTATTGCCATGAGATGCTTGCATACGTGCAAGCGAACGGAGCCTTGACTTTCATGACGCAACCGCTGGTCTCCTGGGACGACTACCGCACCGTCCTCGCCGTTTCCTCGGCCCGTTCGCTGGCGGGCGCCGCCGAACTGCTCGCCGTCAACCAGTCCACCGTCTTCCGCCGTCTCGGTGCCATGGAGGAACGGCTCGGCGCGCGGCTCTTCGAGCGCAGCCGCACCGGCTATTCCCTCACCGCCGCCGGCGAGGGGATGGTCAGGCTCGCCGAACGCATGTCCGAGGACATCATCGAGTTCGAACGGCGCCTGACCGGGCAGGATCTCCGTCCCCAGGGCGAGGTCCGGGTGACCACCAACGACACGCTCGTCGTCCATCTGCTGACGCCGATCTTTGCCTCCTTCCGCAAGGCATTTCCGGAAATCACGCTCGACGTGGTGGTCGGCAACCAGTCCCTGAACCTGTCGAAGCGCGATGCCGACGTCGCCATCCGGGCCACCGCCGACCCGCCGGAAACGCTGGTCGGCCGTCGCCTCGCGGCGATCCCGTGGGCGATCTATGCGGCCGAGAGCCTGGGGATCACCACGCTCGATCCGGTCGACTACCGCGCCCATGCCTGGATCGGGCTCGGCGACAATCTGGCCTCGCTCAAGCCTGGCCGCTGGCTGGTCCAGCATGTCGGCGAGGATCGCATCGGCTGGCGCATCAACACGGTGCTCGGCCTCGCCGAGGCCGTGGCCGAAGGAGCGGGGATCGGGCTCTTGCCCTGCTTCATCGCCAGGACCTTCCCCAATCTGGTGCCGCTATCAGGTCCGATCCCGGACATCCCGGGCGCCCTCTGGATCCTCACCCATCCGGACCTGCGGTCCACCGCGCGGGTGCGCGTTTTCATGGACCATGTCGGCACGGAGATCGCCCGCCGCCGCGGCCTGATCGAGGGGGTCAGCGGCTGACGCAGGTCCGTTCCGGGTGGGCGCCGGGAGCGGCGCCGAGGGTCAGCGTGCCAGCACGTCCGCGAGGATGGACGCGACGATGTCCTGGGTGGCGCGGGCGCGGCCGAGCGCCCTGGCCCGCTCTGCCATCACGGCGAGGCTGTCGCGATCGGCCGTGACCAACTGCGCCGCCCTCTCGGCCAGGGCTGCGACCCTGGGCTCGAAGAGACCCGCGCCAGCCTCGACGACATGGTCGACATTGGCGCCCTCCTGGCCGGGAATGAACCCGTAGAGGATCATCGGCAGGCCGCGGATGCTCGCCTCCGCGATGGTGCCCGGGCCGGCCTTGGTGACGAGGAGGTCGGAGGCCTCCATCAGGTCGCTCATGCGGTCGACATAGCCGAGAGCCGTCACCGGTACCGGCCAGTTCGCCGCCGCGAGCCGCGCCTGCAGCGCGCCGTTGCTGGCGCAGACGACCGCGATCTGCGCGGCCGGCCCACCGGGGGCAGCGGCGGACAGCGCGTCCGCTGTCGCCGCGACGATCGCCTCCATCGGACCGATGCCGCCGCCGCCACCCATGACGAGAATGACCGGCAGGCCTGGGTCGAGGCCGAAGGCCCGGCGACTGTCGCCGCGTTCGGCTGCCGCCCTGGCGAAATCCGCGCGGATCGGCAGGCCGTGGGCGTGCAGGCGCGCACGCGGGAGGCCGCGCGCCACGGCCAGTTCCACCGCCCGCTCCGTGGGCAGGTAGACCGCGGCGTTGCGCGGATGCAGCCACAGGGGATGGATGCCGCCGAGATCGGTGACCACCGTGACGAAGGGGATGCGCGGGGCCACCCGCTCGAGCACCGGGAGCACCAGGTGGTTCACCAGCGGGTGGACGGAGATCACCAGGTCCGGTGCGCTGGTCCGCAGCAGCGCCTCGATCCGGGTGCGCGACAGCCGTCGTACCACCGCCGCCGAGGAGCGCCCGACCGGCGCGAGCGCCGTCAGCCGCCACATGGCGTGCCACAGGCGGGGCGTGTGGTTGACCACCGAATCATAGGTTGCCGGCATTCGCGAGAAGGGAAAGGCGACATGGTCGGTGAGAAGATCGACGATAGTGATCCGGGCATCGGGTCGCTGGACATGGAACTCGGCCTCCAGCGCCCGCGCACTGGCGATATGGCCGCCGCCGGTCCGGCTCATCAGGATGAGCACGCGCAGCGGGCGGGCGGCATGGCCCTCGGCGGGGATCTGTCGTGCAGGGGCGTCGGTCACGCGAAACTCTCCGTTTGCGTGTCTAGCGGCACTTCCGCACGATGGCGAGGCCGCCGGAGGGGATGGATCGCCGCACACCTCCCATGACCCTCCAGGATCAAACCTCCGACAAAGCCTGGCTTGCCGCGGGACCGCAGCCTCACGCATAAGGCTTTGCCTGGAGTTCGAGGAAACCGTCATGCCCGTGCTGCCCACCGCCGCCGACGTCGCCGATGCCGCCCGCCTGATCGCCGGCGTCGTGCGCCGCACCCCGCTCGTCACCTCCCACGAACTTGACGCCATCACCGGCGGGCGCGTCTTCCTCAAGGTCGAATCGCTGCAGCGGACCGGCTCGTTCAAGTTCCGCGGCGCCTATAACCGCCTCGCCCGGATTCCCGCGGACCGCAAGGCCATCGGCGTCGTCGCCATGTCCTCCGGCAACCACGCCCAGGGCGTCGCCACGGCCGCCCAGTTGCTCGGCATCCGCGCGACGATCCTGATGCCGAAGGATTCACCGGTCCTGAAGCGCGAGCGCACCGCCGCGGCGGGTGCCGAGGTTGTGCTCTTCGACCGCGAGAAGGACGACCGCGAAGCCATGGCGCGCGACATTGCCGCCTCCCGCGGCGCCATCGTCGTGCCGCCCTATGACGATTTCCACATCATGGCGGGGCAAGGCACGGTCGGATGCGAGATCATGGAGGATCTCAGTGCCGCCAGGCTCGCCCCCGATACGGTGCTCGTCTGCTGCTCCGGCGGCGGTCTTCTCGCCGGCATCGCGCTGGTGGTGAGCGAGACGGCGCCGGCCGCCAAGATCTATTCGGTCGAGCCCGAGGGCTTCGACGACCACGCGCGTTCCTTCGCTGGCGGCGAGCGTGTGGCGAATGTCAGGCGCACCGGTTCGCTCTGCGACGGACTGCTGGCCGCCACGCCCGGTGAACTCACCTTTGCCGTCAACCAGCCACGTGTGGCCGGTGGCCTCGTCGTCTCAGAGGACGAGGTGCGGCGGGCGGTCGCCTTCGCCTTCCGCGAGCTGAAGCTCGTCATCGAGCCCTCGGGTGCCGTGCCGCTGGCCGCCCTGCTGGCCGGTCGGATCGACGTCAAGGGTCAGGTGGTCGCCGCCATCGTGTCCGGTGGCAATATCGACCCGGCGCTCTTCGCCAAACTCATCGCCTGAGCTGGTGGATGGGGGCGGCGCTCCGGCCGCCTCAGCTTGTCAGCGCCACCTTCTCGATGAAGCTCAGCTTCTCGATATCCTCGATGCGCGGCAGGTCCGGTGCAAGCGGGGCTTCCGGTTCGCGCGGCGCCCGCGGGGTCTCGGCCAGCGGCATGTCCGAGGTGGACAGAGCCGCCGCAGCGGTCGCCCGGGCGGTCGGCGGGACCTCGTCGGCGGAACTGCGGGCCGTGGCAGGCTGGGGGACCGGCGCGGGCTGGGCCAGCGCGGGAGCGGCGGCCTGCGGCGCCGCATCGGCGAAGAGGCCGTCATCGAGCATCATATCGACATCGGACTGGATCAGGCCCTCGCCGGGCTTGGCCGGCCCGTTGAGCAGGGAAGCCTCCTCCGACACCGGCCGCAGTGGCGTGCCGGCCGACGCGCGACCCTCGCCCCAGATCGCCATCATCGAATCGATGCGGTCCTCAAGAAACCGCAGGACGCCGATCACCTTGCGGGTGCGCTGGCCCGTAATGTCCTGGAACGAGCAGGCGGTGTAGATATCGGTGGTCTTTGTATCGATGAGGTCGCAGACCTCGCCCTCGGCGCCCATCTCACGCAGCGTCCAGGCGATCTCCTGGATCGTCTCGGCGGCGCTGAGGATATCGCCGGTCGCCGTGGCGGTGGCCTGGACGATAGCGTCGAGCTCGACCGACGCATCCTCGAAATGGCCGGTTCCCGAATCGACCCCCTCGGGCTTGATCGCCGCGATCTCGGCCTTGGTGCGGGCGATGGCATGGGCCATCTCGCGGATGTCCATGCGTACCCGGTCGATGTCGGGCGCGGCCCGCGGAACGGCGACCGCGCTTTCCAGCTTGCCGATGGCGTCGAGCACCGCGACCGTGTCGGCATGGCGGTTGCGCCTGGCATATTCGGCGAGGAACCAGCGCCCGCGCGCCGTCTCCATGACGGCCTGTTCGATGGCCCCGTAATCAGCCTCGGCGAGGGACACGGGCGCCAGCCGTGACGGGGGCGTGATGTCGTCGGTCATCCGTCAGTCCGCTCTCGCAGGATGCAACGTCCCGGTCTAGAACAGGGACATGCACACGATTCTCTGATGAAATCTTAATGGTCCGTGACCTGTCCGCCAAATCGGATGATTCAAAGCGTTTCGCGTCTCGACTGGCGTTTTTTTATGCCGCCCTCTTCATCGGTTTCGGCCTCCACCAGCCCTTCTTCCCGCTCTGGCTGAAGACCAAGGGCCTCGCCGATGCGCAGATCGGCATGGTTCTGGCCGGCGGCCAGCTCATTCGCCTCATCGCGACACCGGTGGTGACCTATCTCGCCGACAAGGCCGGGGTGCTGTCCTACGCCATCGTCATCTGCTGCTGTGCCACCGCCGTAGCGTTCATCGGCGTCGGCCTCGCCGACAGCTTCACGATGATCCTCATTGGCGTCATCATTTCCGGTCTCGTCTGGAGCCCGCTGGTGCCGCTGGTCGACGCCTATGGCCTGGCTGGTGTCGCCAAGCGCACCCTCGATTATGGCCGGATACGCGTCTGGGGCTCCATCGCCTTCATGGTCACCAACATCCTCGGCGGCCTGCTTCTCACACTGATCGCGCCCGACTGGATCGTCTGGATGATCTGGGCCAGCCTGATCCCGCTGGTGATCGCTTCGCTCATGCTGGTCCACGACCGCCGCGACCGTTCGGTGGCGCCGTCCGGACCGGGCTTCTTCAACCGGCGCTTCGTCCTCATCATGATCGCCGCGGCGCTGCTGCAGGCGAGCCACGCGGTCTATTACGGCTTCGCTTCGATCCACTGGAAGTCGCTCGGCTATTCCGGCTTCACGGTCGGTGTGCTTTGGGCGGTCGCGGTGCTCGCGGAAATCGTCATGTTCTGGGTGGCGACCCGCTTCACCCGCGACTGGCGGCCGACGACCTTCCTGCTGATCGGCGGCGCCGGCGGCCTGCTGCGCTGGGCGCTGATGGCGCTCGACCCTCCGCTCTGGATCAACGGGCCGCTGCAGGTTCTGCACGCCGCGGGCTTCGGCCTCGTCCATCTGGGCACGATGTCCTATCTCGCCGCGCGCCTTCCGGCCCATCAGCGCGCAAGCGGACAGGGTACCGTCTCAGTCGCCATCGGCGGCGCCATGGCTCTGGCGACGCTGATTGCCGGCTATCTCTACGCTCGGGTTGGCGCCTCCGCCTATCTGGCCATGGGCGGCCTCTGCGTCGCCGGCCTCCTCGTCACCGCCATCGCCAGGACCATGCCCGTGCCGCGCCCCACAGCCCCGGCTCAGCCCCAGAGCGAGGGCGTCGGCGGATAGACGGTGGCGCCCTCGTACCGCAGGCCCTCCGGCCTGTCCTCGCGCAGCAGGAGCGGCCCGTCGAGATCGACCAGGAACGACCGCTGGGCGATGAGGGTGGCCGGCGCCATGGACAGCGACGTGCCGAGCATGCACCCCGTCATGATTTTGAGGCCGAGCTTCTCCGCCTCGGCGACGAGCAGGAAGGCCTCGGTGAGGCCGCCGGTCTTGTCGAGCTTGACGTTGATAGCGTCATATTTGCCGGCGAGCTTGGCCAGCGAAGGACGGTCGTGGACGCTCTCGTCGGCACAGATCGGGATGGGACGGCGCACATGCCGCAGCGCCTCGTCGTCGGAGGCGGGCAGGGGCTGCTCCACCAGCGCGATGCGGAAGCGCTCGCAGACCGCAAGGTTCGCCGCGAGGTTGGCGGGGGTCCAGCCCTCGTTGGCGTCGATGACGAGCGTTGCCTCGGGCACGGCGGCGCGGATGGCGGCGAGGCGGTCGGCGTCGCCTTCGCCGCCAAGCTTGATCTTGAGATGCGGGCGGCCGCAGCGGGCCGCCTGCTCGGCCATCTCCTCGGGCGAGGACAGCGAGATCGTATAGACCGTCGTCAGCGGCTTCGGCGCCGGCAGACCCGCGAGGTCCCAGGCGCGCTTGCCGGCGAGTTTGGCTTCCAGGTCCCACAGCGCGCAGTCCACGGCGTTGCGCGCCGCGCCCGGCTTCATGGCGGTGAGGAGGCCCTGGCGGTCGAGGCCATCGTCGAGCGCGTCGACCATCGCCTCGATATCGGCGGCGACCCCGTCGACTGATTCGCCGTAGCGCGGATAGGGCACGCATTCAGCACGGCCGATAGCGGCTCCCTCGCGGATCTCGCAGACGACCACCACCGCCTCGGTGCGCGAGCCGCGCGAGATGGTGAAGGTGCCGGCGATCGGCCAGCGTTCGGTGCGGACTGTCAGTTCACGGGAGGCCATGGTTCGGGACGCCCTCAGTTCGCCCGGCGGGCGGAGGTCTTGGCCTTTTTCGGCTTCGGCTCAGGTTCGCCATAGAGCTCGGCGAGGGCGTCCACCAGCGGCTCGACGCCGAAACGCACCGGGTCCGTCGCCGGCAGTTCATATTCGCGGGACAGCCGGTCCAGATAGGTGAAGGCCTGGTCCTCCGAGAGGTGCTCGGTGTTGATCGACAGGCCGGTGCAGATGATCGCCGGATTGGTCAGGCGGCCGAGATTGACCGTCTGCTCGATCACCTCATCGATGGAGGGCAGCGGCGTCTGCACGCCGCGCATGGTGCGCCGCGTCGGCTCGTGGCAGACGATGAAGGCGTCGGGCTGGGCGCCGTGCAGCAGTCCGAGCGTCACCCCGGCGAAGGAGGGGTGGAACAGCGAGCCCTGACCCTCGACCACATCCCAGTGCAGCGGATCGGCGGCCGGGGTCAGCCACTCGGCGGCACCCGCGATGAAATCCGCCACCACCGCGTCCACGGCGACACCGCGGCCGGAGATGAAGATGCCGGTCTGGCCCGTGGCGCGGAAATCGGCGTCGAAGCCGCGTTCGCGCATGCCCTTCTCCATGGCCAGCGCCGTGTATTTCTTGCCGACGGAACAGTCGGTGCCGACCGTCAGCAGCCGCTTGCCCGCGCGCAGGCCGCCCTTGCCGGTGGCGAAGGTCTGCTTGGGGTGGCGCACGTCGTGCAACTGCCGGCCGTGTTTCTTGGCGGCGGCGGCGATCTTCGGAACGTCCGAGAGCTTGGCATGCAGGCCGGTGGCGATGTCCATGCCCGCCTCGATCGCCTCGACGATGCTGGCAATCCAGTGCTCGGGGAGCACGCCGCCGGCATTGACCACACCGACCACCAAGGTCTTGGCGCCGGCCTTGGCGCCCTGGCTGATCGACATGTCCTTCAGGCCCGTATCCGCCTTGCAGCCGTCCAGTCGCACCTGGCCGACGCACCAGTCGCGGCGCCAGTCGACGATTCCCTGCGCGGTCTTGGCAGCGAGCTGGTCGTGGACGTCCCCGAGGAAGAGGAGATAGGGCTTGGCGAGTTCCATGAGGCGGCCTGCAGCGGAGAATGAAAGGGACGGCGACCTCGACGGCGCCGGGCGGGTCCTTTATGGAGGGACCGAGGGCGCGTGCCAAGTTGGACCGGCGCATGCGACTTATCGAAAATCGCGGCCGTGAGCAGGAAGAGCCTCGTGCCTGAAGCCCAACTGGCGAGCAAAGTGGACGGCAGCCGCCTGACGGTCGCCCTCGGCGGGGCCTGGACCGCCGAAACCGCCGGCGACATGGAGCCCCGTGTCGCCAGCCTCATTGCCCAAGGCGGATCGCCGCAGAGCGTGCTGCTCGACTTCACCGCCGTCCAGCGCCTCGACACGCTCGGCGGCACATTGGTGCGCGGGATCGAGATGGCCTTCGGCGCGCGCGGAATCCCGGTGCAGCGGGCAGGGCTGTCGCAGGCCGCCGCTGCCATCTATGCCGAGATCGCCGACGGCCTCGCCGAGCCGGCGCCGCCACCGGCCAAGCCCAAGCCCGTCATCGTCCAGGGTCTCGACAAGATCGGCGAGCAGATGGTCGAGGCCGGCCGCGACCTCGTGGCACTGGTCTCGTTCTTCGGCGAGGTCGTCGCCGCCATCGGATCCATCTTCACCGGTGTCGGCCGTTTCCGCCTCGCCGCCGTCGTCAACCAACTCGACCATGTGGCGTTCCGGGCCGTGCCCATCATGGCGCTCATCACCTTCCTCATCGGCGGGATCATCGCCCAGCAGGGCATCTTCTTCTTCCGCGATTTCGGCGCCGACACCTACGTCGTCGACCTCGTCTCGATCCTCACCCTGCGCGAGATCGGCGTGCTGATCGTCTCGATCATGGTGGCGGGGCGCACCGGCTCGGCCTTCACCGCCGAGATCGGCTCGATGAAGATGCGCGAGGAAATCGACGCGCTGAGGGTTATGGGCCTCAACCCCGTCGAGGTGCTCGTCCTGCCGCGCCTGATGGCCCTGGTGATCGGCCTGCCGATCCTCACCTTCATTGGCAATATCTCCGCCATCACCGGCGGCGCCATGGTGGCGCAGTTCTACGGCCAGATCCCGATCGACATCTTCTTCACACGCATGCAGGAAGAGGTATCGCAGCGCCACATCTGGGTGGGCCTCATCAAGGCGCCGTTCATGGCGCTGATCATCGGCCTGGTCGCCTGTATCGAGGGCATGCGGGTCAAGGGCTCGGCGGAGAGCCTCGGCCAGCAGACCACCGCCTCCGTGGTGAAGGCGATCTTCCTGGTCATCGTCCTGGACGGTCTCTTCGCCATTTTCTTCGCCAGTCTCGGCTACTGACGAAAGGGGCTGACGTGGCAGATTATACGAGCGGCGACATCATCATCTCGGTGCGCGATGTCGCCATCGGCTTCGGCGAGCGTCTGGTCATCGATGGTCTCGATCTCGACGTCCATGCCGGCGAAGTGCTGGGCGTCGTCGGCGGCTCGGGCACCGGCAAGTCGGTCCTGACCCGCTGCATCATCGGCCTCGTGCCGAAGCGCCGCGGCAAGATCACCGTCTTCGACCAGGACCTCGACACGCTCTCCCGCGCCGAGCACAAGGCGATCGAACGGCGCTGGGGCGTCCTGTTCCAGCACGGTGCGCTGTTCTCCTCGCTGACCGTGAAGCAGAACATCCAGGTGCCGCTGCGCGAATATCTCAAGCTGTCCGAGCCGCTGATGGACGAGATCGCGCGGCTGAAAATCGCCATGGTCGGGCTCAGGCCCGATGCCGCCGACAAATTTCCCTCCGAACTCTCGGGCGGCATGATCAAGCGTGCCGCGCTGGCCCGGGCCCTCGCTCTCGATCCGGAGATCGTCTTCCTCGACGAGCCGACCTCCGGCCTCGACCCGATCGGCGCCGAGGAATTCGACACGCTCATCAGGACGTTACGCGACACTCTGGGCCTGACGGTGTATATGGTCACCCACGATCTCGATAGCCTGGCGCGAATCTGCGATCGCATCGCGGCGCTCGCCGAAGGCAAGGTCATCGCCACGGGGACGATGGAGGATATGCTCCGCCATCCACATCCCTGGCTGAAGAAGTATTTCGGCGGCGAACGCGCCCGTGCCGCCCGGGTCAAGGCGTGAAGGAATGAGCCCAGGCGCATGGAAACCAAGGCCAACACGACGTTGATCGGCCTGTTCACGCTGGGCATTCTGGCGGCGTTCGGCCTGTTCATCTGGTGGTTCCTGCGTGTCGGCGACAGCAGCAACCGCGAGGATTTCCGTGTCGTCTTCACCGGGCCTGTCGGCGGCCTGCGCACCGGTTCGGCGGTCTTTTTCAACGGCATCCGCAGGGGCGAGGTCCGGCGCATCGACATCGACCGTGACGATCCGCGCAAGGTCGTCGCCGTCGTCGCCCTCCAGCCGGGGACGCCGGTCTCCTCGGCCACCCGTGCCAGACTGAATGTCCAGCTTCTGTCGGGCATCGCCTCGGTCGGCCTCTCCAATGGGCCTGAAACGCCCCAGCCACTGTCGCGCTCTGCCGGCGCGCCGCCGCCGCAGATCGGCCCCGACGTGCCCGGCGGCTCCGACATCATGTCCAGCGCCCAGCAGACGATGAACACGCTGAACGGGCTGGTGGAGCGTCTCGACGGCGTCATCGCCGGCGGCCAGGGCTCGTTCCAGCGCAGCCTCGAGAATGTCGAGAGATTCACCGCGGCGCTCGGCGACAATACTGACAATGTCCGCAATTTCCTCAGCCAGACCGGCGAGGCGGCCCGGCAGATCGCGGCCCTCGCCCAGCGACTCGACCGGGTCACGACGCAGATCGAAGGCATGATGGAGGGCGCGCAGCCCGGTCGCATCACCTCGATCCTGCGCAATGTCGACGAGCTGACCGCCGGCCTCAATGCCCAGAGCCAGAGTTTCGCCGACCTCCTGCGCGATGCACGCCAGGCCGCCGGCTCGCTCACCCAGACGCTCGGCACCGTCAACGAGGTCGCCGCCACTTTCGACGTGCGCGCCCTCAACCGCACCCTCGCCGGGGCCGACCGGGTCATCCAGTCCCTGGATAGCGAGCGCATTGGCCGGGCCATGGCCAATATCGATCGCTTCACCCAGGCACTCGGCGACAATTCCGCCAATGTCGACCTCCTGCTGAAAAATGCCGGCGAGGTCTCCGGCAAGCTCAACGCCATGGCCGACCGGATCGACGGGCTGCTGAAGAGCTTCGCCGGTGATGGAACCAACAATATGTTTGCCGAGTTCACTGCGACGGCGCGGTCGGTGCGCACACTCGCCGAACGGCTCGACTCCCGCACGGCCCAGCTGACGACCTCGATCTCCGGCTTCACGGATCGCACGATCCGCGATATTCAGTCGCTGTCGACCGATGGTCGGCGGACGCTGACGGAGCTCGAACGGACATTGCGCTCGCTGGAGCGCAACCCGCAGAGGTTCATCTTCGGCGGATCGGGCGTGCCCGAATACAATCGCCGCTAGGGCGAAACTGAAGGTTCGGGCGTGCAGCACAACGGCGACGGAACGGGATCGAGGCGGGCAGGGCGGTCGACGGGGCTTGCGGCCACGCTGGTGCTCGCGCTGGCCCTCGGCGGCTGTGCATCGTCCTCCAGCGTTCCCCGCAGCTTCGACATTTCGGCCCCCTCCACCTTCCCGACGCGGGCCGGTGCCGTCCGCGGCCAGTTGCTTGTCGTCGAGCCCAAGGCCATTGCCAGCCTCGATACCGAGCGCATCGCGGTGCGCGGTCCCGGCGGTGCCTATTCCTATCTGACCGACGGCAATTGGGCCGATCGTCTGCCCAAGCTGCTGCAGGCGCGGCTCATCCAGTCCTTCGAGAACGCCAACCGGTTGCGATCCGTCGGCCGTCCCGGCGATCGACTGGCCTCCGACTGGCAATTGCTGGCGGACGTCCGTGCCTTCGAGGTCGTGGTCACCGGCTCCACCGAAGTGGTGGTCGAGATGTCCGTGAAGCTCGTCAACGACCGCTCGGGACGTATCCTTTCCGGCCGCGTCTTCTCGGCCCGTGCACCCGCCGCCGGAACCGACGCGATCAACGTCTCAGCTGCCTTCAACGGTGCCGTGCAGAGCCTGATGCGCGAGATCGTGCTCTGGTCGACAGGCCAGGTCTGACGATCGCGCGACCGGCTGTTGCTCGCGCCCCGGTATCTGCCTCTCGCCGAAGAAAAAGGGCGCCGCGCGGCGCCCTTTTTGATGAGTCTTTTGGGCCCGCCTCAGTCGAAGCGGCCGCTAGCATGAGCGAGGAGCGTGAAGACCTTGCCGGTTTCCGAGGTCAGGTAGGACTTGGCGAGCGACCCGTCGCGGTCGTTGCGGTCGACATCGGCCAGGAGCCGCTGGAACTCGTCGACATAGCGGTCCACCGTCTCGCGGAATTCGGTGTCGCGGCGATAGCGGCGACGCAGTTCGTCGAAGGTCTGCTGGCCCTGGGTCGTATAGAGCCGGCGCGAGAAGACGTTCCTCTCGCCGCGGCGCCAGCGATCCCACAGGTCGGCGACGGCCTCGTGTTCCACCATCCGCGCGATGTCGGATGACAGCGCGTCGAGGTTGTCGAGCGCGGTCGGGGCAGGGGTCCGGCGCTGCGCCGGGCGCATCGGCTGTCCGGCCTGGTCTTCGGTTGATGCCCGTGCCAGGAGGTCCGACAGCCAGCCGCCGGAACGGTCGGCAGCCTTCGGCACCTCGGCGCGGGTCGTTGCTTCCGTGCGGGCCGGAGCCTCGGTGCGGACCGCGGCCTCGCGTCGCGGCTCGGGCGTCCGCGGCTCGGCGATCCGGGCCTTGGGGACCTCGCGGACCGGCTCGGCGCGCTGTTCTGTGCGCGGCAGGTCGGCGATACCACCGCGCAGCGGCAGCGGGGCATCCTCGCGGGCCGCGCGACGGGAGGCTGCCGGCGAGGGCTCGGTGACATCGAAGGCCCGGCCCGACTTGGCGACGATGTCGTTCAGTTCGGCGAGAGCCTTGATCTGGTCGGCCACCACGCGCCGCATCGCCGCGGCGTTTTCCTGCGTCTCTTTCGGGATCTCGATCATGCCGCGCGACAGCTGGTCCCGCGTCTCCGCGAGCTCCCGCTGGATCTCGCTGCTCATCGCCTTCATCCCCGAAGTCAGGGTCTCGAAACGCTCGGCGGCCTCGCGGAACAGCGCGTGCATCTCGTGTGTCGCCTGCTCATAGGCCGAGCGCATGGCATGGGTGGTGCGCTCGCGCTCCTTGCCCGTGGCGAGGCGCAGCGTTTCCGCCTGCTCGCCGATCGCCTGCGTCGTCTGGTTGGTCGATTCGACCAGGACGCGACCGATCTCGCGGGCGCGATTCTCGGCGAGGCCAAGATTGTCGTCGAGGAGGCCGGTGAAGCTCTTCACCAGGTTGTCCATGTCCTCGGTCTTGGAGGCGAGGTGGTGGACCAGCGCCTCGATGACCTCGCGACGGGCATCGAAGGAGGCGTCGAGACGCTGCTGCATCTCCTCCACCTGTTCCGCCGCCGCCCCGAGGAGGCGTGCCTGGTTGTCAAAGCGCTCGGTCAGCGAGGAAACGTCACGCAGGACGGTGCCGGCGACATTGGTCAGCTGGCCGATCTGGCCGTTGAGCATCCGGGTCGAGGTTTCCGCCGCGGTCGAGGCGGTCTCCGCCGAGGACGCGAACTGACCGATTCTCTCACCCAGCTGGTCGTTGATCGCCGCCAGCGACTGCTCCGTCTGGGCTGCGACCTCGCGGATCGACCCGTTGGTCTCGCCGAGGCGGGCGAGGACCGACGCGATCTCGCCGCGCAGTTGCTCGTTGGTGGCGGTCAGAGCGAGCACCGATTCACGGGTGTCCGTCTCGATCCGGTTGCGCAGCAGTTCCGAGCTTTCCGACAGGATGCGGGCAGCCTGCTCGCTGGAGTCGGAAATGCCGCGGGTGACGTCGATGCCGGTCTGCGACAGGACGCGGGTGATTTCCGCACCCTTCTGGCCGATGACCTCGGTGATCGCGCCCCCGCGGTTCTCCAGCGCACGGACCACGATGTCGCCGACGCGGCTGACCTCGTTGGTGATCTGCAGGCCATTGTCGCCAAGGCGGGTGATGAGGTTGCTGCCGCGATCGTCGAGCAGCGAGGCGAGTTCGGCCGAGCGGGCGCCGAGGACGGCGTTGATCTCGTTGACGCGGGTCGACAGGCCCTGCGTGATGTCGTTGGAGATCGTGGACAGGGTGCGTTCCACGTCGTCCGCATTGGCGCGCAGCGTCAGTGTGACCGCTTCGACCTTGTCGGTGAGCGTCTCAGCGATATGCGAGCCGCGGGCATCGAGGGTCTGCGAGACCGATTCCAGCCGGCCGACGACAACCTCCTCGAAGCGGGCCACGCGGGTGTCGAGGGTCTCGGCCACTTCCAGCGCGCGACCGCCGAGCGTGCGGTTGATCTCGTCAGCCTTGTCCGAAAGCGTTGCGGTGATGAGGTCCGACTTGGCGGTGAGCGTATAGGTCACCTCGTCCGACTTCTCGCTGAGCAGACGGGTGATCTCGTCGGATTTCGACGTCAGCGTATAGGTGACCTCGATCGACTTGTCCGACAGCAGGCGGGTGATCTCATCGGACTTGGCCGCCAGCGAATAGGCGACCTCCTCCGACTTGTCCGTGAGGAGGCGCGTAATCTCGCCGGACTTCGAGGCGAGCGTGTACGTCACGTCGGCCGACTTGTCGGACAGGATTCGCGTGATGTCCTCGGAGCGGGCCGCGAGGGTCTGCGCGATGTCCTCGGAGGTCGTTGCGAGGTTGCGCGCCATTTCCTCGGACCGCGAGGTCAGGTTGAAGACAATCTGGTCAGACTTGTCGTTGAGCAGGCGGGCCAGCTCGTCCGACTTTGAGGTGAGGTTCGAGGCGATCTCGTCCGACTTGGAAGTCAGATTGGACGCGATCTCGACCGAGCGCGTCGCGAGATTGTTGGCAATCTCGTCGGACTTCGAGGTCAGCGTATGGGTGATCTCGTCCGACTTCGATGTCAGGTTGAACGTGATCTCTGCCGACTTGTTCTCCAGCGCTTCGGTCACCGCCTTGCCACCCTCGCCGAGGACCTTGGCGAGTTCGAGGGTGCGACTGGCCAGCGTCTCGTTGAAGGCCTGGGCGCGGGTGTCGAGGGCCTGGTCGATGCGGGCGAGGCGTCCGTCGAGGGCATCGGTGATCTGGCCTGACTGCTGGGCCACCCGCTCGGCGAATTCCCGCGCATCGCTGGCGATCCGGTCGGCGAGGGCGATGCCCTTGCCGGAGATCGTCTCGTCGAGGACGGAGATGTGGCCGGTCAGCTTGTGATCGAGGAGGGCCGTATGGTTGGCCACCTGTTCGGTCAGGAGCGAGGCATGGGCGCCGACGCGGCTCTCGAAATCGCCGGTGAGGCGGTTCACCGCATCCTCGAGATTGACGGCGTGGCGGCCGACCGAATCCTCCAGCGTCGTCGCATAATGGGCGACGCGGCCCTCGAAGGAGGCGGTGTGGCGCAGCATGGCTTCGTCAAGCCCGGTGACATGCTGCGACACGCGGCCCTCGAACTGCGCCGTGTGGCGTCCCATTGTCTCGTCGAGCGCGCTCGCATAATGGCCGACGCGGCCCTCGAAATGCGACGTGTGGCGCCCCATCGTCTCGTCGAGCGTGCTCGTATAGTGGCCGATGCGGCCCTCGAAATGCGAGGTGTGGCGGACAATGACGTCCTCCAGGTTCACCGCATGCTGGCTGATCCGGGTGTCGAAGCCCGACGTGTAGCGGATGAAGGCATCCTCGAGTTGGGCGGCCTGTTCGCCCATCCGTGTCTCGAAGCCGTTGGTGTAGCGGGAATAGGCGTCTTCCATGCTGGCGGCATGGGAGGCGATCCGTGTCTCAAAGCCGCTGGTGTAGCGGCCAAAAGCGTCCTCTAGGCCTGTGGCATGGGCGGCGACGCTGGTCTCGAAGCCACTGGTGTAGCGGCCGATTGCATCCTCAAGATGCGCCGCATGGGACGCGACGCGGGACTCGAAGCCGGACGTGTGCCGGTTGATTGCGTCATCGAGTGCCACGACATTCTGGGCGATGCGGGTGACGACGGCTTCACCATGGGCGGTGGCGGTCTCGGTGATCTGGCCAGCGACGCGCTGCAGCTGGATGGTGACCTCGTCGCCGCGGGCGGCCAGGGCATTGGTGACCTGGGCCCCGATGTCGCCGATGCGCTGCGTCAGGTCCGTGCCCTGGCTGGCGAAGGTCGACAGCACGTCGGTACCGGCCAGCTCGATCTCCTCGCGCAGGCTGGCGGTGCGTTCGGAGATGGCGGTGGTGACGGTCTCGCTGGCCCGCCGAAGGGCAAGCTGCACGTCCTGGGCCTTCTCGGTCAGGCTCTCGACGACCTGGATGCCCACGTCGCCGATGGCGTTCTTGGCTTCCGCGGTCCGCTGGGTGATGGCCTCGGCGATCAGTTGGCCGGTCACCGCCAGGCGCTTGTCGAGCTCGTCGCCATGGGTGGTGACGGTCTGGTGCAGCTTGTCGCCAGTCTCGGCGATGCGGTCGGCGAGGGCGCCGCCGCGTACGGTGATGGTCTCGGCGACATAGCTGCCGGTGGAGTCGAGCTTGTTGACGACCTCCGAGCCGCGCTCGGTGAGTTCGCCGACCAGGCGCTCGCCGGTGTCGCGCAGGCGCGTGGTGACCTCGTTGCCGCGCAGTGACAGTTCGGAAACGAAGGCCTCGCCCGTCTCGCGCAGGGTCGTGGTCACCTCGCCGCCGCGGGTCGCCAGCTCGTAGACCAGGGTCTCGGCGGTCGACTTCAGCACGGAATTGACCTCACCGCCGCGGCTGGAGAGTTCGTAGACGAGGCTCTCGCCGGTATCCTTCAGGCGGCTCGTGACCTCGTTGCCGCGCAGCGACAGTTCGGAGACGAAGGCCTCGCCGGTCTCGCGCAGCGTGGTGGTGACCTCGCCGCCGCGGGTCGACAGCTCGATGATGAGGTTGTCGCCGGTGTCGCGCAGGGTCGAGGCGACATAGTCGCCGCGGGTCGAGAGCTCGGTGATAATGCTTTCGCCGGTCTCCTTGAGGGTCGCCGTGACGAAGCCGCCGCGGTCCGACATCTCGGTGATCAGCGCCTCGCCGGTCTCGCGCAGGGTCGATGACACCTCGCCGCTGCGGGAGGCGAGTTCGGAGATGAGCGTCTCGCCGGTCGAGCGCAGGGTCTGGGACACCTCGCCGGTGCGGGCGGTGAGCTCGGCCACCAGGCTTTCGCCGGTTTCCTTGAGGCGGGCCGATACGTCGTCCGAGCGCGAGGCTATGGCCTGCGTGATCTCGGCGCTGGTCAGGGCGAGATGGTGGGTCATCGCCGTGCCCGTCTCGGACAGCTTCGCCGCCATGCTGGTACCGGTCTCGGCCATGGTGACGGTGACGATATTGCCGGTATCGGTCAGAACGGAGGTGACGCGGTCGCCGGTCGTCGACAGGGCGCGGGTGACCTCGTCGCTGGTCGAGGCGAGGCGATCGACAATGTCGGAGCCGCGCAGCTGGATCTGGTCGATCATCGTGTCGCCGGCCCGGCCGAGCGCCATGGTGATCGCCTCGGCCTTCTCGCCGAGCGAGGAGGTGACGCGCATGCCGGATTCGTCGATGCGACGGGCAAGCTGGTCGCCGGCATCGGCGATCTGGCTGGCGACCTGCTCGTGGACGCCGGTCATCGAGGCGCGCACGCGCTCCGCATTGGAGACGATCGACTCGCGCTGGGTGACCAGTTCCTCGATCAGCGCGCGGACGCGCAGCTCGTTGTCGCTGTAGGCGCGCTCGAGGGAGGCCACCTCGTTGTGGACGAGGGTCTCGAGCTCGCCGGCCCGTGCCAGCGCCCGCTCGACGCCGTCGCCCATGGCGGCAACCTCGCGGCGGATGGCCTGGCCGACCGAGACCACGGCCTCGCGGGCGACCGTCTCGGGCTCGGCGAGCCGCAGCGCGACCTCGCTCATGCCCTGGGCGACGATGCGCATTTCCTGCGAGCGGCGGATCAGCGCACCCATGACGAAGAAGAACATGACCGGCAGCAGCAGCACCGCCGCCAGCGTCAGCGTCTGCGGCGCATAGGGGTCGGGCAGGGTTGTGCCGTAGAGCCGAGAGGCGATGGCAAGGCCCGCACCGAGCCAGCCGAGGGACAGCAGGGCAGCGGTCCACAGCGGCGCTGCCGAGGGGCGCCGCGACAGGCGCTCGAGCATCTGGGCGAGATCGCGGCGGTCGTCATTGGCCGGCGGCTGCGACGGCGAGACCACCTGGTCGGAGCGGCGCGTATCGGCGAAGAGATCCTCGTCGACCCGCATGGAATCGCTCGACTGGCGCGATCCGGCTTCGCGCCCGGCGGTCCGCGCCGTCGCCTTGGTCTGGTCGTCGCTGGCCAGGTTCAATGCGTCCTGGATGGCCGCAAGCGCCGCTTCGGCCGGATCCTGCGCCTTCTTGGGAGTGTTCGCCATGGTGTCGCCCGCATCCTTTGACTGCCGACCTGCCCTGTATCCACCCGGATCGACGCGCCCCAAGTGCCTCTTGGACGCAAAGACAACGGATGGCAGACAACAGTCCGCCGCAGCATGTAATCTACCGGGGGGTCCTAAGGATTGAAACCTGTCGGAGCCGCAGTTTCGGATTCATCGTTAACGGATGGGTAACCATGACCGATGATGGGCACCTTGCAAGAGCGCGGAAGGGACAGGGTGCCCTCGCGTCTTCCTCGCCGAAACCCACTCCCGTGCAGCGCCGCTGGCTGCTGCGCGGCGCCGCCCAGCCCGGTGGAAAACTTCCTCTCTTCGATGCCGAGGGGCGGGAGGTTCCGCGCGCGACGATCCGGGCCTGCCTCGCCGCCGGCTGGGTCGAGCCCTGGTTCGCCAATCCGGTGAAGCCCGACTGGCTCGTCTGCAAACTGACCGCCGAGGGGCGGCGGGTGATCGCGCCGGGCGCCGACGACGCGCCCCCCTCAGCCTCCTGAGGGCGGGGCCGCATCCCCGCCGGTCGTCCGGTCGATGTGCAGATCCATGCCGCGCGCCATGTCGGAGGCGATCATCGCCGCCGTCAGGGGATCGGTGTGGACATGGACCGCCTCGACGAAGCCCTGCGTCGAATAGGCGAAGGCTGCGGCCTCGCGGCTGATGTCTGGCGACAATAGGGCGCGCGCCAGGCTCTGCGACACGTCGCGGGTGCCGCGCATCGCCGGATCCACCGGCAGCCGCACGGCCTGCAGCGCCTCGGCGAAGCGGTCGATGCGCGCGCGGCGCCCCCAGCGCCACAGAAGCGCGTTGGATGCCGCGGTGATGAACCAGAGCACGGCCCGAGCGACATAGATCGCCATCATCAGCGCCGCCACCGTCGTGAGGATGCGGTCCTTGCCGATGACCAGCCCCACCGCTGTGCACAGCGCCAGTTCGACAGCCAGCCGGATGAGCGTGGTGCGCAGGGCGATCCCACGCGATCGTTCGAAAACCATGCGATAGCTCTCCCATGCGATGCGGTCGGGCAACGATTTACCACCGATCAACCTCAATGCCAGGTCGGGGGCAGGGTCAGCCGCGTTTTAACTCCGTTTTCGCCGCTCCGCCGCCATCGTGAACCTGCAGGGAAGAGGGGAGGACAACCTCCCCCGAAGACAAACACGCCCCGGGACGGGCGATCGGTCAAGCAGGGGACACCAAGACAATGGCGCGTATCATGTCGGACGAATATCTGGGCAGCAGCCTGCCCGTCGATCTCACCCATCTGTCGCGACAGACCTTCGGCGATCACGATCTGGAGCGCGAGGTGCTGGTACTCTTTGAGCGCCAGTCGCGAACCATGCTGGAGCGGCTGCGCAATGCCACCAACGCCAAGACCTGGGCGGAAGCGGCCCATACCCTGAAGGGCTCGGCACTGGGTATCGGCGCCTTCGGGGTGGCCCAGGCGGCCGAGGCGGTCGAATGCGACCAGGTCGATCATCTCTCATCGCGGGCCTGGGACGACCTCGCGCGTCTGGAAAATGCGGTGAACGAGGCCAACGGCTTCATCGCGACGCTGCTGCGCGCCGCCTGAGCGGGCCGCGGTCTGGCGGGAAGCGATCATGCCCGCCGGCCTCTGGCGAACGGGCACGCCTTTCGCTATGTGATTTCCCATGGGAACCGCCGCGCGGTGAAGCGGCGGTTTCTTCGTGTCGGGCCCTGCGGGCGCCCGCTGAGGTCACGCGAAGGGCAGGGAGCCGATGCCGCAGATCATCTTCATCGACCACGCGGGCGAGAAGCGTCCGGTTGAAGCCGCCAGCGGCGCCACCGTCATGGAAGCCGCTATCAAGAACGGCATTCCCGGCATTGTCGCCGAATGCGGCGGCGCCTGCGCCTGCGCCACCTGTCACGTCTATGTCGACGACGCCTGGAAGGCCGCGACCGGCGAACCCTCCCACATGGAAGAGGACATGCTCGATTTCGCCTTCGACGTGAAGCCGACCTCTCGTCTGTCCTGTCAGATCAAGGTCACCGAGGCCATGAACGGGCTGGTCATCCATACCCCTGAGCGCCAGGGCTGACCCGGCCAGGTCGGCACCACCCCCAAAGCCTCATCCCGCAGGGACAACAGCCCTGCAGGGGCCCCATGTGTCGATCCGGCTTGGCAAGGCGCCCTGATCCGGCTTCATGGCAGGCCGACGCGCGGAGACAAGCGCCATGCCTGCTCAGCCGGCCGAGCGCCCCCTCGCCGCCATCGCCGCCCAGTTCGTCTGCTTCATGCTGATATCGGCGGCCGACACGATCCTGAAGATCATCGTGTCCGAACTGCCAAGCTGGCAGATCATGGCCATTCGCAGCGCCTTCGGTCTCGCCATCCTGACCCCGATCATCCTCGTGCAGATGATGCGGGGGCGCGGCACCATCGTCACCCGGCGCCCCGGCGCGCATCTGTTCAGGGCGAGCCTTTCGGCGGTGTCGGTCTTCGCCTATTTCGAGGCCCTGCGCGAACTCGATCTCCCCGTCGCCACCGCCATCCTCTTCATCACGCCCTTCTTCGTCGTGGCGCTTTCGGGCCTCGTGCTGCGTGAACCGGTCGGCCTCAACCGCTGGATCGCCGTCGCCATCGGCTTCCTCGGGGCGCTGGTGATCATCCGTCCCGGTCCTGGCGGTGTGTCCATCGCCGCCCTGCTCGCCGTACTCTCCGCTGCCACCTGGGGCGCCGCCATGGTCGCCATCCGGGCTCTCGGCAAGACCGAGGGCACGCTGGCCGTCCTGTTCTACTTCAACCTCTTCATCTGTCTGATCGCACTGGTCTTCGCGCTTCCCGGCTGGCAGCCCGTCCCGCTCTGGCTGCTCGGCGTGATCGGGCTTAACGCCGTCATTCAACTCGTCGCCCAGTCCTTCATGCTCATGGCCTTCCGCTTCGCCTCGGCCTCGGTTTCGGCGCCAGTGCAATACACCCAGCTCCTCTGGTCGGTCGCTGCCGGC
This sequence comes from Phreatobacter sp., assembly GCF_022843985.1. Lineage (GTDB taxonomy): Bacteria > Pseudomonadota > Alphaproteobacteria > Rhizobiales > Phreatobacteraceae > Phreatobacter. The sequence goes on along the minus strand of NZ_JALHMP010000001.1, from coordinate 208,975 downwards.
TGGTTCATCTTCTCGGTCATGCCGGGCCCCCACGTCTTCCTCGGTGCCGCCATCATCGTCTTCAGCGGCCTCTATCTCATCTGGTCGGAACGCCGGCCGCGGTCCGCCGGGTGAAGGCGAGCCCTTGCCCCTGCACCGGCGAGGGGGCACATGGGAGGCGTTGAGGGGGATGCGATGCGCCGGCTGATCCTGTTCAGGCACACCAAGTCGGACTGGCCGGACGGCATGCGCGATTTCGAACGCCCGCTCGCGGCACGCGGTCGTCGTGCCGCCCCGCTGATGGGGCAGCTGCTGGTCGATCGCGGGCTCGTCCCGGCTCAGGTGATCGTTTCGCCCGCCGCCCGCACTGTAGAGACCTGGGCGCTGGCGAGGGCTGGCTTCCTCCAGCTTCCCCCAGGCGCGCAGGACAGACGGATCTACGAAGCGCCAGCCTACCAACTCGCCAACGTCATCCGCGAGACGCCGGACGAGGTCGGTACCCTCCTGCTCGTCGGTCATAATCCCGGCATCGAGACCCTGTGCGGCGACCTCGTCGCCGACGGCCCCGCCGACCAGCGACGCCGCCTGTCGCGCAAATTCCCGACCGGAGGCCTCGCGGTGATCGACTGTGCCATCGACGACTGGCGCGATCTCGGCCCCCGCTGCGGCACGCTTGTGTCCTTCACGGTGCCCCGCGACCTCGACAGCGAGGCCGAATAGATGGTCTGGACAGGCTGGATCAACGAGACGCGGCTCGCGGCGCGCTCCATCGCGGCCTATGCGACCGACTGGGTCAATCCGACCCTGCGCCTCGGCGTCACCGGCCTGTCGCGCTCCGGCAAGACGGTGTTCATCACCGCCCTCGTCCACGGCCTGCTGACAGCCGCGCGCTGGCCGGTCTTCGAGGCACAGGCGCAGGGGCGGATCGCCCGCGTCCGTCTCGAACCGCAGCCCGATGACGGCGTCCCGCGCTTTCCCTATGAGGACCATCTGGCGACCCTGACCGGTCCGCGGGAGTGGCCCGAGGGAACAAAGCGCATTAGCGAAATCAGGTTAGCGATTGATTTCGCGTCAAATTCCGGTTTCATGCGTGGCACCGAGAAGACGCTCACCCTCGACATTGTCGACTATCCCGGCGAATGGCTGCTCGACCTGCCGCTGCTCGCCCAGTCCTATGCGGAATGGTCGCGGCGCAGCGTCGAGGCGGCGCGGCGGCCGCCGCGCGCGGCCCTGGCGCAGGAATGGCTCGCCGCGACTGCGGAGACCGATCCCTTCGGCAAGGCCGACGAGACCGAGGCCCGGCGCCTCGCCGACCGGTTCACGCGCTACCTGAAATCCTGCCGGGACGAACGGGTGTCCCTGTCCACCCTGCCGCCGGGGCGTTTCCTGCTGCCGGGAGAGATGGAGGGCTCGCCGGCTCTGACCTTCGCCCCTCTCGACCTCGCTGGCCGCGAGCCGGCCGGCGACAGCCTGGCCGCTCTCATGGACAAGCGCTTCGAGAGCTACAAGCGGCTGGTGGTGATGCCCTTCTATGCCAATCATTTCGCCACCCTCGACCGCCAGGTGGTGCTGGTCGATGCACTCGCGGCGCTGAATGCCGGTCCGGCGGCGCTGTCCGACCTCGATCTGGCGCTCGCCGACGTACTGACGGCCTTCCGTCCCGGCGCCAATTCGATCCTGTCCTCGCTGCTGGCGCGCCGGATCGACCGCATCCTTTTCGCCGCCACCAAGGCTGACCACCTGCACCAGACGAGCCATGACCGTCTCGAGGGGCTGCTCAGGCGCCTGACCGACCGGGCCATCCGCCGCGCCGAATTCGCCGGCGCGCGCGTCGAGCCGATCGCGCTCGCCTCGCTGCGCGCGACACGCGAGACGACGGTCACCCAGCGTGGCCGGAGCCTCGCCTGCATCGTCGGAACGCCGATGCCGAGCGAACAGGCGGGTGGCGAGACCTTCGACGGCCTGCGTGAGGTCGCGGTCTTTCCCGGCGAGTTGCCAGTCGATCCGGCGGGGCTCTTCGCCGGCCCCGAGGCCTTCCGTGGCGAGGATTACCGCTTCGTGCGCTTCCTGCCGCCGAAGGCCGATCCCGCCCAGGCCCTGCCGCATATCCGCCTCGACCGGGCGGTCGAGTTTCTCATCGGAGACCGCCTGGCATGAGCAAGGCCCCGACCTCCAAGCCGCAGGTCTTCCGGCTCGATTCCGACGCGGTGGAGATCGCGCCGCCGAGCGATGCGCCGGTCGAGGACCGCCGAACCGAGGCGGTGATCGCCGCAGAAGCCGCGCCGCCGCCCGCCCGGGCGAGCCTGTGGACGCGGCTGTTCTGGGCCGGTCTCGGTGGCCTCCTGTCGCTCGCCTTCGGCATCGCGGTCTCCTCCCTCATCGATGACCTCTTCACCCGCGCCGCCTGGCTCGGCTGGGCCGGGATCGCCGCGCTGGCGTTGTTCCTCACGGGCGGACTCGCCCTGCTGTTGCGCGAGATCGTCGCCCTGCGCAGCCTTGCCCGGCTCGACAGCCTGCGCGAAAGTGCGGCGCAGGCGCTGCGCGACAAGGACGACCGCGCCGCCGCCCGCGTCGCCGCGGATCTCCTCGCCGCCATGTCCGGCAATGCCCGCACGGCACGCGGCCGGACTGCCGTTCAGGCGGCTTTCGCGGAGGGCATCGTCGATGGCGCCCAGCGCCTGCGCATCGTCGAGCGCGAGCTTCTTGAGCCGCTCGACCGCGAGGCGACGCGGCTTGTTGCCGAGGCAGCCCGCAGGGTTTCCGTTGTCACCGCGGTCAGTCCGCGGGCGGCGGTCGATCTCGCCATGGTCTTCGCTACGGCGGTGCGGCTGATCCGGCGGATCGCCGAGGTCTATGGTGGCCGGCCCGGCACGTTCGGCATGGTCAAGCTGGTCCGCCAGGTCCTGGCCCACATGGCTGTCACAGGTGGCATGGCAGCCGGCGACACGGTCCTGGACCAGATCGTCGGCCATGGCCTCGCGGCGAAGCTTTCGGCCAAGCTGGGGGAGGGGGTGCTGAACGGGCTTCTGACCGCACGCCTCGGCATCACTGCCATCGCGGTATCGCGGCCGCTGCCCTATATCGCCGCACCGCGCCCGGACGTGCGCGACCTCGTCGGCGACGCCCTTACCCTGCGCGGTGCGGCGCAGGACCCGGCTTGACCGGCATCAAGGAGCGCGAAGGTCTTTACGGGCAATGTCACGGGGCAGCACGGGAGAACCGCCATGTTCCGATCCATTCTCTGCCCCATCGACCCCACCGAGCCTGGCCTCGAACAGAAGGCCCTCGCAGTCGCGAAGCTGCTGGCTGAGGCCGGCGAAGCCGCGATCACCCTGCTGGCCGTGGTCCCCGATATGCCGGCCATGGCGGCGGAATACCTGCCCGCCGACTTCCACAAGACGCAGATGGCCGAGACCCGCGCCACCCTGGACAGCATCGCCGCCAAGTCCGGCCTGCCACAGGAGCGCGTCAAGACGCGGGTCCGCATCGGCCGGCCCTATCACGAGATCCTGGAAGAGGCGCAGGCCTGCCATGCCGATCTCATCGTCATGGCGTCGCACAAGCCACGTCTGGCGACCTACTTGCTCGGCTCCAACGCCGCCCATGTGGTCCGCCATGCGACCTGCTCGGTCATGGCCCTCAGGCCCGAGGCGGACTGACCTCGGGCAGCAGGATGGCCGGAGGGTCCAGCGGGTCGAAACTGGCGGGCCGGTTCTTGGTCAGCCACAGTGACATCTGCCAGATCGTGTAGCCGCCGATGAAGACGACGAGGCCCATCAGCCCCCAGTTGACGGCGCTGATGGCCTGGACCGCCAGATAGGCGAGCGACAGGGCGAGACCGCCGGTCATCGCCACAATGACCGCGTAGCGCCAGGCCGGCTCGCCGGCGATGAAACGGGCGTTCGGCGAGGTCTGGCCGATCCTGGCACAGAGCGCCCGCACGAAGGCGGCGAAGGCCGCGTCATGGGCCTCGATCTCGACCATGCCGCGCCAGGAAATGTTGGAGAACCAGATCTTCTTGCCCATGCGCTGGCGGACCTCGACCCGGTAGCGCCGGGTGTAGAGATTGGCAGGGCGGAAGACGAGGCGCACGCTCTCGATCTGGTGCAGCGGCAGCCGGCCGATCAGGCGCCCGTCCGACCAGGCGAGATCCCGGTCCTCAATGGTGACCTGGATCTCGGGAGCGATCAGCTTCGGGCGATGGCGGAAGGTCGGCCGCCCCTCGTGGTCGCGCCACAGGGCCGGGTCGTCGGGCAGAGCGTGAGAACGTGTCATGCGGCGTCTCTACACGGGGCCGGGACGCCGCGGAAGACGGCCGGCGCCATCGGCGTAACCTTACCGCGAGGTCGCATCGCCGCAGGGCCGCCGCAACGGGGCGGGAAGCGCCGCTGGCCTTGCCTCTCCGACCGGCCCAAGCCATGATCCCGGCTCGTCTTTTCGCCTTCGCGTCGGGGAGTGTTCCATGAAGGCCATCATTGTCGGCGGCGGTGTCGGGGGACTGACCACCGCCCTCATGCTCGCCGCGCGCGGCATCGGCTGCGAGGTCTATGAACAGGCGCCCGAGGTCCGCGAGCTCGGCGTCGGCATCAACACGCTGCCCCACGCGATCAAGGAACTGGCCGGGCTCGGCCTGCTGCCGCGCCTTGACGACGTCGCCATCCGCACCCACGAGCTGATCTATACCAACCGCTTCGGCCAGGAGATCTGGCGCGAGCCGCGCGGGATCGAGGCCGGCTTCGACGTGCCGCAATTCTCCATCCACCGCGGCCGCCTGCAGACCGTCATCTACCAGGCGGTCCGGGCGCGGCTCGGCGAGAGCCGCATCTTCACTGGCCACCGCCTCGGCGCCTGGAAACAGGACGACAGCGGCGTCACCGCCTGGTTCTTCGACCGCGATGGCCGCCATGTCCGCACGGCGCATGGCGACGTGCTGATCGGCGCCGACGGCATCCATTCCACCGTGCGCCGCTCGCTCTTCCCCAACGAAGGCCCGCCGGCGTGGAACGGCATCATGCTCTGGCGCGGCGCGCTGGACTGGCCGGACTTCCTCACCGGCCGTTCCATGGTGATCGCCGGCGGCATGAGCGCCAAGCTGGTGATCTATCCGATCGCCGAGGGCCTCGCGCCCGGTCGAAAGCTGACCAACTGGGCTATCGCCGCCAAGATCGGCGAGAACAACGCGACGCCGCCGCGCCGCGAGGACTGGTCGCGTCCTGGCCGGTTTGAGGACATCATGCCCTATCTCAAGCGCTTCTCGCTGCCCTATCTCGACGCGCAGCGCATGATCGAGGCGACGCCGGAATTCTGGGAATATCCCATGTGCGACCGCGATGCGCTGCCGCGCTGGAGCCATGGCCGCGTCACGCTGCTCGGCGATGCCGCCCACCCCATGTATCCCGTCGGCTCCAACGGCGCCTCGCAGGCCATCCTCGATGCCCGCTGCCTCGCCGACCTCCTGGTCGCGGCCGAGCATCCCGTCCAGGCGCTCTGGGCCTATGAGTGCGCGCGCCTGCCCCCGACCGCCGAGATCGTCCGCATGAACCGCAAGGGCGGCCCCGAGGGCGTCATCGATGCGGTCGAGGAGCGGGCGCCCGATGGCTTCACCGACATCGAGACGGTCCTGTCCTTCGAGGAGCGCAAGGCCATCGTGCGCGGCTATGCCTCGACGGCTGGCTTCTCGCAGGACAAGGTCAACCGCAAGGCGGCCTGACATTCCGCGATAGTGTCGGGGGCGCCGTGCTCCCGGACGGACCCTGCATGATCGCCAATGCCCGCATGCGCGAGGCCGCACTCCTGCTTCTCGGCTGCGGTCTCTGTCTCGGCGCGACCTTCCCCCTGCAGAAGCTGGCGGCGGCCGCGGGCGTCCAGCCCGCCTCCTGGGTCTTCGTATCGACCTTCGGGGCCAGCATCCTGCTCACCATCGGCGCCGTCCTGGCCGGCCGGCCGCCCTCGACCCGCCACCGGGTCTATTACCTCGTCGCCGCGCTCGTTTCCTTCGTCGTCCCCAATCTCGTCGTCTTCGTGGTGATCCCCAGGATCGGCGCCGGCCTGACCGGCGTCATGTTCGCCCTGTCGCCGATCCTGACGCTGACCGTCGCCTCGCTCGTCGCCCGGCGCCGGCCCGGCCTGCTCGGCGTCGTCGGCATTGCCGTCGGCCTCGCCGGCGTCCTGGTCATCATCGCCTCCCGCGGCGATGGCGGCGGCGCAGACGCCTCGTTGCTCTGGGTCCTGCTCGGCCTCTGCATCCCCGTCTGCCTCGCCTCCGGCAATGTCTACCGGTCGCACAACTGGCCCGAAGGTGCCGATCCCCTGGCGCTGGCCTCGGCCATCAACATCGTCGCGACCGGGGTGCTTCTGGCGGCGGTCTTCGCCAGCGGAGAGGGGCTGGCCGGAATCGGCGGGGTCTTCGCCGTGCCGGCGCTGATCGCCGCGCAGGTGGTGGCGACGGGCGCCAACCTCGCCATGTTCTTCCGCCTGCAGCAGGTCGGCGGGCCGGTCTATCTCAGCCAGGTCGGCTATGCAGCCGCGGCGGTGGGGCTTGTCGCCGGCACATTCATCCTCGGCGAAAGCTATGCGCCCGCCACATGGGCGGGCGCGGTCGTGGTCGTCGCCGGTGTCGCCCTCGTCACCTATGCGCAGGCGCGGGCGCAGCGCGCCTGATCAGGCGCCGGGCGGCGGCGGCAGGAACACCACCTCGTGCTTGGCGGAGAGCGCCACCACGGCGTCCGGATTCTGCTCGGGCATGGAATGGATGCCCCAGAACAGATCGTAGAGCTTGCGCGTCGGCGCGACCCAGAAGAAGCACTTCACCGGCTGGTCGGTCTTGTTGAAGATCCCGTGGGCGAGGCCCATGGGCAGCCGGATGAGATCGCCGGTGGTCGCGACGAATTCCTTTCCTTCCAGCACGAGATCGAAGCGACCCTCGAGCATGTAGATGAACTCGTCCTGGGTCGGATGGATGTGCGGCGGCACGAAGGTGCCGGGCGGGAAGGTGGCATGCCAGGACATCGAGGTCTCGCTGACCTGCTTGGGCACGTAGGTCTGGCCGAGAATGTTCCAGACGATCCCGTCCATCCCGGTTCCGGCCTTGGTGATGCCGGCGCTCATCGGCTGCATTGTCGTGTCCCTTCTGAAAGACGTCGGCGCGGATCAAACCGCATGACCCCGGCGACGGCAACCGCCGCCCGTCGTTAAGCTTAGCGGGCCTGCCTTGCAGTCCTGCGACGGGCGCAGCGCGTGGGGAGGCATGGCGGCGCGGCCCGTCTCGCGCTATCGGTCGTTGACGCCCGTTCGAGGACATCTCCCGCCATGCTGACCTTCACCCGCCATGCCGCCGGCCGCTCAGACCGCATCTCCATCGAACTCGAGACGCTGGTCGTCGCCGGCTGGGCCGGACGCGACGAGGCGGCGATCCAGCACCACATCCACGAACTCGCCGCCATCGGCGTGCCGCCGCCCTCGTCCGTGCCGGTCTTCTACCGGGGTGCCGCAGCACTGGTGACGCAGAGCCGGCGCGTCGAGGTGCTGGGGCCGGATTCCTCCGGCGAGATCGAGCCGGTCATCCTGTCGCTGGCCGACGGGCTCTGGGTGACGGTCGGCTCGGACCATACCGATCGCAAGGCGGAGACCTACGGCATCGCCCTGTCGAAGCAGATGTGCGCCAAGCCGGTCGGCACCATCCTGTGGAAATACGAGGAGGTCGCGCCGCACTGGGACGATCTGTTGCTGCGTGCCCATGCGGTGATCGGCGGCGAGCGCGTGCTCTACCAGGAAGGCCGGCTCGCCCAGCTGCGTCCGCCCGCCGACCTGATCGGCAAATGGACCGGCCGGGACACGCTGCTGCCCGCCACCCTGATGTTCGGCGGCACGCTGGGGGCCATCGGCGGCATCCGCCCGGCGGCGCGCTTCGAGATGGAACTGATCGATCCCGTCCTCAAGCGCACCATCGCCCATGCCTATGACATCGTCGACCTGCCCGTCGTCAGCTGAGGGGAAGGGCCGCGGCCTGATCCGCCATGTCCGGGCGTATCCCGGGCATGGCGTGCAGTCCCACGGCCGATCGTCACCGGCGCGTCACTTCGGCTCCTTGCGGGTCGGGTCGAAGTGCTTCTTCAGGTCCTTCCAGCAGTCCGTGTAGTTCGGCTGCAGCGTCGACAATTCGCTCGCCCAGCGCGTCACCCGCTGCGGGAAGCGTGTCTCGAACATGAAGGCCATGGTGCCCGTGAGCTTGGTCGGCTTGAGCTCGGCATTGCTCGCATGTTCGAAGGCGGGCGTGTCCGGACCATGCGGCAGCATGCAATTGTGCAGGCTCATGCCGCCGGGCACGAAGCCCTCCGGCTTGGCGTCGTAGACGCCGTAGATGAGCCCCATGAACTCGCTCATCAGGTTGCGGTGATACCAGGGCGGGCGGAACGTGTTCTCGCCGACCATCCAGCGCTCGGGGAAGATGACGAAGTCGATATTCGCCGTGCCCGGCGTCTCCGAGGGCGCCGTCATCACCGTGAAGATCGACGGGTCGGCATGGTCGAACAGGATCGGCCCGACCGGCGAGAAATGCCGCAGGTCATATTTGTAGGGATAGTAGTTGCCGTGCCAGGCGACGACGTCGAGCGGCGACTGGCCAATGGACGCGGCATAGAGCTCGCCGCCCCATTTGGCATAGAGGGTCGATGGCTCCTCGCGGTCTTCGTAGGCGGCGACCGGGGTGAGGAAGTCGCGGGAATTGGCGAGGCAATTGGCGCCGATCGGCCCGCGGTCGGGCACCGTGAAGGCGCCGCCATAATTCTCGCAGACATAGGCCCGGGCCGGGCCGTCGACGAGCTCGACCTTGAACACGACGCCGCGCGGGATGATGCAGATCTCGCCCGGCTCGATCTCGATGACACCGAACTCCGTGCGGAAGCGCAGCCGGTTCTCCTGGGCGACAACGAGGAACTCGCCGTCGGCGTTGAACATGTACTCGTTGGTCATCGAGCGGTTGATGACCAGCACATGGGCCGCCATGCCGACCTGCGTGTCGGAATCGCCCGCCGTTGTCACCGTCCACAGGCCGTTGACGAAGGTCACGGGTTCGGCGGGGATCGGGGTCGGGTCCCAGCGCAACTGGTTGATCGGCAGGTCGCTCTCGCCGCGGGCCTCCGGCGCGGTGCGCAGCAGGCCCCTGTCGACCTTCCGGTAGCGTCCCGAATGTTTCACCGAGGGGTGGATGCGGTAGAGCCACGAGCGCTGGTTGGTGGCCTGCGGCGCCGTGAACGGCGAGCCGGAGAGCTGTTCGGCATAGAGGCCGTAATTGCACTTCTGTGGCGAGTTCCGCCCGATCGGCAGGGCGCCGGGCAGGGCCTCGGTCTCGAACGAATTGCCGAATCCCGACATGTACTGGAGCGTGCCGCCGCCGCGGCCGTCGGTGGGCACGAAGCCCGTCACATATTGCAGGGTCATGGCGTCCTCCGGTTCTTATCGTCGCTCCTGTTTAGTTGCATCCGCAACTATCGTCAAACGCGAAGCCCGTTCCGGTTTCGCGCGGGAGCGGATTCAGCCGTTGGTGTCGTGACGGAAGCGGCGCTCCAGCATGACCATGGTGCCGAGCGCGACGAGTGCGGCACCGAAGGACATCAGCAGGGTCGGCGTCGGACCCCAGTGACGCATGACGAAGGCATAGACGATCGGGGCGCTGGCAAAGACGAGGTTCTGCGGCAGGCTGAGCCAGCCGTTCATCGTCGCATAGGTTTCCCGCCCGAAAAGGGCGAGCGGCGCGACGCTGCGCACGACGGTCATGGCGCCGGCCGAGATGCCGTAGCCGATCACGAAGCCAACGCAGAGGATGGCGGAGCCGGGGCTGATGACCGGCAGCACGACGGCCACCGGCATCACGGCGGCCGTCACTACTCCGACGGCGAGGATGCCGGTCGTCCGTCCGAAAACAACCTCCGCCAGCCGCGAGATCACCTGGGCCGGGCCCATCAGGCTGCCGGCGAAGATGGCGAAGGCCACGGTGTGACCATAAGCCTTGAGGATCTCGATGACCTGCAGCGGCAGTCCCCAGGTGACGAATCCCTGGAGCGAAAAGGCGATGGCCATCAGGATGAAGGCCGAACGGCGTCGCTCCGCATTGAGCGGCAGAGCGGCCGGTCTCCGCGACAGGTGCGACCGTACCGGTTCCTCTTCGTCGCGCGGCGCCAGGAAGATCACGTGAATGGGAGCGCAGACGACAAGGTGCAGGGCGGCGAAGACCAGGCACATGGTGCGCCAGCCGATGGTGGCGTCGAGAAAGGCGGTCAGCGGCCAGAAGACCGTGGAGGCGAAACCGCCGAGCAGCATCAGCATCCCGATGGCTTGCCGGGCGTTCGGGCCGGCGAGTTGCGCCATCGCTGCCGCGGCCGCCTGGGTCAGCGCCAGCGGCGTACCGATTCCGATCAGGATCCAGGCCAGCACATAGCCGGCGAGCCCCTGTGACACCGACAGGATGGCCATGGCGAGCGCGAGGCAGACCGAGCCGGCCGCCATGGCCCAGCGTGTCCCGCCGCCATCGATGATCCGGCCGAAGCGCGGTCCGACCGCGGCACTGACGAGAAGCATGATGGTGATGCCGCCGAAAACCGCCTCGGAGGAGATGGCGAGATCGCGGATGAGCGGCCCGACCAACACGGCCGGCAGCCAGAATGTCGTGCCCCAGCCGATCATCTGCGTCAGCGCCAGGGGCGTGGCGAGCAGGAGCAGATGGGCGCTGACGGGCCTCGGGCGGACGGGTTCATGCATGAAGGAGATCGGGTGCCGCGCGCGTCGACGGTTGAGCGGAGGGGACGGTCATGAAGCCGGCAACGGAGCACCGCCGCAAGCGATCTGCGCGCACGGCAGACCGGCGCCTCTTGATCGGGGCGCGCAAATGTGGTCACTCGCGCTTCCGGCGCGGGTATAGCTCAATGGTAGAGCAGCAGCCTTCCAAGCTGAATACGCGGGTTCGATTCCCGCTACCCGCTCCATTCGCCTGCCATCAGCAGCCGCCTGCCATGCGCCGCCCTTGCCGGAACGCCGTCACGCCTGCATGTCGATCCCGGCGACGGGCAGATCCGCCGTGGCATTCGCGAGACCGCGGACCGCTTCGCCGACGATGACGAGGACGGGGAGGGCGGCCGGAAGGCCTTCCACCAGGTCGGGCAGATCGGCAATCGCAGCGGTGACATGCACCTCTTCGGCACGTGTCGCTGAGGCGATGGCGAGCGCCGGCGTCGACCGGGCGAGGCCCGAGTCGAGGGCCCTTGCGGCGAAGCGGCGCAGCGTGTGCCGCGGCATGTAGATCACGGTGGTCGCGGCCGGGTCGGCGACGGCCGTCCAGTTGATCGAATCAGGCAGTTCCCCCTTGCGACTGTGGCCGGTGACGAATTGCAGCCGCTGGGCGAAATCGCGATCGGTGAGGGACAGGCCGAGCGAGGCCGCGGCGCCCTGCGCGGCAGTGATGCCCGGAATGATGGAAAGCTGGATGCCGGCGCTCCGGCACGCCGCCATCTCCTCGTTGGCGCGGCCGAAAATGGCGGGGTCACCGCTCTTCAGCCGCACGACCGTCTGGCCGTCGCGGGCGAGCTGGATCATCAGCGCGTTGATGTCGGCCTGGCTGACCGAGGGACCATGGCCGACCTTGCCGACCGCGACCCGCCGCGCCTCCCGCCGGGCCAGTTCCAGCACCTCCGGCGTCACCAGGTTGTCGTAGAGGATGACGTCTGCCGATTGCAGCGCGCGCAGCGCCTTGAGGGTGAGGTGGTCGGGGTCGCCGGGCCCCGCGCCGACCAGCAGCACCCGGCCGCGGCGCGGCGCCGCCTCGAGCCGGTCGAGATCGGCCATCAGCGCATCACGGTCGGCTTCGCCCGGCGGCCGGTCCGGATCGGCGAGGGCGCGGTCGGTGAAGCGCTGCCAGAAGGCGCGGCGGAGGGCGAAGGGCGCCTCGCGCGCCTGCACGCGCGCGCGCCAGTCGCGCGCCGCCTGCGCCCACGCCTGCAGGCCCGGGGGCAGGAGCGCCTCGATACGCGCACGGATGGCCTGGCCGAAGACGGGCGCCGCGCCGTCCGTGGAGATGGCGACGAGCAGCGGCGAGCGGTTGACGAGCGCGCCGAACTGGGCATCGCAGAAGGCCGGGCGGTCGACGATATTGACGACGGCGCCCGCGGCATGGGCCGCCGCAACGAAGGCTGCGGCCTCCGCGTCCGAACTGACATCGGCGACGGCGAGGGCGGCCTCGTCGAGATCGGCCGGGATCCAGCGCCGGCCATGGACATTGACCGTACCGCCTTCGGCCGCGGCCAGGTCGCCGAACCGCGCCGCGTCATCCGGAGCAAAGACGTGGAGGTCGGCGCCGGTCGCCGCCAGCAGCTCGGCCTTCCATGCCGCGCCGTCGCTGTCGCCGGCCAGCACCACCCGGCGCCCCCGCAGCTTGTGGAACAGCGGAAGGGTCGCGATGGCGCCGATACGGGGGGGCCTGGTGCCGCGGGGCGCGGCGGGCGCGGTCATGGCGGGTCCGTGGCGGTGGAAGGGCATGGGAGCCGGTCTGCGGCCTTGCGGGACGCGGACGGCAGCGAGGCGATAGAGCGACCGGCGTGGCCGGCGCGACGATCTTGAAGAGGCGGCCGCCGCGACGCAAGCACGGCGCCGGCGCGACCGGGATCGCCATCATCGCCTTCCTGATCAACTGCTTGGGCGCGGCGGCACGCGCTGCCGAAGGCTTGCGGCCGCCTGTCGGCGCTTCGCCCGCGCGCCATGTCGCGGCGGTGCTGCCAATTTGCACTTGAACAGCGCCGCGAAAACCCGTAACCGACCGCCCACCGCGGGCACGCCCGTATTTTGGCAGCCGAAGGACCACGACCGATGGCCAAGGAAAAGTTCAACCGGAATAAGCCGCACTGCAACATCGGCACGATTGGTCACGTTGACCACGGCAAGACGTCGCTGACGGCGGCGATCACGAAGGTCCTTGCCGAGTCTGGCGGCGCGACGTTCACGGCCTATGACATGATCGACAAGGCGCCGGAGGAGAAGGCGCGCGGCATCACGATCTCGACGGCGCATGTGGAGTATGAGACGGCGAACCGTCACTACGCCCACGTCGACTGCCCGGGCCACGCCGACTACGTGAAGAACATGATCACCGGCGCGGCGCAGATGGACGGCGCGATCCTGGTGGTTTCGGCGGCTGACGGTCCGATGCCGCAGACGCGCGAGCACATCCTTCTGGCCCGCCAGGTCGGCGTTCCCGCGCTGGTGGTGTTCATGAACAAGGTGGATCTTGTCGACGACGCCGAGCTTCTCGAGCTTGTCGAGATGGAGATCCGCGAGCTTCTGTCGAAGTACGAGTTCCCTGGCGACGACATCCCGATCACCAAGGGTTCGGCCAAGGCGGCTCTGGACAATGTCAATCCGGAGATCGGCCATGACGCCGTTCTGGCGCTGATGGCCACCGTCGACAGCTACATCCCGCAGCCGGAGCGTCCGGTTGACATGCCGTTCCTGATGCCGGTCGAGGACGTGTTCTCGATCTCGGGCCGCGGCACGGTGGTGACCGGCCGCGTTGAGCGCGGCATCGTGAAGGTGGGCGAGGAAATCGAGATCGTCGGCATCCGCGACACGCAGAAGACGATCGTCACGGGCGTCGAGATGTTCCGCAAGCTGCTGGACCAGGGCCAGGCTGGCGACAATATCGGTGCGCTGCTGCGCGGCACGAAGCGCGAGGACGTCGAGCGCGGCCAGGTTCTGTGCAAGCCGGGTTCGGTGAAGCCGCACACGAAGTTCAAGGCCGAGGCCTATATCCTGACGAAGGAGGAGGGCGGCCGCCACACGCCGTTCTTCACCAACTACCGTCCTCAGTTCTACTTCCGCACCACCGACGTGACGGGCATCGTCACCCTTCCCGAGGGGACGGAGATGGTGATGCCGGGCGACAACATCGCCATGACAGTGAGCCTGATCGTGCCGATCGCCATGGAGGAGAAGCTGCGCTTCGCCATCCGTGAAGGCGGCCGCACCGTCGGCGCCGGCGTCGTCGCCGCCATCATCGAGTGATCAATGATTGATCGGACGGCCGGGGCGGACTATATCCTCGGCTCTCCTCTAGGGGTTTAGCTCAGCTGGTAGAGCGGCGGTCTCCAAAACCGCAGGTCGTGGGTTCGAATCCCCCAGCCCCTGCCAATTTCGACAAGGCCCGGTGCGGCAAGCGCCGGGCCTTTCTCGTTGCAGCCCCTGGCCGGCTTTCCTTGACGACCCGTCCCGTTTCGGGTAGCAGACGCCACTCCCTGCCGGCCCGGTGACGGACATCCGGCGGGACGCGTTTCCTTTTTCCGGGCCGACGCGCCGGCTTTCACCCTCATGGGTGGGAGCGGTGTGCGGCCCTGTCCGGATTCTCACCATGGCGAAACCCAATCCTGTCGAATTCATGCAGCAGGTCCGCCAGGAGGCCAACAAGGTCACCTGGCCCACGCGCAAGGAGGTCGGCATCTCCTCGATCATGGTTGTGATCTTCATGATCGTCTCGGCGATCTTCTTTTTCATCGCCGATACGGTGATCCGTTGGGGCGTGCAGACGCTCCTTTCGCTCGGCAGCTGAGGGAGCCCGTCCGTGGCGAAGCAGTGGTACGTGGTCCACGCCTATTCGAATTTCGAGAACAAGGTGGCCGAGGCGATTCGTGAGGGTGCGGCCCAGCGCGGCCTGTCGGAACTGTTCGAGGACATTCTGGTGCCGAAGGAGCGCGTCACCGAGGTGCGACGCGGCCGCAAGATCGACACCGAGCGCAAGTTCTTCCCCGGTTATGTCCTGGTGAAGATGGACATGACCGATCAGGCCTATCACCTGATCAAGAACACCCCGAAGGTCACCGGCTTCCTCGGTGCCGACAAGAAGCCCATGCCGATCCCCGAGGCCGAGGCGATGCGCATCGCCCAGCAGGTCCAGGAGGGCGTTGACCGTCCCAAGACGACGATCACCTTCGAGGTCGGCGAGAAGGTCCGTGTCAACGACGGTCCCTTCGCCTCCTTCGAGGGCTTCATCGAGGAGGTCGACGACGGCCGCGCCCGCGTCAAGGTCGCCGTCTCGATCTTCGGCCGGCCGACGCCGGTGGAGCTGGAATTCAGTCAGGTCGACAAGCTCTGACCTGAACGTGCCGCCGGCCATCGGCCGGCAGCGACAACCGCCGCCCCCTGGGGCTGGCGGCGGAGGGGCGGTTCGCCGGTCCTCCTTCACCCGTGGGAGGCGAGGAGCGGCGGTTCGCCATCCGCTTCGAACCCGACCACGAAACCCAACCGGCCGCCCGATACAGGGCGCGTCAGGAGGACATCATGGCGAAGAAAATCGTCGGATTCATCAAGCTGCAGGTGCCGGCCGGGGCCGCTAACCCCGCCCCGCCCATCGGTCCCGCTCTCGGTCAGCGCGGCCTCAACATCATGGAATTCTGCAAGGCCTTCAACGCGAAGACCCAGCAGATGGAGAAGGGGATGCCGATTCCGGTCGTCATCACCGCCTACCAGGACCGCTCCTTCACCTTCGAGATGAAGCAGCCGCCTGTCACCTATTGGGTGAAGAAGGCCGCCAAGATCGACAAGGGCCACACGACCCCCGGCAAGGGCTTTATCGGCAAGATCACGCGCGGCCAGATCGCCGAGATCGCCAAGGTGAAGATGGTCGACATGAACTGCGACACGGTCGAATCGGCTGCGTCGATGATCGAAGGCTCGGCCCGGTCCATGGGCCTTGAGGTGGTGGGGTAAGCCATGAGCGGAAAGCGCTATCGTAAGACCCTCGAGGGCATCGACGCCGCCAAGACCTATGCGCTCGACGACGCCGTGAAGCTCGTCAAGGAGCGTGCCACGGCCAAGTTCGACGAGACCATCGAGATCGCCATGAATCTCGGTGTCGACCCGCGCCACGCCGACCAGATGGTCCGCGGCGTCTGCAACCTGCCGAACGGCTCCGGCCGGACCCTGCGGGTTGCCGTCTTCGCCCGCGGCGCCAAGGCCGATGAGGCCAAGGCGGCAGGCGCCGACATCGTCGGTGCCGAAGACCTTCTGGAAATCGTCCAGGGCGGCAAGATCGATTTCGATCGCTGCATCGCCACGCCGGACATGATGGGCCTGGTCGGCCGCCTCGGTAAGGTGCTGGGCCCGCGTGGCCTGATGCCGAACCCGAAGGTCGGCACGGTGACCATGGACGTGAAGTCGGCCGTGGCCGCCTCCAAGGGCGGTGCCGTCGAGTTCCGGGTCGAGAAGGCCGGCATCATCCACTCCGCCGTCGGCAAGGTCTCGTTCGAGCCCGGCAAGCTGGTGGAGAACATCAAGGCCTTCGCCGACGCCGTCGTGAAGGCCCGGCCGACCGGCGCCAAGGGAACCTATGTGCAGAAGATCGCGATCTCCTCGACCATGGGCCCCGGCGTGAAGGTCGATCCGTCGAGCGTGCTCAACGCCTGATGCCGACAGGGCGCGCACGCATTGCGCGTGCGCCTCCTTCCGTCGTGTGTCTGGGATGCAGCCCTGCATGCCAGGGAGGACCGGCCAAAAAAATGGCCTGCCCCCCTTGGCAACTGGAACAGCCTTTGCTAGACGACGCCGGCTGGGGTGTGGGCAACCACGCCCTCATTGCGTTTGGCCCAAGGATCGCGATTCGCCGTTTTTCGGAGGCGCGGTCGACACAGGAGACGCCGGGAGCGGTTCCCGGACCCTGATCAGGAGTCCGCAAGAGTTTTTTGTGAAGAGCTTCCGCGCAGGGAAACCCGCGCGGCAAGGCCGGTGGAGTTGTCCCACGAGGGTCCGAGGACCCGGGATCGCGAGACCGGATCGTCCTGTCCGAGACTGCAGGCGAGGGGTTACCCCCTCTTAATCGCCAAAGCCTGCACAGACGGGTGAAGACCATTTCACCGGCGGCAACGCCGAGGGAAGGGTTCGAACTCAAGGCACCTCGGCCGAGGGATTTCATCCCGCGGTGTTCCAGAGGGGACAGGGCCGAACGTCGATCGTTCGGAGGCCGGCTCGCCGGCGCCGATGATCGGCAGGTGCAACCCGGGGCTCTCCGCGAGGAGGCCCCGACCAGAGAGAGCAAACGTGGATCGCACGGAAAAGAAGGAGCTGGTCGGCACGCTCAACGAGGTCTTCAAGACCTCCGGCGTCGTCGTCGTCGCTCACTATTCCGGCCTCACGGTCGCGCAGATGCAGGACCTTCGTCGCAGGATGAAGGCCCAGGGCGCGTCAGTGAAGGTCACCAAGAACCGCCTCGCCAGGATCGCTCTCGAAGGCACGGACGTCGCGTCCATCGGAGCCCTGCTGAAGGGCCCCACGATTCTGGCCATCAGCCAGGATCCGGTCGCGGCACCGAAGGTCGCCTCGGAATTCGCCAAGCTGCATGACAAGTTTGTCATCCTTGGCGGCGCCATGGGGACGACCGCTCTGAACCCGGACGGTGTGAAGGCACTCGCCACACTGCCGTCGCTCGACGAACTGCGCGCCAAGCTCGTGGGCCTCATCCAGGCTCCCGCGACCAAGCTCGCCCAGCTCTCGACCGCGCCCGCTGCAAAGCTCGCGCGCGTGTTCACTGCTTATGCCGACCGAGACAAGGCCGCGTGAGGCACCTCTCACCCAACCCGGTTCGAACCGTTCAAAAGGAAAATGCAAATGGCTGATCTCGCCAAAATCGTTGACGAACTGTCGTCGCTCACCGTTCTCGAGGCCGCCGAGCTCGCGAAGATGCTCGAAGAGAAGTGGGGCGTCTCCGCCGCCGCCGCCGTGGCCGTCGCCGCTGGCCCGGGTGCCGGCGCCGCCGCTGCCCCGGTCGAGGAGCAGACCGAGTTCACCGTGATGCTTGCCGCCGCCGGCGACAAGAAGATCGAGGTGATCAAGGAAGTCCGCGCCATCACCGGCCTCGGCCTGAAGGAAGCCAAGGACCTCGTCGAGGGTGCTCCGAAGGCCGTCAAGGAAGGCGTCAGCAAGGATGAGGCCGAGAAGCTGAAGAAGCAGCTCGAGGCCGCCGGCGCCAAGGTCGAACTGAAGTGATCAGGCTCCGCGCGGGCGGTCTTCGGGCCGCCCGTGCGGGCTTATCCGCCCCGGGTGACCGGAGCGGGACCGCCGTCAGGCGGGCGTGCATTCGCATGCGGGGCTTCACGGCACCGCGAGGATAACAGGGGTTGTCAGCGTTTGACCGGACGGTCCAGGGTCGCCTATCGACCCGCCTGTGGACCGTCCGGTCAGGCGTCTGCGACGGGAGCGGCTTCATCAAGCCCGCCCGTCGCTGGAACCAGGGCCGCCGCCGACGCCTGGCGGCCCAAGCGAGAGGCGACATGGCTCAGACTTTCACCGGCCGCAAAAGGTTCCGCAAGTTCTTCGGCAAGATCAGGGAAGTCGCGACGATGCCGAACCTCATCGAGGTTCAGAAGTCGTCCTATGACCAGTTCCTGATGGTCGACGAGCCCAAGGGCGGACGCTCCGACGAGGGGCTGCAGGCCGTGTTCAAATCGGTGTTTCCGATCACCGATTTCTCCGGCAGCGCCATGCTGGAGTTCGTGAAATACGAGTTCGAGCCGCCGAAATACGATGTCGACGAGTGCCGTCAGCGCGGCATGACCTTCGCCGCTCCGCTCAAGGTGACGCTGCGCCTCATCGTGTTCGATGTGGACGCCGATACCGGCGCGAAGTCCGTCAAGGACATCAAGGAGCAGGACGTCTACATGGGCGACATCCCGCTCATGACCTCGAACGGCACCTTCATCGTCAACGGCACCGAGCGCGTCATCGTCTCGCAGATGCACCGCTCGCCCGGCGTGTTCTTCGACCACGACAAGGGCAAGACCCATTCCTCGGGCAAGCTGCTTTTCGCCGCCCGCATCATCCCCTATCGCGGTTCCTGGCTCGACATCGAGTTCGACGCCAAGGACATCGTCTATGCGCGCATCGACCGCCGCCGCAAGATTCCGGTCACGAGCCTGCTCTATGCCCTCGGCATGGGCTCCGAGGACATCCTGGCGACCTTCTACAACCACATTCTGGTGACGAAGGACAAGAAGGACGGCTGGCGCGTGCCTTACGACGCCGCCCGCATGCGCGGCTTCAAGGCCGCCAATGACATGATCGACGCCGATACCGGCGAGGTCGTGCTGGAGGCCGGCAAGAAGCTCTCGGTCCGCGAGGCCAAGAAGCTCGCCGAGAAGGGCCTGAAGGCGCTCCGCCTGTCGACCGAGGAACTGGCGGGTCGCTACCTCGCCGAGGACATGGTCAACATGAAGACCGGTGAGATCTATGCCGAGGCCGGCGAGGAGATCACCGAGAAGATGCTGAAGATGCTGGTGGCGGAGGGCTACGAAGCCCTGCCGACGCTCGACATCGACCACATCACCATCGGCGCCTATATCCGCAACACGCTCGCCGCCGACAAGAACATGACGCGCGAGGACTCGCTGTTCGACATCTACCGTGTCATGCGCCCCGGCGAGCCGCCGACGGTCGAGACCGCGGAGGCGATGTTCCACTCGCTGTTCTTCGACAGCGAGCGCTACGACCTGTCCGCCGTCGGCCGCGTGAAGATGAACATGCGCCTTGACCTCACCGCCGAGGACACCGTGCGCATCCTCCGCAAGGATGACATCCTCGCCGTGGTCCGGACGCTGGTCGAACTGCGCGACGGCAAGGGCGAGATCGACGACATCGACCACCTCGGCAACCGCCGTGTGCGCTCGGTCGGCGAGCTCATGGAGAACCAGTACCGCGTCGGCCTGCTGCGCATGGAGCGCGCCATCAAGGAGCGCATGAGCTCGGTCGAGATCGACACGGTCATGCCGCAGGATCTGATCAACGCCAAGCCGGCCGCCGCCGCCGTGCGCGAGTTCTTCGGATCCTCGCAGCTGTCGCAGTTCATGGACCAGACCAACCCGCTGTCCGAGATCACCCACAAGCGCCGTCTCTCGGCGCTTGGACCGGGCGGCCTGTCGCGTGAGCGCGCCGGCTTCGAGGTGCGCGACGTGCACCCGACGCATTACGGCCGTATCTGTCCGATCGAGACGCCCGAAGGCCCGAATATCGGCCTGATCAACTCGCTGGCCACTTTCGCCCGCGTCAACAAGTACGGCTTCATCGAGACGCCCTACCGCAAGGTCCGCGACGGTCGGGTCACCGACGAGGTGATCTATCTGTCGGCCATGGAGGAAGGGAAGTACTCCGTCGCCCAGGCCAACGCGCCGATCGACGAGAGCGGCAAGTTCATGGAAGACCTCGTCATCTGCCGTCAGGCGGGTGAGACGCTGCTGCTGCCCGTGGACCGCGTCGACTTCATGGACGTGTCGCCGAAGCAGCTCGTGTCGGTCGCAGCCGCGCTCATCCCGTTCCTCGAGAATGACGACGCCAACCGCGCGCTGATGGGCTCGAACATGCAGCGCCAGGCTGTGCCTCTGGTGAAGGCCGATGCGCCCTTCGTCGGCACCGGCATGGAATCGGTCGTCGCCCGTGACTCCGGCGCCGCCATCGCCGCCCGCCGCACCGGCGTGGTCGATCAGGTGGACGCCACCCGTATCGTCATCCGCGCCACCGAGGATCTCGATCCGACCAAGTCGGGCGTCGACATTTACCGCCTGATGAAGTTCCAGCGCTCCAACCAGTCGACCTGCATCAACCAGCGTCCGCTGGTGCGCGTCGGCGACATCGTCAAGAAGGGCGAGATCCTGGCCGACGGCCCCTCGACCGATCTCGGCGATCTGGCACTCGGCCGCAACGTCCTCGTCGCCTTCATGCCGTGGAACGGCTACAACTTCGAGGATTCCATCCTGCTCTCCGAGCGGATCGTGAAGGAAGACGTCTTCACCTCGATCCATATCGAGGAGTTCGAGGTCTCCGCCCGCGACACCAAGCTCGGTCCGGAGGAGATCACGCGCGATATTCCCAACGTGTCGGAAGAAGCGCTGAAGAACCTCGACGAGGCCGGCATCGTCTATATCGGCGCGGAAGTGCAGGCGGGTGACATCCTCGTCGGCAAGATCACGCCGAAGGGCGAGAGCCCGATGACGCCGGAGGAGAAGCTCCTGCGCGCCATCTTCGGCGAGAAGGCTTCCGACGTGCGCGACACCTCGCTGCGCGTGCCCCCGGGGGTCACCGGCACCATCGTCGAGGTCCGCGTCTTCAACCGTCACGGCGTCGACAAGGACGAGCGTGCCATGGCGATCGAGCGCGAGGAGATCGAGCGTCTCGCCAAGGACCGCGACGACGAGCAGGCCATTCTCGACCGCAACGTCTACGGCCGCCTGGCCGAGGTTCTCGACGGCAAAACCGGCATTTCGGGCCCCAAGGCGTTCAAGAAGGACACGGTCCTCACCCGTGACCTGCTGGCCGAGTATCCGCGCGGCCAGTGGTGGGCCTTTGGCGTCGCCGACGACGCCCTGATGGCCGAGATCGAGGCGATGCGGAAGCAGTACGACGAGTCGAAGCGCCGCCTCGAGCAGCGCTTCCTGGACAAGGTCGAGAAGCTGCAGCGTGGCGACGAACTGCCGCCGGGCGTGATGAAGATGGTCAAGGTCTTCATTGCCGTGAAGCGCAAGATCCAGCCGGGCGACAAGATGGCCGGCCGTCACGGCAACAAGGGCGTCGTGTCCCGCATCGTGCCGATCGAGGACATGCCGTTCCTCGAGGACGGCACCCATGCGGACATCGTGCTCAACCCGCTGGGCGTGCCCAGCCGCATGAATGTCGGCCAGATCCTGGAGACTCATCTGGGCTGGGCCGCCGCCGGCCTCGGCAAGATGGTCGGCCAGGCCTATGACGCCTACATGAAGTCGAAGAACGTGAAGCCGCTGAAGGAGGCCTTCACCAGGATCTATGGCAGTGACCCGCAGATCGGCGCGCTCGACGAGGACAACCTGGTGGAACTCGCCCGCAACACGCGGCGCGGCGTCCATTTCGCGACCCCCGTCTTCGACGGCGCGAAGGAGGCCGATATCGAGACCATGCTGTCCATGGCCGGCCTGAACAATTCCGGTCAGGTGACGCTGTTCGACGGCAAGACGGGCGAGCAGTTCGATCGCCAGGTCACCGTCGGCTACATCTACATGCTGAAGCTGCACCACCTCGTTGACGACAAGATCCACGCGCGGTCCATCGGTCCCTACTCGCTCGTCACCCAGCAGCCCCTGGGTGGCAAGGCGCAGTTCGGCGGCCAGCGCTTCGGCGAGATGGAGGTCTGGGCCCTCGAGGCCTACGGTGCCGCCTACACGCTGCAGGAAATGCTCACGGTGAAGTCGGACGACGTGGCCGGCCGCACCAAGGTCTACGAGGCGATCGTCCGCGGCGACGACACCTTCGAGGCTGGCATTCCCGAGAGCTTCAACGTGCTGGTCAAGGAAATGCGCTCGCTCGGCCTCAATGTCGAACTGGCGACCTCCAAGCCCGTGCGCACCGACAACGACGACGTGGGACAGCAGGCCGCCGAGTAAGGCGTTCGTGCCTGCTTAGGGGATCGGGTCCGTCCGCTCCCCCGACGTTCCACCTGACGACGCTTTCATCGGCCGGGAATTGTATTCCGGCCCCGAACTTCCCCCCGGGACACCGGGCTTAGGAGACGGCGATGAACCAAGAGATCGCAAATCTCTTCAATCCGACCACGCAGCCGGCCACGTTCGATCAGATCAAGATCTCGATCGCGAGCCCGGAGAAGATTCTGTCCTGGTCCTTCGGCGAGATCAAAAAGCCGGAGACCATCAACTACCGCACGTTCAAGCCTGAGCGTGACGGCCTGTTCTGCGCGCGGATCTTCGGCCCCATCAAGGACTACGAGTGCTTGTGCGGCAAGTACAAGCGCATGAAGTACAAGGGCATCATCTGCGAGAAGTGCGGCGTCGAGGTCACCCTTTCGCGCGTCCGTCGCGAGCGCATGGGCCATATCGAGCTTGCCGCTCCGGTTGCCCATATCTGGTTCCTGAAGTCGCTGCCGAGCCGCATTGGCCTCCTTCTCGACATGCCGCTCAAGGACCTCGAGCGCATCCTCTATTTCGAATATTACTGCGTCATCGAGCCGGGTCTGACCTCCCTGAAGGAGCGTCAGCTCCTGTCCGAAGAGGAGTACATCAAGGCGCAGGACGAGTTCGGTGACGACTCGTTCACTGCCCTGATCGGCGCCGAGGCGATCCGCGAGCTGCTGCGCGGCCTCGACCTCGAGAAGCTGGCGGCCGATACCCGCAAGGAGATCTCCGAGGCGACCACCGAGCTGAAGCCCAAGAAGCTCGCCAAGCGCCTGAAGATCATCGAGGCCTTCATCCAGTCCGGCAACAAGCCGGAATGGATGATCCTGACCGTCGTTCCGGTCATCCCGCCGGACCTGCGTCCGCTGGTGCCGCTGGATGGCGGCCGCTTCGCAACGTCCGACCTCAACGACCTCTACCGCCGCGTCATCAACCGCAACAACCGCCTGAAGCGGCTGATCGAGCTGCGTGCTCCCGACATCATCATCCGCAACGAGAAGCGCATGCTTCAAGAAGCGGTCGATGCGCTGTTTGACAACGGCCGCCGCGGCCGCGTCATCACCGGCGCCAACAAGCGTCCGCTGAAGTCGCTCGCCGACATGCTGAAGGGCAAGCAGGGTCGCTTCCGCCAGAACCTGCTCGGCAAGCGCGTCGACTATTCCGGCCGTTCGGTCATCGTCGTCGGTCCGGAAATGAAGCTGCACCAGTGCGGTCTGCCGAAGAAGATGGCGCTCGAGCTGTTCAAGCCCTTCATCTACGCCCGTCTCGATGCCAAGGGCCTGTCGGCCACCGTCAAGCAGGCGAAGAAGCTGGTCGAGAAGGAGCGTCCCGAAGTCTGGGACATCCTTGACGAGGTCATCCGCGAACATCCGGTGCTGCTCAACCGCGCCCCGACGCTCCACCGCCTCGGCATCCAGGCCTTCGAGCCGGTGCTGATCGAGGGCAAGGCGATCCAGCTGCATCCGCTCGTCTGCTCGGCCTTCAACGCCGACTTCGACGGTGACCAGATGGCCGTGCACGTGCCCCTGTCGCTTGAGGCGCAGCTGGAAGCGCGCGTCCTCATGATGTCGACCAACAACATTCTGCATCCGGCCAACGGCGCGCCGATCATCGTGCCCTCGCAGGACATCGTTCTCGGCCTCTATTACGTGTCGCTGATGTCCGACGGCATGCCCGGTCAGGGCAAAGCCTTCGCCAATATCGGCGAACTCGAGCATGCGCTGGCCAACAAGGTCGTCACGCTCCACACCAAGATCAAGTACCGCTGGGAAGGCCTCGATGCGGACGGCAACCATGTCCGCCGCATGTACGAGACCACGCCCGGCCGCGTCCTGCTCGGCCAGCTCCTGCCGAAGTCGCCCAAGGTTCCCTTCGACGCAGCCAACAAGCTGATGACGAAGAAGGAGATCTCGGCGATGATCGACACCGTCTACCGCTTCTGCGGCCAGAAGGAGTCGGTGATCTTCTGCGACCGGATCATGGCGCTGGGCTTCTACCACGCCTACAAGGCCGGCATTTCCTTCGGCAAGGACGACATGGTCGTCCCGGACAACAAGTGGCCGATCGTCGAGGAGACGCGGACGCTCACCAAGGACTACGAGCAGCAGTATCTCGACGGCCTCATCACCTATGGCGAGAAGTACAACAAGGTCGTCGACGCCTGGGCCAAGTGCTCGGACCGTCTGGCCCAGGAGATGATGGGACGCATCTCCTCGGTGAAGAAGGACGAGAACGGTCGCGACAAGCCGATCAACTCGATCTACATGATGTCGCATTCGGGTGCGCGTGGTTCGCCGACCCAGATGCGCCAGCTTGCCGCCATGCGCGGCCTGATGGCAAAGCCCTCGGGCGAGATCATCGAGACGCCGATCATCTCGAACTTCAAGGAAGGTCTGTCCGTGATGGAGTACTTCAACTCCACCCACGGCGCCCGCAAGGGTCTGGCCGACACCGCCCTGAAGACGGCCAACTCCGGCTACCTGACGCGCCGTCTCGTCGACGTGGCCCAGGACTGCATCATCACGGAGCGTGACTGCCATACCGAAAAGGGTATCGGCATGCGCGCCATCGTCGATGCGGGCCAGGTCGTGGCGACGCTCGGCCAGCGCATCCTTGGCCGTTCGGCCGCCGTCACCGTCACCGACCCGTCCTCGGGCAAGGTGCTGGTCGAGGCCGGTGCCATGATCCTCGAGAAGGACGTGGAGGCGATCGCCGCCGCCGGCATCCAGGAGGTGAAGATCCGCTCGGTGCTCACCTGCGAGACCAAGGTCGGCGTCTGCGGCCAGTGCTATGGCCGAGACCTCGCCCGCGGCACGCCCGTCAATATCGGCGAAGCGGTCGGTGTCATCGCGGCGCAGTCCATCGGCGAGCCGGGTACCCAGCTCACCATGCGCACCTTCCACATTGGCGGCGCTGCCCAGGTCGTCGACACCTCGTTCATCGAGGCGACCTTCGAAGGCACGATCAAGATCCGCAACCGTTCGATCGTGAAGAACTCGGACGGCGAACTCATCGCGATGGGCCGCAACATGGCCGTCATCATCGCCGATGCGGACGGCACCGAGCGCGCGACGCACCGTATCCAGTACGGCGCCAAGCTGCGTGTGGACGAGGGGACGAAGGTCAAGCGCGGCCAGCGCATCGCCGAGTGGGATCCCTACACCCGCCCGATCATCTCGGAAATCGACGGCGTATTGGGCTTCGAGGATCTGGTCGACGGCCAGTCCCTCGCGGAAACCACCGACGAGGCCACCGGCTTCACCAAGCGTGTCGTCACCGACTGGCGCACCTCGACCCGTTCGGCCGACCTCAAGCCGTCGCTCGTCATCCGCGACTCCAACGGCAAGCTTCAGAAGCTGCCGCGTGGGACGGATGCCCGCTACGCGCTTGCGGTGGATGCGGTCATCAGCTTCGAGCCGGGTGCGCAGATCCATGCCGGCGACGTCATCGCCCGTATCCCGCTGGAAAGCGCCAAGACCCGCGACATCACCGGCGGTCTGCCGCGCGTCGCCGAACTCTTCGAGGCGCGCCGTCCGAAGGATGCCGCGATCATCGCCGAGATCTCCGGCGTCGTGCGCTTCGGCAAGGACTACAAGCAGAAGCGTCGCCTGACGATCGAGCCTTTCGAGGCCGATGCCGAGACGGCCGAGTACCTGATCCCGAAGGGCAAGCATATCCACCTTCAGGACGGCGACGAGGTGCAGAAGGGCGACTTCATCGTCGACGGCAATCCGGCGCCGCACGACATCCTGGCGATCAAGGGCGTGGAGGAGCTTGCCGCTTACCTCGTCAACGAGATCCAGGAGGTCTACCGGCTCCAGGGCGTCGTCATCAACGACAAGCACATCGAGGTCATCGTCCGCCAGATGCTCCAGAAGGTCGAGATTACCGATCCCGGTGACACCGATCTCATCCAGGGTGACCAGGTCGACGCCTCCGAGATGGAAGAGGCGAACCTCGCCATGGCGGACGACAAGAACAAGCGGCCGGCTACCGGCACGCCGGTTCTGCTCGGCATCACCAAGGCCTCGCTGCAGACGCGGTCCTTCATCTCCGCGGCCTCCTTCCAGGAGACCACGCGCGTGCTCACCGAAGCCGCCGTCAACGGCAAGTCGGACACGCTCGAGGGCCTCAAGGAGAACGTCATCGTCGGCCGCCTCATCCCGGCGGGCACCGGTGCCATGATCAGCCGTATCCGCGAGATCGCGCTGAAGCGCGACGATCTCATCCTCGACGAGAAGCAAAAGGCTGCGGGGACGCCGGCCGGTGCTCCCGCCGAGGTGGCCGTGATCGAGGCGCCGCAGCCCTGATGCGGGGCGAGGGCAGGGGGCCTACCCCCTGCCTGTCCTGGACATACGAAAAGGGCCGCCCGAAAGGCGGCCCTTTTGCTTGCGGGGACGGGGCCGCTCAGGGCGGTGCAATCCCCGACATCGACGACCATCCCATGCGCCAGCGGCCGTGATCCGGCCCCGAAACGCAAAAGGCCGCCCGTCCGGGCGGCCTTGCGGCAGGGAAGAGCCTGGCCGTGTCAGTTGACGCGGCAGGACCCCGTCGAGGTGCAGACGAGGTTGGTGGTCTGGCACAGGTTGACGCCGCGGCGCTCAACGGTGCGCTCGTTGGCGAAGACGACCTTCATGTCGTACTGGCAATAGCCGCGCGAGCGCTGGCGCGGGGTCGGAACCACCCGGAGCGAGTCGCCGGGCTCGACCACGTTCTGCCCGAGACGGTCGTCGCCCCAGCCACGGGTGTCGACGTCGGTCATGTAGAACTCGCGGATCGTAACGCCGGAACGGTTGACGATGTTGATCCAGCGCTGCTGACCGTCACGGTCGGTCTGCGCCTGGGCCGGCAGACCGAAGGCGCCGACGAGAGTGGCAGCGGCGATGGCTGCGAATGCGACGTTCCTGAACGCCATGGTCTTCATCCTTTTCATCTTGGGCTGCACAAATGCACCCAGTTCACGTCAGATCACTACAACAGTGTGAAACGTTCAGGTTGCCCCCGGTCCGACAGATGCCCCCCCGAGTCACATCGTCTGCGATACTCCGATTCCCGGTCAGACTGGCAAGGGGACGGCGGTGCAGGTGACGGTCCCGCGGTGCCGGATCATGACTTAAGCGCCCGATAATGACGGATCATGCCGGGTGTGGACGGGAATGTTTCTGTCGCATTGCGCGGGACCCGCGAAACATGTGGTCTTTGCAGAACCGGATAGGCTGTCGTGCTTGACGGGGCTCGACTCAGCGTGTATTGCCACCCGACTTTCCGATGAAGGTCGGTTGCACACGCGGTCCTGGGAACGGCTTCAAGCCGGTTCCGACCGAGGCTAACCGAGACCGCATCGCCTGACGTCAGTCAGATCGAAACGCACGATCGCCCGCCCGCAAGGACTGGCGATCCTCTGTTTTCGCCGGGCGCAGTTTGTCTTTCGGGGCAAACCGAGCGCCCGGTTGCCTGTTCCGCCAACGGGACAGGCGCAGCAAGGCTTTACACGAGATCCGGGCGACCGGGCCTCAATGGTTCAAGGACAAGGCCGCCGATGCCGACAGTCAACCAGCTGATCCGCAAGCCGCGTCAGCCGCGCACCTACCGCGAGAAGTCCCGCCATATGGAGGGCTGCCCGCAGAAGCGTGGCGTGTGCACGCGTGTCTACACGACGACCCCGAAGAAGCCGAACTCGGCGCTCCGCAAGGTTGCCAAGGTGCGACTGACCAACGGCTTCGAGGTCATCGGCTACATTCCGGGTGAGGGGCACAACCTCCAGGAGCACTCCGTGGTCATGATCCGTGGCGGTCGCGTCAAGGATCTTCCCGGCGTGCGCTACCACATCCTGCGCGGCGTTCTCGACACGCAGGGCGTCAAGAACCGCAAGCAGCGCCGTTCCAAGTACGGCGCCAAGCGGCCGAAGTAAGAATTGTTTCCACCGGCCGCTCCTGGCCGAGGCGCGTAGGCGCCGGGTTGGAGCGGACGGTGGCTTTCAGGATCAACGGAGAGAGCGATGTCTCGTCGTCACCGGGCCGAAAAGCGGGAAGTCATTCCGGACGCGAAGTACGGCAATGTCGTGCTGGCCAAGTTCATGAATTCGGTCATGTACGAAGGGAAGAAGTCCGTAGCCGAGCAGATCGTCTACGGCGCCTTCGACCAGATTGAATCCAAGGCGAAGCAGGAGCCCCTCACGGTGTTCCAGTCTGCCTTGGAGAACGTCATGCCGGCCATCGAGGTTCGGTCGCGCCGCGTCGGCGGTGCCACCTATCAGGTCCCGGTCGAGGTTCGTCCCGAGCGTCGCCAGGCCCTGGCGATCCGCTGGCTCATCCAGGCGGCGCGGTCGCGCAACGACAAGACCATGGTCGACAAGCTTTCGTCCGAGCTCATGGACGCCGCCAACAACCGCGGCAACGCGGTCAAGAAGCGCGAAGACACCCATAAGATGGCCGAAGCCAACCGCGCCTTCTCGCATTACCGCTGGTAACGAACTGTCACGGTTCATCCGGAACCGAAGGAACTGAGATCATGCCGCGCACGCACGCGATCGAGGACTACCGCAATTTCGGAATCATGGCCCACATCGATGCGGGCAAGACGACGACGACCGAGCGGATCCTCTACTACACCGGCAAGTCCCATAAGATCGGCGAAGTCCACGACGGCGCCGCGACCATGGACTTCATGGAGCAGGAGCAGGAGCGCGGCATCACCATCACGTCCGCCGCGACGACCGCCCAGTGGGCGGGCAAGCGCCTGAACATCATCGACACGCCCGGCCACGTCGACTTCACCATCGAGGTCGAGCGTTCTCTGCGCGTGCTCGACGGCGCAGTCTGCGTCCTCGACTCCAACCAGGGCGTCGAGCCGCAGACCGAGACGGTCTGGCGCCAGGGCGACAAGTACAAGGTCCCGCGCATCGTCTTCGCCAACAAGATGGATAAGACCGGCGCCGACTTCTACATGTGCCTTGAGGACATCAAGAAGCGCCTCGGTGCGAAGCCGATCGCCATTCAGCTGCCGATCGGGTCGGAATCCAACTTCAAGGGCCTCGTCGATCTCGTCCGCATGAAGGCGGTCGTCTGGTCGGGCGAGTCGCTCGGCGCCGATTTCGACGCCAATCTCGAGATCCCCGACGATCTCAAGGAGAAGGCCGCCGAGTATCGTAACGAGCTGGTCGAGGCCGCCGTCGAGCTCGACGATGCCGCGATGGAAGCATATCTTGAGGGCAACGAACCGGATGAAGCGACTCTGAAGCGCCTCATCCGCAAGGCCGTCCTGACCTCGGCCTTCTTCCCCGTGCTCTGCGGCTCGGCCTTCAAGAACAAGGGCGTCCAGACGCTTCTCGACGCCGTGGTCGACTATCTGCCGTCGCCTGTCGACGTGCCGGCGATCAAGGGGATCGACCCCAAGACCGAGGCCGAGATCGAGCGCAAGTCGTCCGACTCCGAGCCCCTGTCGCTCCTTGGCTTCAAGATCATGGACGACCAGTACGGCGTCCTGACCTTCTGCCGCATCTATTCGGGCAAGCTCGAGAAGGGCATGGCCCTGATGAACTCGTCCCGCGAGAAGAACGAGCGTGTCGGCCGCATGGTTCTCATGCACGCCAACAACCGCGAGGAAATCGCCGAGGCCTATGCCGGTGACATCGTCGCTCTCGTCGGCCTCAAGGACACCCGCACCGGCGACACGCTCTGCGACCCGCAGAAGCCCGTCATCCTCGAGCGCATGGAATTCCCCGAGCCGGTCATCGAGATGGCCGTCGAGCCGAAGACCAAGGCTGACCAGGAGAAGATGGCCCTGGCGCTGATGAAGCTGGCCTCGGAGGATCCGTCCTTCCGTGTCTCCACCGACGCCGAGTCCGGCCAGACCCGGATCAAGGGCATGGGCGAGCTCCATCTCGACATCAAGGTCGACATCCTGCGCCGCACCCACAAGGTCGACGTCACGGTCGGCGCTCCCGAGGTGGCCTTCCGCGAGAAGATCACCAAGCGCGCCGAGATCGACTACACCCACAAGAAGCAGACGGGCGGCACCGGTCAGTTCGCGAAGATCAAGATCATCGTCGAGCCGAACGAAGCCGGCGCCGGCAATGCCTTCGAGTCGAAGATCGTCGGTGGCGCGGTTCCCAAGGAGTACATCCCGGGCGTCGAGAAGGGCATCGACTCGGTCATGGGGGCGGGCATCATCGCCGGCTTCCCCGTGGTCGACGTCAAGACGACCCTCATCGACGGCGCCTACCACGACGTCGACTCCTCGGTCCTCGCCTTCGAGATCGCCTCCCGCGCCGCCATGCGCGAGGCGCTTCAGAAGTGCGCTTCGGTGCTGCTCGAGCCGATCATGTCGGTCGAGGTCGTCACCCCTGAGGAGTACACCGGTTCGGTCATCGGCGATCTCAACTCCCGCCGTGGCCAGATCCAGGGTCAGGACATGCGTGGCAATGCCAACGTGATCCAGGCCAAGGTGCCGCTCATGAACATGTTCGGCTACGTCAACCAGCTGCGCTCCTTCAGCCAGGGCCGCGCCAGCTACACGATGCAGTTCAGCCACTACGAGCAGGCGCCGTCCAACGTCGCCGCCGAAGTTCAGGCCAAATACGCGTAAACATCGGTCTCTTGCCGGACCGGGTCCACTGATCCTCCGGCATCGCGAACATTGAAGGAGGCCGTCATGGCCAAGGAAAAGTTCAACCGGAATAAGCCGCACTGCAACATCGGCACGATTGGTCACGTTGACCACGGCAAGACGTCGCTGACGGCGGCGATCACGAAGGTCCTTGCCGAGTCTGGCGGCGCGACGTTCACGGCCTATGACATGATCGACAAGGCGCCGGAGGAGAAGGCGCGCGGCATCACGATCTCGACGGCGCATGTGGAGTATGAGACGGCGAACCGTCACTACGCCCACGTCGACTGCCCGGGCCACGCCGACTACGTGAAGAACATGATCACCGGCGCGGCGCAGATGGACGGCGCGATCCTGGTGGTTTCGGCGGCTGACGGTCCGATGCCGCAGACGCGCGAGCACATCCTTCTGGCCCGCCAGGTCGGCGTTCCCGCGCTGGTGGTGTTCATGAACAAGGTGGATCTTGTCGACGACGCCGAGCTTCTCGAGCTTGTCGAGATGGAGATCCGCGAGCTTCTGTCGAAGTACGAGTTCCCTGGCGACGACATCCCGATCACCAAGGGTTCGGCCAAGGCGGCTCTGGACAATGTCAATCCGGAGATCGGCCATGACGCCGTTCTGGCGCTGATGGCCACCGTCGACAGCTACATCCCGCAGCCGGAGCGTCCGGTTGACATGCCGTTCCTGATGCCGGTCGAGGACGTGTTCTCGATCTCGGGCCGCGGCACGGTGGTGACCGGCCGCGTTGAGCGCGGCATCGTGAAGGTGGGCGAGGAAATCGAGATCGTCGGCATCCGCGACACGCAGAAGACGATCGTCACGGGCGTCGAGAT
Organism: Phreatobacter sp.; assembly: GCF_022843985.1. Classification (GTDB taxonomy): domain Bacteria; phylum Pseudomonadota; class Alphaproteobacteria; order Rhizobiales; family Phreatobacteraceae; genus Phreatobacter. The sequence goes on along the minus strand of NZ_JALHMP010000001.1, from coordinate 177,105 downwards.
GTTCCGCAAGCTGCTGGACCAGGGCCAGGCTGGCGACAATATCGGTGCGCTGCTGCGCGGCACGAAGCGCGAGGACGTCGAGCGCGGCCAGGTTCTGTGCAAGCCGGGTTCGGTGAAGCCGCACACGAAGTTCAAGGCCGAGGCCTATATCCTGACGAAGGAGGAGGGCGGCCGCCACACGCCGTTCTTCACCAACTACCGTCCGCAATTCTACTTCCGCACCACCGACGTGACGGGCATCGTGACCCTTCCCGAGGGGACGGAGATGGTGATGCCGGGCGACAACATCGCCATGACGGTGAGCCTGATCGTGCCGATCGCCATGGAGGAGAAGCTGCGCTTCGCCATCCGTGAAGGCGGCCGCACCGTCGGCGCCGGCGTCGTCGCCGCCATCATCGAGTGATTTATTTCCCGAGGACGCGCGGCGTGCCGCGCGTCTTCCCCGCTTTGCCTTAAAGGGGCGAACCAATGAGCCAGAACATCCGGATCCGCCTCAAGGCGTTCGACCACCGGGTCTTGGACACCTCGACGCGCGAGATCGTCAACACGGCGAAGCGCACGGGTGCCCAGGTCCGCGGGCCGATTCCGCTGCCGACGCGGATCGAGAAGTTCACGGTGAACCGCTCGCCGCACATCGACAAGAAGTCGCGTGAGCAGTTCGAGATCCGCACCCACAAGCGGCTTCTCGACATCGTGGACCCGACCCCGCAGACGGTAGACGCGCTGATGAAGCTCGATCTCGCCGCCGGTGTCGACGTCGAGATCAAACTCTGAGTCCTGCGACAGGCCGATGACGGCCTGCCGACAAATATGCCGATGCACCGTTGACCGGCGCATCTCACGTTGAACCCGGGTCCTCTCCGGTCCGCCCTCAGGGCACGGACGACCCCAAAACGAGGAATGCGCGCGATGCGTTCCGGTGTGATTGCCAAGAAGATGGGGATGACCCGCATCTTCACCGATGGCGGTGAGCACGTCCCTGTGACGGTGCTTCTGCTGGACGACTGCCAGGTCGTTGCCCACCGCACGGCGGAGCGGGATGGCTATCTGGCGCTGCAGCTCGGCGCCGGGCTTGCCAAGGTGAAGAACACGACGAAGGCCCAGCGTGGCCACTTCGCCATCGCCAAGGTCGAGCCGAAGCACGAGATCGTCGAGTTTCGTGTCGGCGAGAAGGAGGTCGTGCCGGTCGGCGCCCGCTTCTCCGCCGATCACTTCATTGCCGGCCAGTTCGTCGACGTGACGGGCACCAGCCAGGGCAAGGGCTTTGCCGGCGCCATGAAGCGCCACAATTTCGGCGGTCTGCGCGCCACCCACGGCGTCTCCGTCTCGCACCGTTCCCACGGTTCGACCGGTAACCGCCAGGACCCCGGCAAGGTGTTCAAGAACAAGCGCATGGCCGGCCATATGGGCGATGTGCGTGTCACCACGCAGAACCTCAAGGTCGTGCGCACCGACGTGGAGCGCGGCGTGATCATGGTCGAGGGCGCTGTCCCCGGCTCCAAGGGTGGCTGGATTCTCGTCCGCGACGCGGTGAAGAAGCCGCTGCCGAAGGACGCGCCGCTGCCGGGTGGCTTCAAGCTGCCGGGTGCCGACGCCGCTCCGGCTGCCGCCGCCGAAACCACGGAGGGTTGAGATGAAACTGACAATCAAGACCCTGGAAGGCGCCGACGCCGGCTCCGTTGATCTCTCGGATGAGATCTTCGGCCTCGAGCCCCGTGCCGACATCCTCCACCGCGTCGTTCGCTGGCAGCTCGCCAAGCGCCGCGCCGGCACCCACGACGTCAAGAACCGCGCCGAGATCCACCGCACCGGCAAGAAGATGTACAAGCAGAAGGGAACGGGTTCCGCCCGTCACTCCTCGGCGCGTGCCAACCTCTTCCGCGGCGGCGGTCGCTCCTTCGGTCCGACCCCGCGCTCCCACGAGCACGATCTGCCGAAGAAGGTCCGTGCCCTCGGCCTCAAGCATGCTCTCTCCACCAAGGTGAAGGCCGGCTCGTTCGTGGTGCTGGAAAAGGCCTCCACCGAGGCTGCCAAGACCAAGTCGCTGAAGGCGCAGTTCGAGAAGCTCGGCTTCAAGAGCGTGCTGATCATCGACGGCGCCGAGGTCGACAAGAACTTCGCGCTCGCGGCCCGCAACATCCCGCTCGTCGATGTCCTCCCCGTGCAGGGCATCAACGTCTACGACATCATGCGCCGGAACACCCTGGTCCTGACCCGGGCGGCCGTCGACGCACTGGAGGCGCGCTTCAAATGAGCACCGTCGATCCGCGTCACTACGACGTCATCAAGGCGCCGCTGATCACCGAGAAGGGCTCGCTGGTCGCTGAAAACAACCAGGTCGTCTTCAAGGTGGCCCTGGAAGCCACCAAGCCGCAGATCAAGGCGGCGGTGGAGAAGCTGTTCGACGTCAAGGTCAAGAGCGTTAACACGCTCGTCCAGAAGGGTAAGACCAAGCGTTTCAAGGGCATGCTCGGCCAGCGCTCCGACGTGAAGAAGGCGGTTGTGACCCTCGCCGAGGGGCACTCCATCGACATCACGACCGGTCTGTGAGGCGAGGGGTAAACCATGGCACTCAAGACTTTCAAGCCGATCACGCCGAGCCTTCGTCAGCTCGTCCTGGTCGACCGCTCGGACCTCTACAAGGGCAAGCCTGTCAAGTCGTTGACGGAAGGCAAGCACTCGACCGGCGGCCGCAACAATCTCGGGCGCATCACCTCGCGGTTCCGCGGCGGTGGTCACAAGCGCTCCTACCGTCTCGTGGACTTCAAGCGCCGCAAGACGGACATGGCGGCCGTGGTGGAGCGGATTGAGTATGATCCGAACCGTTCGGCCTTCATTGCGCTGATCAAATATGCCGACGGCGAGCTGTCCTACATCCTGGCGCCGCAGCGCCTGGCCGTTGGTGACAGCGTCATCTCGGCCGAGAGCGCCGACGTGAAGCCCGGCAATGCGATGCCGATCGCCAACATCCCCGTGGGCACGATCGTGCACAACGTGGAGCTGAAGATCGGCAAGGGCGGCGCTGTCGCCCGATCCGCCGGCACCTATGCCCAGATCGTCGGCCGTGACGAGGGCTATGTCATCCTTCGCCTCAATTCCGGCGAACAGCGTCTCGTCCACGGCCGTTGCCTCGCCTCCATCGGTGCGGTTTCGAATCCGGACCACATGAACGTATCGATCGGCAAGGCCGGTCGTAACCGCTGGCTTGGCTGGCGCTCGCACAACCGCGGCGTCGCCATGAACCCGATCGACCACCCGCACGGCGGCGGCGAAGGCCGCACCTCCGGCGGCCGTCACCCCGTCACGCCCTGGGGCTTCCCGACCAAGGGCAAGAAGACTCGTTCGAACAAGCGGACCGACAAGTTTATCGTGTCGAGCCGTCATTCGAAGAAGAAGTAACAGAGGCCCGTCATGGCACGTTCCGTCTGGAAAGGTCCGTTCGTCGACGGATACCTCCTGAAGAAGGCCGAGGCAGCCCGCTCGTCGGGCCGTCACGAGGTCGTCAAGATCTGGAGCCGTCGCTCCACGATCCTGCCCCATTTCGTGGGGCTGACCTTCGGCGTCTACAACGGTCAGAAGCATGTCCCGGTGCAGGTCACCGAGGAGATGGTTGGCCACAAGTTCGGCGAATTCTCGCCGACCCGCACCTTCTACGGCCATGCGGCCGACAAAAAAGCGAAGCGGAAGTGAGCCATGGGTAAGTCCGCAACACCCCGCGCGCTGGCCGACAACGAAGCCAAGGCGGTCGCCCGCATGCTTCGGGTCTCGCCGCGCAAGCTGAACCTGGTTGCCGCGCTGATCCGCGGCAAGCCGGTCGACACCGCGCTCGCCGATCTGGAGTTCTCGCGCAAGCGGATCGCCAGCGACGTCAAGAAGTGCCTCGAGAGCGCCATCGCCAATGCCGAGAACAACCATGACCTCGACGTCGACGATCTGGTCGTCGCCGAGGCCCATGTCGGCAAGGCCTTCGTGCTGAAGCGCTTCCACGCCCGTGCCCGCGGTCGCGGCGCCCGGATCGAAAAGCCGTTCTCGCACCTGACGATCGTTGTTCGTCAGGTCGAGGAAGCCAAGGCCTGAGGAGAGAACGATGGGTCAGAAGATCAATCCGATCGGTTTCCGCCTCGGCATCAACCGGACGTGGGATTCCCGCTGGTTCGCCAACAAGGGCGAGTACGGCAAGCTGCTGCACGAGGATCTCAAGATCCGCCGTGAACTGATGAAGCTGCTGAAGCAGGCGGCGGTCTCCAAGATCGTCATCGAGCGTCCGCACCGCAAATGCCGTGTCACGGTCCACTCGGCTCGCCCGGGCATCGTGATCGGCAAGAAGGGCGCCGACATCGACAAGCTGAAGAAGGCCGTCTCGAAGATGACCGACGCCGAAGTCGTCATCAACATCGTCGAGATCCGCAAGCCCGAGACCGACGCGACCCTGGTGGCCGAGTCGATCGCCCAGCAGCTCGAGCGTCGCGTCGCCTTCCGCCGTGCCATGAAGCGTGCCGTTCAGTCGGCCATGCGTCTGGGCGCTGAAGGCATCCGCATCAACTGCTCGGGCCGCCTCGGCGGCGCCGAGATCGCCCGCCTGGAGTGGTATCGCGAAGGTCGCGTGCCGCTGCACACCCTGCGTGCCGACGTCGACTATGGCGTTGCCACGGCCTTCACGACCTACGGGACGTGCGGCGTGAAGGTGTGGATCTTCAAGGGCGAAATCATGGAGCACGATCCGATGGCCCAGGACAAGAAGTTGTCCGAGGGCGAGGGATCGACCCGCCGTTCCCGCGGTCAAGACCGCGACGCGGCGTGAGGATGAAGGTCTAGAACCATGCTTCAGCCCAAGAAAACCAAGTACCGTAAGCAGTTCAAGGGTCGCATCAGCGGCGCCGCGAAGGGTGGTACCGACCTGAACTTCGGCCAGTTCGGCCTGAAGGCCATGGAACCGGAGCGCATCACCGCGCGCCAGATCGAGGCCGCCCGTCGCGCGATGACCCGCGAGATGAAGCGCGCCGGCCGTGTCTGGATCCGCATCTTCCCCGATGTGCCGGTGTCGAAGAAGCCCGCCGAGGTCCGCATGGGCTCCGGCAAGGGTGCCAACGAATACTGGGCCGCCAAGGTCGCTCCTGGCCGCATCATGTTCGAGCTCGACGGCGTTCCCGTCGACGTCGCCAAGAAGGCGCTGGAACTGGCCGCTGCCAAGCTGCCGATCAAGACGCGCTTCGTGCAGCGCATCGCTGAGTGAGGAGAGGCGTCATGAAGGCCGAAGAAGTCCGGACCAAGACCCTCGACGAACTCGAGGGCCAGCTGGGTGACCTGAAGAAGGAGCAGTTCAACCTGCGCTTCCAGAAGGCCACCGGTCAGCTCGAGAACGTCGCGCGCGTCCGTCAGGTCCGCCGCGACATCGCCCGCGTCAAGACCATCGCCGCGCAGAAGCGCGCCGAGAAGAAGTAAGGAGAGGGCATATGCCGAAGCGTGTGCTCGAGGGCATCGTCGTCAGCGACAAGCAGGACAAGACGGTCGTGGTGAAGGTGGAGCGTCGCTTCACCCATCCGCTGCTGAAGAAGACGGTGCGTCGCACCAAGAACTATCACGCCCACGATGAAGGCAATGCCTTCAAGGCGGGCGACGTGGTGAGCATCGAGGAGGCCAAGCCCTTGTCGAAGCTGAAGCGTTGGGTCGTGCTGCCGAAGGCGTGAGCTTTCGGTGATCGTTAGAACAGCGCGCCGCCGTCGGGGAGACCCGAGACGGGCGCGAAAGGAAGAGGTTGCGTCATGATCCAGATGCAAACCAATCTCGATGTGGCGGATAATTCGGGCGCACGCCGCGTCATGTGCATCAAGGTGCTCGGTGGCGCCAAGCGCCGTTACGCCCATGTCGGCGACATCATCGTGGTGTCGGTGAAGGAAGCGATTCCGCGCGGCCGCGTGAAGAAGGGCGACGTCATGAAGGCGGTCGTCGTTCGCACCGCCAAGGACATCCGCCGCGTCGACGGCTCGGTGATCCGCTTCGACCGCAATGCGGCCGTTCTGATCAACAATCAGAAGGAGCCGATCGGCACCCGTATCTTCGGACCGGTTCCGCGCGAGCTGCGGGCCAAGAACCACATGAAGATCATCTCGCTCGCGCCGGAGGTGCTGTGATGGCTGCGAAGATCAAGAAGGGCGACAAGGTCGTCGTTCTCACCGGTCGCGACAAGGGTCGCACCGGCGAGGTGATCCAGGTCATGCCGACCGAGGGCCGTGCTCTCGTGCGCGGCGTCAATATCGTGAAGCGCCATCAGCGCCAGAGCCAGACGTCGGAAGGCGGGATCATCTCCAAGGAGAGCCCGATCCATCTGTCGAACCTGGCCTATGCCGACCCGAAGACCGGGGAGCCGACGCGTATCGGCTTCAAGGTTCTCGCCGACGGCAAGAAGGTGCGTGTGGCCAAGAAGTCCGGGGAGACCATCGATGGCTGAGGCGGCATACACCCCGCGCCTCAAGGCGCATTACGACAGCGTGGTCCGGCAGAAGCTTGCCGAGGAGTTCGGTTACAAGAACCCCTTCGAGATCCCGCAGATCGAAAAGATCGTCGTCAATATGGGCGTCGGCGAATCCACCGCCGATTCCAAGAAGGCGACGGTCGCCGCAGCGGATCTCGCGTTGATCACCGGCCAGCGGCCGGTCATCACCCGGGCCCGTCAGGCCATTTCGAACTTCAAGGTTCGCGAGAACATGCCGCTGGGCTGCAAGGTCACCCTTCGCAAGCAGCGCATGTACGAGTTCCTCGACCGCCTGGTCACGATCGCGCTCCCGCGCGTCCGTGACTTCCGCGGCCTCAACCCGAAGAGCTTCGACGGCCGTGGCAACTTCGCCATGGGTCTGAAGGAGCACGTCGTGTTCCCCGAGATCTCCTATGACAAGGTGGATCAGATGTGGGGCATGGACATCATCGTGTGCACCACCGCCAAGACCGACGAGGAAGCCCGTGCTCTCCTCAAGGCCTTCAACTTCCCGTTCCGGCAGTGAGCCGGGTTTCTTGAACTAGAAGCCCGTCTCAGACGCGGAAACCAGGAGAAACCGATGGCGAAGAAGAGCTCCATCGAAAAGAACAACCACCGCCGCGCTCTGGTCGCGCGGGATGCCAAGAAGCGCGCTGCGCTGAAGGCGACCGTGATGGACCAGTCGATCTCGATCGAGGAGCGTTTTGCGGCGACCGTGAAGCTTGCGAGCCTGCCGCGCAACGGCGCCAAGGTCCGCATCAAGAACCGCTGCGAAGTCACCGGCCGTCCGCGGGCGTTCTATCGCAAGCTCGGCATGAGCCGCGTGGCTCTGCGTGACCTCGGCAACAAGGGGCTCGTTCCGGGCCTCGTGAAGTCGAGCTGGTGAGAGGAGACAGATCATGGCCCTCAACGATCCGCTCGGTGATATGCTGACCCGCATCCGCAACGCGCAGATGCGCCGCAAGACCCGCGTCCTGACGCCGGGCTCGAAGCTGCGCGCCCGCGTGCTCGAGGTGCTCAAGTCCGAAGGCTATATCCGCGACTACATGACCGTCACGCATCCGAACGGTCGTTCGGAATTCGAGATCGAGCTCAAGTATTTCGACGGTGAGCCGGTCATCCGCGAAATCTCGCGCGTCTCCAAGCCTGGCCGCCGGGTCTATGCCGGCGTCGGCAACACGCCGCGCGTGTCCAACGGTCTCGGCATCACGATCATCTCCACCCCCAAGGGTGTGATGGCCGACCACGATGCCCGGGAACAGAATGTAGGCGGGGAGGTGCTCTGCACGGTCTTCTGACCTGGCAGGGCTCCCTCACGACAAAGGACGATATCCAATGTCTCGTATCGGTAAGAAGCCGGTCGACCTGCCGCAGGGCGTTACCGCCCAGGTGTCTGGCCAGACCGTGAAGATGAAGGGTCCCAAGGGTGAACTCTCGTTCACCTGCCCGGAGGACGTGACCGTCAAGATCGACGGCAACGTCATCAAGGTGGACCCGCGCGACCAAGGCAAGCGCGCCCGCTCCATGTGGGGCATGGCCCGCACCCGTGTGTCGAACCTCGCCGTCGGCGTGAGCAAGGGCTTCGAGAAGAAGCTTGAGATCACCGGCGTCGGCTATCGTGCGGCCGCGCAGGGCAAGGTTCTCAACCTCGCACTCGGCTACAGCCACGACATCAACTATCCCGTGCCGGAAGGCATCACCATCGCGACGCCGAAGCCGACCGAGATTGTCATCTCCGGCAACGACAAGCAGCAGGTGGGCCAGGTCGCCGCCGAGATCCGCGAATATCGTGGTCCGGAGCCCTACAAGGGCAAGGGCGTCCGCTACGCGGGCGAGTTCATCTTCCGCAAGGAAGGCAAGAAGAAGTAAGGCGGGCGGCCCCGGGTCGGGGCCTGTCCGTCTTCCGGGATGCGTGGCCTGTCAGGCGCGCATCCGATCAAAGGAGCTGGCTATGGCCAATTTTAAGGATGCAACGGAGCGTCGCAAGGCGCGTGTCCGTCGGGCCCTGCGCTCGACGGCGAATGGGCGTCCGCGGCTGAGCGTCTTCCGGTCGTCGAAGCATATCTATGCGCAGATCATCGACGATTCGAAGGGCGTGACGGTTGCGAGTGCCTCGTCACTGGAGAAGGACCTGAAGTCTTCGCTGAAGACCGGCGCCGATCAGGCCGCGGCATCTGCCGTCGGCAAGCTCATCGCCGAGCGCGCAGTGCAGGCGGGGGTTTCCACCGTGGTCTTCGACCGCGGCGCCTATCTCTATCACGGGCGCGTCAAGGCGCTCGCCGACGGCGCCCGCGAGGGCGGCCTGAGCTTCTAACGGATACGGGCGGTTCTCACCGCCGAAAGGACAGAACATGGCTCGGGAACGTGAACGCGAGCGCAACCGCGAAGAGCGTGACAGCGAATTCACCGACAAGCTCGTGCACATCAACCGTGTCTCCAAGACGGTGAAGGGCGGCAAGCGCTTCGGTTTTGCTGCGCTCGTCGTGGTGGGCGACCAGAAGGGCCGCGTCGGCTTCGGCCACGGCAAGGCCCGCGAGGTGCCGGAAGCGATCCGCAAGGCGACCGAATCGGCCAAGCGCGGCTTCATCCGCGTCGCTCTGCGCGAGGGCCGCACCCTCCATCATGACGTGCACGGTCGTCACGGCGCCGGAAAGGTCATCCTGCGCGCAGCTCCGGCGGGTACCGGCATCATCGCCGGCGGTCCGATGCGCGCCGTCTTCGAAACGCTCGGCATGGCCGACGTGGTCGCCAAGTCGATGGGGTCTTCCAATCCCTACAACATGGTGCGCGCCACGTTCGACGCGCTGAAGAACCAGGACAGCCCGCGCTCCGTCGCGGCTCGCCGTGGCCTCAAGGTGTCGGTCCTCCAGGCCCGCCGCCAGGAGGAAGGCGAGGGTGACGCGTAAGGATCGGATCCATGGCCAATAAAGCAACCGTCACCATCGAGCAGATCGGCTCGCCGATCCGCCGCGAGAAGTCGCAGGAAGCGACCCTCGTCGGCCTGAAGCTCAACAAGCTGCACCGTCGTGCCACGCTGGAGGACACCCCGAGTGTCCGCGGCATGATCGCGAAGGTCGCTCACCTCGTGAAAGTGGTGGATTGATCTCATGAAACTCACCGACATGAAGGACAACGACGGCGCAACGCATCGCAAGATGCGCGTCGGTCGTGGCATCGGGTCCGGCAAGGGCAAGACCGCCGGTCGCGGCGTGAAGGGCCAGAAGTCGCGCTCCGGCGTCGCCATCAAAGGCTTCGAGGGCGGTCAGATGCCGCTGCATCGCCGCCTGCCGAAGCGTGGCTTCAACAACATCTTCCGCCTCTCGTTCGTCGAAGTGACGCTCGCCCGCATCCAGCGCGCGATCGACTCCGGCAAGCTGAAGGCCGGCAAGATCGACGAGGCCGCCCTGGTCGAGAGCGGCGTCATCCGTCGCTCGCGCGATGGCATCCGCCTCGTGGCCACCGGCGAACTGACGTCGAAGATCGAGCTGACCGTCACGGGCGCTTCCGCCGGCGCCGTTGCGGCTGTCGAGAAGGCTGGCGGCACCGTCACCCTCCTGACGCCGAAGGAAGAGGCCGCGGCCTGACGGCCGGCCGGTCCTCCCTATCCGGGCGCGACGTTCAAGGTTCGAGGGGCCGGTTCGACGAGGACCGGCCCCTCTTCATCTGTACGAGCCTTCCGCCCCGCGTCGCCCTGCGACGCCGGGGGGCTGGCTAAGGCGGCCCCGGGCCGCTAAGTGAATGCGACTTTTCCGGATGGACGCGTCCGTCCCTCTTGCATCGGAGCCACCATGGCATCGGCAGCGGAACAACTGGCCGCCAATCTGAATTTCGGTGCCTTCGGCAAGGCCGAGGACCTGAAGAAGCGCCTGTGGTTCACCCTCGGCGCTCTGCTGGTCTATCGCCTCGGCACCTATATCCCGCTGCCAGGCATCGATCCGGAAGCGCTGCGTCAGATCTTCAACGCCAACCAGGGCGTTCTGGCGATGTTCAACGTCTTCGCCGGCGGCGCCGTCGGGCGCATGGCGATCTTCGCGCTGAACATCATGCCTTACATCTCCGCCTCCATCATCATCCAGCTGCTGACCGCCGTCGTGCCGGAGCTCGAGAAGCTGAAGAAGGAGGGCGAGCAGGGCCGCAAGCAGATCAACCAGTACACCCGCTACCTGACCGTGGTCCTTGCCGTGTTCCAGTCCTGGGGCATCGCGGTCGGCCTGCAGTCCTCCGGGACGGTCGTCGCTAATCCCGGCCTGTTCTTCGTCATGAGCACCGTGATCACCCTGACCGGTGGCACCATGTTCTTGATGTGGCTCGGAGAGCAGATCACCCAGCGCGGCGTCGGTAATGGCATCTCGCTGATCATCTTCGCTGGAATCGTCGCCGAACTGCCGAGCGTCCTCGCCCAGGCTTTCGAACTCGGCCGTCAGGGCGTCATCGCGACGCCGCTTCTCCTCGGGCTGCTCGTGCTGATCGCCTTCACGATCGTCGTGATCGTCTTCTTCGAGCGGGCCCAGAGGCGGCTGCTGATCCAGTATCCAAAGCGTCAACAGGGCAACAAGGTCTTCGAGGGGAACTCGTCCCATCTGCCCTTGAAGCTGAACACGGCCGGCGTCATTCCGCCGATCTTCGCCTCGTCGCTGCTGTTGCTGCCGACCACCGCGCTGTCGTTCCAAACGGATCCGGCGGAATGGCTGCGCCTGACCGCCCAGCTTCTCGGCCACGGGCAGCCGCTGTTCATGGCGCTTTATGCGCTCCTGATCATCTTCTTCTGCTTTTTCTACACGGCCATCGTGTTCAACCCGACGGAAACGGCCGACAATCTGCGCAAATATGGTGGCTTCATTCCCGGCATCCGGCCCGGCGAGAAGACCGCGCAATACATCGACTACGTCCTGACCCGCATCACGGTCGTCGGCGCCGCCTATATCACCCTGGTCTGCCTATTGCCCGAAGTGCTGATTGGCCAGCTTGGACAAAGCTTCTATCTGTTGGGCGGCACCTCGCTGCTTATCGTCGTCACCGTGACGCTCGATACGGTCGCGCAGGTCCAGGGTTATCTGTTGGCCCACCAGTATGAGGGGCTGATCAAGAAGTCGCAGCTCAGGGGGAAACGTCGATGAAGCTGATTCTGCTCGGGCCTCCCGGAGCGGGGAAGGGGACCCAAGCACAGCGTCTGGTGGAGCACCACGGGCTCGTGCAGCTCTCCACGGGTGACATGCTCAGGGCCGCTGTCAAGGCGGGAACGCCGATCGGTCTGAAGGCCAAGGACGTCATGGCACGCGGCGAACTCGTCTCCGACGAGATCGTCGTCGGCATCATCGAGGATCGGATCGCCGAACCCGATTGCGCCAAGGGTTTCATCCTCGACGGCTTCCCGCGCACGGTCGCCCAGGCCGAGGCTCTCGATGCCATGCTGGCCAAGTCCGGCATGGGGCTTGACGCGGTCATCGAACTGAAGGTCGACGAGGGCATCCTGGTCGGCCGTATCGAGAAGCGTGTCGCCGAAATGACGGCCCGCGGCGAGGCGGTACGGGCCGATGACAATGCCGAGGCCTTGAAGAAGCGGCTCGACGCCTATCGCGCCCAGACCGCACCGGTCTCCGACTACTATGCCTCGAAGGGGGCTCTGAAGACGGTCGACGGCATGGCGCCGATCGACGACGTCACGAAAGCCATCGCGGCCCACCTCGGAGTCTGAGGTTTCCGGCAGTTTCGGCTTGACGGGCGGGCGGTGGCAGGCTATGCGCCCCATCTCGTCCGATCGACGGTAATCTCGATCCGTCTGCTGTGCAGGCGGATCGAACCGTTTCAAGGACAACCATGCAAGGGCCGGCCTCCACCGGCGCATGGGTTCATTTCTCACCGCGGCAACGCGGATCACATGGAGACGAGATATGGCTCGTATCGCGGGTGTCAACATCCCGACCAACAAGCGCGTAATAATCGCGCTGCAGTACATTCACGGCATCGGCGCGAAATACGCCAGCGAGATCTGCGAGAAGGTCAAGATCCCGGCCGAGCGCCGTGTGAATCAGCTGACCGACCAGGAAATCCTCGCGGTGCGCGAGACCATCGACCGCGACTACATGGTCGAGGGCGACCTGCGCCGCGAAGTCTCGATGAACATCAAGCGTCTCATGGACCTCGGCTGCTATCGCGGCCTGCGGCACCGCAAGGGGCTGCCGGTCCGCGGCCAGCGCACACATACCAATGCCCGCACCCGCAAGGGCCCGGCCAAGGCGATCGCCGGCAAGAAGAAGTGATCATGACCTGGGGCGCCTCTAGCGCTCCGGCTCGTTTCCCGAGCGCCTGGCATTACGGGCGCGCCTGAAGGACAAGGACCAGACCATGGCCAAGGAAGCCAACCGCGTTCGCCGCCGCGAGCGAAAGAACATCGCCTCCGGCGTCTGCCACGTGAACGCGTCGTTCAACAACACGATGATCACCATCACCGACGCCCAGGGCAATACCATTGCCTGGTCCTCGTCGGGCACCATGGGCTTCAAGGGTTCGCGCAAGTCGACCCCCTACGCCGCCCAGGTCGCCGCCGAGGATGCCGCCCGCAAGGCCTCCGAGCACGGCATGCGCACCGTCGAGGTCGAGGTGTCGGGTCCCGGTTCGGGACGTGAATCGGCCCTGCGCGCCCTCCAGGCCGCCGGCTTTACCGTCACCTCCATCCGCGACGTGACCCCCATCCCGCACAATGGCTGCCGCCCACGCAAGCGCCGCCGCGTCTGAGTTGTTTTCACGTCTCGCAATCGAGGTCCGGCCTGTGGCGGTCCTCGATTTTCCATCCCCCGCCGCGCGGCGAGGGGAACCGGTCGTCAGGGTCCTGCAGGGGACGAGACAGCGGCCAGATCCAAGCGAAGGGTAGACCCCGTGATCCAGAAGAACTGGCAGGAACTGATCAAGCCGGAGAAGCTCCACATCGTTCCCGGCGATGACCCCAAGCGCATTGCCACTGCCACCGCCGAGCCGCTTGAGCGCGGCTTCGGCGTCACGCTGGGCAATGCCCTGCGCCGCATTCTCCTGTCCTCGCTCCAGGGCGCGGCCGTCTCTGCCGTGCAGATCGATGGCGTGCTGCACGAATTCTCGTCGATCCCGGGCGTGCGCGAGGATGTCACCGACATCGTCCTGAACATCAAGGACATCGCTATCAAGATGCAGGGCGACGGCCCCAAGCGCATGGTCGTGCGCAAGGAAGGTCCGGGCGTCGTCACCGCCGGCGACATCCAGACCGTCGGCGACGTCGTGGTCCTCAATCCGGAATTGGTCATCTGCACCCTCGACGAGGGCGCGGCGATCCGCATGGAATTCACCGTCGACACCGGCAAGGGCTACGTGCCCTCCGAGAAGAACCGCGCCGAAGACGCGCCGATCGGGCTCATTCCGGTCGACAGCCTCTATTCGCCGGTCAAGAAGGTGTCCTACCAGGTCTCGCCGACCCGCGAGGGCCAGGTGCTCGACTACGACAAGCTGACCCTGACGGTCGAAACCAACGGTTCGGTCTCGCCCGAGGATGCCATCGCCTATGCGGCGCGCATCCTGCAGGACCAGCTGGAAATCTTCGTGAACTTCGAGGAGTCGCGCAAGGAAGTCGTCCAGGAGTCGATCCCGGATCTGGCCTTCAACCCGGCGCTGCTGAAGAAGGTCGACGAGCTGGAGCTGTCGGTCCGCTCGGCCAACTGCTTGAAGAACGACAACATCGTCTATATCGGCGATCTGATCCAGAAGACCGAGGCGGAAATGCTCCGCACTCCGAACTTCGGCCGCAAGTCGCTGAACGAGATCAAGGAAGTGCTTGCCCAGATGGGCCTCCACCTCGGCATGGAGGTTACGGGCTGGCCGCCGGAGAATATCGAAGAGCTCGCCAAGCGCTTCGAGGACCACTACTGATTTTTCAATTCTCGCCGACCGTGAGGTCCGCGATCCACCGGAGGACAAGGCGATGCGTCACGGCAAAGCCCACCGCAAGTTCAACCGCACGGCCGAGCATCGTCAGGCGATGTTTGCCAACATGTGCGCTGCGCTCATCAAGCACGAGCAGATCGTTACCACCCTGCCGAAGGCGAAGGACCTGCGTCCGATCGTCGAGAAGCTGGTGACGCTCGGCAAGCGCGGCGACCTGCATGCCCGCCGTCAGGCGGTCTCGCAGATCCGCGACCTCGGCATGGTCAAGAAGCTCTTCGAGGTTCTCGGCCCCCGCTACCAGTCGCGCCAGGGTGGATACACCCGCGTGCTGAAGGCGGGCTTCCGCTACGGCGATAATGCGCCGGTCGCGGTGATCGAGTTCGTCGACCGCGACGTCGACGCCAAGGGCAAGGATTCCGGTCCGGTCCAGGCGAAGCCGGAGCAGGCCGCGGCCTGATCCTGCCGGTCGCTTGGCGGCCTGCCCTTGCGGCGGGTCCGAGGAAGGGCGGCCCCGGGGCTGCCCTTTTTCATTGAGCGTCAGGGGACGGTGCGCGGCCGCGGCGGGCCGTGATCAATTCCAGCGCCAGCCCGGTCGCCATGATGCCGCCGGCAAGGGCGAAGACGAGGGCGTAGCTGCCGGTCGCCACGAGCAGCGCCGTGAAGCCATAGGCCGCCGCCGCCTGGACGACCGCGAAGGCGACCGTCTGCAGCGCCCAGGCGGCGGTGTGGGCGGCCGGACCGACGATCTCGCGGGTGCGCCCGGAGGTGGATGATCCCAAACCGATCATCAGCCCTCCCGCCATCATGGCGGAGAGCGTCAGCAGCAAGAGATTGTGGGTGAGGGCGGGAATGGCCGCGCCGATGGCCATCAGGGCGACGATGACGCGCAGCACCGGCCCATAACCGAATCGGTCGGCGGCGAGCCCTGCAACCATGGGGGCGAGGACGGCTGTGATGCCCGCTGCCACCCAGATCCAGCCTCCCACTGCCAGGCCGAATCCGAGATCGCGCGCCACGTGATCGACGAAGAAGATCGTATGCGGGACATAGCCCGCCGCGGCGCCGCAATAGGCGGCCGCGAGGCCGAAGAACGCGGGATCGCGGCGCCAGGCCGGTGCTGGAGCGTTGCGATTGGCGGCGACGGGGGGAGCCGAGCGCGGCAGGAAGGCCATCATCACGACGCTGGCGATGGCCAGCGCCGCCGCCAGGGCGAGCCAGGCGCCGGCAGGCCCGCCTGCGGCAAAGGCCGGTACGGCGGTCCCCGAGAGCACGAAACCGGTTCCGACCCCGGCGAAGGCGAGGCCGTTGGCCCGTCCCCGGTGCGAGGGCGCCACGACATTGGCGACCACCGGCGGGATGACGATCATCAACACGCCGCCGGTGGCCCCCGACAGCGCCCGCAGCGCGATGAAGGCCCAGGCCGGAAGCGGGGTCGCCGAGACCGCGAAAGCGAGCACTGCGAATGCCGCCGCGACCGTGATCGCCGGCCGGACCCCGAGCGCCCTTGCCGTGGCCAGGGCCGTTCCGGCGCCGACGATATAGCCGGCGAGGTTGAAGGCCCCGGCGAGATGCAGCGTCGTCGGGCTCGCCCAGCCCGCTTCCACCATGGCGGGGATGAGCGGGGGATAGCCGAAGCGCCCCATGCCCACCCCGATGAGAAGACCGCAATAGCCGGCGAGGACCGGGGCGAAGAAGTCGCGCCAGCCCCAGGCCTGTGGCATCAGATGCTGCGCTCGATGGCGACGCTCCGGCAATCCATCTCGTAATCGAGCCCGACGACCGGGGGCCGGTTGAAATGCCAGGTCAGGCCGCAGCGGGCCGCCCCGCGCCGGACGATCTCGTCGGCGAGGAAGGGGTGGATGTCGTGCACGCAATAGACCTGTGCCGCGGTCGTCACCGACCAGCCATGGCCGAAGGCCGCCATGCGTTTTTCCATCTGCTCCAGCACGAAGATGCCCTTCTCGCGCAAGCCCTGCGGGCTGGTGTCGTTGAGGCGGACGATGCGTTCGGCATAGGGCCCGGATCCCTCGCGCGCCTCGCCGGAGCCGGAAATGACGAATTGCGGCACGCCGGCATCACCCGCGGCAATATAGGAAAAGGCGTGGAAGGACGGCTCCGGCGGGCCGCCGATCTCCGGACAGACATTCGACCGTGCCACGGGATTGGCCTTGGTCGCGGGGTCATAGATGCCCCATTCGGCGAGTGTCCCGACATAGATCTCGTTGAAGGCCTTGAAGCCGGCATCGTCGAAGGGGGCGGGCGATCTGAGTTCGCAGGCACAGAAGGCGGTCAGCGGCCGCCCGGCTCCCTTGATCATTGCAGCGATACGGGCAAAGCCATCCTTCAGCGGCACGGGGTTGCGGAACATCACGCGCTCGACGTGATAGCCGGGCAGGGCGGCGGCACCGGCGGAATACTGGAACACGCTCGGCACATAGCGGTAATTGCCGGCGGCAAAGTCGATCGGTGTCATGGGGGTCTCCGCGTTTCCTCTGACCCGAGGGTGGTCGCTGGCCCGGAGCCGGTCAATCCGTTCGCGTGCATCGGCCGCCTGCATTCCCTTCCGGGACGGCGGCGCCGTCGCTATATTGCGGCCATGACCAGATTCACCATCCTCGTTCTTGCCGCCGCTCTCGCGGCCCTCGCCACCTCGCCCGCATCGGCCCAGCGTCAGGCGCCGCAGAGCCGCGCCGAGATGCAGCTGTCGTTCGCGCCCGTCGTGAAGCGCGCCGCACCGGCCGTGGTCAATGTCTATGGCGCCCGCGTTGAGCAGGTGCAGGCCCATCCCTTCTTCGACGATCCGATCTTCCGCCGCTTCTTCGGTGACCGCGGCGGGCCGCAGCAGGGCCCCGGCCGCGCCGAGGTCGCCCGCTCGCTCGGTTCCGGCGTCATCGTCGACCGCTCCGGTCTCGTCATCACCAACAATCACGTCATCCAGAACATGACGGAGGTGAAGATCGCGTTCGCCGACCGGCGCGAGTTCGAGGTCGACATCGTCCTGCGCGACCCGCGCACCGATCTCGCCGTGCTGAAGCTGAAGAACCCGCCGACCGACCTTGCGGTGATCGACATCGGCGAGTCCGACGGGCTCGAGGTGGGCGACATCGTGCTGGCCATCGGCAATCCCTTCGGCGTCGGCCAGACGGTCACACAGGGCATCATCTCGGCTCTCGCCCGCACCCAGGTCGGTGTGGCCGATTATCAGTCCTTCGTTCAGACCGATGCCGCCATCAATCCCGGCAATTCCGGCGGCGCGCTGGTCGACATGTCCGGCCGCCTCATCGGCGTCAACACGGCGATCTTCTCGCGGTCCGGCGGCAGCCACGGCATCGGCTTCGCCATCCCCACCGCGCTGGTCCGCCTCGTGGTGGAATCGGCGAGGTCCGGCAGCCAGACCGTGCAGCGGCCCTGGTTCGGCGGTCGCCTGCAGACCGTCACGGCCGATGTTGCCGAAAGCCTGAGGCTCGCCCGTCCGACCGGGGCCCTGGTCGTGTCGGTGGTGCCGAATTCGCCCGCCGCCCGGGCCGGGATGCGCGCCGGCGACCTCATCACCGCCGTCGATGGCCAGGTGGTCGAGGACCCCGACGGTTTCGGCTACCGCTTCGGCGTCAAGCCGATCGGCGGCATGGCCAGCCTCGCCGTCACCCGCAATGGCCGCAATCTCGTCGTGCCGGTGGCGCTGCAACCGGCGCCGCCCGGCGGCCAGGACGCCATAACCCTCAGCGGACCCTCGCCCTTCGCCGGCGCGCGGGTCGCGACGCTCGCTCCCGGCATGGCCGACGAGTTGCGCGTCGCCCATCGCACCGACGGCGTCGTCATCATGGCGGTCGAGCCCAATTCGGCGGCGGGGCAGGTGGGTCTGCAGCCCGGCGACGTCGTCGTCGCCGTCAACGGCCGCGAGATCAGGACGCCGGCCGACCTGCGCGAGGCCACCGCGCAGCGCGCCCGCCTCTGGCGTTTCCAGATCGACCGCGGCGGCCAGATCATCAATTCCATGATGGGCGGCTGAGGGCGTGGACCTCTTCGAGGCCGCCGGCCCCGATCCCAAGGCGCCGCGTCCGCTCGCCGACCGCCTCCGCCCGCAGACCCTGGCCGAGGTCGCCGGCCAGGACCATCTGACCGGCCCCGACGGCGCGCTGACACGGCTCCTGCGCACCCGCTCGCTCGGCTCTCTCGTCTTCTGGGGTCCCCCAGGCACCGGCAAGACGACGGTGGCGCGGCTGCTGGCCGGCGAGACCGATCTCGCCTTCGAGCAGATCTCCGCCATCTTCACAGGTGTCGCCGATCTGAAGAAGGTGTTCGAACAGGCCCGCGCCCGGCGCGTCCAGGGCCGCGGCACGCTGCTCTTCGTCGACGAGATCCACCGCTTCAATCGCTCGCAGCAGGACGCCTTCCTCCCCGTCGTCGAGGACGGCACCGTGACCCTCGTCGGGGCGACGACGGAGAACCCGTCCTTCGAACTCAATGCGGCGCTGCTGTCGCGCGCCCGCGTGCTCACCTTCCGCTCCCTCGACGACGACGCGCTGGAGAAGCTTCTGGCCCGCGCCGAGGCGCTGGAGGCGAGGGCGCTGCCGCTCGACGCCGATGCGCGCCTCGCGCTCGTGCGCATGGCCGATGGCGACGGCCGGGCCATCCTGACGCTGGCGGAAGAGGTCTGGCGGGCCGCCGGCGCGGGCGAGGTTTTCGACACGGCCGGCCTGTCGGAGATCGTCCAGCGCCGGGCGCCGATCTACGACAAGGCGCAGGAGGGTCACTACAACCTCATCTCCGCGCTCCACAAGACGGTGCGCGGCTCCGATCCCGACGCGGCGCTCTACTACCTCGCGCGCATGCTGGATGCCGGCGAGAACCCGCTCTTCATCGCCCGCCGCGTCGTCCGCATGGCGGTCGAGGATATCGGCCTCGCCGACCCGCAGGCCCTCGTCGTCGCCAATGCCGCCAAGGACGCCTACGACTTCCTCGGCAGTCCCGAAGGCGAACTGGCGCTCGCCAATGCCGTGCTCTACGTCGCCACGGCGCCCAAATCCAACGCCGCCTACACCGCCTGGAAGGCCGCCATGGCGCTGGCCAAGGAACGCGGCAGCGTGACGCCGCCCAAGACCATCCTCAACGCCCCGACGAAGCTGATGAAATCGGAAGGCTATGGCGAGGGCTATCGCTACGACCACGACGAGCCCGACGCCTTCTCCGGTCAGGATTACTGGCCCGAGGCCATCGGCCGCCAGTCGCTTTACAGGCCGGTCGAGCGCGGCTTCGAGCGCGAGATCGGAAAGCGGATGGAGTGGTGGGCGAAGCTCAGGCGGGAGCGCGGTGGGTGACGCTTCACGCCGCTGCCGACATCCGCTAACCCTTGGGTCATGACCAAGCTCCTCCTCGTCTTTCTCGGGTCCGGCATCGGCGGGGCAGCGCGTTACGGCGTCAACGTCTGGTCCCTGAAGGCTTTCGGGCCGGGCTTTCCGGCCGGCACCCTCATCGTCAATCTGGCGGGCGGCCTGGCCATGGGCCTTATCGCCGGCTGGCTCGCCTTCCGCGTCTCCGTGCCGTGGAGCCAGGAGCTCCGTCTTTTCCTGACCACCGGCATTCTCGGCGGCTTCACCACCTTCTCCGCCTTCTCCCTTGATGCCATGACGCTGATCGAGCGGGGTGACTACGGGGCCGCCGCCCTCTATGTGGTGCTTTCGGTGTTTCTTTCGATCGCAGCCGTCGCGGTCGGCCTCGCCGTCATCAGGAGTTTCTCATGAAGGGCAGGGGCAAACCGCCCGGTCACGGACCGGTCGACCGCGGCGCCAAGCGCTCCGGCGGCAAGGGTGCGGCCAAGGGACCGGCCAAAGGATTCGCCAAAGGACCCGGCAAGGGCCCGGGCAAGCCTGCGCGTGGGCGCAGCGCCGGTACAGCCGGCGAGACGCCGCGCATGGGCGCCCGCCCGCCGGCCAAGCGCCCCCCCTTCGCCGCCGAGGCCGAGCGCACGCCCCGCGGTCCGGTGCGCAGCGGCCGTCCCTTCGCAAGGCGCGAGGAGCGCGGCTTCGAGGACCGCCGCCCCGAGGAGCGCGATGCCGACGAGCGCCGCTCGGAACGCCCGCGCCGGGAGCGCGTCCGGCGCGAGCCGACGGAACTGCGCTCCTTCGACGGGTCGCCGCGGCGGGGCCGCTCCGACGACTGGGACCTCGACAATGCGACCTGGGTGCCCGAGGCCGATCTCGACATCGATGCCATCCAGGAACCGCGCGGGATGGGCCGCGAGCCCGCATCGGACGAGCGCCGCCCGGCCCGGGCCGCCGACCGTGCGGTGCGCTCACGGGCCCCGCGTGACAGGGCGGCTGGCGATGAGGCACCCCGTCGCGGACCTGTCCGAGCCGATGGGCGTGCCGAGCCGCGCCCGCCGCGCCGTGCACCGGTGGCGGCCCCCGCAGGCCCGACCCGGGCGGAATTGAAGGCCGCAGCCACCGACACGCTGCAGACCGGCGTCCAGACCCTGACCGTCACCGCGGACGAGGCCGACATGCGCGTCGACCGTTTCCTCGCCGCCCGCTTCCCGCAGCTCTCGTTCAGCTACATCCAGCGCATCGTCCGCAAGGGCGAGCTCAGGGTGAATGGCCGCCGCGTCGAGACCAAGGACCGGCTGGAGGCCGGTCAGGCGGTGCGCGTGCCGCCGCTCAAGCTCGACCAGGCGCGGCCGATGTCCGCCAAGGTCGGCGAGGACGTCGCCGGGTTCCTCGCCTCCATCACGCTTTACGAGGATGCCGATGTCATGGTGCTGGCCAAGCCTGCCGGGCTTGCCGTGCAGGGCGGGTCGGGCACCAAGAAGCACCTCGACGGCATGCTGGCGGTCCTCACCGACGAGGACGGGCAGCGGCCGCGCCTCGTCCACCGTCTCGACAAGGACACGTCGGGCTGCCTGCTGGTCGCCAAGTCGCGCTTCGCCGCGGCCGCCCTCGCCAAGACCTTCCGCACCCGCTCCGCCCGAAAGATCTACTGGGCCGTGGTCGCCGGCGTGCCGAAGCCGCGGCAGGGCCGCGTCTCGACCTATCTCGCCAAGGAGGAGCGCGAGGACGAGAGCTTCATGCGCATCGCCAGGCACGGCGACAAGGGTGCGAGCCATGCGGTGAGCTATTATGCCGTCATCGACACGATGGCGCAGAAGCTCTCCTGGCTCTCGATGAAGCCGGTGACGGGCCGCACCCACCAGTTGCGCGTCCACGCCGCCGAGATCGGCCATCCGATCCTCGGCGATCCCAAATATTTCGATGTCGAGAACTGGGAGATTCCCGGCGGCATCCAGCACAAGCTGCATCTCCACGCCCGCCGTCTCGTCGTGCCGCATCCGCGCGGCAAGGGCACGATCGACGTGTCGGCGCCGCTGCCGCCCCATATGGAGCAGACCTTCAACCTGCTGGGATGGGACGTGTCGCATTACGATCCCATCGTCGAGGCTCCGGAGGAGTGATGTCCCTGACCGGCTGGATCTATGTCACCGCTGTGGTGCTCGCTATCATTCTCGTGCTCATCGTCATGGTGACGCGCCGGGTGATCCGCACCGTGCCGGGCGGCGACAGCCGGGCCATGAAAGATCTTGTCGGTGAGTTGCGGCGGGCCAACGACCTCGCCGAGAAGCGCATTGCGGCGCTGGAGGCGCGGGTCGAGACGCTGGAGCGGCGCCAGGGCTGAACCCGGTCTTCACCCGGGGCTCAGCGGCCGGTCGTCAAGGGTCGTTCGCCGCGCCCTCGACCGGAGATTGCCATGAAACGCCTCGCCTTTGGGTGCATGCTCGCGCTACTGGCCGCCTCGCCGCTCGCCGCCCAGCCCTATGGCGATGGTCCGGGGCCGGGCATGGGCCCCGGCAATCCCGAACTGCGCGCCGAGCGCTTCCAGTGCCGCCAGGAAGCCCGCGCCCGCGGCTATCGGGGGCCCGAGGTCCGCGGCGCCGTGATCGCCTGCCTTCAGGCACGCCGGCCGGATCTCGCCCGCATCGTCCAGTGCCGCGATGCCGTGCGCGGGCGCGGCTACATGCCCCGCACACCGGAATTCCGCATGGCTGTCAGGTCCTGCCGGTTCGGCGCTTGAACTGAAGGCGCGGATGACCCACAAGGCGCTCCGGTCCCGGAGCGCCTGTGCAGTGAAACTCGTCATTTTCGACTGTGACGGCACCCTCGTCGACAGCCAGCATCTCATCATGGCCTGCATGAACGAGGCCTTCGCCACACTGGGGCGCCCCGCGCCCGCGCGTGAGGCGACGCTCTCCATCGTCGGCCTGTCGCTCGCGGAAGCCTTCGCCGCACTGACGAGCGCTGACGATGCGGATATTCCGGTGCTCGTCGAGGCCTACAAGGGTGCCTTCCACGCCCAGCGGCAGAAGGCGGGACATGCCGAGCCGCTCTATGACGGTGCCCGCGAGGTGGTGGAATGGCTGGCGGGGCAGGAGATCGCGCTTGGCATCGCCACGGGCAAGTCGCAGCGCGGCGTGCGCATCGTCATGACCCATCACGGGCTGCTGGAGCGTTTCGCCACCATCCAGACCGCCGATGACGCGCCGTCGAAGCCCCATCCCGCCATGATCGAACAGGCCATGGCGGCCGTCGGCGCCCGTCCCGAGGACACGGTGATGATCGGCGACACGACCTATGACATCGACATGGCCCATTCCGCCGGCGTCGCCGCGATCGGCGTCACCTGGGGCTATCACGCACCACGGGCGCTGCTCGGGTCGCGGCCCCACGCCCTCGTCGGTGCCTACGAGGACGTGCCGGTGGTGTTGAAGGGCCTGTGGCGGACCTGACGCCTTAGGCGTTCTTGGCCGCCTCGCCGGCCAGGAACTTCTCCAGCCAGTGGATATCGTACTCGCCGGCGATGATCGACGGATTGCGGACCAGGGTGCGGAACAGCGGCAATGTCGTCTCGATGCCGTCCACCACGAACTCGTCCAGGGCACGGCGCAGGCGCGCCAGGCATTCGGTGCGGGTGCGGCCGTGGACGATCAGCTTGCCGACAAGCGAATCGTAATAGGGCGGAATCGTATAGCCCTGGTAGGCGTGGCTGTCGACGCGCACGCCGATGCCGCCGGGCGTGTGGAACAGGTTGAGCTTGCCGGGCGAAGGCCGAAAGGTCGCGGGGTTCTCGGCATTGACCCGGCATTCGATGGCATGGCCCTCGACGACGATGTCTGACTGCTTCAGCGACAGTTTCTGCCCCGAGGCGATGCGGATCTGCTCGTTGACGAGGTCGACGCCGGTGATCATCTCGGTGACCGGATGTTCGACCTGGATGCGGGTGTTCATCTCGATGAAGAAGAACTGGCCGTCCTCATAGAGGAATTCGATGGTGCCGGCCCCGGTATAGCCCATGTCGGCCATGGCGCGGGCGCAGACGCCGCCGATCTCGGCGCGCTGCGCTGGCGTGATCACCGGGGAGGGGCCTTCCTCCCAGACCTTCTGGTGGCGGCGCTGCAGCGAGCAGTCGCGCTCGCCCAGATGGATGGCACTGCCCTGGCCGTCGCCGAGGACCTGGATCTCGATATGGCGCGGCTTGCCGAGATATTTCTCGATATAGACGGCGTCGTCGCCGAAGGCCGCCTTGGCCTCGGTCTTGGCCGTCTGCAGGGCCACTTCGAGTTCGTCCGCCGAGCGCGCCACCTTCATGCCACGCCCGCCGCCGCCGGCAGCCGCCTTGATGATGACGGGAAAGCCGATCTCCCGGGCCACAGCCCTGGCTTCCTCGTCGTCGGAGATGCCGCCCTCGGATCCGGGAACCGTGGGAATGCCGAGGCGCTTGGCCGTGCGCTTGGCCTCGATCTTGTCACCCATGATGCGGATATGCTCCGCCTTGGGGCCGATGAAGGTGATGCCATGGCTCTCGAGGATGTCGGCGAAGCGCGCGTTCTCCGACAGGAAGCCGTAGCCGGGATGGACGGCATCCGCGCCGGTGATTTCGCAGGCCGCCAGCAGCGAGGGAATATGGAGATAGCTCTCGCGGGCCGAGGGCGGGCCGATGCAGACGCTTTCGTCGGCGAGCTTTACGTGCATCGAGTCGGCGTCGGCCGTCGAATGGACGGCGACGGTGGCGATGTCGAGTTCCTTGCACGCGCGGAGGACCCGCAGCGCGATCTCACCGCGGTTGGCGATCAGCACCTTGTTGAACATCGGGGCGCTCACTCGATGATCATCAGCGGCTCGCCGTATTCCACCGGCCGGCCGTCGTCGAACAGGATGCGCGTCACCGTGCCGGACCGCGGCGCGACGATGTCGTTGAAGGTCTTCATCGCCTCGATCAGGCAGAGGCGCTCGCCCTCCTTGACGACCTGGCCGACCTCGACCAGCGGCTTGGCGTCGGGCGAGGGGCGGCGATAGGCGGTGCCGACCATGGGTGATGGCACGACGCCGGGATGTTTGCGCGGATCGTCGTCGCCGGCGGGTGCCGGGCGCGCCAGCGTCGGCGCGGCCGGAACAGGTGCCATCGGGGCCGCGGCGACAGGCGCCGGCGCCGCCACCGTC
Source organism: Phreatobacter sp. (assembly GCF_022843985.1). Classification (GTDB taxonomy): domain Bacteria; phylum Pseudomonadota; class Alphaproteobacteria; order Rhizobiales; family Phreatobacteraceae; genus Phreatobacter. Next base: position 152,241 of record NZ_JALHMP010000001.1, on the reverse strand, counting down.
GCATGGACAGTGACCTGACGGGCGACGCGGATCTTCAGCGACTCGAGTTCGATCTCGATCTCGGTGAGATCGGTATCGGCCAGAACCTGCGCCAGTTCGCGGATCATCGCCGTGTCGATGGAAGATTTGCCTTTGAGCATAGGGCCCTCATGTGGCTTGGCGCGGCGGGGACCGCTCACGCCTTGGCCGGAAGCGCCGCGACGGCGGCGATGGCGAGCGCATATCCCATGGGGCCGAGCCCCACGATGATGCCGCGCGCGACGGGTGACAGGAAGGAATGATGCCGCACCGCCTCGCGGGCGTGCACATTGGTGATGTGGACCTCGATCAGCGGAATGCCGGTGCCGCGGGTGGCGTCGGCCAGCGCCAGCGAGGTATGGGTATAGGCACCGGCATTGAAGACGACGCCCTTCAGCGTGCCGGCGGCATGAGCGCGGCCGGCCTCGTGGATCCAGTCGACGAGGACGCCTTCGTGATTGGACTGGCGGAAATCGGCGACGAGGCCGTGTTTGTCCGCCTCGGCGCGACACAGTGCCTCGACATCGGCGAGCGTCGTCGAGCCATAGATCGCTGGCTCGCGCGTGCCGAGCAGGTTGAGGTTGGGGCCGTTGAGGATGAGGACGGTGCTCATGCGCCGGGGTCTTGGATCCGCTCCGAGGGTCCGTGCCGCGATCCGGACCGATCGGTCCGTGAATCGCCTGCGACCCACGGAGCCGGAAAGGCCCGCGGGCGCGCCCTTATAGGCGCATGCGCGGCGGAAGCAAAGGGACGGGTGTGGATGGCGGCAGCTATGACGGCCGTGCCAGCACCGCACCCGGCCAGAGCCTCTTCGCGACGCGGGCATATTGCGGCGGATAGGTCAGCTCGGCACCGAGTTCTTCGGCTGCGTGCCAGCCCCAGCGCGGATTGTCGAGGAGGCCGCGGCCGATGGCGACGAGATCCGCCGCACCGCTGGCGATGATCTCCTCCGCCTGCGACGGCGTGTTGATGAGGCCGACGGCGCGCGTGGTGATGCCCGATCCCGCCTTCACCGCTGTGGCAAAAGGCACCTGGTAGCCCGGCTTCACCTGGACCCGCGCGCGCGGATGCGCGCCGCCCGACGACACGCAGACGAAATCGAGGCCAACGGCCCTGAGTTCGGCGGCGAGCGCCACGGCATCGGCCACCTGAAGACCATCCTCGGTCCAGTCCTGGCCGGTGATGCGGGCCCCCACCGCGACATGGGCGGGCACCGCCGCCTTGACCGCGGCGGCGATCGACAGCGGCCAGGCGAAGCGGTTCTCGCGGCTGCCACCAAAGCCATCCGTGCGCATGTTGGACAGCGGGCTCATGACATTGTGCAGGAGATAGCCGTGGGCCATGTGCAGCTCGACGGAGTCGAAGCCGATCCGCACGGCCCGTTTCGCCGCCGCGACGAAGGCTGTGGCGATCCGCATCATGTCCGGCCCGGTCATTTCCCGCGGCACATGCCAGCCCTCGTCGAAGGCGGTCGCCGAAGCGGCGACCGTTGGCCAGGGGTCGGCATTGTCCTTCAGCGGACCGCCGCCCTCCCAGGGCCGCTCGGACGAGGCCTTGCGGCCGGCATGGGCGATCTGGATGCCGAAGGTCGTGCCCGGCAGGGCCACGGCGCGCGCCGCGTCGATGACGCGCCGTATCGCCCGCTCGTTAGCGTCATTGTAGAGGCCCACACAGCCATGGGTGATCCGCCCGAGACGCTCGACGGCTGTTGCCTCGACCACCACCATGCCCGCGCCCGACATGGCGAGGTTCATGAGGTGCTGGAGGTGCCAGTCGTTCATGCAGCCATCATCGGCGGAATACTGGCACATCGGCGCCACGACGATGCGGTTGGGCACCGTCACGGGGCCGATGGCGAGGGGCGAGAAAAGCTGGCTCATGACGGTCTCTGAGACGGAAGGACAAGGCGAGGGGACAGCAACAGCTTCCCCTAGGCAAGCACCTGGGGCGCAGGGCACGTCTGCCAAGCCCTGCGGAGCGCAAGCCCTGTGGCGCGGAAGGCGGATCGCTCATGCCTGCCTTGCAGGCCTGCACGTCGCAGGATCGATGGCGAAAGGCGGTAAAGCGGGCTATTGAGACGGCGCTTCTCCTGCAATGACGATCGTCGGTACGTTTGTTATGCCGACTGCCCGCCGGAGAGACCGCCTTTCCTGATCGCGTGAAGCCGCCATGACCAGCACCACACCCGAAGACCTGGCCATCGGCGACAGGCTCGCGAAGCGCAACGCTTTCATCCTGGCGCTGGCGACGGCATTGGCCGGCGCGAACACGACCGTGATGTTCGCCACCGGCGCCATCGTCGGCGCGCAACTCGCACCGGTCCGCTCGCTGGCGACGCTGCCGATCTCGATCTTCGTGGTCGGTCTCGCGGCGGCCTCGCTGCCGGTCGGCATGCTGGTGCGCCGCTATGGTCGCCGGACCGCCTACCAGATCGCCACCGGCGCCGGTGTCCTGACCGGCCTCTTCGGCTATCTCGGGGTAATGTGGGCGAGTTTTCCCGTCTTCTGCCTCGCCACCTTCTGCGCCGGATTCTACGCCTCAGCCGCCCAGAGCTACCGTTTCGCGGCTGCCGACACCGCCTCCGACGCCTTCCGGCCCAAGGCCATCTCCTGGGTCATGACGGGCGGCGTCCTCGCCGGCGTCGTCGGACCGCAACTCGTGGTCTGGACCAAGGACGCCGTGCCGCCGGTGCTCTTCGCCGGCACCTATATCGGCCAGGCGGTCGTGGCCCTGATGGCCGGCGTGATCCTGTCCTTCGTCGACATTCCCAAGCCCAAGGCGCCGCCGATCGGCACCGTGACGCGGCCGACCTCCGCCTATTTCCGCGACCGCGCCTTCGTCACCGCCGTGATCTGCGGGGCCGCCACCTATATGCTGATGAATTTCGTCATGACCGCCGCGCCACTCGCGATGATCGGCTGCAACCACTCCATCGATGATGCCGCCTACGGCATCCAGTGGCACGTCATCGCCATGTATGCGCCGAGTTTTTTCACCGGCAGCCTTATCGCCCGCTATGGCGCGCCGCGAATCGTCGCCCTCGGCCTCGCCCTGACCGCCATCTCCGCGGTGGTGGCGCTGATGGGCATTACCGTCCCGCACTTCTACGTCGCGCTGATCCTGCTCGGTCTCGGCTGGAACTTTGGCTATATCGGCGCCAGTGCCATGGTGGCTGCGACGGCCCGGCCGGAGGAGCGCACCCGCATCCAGTCCGTCAATGATTTCTGCGTTTTCGGGGTCATGGCGATCGGCTCCTTCTCCTCGGGAAAGATCGTGACGACCTACGGCTGGGACATGGTGAACTGGGTCGTGTTCCCCATCGTCGCGATCGCGGCCGTGGCGCTCGCCGTGGGTTCCCGGCCGAAACCGGGACTGGCCTGACGTCCCACGGCCGGAATGCGCCGGAAAACACAGATTACAGCCGAAAGGACGAGCCGCGCAGCCCTCCCATCCGTTGCTTCGGACCCGGGACTTTGGCAGAAATGCGTCGGACTCGTCGTGGGGCGGGCGTCAGCCCATCACCACCACACAAGAAACGAGCAGGGACATCCAGTTCCACGGGGATTGGACGGCCGCCCCACGGGGCGCCGCGACAGAGGAAACATCGATGAATACAGCATTGTGGGTCATCATCGGCGCCGGGCTCCTGTCCGTCGTCTATGGCGCCTGGGCGACCAAGTCGCTCCTGGCTGCCGATGCGGGGTCGGCTCGCATGCAGGAGATCGCCGGCGCGATCGCCGAAGGCGCATCCGCCTATCTCAAGCGCCAGTACATCACCATCGCGATCGTCGGCGCCGCCATCCTCCTGCTCGTCGCCTGGCTGCTCGGCACGATCGTCGCCATCGGCTTCCTCATCGGTGCCGTCCTCTCGGGGGCCGCCGGCTTCATCGGCATGAACGTCTCGGTCCGCGCCAATGTGCGCACGGCCCAGGCGGCTTCCAAGTCGCTCGCCGCCGGCCTCGACATCGCCTTCAAGGCCGGTGCGGTCACCGGTCTCCTGGTTGCCGGCCTCGCGCTCCTCGGTGTCGCCATCTATTTCTGGGCCCTGACCGGTCCGGGAGGCCTTGCCCCCACGAGCCGTACGGTCATCGACGGTCTGGTGGCCCTCGGCTTCGGCGCCTCGCTCATCTCCATCTTCGCCCGTCTCGGCGGTGGTATCTTCACCAAGGGCGCCGATGTCGGCGCCGACCTCGTCGGCAAGGTCGAGGCCGGCATTCCCGAGGATGATCCGCGCAACCCCGCGACGATCGCCGACAATGTCGGCGACAATGTCGGAGACTGCGCCGGTATGGCCGCCGACCTCTTCGAGACCTATGCGGTGACCGTCGTCGCCACGATGGTTCTCGCCGCCATTTTCTTCGCCGGTACCCCGGCGCTGGAATCGGCGCTGATCTATCCGCTGGCCATCTGCGCCGTCTGCATCGTCACCTCCATCGCCGGTACCTTCTTCGTGAAGCTCGGCGCCAACAACTCGATCATGGGTGCCCTCTACAAGGGCCTCATCGTCACCGGCGTCCTGTCCATCGGCGGTCTGGCGCTGGCGACGCAGTTCGTCACCGGCTGGGGGTCCATCGGCGTCGTCGGCGGCAAGACCATCACCGGTTCGGCCCTCTTCGCCTGCGGCCTCGTCGGTCTCGCCGTCACCGGCCTGATCGTCTGGATCACCGAATACTACACCGGCACGGGCAAGCGCCCGGTCGTCTCCATCGCCCAGGCCTCCGTCACCGGACACGGCACCAATGTCATCCAGGGCCTCGCGGTGTCGCTTGAATCCACCGCGCTGCCGGCCATCGTCATCGTCGGTGGCATCATCTCCACCTTCCAGCTTGGCGGTCTCTTCGGCACGGCGATCGCGGTCACCACCATGCTCGGCCTCGCCGGCATGATCGTCGCCCTCGACGCCTTCGGCCCTGTCACCGACAATGCCGGCGGTATCGCCGAAATGGCCGGACTGCCCAAGGAGGTGCGCCACTCGACGGATGCCCTGGACGCCGTCGGCAACACCACCAAGGCGGTCACCAAGGGTTATGCCATCGGCTCTGCCGGCCTCGGCGCTCTCGTGCTCTTCGCCGCCTACAGCTACGACCTCAACTACTTCATCACCGAGGCGAACAAGGCGGGAGCGACGACCTATTCCTACTTCAAGGGCATGTCGCCGGTCACTTTCGACCTGTCGGATCCCTATGTCGTCGCCGGCCTGATCTTCGGCGGCCTCATTCCCTATCTCTTCGGCGGCATCGCCATGACCGCCGTCGGCCGCGCCGCCGGTTCGGTCGTCGAGGAGGTCCGCCGCCAGTTCAAGGAAAAGCCGGGCATCATGGCCGGCACCGACAAGCCGGACTATGCCCGCGCCGTCGACATGCTCACCAAGGCGGCGATCAAGGAGATGATCATCCCCTCGCTGCTGCCGGTCCTGGCGCCGCTCGTCGCCTATTTCGGCGTGCTGGCCCTGTCGGGCTCCAAGGCCTCGGCCTTCGCCGCGCTCGGCGCCTCGCTCCTCGGCGTCATCGTCAACGGCCTCTTCGTCGCCATCTCCATGACCTCGGGCGGCGGCGCCTGGGACAATGCCAAGAAGAGCTTCGAGGACGGCTTCGTCGACAAGGACGGCGTCACCCATCTGAAGGGTTCCGAAGCGCACAAGGCCTCGGTCACCGGCGACACCGTCGGCGACCCCTACAAGGACACGGCCGGCCCCGCCGTCAATCCGGCCATCAAGATCTGCAACATCGTGGCGCTGTTGCTGCTGGCGATCCTCGCCCGCTGAGTGCCGCTAACTGTGACAGAAAGCCCTGCGGGAGCGATCCCGCGGGGCTTTTCCATGCCGGGCGCCGGGGCACAAACAAAAGGCCCCGCTGGAGCGGGGCCACACACCTAAACGGACATGACCCCGAGCAGATCGATCAGCTGCGCGGGCCCGCGATGATCTGCCGCAGGAGGTTGGCCTCTTCGCCACCGGTGACGGTGGAGCGGGAAATGAAGTCGAAGACCCTGCCGTCCTGCAGCCCGTAATTGGCGACCCGTTCAACCTGGCGACGGGAATTGAAATAGACGGCCATCACGTTGCGCTCGACGGTCCGCGGCTGCTGGAACGTGAAGGTTCGCGTCTGCTTCTCTGAAATATAGTAGAATACGTCGCCGTTAATGGTGGAGATCGTCGTCGGCGTGCCGAGCGCGATCAGCACCTGATCCTGGCTGTTGCCTTCCTTCACCTGGGCGAGGGCCTCCTCGGAGACCACATAGCCGCGGTTGAAGGTCTCGCCGATGCTGAATTGCGTCGGAGTCGGCAGGCTCGGTGTCAGGGACGACACGGATGGTCCCTGCGAGCAGGCCGACAGGAGTGCCGCGAGACCTGCGACAAGCGCTGCCTTGGCGGGACGTGACGTAACGCGCATCATTCTCTGCCGACCTTCTCAATCCGATGCCGCCGGCGAGGGCGGTAAACCGCCGCTTGAAGACGCCGGCGCGTTGACTTAACTCCCGTCCGCAACCATTTCAACCCGAAGGCGGCAAAACCGATGATTCTGAGCCTGTTCCGTCGCAAGAAGCAGGACCCGACCATCGAGACGCTTTACGGCGCCATCGTGGCGCAGGCGCGCAATCCCCTCTTCTTCCGCGACCATGGCGTTCCCGATACCGTGCATGGCCGTTTCGAGATGGTGGTGCTCCATGCCTTTCTGGTGCTTCACCGGCTGAAGGAAGAGAGCGAGGAACGCCGCCAGCTCGGCCAGGCGCTCTTCGATATGCTGTTCCTCGATTTCGACCGCGGCCTGCGCGAACTCGGCGTCTCCGACACCAAGGTGCCGAAGAAGATTCGCGAGATGGGCGAATCCTTCTATGGACGCGTCCAGGCCTACGACAAGGCCCTCGCCGGCGGGGATGGGGAAACCCTCGAAGCCGCGCTCGCCCGCAACGTCCTCGCCGATCTCTCAGCCGACACCCATGTCCTGGCCGCCTATGTCCGCCAGGCGGCGGCGGCGCTCGCCGCGCAGCCCTACGAACTGTTTCTCGCCGGAGACATCGCGTTTCCGGCCGTGCCTCCCGGAGAGCGTCATGACCGGTGAACGTGCCGATGGCGGGCGGCGTCCAGGTGCGCCGCTGCCGCTCTGGCCCATTCGGCTGGTCGATGTCTCGGCATCCGGCGTCCATGTTCGACGCCGCCAGCTTGCGGATCAGGATCTCGCGACCTTCGCAGCCTTCATCGGTGTCGACGCGATGTCGGCCTTCGACCTCGACATCCATGTCAAACCCTATCGCGGCGATGGTCTGGTGGTCACCGGCAGGGTCAGTGCGACCGTCACGCAGACCTGCGTCGTCACCCTCGACCCGGTTGAGAACACCATCGCCGAGGATGTAGACGCGAGCTTCCGTCCTGAGGACAAGCTGAAAGCCCATCTCATCCATGACGAGGAGGATGGCCTCGCCATCGATGCTGCGGTCGCGGCGGATGATCCCCTCATCGGCGGCGTCATCGACGCCGCCGCCATCGCCGCCGAGTTCCTGGCCCTCGGGGTCGATCCCTATCCCCGCAAGCCCGACGCCGCCTTTCAGCCGCCCGACGATGGTGGCGAGACATCGCCCTTTGCGGGGCTTTCCAAACTGAAGCGCGGCACCTAAACAGGCGCCGGTTCGGTGTTCGGCGTGCCTGCCCCTTGTGCAGGCGGTGCCAGACGCTATTGTCCCGGCTCCTCGCGCCGTCGGGGCTCGCGGTCCATCGGGGCCCCCGGCCTCGGGCGTCGGTCATACGGATAGGTGCATGTCCGAGAAGGTACGGCTGGCCCTCGACGTCATGGGGGGCGATTTCGGTCCCTCCGTCGTCGTGCCGGGCGCGGAGATCGCGCTGTCTCGCCACGGCGACATCGAATTCGTGCTGGTCGGCGACGAGCGGCAGATCACGCCGCTCCTCGCCGCCAATCCGCGCGTCCGGGCGCGTTGCGAGATCGTCCATGCCGACGTTGCCATCCGCATGGATGACAAGCCCTCCAAGGCGCTGCGCTATGGCCGCCGCGTCTCGTCGATGTGGCGGGCCCTCGACGAGGTGAAGTTCGGGCGGGCTCAGGCCGCCGTCTCGGCCGGCAATACCGGCGCGCTGATGGCGATGGCCGCCTTCAATCTCAAGGTCATGGACGGCGTCGAACGCCCGGCGCTCGCCGCCCTCTGGCCGACGCTGCGCGGCGAATCGATCGTCCTCGACATGGGCGCCTCTATCGGCGCCGATGCCGCCGCCCTCGTCGACATGGCGGTGATGGGCGCCGCCATGGCACGCGTCGTCTTCGATCTCAAGCGGCCGACCGTCGGCCTCCTCAACATCGGCGTCGAGGAGGTCAAAGGCCTCGAATTCATCCGCGAGGCCGGCCAGATCCTCCGCGATGCCGACATGAAGACGCTGGATTATCGCGGTTTCGTCGAGGGTGACGATATCGGCAAGGGCATCACCGACGTGATCGTCACCGAGGGCTTCACCGGAAACATCGCCCTCAAGACCGGCGAGGGCACGGCCAAGCAGATTGGCGAGTATCTGCGTTCCGCCATGTCGCGCACCTGGCGAGCCAAGCTTGGCTATCTCCTCGCCCGTAATGCCTTCTCGACGCTGCGTGAGAAGATGGACCCGCGCAAGAGCAACGGCGCCGTCTTCCTCGGCCTGAACGGCATCGTCATCAAGAGCCATGGCGGCACCGATCCGCTAGGCTTTGCCAGCGCTGTCGATCTCGCCTACGACATGGCCCGCTACGATCTCCAGTCGAAGATCCGCTCCATGCTGGACGCTTATCATGCTTCGCGTCCGGCGCCGCCGGTCGCCCCTCTTGAGGCCGCATCGTGACACTTCGTTCCGTGGTGCGCGGTGTGGGCAGTTATCTGCCCGCCCGCGTCATGACCAATGCCGAACTCTCGACGCTCGTGGACACCTCGGACGAGTGGATCGTCCAGCGGTCGGGCATCCGTGAGCGCCATATCGCCGCCGATGGCGAAACCACCTCCGACCTCGGCCTCGCCGCGGCCAGCGCGGCGCTCGCTGCCGCCGGCCTCGATGCCCAGGACATCGACCTCATCATCCTGGCGACATCGACGCCGGACCGGACCTTCCCGGCCAGTGCCACGACGATCCAGGATCGCCTCGGCATCCGGCACGGCGTCGCCTTCGACCTGCAGGCCGTCTGTTCGGGCTTCGTCTTCGCCCTGTCGACGGCGGACAAGTTCCTGCGCTCGGGCAGCCACAGACGGGCGCTGGTCATCGGCGCCGAAACCTTCTCCCGCATCCTCGACTGGACCGATCGCACCACCTGCGTCCTTTTCGGGGACGGGGCCGGCGCCGTCGTTCTCGAGGCCCAGGAGCAGCCCGACGGCCTCGCCGGCCGCGGGGTCCTGACGACCCATCTGCGCTCCGACGGACGCCATACCACCAAGCTCTATGTCGACGGCGGGCCCTCGCTCACCCAGACCGTCGGTCACCTGCGCATGGAGGGCCGCGAGGTCTTCAAACATGCCGTCGGCATGATCACCGACGTGATGAACGACGCCTATGCCGCCACCGGCACGACCTCGGCCGATCTCGACTGGTTCGTCCCGCACCAGGCCAACAAGCGCATCATCGACGCCTCGGCCGAGAAGCTGAAGATCGCGCCGGAAAAGGTCGTCATCACCGTGGACCGCCATGGCAACACCTCCGCCGCCTCGATCCCGCTCGCGCTCGACGTGGCGGTTCGCGACGGGCGCATCCAGCCGGGCCATCTGGTCATGCTGGAAGCCATGGGCGGTGGCTTCACCTGGGGCTCCGCGTTGATCCGCTGGTGAGGCATCCTGTTCCGCTTACAATGGGTTGACCGTTGCCAGTTGACCCCATAGTGATAGTAAAATCAGAGTGATAAGAGCGGTTTCGGTGCCTCGGCCCGGAGCAAGGCCGCCATATCCAGTGGCAAGTGTTGGGGGATCGACATGGCGGGCAAGACAGTCACGCGCGCTGATCTTTGCGAGGCCGTCTATCAGAAGGTGGGGCTGTCGCGGACCGAATCCGCACAACTTGTCGAGCTGGTCCTGAAGGAGATCACCGACTGCCTGGCCGATGGCGAGACGGTCAAGCTCTCGTCCTTCGGCTCCTTCGTCGTCCGCTCCAAGGGGGAACGCGTCGGCCGCAATCCGAAGACCGGGCAGGAGGTGCCTATCGCACCGCGCCGCGTCATGGTCTTCAAGCCCTCCAACATCCTGAAGGCCAAGATCAACGGCCAGAGCGTCGAGGGCATGCGCGACTGACGGCAACACGCAACGCGGTTGCCGCCGCGCCACGAATCCGCCACCGTGATTTTGCCCGATGCCATCGCGTTATCGCGCATTCTCACACAGAGCCGGAATTGTGGTGGACAAGGCCCCCGACGCATATCGCACGATCAGTGAGGTCGCCGACGACCTCGATCTGCCGCAACATGTCCTGAGGTTCTGGGAAACCCGCTTCAGCCAGATCAGGCCGCTGAAGCGCGGCGGCGGCCGTCGCTACTACCGTCCCGACGACATCGACCTTCTGAAAGGCATACGCCATCTCCTTTATGGCGAGGGCTACACGATCCGTGGCGTGCAGCGGATCATCAAGGAGAGTGGCGTCAAGGCGATTCAGGCACTGGGGCGCGGCGAGGGGGCCGCGACCCTGCCGAAGCCTAAGGGTCCGGATATCATCGATCCCTTGCTGGACGACGACGAGAACGAAACCGCCGACGGCCGACCTCTTGCCCTTGCCTCCGGCGGCCCTCCGGCCTTCGCCGCGTCGTCCTATGGCGCGCCGCCCTTCGCACGGGCGGCCGCGCCGGAGGACGAGGACGACGATCCCGATGATGCGGGATACGACCCTGGACGGCGCGAACCCGTCATCGCGCCGCGCCCGTCGCCTGCAGCCCATCCGTTGGTCCAGCGCCCCATGCCGGTGCAGGCCGAGCCGGAAAGGCCTGTCGCACGGGTGCCGATGCCCATCGCCGTGCCGGAACTCCCGCCGCAGGTCCGCCCGGTCGTGGATATGCCCTCAATGCGGATCGCGGTCCCATCCCCGCCGGCATCGCCGGTCGTGCCGGCGGTTGCCCGGCTCGCCGCCGACGATGTCCGTCGCCTGCAGGCCGCGCTCTATGAACTCCTGGAATGCCGCAAGCGGCTTGATGCGTCCTTCGACGGGCGCTGATCGCCTAGCGGCGCCAGCTCGGGGTCGGTGACGGCGGCGGTGGCGCCTTGGCGGCTTCCTCGATGCGCCGACGCATATGGTCCGCGACGTCCCGCACCGGCTCGAGACCACGCTCCAGTTCCCCTGCCTGGACATTGGCGAATTCGAGCTCGGAAATGATCTTGTCGATTTTTGCCAGGGCCTCCGGATCGGGACGCGTGACCCATTCGCTGCCGTACAGGATGAGCAGCGGCCCGACCGGAACGAACAGCAGCAGCCCGATGGTGAGCTGCCACAACAGGCTGCGGTCGTCGAAGGTCGCGGCATTGAGCGCGCCGACATAGGCGGCGCCGATGGCCGGCGGCAGCAGCAGGACGACGGCGATGCCCAGCCATCCACCGAGCCGTGGCCTGAACCGCGTGTTGAGCTGCATCGCCGATCCCGTTCGACTGCCTCGTTCGCATCAGTGTGGGACGAGGACAGGGTCAGCGGCAAGGCCGTTTGCACCATTGGCGAAGGCCCGGCCGCTTGCGTCTGCGGCTGGCGTCTGCGGTAGCAGCCTGCAAGCGCCACTCATTGCATGCCGGTGGCGGGGCGGGCGTCGGCATGTCAGGCGCAAGCCCCAAGACGGGGATGCGCTGATCGGTACTCAGATCGACATGAACCGCTTTTCGGCCGCGTCGCGCATGCTCTCGGTAAAGGCCGGCCTCGCCAGCCATCTCGCGCCTCTCCGGCCCGCGGGAAGGGCAGAGGCGAACCCGTGGCAAGGCCGGGTTACGGCGACTGCCGCGGCGGCGTGGAGCCGGGCGTCATGGGAGCGGTCGCAGGCGGCGCAGAACCGGGCGCCGTCGGAGCGGCTGCAGGCGGCGTCGCGCCGGTGGTGGTCGGATCGGCGCGTGGCACGGTCGTCTGCGATTGCTCGCGCGTGGTCTGGCCGCTCGGATTGCCGCCCATCATCGCGAAAATGACGATGCCGAGCACCAGGACCGCGGCGACGCCGCCGATCAGGCCCCAGTTGCCATAGGTGTTTCGCGCTATGCGCGGATCGCTCGGCGGGTCGACATCTGGTCGCGGCTCCCTGTCCCACCGGGTCGGCTTCACAGTGAGGCGGTCGTCGTTGGGGTCGATATGGGCCATGACAGGTATCCTCCTGCCAGATGAACCTGCCGGAAGGACTGCGGTTCCGTGCCATCGATAGGTAAAGAGACATCGGGTTGAGTACAGCGCCGGTCATGGCGCCAAACAGCTGGCACCTGCACAACCGAACGAGATCCGGGGCGAAATCCAGTATTGGTGGAAAATTGGTCGGAGTGAGAGGATTTGAACCTCTGACCCCTTGCACCCCATGCAAGTGCGCTACCGGGCTGCGCTACACTCCGACCGTGCGTGGCATTTAGGACGTTTCGCGCGCCGCCGCAACCCGCTTGGTGATGGCCAGTCCCCAGAGCAGGCCCGCCAGCACCCAGAAATGCCTCCAGTGGTCGCTGTCGATGATCTGTCCTTCAAAGGCGAGGCCGCAGAACGTCGCGAAAACGGCGATGGTGAAGGGCTGCCAGGGCGTCCGGCCGAGGGCTGCGACCAGCCCAACCAGCAGCGTCGCCGCCACCAGGACGATATAGGCGATTCCGCCCGTCCAGCCGCCGGCCATGACGGAATTCAGATAGACATTGTGCGGGGCCTCGGGAAAGAATCGGGTGAATTGCAGCGGCCCGATGCCGAGCGGCTCGTCGAGCGCCATCTGCCAGCCATAGGCGTGACGGCCGAATCGTCCCATCGGACCGGCATCGTAGCTCTGGGTGAGGCTCGCCCGCTCCCGCATCAGTTCGGCGACCTTGTCGATGCTGAGAAGGGCGCCGACGAAGGCGATCAGCAGCACGAAGCCAGCGGCGACGACGAGAAGGATCCGGAATCGCTGGGCTGCCGTCTCGGCGGTCAGTACCATCAGGCCGACCATGATCACCGCGGACAGGGCGAAATGGACCCAGGCGCCGCGCGAAAAGGACAGCAGCAGAGCGACGAGCAAGATCGCGAAGACAGCCCCCGCGCGGATGAGCGACCCGGAGGTGGCACGCAGGAAGGCCTGCATCGCGACCAGGAGCGGCAGGATGAGGAACGGACCGAACACATTCGGGTCGTTGAAAGTGCCCTTGGCACGGCCATAGAGCGTGAAGAGGTCGAAGGCGCCTGGGAACAACCGGAAATAGCCGGCAATCCCGGCGACGGCGGCGATCAGTGCCGCCAGAGTCCAGGCGCGGGTGATCACCCGCATCCGCGCTTCTGTATTGTCGACCGCCACGATGGCGAAGAACACCATGGTGACCGCAAGATACCAGGAGACGGCGACCCAGGGCGCGACCTGGGGCGCGCCGAGAACGGGAATCGCCGCAATCGTGAGGCCGAGGCAATAGACGACGAGGACGATGAGCAACGGGCCGTGTGCCGCCCGCAGCCGTAGGCCGCCCGTCACGGCAAAAGCTATTATGGCCCCAAGCGCGCCGATCTCGTAGGGCGAGGGCTCGGCGAAGACGAAGGCACCTCCGACCATCATGAGCCAGAGGGCGGCGAGCCGGAACGGCTCACCGCCTTGGAGCATCCCCCCGGCGCGGGGCGCGGGGAGGGCGAGGGTCAAAATGCGTTCTCGCGATGCTGGGCGAGCGAGATCGGCGTCTTGGCGAGGATATAGAGGTCGAAGAGAACGGACCAGTTCTCGATATAGTAGAGGTCGTGCTCGACGCGCCGCTGGATCTTCTCCGGCGTGTCCGTCTCGCCGCGCCAGCCGTTGATCTGGGCCCAGCCGGTAATGCCGGGCTTGACCTTGTGGCGGGCAAAATAGCCGTCGACGACATCGTCATAGAGCTTGTCGGCGGCCTTGGCATGGGCGGCATGCGGGCGTGGACCGACAAGCGACAGGTTGCCCTTGAAGACGACGTTGAAGAGCTGCGGCAATTCGTCGATGGAGGTCTTGCGGATGAACCGGCCGACGCGGGTAACGCGCGGGTCGCCCTTGGTCACGAGCTTCGAGGCCGTGGCGTCGCTCATCTCCGTATGCATGGAGCGGAACTTGAAAACCTCAATCATCTCGTTGTTGAAGCCGTAACGCTTCTGGCGGAAGAAGACCGGCCCCTTCGAATCGAGCTTCACGGCGATGGCGGTGGCCAGCAAGATCGGCGAAAGGGCGATCAGCGCGGCGGTGCCGACGATCTTGTCGAACACCCATTTCAGCACGATGTCCCAGTCCTGGATCGGCTTGTCGAAGACATCGAGGACGGGAACGTTGCCGATATAGGAATAGGCCCTCGGGCGGAACCGCAGCTTGGCGGTATGGGCAGCGAGGCGGATGTCTACCGGCAGGATCCACAGCTTGCGGAGCATGTCGAGCACGCGCTTTTCGGCGCTCATCGGGATCGTGACGATGACGAGATCGACCCGGGTACGGCGCGCGAATTCCAGCAGGTCATCGACCGTGCCGAGCTTTGGCACATGAGCCGCATGAGCCGGAGAGCGGTCGTCGGTCCGGTCGTCGAATGTCCCGCAAATGGTCACGTCGCTGTCGGACTGGGCGAGGATGGAGCGGATCAGTTCCTCCGCCGGCTCGCCGCCGCCGACGACGACGGCGCGGCGTTGCAGCCGCCCGGCGCGCGACCAGGTGCGCACCAACTGGGCGAGCCCGACGCGCTGACCCATCAGGATGACGAGGCCGCTCAGATACCAGGAGCCAAGCCAGACCCGCGAGAAGGAATCGCCGGCCTTGGCGAAAAAGGCGATGGCCATCGCCACCAGGAAGACCATGGTCCAGGCGAAAAACAGCCGGCTGAACTGCGCGACATGGGTGCGGAAGACGTGGACGTCATAGAGCCCGGCCGCCTGGAAGGCCGCGAGCGCCAGCGCCGCGACGCCGACGAGGCCGAGGAGCGAGGGCCATTGCACGCCATGCTGGGGAAAGACCCATCCCAGATAGATCGTCGCGCCCAGTGCCATCACGATGACGAACTCGGCGAGCCTGACGAGGCCGGACAGCACGACCGGCGAATAGACCGTCCCGACCGTCTCCCCGGCGATACGCTCAGCGAGATCCGACAAGGGGCGGCGGTTGTCGCTGGCCGGCTGGCTGGCGCGCGCCGCTTCCGCCTCCTTGATGATGTCGCGGCCGGTAAATCCCAGCATGTGGTTGTCTCCTTCGCGCCCGCGCAGTGCGCGTCACGTCCCTGCGGCCAGCTTTAATCGCAAAAGGTTGCTTTTCGCTTGATCCGTCCTGGTGCTCAGGCGGCGCGGCGCAGTGCGAGGGCCTCGCCATAGGCGGCAAGCACGCCCTCGGCCATGGCGTCGACGGAAAAGCCGGCCTGGATGCGCTCGCGCAGGCGCGCGGCCAGGGCGCGGGTCTCGTTGGGATCGTCGAGGGCGGCGGCTATGGCACCCGCGAGCGCCCAGTCACTGCTGGGCGCCACCAGCCTGTCCGCGTCGGGTCCGAAGATCTCGCCGATGCCGCCGACGGCGCTCGCCAGCACCGGCAGTCCCGCCGCGCCGGCCTCCAGCACCACATAGGGGAGCGATTCCGCCCGCGAGGGCACGACGAGCAGGCGGCCGCGGGCAAAGGCTTCGCGTGCGGGAAGCGCGCCCGTAAAGGTCACGGCGTCGGTTAAGCCGGCATCCGCGGCCTTCTGGCGGAAGTGGCCGGCATCGGGACCGTCACCGACGATGGTCGCGGTCAAAACGCGCCCGCGCCCGCGCAGGAGGGCGATGGCGTCGATCAACACGTCAATGCCCTTCAGGTGCCGCAACTCGCCGATGAACAGGAGGTCGGTCGCGCCCTGCCGCGATGGCACGGATGAGAACTCGCCTTCGCTGACGCCGTTATGCACGACGCGCACGGCGCCGCGGGGCTTGCAGACCTTGGCGGCGAAGGCGTTGAGGCCGAACAGGCTCTCGAACAGGAACAGGTCGGTGCGGGCCGCGAGCAGGCGTTCGAGCGTCAGGTAGACGAAGCCGACGGGCGTCGTGCGCGAATAGTGGAGGCTGCCGCCATGGGGCGTGTAGACCTTGAGGCGTGAGCCACCCGCAAGACGGGCGAAGGCGCCGCCCTTGGACCCGTGGCCGTGAACGACGTCGATGTCCTTCGCGGCGAGGATCTGCGCGACGCCGCGGCCGGCGGACCAATCGGCCGGGCCGAGTTCGCGGCTCATCGGCACCCGGGCGAGGCCGAGGGCGAGCACCGGCTTCAGGCCCTCGAAGACCGCTGCCGCCCGATCGCCGCCGGTCGAGGCGTCGGCGACGATGCCGACGCGGTGTCCGCGGGCGGCCTGCGCCGCCGCAAGGTCGACCACGTGCCGGAACAGCCCGCCGACCGGCGCGCGCATGACATGGAGGATCGCAAGGCTCGATAAGGACAAAGGCGTCAGAACCAGCGCTCGCGCACCACGACGGTATCGCCGGGGGCGAGAGGGTGGGTCAGCGGTACGTCGGCGCGGTAGAGCTGGCCGTTCACCTTGCGGGTGACCTCGATATTCCAGCGGTTGGCGCGCGGCGTGAACCCGCCGGCAATGGCGATGGCGTTCTGCGCGGTCATCCCGGTGACGAATGGAAACTGCCCGCCGGCGGTCACTTCGCCCATAATGAAGAAGGGCCTGTAGGTCTCGACCTCGACGGAAACACTCGGCTCGCGAATGAAGCCGCCGCGCAGCTTGGCGGCGATGTCCCGGGCCAGCATGTCCGTCGAGCGGCCGGCTGCCGGGACGAGGCCGATCAGCGGCATGGCGATGGAGCCCGTGGCATCCACAGCATAGGAGTTGGTCAGGCCCTCCTGACCGAAGACCACCACCCGCAGACGGTCGCCGGTGTCGAGGAGATAGGGGCCGCGCGGCATGATCTGCTCGTGCGGCACCAGCGCGCCTTCCGGGCCGACGGGCCCGGCCGTACCGCGCGTCGTATCGACGAGCGTGCCGGGGCCGGCGCCCGGACGGCCGGCGCACCCAGCCAGAACCAGCGCTGTCGCCGCAACCAGCAGGAAAGAGCGCTTCACGGCTGCACCTCGAAACCTCTCGTGATCATGGCGGCGATCATCGGCCAGCGTGGTTAAGAAAGACTGACTGGGCGCGTCCCGGCCTCGGCTGATTAACCCGATGGCAACCCTAATGATTTCTATTCAGCCTGCGTGGACGTTGCAGGAGGTGGCGGCATCATGGTCGGGGCAGGAGACACGATACCGTCAGGTCGCGACAGGGCTTCCCTGGTCGATCTCGACCTCGCGGGTCTGGCCCGCGCCCTCTGGGCTTCGCGCTTCTGGATCATTGCTCCGACCCTGGCCGCGCTCGCCATCAGCTTCGCCGCCGTCAGCCTGACCGCTCCGACCTATCGCTCCGAGGCCCGCATTCTCGTCGAGAACGGCGAGAGCTCCTTTACCCGCCCGGAAAGCGATCGCTCCGGTGGCGCCGACCGCGCGGCCGTCGACCAGGAGGCCGTTCTCAGCCAGGTCCAGCTGATTCTCTCCCGTGACGTCGCCAAGGCCGTGGCGCAGAAGCTCGACCTCGCCCGCAAGCCGGAATTCGATCCCGCCCTGCGCAGTTTCAATCCCGTCAAACAGGTGCTGATCTTCCTCGGTCTTGCCGAGAATCCGATGCGCATGACCGCCGAAGAGCGGGTGCTGCGCAGCTATTTCGAGAAGCTGACGGCCTATCAGGTCGACAGGTCGCGCATCATTGCCATCCAGTTCGATTCGCAGGACCCGGCGCTCGCCGCCGAGGCCGCCAACATGGTCGCCGCCCAGTTCATCGAGGCCCAGCAGGCGAACAAGCGCAGCCAGACCCGCAATGCCAGTCAGTGGCTCTCGGGCGAGGTCGACGGCTTGCGCCGCAAGGTCGAGGAGGCCGAGGGCCGTGTCGAGAGCTTCCGGGCCCGCGCCAATCTCTTCGTAGGCACCAACAATACCAGCCTGACCGCCCAGCAACTCGCCGAGGTCAACAGTCAGATCGCCGCCGCCCGGGCCCAGCAGTCTGACGCGCAGACCCGTGCCCGGTTGCTGCGTGACTTCCTGAGGTCCGGCCGGCCGATCGAATCGGGCGAAATCGTCAATTCCGAGATCATCCGCCGTCTCAACGAGCAGCGCGCCGCCGTGCTCGCCCAGCTGGCCGAACAATCGTCCACCCTCGGCCCGCGCCATCCGCGCATCGCCGAGCTGCAGGCCCAGCGCCTCAATCTCGATGGGCAGATCCGCTCCGAGGCCGAAAAGCTTGTCCGGGTGCTGGAGAACGATGCCCGCTTCGCCGGGGCTCGCGTCGAGGCGCTGCAGCAGAACCTCGATCAGGTGAAGCGGCAGGCCGGGGAGGCCAGCGAGCAGGAGGTGCAGCTGCGCGTCCTCGATCGCGAGGCCAAGTCGCTGCGCGACCAGCTTGAGACGCTTCTTGCCCGCTACCGCGATGCCTCCGCCCGCGATACACTCTCCGCTCTGCCGGCCGACGCCCGGGTTATCTCGCGCGCCCTCCTTTCCAATGTCCCGGCCTTCCCGAAGAAGCTTCCAACCATCCTCATCGTCACCCTCGGTACACTGATCCTGGCGATTACCGCGGTGGCGACACTGGCGTTGCTGGTCGGAACGCCTCCCGCAGAGTTTTCGGCAAGCGATGACCCTTCCGAAGGGACGGCGGCGCCGGCCGCCGATGTGCGACGGCAGGTCGAGGCGCCGCCGCTCGCCGCCTCAGCCGAACAATCGGTCTTCCCGGAGACCCTCACGCCGGTGGCACCGGAGAGCATCGCCGCGCTTGCCCATCTGCTCGACCCCGGCACCGGAGAGGCCGCTTGCCGCCGCACGCTGGTGGTCGCGACCCGGGACGGCCTCTCCGCATCCGGCGTCACCCTCGCGCTCGGGCGGGAGCTGGCGGTCGCCGGCCGCCGCGTGGTGATGATCGATCTCGATGACGAGAATGCTTTCCTGTCGACTATGGCGGGGTTCCGGGCCGCCGGCCTCTCGGATTTCGCCGCCGGACGCGCCGGCTTCGGCGACATCATCCATCGCGATTCACAATCGCCGGCGCATATCGTCCCCGTTGGCACGGTGGGCGCGCCCGCAGCGGACATGGCGGCCTTCGCCGTGGAGGCCCTGGCGCACGGCTATGACGCGATCGTGCTGTCGGGCGGCATTCTGCCCGCCGCTGCGGCCGCTTTCGACGACCTCGTCGCCCTCGCGGATGATGCAGTCGTGGTCAGCGAAGGCGAAGCTGGCGATGCCGGTGTCCAGAGTGCCTATGAGCGGCTGACGGGTGCTGGGCTTCGGCCGGTCGTGGTGATGCTCGCCATCGACGACGAGATGGCGGCCGCCTGAGTCAGGCCGCGTTATCCCGGGCCGCCGGTTTGGCGCGCAGGCGGCGCAGCTTTCCGACCAGCGACCACAGGAAAGGCGATTGCTTGACCCGTCGCTTGGCATGCCCCAGCGCTCCGAGCGCCGCCGCCAGGGCGGCACCCTTGGCGGTCGTGGCAATCGCCTGATCGAAGAGCGGGTCGATGCCATCGCAGATGTGCGACTTGTAGCCAGCCTCGCCGGCCCCAAGGTCGAAAACCGCGAGGCCGCGGGCGCAGCAGTCGCGGATCAGATGGTGGAGCAGCAATTCACCCGGGCTGTCCTTCTGCATCGGCCCGGGGATCATGGCATTGAACATGCCGGAATAGCGCCCCTGGGCGATGGTGCCGGCGAAGAGCGCTACCGGCTCGTCGCCGACCATGAGGGCACTGAGTTCGAGGGCCGGAGCCTCGCCAGACGCGGCGTCGATGATGAAGTCGCGCATGCCGCTGACAGCGAAGACATTGGCGATGCCGAGTTCGGCGAACCGCGTCGCCTTGTAGGCGAGGAACGTGTCGGTGAACCGGACAATGGCGGCGGGCTCGCACGCCACGACGAAGGACAACGCTCCCATCTCGGCGAGCGAGCGTTCCTTGCGGCGGATCTTGCGGCGTGATGACGAGGAGACGACCCGGTCGAGCACCGCATCGCCATCGGGTCCGAGCGCCAGATGATAGCCGAAGGACGGGGAGGGGCGGTGGGGCAGCAGCGCGAAGGGATTGGCGTGCCCGCCCCAGGCGAGCGGCTGGTTGGTCAGCGTGAAGAGATCGATGGGCATCGGCGACTGCCGGGCGATCTGGCGCAGCGCCGCCATCAGGCCAGCCGCCGTCAGGCTGGCCGCGAAGGCGGGTCGCCACAGGCCCATGCCGAAATTGGAGTGTTTGCCGCCGATGAAACTGGCGATGGTTACGCCCGCCCGGCGCCTGACGACGAAGGGCAGCAGAGCCTGAGGCTGGCCGGCCTCATCGTCCAGCAGCGCCAGACAGGGGACCTCGCCGGGACCGAGATGGCGCAGGAATGCCTCCTGCCAGCCAAGACGCTGGTAGCCGCTGTGCGGTGCCTCGGCCTCGAGCACGCGCCAGTCGGCGCGAACCGCGTCGAAATGGTCGAAGACCCGCACGCCGACAGCGCAAGACGACGTCTGCAGGCCGGCCTGCGGCGCGGGCTGGGGCGACAACGTCTCGGCGATGGAAGTCATCTGGGCGCCTCGGTCGAAGGAACGAGGTTGTCAAAGAAGTCTCAAGAAATGGTTGGCACTCTGTCCGTGATTTTGCGCATGGAATGCCAGGTCGAGGAGGAGTCCAGGAATGAGCGGCCTGCGGATGAACGTCTTCAAGGTCGGTCTGGAAGCGCTCTACCTCACCAGCGCCCACCGCCTGATGCGCCCCTATGTCGGCGGCGTCGGCGCCATCCTCATGCTGCATCACGTGCGTCCGGCACGGCAGCAGGAGTTCGCCCCCAATGCGCTTCTCGAGATCACTCCCGACTATCTCGAGGGCGTCGTCGAGCGGGTGCGTGCCGGTGGCTTCGACATCGTCACCCTCGACGAGGCCCATGACCGGCTGGCGGCGGGCGAAGAGGGCCGGCCCTTCGTCGCCTTCACCTTCGATGACGGCTATCGCGACAATGCCGAATTCGCCTATCCGATCCTGAAGAAGCACGGCGTACCCTTCACCATCTATCTGCCCACCTCCTTCATGGACCATGAGGGCGAGCTCTGGTGGCTGGTTCTTGAGCACACGGTCCGCACCCAGCGGGCGGTGACCGCGTCGATCGCTGGCCAGACCGTGCATTTCGACTGTTCCAACGCCCAGCTCAAGCGCGAGGCCTTCGGCGAAATCTACTGGTGGCTGCGTTCTCTGCCCGAGACCGAATTGCGCGCCTATGTCCGCGACCTGTCGGCCCGCCACGGCATCGACTTCCGCGATATCTGCCGGGACCTGTGCATGACCTGGGACGAGGTGAGGGCGCTCGGTTCCGATCCGCTCGTCACCTTCGGCGCCCATACGATCGACCACCTGATGCTCGCCAAGTTCCCTGAGGAGACGGTGCGTCGGGAAATGGCCGCCTCGCGCGAGCGCATCGAGGCCGAGCTCGGCCGCAGGATCGATCATTTCGCCTATCCCGTCGGGGATCCGACTTCGGCGGGCCCGCGCGAATTCGCCATGGCCCGCGACCTCGGCTTCAAGACCGCCGTGACGACCCGCCCCGGTCTGCTCTTCCCCGAGCACCGCGACCACCTGACCGCCCTGCCACGCGTCTCGCTGAACGGGTATTTCCAGTCGCTGCGCTATGTCGACGTGCTGCTGTCGGGCGCCGCCTTCGCCGTTTTCAACAGGTTTCGGCGGGTCAATGCGGCGTGAAGCGCCGGGCCCCGGAAATTCCGCCGCTCCCCCGTCGCGAGAAGGCCTGAATCAGATAGTTTGTGTGGGCTGACCCGCGCCCTGCGGTTCAACCCCATGATTGGTCGATGTCAGAAGCCACCGGAACACGCCCCTTTTCCGCTTTCGAATGGATGCTCTCGCTGCGCTACCTCCGGGCGCGCCGCAAGGAGGGTTTCATCTCGGTCATCGCCGGGTTCTCCTTTATCGGCATCATGCTGGGCGTCGCGACGCTCATCATCGTCATGGCGGTGATGAACGGCTTCCGGAAGGAACTGCTCGGTAAGATCCTCGGCGTCCAGGGCCACATGGTTCTCCAGCCGATCGACACGCCGCTGACCGACTATGTCGAGGTGGCCCAGCGCCTCATGCGCATTCAGGGCGTGCGGCTGGCGGCCCCGGTCATCGAGGGCCAGGCGCTGGCCTCCTCCGCCTTCAATGCCGGCGGCGCCATCGTGCGCGGCATGCGGGCCGAGGACCTGCGCCGCCTGCCGCTGATCTCCACCAACATCAAGCAGGGCGGCCTTGAGGATTTCGACACGAGTGAAGGGGTCATGGTCGGCCAGAGGCTCGCCAACCAGCTTTCGCTCCGGCTCGGCGACAGCCTGACCCTCGTCTCGCCGAAGGGCTCGTCCACCCCCATGGGCATGACGCCCCGGATCAAGGCCTATCCGATCGTGGCCATCTTCGAGGTGGGCATGACGGAATATGATTCCGCCTTCGTCTTCATGCCCTTCACCGAGGCGCAGGCCTATTTCAATCGCGACGGCGATGCCTCCTCCATCGAGGTCTATACCGACAATGCCGACCGTATCGAACAATACCGCCGCGCCGTGTCGGAAGGCGTCGAGCGGCCGGTCTTCATCGTCGACTGGCGGCAGCGCAACGCCACCTTCTTCTCGGCCCTCCAGGTCGAGCGCAACGTCATGTTCATGATCCTGACGCTGATCGTCTTCGTCGCGGCGCTCAACATCATTTCCGGCCTGATCATGCTGGTGAAGGACAAGGGCCGCGACATCGCCATCCTGCGAACGATGGGCGCCACGCGCGGCGCCGTGATGCGCATCTTCCTCATCACCGGCGCCTCCATTGGTGTGGTCGGCACCATCGCCGGGTTCATCCTTGGCGTCGTCGTCTGCCTCAACATCGAGAAGATCCAGGAATTCGTCTCCTGGCTGACCGGCACCACCCTGTGGGACCCGACCGTGCGCTTCCTCACCCAGATCCCGGCGGACATGTCGACGGGCGAGACCCTGACCGTGCTGTTCATGGCGCTGGTCCTGTCCCTGCTCGCCACCCTCTACCCGTCCTGGCGGGCGGCCAAGCTCGATCCGGTCGAGGCGCTGCGCTATGAGTGATGTCGTGACCGCCGAAGCCCCGGTCGCCGCCGCTGGCGGCGAAGAGGCCCCCGTCCTGTGGATGGAGAAGGTCGAGCGCCGCTATGCCGAGGCCGGCGCGCCGCTCGAAATCCTCAAGGGTGCCGATTTCGCCATCTGGCCCGGCGAGACCGTGGCCCTGATCGCTCCTTCCGGCACCGGCAAGTCGACCCTGCTGCACCTCGCCGGCCTGCTGGAAGCCCCCGACGGCGGCGAGGTCTATATCAGCGGGCGCGCGACCTCGAAGCTCGCCGACAAGGATCGCACCCGCATCCGCCGGCTGGAGATCGGCTTCGTCTACCAGTTCCACCACCTGCTGCCCGAATTCTCGGCGCTGGAGAACGTCATCCTGCCGCAGATGATCCGCGGCCTCTCCTACAAGGAGGCCAAGGCCCGGGCGAGCGAACTCCTGACCTATCTCGGCCTAGGCGAGCGCCAGACTCACCGTCCCGCGGAAATGTCCGGCGGCGAGCAGCAGCGCGTCGCCATCGCCCGCGCTGTCGCCAATGCGCCGCGCCTCCTGCTGGCGGACGAGCCGACGGGCAATCTCGACCCGAAGACCGCCGACCACGTCTTCTCGGCGCTCGGGCAACTGGTGCGGGCCTCGCGCCTCGCCGCGGTTGTTGCCACCCACAATATGGACCTCGCGGGCCGCATGGACCGGCGGGTGACCATCCGCGACGGCCTCATCGTCGAGTTGTGAGGCTGGTAACGGTCCGTTAACACCGATTGTTCCGATTTTGTTCCGGTCTATTGTTCCGTGAACAAAATGAGAACATGATGTCCTGGCTTTCGGAAACGCGGGAGGACATTATGATCCGCAGCTTCATCGAAGACGCCGCCGCCCTGGTCGCCCTGGGTCTCTTCACCGGCATGATCACCGTCTGGGCGCAAGCGCTTCAGGGATGACGACACCGGCCTGTGCATAGCGGTGACCAGGGCGCCTCACCCCTTGCGAGAGAGGGCGCCTAACCGCCAAGGTCGGCCGTCTAGCGACTCGGCGCGGGCGAGCCATGGCAGGGACACGGGATTGGATGGCAGGACAGGCTTTCGTCCACTTGCGGGTCCATTCCTCCTTCTCTCTGCTGGAGGGTGCGCTGGGCATCGGCAAGCTTGCCAAGCTGGCCGGCCATGACCGGATGCCGGCAGTAGCCGTCACCGACACCAACAATCTCTTCGCCGCCCTCGAATTCTCCGAGAAAATGAAAGGCGAGGGCATCCAGCCGATCATCGGCCTCACCCTCGGTCTCGACTGCGGCGACAGGGCCGTCGATCCCAAACGGCCCAATCTTCAGGCGGCCAAACCTCGCATCGCCCTTCTGGCGGCGAGCGAGCAGGGCTATCTGAACCTGATGGCGCTGTCGTCTCGGGCCTTCATGGAGAGCGCCGATGTCGGCGATGCCAGCATTTCGCTCGCCGTGCTCGCCGCCCATGGCGACGGACTGATTGCGCTGACCGGCGGCCCGGGCGGTCCGGTTGACCAGGCCTTCCGCGACAGCCAGGCAGACCTCGCCCGCAGCCGCCTCGACCGGCTCGAATCGATCTTCGGAGACCGGCTCTATGTCGAACTGCAGCGCCACGGCCTCGACGAGGAGAAGGCGGTGGAGCCCGACCTCATCCAGGAGGCCTATGCGCGCGGCCTGCCGCTGGTCGCCACCAACCAGTGCTATTTTGCTTCGCTGGGAGACTACGAGAGCCATGATGCCCTGATCGCCATCGCCGAGGGGCGAGTGCTGGGCGATTCCGAACGGCGCCAGCTGACGCCCGAGCACCGGTTCAAGACCCAGGTGGAGATGGTGGCCCTCTTCGCCGACCTGCCGGAGGCCGTGGCCTCGACGGTGGAGATCGCCCGCCGCTGCCACTTCCGGCCGAAGACCCGCAAGCCGATCCTGCCGAGCTTCACCGAGGAGGCCGGCGGCGCAGTGCTGGACGAGGCCGCCGCACTGGCCCGCCAGGCCCGCGAGGGGCTCGACCGGCGGCTCGCCGTCCATGGACCGGCCCCGGGCCTCACCGAGAAGGACTATCGCGACCGCCTGGATTTCGAGCTTTCGATCATCGCCGGCATGAAGTTCCCCGGCTATTTCCTGATCGTGGCGGACTTCATCAAATGGGCCAAGGCGCAGAACATTCCCGTCGGTCCCGGCCGTGGCTCGGGCGCTGGCTCCCTCGTCGCCTATGCCCTGACCATCACCGACCTCGATCCGCTGCGCTTTGCGCTGCTCTTCGAGCGCTTCCTGAACCCTGAGCGTGTGTCGATGCCGGACTTCGACATCGACTTCTGCCAGGACCGCCGCGACGAGGTGATCCGCTACGTCCAGGAGCGCTATGGTCGCGCCCAGGTGGCGCAGATCATCACCTTCGGCACCCTGCAGGCCCGCGGCGTTTTGCGCGATGTCGGTCGCGTCCTCGAGTTGCCCTATGGCCAGGTCGACAAGCTCTGCAAGCTCGTGCCGCAGAATCCGGCGGCTCCGGTCACGCTGGACAAGGCCATCGAGGGCGAGCCCAAGCTCCAGGCGGCCCGCGACGAGGACCCCGTCGTCTCCCGCCTCTTCGGCATCGCCACCAAGCTGGAAGGGCTCAACCGCCACGCCTCGACCCACGCCGCCGGCCTTGTCATCGGCGACCGGCCGCTGGTCGAGCTCGTGCCGCTCTACCGAGACCCGAAGACCGACATGCCGGTCACCCAGTTCAACATGAAATGGGTCGAGCAGGCCGGGCTGGTCAAATTCGACTTCCTCGGCCTGAAGACGCTCACCGTGCTGCAGAAGGCGGTGGAACTGATCGCCCGGCGCGGCATTGCCATCGACCTCGCCACCATCCCGCTCGACGATGCCAGGACCTACGACATGCTGGCCCGCGGCGAGACGGTCGGCGTGTTCCAGGTGGAAAGCGCCGGCATGCGCAAGGCCCTCGTCGAGATGCGGGCGAGCCGCTTCGAGGACATCATCGCCCTCGTCGCGCTCTATCGCCCGGGCCCCATGGCCAACATTCCGGTCTATTGCGCCCGCAAGCACGGCCACGAAAAGGCCGAATACCCCCATCCGCTGCTCGAGCAGGTGCTCTCCGAGACCCACGGCATCATCGTCTACCAGGAGCAGGTGATGCAGGCGGCGCAGATCCTGTCGGGCTACTCGCTCGGCGAGGCCGATCTCCTGCGCCGCGCCATGGGCAAGAAGATCAAGGCGGAGATGGACAAGCAGCGCGAGCGCTTCGTCTCCGGCTGTGTCGAGCGGTCGATCCCCAAGGCCAAGGCGGACGAGATTTTCGATCTTCTCGCCAAATTCGCCGATTACGGCTTCAACAAGAGCCACGCGGCAGCCTATGCCCTCGTTTCCTATCATACGGCCTATCTGAAGGCGAATTACCCGGTCGAATTCATGGCGGCCTCCATGACGCTCGACCTGTCCAACACCGACAAGCTGTCCGAATTCCGCCGCGAGGCGGTGCGCCTCGGCATTCCCGTCGACCCGCCGAGCATCAACCGCTCGGGTGTCCATTTCGAGGTGGCCGAGGGCCGCATTCTCTATGCCCTGGCGGCGGTGAAGGGTGTCGGCCAGCAGGCGGTGGAGGCCGTGGTGGCGGCGCGCAGCGAGCAGCCGTTCCGCGACCTCGGCGACTTCGCCCAGCGCATCAACCCGCGGATGCTCAACCGCAAGACACTGGAGAACCTCGCCTCCGCCGGCGCCTTCGACGATCTGGAGCCGAACCGCGCCGCCGCCTTCGCCGCCATCGACCAGGTGCTGGCGGAAGCCCAGCGTCAGGCCGAGGGGCGGGCGCTCGGCCAGGATGAGCTCTTCGGCGGCTCTGGCGCACCGCTCATCCGCGTGCCGAAGGTCGAGCCCTGGCTGCCGGCCGAGAAGCTGGACGAGGAATACAAGGCCATCGGCTTCTTCCTGTCGGGCCACCCGCTGGACGATTACCAGGCAGCATTGAAGCGCCTGCGCATCGAGCCGTTCCTGGAATTTTCCCGCAGCGTCCGTCAGGGCGCCAGCGCCGGGCGGCTGGCCGGCGTCGTCACGTCGCGACAGGAGCGGCGCACCAAGACCGGCAACAAGATGGGCATCGTCACCTTTTCCGATCCCTCCGGCCATTACGAGGGCGTGCTGTTCTCGGAGGGTCTGGCGCTCTATCGCGATCTGCTCGAGCCCGGCAAGGCGGTGTTGCTGGCCGTCGGTGCCGAGTTGCAGGGCGATGACGTGCGCGTGCGCATCCAGTCGGTCGAGCCGCTTGATGCCGCGGCCGTGCGTGTCCAGAAGGGCTTCCGCGTCTTCGTCGAGGATCTCGGAGCCATCGACTCGATCGCCCGCCGCCTGCCGGTGAAGGGCGATGGTGAGGTGAGCCTCGTCATCCGGCTTGCCGATGCCGGCAGCGAGGTCGAGGTGAAACTGCCTGGCCGCTTCGCGGTCTCGCCGCAGATCGCCGGCGCCATCAAGGCCGTGCCCGGCGTCCAGGCGGTCATGGAGATGTAGGCACCTTCAGGGCGAAAGGCCTGCGAGCCGATGGGGGAGGCTGGCGATCGCGGCCTCGTCGGCATTGGCAAAGGCGAAGCGCAGGTGGTCTTCCTGGCCGGGGCCGAAATAGCTGCCCGGCAGGCCGAGGACGCCGCGCTCCCGGGCTAGCGCCTCGGCCACCCGTTCCGCCCCGATTCCTGCGAAGGGATGTCGAACATAGGCGAAATAGGCGCCGATGGACGAGATGGTCCAGCCCGCGCAGGCCTTAACGACGGTCTCGAAGGCAGCGATCCGGCCATTGATCGTCGCCCGCGTCTCCGCCCGCCATTGGGCGACGCCGCAAATCCCCCAGGCGAGCGCCTCCTGGGCCGGGCGTGCGGCACAGATCTGGAAACTGTCGAGAACCTTGAGGACCTGTCCCATGGCCTGGGGCCCTGCCGTGATTGCACCGATGCGGTGGCCGGGCACCGCATAGGCCTTGGAAAAGGAATAGAGCTGGATGACGGTTTCGCGCCAGTCGGAAGCGGCCAGGAGGCCATGGGCCCGGTTGGTTCCGGCCGCGAGGAAGTCCCGATAGGTCTCGTCGACGATCAGGGCAAGCCCCCGCCTGCGGGCCAGAGCCGCAAAGGCGGCGACGACGCCTTCCGGATAGATGGCGCCGGTCGGATTGTTCGGGGTCACCAGCACGATGGCGCGCGTGGTGGCGTCGATCAGCGCCTCGGCAGCCGCGGGGTCAGGCACGAAACCGGCCGCGGGCCGGCAGGCGAGAGGCTGGACGCCGATGCCGAGCATCTGCAGCGTCATCTGGTGGTTGAAATACCAGGGCGACGGCAGGATCACTGAGGTGCCCGGCTCCGCCACTGCCAGCACGGTGGCGAGAAAGGCGAGGTTGCAGCCGGCGGTGATGGCGATGTCGGCGGAGGAGACATCGCCCCCATAGAGGCTGGCGACTTCTGCCGCATAGGCCTCGCGCAGCGGCGCATCGCCGAGGATGGCGCCGTAGCGTGCGACGTCCGGCCGACCCGCCGCCGCTGCCAGGCGTTCGAGCAGGGCAGGGGGTGGCGGCGATCCCGGCGCGGCCTGCGACAGGTCGATCGGCAGCCCGGCGGCGCCGTCATAGGAGGTCATCCAGGCGCGTGCCGCCGGGATCGGCGGCGTGCCGGTATCGAGAACGTTGACGTTGAGCGGCAGCAAGGGATTACCAGACCCCGGTATTCGCCATGGAGGCCCAGGGCTCTGCGGCGGGCTTGGCCTCGCCCTTCTGCAGGATCTCGATGGAGATGTTGTCGGGCGAGCGCACGAAGGCCATGCGGCCGTCGCGCGGCGGGCGGTTGATGGTGACGCCGGCCTTCTGCAGCCGCTCGCAGGTGGCGTAGATGTCGTCAACTTCATAGGCGAGGTGGCCGAAATTCCGCCCGCCCGTATAGGCTTCCGGATCCCAGTTATGGGTGAGTTCGAGCATGGGCGCGTCGCGCCGGCCAGCGGCGATGTCCGCTTCCGCCGCCGCCTTGTCCTCCGGGGCGCAGAGGAAGACGAGCGTGAATTTTCCCTGCGGAAAATCGTTCTTGCGCACCTGAACCAGGCCGAGCTTGTTGCAGTAGAAGTCGAGCGACTGGTCGAGATCGGTCACGCGGACCATGGTGTGCAGGTAGCGCATGGGGAACCCTCGTTCTTGCCGGAGGTGTCGATGACGGAAGCGGAGTTGAAGACTGCCACGGACCATCTGGCAAGTCTTCTACGGCAGTCCAGCCGCGCGGTGGCCTTCACCGGCGCGGGCATTTCCACCGAGAGCGGCATTCCCGATTTTCGCTCGCCCGGCGGGTTGTGGACGCAGAACAAGCCGATCCCCTTCCAGGCCTTCATCGCGAGCCGCGAGGCGCGGGCCGAAGCCTGGCGGCGTAAGTTCACCATGGACGACAGCTATCGCGGCGCCGCGCCCGCCCGCGGCCACCTGGCCCTCGCGGCCATGATCCGCGCCGGCCGGCTCGCCGGCATCATCACCCAGAACATCGACAACCTGCACCAGGAGTCGGGGGTCTCCGACGCCCATCTGATTGAGATTCACGGCAACGGCACCTATGCGACCTGCCTGTCATGCACCCGGCGCCATGAACTCGCCTGGGTGCGCCAACGCTTCGAGGCGACGGGTGGCGAGCCGCCGGATTGCGAGGCCTGCGGCGGGCCGGTGAAGTCGGCCACCATCTCCTTCGGCCAGGCCATGCCGGAACGAAAGATGCGCCAGGCCGCCGCATGGTCCATCGATTGCGACCTGTTCCTTGCCATCGGCACCTCGCTGGTGGTCTATCCGGCCGCAGGCCTGCCGGTCGCGGCCCGCGATAGCGGCGCTCACCTCGTCATCATCAATCGCGAGGAGACGCCGCTCGACCATGCAGCCCATCTCGTCATCCGCGCCGATATCGGCGAAGTCCTCCAAGGTCTCGCCCGTCGCCTCGGCATTGAACACCTGTCGTAACGTCATCAACAGCTCATCCACCAAAGTGATGGGGAAGACCCGCGACGGCTGCATTTTGGGCTTTGCCGACGCCGGACGGGTGCTATCCTTTGTCCCAAGAATCAGGTGGGGCGGGATCGAGGCCACGATCCCGATAGCGCGGCGGTGAGAGTGATGACGTCGGACGGTTCCGATGCAGACGGCCTCGGCGGAAAGGGCGCGCTGGCGATGCGGGCGGAGGTTTCGTCCGCTGCGGAAGCCGCACCCGTCGATCTGGTCGAGATTTCAGGCGCCATCAAATGGTTCGATGTCGCCAAGGGTTACGGCTTCATCGTTCCCGACGAGGGTGGATCGGACGTGCTCCTGCACGTGACGACCCTGCGCCGAGACGGCTTCCAGACCGCCCACGAGGGGGCACGCATCGTCGTTGAGGCGACGGCCAGGGCCCGCGGGCTCCAGGCCTTCCGCGTCCTCTCCATGGACGATTCGACCGCCATTCATCCCGCCCAGATGCCGCCGGCCCGGACCCATGTCGCTGTGGTTCCGACCAGCGGACTGGAGCGCGCCGAGGTGAAATGGTTCAACCGTCTGCGCGGTTTCGGTTTCCTGTCCCGTGGACCGGGTACGCCGGACATCTTCGTGCACATGGAGACGCTGCGCCGCTACGGGATGACCGAGCTGCGGCCGGGACAATGGGTCCTGGTCCGGTTCGGCGACGGCTCCAAGGGACTGATGGCCGCTGAGGTGCGTCCGGACGGAGCGCCCTTTCCAGCCTCCCACTGACGGGCTAGAACAGCGGCCATGATGATCGACCGCCGCAATCTGCTCGCTGGAGCCTTCGTCCTGCCGGTGGCCCCGGCCCTGGCGCGCGCCGATACGGGCCGCCTGACCATCGTGACGCGGGCCGGTGCCAGCCATCCCTTCGTGCTGGAAATCGCCAACACCCCCGAGACCCGCTCGCGTGGGTTGATGTTCCGCCGCGAACTGCCCGATGGCCGCGGCATGCTCTTCGACTTCGGCACCCGCGAGACCGAGGTCACCATGTGGATGAAGAACACCTACATCCCGCTGGACATGATCTTCATCCGCGCCAATGGCGTCATCAACCACATCGCCGAGAACACAACACCCCTGTCGGAGGCGACCATCTCCTCCAACGGTCCGGTCAAGGGCGTGCTCGAGGTCATCGGCGGAACGTCGCGCCGCCTTGGCATCGCGGCAGGCGACCGCGTCGAACATCCCTTCTTCCGCGGCTGAGCCATCCGCATCGTGCTTGCCGCTGCCTCATCCCTCGGCTATTGCCAAGCCTGACGGGGCGTAGCGCAGCCTGGTAGCGCGAGAGTTTTGGGTACTCTAGGTCGCTGGTTCGAATCCAGTCGCCCCGACCAGATCCGGAGGAATGACGTGGTCGCCCGTATCTACAAGCCCGCCAGGACCGCCACCCAGTCCGGTCTCGCCAAGACCGACCAGTGGCGTCTCGAATTCGAGCCCGAGACGCCGCGAACGCTGGAGCCGCTGATGGGCTATACCAGCTCCACCGACATGGCCCAGCAGGTGCGCCTATCCTTCGAGACGCGCGAGGCCGCGATCGCCTATGCCGAGAAGAACGGCATCGCCTACCAGCTCTTCGAGGCCGAGGCACCCAAGCGCCGGCTCGCTGCCTATTCCGACAATTTCAAGTTCAACCGGGTCGGCGCCTGGACCCATTGAGGGTGCAGGCGGCGTCCGGGTCCGGTCCCGTAGCTCAGTTGGATAGAGCGACAGCCTTCTAAGCTGTTGGTCGCAGGTTCGAGTCCTGCCGGGGCCGCCAATTCCCACCGGCCGATGAGGCTTGCGGTTTCGGCTGAGACCGGTCCGCGGCCGCTGCGGAGAGGGAACCCCGGCACACCAGGGGCCGTTTACCTGCCACAGCAGGAGGCGACCATGACCCAGCCGCGTGACGCGATCAGTCGCGACAACGACGACCAGCCCATGGACCGGAATCAGAATGAGAGGCCGGGCCGGCCGGGTGTGAGGCCCGCCGGCGGCGGCAGGCAGGCGACCGACCAGCCCGCCGGCGTGCCGGACCGCACGCGCAGGCCGGACGAGGCCTTACCGCGCGACGTCGACGAGGGCGACGGACGCAATCCGTACTGAAACGGCGAACCGCTGCTGCGGGCTCAGCTTCCGGAGTACTGCGCGTCGGTGACCGGCTCCATCCAGTCGACATGCTTGCCGTCGAGCGCCTCGTGGATGGCGATATGGGTCATCGCCGTGCCGGGGGCCGCCCCATGCCAGTGCTTCTCGCCCGGCGGAATCCAGACCGTGTCGCCGGCCCGGATTTCCTGGATCGGCCCGCCCAGCGTCTGGGCGAGGCCACTGCCCTCGATGACGAAGAGGGTCTGGCCAAGCGGATGGGTGTGCCAGTTTGTGCGGGCGCCGGGGTCGAAACGAACCACCGCGGCGCGGACGCGGGCCGGCGCTTCCGCCTCCACGATGGGGTCCTGCCAGACGCTCCCGGTGAACCAGTCGGCCGGGGGACGGCGGGAATCGATCGAACCGCAGCGGCGGATGTCCATAATCTGTCCTCGATAGTGTTCGCGGCGGCGCGATGCCGGCCGTGCCCGAAGGCGGTTGGAGTAAGCCGCAAGGGCAGGGCGCTGTCGAGTGAGTCTGACGGCGGGTCCGGCGACCACCGCCGTTCGAGGACCTCGTCGGCACGGGACCTGACCCGCAGGTCCTGCACTGGTCTGCCGGGCGCGCACCGTTCTAACGTGGCGGCGTCTTGCCGTCCCCGCCAGTCCAACGGGCCTCCGTCATGCCGGTTCCACCCTCCCGCCAGCGACCCTTCGTGGTCGACGGTGCCCAATATGCGAACTGGTCACGCCGGATCTTCGAGGAGATGCGGGCCGGAGGCGTCGATGCGGTCCATGCCACCGTCGGCTACCACGAGAACTTCCGCGCGACGGTCGATCTGCTCGTCGCCTGGAACCGGCGGCTCGCCGACCATGCCGATCTCATCGTCAAGGCGCGCTCCGTCGCCGATATCGCGGCGGCGCGGGCCAGCGGCCGCACCGCTATCCTCTTCGGCATGCAGAACCCTTCGCCGATCGAGGCCGATCTCGGCCTGATCGAGGTGCTGCGCGATTGCGGCCTGACCTTTCTCCAACTGACCTATAACAACCAGTCGCTCCTCGGTGCCGGCTGGCAGGAATTCGAGGACGGCGGGATTACCCGCATGGGCCGTGAGGTCATCGCCGAGATGAACCGCCTCGCCATGGTCATCGACATGTCCCATGCCGGCGAGCGCACCACCATCGAGGCACTCGAACGCTCGGCCCGGCCGGTGACGGTCTCCCACGCCAATCCCCGCTGGTGGCGCGACACGCCACGCAATGTCTCTGACCGCGTCATCGACGCGCTGGCCGCCCATGACGGGCTCCTCGGTCTGTCGCTCTATCCGCACCACCTGGCCGGCGGCTCAGCCTGCACCCTCGCCGAGTTTGCTGCCATGGCGGCGCGGCTCGCCGAGCGGATCGGCCCGCAGCGCATCGGCATCGGTTCCGACCTCTGCCAGGACCAGCCCGATTCCGCCGTCGCCTGGATGCGCGACGGGCGCTGGACCTTCGAGACCGCGTCGAATCCCAACGGACCGCCGGTCTTTCCGGCCCAGCCCGTCTGGTTTCGTGGCAATGCCGACTTTCCGGGCATTGCCGCCGGGCTGCGCGCCGCGGGCTTTGCACAGGACGAGGTCGACGGCATCATGGGCGAGAACTGGATGGCCTTCCTGGGGCGGGCCCTTGCGCCGGGGTGACCTTGGCGCGGACCATGCATGCGGGTTGCGGCGGCCAGTGGGGCTGCCGGCCCCCGAGGGGTTGAGGGAATGACATGCCGCGCATGACAGTCGATGCCATCGAAACTCTTGCCGCCGCGGCGCTTCGCCGGCACGGGGCGAGCGAGGCGCAGGCGCGGGCCCTGGCCGCCGGCCTCGCCGGCGCCGAACGTGACGGCATCCGCTCCCACGGCCTCATGTATCTGCCCGTCTATTGCGAACATCTGACCTGCGGCAAGGTGGTCGGCATGGCTGCGCCGGTTCTCTCCCGGCAGGCCGCGGGCAGCCTAGTCGTCGATGCCGGCTCGGGATTTGCCCATGCCGCCATCGACCTCGGCCTCCCTGATCTGATCGCCACCGCGCGCAGCCACGGGATCGCCAGCCTCGCCATCCGCAATTCCTACAATTGCGGAATCCTCGCCTATCATACCGAGCGGATCGCCGCGGCTGGTCTCGTCGGTCTCGGCTTCACCAATGCACCGGCCTCGATCGCCCCCTGGGGCGGCCGCAAGGCGGTGCTCGGCACCAATCCCTGGTCCCTGGCGGTTCCGGATGGCGCCGGCGGCGCCCGGTTCGTCATCGACCAGAGCGCCAGCGTCATCGCCAAAAGCGAGGTCATCAAGCGTTCGAAATCCGGCGAGGCCATACCCGAGGGCTGGGCGCTGGACGCGGAGGGGCGGCCGACCACCGATCCGGTGGAAGGCCTCAAGGGCACGATGGTGCCTTCGGGCGGCTACAAGGGAGTCGGAGCGGCGCTGCTGGTGGAGGTTTTCGCCGCCTGCCTCGCGGGCGCGACGCCTGGCATCCAGGCGAGCCCCTTTTCCGGACCCGCGGGCGGGCCGCCGAAGACCGGCCAGTTCTTCATCGCGCTGGCGCCTGAGATCTCCTCCGGCGGCGCCTTCGCCGACCGGCTCGGCATCGTTGTGGAGGCGCTGGGCGCCGAGACCGGCGGGCGGCTCCCCGGTGGGCGGCGGGCCGCGGCGCGTGCCCGCATCGCCACCGAGGGCGTCGAGGTCGACGAGGCGACGCAAACCATGCTGCTCCGGCTGGCGGGGCAGGGCGCATGACGGTGGACCTCCGCCCGCCCGACGAAGTGATGCGGCTCAACCGCCTTGGTGCCGCCCATCCGACGCGTCTGAGCTTCCTGCGCGCCTTGCTGCGGCGGGTGGAAGGGGAGGGCTGGTCATATCGTTGCGCCGCCTGGGAGATCGACGCGGAAGGCTTCGGCCATGCCGTGCTGACCGTCGTCGCGCCGGCGAACACCTATTCGCTGGTCGCCTTCTCGACGCCGCTCGCCGACGAGATGCGCACCGACCGCGTCATCGCCGAGGCCTGGGACACGAGCTATGTCCTCTATGACGGCATCCCCGACGCCGCCGAGATCGCCCGTTTGCGCGCCAATGCCCCGCGCCAGGAGGCTGGTCGCTTCACCGAGCGGGATCTGGTTCTGGCCCGCGCCAACAAGAGCGTCCGTCTGTTCGCTCATGTGGCCGAAAGCCTCGCGAACGGCCATCAGCCGGATGCGGATCTGCTGGCGAGCGTCGGCTATCTGATGCGCACCACCGCGGTCTATGGCAATGGAAAGTTCGGCATCGCCGACCGCGACCGCATCGCCGGTCGCGCCGAACTGACCGGCCCCTTCCGCGCCGAGATGCTCGCCGTGTGGCTGATCCGGGCATTCACGCTCGATCTCGTTGAACATGTTGCCGCGGCGCAGGGCGGGGCGCGGGCAACCACTCTCGATCCGGCCTTGCGGCGAAGCCTCGGAGTCGGCAACTCCACCGGCCTCGGCATGGCGCCCTTCCTGGTCCGTCATCCCCTTCTGGTCCACCGCTGGTTCCATGCCCGCGAGACGGCCCTGGCGCGGGTGCGCGGGCTGGCCGCCGCCGGCCCCGCCGAACAGGCGGCTTTCCTTGCGGCGCTGGAGGCAATGCGCCAGACCGTGAGCCGCTGGCACACGGAGGACCCGGTTCAAGCGCCGCGGGTCGCGGTGCTGGCAGATGACCTCGCCGCGCTGGCCGCTGTTGCCCGCCGGCTCCTGTCCGGCGCCACGCCTTGGGATGCGCTCTATCGCCACGCCTGTGATGGCCTCTCCGTGGAAGCGCAGGAAGCGGTGGTGGCGTTGGTGCTCGAGCCGCACGGCGCCCTGGTCGACGATCTGGCCGAGACCATGCAGGCCGACGAGGACAGTGTTTTCCGCATCGACGGAACCATGACTGTCGGCGCGCTCGTTGCCCGGCTCGCCGTCCATTACGGCTGGGTGCGACGGTTCGACTTCTCCGATCCGGCCAGCGAGGCCAGGTTCTGGTATGTCTCGGAGGAGAAACTGGAGCCGCGGCTCGGTGAGCGCGGCGCCGAGGATGGAGCCGATCGCGAGCAGCCCCTGGCGGTCGCCCGTGACGTGAGCCGGCTCGAGGCCGCCCTTCTGGCGGCGCCTCACGACGAACCGGTCGCCGCCTTTCTGATGCGGCATCCCAGCTTCCGCTATGTCGTGCGGCGGGTGCAGGTTGCGATCGCCCACCCCTATGCCGAGGTGCGCGACAATCTCGTCGCCGCCACCATGCGTCCGGTCGATCTGCTGCGGGCCAAGCTCGCCTTTTTCGGCGCCAGCCGCTTCGACCCGCGCTCCGACCGCTGGCTGCGAATCTCCCTCTTCGCCGATGCGCCTTTCCCGGAGGATATCTGCAGGCGCGAAACTGAGCGCATGGCCTCATGAGGTTGTCTTCGTGACGGCAGGCCTGATCGATATGTCGCTCAACGAGGTCGAGACACTCGCTGCCAAAGCGGCACGGGGGGCGGGGCTGTCCTGGGGCGGCGCGGAGGAAATCGGCCGGGCGGCGCGCCGGATCGCCAGGGCGGGCGGCGATTGGCCATCTCTCGTGCTCGGCCTCGACAGCCCCGCGGCCGGCGCCCCGGCGCTGGAAGCGGAGGTTCTGGCGCGGCTTGAGGCGGAGATTCAGGCTTTGGACGAGGGCAAGGCGACACGCGCCGCCGTGGCACCTGCAATCCTCGCCGCACTCGAGGCACTGGCTGCCAGGACCTATGTCCCGGCCTCGGCGCGCTCGCGGGTCCTGGGGGCCGGGGCAGGGCTGACCGACAACGATTGATCCGGAGAATACCGAAGACGTTTTGGCGTTGCGTCAGCAAGCATTGCAGATAGGCTGTTCTTCGAAAGCCGCTCCAAGGGGAATGCGCATGGCAGGCAAGGCTTCGGCCCAGGTGATCGCGATGCGCGGCGCCGGCTACTATTCCTCCAATACGGTGGGTGCCAAGGCCGTCATCGACAAGGCCGGCGACCTCGTCGTCGCGGCCCTCGGGAGCATGGCGATCAAGCCGGCCAAGACCGCCTTCTCGGTCTGCGACTATGGCGCTGCCGACGGCGGCACCTCCCTCGACATGATGCGGCGACTCGTCGAGAAGGTCCGGGAAAGGGCGCCCGACCGCGCCATCCAGATCACCTATACCGACCTGCCGCATAACGATTTCTCGGCGCTGTTCCGGCTCACCCAGGGGCTTCTCGGCGACCAGTCGAAAACGCCGCTCGCCGAGACGCCGAACCTCTATATCGCCGGCTCGGGGACGAGCTTCTACAAGCAGATCGTTCCGGACGGCTCGCTGCATCTCGGCTTTTCCGCCACCGCCATGCATTGGCTGAGCAAGCGACCTGGGCTCATTGCCGACCATGTCCAGGCGGTCGGCGCGACGGTGGCCGAACAGGCGCTGTTCCGCCGCCAGGCCATGGCCGACTGGGACACGATCCTGCTCGCCCGCGCGAAGGAACTCGCCCCCGGCGGCAAGCTGGTCCTTGCCAATTTCTGCGCCGACGAGCAGGGCCGCTATCTCGGCCATACCGGCGGCGTGAACATGTTCGACGCCTTCGCCCGCCACTGGCGCGACCTTTGGACCAAGGGCCGCATCACCGAGGCTGAATATCGGGGCGCGACCTTCCAGCAGTTCTACAAGACGCCGGACGAATTCGCCGCGCCCTTCCGCGACAAGGGATCGGCCGTGTCTCGCGCCGGCCTCAGGCTCAAGCATCTTTCAACCGCTGTGACCGCCTGCCCCTATGCGGCCGATTTCGCGAGGCACGGCGACGCTGCGGCTTTCGCCAGCGCCTATGTCCCGACCCTGCGCTCCTGGTCCGAGACCGTCTTCGCCGGTGCTCTTGACGCCAAGCGGTCGGCGCACGAGCGAGGCTCCATCATCGACGCCTTCTACGGCGCCTACGAGGCAGACGTCGCCCAGAACCCCGCCGGCCACGCCATGGACTATGTCCATTGCTTCATGGTCATCGACAAGAAGGGCGGCCGCTGACGCATCGCACGACCAGTCTTTGGGGGAACGTCGAGGAAGGCACGGGAAAGTGCCACCGACGCCGATTACACGGGAGACCATCATGAAGAGACGTCATTTTCTGGCCGGCACGGCGGGCGCTGTCGCAGCGACGATCGCTGCGCCGGCCCTGGCCCAGACTCCCACTGTGCGCTGGCGCATGGTGACGAGTTGGCCAAAGAGCCTCGACGCAATCCACGGTTCGGCCACGGCGATGGCCGAGCGCATCAGCCAGATCACCGAGGGCAAGTTCCAGATCCAGGTCTTCGCCGCCGGCGAGATCGTGCCGGCTCTGGGGGTCTTCGACGCGACGTCGAATGCCACGGTGGAATGCTCCCACACGCTCTCCAGCTACTTTTTCGGGCGCAACCCGGCCATCGGCTTTGACGGCGGCATGCCCTTCGGCCTCAACACCCGCCAGCAACAGGCCTGGATGGTGGCGGGCGGCGGCAAGGAGCTGATGCGCGACGTCTTCGCCAAGTTCGGCCTGGTTTCCGTGCCCTGCGGCAATGTCGGCGTTCAGATGGGTGGCTGGTTCCGCAAGGAGATCAATACGCTCGAGGATCTCAAAGGCCTGAAATTCCGCATTGGCGGCATCGGTGGTAGCGTGCTCTCCAAGCTCGGTGCCGTGCCCCAGCAGATCCCCGCCGGTGACATCTATTCGTCCCTTGAGCGCGGCACCATCGACGCGGCTGAATGGATCGGCCCCTACGACGACGAGAAACTCGGCTTCGCCAAGGTGGCGCGCTTCTATTACACGCCCGGCTTCTGGGAGGGCGCGGCGCAGATCACCTCCTTCGTCAACCAGGCGAAATGGGCCGAGCTGCCGCCCGCCTTCAAGGGCGCTTATGAGGCCGCGGCGAGCGAGCAATGTGTGCAGATGATGGCCAATTACGACGCCAAGAACCCGGCAGCCTTGCGGCGTCTGGTGGCCGCCGGTGCCCAGCTGCGCGCCTTCCCCAAGCCGGTTCTCGACGCCTGCTTGAAGGCGACGGTTGAGACGCTCGACGATTTCGCTGCCAAGAGCCCCGAATTCAAGACCGTCTACGACAGCTGGAAGAAGTTCACCGACGATTCGAACCTGTGGTTCCGCATCGCCGAGAACACCCTCGACCAGTTCCGCTTTGCCGCGCCGAGCTGGGTGAAGAGCTGATTCAGCCGGGTGCCGGCGGCGCCGGCGCCCCCAGGTCCTGACCGGCAGCGCCGCCTCGTGCTGCGCTGCACAGGAATCTGCGTATCTTACGTAGATGTCCGTATGCCACGCCGTGGAACAGCACCCCTAGACTGATATCAGATGCGGTCCTCTTCGCCAGGGCCGCCAGAGGAGAACGACGATGTTGCAACCGTCCACCCTGCGCGGCCTTCTGGCCGGCGCGGCCCTTTCGCTCGGCCTGGTTCTCGCCGGCCCTGCCAGCGCCCAGACCAAGGTCAATATCGGCATTTCCGGCTGGACCGGTTTCGCGCCGCTGACACTGGCCAAGGAAGCCGGCATCTTCGCCCGCAACGGCCTTGATGTGACGATCCGCAAGATCCCGCAGGCGAGCCGCCACCTCGCCATCGCCTCGGGCGACATCCAGTGCGCCGCCACGACGGTCGAAACCTGGATCGTCTGGAACGCCAACGGCATCGCCACCACCCAGCTGTTCCAGCTCGACAAGAGCTACGGCGCCGACGGCATGGCCGTGCGCAACAGCATCAACTCGATCCGCGACCTGCGCGGCAAGACGGTGGCGGCCTCGGCTCCGGGCACTGCGCCCTATTTCACCCTCGCCTGGATGCTGCGGGAAAACGGCCTCTCCATCCGTGACGTGACCGTCGTCAACATGGAGCCGGGAGCCGCCGCCCAGGCCTTCGTTGCCGGCCAGAACGATGCCGCCATGACCTATGAGCCCTTCCTGTCCTCGGTGCGCAATGCGCCACAGGCTGGCAAGATCATCGCCACCACCCTCGACTATCCCATGGTCATGGACACGTTCGGCTGCACGCCGGCCTTCATCCAGGCCAACGAGGCCGCCGTCCGGGCGCTCGCCAAGAGCTATTTCGAGGCGCTCGAGATGATCAAGACCAACCAGGCTGAGTCCTTTCGGATCATGGGCGCCGATGTGCGCCAGACGGCCGAGCAGTTCGGCAATTCCGCTCAGTACCTGCGCTGGCAGGACCGCGAGGCGAACCGGACCTTCTTCGCCGGCGAGTGGCGCACTTTCTCCGAGAAGGCGGCCGACCTGCTGCTGGAGCTCGGCATCATCCGCAACAAGCCGAATTTCGACACGATGGTTGACACGCGCTTCATCCAGTAGGGGCGGATCAAGGTGGCG
This sequence comes from Phreatobacter sp., assembly GCF_022843985.1. Taxonomy (GTDB): domain Bacteria; phylum Pseudomonadota; class Alphaproteobacteria; order Rhizobiales; family Phreatobacteraceae; genus Phreatobacter. Next base: position 111,645 of record NZ_JALHMP010000001.1, on the reverse strand, counting down.
GTCATGCGCGAAAGCCGCGACCGCCCACGACGTCATGCCCGGCCTCGTGCCGGGCATCCACGAATTCCTGCCAGGTCGTGATCAAGTCGTTGATGGCCGGGGCAAGCCCGGCCATGGCGCTTTTTGCGACGACAACGTTTTCCAAGCCATGACGCTTTCCATGCCGTCTCTGCTTCCTTCGTCCTTCGGATAACCCCATGAAACCCCTCGAGCCCGTATCGACGACCGCGCGTGTCGGCCTCGGCATCGCCTTCTTCGTCATCTTCTTCGCCGCCTGGGCGGCGGTAACCTTCGGCGGCCTTGTGCCGAAGATCTTCCTCGCCGATCCCGTCACGATGCTGCAGGAGGGCTGGTATCTCATCACCAACCACGGCTTCCTGGTCGATATCGGCGTCACCGTCTGGCGCGTCGTCGGTGGGTTTATCCTGGCGGCCCTCGTCGCTGTGCCGCTCGGCCTCGCCATGGGCGCCTACAAGCCGGTCGAGGCCTTTTTCGAACCCTTCGTCTCCTTTGCCCGCTACCTGCCGGCCTCCGCCTTCATCCCGCTCTTCATCCTCTGGGCCGGCGTCGGCGAGAAGCAGAAGCTGCTCGTGATCTTCGTCGGCTCGGTCTTCCAGATCGTGCTGATGGTGGCTGTGGCGGTCGGTTCGATCCGCCGCGATCTGGTCGAGGCGGCGCTCACCCTGGGCGCGCGCGACCAGGGCATCGTCGGCCGCGTCATGGTGCCCTATGCGGCGCCGCAGATCGCTGAGATCCTGCGCCTCGTCCTTGGCTGGGCCTGGACCTATGTCATCGTCGCCGAGCTGATCGGCTCTTCCTCGGGCATCGGCCACATGATCATCGAGAGCCAGGCGCTGCTCGCCACAGGCCAGATGATCTTCGGCATCATCGTCATCGGCGTCATCGGCCTCATCTCCGACTTCCTGTTCAAGGCGGTGAACCAGAAGCTGTTTCCCTGGAGCACGATATGAGCGGCGTCGTCGTCTCGGGCGTTTCGCGCACCTTCCCGTCGGTGCGCGGCGGCGATCCGGTCCAGGCCCTGGCACCGGTCGATCTCACGGTCGGGGAGGGCGATTTCGTCGCTATCCTCGGGCCTTCCGGCTGCGGCAAGTCCACGCTCCTGCGCATCGTCGCCGGTCTCGACCGGCCGACCACCGGAACCGTCACCCTCGACGGCAAGCCCGTGCCGGGTCCGGGCGCCGATCGCGGCATGGTGTTCCAGAGCTACACGCTCTTTCCCTGGCTCACGGTGGTGGAGAACATCGAGTTCGGCCCGCGCGAACGCGGCGTGGCGGCGGCCGAACGCCGCGCCACCGCCGAAAAGCTGATGGCGCAGGTGGGCCTCACCCAGTTCGCCAACCACTATCCCAAGCAGCTCTCGGGCGGCATGCAGCAGCGCACCGCGCTCGCCCGTGCGCTGGCCAACGATCCGAAGGTCCTCTTGCTCGACGAGCCCTTCGGTGCCCTCGATCACCAGACCCGCTCGCTGATGCAGGAACTGCTGCTGTCGATCTGGGAGACGCACCGCAAGACCGTGCTCTTCGTCACCCACGATATCGAGGAAGCGGTGTTCATGGCCAACCGCGTGCTGGTGATGAGCGCGAGGCCAGGCCGCTTCAAGAGCGAGGTGACCATCCCCTTCGCCCACCCGCGGTCCTACAAGCTGAAAACGACACCGGATTTCGGGCGCCTGGAGGAACAGCTCACCGAGGATATCCGCGGCGAGACGATCATCGCGGTCCAGGCGGGCTTCTGAGCGGCGGCCGACGGCCGCGCCGGTCTCCCGCCGCCGCCGTCGCACCGGGCCGGTCAGGCCTCCTTGAAGCCGTAGTCGGGGATGCCCTGCTCGTTGGCGTAGTATTTGAACGGCAGGAACTTGCCCGACATGGTGATCTTAACCCGGTCGCCCTTCGGATTCGGCTCGCGCTCGAATTCCATGTTAAAGTCGATCGCCGACATGATGCCGTCGCCGAACTCCTCCTCGATGATCGCCTTCCAGGCCGGTCCGTTGACGAGTACCAGCTCGTAGAAGCGGTAGATCAGCGGGTCGGTTGGCGGCATCGACGTTCCGGTGCCGCGATAGGGCACCTCGTTGAGCATCCGTTCCTCCATCGGCGTCAGGCCGAAAAGAGCCGCTGCCTTGGCGGCGAGCGGCTTCACCAGCTTGTGCTGGCCGAGCAGCGCGCCGATGATCAGCACCGGCGACATGCCGCCGATCTCGTCAGTGATGTGCTTCCAGGTCCAGCCCTTCTCGCGCTTGATGTCGAGAATCTTTTCCGTGAGCTCTTCGCGGATCATGTCCGTCTCCTTGGGTACAACGGGGAAGGGGGGCGGGCTTCAGACGGCCCGAACCAGCGGGGGTGGGGTGTCGGGCGCGCCGGGGGTGACGATCGGCGGGGCGCGGCGGTTCCAGACCTTGCCGGGCTGGGCGAGCTCCTCGGCAAAGCTCCGCGACCGCGCCACCAGGAAATCGATGATGTGGTTGCGCAGGGGGTAATAGGCCGGGTGCTTGTGCACCTCGTTGCGCGAGCGATCAGCCGGCAAAGGATTGGCGACGATCTCGGCGATCCGTGCGTCGGGTCCATTGGTCATCAGTACGATCTTGTCGGCGAGGTAGATGGCCTCGTCGACATCGTGGGTGATCATGAAGACGGTCTGACCGGTATTGCGGCAGATTCCGCGCACCTCGTCCTGCAGGGTGCCGCGCGTCAGGGCGTCGAGGGCCGAGAAGGGTTCGTCCATCAGCATGATCTTTGGCTCGATCGACAGCGCCCGTGCAATGCCGACCCGCTGCTTCATGCCGCCCGAAAGCTGAGCCGGCTTCTTCATTTCGGCCCCCGTCAGGCCGACCGTCGCAATCGCCTTGCGCGCATGCTCCTCGACCTTGGCCTTCGACCAGTCGCGCCACTTGGACGAGACGGCATAGCTGACATTGCCGAGCACGGTCCGCCAGGGCAGGAGGCCATGGCTCTGAAAGATGACGGCCCGGTCGAGGCTCGGCCCCTCGATGGCCTTGCCGTCGATGATGACTGCCCCCTCGCTTGGTTCGTCGAGGCCGGCGAGGATGTTCAGCACCGTCGTCTTGCCGCAGCCGGAATGGCCGATAACGCAGACGAACTCGCCGCGCTCCATGGCGAACCAGAGGTCCTCGAAAATCGTCGTCCGGCCACCCTCGGGGGCAGGAAAGCGGCGGGCGATGCCTTCGATGGAGATGTAGGAACGGGCCATCCGCATCACTCCGGATAGGTCACGAGACGGGTGAGGCGGGCGAGGATCTGGTCCAGAACCATGCCGACGAGGCCGATCAGCAGGATGGCCGTGATGATGTCGGTGAGCGACAGGTTGTTCCACTGGTTCCACACGAAGTAGCCGATGCCGGTACCGCCGACGAGCATCTCGGCCGCCACGATGACCAGCCAGGCAATCCCCACCGAGATGCGCATGCCCGTGAGAATGGTGGGGGCGGCTGCCGGCAGGATCACCGTGAAGGCCTTGCGCAATGGACCGACCTCGAGAGTCCGCGCGACGTTCAGCCAGTCCTTGCGGACGCTCGCGACGCCGAAGGCCGTGTTGATCAGCATCGGCCAGAGCGAGCAGATGAAGATGACGAAGATCGAGGAGAGCGAGGAATCCTTGATCGTGTAGAGGGCGAGCGGCATCCAGGCCAGCGGCGAGATCGGCTTCATCACCTGGATGAAGGGGTCGAGGGCTCGATAGACGAGCGGCGACATGCCGATCAGGAAGCCGAGAGGAACGGCGACCGCCACAGCGATGCCGAAGCCGAGGAGCACACGGGCGAGCGAATAGCCGAGCTGGATGCCGATGCCCATGTCGTTGGTGCCGCGCACATAGAACGGGTCGGACAGGTGTTTCCAGATCGCCTTGCCGACATCGATCGGCCCGGGCATCGGGGTCTGCCCGCCGGTCGCCGCGGCGGCACCGACGAGGCGGGCATATTCCGGATCCACCGCCTGGCCGCCGCCGCCGCCGCCGCTGACGGCGATATGCCAGGCGGCGAGGAAAACGGCGAGAATCACCAGCGAGAGGACGAGGGCGCGCACGCCGATGGAGCGGGTCATGGCCGGGTCTCGCGACGGAAAAGGGAAGGGGTCACAGGCCAAGCTCCGTCAGGCCGGGACAATTGGCCGGGCGGATGCCGAGCGGCCAGGTGAAGCGGCGGTCGGCCTCGGCGATGGGGACGTCGTTGATGCTGGCCTCGCGCCGCTCCATGTAGCCTTCGGCGTCGAACTGCCATTGTTCGTTGCCGTGGGAGCGGAACCAGGCCCCGCCAGCGTTGTGCCATTCGTACTGAAAGCGCACGGCGATCCGGTTCTCGTGGAAGGCCCAGAGCTCCTTGATCAGCCGGTAGTCCCTTTCCCTCGCCCATTTGGCGGCGAGAAAGCTGCGGATCGCCGGGCGCCCTGAAAAGAAATCCGACCGGTTTCGCCAGGTGCTGCCCTCGGTATAGGCCAGCGCCACCCGCTCGGGATCGCGGGTGTTCCAGGCGTCCTCGGCGACGCGCACCTTCTGGCGCGCCGTTTCCAGCGTGAAGGGTGGAACGGGAGGCCGGGTCATGGGCATGGTCCCTGGCGTGCCCGTCACCGCCTGATGGCGAACGAGGCGATATACTCCTCGGGCTTCGCCGGATCGAAAGGCTTGCCCATGACGGCAAAGGTCTTGGTTGACGCCGTCGGGGGCGTGAGACCGAGTTCCCGCATCATCGCCGCGGCGTCAGTCGCCAGGAACACCTGACGGGTGATGCCGTCATAGTCGATGTCACCCCGAATCTGACCCCAGCGCTTCATCTGGGTGAGGATCCACACCGAGAAACTTTCCCAGGGGAAGGGATCGAACTGGATGCGGTTCGGGTCGCGCTTCACCTGGCCGAGGCCATCGGCATAGGTGCCGGTCAGGACCTGCTCCAGGACCGTGACCGGCTGGTTCAGGTAGTTCGGAGCGGCGATGGCCGCGGCGATCTCCCTGCGGTTCTCCGCCTTCTGCGCATGGGCGGTCGCGTCGATAATGGCCTTCAGCAGCGCCCTGTAGGTGTTGGGCATGGTGGTGACGAATTCGCGGCTGGCCGCGAAGGCGCAGCAGGGATGGCCGTCCCACAGTTCCTTGGAGAGGATGTGGATGAAGCCGACGCCATCGAAGACCGCCCGCTGGTTGAACGGATCGGGGCCGAGATAGCCGTCGATGTTGTCGGCGCGCAGGTTGGCGACCATTTCCGGCGGCGGCACCGAGCGGATCTGCACGTCGCGGTCAGGATCCAGCCCTGCCTCGGCGAGGTAGTAGCGCAAGAGATAGTTGTGGATAGAGAAGTCGAAGGGCACGGCAAAGCGGAAGCCCTTCCAGTCCTTCGGGTCGCGCTTGTTCCGGTGCTTGTTGGCCAGCGTGATGGCTTGGCCGTTGATGTTCTCGATGGCCGAGACCGAATAGGGGATCGGGTTGGAGCCGACGCCCATGGTGATGGCGAGCGGCATCGGCGCCAGCATATGGGCGGCGTCATATTCCTTGTTGATGGTCTTGTCGCGGATGACCGCCCAGCCGGCAGTGCGCACCACTTCGACGTTCAGCCCGTGCTTGGAGTAGAAGCCAAGCGGATGCGCCATGATGATCGGCGTCGCGCAGGTGATCGGGATGAAGCCGACCTTGAGATCCTTTTTTTCGATCGGGCCGGTCTGGGCGAGGGCCTCGGTCGCCGCGCCGATGGGGAAGAAGGTCGCGATGGCGGCTGCGGCCGTGGTGGCACCCACCGCCTTCAGGAAGGCACGGCGTTGGTGGTCCTGGGGGAACAGTGCCCGCATCACCGCCTGTTCGACGATGCGGCGATAGCGGCTTTCCTCGCCGGCCGCCTCGACGGCGACCGCCTCGGCCTTGATCGCGGCCGCGTGCTCGCTAGCGGAGGCGTGGCGCCCGCAGACGCAGCCCTTGAGGAATGTCTTGGCGGCATTGAAGGGATTGTCGAACAGAGCCATGGGTCGTCCTCAGGGTTCCGGCGTTCGGCGCCTCGGCTTCACTCACGATGGTTAAGCAAGGTTGGGGCCAGTGCGCGGGACCGTGCGAAAGCGGACAAAATGACGGATTCCTCACGATTTCCGATCTAACGAAAAATCATCATTGACGAAAGATCGGGATCAAGAGCACGAATATTCGTGAAAAAGGGAGACCCGCGCATGGCCAGTGCTGCATCCTTATCCGCCGCACAGTCCCTTGCGGCGTTGTCGTCTTTTGGCCCAGCCTTCGACAGCCTGACCGATGCGGCCATCGTGGTCGATCCACGGTCGGGTGCGATCCGCGACGCCAATGCCGCCGCGCAGCATCTGCTCGGCTATCGCGTCGCCGTGCTGCGCACCCTGAAGATCACCGATCTCCACCGTGGCCAGCGTCCCGCGCTCGTCGTCTTCACCGAGGAGGTCCTGCACCGTGGCCGGGCCTTCACCCGCAGCCTGACGCCGCTGAAGGCCGGCGGCGGCGAGTTGAAGCTGGAATATGCGGGCGCAGTCCTGCAGGCCGCCGATGGCCCGTTGGTTCTTCTCACCATGGCCGATCTGGCGGCGCGCCATCGCCGCGACGTCGATGCCGACGCCGACGGGACGCTCCGCCAGGGCATCGACGAGTGGAAGCGGGTCGAGCGGCTCTTCCACACGATCGAGAAGGAGAACCAGCTCATCCTCAAGGCAGCCGGCGAGGGCATCTACGGCGTCAACGCCGACGGGAAGACGACCTTCGTCAACCCGGCCGCCGAGGCTCTGCTCGGCTGGACAGCGGAGGAACTGGTCGGCAAGGACATGCACTCCCTGGTGCACCACCAACGTGCTGACGGCTCGCCCTATCCGAACCACGACTGCCCGATCTATGCGGCCTTTCGCAACGGTGCCGTCCAGACCGTGGCGGGCGAGGTGTTCTGGCGCAAGGACGGCACGCCGCTCTGGGTCGAGTATACCTCGACGCCGATCCGCGAGCGCGGCGCCATTATCGGCGCTGTCATCGTCTTTCGCGACGTGAGCCAGCGCCGCGAGGCCGAGGAGAAGCTGCGGCAGGCCCTCGCCGAGGTTGATACTCTGCGCCAGCGGCTGGAGCGGGAAAATGCCTATCTGCAGGAGGAGATCCGCCTGGAAAGCAACCATCGCGGCATTATCGGCCGCTCGGCCGCGATCCAGAAGATCCTGCGCCAGATCGACCTCGTCGCCCCGACCGACGCGACAGTCCTGGTCACCGGCGAATCCGGCACCGGGAAGGAACTGATCGGCCGTGCCATCCACGAGGCCAGTGGCCGGCGCGACCGGCCACTCATTCGCGTCAATTGCGCCGCCATCCCGCGCGAACTCTTCGAGAGCGAATTCTTCGGCCATGTCCGCGGCGCCTTTACCGGCGCGCTGCGCGACCGTGTCGGCCGTTTCGAACTCGCCGACGGCGGCACACTCTTCCTCGACGAGGTCGGCGAGATCCCGCTGGAACTTCAGGGCAAGCTGCTGCGGATCCTGCAGGAGGGCCAGTTCGAGCGCGTCGGCGACGAGCGCACCCGCAGCGTCGATGTCCGCGTCATCGCCGCCACCAACCGCGATCTTCGGGCCGAGGTGAGGGCAGGGCGCTTCCGCGAGGATCTCTATTTCCGCCTCGACGTTTTCCCGATCCATTCGGTGCCGCTGCGCGAGCGGGCGGACGATGTGGCGCCACTCGCCCTGCATTTCCTCCGCCATGCCGAGCGCAAGCTGAAGACCTCAGGACTCGGTTTGTCCGAGGCCGATGTCCGCCGCCTTGCCGGCTATGGCTGGCCCGGCAATGTACGCGAATTGCAGAACGTTATCGAAAGGGCGGCCATTCTCGCCCGCAACGGCCGCCTGTCGATCGACCTGCCGGGTGCAGCGGTCCGCCTGCCGTCGCCCGGCCTCGCCCTTACTGCCGGCCCCGGAATTCTCACCGATGACCATCGTCGGCTCCGCGATCGCCACAACCTTGTCGCCGCGCTGGAACTGGCGGGGGGCAAGGTCTCAGGCCCGGGTGGCGCGGCGGAGCGGCTCGGGATCCGCCCTACCACCTTAGCTTCGCGTCTGAAGGCCCACGGCCTCCACGCTCGGGCCTATCGCAGAGGGCCTGCGCCTGCGCCGTGAGCGATGGCGCCACGCTCAACAGGTGCGACCAATCGCCGCGAGGGTCGTGGTCCAGCCGGGAGTTGCCGGCTGCGCTGCCCGTTCAGTGAGCATGCTATTGCGGCTTAACGTGCCGGATAACCGCGAAGGCTTCGCGCCTCGGGGCGAACGTTGACAGCGTTTGCCGCTCAATGCGGCAGATGCGGGCTGTCCTGCGCAATCGATAAACAGACCTGATGCAAATTGTCACAGATATTGATGGCCCCGTTGAAAAGGTAAAGGATCGATTTCAGAACTGCGTGCTGCTGCCGGACGTCCCGGGAGCGAGAGGTTTCCCCTGCGCCCACCGATCCGGTCGGCCGCAGGTCTTCACAGGAGAGTAGCGAATGATCAGGAATTTCGTCCTGGCGGGCCTCGCGGCTGCGGCCTTCGTGTTCGGCCCGACGGCCGCCGAAGCCGGCCGCGACCTCGACGCCATCAAGGCCCGCGGTACGCTCCGCTGCGGCGTGCAGGGTCCGTCCAACCCTGGCTTCGGTGTGCCGAACGCCCAGGGCGTCTGGGGCGGCTTCAACGTCGAGGTCTGCCGTGCCATCGCCATCACCATCTTCAACGACCCGTCCAAGGTCGAGTTCGTACCGGTGACGACGCAGTCGCGTTTCCCTGCCCTGACAAATGGCGAAGTCGACGTCCTGTCGAACAACACGACCTGGACCCTGACCCGCGATACTGGCGTCAACCGCTTCAACTTCCCGGCCATCATTTTCTATGACGGTCAGGCCATCATGGTGCCGCGCCGCCTCAACGTCACCTCGGCCCGCGCGCTGAATGGCGCCACCGTCTGCGTCCAGCCGGGCACCACGACCGAACTGAACCTCGCGGACTTCTTCCGCCAGAACAACATGACGTTCCGCCCCGTCGTCATCGAGGCGCTGGACGAACTGCGCCGCGCCTATGACCAGGGCCGCTGCGACTCTTCACCAACGACTTCGCCGCGCTCGCCGCGCAGCGCACGCTGCTCAGCAACCCGCGCGACCACGTGATCCTGCCGGAGCGCATCTCGAAGGAGCCCCTCGGCCCGACCATCCGTCAGGGCGATGAAGAGTTTACCAACATCGTCGCCTGGACGGTCTTTGCCCTGATCGACGCCGAGGAGTTCGGTATCACCCAGGCCAATGTCGATCAGATCGCTGGTTCCGCCACCGATCCGCGCATCCGTCGCCTGCTTGGCGTCGAGCCCGGCATGGGCACGGCGATCGGCGCGGCCAACGACCAGTATGCCCGCACCATCATCAAGGCCTTCGGCAATTACGGCGAGATGTTCGAGCGTCACCTCGGTGTCAACACGCCGCTCGGCCTTGAGCGCGGCCAGAACAATATCTGGACCAAAGGCGGCCTGCTTTACGCCCCGCCGGCCCGTTGATCGGCCGTTTCGCCGAGTTTCGGCAGCCATGACCCACCGGGGCGCGTAAGCGCCCCGGTTCCTCTTTGCCGGGCATGGCTCTTGCCTTCCTCCTTCCGTGCCACGGCACCATGGAAGTCCTCATGAGCACGATCGAGACCCCACCAGCCACCAAGACTGCGTTCTGGAACGACCCGGTCAAGCGCGGGCTGGCACTGCAGACGGTTCTCGTCGTCTTCGTCCTCGTCGTCGTATGGGCGGCCTGGAACAACATGTCCGCCAATATGGTGGCGCGTGGTCTGATCTTTGGCTGGGACTACCTCGACCGCCCCGCCAATTTCGCCATCGGCGAGGGTCTGATTCCCTTCGCGCCGACTGACAGCTATGGCCGTGCCGTGATCGTCGGCCTTCTCAACACGCTGCGCGTTGCGGTGGTCGGGATCATTCTCGCCACCCTGCTCGGGGTCGCGCTCGGCGTCATGCGCCTGTCCTCCAACCCGCTGCTGGCGCGCCTGGTCTCCGGCTATGTCGAGGTCGTCCGCAACACGCCGCTGCTGCTGCAGCTCTTCCTTTGGTACGCCATCATCAACACCTTGCCGGGCCCGCGACAGGCCCTGCCGCTGGGGCCTGGCATGTTCCTGTCGAACCGCGGCATGAAGGTGCCGTGGGTCGAATGGTCGCCTGCGCTCTGGCCCGTCATCTGGGCCCTCGTCGCCGGCATCATCGGCGCCTTCATCGCGGCCCGCGCGCTGCGGCGGCGCCGCGAGGCCGCCGGTGACGCGCCGCCGACCCTGCCAATCGCCGCCGCGCTGATCATCGGTCTGCCGTTCCTGGCACTGGCTGCGCAGGGCTTCCCCGCGACCCTGAGCGTTCCGGTCCTCCAGGGCTTCAACTTCACCGGCGGCATCGAACTCTCGCCCGAATTCGTCGCCCTTCTGCTCGGCCTCGTGCTCTACACTGCCGCCTTCATCGCTGAGATCGTCCGCGGCGGCATTGTCTCGGTTTACAAGGGCCAGTGGGAGGCCGCCCGGGCCCTGGGTCTGCCGGCGCCGCGCATCATGCGTCTGGTCATCCTGCCACAGGCGCTGCGGGTGATCATCCCGCCGCTCACCAGCCAGTATCTCAACCTCACCAAGAACTCGTCGCTGGCTGTGGCGATCGGCTATCCGGATCTCGTGCACGTCTCCAACACGACGATGAATCAGACTGGTCGCGCCGTCGAGGTGATCCTTGTCTTCGCCCTGGTCTACCTGACGATCTCGCTACTGACCTCGGCCTTCATGAATTGGTACAACGGCCGTGTCGCGATCCGGGAGCGCTGATGCCATGAACCGCCCCGTCGCACCGGACGCCCTCGTCCACTATGTCGCCAGTGAAAAGCTGGCCGACCTGAAGCCGCCGGCCAGCGTTCTGCCGCCGTTGCCCTTGGCGCTGTTCCGAACCTATTTCGGCACCCCCGGCACTGCGGTGATCACCCTGGCATGCGTCGCCATCCTTGCCTGGACCCTGCCGCCGTTCCTGTCCTGGGCCTTCATCAACGCCACCTGGACCGGCACCGCCGCCCAGTGCCGCGAGGCCGGCGGGGCCTGCTGGGCCTTCATCGGCGAGAAGTTCTGGTTCTCGGTATTCGGCCTCTACCCCTTCGAGCTGCGCTGGCGGCCGGCCACCGTCCTGGTGATCTTCGCTGTCATGGTGGCCCTCTCGACCCAGCGCCTGTTCTGGCGGCGCGAACTGGTCTATGCGTGGTTCGCCGTCCTCGCGGTTATGTGGGGCCTGATGGGCGGCTCGGTCCTCGGCATTCCGATCCCCGGCCTCGAACCGGTAGGAACGCGGCTCTGGGGCGGCTGGCTGGTGACCATCTTCCTGTCGGTCTTCGGCCTCGCCATGGCCTATCCGATCGGCATCATGCTGGCGCTTGGCCGTCGCTCGAAACGCCCCATCGTACGGGCACTGTCGGTCACCTGGATCGAGTTCATCCGCGGCGTGCCGCTGATCTCGCTCCTGTTCATTGCGACCTTCATCGTGCCGCTCTTCATGCCGCAGGGCGTCGAGATCGACCGGCTGATCCGCGCCCAGATCGCCTTCATCGTCTTTGCCGCCGCCTATATGGCGGAGGTCTTCCGCGGCGGTCTGCAGGCGATTCCCAAGGGTCAGTTCGAAGGCGCCGACTCGCTGGGGCTGAACTATGCCCAGGCGATGCGCTTCATTGTTCTGCCGCAGGCGCTGAAGATCACCATACCGGCGCAGGTCAACACCTTCATCGGCCTGTTCAAGGACACGACGCTGGTCCTCATCATCGGCATCTTCGACTTCTTCACAACGCTGCGCTCGGCTCTGGGCGATTCGAACTGGCTCGGCTTCGCCACCGAGGCCTATCTCTACGCGGCCTTCGTCTATTTCATCGCCTGCTACACGATGAGCCGCTACTCGCAGCGCCTCGAGAAGGACCTGAACCCCGAAAGGGTCCGCTGAGCCCGCATCAGAGGATCAGCGCGCCCGACGCCTGCGCGTCTATCGGCCATTTCGGCCGGGCGATCCGGCTGTAGCTGTGCTTCTCGTAGCGCTGGGTCGAGGGGCCCTGCGTCTCGGAATAGAAGACCCGGGACGCCAGCGGCCCATAGGCGGCCATGAAATGCTGCGCCGATTTCAGCACCAGCAGCCGATAGGAGGCCGGGTCGAGGCCGAGGGCCGTGAAGAGCTCGCGTCCGAGGGCCTGGGCGCGGTTGGTGTTCATGATGACGGTGACGCAGCCAATCCTGACCGCCGCAAGGTCGCCGAGCGGCCCCTTGGCCTCGCCGAAGCTCTGGTGGCAGTCCTTGGCTACCGCCAGCACCTCGCAATCGGCATCGAAGGGATCGCCGGAGAGTTCCGATGTCTTGCCGCCGATCCGCAGGCGCAGTCGCGCCCCGGCACCGACGGCATGGCAGAAGGCGACGGCTTGGGGATCCCAGAGTGGCGCAACCGCGGCATTCTCGACGCCGCGGGCGACGAGGGTGCGCAAAGAGAGCGTGTTGTCGGAGGCCGAGCCGCCGCCGGCATTGTCGGCCGGCTCGGCGATGATGGCCGGGCCGCTCGCCGTATTGGTGGCCAACGCCTGGTCGAGGGCGTCGACGAAGTCGAGGTTGGGAGGCGCGGTCTTGCCACGCAGCGCGACGATCTCCTCGCCGAGGCGGACCGCCAGCGCGTCGCCCTTCGCCTTGGCATTGTCGGTATAGACCAGCATGCGCGAGCCCATCTCCGGCACGTCGGCATGGGGGAAGCCATGGACGAAGGAGACCGAGAGCACACGGTCCTGGCCCTCGAAGCTCTTCTGGCGGGCGACGAAGGACGTGTTCGGCTCCGAGGTCGTCGGATAGAAGGCGATCATGCCGCAGTCATAGAGCGAGGCCACCGGCCTGATCTCCTTGCGGATCGTCTTCAGCACCAGCGTCACCAGTTCCTCGGCGCGCGGCACGATATCGACATGCGGATATTCCTTGAAGCAGATGATGATGTCGGCGAGAGCGACGCGCTTCCTGGTCATGTGGTTGTGCGGGTCGAGCTCGACGCCGATGACACAATCCGGTCCGACGATCGCACGCACGCGCTCCAGAACATCGCCCTCGCAGTCGTCAAAGCCGTCGGCCACCATCGCGCCATGCATGCCGAGGAGCACACCGTCGACCGGCAGCGCGGCCTGTAGCTGGCCGAGGATCTCATCGCGCATGGTCTCGTAGGCGAGCCTGGTCGTCGGACCGGCCGGCTGGGCGAAGAAGCACGAGCCTTCCACCAGCGTGAACCCTTCCTGGGTGGCGCGGCGGCGGGCCACGAAGAGCGGTGCACTGCACAGGGTCGGCTGCTCGACCGGGTGTTCCCCCGGACGATAGGCGACGCACGTCAGATAATTGTCCATTGCCGTGGGGATGGGCGAGAACGTGTTGGTCTCCGTCGCGATGCTGGCCGTGAAGATGCGCATGGCTGCCGTGTCCCCCGAGGGTCTGCCCAACGTTTCGCCTTGACCCTTTCATGGGCGCGCGTGTTTTTCCACGGATGCAGCGGCGCGGAGGTCATCCGTTCCGCGCATGCCTCGCAGTCAGGGAAGGGGTCTCGCGTTGAGCGCATTGACCATTGGCGTCGTCGGTCTCGGTCGGATGGGCCTCGGGATGGCCGCGAACAGTGCCGCCAAGGGTTTCCGCACGCTCGGCAGCGACCACGCGCCGGAGCGCATGGCGCTGGCCTCCGCGAAGGGCGTCGTGGAGGCGGCGAGCCTTTCCGCTCTTTTCGCCGCCAGCGACGTGGTCATCGCCTCGCTCCCGACGGCGGAGGTCGTCGGCGCCGTGGTCGAGGCTGCTGACGGTTTCCTCGCCCAGGCACCGCCCGGTGCCGTCTTCGTCGACACCTCCACCTCGGAGGCGGGGGTGTCGCGCCGCCTTGCTGCCATCGCATCGGAAAAGGGGCTCGGCTTCCTCGACGCCCCGGTCTCCGGCGGCCCGTCGGGGGCGGAGGCCGGCACGCTCACCATGATGATCGGCGGTTCGGCCGACCATCTCGCGCGCGCCATGCCGGTTCTGGAGGCGATCAGTGCCAGGCGCCTGCATGTCGGCGCGCCCGGTGCCGGCAATGTCGCCAAGCTCGTCAACAACCTTCTGGTCGGCGCGCATCTGCTGACGGTTTCCGAGGCCGTGCGCCTGTCCGAGGCGGCCGGCGTCCCGGCCGCGGATGTGCTCGCCGTGGTCAATGCCGCCTCCGGGCGCTCGGCCGTATCCGAGGTCAACTATCCACGCTGGGTCCTGAACGGCGCCTTCGACTCAGGCTTCACCATGGGCCTCATGCGCAAGGATGTGCGGCTCGCCGCCGCCCTGGCGGCGGAGGTCGGCATCGACCTGCCGGTGAGCAGCCTGGTTGCCGGTCTGTGGGCCGACAGCGCCGCGCGGCTCGCCGACGGCGAGGACTTCAACCGCATCGTTCAGGACCAGCCGCAGACATGACCGCTCTTCAACGTCCGGATACCGCCAGCCGCGTGGCCGATCTCTACGCGGCACTCGTCCCTGGAGGTGTGGTCGGTAGCCGCATTGCCGGTGCAACGCTGGAGGGGCGGGGGGAGACCATCACCCTGGTCGATCCTGTCACGGGCCTCACTTTCGCCAGCTATCGTGACGCAGGCGAGGCGGCTGCGGGCCAGGCCTTGGCCGCGACAACCGATGCGCTGGCCGCCTGGTCCGCCATGACGGCCTCGGCGCGTGGTCGCATCATCTGGGCGATCGGGCAGGGGGTCAGGGCCAAGGCCGCAGCGCTGGCGGAGCTGGAGACGCTCGCCTCCGGCAAACCCATCCGCGACACCCGGGTCGAGGTCGCCAAGGTGGCGGAAATGTTCGAGTACTATGCCGGCTGGGCCGACAAGCTGCATGGTGATGTCATTCCCGTGCCGACCTCGCACCTCAATTATGTGCGGCGCGAGCCTCTCGGTGCGGTCGTCCAGATCACGCCGTGGAACGCGCCGATCTTCACCGCCGGCTGGCAGATCGCGCCCGCCATCACCGCCGGCAATGCGGTGGTGCTGAAGCCCTCGGAGCTGACGCCCTTCACCTCGCTCGCCCTGGCGGTGATCTGCGAACAGGCCGGGGTTCCCGACGGCCTCGTCAACGTCCTTGCCGGCTATGGCGCCACCACGGGTGCCGCCGCTGTCGCCCACCCGCTCACCCGGCTTGTCGTGTTTGTCGGGTCACGGGAGACCGGCGCCCGGATCGCCGCCACCGCGGCTCAGCGCGTCGTCCCGACCCTGCTCGAACTCGGCGGCAAGTCGGCCAACATCGTCTTCCCCGATGCCGACCTCGACCGCGCCGTGCTCGGTGCCCAGGCGGCGATCTTCTCCGGCGCCGGCCAGTCCTGCGTCGCCGGCTCGCGCCTGCTCGTCCACCGGTCGATCCATGCCGAATTCGTCGCGCGCCTGGCCGCGGCCGCCCCGCGGATCCCCGTCGGCGATCCGCTCGACGACGCGACCCAGATCGGCCCCATCGTCCATGGCGGCCAGTGGGGAAAGATCGACGCCATGGTCAGGGCCGGTGTCGACGCGGGGGCGGTGGTGGCCGCCGGTGGTGGTCGACCCGCCGGCCGTGACGCCGGGTTCTTCTACGCTCCGACCGTGCTCGATCGCGTCAGCCCGACCATGGACATCGCCCGCGAGGAGGTGTTCGGACCGGTCGTGGCGGTCACGCCTTTCGATTGCGAGGAGGCGGCTGTCGCCATCGCCAATGCGACCGATTACGGCCTTGCCGGCGCCGTCTGGACGCGCGACGTCGGCCGCGCCCACCGTGTCGCCGCCAAGGTGCGGGCCGGGACCTTCTGGGTGAACGCCTACAAGACCATCAGTGTCATGAGTCCGTTTGGCGGCTTCGGTCAGTCGGGCTATGGTCGCTCGTCGGGCATCGAGGCTCTCCACGCCTACACCACCACCAAAAGCGTCTGGGTCGAGACCGCCGAGGCCCCCGCCGTCGGATTTGGCTATGCCGGCTGAACCGCGCGAAGGATCGTCCCCCCGCATGTCCGACATCCTCACAGTCGCGGGTGACAGCCGCCTCCTCGCCAATCCGGATCTCGACCGCGCGCGTCCCTATGGACCCGCGGAACGCGCCATCCTCTCGCTGGAAGGGGCTCGCGCCGCCCATGCCGCCATCGCCGCATGGGAGGGCTACCGGCCAACGCCGCTCCTCTCGCTCGCCGCCCTGGCGCGCGAGGCCGGGGTCGGATCCATCCTCTACAAGCACGAGGCGCACCGCTTCGTCCTGAAGAGCTTCAAGGCGCTGGGAGGGGCCTATGCGGTCGAGCGACTGGTGGCGACCCGCGGTTCGGCCGAGGGCCTGACGGTGACCTGCGCCACCGACGGCAACCATGGCCGCGCCGTTGCCTGGGGCGCCCGGCGCCTCGGCGTCCGCGCAGTCATCTATGTCCACGAGACCGTCAGCCAGGGCCGGGCCGACGCCATTGCAGCCTATGGCGCCGAGGTCCGCCGCGTACCCGGGAATTACGACGACGCCGTGCGCGCCTCCGCCGAGGCTGCCGCGGCAAACGGCTGGACCATCGTCTCCGACACGTCATGGCCGGGCTATGATCTCATCCCGCGCGACGTCATGCAGGGTTATGCCGTGCTTGGCATCGAGGCGGAGGCGCAGGGGGCCCGGCCGACCCATATCTTCGTCCAGGGCGGCGTCGGCGGCATCGCCGCCGCCATCCTGTCGTGGACCTGGGAGAGCCTTGGCGCCGACCGCCCGGTCCTGGTCGTCGTTGAGCCGGACGAGGCCGCCTGCCTGCTGGAGAGTGCCGCGGCCCGGCGCTGGACCACGGTCGGCGGTGATCTCGACACGATCATGGCGGGGCTGGCCTGCGGCGAGCCCTCCGAGCTCGCCTGGGCCCTGCTGTCGCCCGGCGCCGACGCCTTCATGGCCATTCCCGACGGTCGCGCCGCCGACACGATGCGGCGGCTTGCGGAGGAGCGCATCGCTGCCGGTGAATCCGGCGTCGCCGGCCTTGCCGGCCTCGTGGCTGCCGCCTCCGATCCACAGGCGCGCGCCGTTCTCGGGCTCGATGCAGCCTCGCGCATCCTGTGCATCGGCACCGAGGGGGCAACCGACCCCACCATCTACCGCGAGATCGTCGGCAGGGATGCCGCCGAGGTCGAGAAGGAGACCGCATGAGCCGTATCGTCACCGTCGGCGCCGCCCAGATGGGCGCCATCCAGCGGGCCCATTCCCGCCGCGAGGTCGTGGTCCGGATGCTCGACCTGATGCGCGAAGCGGCCTCGCACTGCTGCGATCTCGTCGTCTTTCCCGAACTGACCCTGACGACCTTCTTCCCCCGCTGGTGGATGGAGAGCCGGGACGAGATCGACGCCTTCTTCGAGCGCGAGATGCCCTCCAACGAGACCGCGCCCCTGTTCAACGAGGCCGTGCGGCTCGGCATCGGCTTCTCGATGGGGTATGCCGAGCTGACGCCCGAGGGGCGGCGCTTCAATACCGCGATCCTGGTGAACAAGTCCGGCGAGATCGTTGGGAAATATCGGAAAATCCACCTTCCGGGCCATGCTGGCCACGAGCCGTGGCGGGCCTTCCAGCACCTCGAAAAGCGCTATTTCGAGGTCGGCGACCTCTCCTGGGGCGTGTGGAACGCCCTAGGCGGCCATATGGGCATGATGATCTGCAACGACCGCCGCTGGCCGGAAAGCTACCGCGTCATGGGCCTGCAGTCGGTGGAGATGATCCTGCTCGGCTACAACACGCCGCGCCACAATCCGCCGGCCCCCGACCACGACCGCCTCGGCGAATTCCATAACCAGTTGGTCATGCAGGCCGGCGCCTACCAGAACGGTACCTGGGTGGTCGGCGTCGCCAAATGCGGCGTCGAGGAGGGCTGCGAAATGATTGGAGGCTCCTCCATCATCGCGCCCACAGGCGAGGTGATCGGCCAGGCCCTGACGCAAGAGGATGAACTCGTCGTCGCGCGCTGCGACCTCGACCTGACCCGGAGTTACAAGGCCACGACCTTCAATTTCGACATGCATCGCCAGCCGGACCAGTACCGGCGGATCGTAGACCAGAGAGGCGCCGTGGGCCCGGGCGGGTAGTGGCTTACTCCGCCGCCTGCTGCGCCTCGGCCTCCCAGCCCAGCAGCTTGCCGGGGTTCATCAGGCCATGCGGGTCCGCCTGCCGTTTGAACTCCGGCTGCGGCGCGTCGATCCGCTTCCAGCCGGCATTGTTGAGGACGAAGCTGTGGGCGTTCGACGGCTGGACGCCGCCTTCCGCCGCCCTGGCCATGATTTCCATCAGGCGCTCGGGCGTGGTGAACTTCACCAGCGGCAGCGACGAGGTGATGACCTTGCCCTCGCGGCGCTGGAACTCGAGGTGCAAATAGACGTCCTCGTCAAACTCCTTCGCCGCCCATTCGACCAGCGCGAGATTGTTCGGGGCAGGAAAGCGCAGCTGCAGATAGGTGATGGACGGATCCATCTTGAGAGCGTGCAGCGTCGTGTGGTTCCAGGTGTATTCGTAAAGCGGGCCGGGGCCGCCGCGTTCCCGGTGCGTGCCGAAGGCGACCGCCTTGGCCTCGGCCGCGCCGCGCCGGAATGTGACCTCACCCTTGTGGTCGCCGATCAGCAGGTCGAGCGTATCGGCCTGCGGCTCCGAGACCATCAGGATGGCGAAGGCGCGGCCGTCCTGAAGGTAGGGCGCGAGGCGTTTCAGATAGGGCACGATGCGCGGGTCGTGGACGGAGACGAGCTTCTTGGCGATGCCGTCGCATTCCATGAAGGCCTGGCCGAACCGGGCTGCCGCCATCAGACTGTCGAAGGTGACGATGCGCTCGGCCCAGTCATGGGCGGGTGCGGTCGGCACCTCCACTTCGGTGATGATGCCGTTGACCCCATAGGCGTGCATGACCTTGAGGATTTCGCGGCCGCGCAACTCGACCAGGCGCGGGGTCTCCTCGACGGTCATGACCTCGAGCGCGGTGACGGCGCCGAGATTGTCGATCTGCCCCCAGGTGCAGGAGCCGGCGCCCGCCGCGCCGCCAGCGACGAAGCCGCCGATGGTCGCCTGCGCCCGCGTCGAGGGGTGGAACCGCAGTTCCTGGCCATGCGGGTCCAGCAGCTTGTCGATGTCCAGCATATTGGCGCCCGCCTCGAACCGGGCGCCGCCAGGCCGGGCGAAGATCATGCGGTTGAGCTGGCGCATGTCGACCACCAGCCCGCCGGCCAGCGGCACGGCCTGGCCGTAATTGCCGGTGCCGCCGCCGCGGATGACGAGGGGAACGCGGTGGCGGGCGCAGGTCGCCGCGATCCGCCTGAGTTCGTCCTTATCCGCCGGGATGGCGACGAGATCGGCGACCTTGCCCTCCAGCTCAGGCTTCAGGATCGGCGAGAACCAGAAGAAATCGCGGCTGGCCATCCGCACGGACGCGGCATCCTCCGCAAGGGTGATGCCGGCAAGGTCGGCCCGAAGGTCGTCGAGAGCGCTCATGGTTTCTGTCCGTTCGATGAAGCGACACAGTGCCAAATTGAATCGCCGGGCGCCATGCCGTCATCTGCCAGGGGAGCCGTTCGAACGATGACATTTTGCGCCTGCAAACTGTTGATGTGCACAAAAATTATGCACACCGAACCGGACGCCTTCACGATATCGTAGGATAAACCGGCACGCCCGTTGCTCCGGTCGCCGTCATGGATTTCAAGGGTCTTGCGAGGCCCGCTTCAGGAGAGGTCGCCATGTCCGTCACGTCCCCCGCCAACCGCATCACCCGCCGCCGCGCGCTGGCGCTCGGCGCAGGTGTTTCCGCCGCCTATCTCATGCGGTCGGACCTCGTCACGGCCCAGGGCCTCGACCGGGTGTCCTACCAGACCAACTGGCGCGCCCAGGCCGAGCATGGTGGTTTCTACCAGGCTGTCGCCGCCGGCATCTACCGGAAGTACGGGATCGAGGCTGACATCCGCATGGGCGGCCCGCAGCAGAACCCCTCGCAGCTCCTCCTCGGCGGGCGTGTCGACATGATCATGTCGAACTCCTTCGAGGCCGTCCGCTACGTGCAGGAGAACCTGCCGTTCCTGTGCATCGGCTCGATCTTCCAGAAGGATCCGCAGGTCATCATCTGCCACCCTGGCGTCGGCAACGACAGCCTTGCCGCGCTCAGGGGCAAGACCATCCTGGTTGGCGCCGGCGGGCGGACGTCGTTCTGGCCCTATCTGAAGGCCCGCTTCGGCTTCACTGATGAGCAGGTGCGCCCCTACACCTTCAACATGGCACCCTTCCTTGCCGACAAGAACATCTGCCAGCAGGGCTTCCTGTCCTCCGAGCCCTTCGCCATCGAGCAGCAGGGCGGCGTCAAGCCGCTGGTCCATCTCATCGCCGATGCCGGTTTCGCCAACTACAACACCACCATCAATATCTCGCGGAAGATGGTCGACGAGCGCACAGACGTCGTGCAGCGCTTCGTCACCGCCTCGCTTGAGGGTTGGGCCGAATACATGAAGGGCGGGCCGGCCATCGCCGAGGCCAACAAGCTGATCATGCGCGACAATCCTGACATGGATCAGAAGAAGATCGACTATGCGATCAAGGTCATGACCGAGAACGGCATCGTCATGTCCGGCGACGCGACGACGCTCGGCATCGGTGCCATGACAGACGCTCGCTGGCAGGCCTTCTATGTGCAGATGCGCGACGCCGGCGTCTTCCCGGCCGGGATCGACGTCAAGCGGGCCTATGACCTGCGCTTCGTCAACAAGGGTGTGGGCAGGGCCTGACGTGAACCTTGCTGAAGCAGACCGTCCGGCGGCGAAGGGCGCGAAAACACTCGTTGCCGTCCGCCATGTGTCCAAGCAGTTCGCGAACGGCACCATTGCCGTTCGCGACGTCAACCTCGATCTGGCGCGCGGCGAGTTCGTCAGCCTGCTCGGGCCCTCCGGCTGCGGCAAGTCGACCCTCCTGCGCATGATCGCCGGCCTTGGCGATCCCAGCGTCGGGACCATCGACTGGGCGACGATGAATCACGACGCCTGGGGCAGGCCGGCCCGCGAACTGGGATTCGTCTTCCAGGACCCGACGCTGATGCCCTGGGCCACGGCCCTCGACAATGTCATCCTGCCGCTGAAACTGTCCGGCACGAACAAGGGCGAGGCCGAGGCCCGCGGCGCCGAGATGCTGGCCCTCGTCGGTCTCAAGGGCTTCGAGACGAGCTATCCGCGCGAGCTTTCCGGCGGCATGAAGATGCGCGTCTCCATCGCCCGCGCCCTGGTGACCCATCCGAAGATCCTGCTGATGGACGAGCCCTTCGCCGCGCTCGACGAGATCACCCGCCACAAGCTCAACGACGATCTCCTGCGCCTGTGGGAGGCGAACCAGTTCACCGCCGTCTTCGTCACCCATTCGGTCTTCGAGAGTGTCTATCTCTCCCAGCGCATCGTCGTCATGGCGGCGCGCCCCGGGCGGGTCATGGCGGATCTCAGGGTTGAGGCGCCCTATCCGCGGGACGACCTGTTCCGCACCTCCGCCGACTATGCACACTGGTGCCGGATCGCATCGGAGAAGCTGAAGGAGGCGATTTCGGCATGACCGACGCGACGCTGTCCCCCGCCGCCGTGCCCCATGACGGCACCGATGCCGAGGCCCGCCCGATCTTCCGCGAGGACCGCAAGGTGCTCGGCATCTCCACCGAGGCCTGGCCGGGAATTCTCGCGCCGCTGGGGATCGGGATCCTGGCGCTCGCCGCCTGGGAGTTCATCGTCTGGTGGCGGGAAATCCCCCATTTCATCCTGCCCGGCCCGCTGCTGATCGCCAAGACCCTGGTCACCGACTGGGCGACGCTCTCGGCCTCCTTGTGGGTGACGCTCAGGATCACGGCTGCCGCGCTCATCGCCGCCGTCTCCCTGGGTGTCGGTCTGGCCGTGCTCTTCACCCAGTCGAAATGGCTGGAAAAGTCGCTCTTTCCCTATGCGGTGATCCTGCAGGTGACGCCGGTCGTGTCCATCGCGCCGCTGATCATCATCTGGGTCGGCGACATCAACCTGTCGCTGCTGATCTGCGCCTGGATCGTCGCCTTCTTCCCGATCCTGTCAAACACCATCCTTGGCCTCAACTCGGCGGATCACAACCTCCGCAACCTGTTCGAACTCTACGGCGCCTCGCGCTGGCAGACCCTGCGCTACCTCCGGCTGCCGGCAGCGCTGCCCTATTTCCTCGGCGGGCTGAAGATCTCCGGCGGCCTCGCCCTGATCGGCGCGGTCGTGGCCGAATTCGTCGCCGGCTCGGGCGGTTCGGCCTCGGGCCTTGCCTATCGCATCCTCGAGGCCGGCTACCAGCTCAAGATCCCGCGCATGTTCGCGGCGCTGATCATGATCTCCATGTCCGGCATTGCCATCTTCCTCACGATCAGCTGGATATCGCATCTGCTCCTGCGCCGCTGGCACGAAAGCGCCCTGAAGCGGGAGAACTGAGGGGCATCCCGCATCAGGCGTGCCCGGCCTTGCGCCGGGCATCGACGCCTTCGCTTCCGTCGGCGGTGTCCAGCGCATCAATGACCGGCATCAGCCCGGCGGCGCCTTGATCCTTCGGCGGCTCACACCCCCGCCATCGCCGCCTTCACCCTTGTGATGAAGCCAGCGCGCTTGTCGGCGCTGGCGACATTCAGGTGGTAGAGAGCGAGATAGCGGCGGCGTGCCTTCCAGCCGGTGAACCACCACAGATAGCGCATGACGATCTTGCGCGGCGGGTCGCCCATATAGACCGCGTACCAGAACGGCCGCCCATAGGTGACGATGCCGGTGATCGAGCGCAGGTTGCCGAGGAGCGGCTTGACCGCGGCCGGATCGGAAATGTCGAACCCCACCCCCGGCATGAACATGCGGTCGAAAAAGCCCTTCAGCATGGCCGGTGGGCCGAAGCTCCAGGTCGGAAACTGCACCACCAGGGCTTCGGCATTGCGCAGACGCACGATAAGGGGTTCCAGGCCCTGCTGGTTGCGGCTCTCGTCATGGTAGCGGCGACGGCCATCCTCGGACAGAACGGGGTCGAAACCCTCGGCATAGAGATCGAGCAGGTCGACCGCGTGGCCCGCCGCCGCGAGCGCCGCCAGCGCCTCGGCGCGGATGGCGGCGTGGAAGCTTTCGGGGAGGGGGTGGCAGTAAAGGTAGAGCACGCGCATGGAGAAACCGGATGAAGGGGCGGTGCGGCACAGATAGCAAGTCCCGTGCCCGTCCTCAGCGGACCGGCACGTAGCTCTCCATCTTGCCGGGATTGAGCAGGCCCATGGGATCGACCTCGGCCTTGAACCCGAGCTGGTCGGCCTCCGCCCGCTTGTGGCGCGAGCCGCCCTCAAGGCCGAAGACATGCGGGTTGGCGACCATGACGCCGCTGTCTTCATGCGCGCGGATGAGGGCGAAGAGCCGCTCGGGCGTCGAATAGCGAACGATCGGCAGGGCCGAACAGGTGATGCGGCCAGCGAAGCGGATGAATTCGAGATGCGGCAGGACCTCGCCGTCGAAGCGCTCCATCATCTCCCACACGCTCTCCTCGAGCCGATCATGCGGATAGAGCAACTGCAGATAGGTGATGGACCGGTCGGTCTTCAGCCACTGCAGGGTCGTGTGGTTCCAGGCATATTCGTAGAGCGGGGTCTCGGTCGGCTCCTCGCGTGACGGCGCTTCACGCGTGATCGTGCCGCGTCCACCGAGGATGGCGCGGAAGCTCTCCATGAAAGGTCCGGCGACCATGCAGACGAGGATCGCCTTGCCCTCCGGACAGGCGTCTTTCAGGGCGGTGAACTGGGCTGGAATCGGCCAGGCGATCGGCGTGACGAGTTTCTTCACCACCCCGTCCGCATGGGCGATGTCGCGCCCGGCTGCGAAGGCCTGCATGAATGTATCGAAGGCGACGACCACGTCGATCCACGGCCAGGCCGGCGCCGTCGGCATTTCGAGCTCGGTGATGATGCCCGTCGTGCCATAGGCGCGGTTGACTTTCTGTGCGGCGTCCTGCCGCAATTCGAGGATCCGCGGCTCCTCCTCGATGGTGACGATGCGGGCGGCGAGGATGTTGCCCGGCTCGCGCAGGCCGCCATAAGCCACTGATCCGACCCCGCCCGAGCCACCGGCAACGAAGCCGCCGATGGTGGCGGTGCGCTTCGTCGAAGGATGCATCCTGAGCTCGAAGCCGTTCGGCCGCGTCGCCTCGTCGAGCGCCAGGATGTTCGTGCCGGCGCGCACCCGTACCGATCCCGGCTTCTGCCAGACGATTCCGGTCATCTCGGTCATGTCCAGGAGCACGCCGCCCGCCAGCGGCATGGCCTGGCCGTAATTGCCGGTGCCGCCGGCCCTGACGGTGAGCGGAACACGCAGTCTAGCACAGGCTGACGCGGTCCGGATCACATCCGCCTCGTCGCGGGGCCGAACGATAATGTCCGCAGCAACCTGCTTCAGCGCCTCGGCCAGGATCGGCGAGTACCAGAAGAAGTCGCGCGATTTCCGGCGCACCAGGGTCGGCTCGGTGATGGTCGGCACGTCACCGAGAAGCGACAGCAGCCCATCGAGGTCCACTTCGGCGCGTGGAGGGTGTGCTTCCTGTCTCATCGGGTCGCTCGTCTCGCCATCAAACCGCTAGGCTCTAGCGCTTCCGGCGGCACATGTCATGCCGTGAGGCCCGTTAATGGCCAGAGACCGTATGCGTTAACGCTACGACAATTAATAATGCAGTATCGTCACGGCATATGTCTGGGGAGCACTATTCATGCAGATTAAGACGAAACTGTTCGCCATCGTCGGCGGTCTGACGGTCGCCTCGCTGATCGTCGCGGGTGTCGCCGGCTATGGCTTTCAGCGCTATCAGCACGCGGTCACGGAAAACCAGCGCACGGCACGGGTCACCCAACTCGCAGAACGCGCCAACGGCCTGATCTATGCGGTCGTCATGGAATCGCGCGGCATCTATATGTCGTCCCAGAAGGAAGCCCTCGAGCGCTTCGCCGCCAACCAGGATCGCGAGCTCGCGTCGCTCCGCACAGTGATCACTGAATGGGCCGGCCTGGCCCATCCCGATGACGCGGCTCTAAAAAACCGCCTCCTCGAGCAGACCGAAGCCTTCATCAGGCTGCGCAATGAGCTCGCGCAGGCAGGGCGCGCCAGCGGCAACCAGGCCGCGCGTCTGATCGGCGACAATGACGCCAACCGGCAGACCCGCACGCGGCTCAACGCCGAGATGGCCGCCTTCGCGCAGTCGAATGCACGGCGTGTCGCGGCTCTCTCTCAGGAAGTGGACCAGACCCGCCAGACGCTGACCTGGCTCATCGCTCTGACGGTGGGCCTCGCCGTCCTTGCCGGCCTTGCCGCCTTCTGGACCATTCTCACCGGCGTCACCCGTCCGCTCTCGCGCCTCACCAGCGCCGTCGACGCGGTGGCTGACGGTCGGACCGATGCCGAAGTCAGCGACACCGACCGCAAGGACGAGATCGGCGGCCTGGCCCGGTCGGTCCTCGTCTTCCGCGACAATGTCCGCGAGGTCGAGCGCCTCAAGGCGACCGAGGCCGAGCGCGAGAACGACAACCGCGTCCAGCGGGCCCGCGAGATGGAGGCCCTGGCCAACGAGTTCTCGGGTACGGTCCAGTCGGTTGTCGCCACGGTGACCCGCTCCGCCGAGGAGATCGTCGGCAATGCCAGCCGCGTTGGTCTGGTCGCCCGCAACGTCTCCGATCTCGGCCAGACGGTCGCCGCCACCTCGGCCGGTGCGACGCAGAGCGTCGAGAGCGCCGCCAACTCGGCCCAGGAGCTCGCTTCGTCCATCGGCGAAATTTCCAGCCGGACCGCCCAGGCCCAGCATATCGCCGCTTCGGCGGTTCAGCAGGCCACCCGGACCGGCGAGATCGTCGCCACCCTCGCCACCTCGACCCAGAAAATTGGCGACGTGGTCAACCTTATCAACGCCATCGCCGCACAGACCAATCTCCTGGCGCTGAACGCGACGATCGAGGCGGCGCGTGCCGGAGAGGCTGGCCGCGGCTTCGCCGTGGTGGCCACCGAGGTGAAGAGCCTCGCCGCCCAGACGTCCAAGGCCACCGAGGAAATCGCCAGCCAGATCGGCGCCGTCCAGGCGGTCACCGGCGATGCCGTGTCGGCCATCGAGGCGATCAACCGCACCATCGGTGAGATCAACTCGGTGTCGTTCTCGATCATGGCCGCTGTCGAGGAGCAGTCCGCCGTCACCAACGGCATTGCCGGCTCGGTCTCCGACGCCGCCTCCGGCACCCGCTCGGTGGAAACCGATATCGGCCGCGTCACCCGCGCCGCCGACGAGACCGGCGCGGCGGCCAATGCCATGAACGAGGCTGCCCGTCACCTGAAGGACGGTTCCGTCCAGCTGGACCGCGCCGTCGCCGGCTTCCTCGGCCGCATCCGCGCCGCCTGATCCGCGCGCCGCGCCAGACGACAGAAAAGCCCGGCGGAGACGCCGGGCTTTTCGCATTCAGGGGCGCGTGTTCAGGCCGTGGCGAGCTTGCGGAACTTGTTCGAGCGCTTCGGGTGCCACCATTTTCCGGCCACCACGGTGCCTTCCGAGACGATTTTCTTGTCGCCGATCAGATGTTCGCCGACCACGTCGACATAGTCGAACTTGCCGTCCTTGATCGACAGGATCGTCGCGTCCCCCGCCGAACCCGGCTTCAGGCTGCCGAGTTCGGGCCGCTTCAGCGCCATCGCGGCATTGACGGTCGAGGCCGCGATGACCCGGTCCAGCGGCATGCCCATGCACAGGAACTTCGACAGCGTCGTGACCTGGTCGAAGGCGGGGCCTTCGATGCAGAGGGTGTGGACATCGGAGGAAATGACATCCGGCTCGAAGCCGCCGGCCAGCATGGCGCGCGTCGTCTTGAACGAGAACGACCCCTTGCCGTGGCCGATGTCGAAGATGACGCCCTTCTTCCGTGCGGCGATCACCTCCGGCTTCACGGCGCCCTGGGCCGTACAGGGAGCGTTGGGGAACGGACGGAAGGCATGGGTCAGGACATCGCCTGGGCGCAGGCGGCCGATGACGTGCTCATAGGAGGGCGGGGGATGGTCGATATGGGCCATGAGCGGCATGCCCACCTCGTTCGCCACCTGCAGCGCCATGTCGAGGGCCGCCTCGCCATTTGTGCCGGATGAATTCCGGCCCACCCTGACCTTGATTCCGACGATCAGGTCGCGGTTCTCGTCGGCGACGCGGGCGCAGTCCGACGGGTTCAGCATGTCGATCTCGCGGCTCTCGCCGACCATGACCTTCTTGTCGAACCCGTAGATGCCAGCATGGCTGACATGAAGATAGGCGAGGATGCGCACCTCGCTCTTCTCGATCACATGCTTGCGGAAGCCCATCCAGTTGCCAGGTCCCGCCGAGCCGGTATCGATGGCCGTGGTGACGCCCGACGTGCGACAGAACTCTTCGGCATCGATCCCGAGCGAGGTCCCGCCCCAATAGACATGGGTGTGCAGGTCGATGAGGCCCGGCGTGACGATATAGCCCGAAACATCGCGGATTTCGGTCCCCGGGGTCGGCTTCAGATCCTTGCCCACCGCAGCCACCTTGCCGCCGCTGAAGGCGACGTCGCGCACCCCGTCGATCTTCTGCGAGGGGTCGATCACGCGGCCGCCGCGCAGGATCAGGTCGAAAGTCATCGAAGGCTCCGCTTGCTGGAAAGGCCGGGCCGGTGCATTGCGCGGCCCTTGTCCGGCGCGCACATTGCGCGCCGGAGCGCGGCTTGCCAACAGCCGTGACATGAGCCTTGCGGAGACCTCCCATGCCGGCCCGTCACTGGGGTGACCTGAAGACCACCGATTTCGATCGCCTCGATCCGGCGACGACCGTCGCCGTGTTGCCGCTGGCGGCGATCGAGCAGCACGGGCCGCATCTGCCGGTCTCTACCGACACATCGATCATGCAAGGCATGATCGAGACCGCCTTTCCGCTGGTCGGTGCGGCGGTGACGGCCCTGTTCCTGCCCATCGAGGCGGTCGCCAAGTCCAACGAGCATCTCCACTCCAAGGGCACCCTGACCCTGTCGGCGGAGACCGCGCTGAAGGGCTGGATCGAGATCGGCGAGAGCGTGAAGCGCGCCGGCATCGACAAGATCGTGCTCCTGACCTCGCACGGCGGCAATCTCGATCCGATGCGCGTCGTGGCGCGCGAATTACGCATCCGCTTCCGGCAGCTTGCGGTGGTGACGAGCTGGACCGCTTTCGGCCGGCCGCCGGGCCTCTACGGCGATCTCGACGTGAAGCACGGCATCCATGCCGGCGATGTCGAGACCTCGCTCATGCTGCATTTCCGGCCCGACCTGGTCGATATGGGGGCGGCGAGGCTGTTCGAGCCGGTCATGGTGTCGATGGAAAAGGACTTCACCTATCTCCGGCCGACCCTGAATCACGCCTTCGGCTGGATGGCCCAGGATATCAACCCGGATGGCGCGGCGGGGGACGCGACGCTCGCCAATGCCGGGAAGGGCAGGGCGACCGCGGCGTGGCAGGCGGCCGAATTCGTCAAGCTGCTCGACGACATGGCGCGCTTCGACATCGGTCGGCTCTATACCCCGGCCTGAGCGGCCGAGGTGCGATTGTCGGGGGGCAGTCGATCAGGCGAGCGAGCGCGACGCGGTGCGGACCTTGGCGGTCGCCTCGTCGATTTCGCCGGACGACCGGGCGATCATGTTGATGCTGCTGGAGATGGCCTGGACCCCTTCGGCGGCCACGCGCATGTTCGATGACATCTCCGCGGTCACCGCGCTCTGTTCCTCGACCGCCGTGGCGATGGCCGTCGAGATCTCGCTGATCCGCATGATCGTCGTGGAGATGTCGCCGATGGCGCTGACCGCGCCCTCGGTGGAGGCCTGGACCGAGGCGATCTGGGCCCCGATCTCTTCGGTGGCGCGCGAGGTCTGTGTGGCGAGGCTCTTGACCTCGGCTGCGACCACCGCAAATCCCTTGCCGGCCTCGCCTGCGCGCGCCGCCTCGATCGTGGCGTTGAGGGCCAGGAGATTGGTCTGTGCGGCAATGTTGTTGATCAACTGTACCACGTCGCCGATCCGCGCAGCGGCGGAGGACAGGCCCGAAACGATCTCGCCGGTCCGCGACGCCTGCTCGACCGCGCCACCGGAAATCTCCCGGGCGCTCGTGACCTGACGGCTGATCTCGCCGACGGAAGCGGCCAGCTCTTCGGCACCTGCGGCGACCGCCTGGACATTGCCCGATGTCTGGATCGAGGCGGCGGCGACCTGGGTCGCCTCATGCTTGGCGCGGGATACGGCTTCACCGATGCTGCCCAGATCGCCGTCGATCTGACGCTGCACATTGCCGCGGCGTTCCTGCTCCTTGATCATGGCGGTGATGTCGGTGGCGAACTTGACCACCTTGAACGGCTTGCCATTCATGTCGAGAATCGGGTTGTAGGTCGCCTGAATCCAGATCTCCCGGCCGCCCTTGGCGATACGCTTATACTGTGCTGCCTGGAACTCGCCGCGGGCCAGGGAGGCCCAGAAGGCTTTGTATTCGTTGGAATGCGCTTCCGCCGGCGCGACGAACAGCGAATGGTGCCGCCCGCGGATCTCGTCGAGGCCATAGCCGACGGCGCCGAGGAAGTTCTCGTTCGCCGTGATGATCTTGCCATCGAGGTCGAATTCGATGACCGCCTGCGCCTTGTGAATGGCGGCAAGCTGTCCCTCGATGTCGGCACTGCGGAGCTTCTGCTCGGTGACGTCGGTCGCATATTTGGCGACCATGTAGACCCGGCCGCGGGAATCCATCACCGGATTGTACGAGGCCTGGATCCAGACCTCCTTGCCGCCCTTGCCGATGCGCTTGTACTCCGCGACCTGGAACTTGCCGGCGCGAAGATTGTCCCAGAACTGACGATATTCATGGCTGTCGCGCTCGTCGGCAGCGACGAACATCGAGTGGTGCTGTCCGCGGATCTCGTCGAGCCGATAGCCGACCGTCTTCAGGAAATTCTCGTTGGCCGTGATGATCTTGCCGTTGGGTTCGAATTCGATCACCGCCTGCGAGCGGTCAATGGCTGCGAGTTTGTTAGAAGCGTCGTTACGGAACAGCGTCATCACGTTTCCCGGTTGGTATTGGCGTACATCCTGGCGCCATTCATCGCTGTCGCAATTAAACAAAATATAAATCGAACGGGCGCAAAAAACCACATTATGTGACGTTACGACAACCAGCGCGCACTCCTCGGGGACAGTCCAACTCCTGTGGTAAAATGTGTATTCGTTGTGCAGTATGAACCTGTACAGATGCTGCGCGGCGAGCGGAGCGGTCATGAGGGTCATGCAGAATCGCGCATCGGCTTTTGTATATTTGAACGGCGTCCGGGGCACCCCATGAGAAGGGTCATCGACATATCGCGGCTATCGCAGCTCACGGGCGTCAACGTCTCGACCCTGCGTAGTTGGGAATCGCGTCACGCGCTGATCACACCGTCTCGTTCGGTCGGCGGTCATCGGCTCTATTCGGCCGAGGATGTCGAGCGGCTCATGCTGGTCAAGGATCTGATCGCCGTCGGGCATCGGCTGTCCGAACTGCGCGGCCTGACCATCGCCGAGCTGAAGCAGTTGCAGCCCGCGATCTCCCGCGCCGGTGCCTTCGACCGGGACATCGTCCTCAAGCTCGAACGGGCTGTCGACGACTGCGACGTCGATGCCTTCGGCATGGTCCTGCGCTTCGTCTTCGCCGCATCCCCACCGGCCTTGGCCGTCGATGTCTATGGCCATGCGGTCCGCTATATCGGTCAGCGCTGGCAGGACGGCCAGCTCGGGGTCGGCGGCGAGCACCGCTTGTCGGCCAAGGCGCGGGACATCCTCACCGCCGCCACCAGCGCCCTGGCGCCTGCGGCCCATCGCCGTCCGATCGCCTTCGCCACCCTCGGCGATGAGCGCCATGAGCTCGGCCTTCTGGCCGGCGCCTATCTCGCCGCATCACTCGGCCATCGCATGATCTATTTCGGTGCCGGAATGCCGGCGCGCGCGCTTGCCGTCGACGTGGCCGAGTCCGCGGCCGCGCTCCTCGTCATCAGTGCCGTGCACAGCGTGCCCGGCGGTTCCCTGCAGGAAGACCTGGTCTGGCTGGACCGCGGGCTGCCGGAGGATATTCCCATCTGGATTGGCGCCCACGAGGCGACCATCGCCCATCTGGTGGTGCCATCACGGATGGTCGTCGTGCGTGATTATGCGGAGTTTCGGCGGCGCCTGAGCATGACCTTTGAATCCTGAGGCGGGCCGGCCGGCATCCGGATCCCTGCCGGCGTCTTGGCGCGCTTTCTGGGGACGGGCGGGCTAGTCGAGGAGGTCGTCGCCCTCGACACGGCGCAGGTCGAAGGAGAAGACCCGCGTCGCTCCGTCTCCGCGGAGGAAGCCGATTCCGAAAGCCTTCCACCGGACATTGCGCACCTGGCCGCCCGAGAAGGTCATGACGGACTGGCCGGCGAGCGCCTCGCTCGAGAGCAGCGCACCGCGAATGATGGCTTCCAGCCGTTCGGACAGGCTCTCGACCAGTCCGAGGACGTTCTGGCGGATCACCATCCGCCGGTCCCGTACATTGAGGCACTTCAGGAAGGCGGCGTTGCAGTTGAGGATCGTGCCGTCGCGGGCGAGCACAACCATACAGCTGGTGGATTCGGCGATGAGAGTGTCGAGACTGGTCCGCAAGGCGCCAACCATTGCGGCCTGGCGCCTTTCCTTCTCACATTTGCGATAGAGGCCTACCACCACCGGGTGTCCCGACAGCCATTTCAGCACGCAGACCGATTCGATCTCGCTGCCGGCATGGTCGAGGTCGTCGAAGCGGAATCGATCGGGCCCTGCGCTGCCGGCATCGATCGCCTGTTTCAGATGGGCGCGGAACTTGGCGGCATCCTCGTCATGGGCCTGCTTCAGCAGATCCGTGAGCGTCGCCTTGATGACGACGGTCCGCGCGTTGGCACCGACGGTCTCCCAGCGCACCCGCTCGGTCTTCAGGTCGATGGACCAGCTGTGAATGCCCAGCCGCTTGAGCAATTCGCTGTGGCGAGGCGCTTCATCCGGTTCGCTGAGCAACGGCTGCGGCGCGGCCTTTCCCGGAAGTCCCATAATGGCGGTCGGCGACAGAAGCAGGGACATTGCGAGACCCTCCCTTCGAGATGATCTTCGCAAAAATCCATAAAACAAACGCGAAAATAGAAGGGAAATGAGGATGTAATGCGATGTCGACCAGCGGGTTAACGGCGACGCCGGATCCGGCTCACGCCCCCAGCGGCTTCACGTCCACCGCCACCGCGATGTCATGGTCACCGGCGGCGATGACCACGCCGCCATTCGGCGCGACGTCGACGAAGTCGCGGCCGATGGCCAGCACGATGTGGTCCTCGCCGACGATCAGCCCGTTGGTGGGGTCGAGCCCCCACCAACCCAGTTCAGGTCCGCACCACAGCGACACCCAGGCATGGGTCGCGTCTGCGCCTTCCAGGCGCGGTTTGCCCGGGGGCGGAATCGTGCGCAGGAAGCCCGAGACATAGGCCGCCGGCAGGCCGAGGCCGCGCAGGCCCGAGATCATGATGTGGGTGAAGTCCTGGCAGACGCCACGGCGCATGGCGAAGGCCTTGGCGGCCGGCGTCGAGGTATCGGTGGTGCCCGGCGCATAGGTGAAGTCGTCGCGGATGCGTTTGGCCAGGTCGAAGGCGGCTTCGAGAACCGGCCGCCCCGGCGGGAATGACGCGCTGGCATAGGCGCGGATCATCGGGTCGCGCGGCACGTAGGTCGAGGGGAAGAGCGCGTGTACCGGCGAAGACGGCGACATGTCGGCGCTGGCGAAGGCGGTCTCGCGCACGCGCTCCCAGGGCGGGTCCATGCCGGGCAGCGGACGGCTCGTTCCCGCCACGGTGATGTCCGCCCGCATTTCGATCGTCAGGGCCCGGTGCGGGTGGTCGAAATCGAGAAAGATGCGCCGGTTGCCGAAGAAGTCGGTGTCGTCGCGGCGCATGGCCGGGTTCGGGGTGATGGCGATATCGCAATGCGAGACGGTCTGGCCCGGGCGGTCAACCGGCACGATGCGCAGCACGTGCTGAGCGAATGCCACCGGGCGGGCATAGCTGTAATCAGTGACCTGGCGGACCTGGTAGCGCATCAGAACAGATCACTGGCGGCGGCACCGACGGGGGGCGCCCCGTCGCGATGCGTGAAGTAACGCTCGGAGACCTCGTCGGAGATCGCCATCAGCCGCTGCTCGATGGCGAGGATCTGTCTGCTGTCGAGCGTATGGGCATCCGCCGTCTGCAGGTCGACACGCGTCCGGGCGATCAGCTTCTCCGGCACGTTCAGCCGTCCGTCGGCGGCATGGTCGGGGAGGTGGGCGAGATGGTCGGCGATCCGCTCGACCTGAAAGGCGACGGAGCGGGGGTTGTTGGGATCGAGCACGATGAGGTCCAGCACCGGTGCCCGGGCGGCGATCATCACATAGCGGCGCCGATAGGTGATCTGGCTGTCCGCCAGGGCCAGCAGCAGGTCGAGCCCCGCCGTCCCCGACCGCGCGTCGCCGAAATTGCGTCCGAACCGGCAGATGGCCAGGGCCCGCTCGATCCGCTTGCCGATCTTCAGGAAGCGCCAGCCGATGAGCTGGTTCATGTTCTCCTGGGTGAGGCCCGAAAAGACGGCGGCAAGCCTGAGCCCGGTCTCGACCCGGTCGAGGGCGCCGGCCTCGAGGCGATCGTCGCTTTCCGCCAGATGGACCATGTCGGTGATGGTCTTCCAGGCGTCGGGCGAGAACCGGTCGCGGATGACGGAGGCGGCATTATGCGCCGCCCGCGCCAGCGACAGCAGCCCGCCCGGCGCGCGCCCATGCAGCACGGCTGCAGCGACTGCCTGTGGCTCGGTGAGCACGGTGTCCTTCGGCAGGGCCTCCCAGGTCACCAGCAGATCGACCAGACGCTTGAGCATGTCGGGCCCTGTCGTCTCGCCGCTGCCGACCTGGTCGCCGAGCGCGCGCAGGAGGCGCAGGGTCCCCTCGGCCCTTTCCATATAGCGTGCGAGCCAGAACAGGTTGTCCGCGGCGCGGCTGGGAAGGGACGAGGTCGATCGCTTCAGTTCGATCTTGTCGGGCGTCGGCAGGAGCGTCGTCTCGGCGACCGGCCCCTCAGCCAGGACGCAGACATCGGCCGAGCGGCCGTCGCGCTGCATCGTCACGGCCCGGGCATCGACCCGGTCGCCGATGCGGCAGAAACCGCCGGGCATCACCTCCCAGCCGTCACCCACCCGCGCCAGGAACAGGCGCAGGATGAACGGGCGCGGCTCCAGATAGCCGTCGTTCCAGACCGGCATGGTCGAGAGCTTGACGACCTCCTGGGCGACGAAGTCCGATCCGCGCAGGCGGATTTCCTCGGCCAGCCGCAGGCGGTGCTCCGGCGACAGGCTGGAGGCCAGCACCGCCCCTTCGTCGAGCAGCCCGGGAATGGTCTGGGTGAAGGCCGGCGCGATCACGAAGGAGTCAAGATCGGCGATGACGGCGCCACGCTCCAGCGGCTGGCCGCACCACCAGGTTGCGACATGCGGGATCGCGAGGTCGCGGCCGAGGCGGGCGCGGGCGACCGAGGGCAGGAAGGCGAGGAGGGATCGCGCCTCCAGCACACCCGATCCCAGCGCATTGGCCAGGGTCACCTTGCCCGAGCGGATGGCGTGGACGAGGCCGGCGACGCCGAGCTGCGAGCGCGGATTGAGCTCAAGCGGATCGGCGAAATCGGCGTCGAGGCGGCGCCAAACCATTTCCAGCTTCTTCAGGCCCGACACTGTGCGGACATAGAGGGTGTCGTCACGCACGGTGAGATCGGCGCCCTCGGCCAGGAGGAAGCCGAGATAGCGCGCCAGGAAGGCATGTTCGAAATAGGTCTCGTTGAGCGGCCCGGGCGTCAGCACCGCGACGCGCGAATCCGTCGCGGTCGCATGCGAGGAGAATTCCGAGCGCAGCGCCTGAAAGAAGCCGGCGAGCCTCTCCACCGGCAGGTTGCGATAGATCTCGGGGAGCGAGCGCGCCATGGCGAGCCGGTTCTGCAGCGCGTAGCCGGCGCCCGACGGGGCCTGGGCCCGGTCGCCGAGCACCCACCAGCGGCCGTCCGGGCCGCGGCCGACATCGACGGCATAGTAGAGCAGATGCGCGCCGCCGCGCGGCGGGGTGCCGACCAGCGGGCGCAGGAAATCCGGGGATCCCGCGATGGTCGCGCCGGGGACCAGCCCGTCGCGCACAAGATCGGCGGGACCGAACAGGTCCTTCACGACGAGTTCGAGCAGTTCGGCTCTCTCGCGCAAGCCTGCCGAGAGGGCTTTCCACTCGTCGGGGGCGATCACCAGCGGCAGATGGGCCAGTGGCCAGGCCCGCTCGCCGCTCTGCGGGTCGTCATAGACGCGGTAATAGACGCCGGAATCCCGCATGAAGCGGTCCGCGCCGGCGAAACGCTTCTCGAGTTCCCGCGGCCCGAGATCGGCGAGGGTGGCGAGCACCGGCTTCCAATGCGCGCGCGGTTCACCCTTCTCATCGAGGATCTCGTCATAGACACCCGGCACCGGCTGATAGCGCGCCAGCATCGCCAGGATGCGCTCGGCGCGGTGATCGGTCGTGCGTTGGCTCCGGAAGGTCATGGTGTCTCAATGCACCGGTGGACGCCGCAGGTCGAGGGTCGCGGGAAACTCCCCCGACCGTTCGCCGCGCGGCGGATCGACCAGGCCCGGCGTATGGCCGTGATCCTGGAACCGGGCGCGGCGGCGGGCCTCGGCTTCATAGGCATTGACGGGGAACGTATCGTAGTTGCGGCCGCCGGGATGGGCGACGTGATAGACGCAGCCGCCCATCGAGCGGCGGCCCCAGACATCGACGATGTCGAAGGTCAGCGGCGCATGGACAGGGATGGTCGGATGCAGCCCTGACGGCGGCTGCCAGGCCTTGTAGCGCACGCCGCCGACGAACTCGCCGCTGCGTCCCGTGGCGGTCAGCGGCACCGGCCGGCCGTTGCAGGTAACCGTGTGGCGTTCAGGCTGCAGGCCGACGAGCCGCACCTGCAGGCGCTCCACGGAGGAATCGACGAAGCGCACGGTGCCGCCGATCGCTCCCTCCTCGCCGAGCACGTGCCAGGGTTCCAGCGCCTGCCGGATCTCCATGCGGACCCCCGCATGGTCGACCTGGCCGGCCAGAGGGAAGCGGAACTCGAACTGCGCCTCGAACCAGGCAGGGTCGAAGGCATAGCCGGCGCGGCCGAGATCGCCGAGCACGCCGAGAAAATCCTCCCAGACGAAATGCGGCAGCATGAACCGGTCGTGCAGCGCCGTGCCCCAGCGCACCAGCGGTCCGTCCTGCGGTTCCTTCCAGAACCAGGCGACGAGGGCGCGGATCAGCAGCTGCTGGGCAAGGCTCATGCGCGGGTCGGGCGGCATTTCGAAGCCGCGGAACTCGACGAGGCCGAGCCGGCCCGATGGGCTGTCGGGCGAGAACAGCTTGTCGATACACAGCTCGGTGCGGTGGGTATTGCCGGTGGAATCGACCAGCAGGTTGCGGAACAGCCGGTCCACCAGCCATGGCGCGGGCGCATCGCCCTCGCCGGGCTTCGGCACCATGGCCATGGCGATCTCAAGCTCGTAGAGCCCGTCATGGCGGGCCTCGTCGACCCGCGGCGCCTGGCTTGTCGGGCCGATGAAGAGCCCGGAGAACAGATAGGACAGCGAGGGGTGACGCTGCCAATAGAGGACGAGGCTCTTCAGGAGATCGGGTCGCCGCAGGAAGGGGGAATCGGCCGGCCGCGCCCCGCCGACCACGACGTGATTGCCGCCACCTGTGCCGGTATGGCGGCCGTCGAGCATGAATTTCTCGGTTCCGAGGCGCGCCAGCCGCGCCTCCTCGTAGAGGCCTTGCGTGATCGCGACACAGTCGCGCCAGGAGGCGGCGGGGTGGACGTTCACCTCGATGACGCCGGGATCGGGCGTCACCTTGATGACGTTGAGACGGGGATCCGTCGGCGGCGGATAGCCCTCGACATGGACGGTGAGGCCGAGCTCCTTGGCGGTGGCCTCGGTGGCGGTCAGGAGTTCGAGATAGTCTTCCAGCCGCTCGGTCGGCGGCATGAAGACGCAGAGCCGTCCGTCGCGCGGCTCGACGGCCAGAGCGGTGCGGACCGAATTGTCCTCTGTCAGGACCTGTTCGACCTGCTCTGTGCGGTCCGCCTCGCGCTCGCGCTCGCCCGAGACGCGCTGGGCTATCCGCCCCTCGATCTCGCGGGGATCGGGCAGGTCGGCCGGCACGGTCCAGGGATCGGCGGCGACGACATAGGGATATGAGGCCGGCGGCACATAGGGCAGGGAGGCGAGGGGAAGGCGGTAGCCCACCGGGCTGTCGCCGGGCACGAGAAAAAGCTTCTCGCGCTTCAGCTTCCACTTCTCCGTCATCCAGTTGGATTTGGCCGGTGCGGCGTTCCAGCGCTGGATGGGCAGGACATAGCCCGAGGGATGGGTCAGGCCGCGTGCAAAGACGCGCGCGATGCGGGCGCGGGCCTCGGCATCCTCGAGCTTGGAATCGAGCGCATCGACATTGACCGGAAGCTCGGCCTCCTTGATCACCCAGTGCGCCGGGTCCTCATAGGCGGGAAGCGCCGCCTCGCCGTCGAGGCCGAGTTTCTCGGCGATCCCTGCAGCGAGCGCCCCGGCGCCGTCGATCGTCGCCGGCGTTGCCGCCGCCTCGCGGGCGATCAGGCTTTCGTCGCGCCAGACCGGCTTGCCGTCGCGGCGCCAGTAGAGGGCGAAGGTCCAGCGCGGCAGGCTTTCTCCGGGATACCATTTGCCCTGGCCGTAATGGAGGAAGCCTCCGGGCGCGAATGTGTCGCGCAGCCGCCGGATGAGGGCGTCGGCCCGGTCCCGCTTGGTCGGTCCGACGGCGGCGGTGTTCCACTCCTCGCCTTCGTAATCGTCGATGGAGATGAAGGTCGGCTCGCCGCCCATGGTGAGGCGGACATCCCCGGCCACGAGATCGGCATCGACGCGCTCGCCGAGGGCGTCCAGGCGCTGCCAGGCGTCGTCGGAAAAGGGCGCGGTGACGCGCGGGCGCTCGTCGATCCGGTCGACGCGCATGTCGAACGCGAAGGACACCTCCGCCGGCTCGACGGCGCCGGAGATCGGCGCGGCCGAGCGGTAGTGGGGCGTCGCCGCCAGAGGAATATGGCCCTCGCCGCAGAGCAGCCCAGATGTCGGATCGAGGCCGATCCAGCCGGCGCCGGGAATATAGATCTCGGTCCAGGCATGGAGGTCGGTGAAATCCTTGTCCGTGCCCGCCGGCCCGTCCAGCGCCTTGAGGTCCGGCTTCAACTGGATGAGGTACCCGGAAACGAAGCGGGCAGCGAGGCCGAGACGCCGGGCCAGTTGCACGAGCAGCCAGGCCGAATCGCGGCAGGAGCCCGACGCGTTCTCCAGGGTCTCGTCGGGCGTCTGGACGCCCGGCTCCATCCTTACGATGTAGCGGATGTCCTGCTGCAGCTGCTGATTGAGGGCAACGAGAAAATCGATGGTCTGTTTCGGCCCGCGCGGGATCCCGGCGAGGTAGCGCTCGAACGGCGCCTCGGTAGGCTCGATAGCGAGATAGGGGGCCAGCTCCTCGGCCAGCGCCGGCGCATAGGCGAAGGGGAAGGTGTCGGCATAGCTCTCGATGAAGAAGTCGAAGGGATTGACCACCGCCATGTCGGCGACCAGGTCGACGGTCACCGAGAACTCGGTCGTCTTCTCGGGAAAGACGAAGCGCGCCAGCCAGTTGCCGTGCGGGTCCTGCTGCCAGTTCACGAAATGCGGCTCAGGGAGCACCTTGAGGGAGTAGCTCGGGATGGTGGTGCGGCTGTGCGGGGCGGGGCGCAGGCGGATCACTTGCGGGCCCAGCATGACCGGGCGGTCGTAGAGATATCGCGTGACGTGATGCAGCTTCGCAAGAATGGCCATGGCAATGATGGGTAAAGGGTGACGACCGGCCGGTCAAAGGCAGAGATGGGGACGCCCGGTTCACGCAAGCAAGGATTGCGCCGCCGTCCTCCCTCCGGGGGGCTTTCCAGTCCCGCCGAAGCGACCCATAAACCCAGCCGCTGGAGATCTCCGATGCCGCTGACCATCCCGGACGCCGCCGACCATGCCGACCTCAGGGACGCCGTGCGCGACCTGTGTGGCCGCTATGACGATGCCTATTGGCGCGGGATCGACGAGGAACGCGGCTATCCCGAGGCCTTCACCGAGGAACTGACGCGCGCCGGGTGGCTCGCCGCCCTTATCCCGACCGAATATGGCGGCTCCGGCCTTGGACTGACGGAGGCCTCCATCATCATGGAGGAGATCAACCGGTCCGGTGGCAATTCCGGCGCCGTCCATGGCCAGATGTACAACATGGGCACGATCCTGCGCGGCGGCTCCGACGCGCAGAAGGCGCGCTACCTGCCCAAGATCGCGGCTGGCGAGCTGCGCCTGCAGAGCATGGCCGTGACCGAGCCGACGACCGGCACCGACACGACGAAGCTGAAGACGACGGCGGTGCGCAAGGGCGACCGCTATGTCGTCAACGGCCAGAAGGTCTGGACCAGCCGGGTGCAGCATTCCGATCTCATGGTGCTGCTCGCCCGCACGACCCCGATCGACCAGGTGCGCAAGAAGTCCGACGGTCTCTCCGTCTTCCTGGTCGACCTGCGTGAGGCCATCGGACGCGGCATGACGGTCCGCCCCATCCGCAACATGGTCAACCACGAGACCAACGAGGTCTTCTTCGACGATCTCGAAATCCCGACCGAGAATCTCATCGGCGAGGAGGGCAGGGGCTTCAAGACGATCCTCTCCGGCCTCAATGCCGAGCGCACACTGATCGCCGCCGAATGTATCGGCGACGGCTACTGGTTCATCGACCGCGCCCGCAAATACGGCTCGGAGCGCATCGTCTTCGACCGCCCGATCGCCCAGAACCAGGGCGTCCAGTTCCCCATCGCCCGCGCCTATGTGAACATCCGCGCGGCCGATCTCATGCGCTTCCAGGCCGCGGCGCTCTGCGAT
Organism: Phreatobacter sp.; assembly: GCF_022843985.1. Taxonomy (GTDB): domain Bacteria; phylum Pseudomonadota; class Alphaproteobacteria; order Rhizobiales; family Phreatobacteraceae; genus Phreatobacter. The sequence goes on along the minus strand of NZ_JALHMP010000001.1, from coordinate 71,598 downwards.
GCCGGCCAGGAATTCGGCGCCGAGGCGAACATGGCCAAGCTGCTGGCGGCCGACGCCTCCTTCGAGGCCGCCAATGCCTGCATCCAGACCCATGGCGGTTTCGGCTTCGCCGCCGATTACGATATCGAGCGCAAGTTCCGCGAGACGCGGCTCTACCAGGTGGCGCCGATCTCCACCAACCTGATCCTCGCCTATGTCGGCGAGCATGTGCTTGGCATGCCACGGTCATACTAGCCCTGCGCCGAAATGCGCGCGCGGCCGCCGTGGGGGCCTTGACGCGACGGCTGTTTTCCGGCCTTCGATGGGTGCACACCCTGGCCGGGGACAACCGTGCAGCTTTACCTTCCGATCGCCGAATTGCCCGTCAACATGCTCCTCATTCTGGGCATGGGACTGGCGATCGGATTCATCTCCGGCATGTTCGGTGTCGGCGGCGGTTTTCTGCTGACCCCGCTCCTTATTTTCATCGGCATTCCCCCTGCCATTGCGGTCGCCAGCGTCTCCGGCCAGATCGCCGCCTCGTCCCTGTCGGGTACCCTGAGCTACTGGCGCAAGAACGCGGTGGATCCCAAACTGGTCGGGGTGCTGCTGATCGGCAGCGTCATTGGCACGGCCGGTGGTGTTGCTGCCTTCTCGCTGCTGCGGCGCGAGGGGCAGCTCGATCTCTTCATTGCCCTGTCCTATGTGACGCTTCTGAGCGGCATCGGCATGCTGATGGTGGTCGAGAGCCTGCGGGCCATTGCCCGGTCGCGTTCGGGAGAGCCGCCGAAGCTGCTGCCGGCCCGTGATCGCCGGGTCGGCACCGGGCTGCCCTTCGTCATGCATTTCCCGCGCTCGCGCATCACCGTCTCGGCGATCCCGGTCATCGCCATCGGGCTCGGGATCGGCTTCCTCGGCTCGATCATGGGTATTGGCGGCGGCTTCCTGCTCGTGCCGGCGCTGGTCTATCTCCTGCGTGTCTCGACCGCGGTGGTGATCGGCACGTCCAGCCTGCAGACGCTGGTGACGATGCTGATGGCCGTGGTCTTCCATGCCGCCACCAATGCCTCTGTCGATGTGGTCCTTGCCCTGCTGCTGATGATCGGCGGCGTCGTCGGCGCCCAGTTCGGCGCCCGCACCTCGCTGTCGATGAAGGGCGAGGAACTCCGCCTGCTGCTCGGCCTCGTCGTGCTGGCGGTCGGCATGCGCTTCCTCATCGATCTCGTCGTGCGGCCTGACGATCCCTTCTCCAACACCGTCCTCGAATGGGTGGTGCGGGCATGAGCCGCATCGTCATCGTCATCCTGGCCCTGCTCGCCGTCCTGCCTGCACGGGCCGAGACCATGGTGACCTCTCTCTCCACCCACCGGCTGCAGATCACGTCCAATTTCGTCGGATCGGAGATCGTGCTGTTCGGCTCGATCGAACGCGATGCGCAGACGATCTCCCGCCCCGGCGGCTATGACCTCGCGGTGGTCGTCCGCGGCCCCCGCGCGCTCATGGTGACGCGCCAGAAGACGCGCGTCTTCGGCATCTGGGTGAACACCGACTCCCGCCAGTTCGTCGAGATCCCGTCCTTCTATGCGCTGCTGTCGAACAAGCCCGCGGCCGCTCTGGCCGACCGCGAATTGCTGGCGCGCCAGCAGATCGGCGTCGACGCCATCACCGCCATCACGCCGCGGCTCGGACCCGATCCCGCGGCAACTCCGGCCTTTCGCGATGCCCTGCTGCGGATCAACCGCGCCAAGGGTCTTTATCGCGAGAACCCGACCGGCGTCACCTTTCTCACCCCCAACCTGTTCCGGGCGAATATTCCCGTCGTGCCCAACACCCCGGTCGGATCCTTCGAGGTCGACATCTTTCTGATGTCAGGCGGGGTTATCCTCGCCCGCGAGAGTACGAATTTCGAAGTGACGAAGACCGGATTCGAGGCCTTCGTCGCCAATGCGGCCCGCGATCACGGGGTTCTCTACGGCCTTGCCGCCGCCATGCTCGCCCTGTTCACGGGATGGGCTGCGAGCGTCGTCTTCCGGCGCGATTGAGATGGCCCCCGCGATCGTGGTCTCGCCGTCGGCATGGTCAAGGCAGGGCTGACACGTGGGTGATGACATCGACGCCGGTTGGAACGAGCGGTGGGGCGGCACCCTGTTCCTTTATGGGTCCGGAGCCCTTCTCGCGCTGGTCCTCGGCGCATGGGGAGACCTCGCCTGGCCCCTCGCCGCGGGAGGCGGGCTCGCTCTCGTCGGGGCCGGCACGCTCATGCGCCGACGCCCCCCCGTGCGCGCGCCCCTGGAGGACGAGGTCATGGCCCGCCGTGCCGCGCGGCTGACGGACCTGTCGGTCGAGGGCCTCATGGCGGCGCTGCCCGTTCCCGCCATCCTGCTCGATCCGAAACTCGCGGTGCGCACTCACAATGCGCGCGCCGCCTCGCTGCTGCCTGGCCTCAGGCGCGGCGAGCCCTTGGCCCTGTCGCTGCGGGCGCCCGAGGTTGTCGAGGTCGTGCGCCGGGCCCTTGCCAGCAACAGTGTACAGGTCATCGATTATGCCGAGCGGGTGCCGGTGGCGCGCTGGTTCAGCGTCGAGGCGACGCCGGTCGTTGTCACGCCGGAGGCACGCGACGGCGGCCGGGCCGACTTCATCCTCCTGTCGCTGCGCGATCTCACCGAGGAACGCCGGCTGGAACAGCTGCGTGCCGACTTCGTCGCCAATGCCAGCCACGAACTGCGCACGCCGCTCGCCTCCGTCGTCGGCTTCATCGAGACCATCCAGGGCCCCGCCCGCAACGATCCCGATGCCCGCGAGCGCTTCCTCGGCATCATGCTGGCCCAGGCCCGCCGCATGTCGCGCCTGATCGACGACCTGCTCTCGCTGTCGCGCATCGAGCTCAACGAGCACGTCCAGCCCGTCACCGTGGTCGATCTCGTGCAGCTCCTGCGCCACGTGCGCGATACGCTGGGGCCCTATGCGAAGGCCCAGGGCGTGGTGGTCGAAATTGCGGCAGGAGAAGCGACCCTGCCGGTCAAGGGCGATCAGGACGAACTCATCCGCCTCTTCGAGAACCTCGTGCAGAACGCCATCAAATATGGTGCCGAGGGAGGACGCGTAGACATTACACTCGCCCGCGAGAGCCGGGACGGCCGCGGCGCCGAGGCCGTGGTGAGCGTGCGCGACCACGGCCCGGGAATCCCCGCCGAGCACCTGCCGCGCCTCACGGAGCGATTCTACCGTGCCGACGTCGCCTCAAGCCGCGAGAAGGGCGGCACCGGCCTCGGCCTCGCCTTGGTCAAGCATATCCTCAACCGTCACCGCGGCCGACTTGCCGTCGAGAGCGTTCAGGGTGAAGGAGCGACCTTCACTGTGCGGATAGACGCCGCCGACCGTGGCGAGAATGCCCACGCGCCCGTCCCGACGGCTTCGTGACCGCCCGGCGCCCCGGGGTGGCGGGCAAGGTCTGCCGCCATTCTGTCGCAACATCGACAACATGTTGAAACATCGACGCAATGAATGTCATTGATGCGTCACCTGACGGGCATAGAACCGTCGCGGCGCAGGGCTATTCCACAAGTCCCTCTTCGCCCTCTCGCAGGAGCCTGCCATGACCGAACATACCGTGAGCGCTTACGAGAACGAGCTCAAGGGCTTGGCGCAGCGCGTCGCCGAGATGGGCGGGCTGACCGAGAAGCAGATCGTCGGCTGCATCGACGCCCTCATCCGCAGCGATCTCGAACTCGCCAACCAGGTACGCGCGGTCGATCCGCAGATCGATGCCCTGCAGCGCGAGATCGAGGAACTCGGCATCCTCATCATCGCCAAGCGGCAGCCGATGGCCATCGACCTGCGCGAGATCGTCGGTGCCCTGCGCATCGCCTCCGACCTGGAGCGGATCGCCGACCTCGCCAAGAACATCGCCAAGCGCGTCACCGCCATGAGCGGGTCAGCGCCGCTGGCGAAGGTCACCGGTGGCTTCGACGCCATGGCCCGCCTCGCCCTCGAGCGCGTCAAGCAGGTTCTCGACGCCTATGCCCAGCGTGACGTTACGGCGGCGCTCGATGTCTGGAAGGCCGACGGCGACATCGACGCGCTCTACAACTCGCTGTTCCGCGAACTCCTCACCTACATGCTCGAAGATCCGCGCAATATCGGCTCCTGCACCCATCTCCTGTTCTGCGCGAAGAACCTCGAGAGGATCGGCGATCACGCCACCAATATCGCCGAGACGATCCACTACATGGTCAAGGGTGTCACCCTGGCCGACGAGCGTCCGAAGCTCGACACCACCACGATGGCAACGGTCGGCCTCTGACCGCATCACCAGGCACGACAGGGATTATTCCATGACCGCACGCATTCTGGTGGTCGAGGACGAGGAACCGATCACGGTCCTTCTGCGCTACAATCTCGAAGCGGAGGGCTATCAGGTCGAGGTCGTCGGCCGCGGCGACGAGGCCGAGGTCCGGCTCCGCGAGGCGGTTCCCGACCTCGTCCTGCTCGACTGGATGCTTCCTGGCCTGTCCGGAATCGAATTGTGCCGCCGTATCCGGTTGCGCCCCGAGACCGAGCGCCTGCCGGTCATCATGCTGACCGCCCGCGGCGAAGAGGGTGAGCGGGTGCGGGGGCTCGCCATCGGCGCCGATGACTATGTGGTGAAACCCTTCTCCGTGCCGGAACTGCTGGCACGGGTCCGGGCCCTGCTGCGCCGGGCCAAGCCCGAACACCTGTCGAGCCTGCTGAAGTCCGGCGATATCGAGCTCGACCGCGAGACCCGCCGCGTCCATCGCGCCGGCCGCGAGATCAATCTCGGTCCGACCGAGTTCCGCCTGCTCGAATTCCTGATGCAGTCGCCGGGCCGCGTCTACACCCGCGAACAGCTTTTGGACGGCGTCTGGGGCCGGGACGTCTATATCGACGAGCGCACCGTGGACGTTCATATCGGGCGCCTGCGCAAGGCGGTGAAGCGCGGTCGGGAGATCGATCCGATCCGCACGGTGCGTGGCTCCGGCTACTCGTTCAACGAGCGGTTCGGCGGTGCAGCAGCCTGATCGGCGTCATGCCTCGAGGCTTTCCTTCAGCATTTCGAGTTCCAGCCAGCGGTCTTCCGCGGCGGACAGGGCTCCCTGCGCTTTGGTCATGGCAGCACTCGCCTTGTCGAAGGCCGAGCGGTCGCGCGCATAGAGCACGGGATCGGCGAGGATCGCCTGCAGCTTTGCGATGTCGCGCTGCAGCGCCTCCATCCGGGCGGGCAGCGTGTCGAGGTCATGCTTGTCCTTGAACGACATTTTCCGTCGCGCGGGCTCGACCTGCGGTTCCGTCCTGGCAGCCGCCGGTGACGTTGCCTCGCCTTTTCCGGCCTTCTGGACGGTACGCGCGGCGATTCCGGTACCGCGCTGGTTGAGCATGTCGGAATAGCCGCCGGCATATTCCACCCAGCGCCCGTCGCCCTCGCTGACCAGAACCGAGGTGCAGACCCGGTCGAGGAAGTCGCGGTCATGCGAGACGAGGATGACCGTGCCGGGAAAGTCGGTGAGCATTTCCTGCAGCAGGTCTAGCGTCTCGAGGTCAAGATCGTTGGTCGGCTCGTCCAGCACCAGGACATTGGCGGGGGAGGCGAGGGCGCGCGCCAGCAGGAGACGGCCGCGCTCGCCGCCCGACAGCACGCCGACTGGCGTACCCTTCTGTTCAGGCGAGAAGAGGAAATCCTTCATGTAGCCGATGACATGGCGGTTCTCGCCGTTGATCGTCACATAGTCGCCGCGGCCGCGCGTCAGGGCCTCCGTCAGCGGCATCGCGGGATCGAGGTCCTCGCGCTTCTGATCGAGCGTCGCCATGGCGAGATTGGTGCCGAGCGTGATCGTGCCGGAATCAGGCGCCAGCGTTCCTGTCAGCAACTGAACCAGCGTCGTCTTGCCGGCGCCGTTCGGGCCGACGATGCCCAGCCGGTCGCCGCGCAGGATCCGGATCGTCAGATCGTCGACGATCGTCCGCTCGCCGTAATGTTTGGAGATGGCGCGGGCCTCGACGACGCGCTTGCCGGAGACTTCCGCCTCGCTCACCGTCATCGACACCGTGCCAACGGCCTTGCGGTGCTCGCGGAAATCCTTGCGCAGGGCCTGCAGATTGCCAAGGCGGCGCACATTGCGCTTACGCCGGGCCGAGACGCCGTAGCGCAGCCAATGTTCCTCGTGGGCGATCTGGCGGTCGAGCTTGTGCTGGTCCTTCTCCTCCTGCTCCAGCACCTCGTCGCGCCAGGCCTCGAAATGGCCGAAGCCCTTGTCAAGCCGCCGCGTCGTACCGCGGTCGAGCCAGATCGTGGCGCGCGACAGCGTCTCGAGGAAGCGGCGGTCATGGCTGATCATCACGATGGCGCAGGACAGTCGTTTCAGCGTCTTCTCCAGCCATTCGATGGCGGGCAGGTCGAGATGGTTGGTCGGCTCGTCGAGAATCAGGATGTCGGGTTCCGGGGCAATCGCATGGGCCAGCGCCGCGCGCTTGGCCTCGCCGCCGGACAGGGCCGTCGTGCCCTCGTCGCCGGTCAGGCCGAGATCCTCCAGCAGCATGCGCGCGCGATAGCGATCGTCGCTCGGCCCGAGCCCGCTCTCCACATAGGCGAGAGTCGTCGGAAAGGCCGAGAGATCAGGCTCCTGCAACAAATAGCGGATGGTGGCGCCCGGCTGGGCGAAACGGCTGCCGCCATCCGTCTCGATCAGGCCGGCGGCGATCTTGAGCAGCGTCGATTTGCCCGAGCCGTTGCGGCCGACCAGGGCGAGCCGGTCGCCGGCCTCGACGGAAAGGTTGGCCGCCGTCAGGAGCGGCGTGCCGCCAAAGGTGAGGGCGATGTCTTGGAGTTGCAGGAGTGGAGGAGCCATGGCCCGCCGTCTAGCATCCTTGGACGACCTGTGCACGCTGGCACCTGACGATTCTCCCGCCGGGGCCCCTCATGCGCATGCTGGTGATCTACTGTCATCCCTGTCCCGAGAGCTTGACCGCCGCCCTGCGTGACAGGGCGCTGGCGGCCCTCGCCGCCGCGGGTCACCAGACACGGCTGATCGATCTCTATGCCGAGGGATTCGATCCCGTCATGGGGAGCGACGAGCGGCGCGCCTATCACACTGCCGGCGCCAACGAGGTGCCCGTCGCCGCCCATCTCGAAGCCCTGCGCTGGGCCGAGGGCCTGCTCTTCGTCTATCCGACCTGGTGGTACGGACTTCCCGCGATGCTGAAGGGCTGGCTCGACCGTGTCTGGATCCCGCATGCCACTTTCACGATGCCGGAACCGGGCAAGCCCATCGGCCGGGTGCTGACCAACATCCGGTTCATCGGCGCGGTATCGACGCTCGGCTCGCCCTGGTGGTGGTGGCGCCTCGTCATGTCCGAGCCAGGCCGCCGCACGCTGCTGCGCGGCCTCAGGCCGCTGGTGAACCCGCGCTGCCGCACGCTCTGGCTGGCGCTGCACGGCATCGACGGGGCCACCGCCGATCAGCGGATGGCCTTTGTCGGGAAGGTGGAGAAACGCCTAGCGGCGCTGCGTTGAGCCTCAGTCGAACAGGCTCGACACGCTCTCCTCGCTCGCCGTGCGGGCGATGGCCTCGCCGATCAGGCTGGCAATGGAGAGGGTGCGGATGTTGCGGGCGACCCGGACCGCTTCCGTCGGCTGGATGGAATCGGTGATCACCAGTTCCTTCAGCTTGGAGGCGGTGATGCGGGCGACAGCCCCGCCCGACAGCACACCATGGGTGATGTAGGCCGAGACGTCCTTGGCGCCGCGCGCCAGCAGCGCCTCGGCGGCGTTCACCAGCGTGCCGCCGGAATCGACGATGTCGTCGACGAGGATGCAGCTCTTGCCCTCGACATCGCCGATGACATTCATCACCTCGCTCTCGCCTGGCCGCTCGCGGCGCTTGTCGACGATGGCGAGAAGGGCGTCGATGCGCTTGGCGAGCGCGCGCGCTCGGACGACACCGCCGACATCGGGCGAGACGACCATGACGTCCTGGATGCTGCGGGTCTCGCGGATGTCCTTGGCCAGCAGCGGTGCGGCGAAGAGATTGTCGGTCGGGATGTCGAAGAAGCCCTGGATCTGCCCGGCATGAAGGTCGAGGGTCATGACGCGGTCAGCGCCCGAGCGGGTGATCAGGTTGGCGACCAGCTTGGCGGAGATCGGCGTGCGCGAGCCGGACCGGCGGTCCTGGCGGGCATAGCCGAAATAGGGGATCACCGCTGTGATGCGCTTGGCCGAGGAGCGGCGCAGCGCGTCGCAGATGATCAGCAGCTCCATCAGGTGGTCATTGGTCGGATAGGACGTCGACTGGACGACATAGACGTCCTCGCCGCGCACGTTCTCCTGGATCTCGACGAAGATCTCCATATCGGCGAAGCGGCGGACCGAGGCCTTGGCCGGGGGCGTGTTGAGATAGGCCCCGATCGCATCGGCGAGCGGCCGGTTGGAATTGCCGGAAACGATCTTGATCCCGGGTTTTCGCGACATGAGGCAGCTCTCGGGGCGGCAATGAAGGCGCCCTCATAGCAACCGAACTACCGCGCCACAATGCCGCGCGCGCCTCCCGCACGAGGCCATCAACAGGCTGTGACACCGGGGTGACGCGAAAAAGGCCGCGTCGTGCCGCAATGCGATACGATCAGGGTCAGGAGACCAGCGCGATCCCGGCGATATGGCGGCCGTAATCCGGCTCCTTGCGATGCGTCGTCCGCCGGTAGGAATAGAACCGCGCCTCGTCGGCATAGGTGTCGAGGCCGAGATCGTCGATCCGGTCGATGCCGGCGGCCGACAGTCTGGCGGCGATGAACCCCGGCAGGTCGAACTGGGCATGGCCGGGCCTGCCGGGAGCGAAGAAACCCCCATAGGCCTCGTCCGCGGCGCGGAACTGGTCGACGAAGGCCTGGGACACCTCGTAGCTCGGCTGACGGATGAGCGGGCCGACGGCGACATGGATGCGGGCCCGGTCGGCGCCGAGCTTTTCCATGGCAGCGATCGTCGCCTCCAGCACCCCGCCGATGGCCCCCTTCCAGCCGGCATGGGCGGCCCCGACGACCCCGGCAACCGCATCGGCGAAGAGCACCGGTCCGCAATCGGCTGCGGCGACGCCGCAGGCGATGCCGGGCACCCGCGTCACCACCGCATCGGCCTTGGGCCGGTCGCCGCCGTCATGAGGCCGGTCTGCGACGATGACGTCGGGCGAATGGATCTGGAAGCAGGAGATCAGTGCATTGTCGGCGACGCCCAGCGCCGCGGCCATCCGGCGGCGGTTCTCGCGAACCCGATCCCCGTCGTCGCCCGAGCCAAGCCCTGCATTGAGCGAGGCGTAGAGCCCTTCCGACACGCCGCCCTCGCGGGTGAAGAAGGCATGGCGGATGCCGGGCAGGGCGGTCAGGGCGGGGGAGGTGACAAACATGGGCGAAGCGAAATCTGCTTCGCCCGCCGCTGTCAATCGGCAGGACTCAGCCGCCCTCGTCCAGGGTCAGCGCGTGCTTCCAGTAGCCGACTGCCAGGCACCTGGCCCGGTCGAGGCCCTTTTCCTCGCGCCAGTAGCTGCGAATGCGGCGCGCGATGGCCTCTTCGGCACCCAGCCAGCAGAAGACGTCGCCGTGCTCCGGCAAAGGCGCCGACATGACGGCGTCGGCCAGGAGGTCGTTGCGTCCCGGCTCCCGTCCGCGGCGGAACAGCCAGAGCAACGTGATGCCGGCGGGATGGGCAAGGCTCTGCACCTCGCGTTCGTCCTCCACCTCGATGAGCACCTGTCCGGCCGTATCCTCCGGCAGGCGGGCGAGGATTCGCGCCATGGCCGGAATGGCGGTCTCGTCGCCGGCGAGCAGCACATGGGCCGCCGGGCGGACCTCGCGGCCGCCGGGCCCCATCAGACCGATCACCGCCCCCGGTCGCGCCCCCGCCGCCCAGCCCGAGGCGATGCCCGGCGCCGCATGCAGCACGAAGTCGATGTCCAACTCTCCGGCCGACGCGTCGATGCGGCGGATCGTATAGACGCGCTGCACCGGCCGACGATCCTCGGGCGGCCAGACCGGACGGCCGTTCTTTCCCGGCTTCGGCCATTCCGGCGGATGCACGCCCTCGGGTGGAAAGAGCAGGCGGACGTGCAGGCTGTCCCCCTCGAAGCGCACAAGATCCTGACCGGTCAGGGTGATACGGCGCACATGCGGCGTCACATCGGCGACGCGCCGCACGGTCATCTCGCGCAAGCTGGGCAGGTCCGCGCTGTCGCAACCGTCGCCGCTCCAGACGACCTCGGGATGTTCCGCCGCGGCGACCTCCTCGATCTGCGCACTGAGCAGGAATTTCAGCACGGAAAGGCCCTGTTCGGTCCGTGATTCCAGGCGAACATGAAGCCGGTCGGGCGCAGCCTCCAGCGTCCCGGTGCCAAGGTCATCGACCAGGGCGACACGCCCGCGGCCCGCCTCGGCACGCGCGTCGAAATCCGACTGCGCCAGCCTGGCGCAGACCGCTGCGACATAGGAGAGGCCTGCTGTCGTGGGAATGGTGGCTTCAGCCTTCAACATCGTCATCATCCAACCTTTGGGCGCTATCAGGGCGGCTGGCTGGCGGAGCAGGATGCTGGCGGGCTGGCGCGGGCCTCGAAACGAGGCTGTTATCTTGTATAAAAGTTGAGCGGTACGGTCAACAATCAGGTGGCGGCCGGCAAGGCCCTCAACAGCCCGTCGGACGAGGCGACGGTCATGGCCTTGAACAGCGATCCCATACCGGCAGGGGCCGGGTCGATCAGTCGCTCCACGCCGGCGCGCAGCGTCTCGAATGCGTCCGGTTGGCATCGCGCCAGCCGCTCGGCCCTCTCACGCAGCCCGAGCCCGAAGAGCAGCGCGCGCTGGCTCACCGGCGCACCGGCGCACAGGCCTGCGGCGGAGAGGGCGTGGCCCAGGGCCGCAAAATCGACATGGGCTGTGATGTCGGCTTCGCCGGGCGCGGTAAGGGGATCGGTGAAGCGATGCGCCTGCATGGCCTGCAGCGTCTCGCCATGGGCGGAGGCAGCATGGCCGTAATCGATAAAGAGTCCGGCGAGCGGGGCATTCCGCGCGGCGAGGCCGGCGGCGAGAGGGCCGAAGGCAGGACAGATTTCCATCACCGCTCCCGGTGCGGCCTGCCGCAGCGCCGCAGGAACCAGGGACGGGGGTACGGGGTCGCCAGCAAGACCGAAGGCAAGCGCGCCGTCGACGAGCCCGACCACGCGCTCGCGCCATCCTGACGCCGTCATGATGAACTGCCGGATCGGCAAGGCGTCGAGGAACTCGTTGGCGATGAGAATGGCCGGTCCGTCAGGGACGGTCGACAGGTCGCGATGCCAGGTACAGGGAACGCTGGCGACCGCCAACCTGTCCTGCTGGCGCGCCGCGAGCCGGTCCGAGGTCTCGACCAGATGAACGGCCAGAGCCGCACGAAAGGCAGGCAGCGCCGCGGCAGCCCGCAGCAGGTCCGCCATCAGCGTGCCGCGCCCTGGCCCGAACTCGACAAGGGCGACGGCCTCCGGCCGACCCATGGCCTCCCACGCGCTGGCCGCCCAGACACCCATCAACTCGCCAAAGACCTGGGAAATCTCCGGCGCCGTGACGAAATCGCCCGCCGGGCCGAACGGGTCGCGCGTCATGTAATAGCCGTGGCGGGGGTGACCGAGCGCCAGCGCCATGAAACGGTCGACGGGCAGGGGGCCTTCGGTGGCGATCAGCGCCTTCAGTTCCGCCGCCAGCGGCGTCATGCCGGCTGGCGCCGTGATCGGAGCACCAGCCAGAGTCCGATGCCGATCAGCGGCACCGACAGCAATTGGCCCATGGTGGCACCGGCGAAGAGAAAGCCCAGTTGCGGGTCTGGCTGGCGGAACAGTTCGCCGAAAGAGCGCGCTAACCCGTAGCCGATACCGAAACAGCCGGCGAGCAGGCCCGGCCGCTTCAGGCCGCCGGAACGCGCGATGAGGAGAAGCACTGCGAACAGCAGCAGGCCCTCGGTCAGCGCCTGGTAGATCTGGCTGGGGTGGCGCGGTTCCGGCCCGGCGCCGGGAAAGATGATGCCCCAGGGCACGTCGGTGACGCGGCCCCAGAGTTCCGGCTTGATGAAATTGGCGAGTCGGCCGAGGGCGATGCCGATCGGCGCGACGATGGCGGCGAGGTCGATCAGCGGCAGGAGGGGCAGGGAATTGCGCCGCGCGAAAATGAGCAGGCCGACGACGGCTCCGACGATGCCGCCATGGAAGGCCATCCCACCCTCCCAGACCGCCAGGATCGCCGCCGGGTTGGCGAGGTAATAGTCCAGATTGTAGACGAAGACGAAGGCGAGGCGGCCACCAAGAATGCCAGCGAGTGCCGCCCAGACGATGGCGTCGTCGATGACGGCGGGGGCAAACGGCGCCCTGCCTGCGGGCCAAAGGCGATCTGTCGCGACGAGCTTCTTGGCCAGCCACCAGCCGAGCAGGAAACCGCCAATATAGGCCAGTGCGTACCAGCGGATCGCCAGCGGGCCGACGGCAATCAGAACCGGGTCAATGACAGGAAAGGGCAGGGCGAGGAGGGCCATGGCCGGGGTTTGCCCGCGCCGGCCGGGAAGGTCAAGCAGCCCCTGCCGGCTCTTGCGCTGGGACCGCGCCGACCCCATACCCTCCCCAGCAGCGGAGAGACCCCATGACCCAGACCAGCGACCGCATCGCCGACGAGTTCGCCAAGTTCATGACCGACGCCGCGGGCTTCGCCCAGGGCATGAAGCGCGAGGCCGACACGTTCGTGAAGACACAGGCCGAGCGCCTGCTGCGCGACATGGACCTGCCCAGCCGCGAGGAGTTCGAGGCTGTGCGCGACATGGCGGTCAAGGCCCGCGAGGAGAACGAGGCGCTGAAGGCCCGCATCGCGGCGCTGGAAGCTCGGCTGTCTGCTGGGTGACCCCAAGCGGGTTTCCCGGCATTCCGCAGTTGCGTCTGGCAGCCAGCCTCAAAGGACGCCGTTGGATCTTGCACAGCACCGGGTGCGGGGATCGGCTGCGCGAGCCCGTCAGCCCGGCCAGCGCTGCGCCTTGGCAACGAGGAAGTCGCGGAACACCTGCACGCGGGCGACCGACTTCAACTCCTCCGGATAGACGAACCAAGCGTCGAGAACCGGCATCTCCTCGTCGTCGAGGATCTGCACCAGGCCCGAGCCGTCGCGGATGAGATAATCCGGCAGGACGGCAACGCCGATGCCGTTCTCCACCGCCGCCACCAGCCCCGAGATATTGTTGATCGACATGGCGAAGGACCGGGGAACCATGCCGTTGCGGCCCGCCGTCGACAGCCATGTGACGTTCTGCATGTAGTTTGGCGCCCGCCCGCCAAAAGCGAGGATGCGATGGCCATCGAGTTCGGTGGCGTTCTTCGGCGACCCGTGGCGCTTGAGATAGTCGGACGAGGCGAAGGCGTGGAACTTGATCTGGAACAGCTTGCGCTGGATGAGGTCCGGCTGAACCGGCTGGCGGACGCGGATCCCGACATCGGCCTCGCGCATCGACAGGTCGAGTTCCTCGTCGGTGAGGATCATCTTGATCTGGATGTCGGGATAGAGGTCGAGGAACTCGCCGAGGCGCGGCGCCAGCCAGGCGGTGCCGAGGCCGACGGTCGTCGTCACCTTCAGCTCGCCGTTCGGCCGCTCCTTCGAATCCGTCAGTTTGATCTTGGCGCTCTCGAGCTTCATCAGCACGTCTTGCGCCGTGTGGTAGAGCAGTTCGCCCTGTTCGGTCAGCACCAGGCCGCGGGCGTGACGGTGGAACAGGGGCACCTTCAGGTCCTGCTCCAGCGACGACACCTGGCGGGAAACGGCTGACTGCGACAGTCCCAGCGTATCGGCCGCATGGGTGAAGCTGCCCGCTGCCGCAGCGGCGTGAAAAATCCTCAGCTTGTCCCAGTCCATCGAAGTCTCCCGGAGGCGGCTGCTGTGTCCGTCTTATTCTGCGGCTTGGCGGATGGTCGCGTGGTGCGCGAGATACCGTTCGGCTTCGAGGGCGGCCATGCATCCCATGCCGGCGGCGGTAACCGCCTGGCGGTAGGTGTCATCGGTGACGTCTCCGGCGGCGAAAACGCCGGCAACGTCGGTGGCGGTGGAATCGGGGGCGGTCCACAGATAGCCCGAGGGCTTCTTGCGCAGCTGGCCCTCGAACAGTTCGACGGCCGGGGCATGGCCGATGGCAATGAAGACGCCGTCGACCGGGCGCTCCTGCGTCTCGCCGGTCTTGACGTTACGAAGGCGTACGCGGGTGACGGCGGTCGGCTCGTCGCGGCCGATCACCTCGTCCAGCGCGCTGTCCCAAACCACGTCGATCTTCGGGTGGGCGAACAGGCGCTCCTGCAGGATCCTCTCGGCCTTGAAGGCGTCGCGGCGATGGACGACGGTCACCTTGGAGGCAAAATTGGTGAGGAAAAGGGCTTCCTCGACGGCGGTATTGCCGCCGCCGACGACCAGAACCTCCTTGTTCCGGTAGAAGAAGCCGTCACAGGTCGCGCAGGCAGATACGCCGAAGCCGCGGAACTTCTGCTCCGATGGCAGGTCCAGCCACTTGGCCTGGGCGCCGGTGCAGATGATCAGCGCTTCAGCCTCGTAGACATCGCCGGATTCGCAGGTGATGCGGAAGGGGCGCTGCTGAAGGTCCACGGCGGCGACATGATCGGAGACGATGCGGGTGCCGACATGGGCGGCCTGCTTCTCCATCTGCTCCATCAGCCAGGGGCCCTGGATGACGTCGGCGAAGCCCGGATAGTTCTCAACATCGGTGGTGATCGTCAGCTGGCCGCCGGGCTGCATGCCTTGGATCATCACCGGATTGAGCATGGCACGGGCCGCATAGATGGCGGCCGTATAGCCGGCCGGGCCGGAACCGATGATGACGACGCGCTCGCGATGGATGACCATGATGTCCGGCCGGGGAAGCTCGAAGATGGCGCCAAAAACGCCCAACAGGCCGACAATCTGGAACAGCTATGCGCTTGCCGCAAGGCTCATTCCACCGACTTCATCATCTTGTCAACGAAATGGATTGATGGGACCGCTCACAAATCTGAATGAGATGTATCGCAAAGCGATACTGACGGGGCGTCTTGCGATGCAGCCGTGGAGCCCTGGCTCGGTGGCGAGGACGGGATCGGCGCGTGGTAGTGCGAGGGAGCGGATGACCGGCGTCGCTCCGCGCGTCGGAACCCTCTTTGCCGTTGCCTGGCCGCTCTTGTCCATGCGCGGCATTGGCGCTGATCTCCGCCTCGCGCTCCCGGTGCAGCGGTGATCGCGCGAAATTTTGTTGCGCAACCAGGGGGTCTGGGCTATCCGGCTGAAATACCCGCCGCCGTGGAGACCTGCCCCGTGAAGGCCCGCCTGGACGCCATCGACTGGAAGATTCTGCGCGAACTCCAGTCCGACGGACGGATGACCAATGTGGAATTGGCGAGCCGGGTCGGAATCTCCGCGCCGCCCTGCCTCAGGCGCGTGCGCGCGCTGGAGGAGATGGGCGTCATCCGCGGCTATCGCGCTCTGCTGGCGAGCGACAAGCTCGGCTATGGCGTCACTGTCTTCGCCATGGTGCATCTGGCGAGCCAGGCCGAGGCCGACCTCAACGCCTTCGCCGAGCGGGTCCGCCATTGGCCGGTCATCCGCGAGTGCCACACGGTCTCGGGCGATTTCGACTTTGTCATGAAATGCGTGGCGCCGGACCTGGCGAGCTTCCAGCATTTCGTCTCCGAACTCACCGCGACGCCCAATGTGCGCAACGTGCGCACCGTCCTGACCCTCGGCCAGGTGAAGGACGAGGCGGCTGTGCCACTGGAGATCGCGCCTGCCGCCTGAGGGCCGGGGGGCGAACAGCACGGATGCCATGATGACGACGACCTTCGCCGACCCGGGTGACCGCCTGTCGATCGCCCTGCCGGACGGCGCCATGTCCGGCCTGCGCTGGGGGCCGGAGCGCATGCATCCCGATCTCGTCTTTCTTCATGCCAACGGCTTCAATGCCGCCACCTATGCCCCGCTGCTCGCGCCCCTGGGGGCCGGGCAGAGTATCGTCGCCCTCGACATGCGCGGACATGGATCGTCGACCCTGCCAGCCGAACCGGCGCGGATGACCAACTGGAACGCCTATGCCGATGATCTCGTCGCGGTGCTTGACCGCATCGTGCCAGTGGGGGCTCCTCCGCCCCTTCTCGCCGGCCATTCGATGGGAGCGGTGACGGCCCTGCTGGCGGCGGTGCGCCGGCCCGCCCGCGTGCGCGGGCTCGTTCTCCTCGACCCCGTCATGATGCATCCCTGGCTCTGGCTCTTCGCGCGCACGCCCTGGGGCGCGGCCCGCCTGCGCGTTTCCGATCTCGCTCTCGGTGCGGCCAAGCGCCGCGCCGTCTTTCCCTCCAGGGAGGAGGCGGTCGCCACCTACCGCACCCGCAAGACCTTCGCCTCGTGGCAGCCGGGTTTCCTCGAGGGCTATGTCGCCGGGGGCTTCGTCGATGAGTCCGAAGGCGTCCGCCTCGCCTGCGCCCCGGCCTGGGAGGCCGCCAATTTCGCCGCGCAGACCCAAAATCCCTGGGGGGCGCTGAAGCGGGTGCAGGTGCCGGTGAAAATTCTCGCCGGCAGCATGCGCTCCACCGTCTATGGCGGCGCAGCGCGTATCGCCCGGGTCGCTCCCCACATCCCCGTCGAGACGCTGCCGGACAGTTCGCACTTCTTCCCGATGGAGCGCCCCGACCGCGTCCGTGACGTGCTCCGTGAAGCGCTCGCGCAGTCGTGATTGGCCGTTTGTTTTCGTGATCGCGTCATCAAAACTTTAGCCACGTTTTTCGCTTAGGGGATGGTGCAGTGCAAAAGCGCAGTTGCGCACTGTTCTGTCCCTCAAGCTCTGGTCTCCATGTCCGCCCATTTGTCCTTTGGCTCCTGGTTCTGGCTCGGCGCGTCACCGCAAGCTCCGGTGCGTGTGGAGAGGGACGTCCGCGTCGACGTGTTCCGCGGCCTCGCTCTCCTGATCATCTTCATCGACCATGTCGCGGGCAACGTCCTGATCCGCGTCACCCCGACCTCTCTCGGCTTTTCCGACGCGGCGGAATATTTCGTGCTGCTCGCCGGCTTCTCGGCGGCGCTCGCCTACGGAACGGTGATGGACCGGCGGAGCCTGTTGACCGGCACCGCCCAGATCGTCGCCCGCATCTGGAAGCTTTATCTCGCCCATCTCGGTCTCTTCGTCTTCACTGCCGTCGCCGTGGCCTTCATGGCCGTGCGCTTCGGCAACCCGCTCTATTACGAGCATGTCGCGATCCTGCCGTTCTTCCAGGACCCGGCCACGACCTTGCTGCAGACCGTCGCCCTCGTTTTCCTGCCAAACTATCTCGACATTCTGCCGCTCTACATCGTGCTTCTGGCCATGCTGCCGCTGCTGTGGCTGCTGGCGCGCGTCGCGCCGGTCCTGGCGCTCGCCGCCTCGGCGGGGCTCTACGGCGCCGCCTGGATGCTCGGACTCGCCATCCCCAACATGTCGACCGCCGGTGTCTGGTTCTTCAATCCCTTCGCCTGGCAGCTGATCTTCACCGTCGGACTGGTCGCAGGCCATGCGGTTCTGCGCGGCGTGGCGCTGCCGCGCTCGCCTTTCCTGACCGCCGCTGCGATCGCCGTCGTCCTCTTCGGCCTCGTCAGCGCGGCGCCCTGGGCCATCATCGCCGGGATGGAAGGGCTGATCCTGCCTGACGATTGGCGCCTTGACCTCGACAAGACCAATCTTTCGCTGTGGCGCTTCGCCCATGCCCTGTCGCTGGCCTATCTGATCGCCGCCCATGTGCCGCGCACTGCCGCCTGGCTCGGCTCAGCCGTGGCGCGGCAGCTCGAACAGGCCGGCCGCCATTCGCTTCCGCTCTTCTGCTTCGGCATCATCCTGTCGCTGCTGGGAACCTTCGCCCTCACCGAGATCGGCCGTGGCCCCCTGATGCAGGTAGCCGTCAACGTTGTCGGCATTACCCTCTTGCTCGGTACGGCGACTGTGCTTGAATGGTATCGTGGTGCAACAGCGAAGGCGCCGGCCAAGGCTCTGCCAAGCGTCGGCGAGGTGAAGGCGGCGTGACACACACCCGGTCCATCCGGTTTTTCGGTGCGTGCCTGGCTCTGCTGGCTCTCGCGGGTCAGCCGGCCCTCGCTACCGATGGCCGCCTGCCGGTGGATGCGACCTGCAGCGTCCCGGAGCCGCTGCGCGGCTTTGCGGCCGATCTGCCCCTGGCCCGGGCGGCCATCGCCGATGGCCAGAAGCTGACAATCGTCGCCCTGGGCTCGTCCTCGACGCTGGGCGCGGGCGCCTCTTCGGAGGAGCGCTCCTATCCGACCGTGCTGCGCAAGGAATTGGCGCGTCTGCTGCCCGGGCACGAGATCGATGTCGTCAATGCCGGTGTCGGCGGCAATTCCGCCCACCAGATGTATCAGCGCATCGATGCCGACGTGCTCTCCGAGCAGCCGCGCCTCGTCATCTGGCAGACCGGTGTCTTCGATGCGATCAACGATATCGGCATCGAGAAGTTCAAGCGGATCCTGCGCAAGGGCATCGCCAGGATCCGTGACGGCGGTGCGGATGTCATGCTCGTGGATCAGGTGCCCCTGCCGCGTGCGGATCGCTTCCCGGCCTATGGCAGCTATGTCGCCGCCCTCCACGAGGTCGCCGCGGAAACCGAGACGCCGGTCTTTCGCCGCAGCGAGATGTTCGGCTTCCTGATGGAAACCGGCCGCCTGCGTCTTGACCAGATGCTGCCCAACGCCGGCGACCACCTGATCGATGGCAGCTATCACTGCCTCGGCGTCAATATCGGCCGCACCCTCGCCGAGAAACTGTCGCCGCGGGCGATCGCGACCCGTCCCTGACGGATCCTCAGCGCTGGCGAATGGGGCGGGCTCAGCGCCTCGACCAGGGATGACGGCTATCGACGGCGATTCGGCTGTGAAGGGGCAGGGCAGGACGTGGCCGCCTGCGGATCCCTCTCGTTATGCCGCTTCCCGTCGTTGCGGCGAATGCCGCGCTCTTTTCCCCTGTCATTGCCGCGCGGCCGTCGTGCCGGGCGCCATCGCGGCTTCCCATCGGTCGGAAAGACGTCTATAGGGCCGCCTAATCACGCGAACCGATGTTCAGGGGATGCGGTTGCGGGAGGCTGGCTCGATAGGGGTCCGGCCTCTTTTTTTGCGCCGCGCGGCCCCGAAGATCCAGACGAGCCTTCAAAGGGCCGGAGCCTCATGCCGAAACGCACCGACATCTCCTCCATCCTGATCATCGGCGCCGGCCCGATCGTCATCGGCCAGGCCTGCGAGTTCGACTATTCGGGCACCCAGGCTGTGAAGGCGCTGAAGGAGGAGGGCTACCGGATCGTCCTGGTTAACTCCAACCCGGCGACGATCATGACCGACCCGGACATGGCGGACGCGACCTATATCGAGCCGATCACGCCCGAGATTGTCGCCAAGATCATCGAGAAGGAGCGGAACGTCCTTCCCGGCGGCTTCGCCCTGCTGCCGACCATGGGCGGCCAGACGGCCTTGAACACGGCCCTCAAGCTCGAGGAGATGGGTGTTCTCGCCAAGTTCGACGTCGAGATGATCGGCGCCAAGGCTGACGCCATCGACAAGGCCGAGAACCGCGAGCGGTTCCGCCAGGCCATGGCGAAGATCGGCCTGCAGACGCCGAAGAGCCATGTCGTCCAGTCGCTCGGCGCGGCCATCGACGTTCTCGATGATATCGGCCTGCCCGCCATCATCCGCCCGTCCTTCACCATGGGCGGCACCGGCGGCGGCATAGCCTACAACAAGGCCGAGTTCATCGAGATCTGCGAGCGTGGCCTTGATGCGTCTCCGACCACCGAGGTTCTGGTGGAGGAGAGTGTCCTCGGCTGGAAGGAATTCGAAATGGAGGTCGTCCGCGATCACGCGGACAATGCCATCATCGTCTGTTCCATCGAGAATCTCGATCCGATGGGCGTTCACACCGGTGATTCCATCACGATCGCGCCGGCGCTGACGCTGACGGACAAGGAATACCAGATGATGCGGGACGCCTCGATCCGCGTCCTGCGCGAGATCGGGGTCGAAACCGGCGGCTCGAACGTGCAGTTCGCCGTCAATCCGGCCGACGGCCGCCTCGTCGTCATCGAGATGAACCCGCGCGTGTCGCGCTCCTCGGCGCTCGCCTCGAAAGCCACGGGTTTCCCCATCGCCAAGGTCGCGGCGAAGCTCGCCGTCGGCTACACGCTGGACGAGGTGAAGAACGACATCACCGGTGGCGCGACCCCGGCCTCCTTCGAGCCGACCATCGACTATATCGTCACCAAGGTGCCGCGGTTCGCCTTCGAGAAATTCCCCGGCGCCGACCCGGTCCTGACCACGTCGATGAAATCGGTCGGCGAGGTCATGGCGATCGGCCGCACCTTCCAGGAATCGCTGCAGAAGGCCATGCGCGGGCTGGAAACGGGCCTCACCGGGCTCGACGAGATCGAGATCGAGGGGCTTGGCAAGGGCGACGACAAGAACGCCATCCGCGCCGCGCTCGGCACCCCGACTCCAGACCGCCTGCTCAAGGTCGTGCAGGCCATGCGCCTCGGCATTTCCAACGAGGAGATCCATTCCTACTGCCGCATCGATCCCTGGTTCCTTGAGCAGATCCGCGGCATCGTCGATGTCGAGACCGAGGTCCGTGCCAAGGGCGTGCCGAAGACCGCGGGCGCGCTGCGCCGCCTCAAGGCCATGGGCTTCTCGGACGCGCGCCTCGCCGTGCTGACGCAGAAGACCGAGGCGGAGGTCGCCAAGGCCCGCCGCGCCCTCAACGTGCGCCCCGCCTACAAGCGCATCGACACCTGCGCAGCGGAATTCGCGTCCCCGACCGCCTACATGTACTCGACCTACGAGGCCCCCTTCGGCGGCGCTCTTGCCGATGAATCGCGTCCGACCGACCGCGAGAAGATCGTCATCCTCGGCGGCGGCCCGAACCGGATCGGCCAGGGCATCGAATTCGACTATTGCTGCTGTCATGCCTGTTTTGCGCTCTCGGACGCCGGGTTCGAGACGATCATGATCAACTGCAATCCGGAGACGGTCTCCACCGACTATGACACCTCCGACCGGCTCTATTTCGAGAGCCTGACGGCCGAGGACGTCATCGAGATCCTCGAGCGGGAGAAGCAGAACGGCAGGCTCAAGGGCGTCATCGTCCAGTTCGGCGGCCAGACGCCGCTGAAGCTCGCCCGCGCGCTGGAAGAGGCGGACATCCCGATCCTCGGCACCTCGCCGGATGCCATCGACCTTGCCGAGGACCGTGACCGCTTCAAGCGACTGCTCGACAAGCTCGGCCTCAAGCAGCCGAAGAACGGCATCGCCTATTCGGTCGAACAGGCTCGCCTGATCGCCGGCGAGCTCGGCTATCCGCTGGTCGTGCGGCCCTCCTACGTGCTCGGCGGCCGCGCCATGCAGATCATCCGCGAGGAGGGCCAGCTCGGCGACTATCTCCTCGGCACGCTTCCCGAACTGGTGCCGGCCGACGTCAAGGCCCGCTACCCCAACGACAAGACCGGCCAGATCAACACCGTCCTCGGCAAGAATCCGCTGCTCTTCGACCGCTACCTGTCCGACGCCATCGAGGTGGACGTCGACTGCCTCGCCGACGGCAAGACCAGCTATGTCGCGGGCATCATGGAGCATATCGAGGAAGCGGGGATCCATTCCGGCGACAGCGCCTGCTCGCTGCCGCCCTATTCTTTGCCCGAATCCATGCTCGCCGAGCTGGAGCGCCAGACCAAGGCGCTGGCCCTCGCTCTCGATGTCGGCGGCCTGATGAACGTCCAGTACGCCATCAAGGACGGCGACATCTACGTGCTTGAGGTCAATCCGCGCGCCTCCCGCACGGTGCCTTTCGTCGCCAAGGTGGTGGGCGAGCCGATCGCCAAGATCGCCTCGCGCATCATGGCGGGCGAAAGCCTGGCCTCCTTCGGTCTGAAGCCGAAGGTCCTCGACCATGTCGGCGTCAAGGAGGCCGTGTTCCCCTTCGCCCGGTTCCCCGGCGTCGATGTCCTGCTCGGGCCGGAAATGCGCTCGACCGGCGAGGTCATGGGCCTCGACAGGACCTTCGCCACCGCCTTCGCCAAGAGCCAGCTCGGGGCAGGGACCATCGTTCCGGTATCCGGCACGGTCTTCGTATCGGTGCGCGACGACGACAAGCCGCGCATCCTCGAAGCCATCCGCATGCTGCACACGCTCGGCTTCAAGATCATCGCCACCTCCGGCAACCAGCGCTATCTCGTCGAACAGGGAATTCCTTGCGGCAAGATCAACAAGGTTCTGGAAGGCCGGCCCCATATCGTTGATGCACTGAAGAATCGCGAGGTCCAGCTCGTCTTCAACACGACCGAAGGCGCCCAGGCCCTCTCCGACTCGCGGTCGCTCCGCCGAGCGGCCCTCTTGCAGAAGGTTCCCTATTACACCACTCTTGCAGGCGCTGTGGCGGCCGCACAGGGCATCAAGGCCTATCTTGAGGGGGACCTCGAGGTGCGCGCGCTGCAGAGCTATTTCGGCAAGGCCTGATCTGCGGCCGCTGCCGGGACACGCAAGGTTTCACCATGAAGGTTCGCGGGGCCGGCGTCCTCGGCCCGCGGACCTTTATTCGTCATTGAAAGGCAAGGGCGAGCATCATGGAAAAGGTTCCGATGACCGTCGGCGGTTTCGCCAAGCTCGAAGCCGAACTGAGGGAGCGCCAGCGAGTCGAGCGCCCGCGCATCATCGCGGCGATCTCCGAGGCGCGCTCCCATGGCGACCTTTCGGAGAATGCCGAATACCACTCGGCCAAGGAGCAGCAGTCGCTCAACGAGGGGCGGATCGCCGAGCTCGAGAGCCTGATCGCCCGGGCCGAGGTGATCGATGTCACCAAGCTCTCGGGTGACACCGTCAAGTTCGGCGCGACGGTGAAGCTCGTCAACGAGGACACCGAGGAAGAGCGCGTCTGGCAGATCGTCGGCGACAGCGAGGCGGACGCCAAGGCCGGCCGCATCTCGATTTCCTCGCCGCTGGCCCGCGCCCTGATCGGCAAGTCGGCCGGCACGGTGGTCGAAGTCAACACGCCCAAGGGCGCCCAGAGCTACGAGGTCCTTGAGATCCGCTGGGGCTGAGCGGCCCGATCCGTTCGGCATGGTCAAGGCGTCGCCCGGCCGGGCGGCGCCTTTGCTTTGCGGCGCCGCGCCGGTGCCCTGAAACGATGCGGACGGTCTCTCGCCGACGGATTGAAACGCCGGCCGGCGAGGCTCCCTGTCATGGAAGGAGGACCCGCCATGACCCGCCCATGCCACGCCCTTCGCCCCGACCGCCGGGCCCTGCTGTTCTCTCTCGCCGCTGCCGCCCTCTCTCCCGCTGCTCCAGCGCTGGCGCAGGCCCCGGCGCGTCCCGCCCCGGATCCCGCACTGCAGGCGGCTATCGCCAAGTCCAACGCCTATACGGAACTGCTCAATCGCACCCTGAGGGCCGTCGAATCCTGGGACCGCTACCGCAGCTGGGTCAATATCCAGCGCGGGCCGACGGGCCGCGAGCGCTACATCACCTACGGGCTCTACAGCCTCTACGACGTGCGCAGCGAGATTCAGAAGGCCGAACAGGCGGTCGTCCAGGAGCCGGCTCTGCCGGATCTGGATGACGCCATGCGCCGCTACATCCAGTCCTATGCGGCGCTGGCGCCGCTGATCACCCGCGCCAATGTCTATTACGAGCGCAAGGACTACCAGGATGACGGCGCCGCGCTCGGCCGCGAACTGCACCGTGACCTCGTTCCGGCGGCGCAGGCCTTCCTCAAGGACCGCGCCGATGTCGAACTGCACATGCGCGCCTTCCGGGCTGACCTCAATCTGCGCGAACTCGCCGACATCGAGCGCCGCGAGGGCCGTTCCGCCCGCTGGAACATCCGCAACGTCATGATCGCGGCGCGCGGCGTCATGGACCTCATGCCCACCGAAGCGCGGCCCGTTGTCGATCTCGTCGCCTTCGACGCGGCGATCGCCGGCTATTCGGCGGCCCTGCGCGAGCTCGACAGGCTCAAGGAAAGCGATCCGGGCGGCGCCTCGATCCTTGACAGCCAGGCCGGCTCCTGGCTGGGCAGCCTGCGAGAATACCGCCAGAAACTGGCCCGCGCCCGGGGCGATGCCCGCCGTGCCGGTGGCCACGAGCGCATGTGGATCGTCAACAACTACAACACGATGGTGAGTATCGCCCAGACACGCCTGCGGATCGGCCGCTGAACGGCGCGCTCACGCAGGCGTGAGGATACCGGGTGCTCCCGCCGCCCGGTCCGCAGGCTAGACTGGTGGCGGACTGCTCAACGGGAGACTGACCATGCTGAACCGCCGCACTTTCCTCGGCGCCGCTGCCACCACCGGCACCGTCATCCTTTCGGGGGCCGCCGCCGCCCATCACGGCTGGGGCGGTTTCGACCGCGACAAGGTTCTCGACCATTCCGGCCCGGTGGCGCGCTCGACCTATGCAAACCCGCATGGGACACTGTTCATGCAGAAGGACGGCCGGGAGTTGATCATCGAGCTGGCGCCGACATCGCGCATGCAGGCCCGCGGCCTGACCGCCGAGGACATCGCGCCGGGCAAGACCTTGCGGGTCTATGCCTATCAGAACCGCGGCAATCCCGATGTCTACCGGGCCGAATGGGTCGAGATTGCCGGCCGGCGCGTCGAACTCAGGTGAAGGCGATCCAGCGCCCGAGCCCGATGGCGGCGAGCCAAAGGGTGAGCGAGGCGATGCCGCTGGCCCGGGCCGCCGCATGGCCCAGCAGGGCCGGGAGGCCGAACCGCCGCACCGCAACCTCGAACGCCAGAGCATGGGCCAGGGCGAGGGCCACTACCACCATTTTTGCGACAAAGGTCGGATTGACGACATATTCGTCCGGCCGCGCCGAGGCGAGGAGGATGCCTGTCAGCACGGCCAGCCCGGCACCGATCGTGCCGGTGGTTCGCAGCAGCGCCAGGGCGGCAACATCGAGCGACCGCAAGGCTCCCGCCAGGCGCAGGTCGACCAGCACGATGGGGCCGAAGAGCAGGGCGATGCCCACCACGTGCAGGGCCGAGGCGGCGGCATAGACGGGCGTCGAGAGGGTGACGCCGCTGACCCGGCCGAGACCGGCCAGCAGCCCGACCAGCGCCTCCACCATGGGTCAGCCGAGCAATTGCTTGACGAGGGGGCTGGCCTTGCCGAAATCCATCTGCCCGGCATGGCGGGCCTTCAACGCGGCCATTACCTTGCCCATGTCCTTCACCCCGGCCGCGCCGGTCTCGGCGATAACGGCTGCGATGGCGGCACGGCTTTCGGCCTCGTCCATCTGTTGCGGCAGATAGACCGAGATGATCGCGATCTCGGCGTTTTCCTGATCCGCCAGTTCCGGCCGGCCGCCGTCGCCATACATCTTGGCGCTTTCCTGGCGCTGCTTCACCATTTTCTGCAGGAGCTGCAGGATTTCGTCGTCCGGGATCGGCCCCTTGCCGGCGCCCCGTGCCTCGATGTCCTTGTCCTTCAGCGCCGCCTGGATCAGGCGGATCGTGCCGAGGCGCGGCTTTTCGCCGGCCTTCATGGCTTCCTTCAGATCGCTCATGAAACGGTCGCGCAGCATGGCAGGCAAGTCCTCGCTAGGGCAGGCAGGGGTCGACCGGGCTCACGAGTGGCGGGCAGGGGCCGATGGGATCGCGGGCCGGGCGGCAGTGGATTTCGGGGGGCGACAGCCCGCATTCCTTTTGACCGCCGCCCAAGTCGTCGCTATGTAGGCGCCTCATGACAGACAGACAAGACGAATCCGGCTGGACGGATCCCAAGCCGACGGCCCTGCTCGTGCTCGCAGACGGCACGGTGATCGAAGGTTTCGGCCTTGGAGCGGACGGCATCGCCGATGGCGAAGTCTGCTTCAACACCGCCATGACCGGCTATCAGGAGATCCTCACCGATCCCTCCTATGCCGGGCAGATCATCACCTTCACCTTCCCGCATATCGGCAATGTCGGCGCCAATGACGAGGATATCGAGACCGTCAACATGGCGGCCGCTTCCGGCGTCCGCGGTGTCGTGCTGAAGGCCGCGATCACCAGCCCGTCCAATTACCGCTCGGGCAGCCATTTCGACCTCTGGCTGAAGCGCCGTGGCATTGTCGGCCTGTGCGGCGTCGATACCCGCGCGCTCACCGCGCTGATCCGCGAAAAGGGCATGCCCAATGCCGTCATCGCCCATGCGCCCAGCGGTGAATTCGACATCGATGCGCTGAAGCGCCGCGCCGCCGGCCTTCCCCTGATGGACGGGCTCGACCTCGTGCCCGGCGTCACCTCGTCGCAGCGCTATCCCTGGTCGGAGACGATCTGGGAATGGGACGAGGGCTACGGCACAGCGGGTGAGCCGCGGTTCCATGTCGTCGCGCTGGATTACGGCGTGAAGCGCAACATCCTGCGTCTCCTCGCCAATGCCGGGTGCAAGGTCACCGTTGTC
Source organism: Phreatobacter sp. (assembly GCF_022843985.1). Classification (GTDB taxonomy): domain Bacteria; phylum Pseudomonadota; class Alphaproteobacteria; order Rhizobiales; family Phreatobacteraceae; genus Phreatobacter. Next base: position 45,132 of record NZ_JALHMP010000001.1, on the reverse strand, counting down.
CCGGCCAGCGCCACGGTCGACGAGGTCATGGCGCTGAAGCCGGACGGCGTCTTTCTGTCGAACGGCCCCGGCGATCCCGCCGCAACGGGAACCTATGCGGTGCCGGTCATCCGGGCGGTTCTCGACCGGCAGATCCCGACCTTCGGCATCTGTCTCGGTCACCAGATGCTCGGCCTTGCCGTCGGCGCACGCACCATGAAGATGCATCAGGGCCATCACGGGGCTAACCACCCGGTGAAGGATCTGGATACGGGCAAGGTCGAGATCACGTCGATGAACCACGGTTTCGCCGTGGATGAGGCGACTCTGCCCGTCAATGCCCGGCCGACTCATGTCAGCCTGTTTGATGGGTCGAATGCCGGCATTGCGCTCACCGACAAGCCGGCCTTCTCGGTCCAGTATCACCCCGAGGCGAGCCCTGGCCCGATGGACAGCCACTATCTGTTCGATCGCTTCGTGGCGATGATGGAGAAGGCCAAGGCCTCCGCCTGACGCGGGACCGCCCTGCGGGTTATCCGCGTTATCCACAGGGGTCCGGGTTCATGGGCCGGACCGCTGTTGTTCGGTACTCGATGTAAAAAACAAAGGTCTCGCAGTTTGTTGCGGGGCCTTTTTCATGTGATGCCTGAGGCGGTCGGTCGTCAGTTTCGCACGATGCTCACCCGGCCGACACCGCGGTCGATCAGCCCGATCTTGCGGGCGGCGCCGCGCGAGATGTCGACGATGCGGCCGCGGACGAAGGGGCCGCGATCGACGATGGTGACGACCGCGGAACGGCCGTTGGACAGATTGGTCACCTTGATGGTGGAGCCGCAAGGCAGGGTGCGGTGGGCGGCGGTCATCGCCTCGGGATTATGCCGCCCGCCGCAGGCGGTCCGCCCCGGCAACTGGTACCAGGAGGCGAGGCCGACCGCTTCAGCGGCGCGAGCCCCTCCGACAGGGGCGACGACGAACAAGGCGGCGCCGATCGCCGCGAAGCGAAGCCTGGATGTCATGATGGGGGTCTCTGCTCGCGGGAGGCCAACGCGGCCGATCGCGGGTGGGTTCCAGCGGCTGGGACAAAGTCGCACCAGACGCCAAGCGACGGTAGAAACTAGAGACGAAATGAGACGGGAATGGGGCTCTCGCCGGTGGCGAGGCCCCATGCCCGGGCGGTGGTCATGCGCTACTGCGAGACGCTGGTCGTGCAGCTTCCGTTGACGCAGGTCGTCGTCTCGATGCGGCAAACGTTGTTCACGCAGTTGCGGCGTGTGGACGTCGTCCTGTTCTCGCGCACCGAGGTGAAGCCCGTCATCGGCCGCGATGGCGGCTGCGTCACCATTGGGGTCGGCGTCGGGCGGGTCGGCGTCACCCGGGTCGGAATGATGTTCGGAGGCCCGCCGCGGAAGATCATTGAATCGTTGCGCTGGCGGGGCGGCGGCGGCCGCAGCGCCGTGATCATCGCCTGACGGTTGCGCTCGGCCTCGGCGCGCGCGACGGCCTCGCGCCGGAGATCGTCGTCGGGCAGGGGCTGTCCTCTGGCGGCGAGGGCGGCGCCGGCCTCGACATGCCCGCGACGAGCGGCCTCGTTCAGGTAAAAGACGATGATGTTTTCGTCCTGAGCGAAACCCGGAACATTGCGCTCGTGACACCGCGCCACGGCGTGAAGTGAACTGGCGCTGTTGGTCTGAGCCTTGGCAGCCTGGCACCATTCCGGCGTAAACGGCTGCGCGGTGGCCAGCGTGAGATCCGGGGTGCAACCGGCCAGGCCGACCATGGCCAGGGCACAGAAGAGGTAACGTCGCATAAAAACACCATCCTGACGGGTCATGGCAGCCGCATCGGCCGGGCTTCTTCCATCTCGCCCGGCAACGCGGCCACGCGCCTCACCGATAATACAGCTTATGAGCTATGACAATCTGCGGCACGCCGTTGGCGAGAGTTGCCACGGTGGAGCCGGCGTTGACAGCCACCCTCCTGCCCGTATGTCCTGTCCCGAGCGGCCGGAGCCAATCCACCATGTCACATGCCTGGACCATCGGTGATCTCACCATCCATCGCATCGTCGAGCAGGAGGGCGGGTTCCTCGATGCCTTCGACATGCTGCCCGATCTCTCCGCGGAGACCTTGTCCGTCGAGCGCGACTGGTTGACCGCCGCGGGGGCGCTGACCGCCGATGATCGCCTCAGCCTGGCCTTTCAGAGCTATGTCGTGCGCACGCCCCACCATGTCGTTCTGGTGGACAGTTGCATCGGCAATGGCAAGCACCGGCCGACCCGTCCGGACTGGCACGGGAAGAGTGACAGCCGTTTCATGGACGGACTGGCAGCAGCGGATCTGTCGGTCGCCGAGGTTGACTTCGTCATGTGCACCCATCTGCATGCCGACCATGTCGGCTGGAACACGCGGCAGGAGAACGGCCGCTGGGTGCCGACCTTTCCCAAGGCCCGCTACATCTTCGAGGCCCGCGAATTCGAGCATTGGCGGGCGGCGGACGAAAGGGCTCCGGTCTTCCCCTTCCAGGACAGTGTGCTCCCGGTCGTTGCGGCGGGGCGGGCCGACATCGTCGCCGGCGATCACGCCATCGGCGACCATATCCGCCTGATGCCGACTCCCGGCCACACGCCGGGTCATGTGTCAATCGTCTTCGGCAAGGGGCGGGACGTGGCGGTCGCGCCCGGCGATCTCATCCACTCGCCGCTGCAGGCGCTCCATCCGCAGTTGTCGACCCGGTTCGACGTCGACAAGGCGGAGGCGGCGCGGACCCGCCGCGCCTTCCTGGAGCGCTACTGCGACACCGAGACCCTGTGCTGCATGGCCCATTTCCCCTCGCCATCGGTCGGACGGATAAGGTCCTGGCGCGAGGGGTTCCGCTGTGCTCCGGTGGGCGAGGGCTGACCCCTCAAGCCCAGAGGCGCTCGCGCTCGCGGCCGCGATAGAGCGATGCGACATATTCGCCATAGCCGTTGAACAGCTGGGTCGGCACGCGTCCGCCGCCACCGATCAGCTCTTCCGTCGCCTGGCTCCAGCGGGGATGGGCGACCGCCGGATTAACGTTGGCCCAGAAGCCGTACTCGCTGCCCTGCATCCGCTCCCAGAAGCCCTGCGGACGTTGTTCGGTGAAGGAAATGCGAACGATCGACTTGAGAGACTTGAAGCCGTACTTCCACGGCACCATCAGCCGCAGCGGCGCCCCGTGCTGGCGAGGCAGCGGCTTGCCGTAGATGCCGGTGACGAGGATGGCGAGGTCGTGGGCCGCCTCGTCGATGGCCAGGCCCTCCACATAGGGCCACGAATACCAGGGCGAGCGCATGCCGGGTGCCCAGCTCTGCGTGTCGAATGTCTCCATGCGGAGATATTTGGCCGAACCCAGCGGCTGGACCATGTCCATCAGCGCCTTGAGGGGGAATCCCGTCCACGGAACCGTCATGGCCCAGGCCTCGACGCAGCGCAGGCGATAGACCCGCTCCTCGAGCGGCATGGAGCGGATGAGCTTGTCGATGTCAATCGTTTGGGGCTTTTCGACAAGGCCGTCGATCTTCACTGTCCAGGGGCGGATCGGCAGCGCCTGGGCGGCATGGGCGACATGCTTCGAGGTACCGAATTCGTAGAAATTGTTGTAGCTGCCGGCGACGTTCTCCGCCGTCAGCGGCCGATCAACCTTGTAGGTCTCGTTGCGGCGGACGGGATAGAGATCGGCGGTCGGGTCGGGTGCGGCCTGTGCCTCCGCCCGCCCGACCAGGGCAGCAGCGGCAACGCCCGCGCCCGCCGCCATCATGGTCCGGCGCGAGAGAAAGATATGTTCCGGCGTCACGGCGGTTTCCGGCAATTCCCATCCGCGTTTCGACTTGATCAGCATGGGGGCTCCCTTCGTCTTTCCGACAAGCTATAGGCCGAGTGGCCAGTCATCCAATCACGCTATGGCGAGTCGACCCTTTGACGCCTGGAGGCCCACGTGCTGCCGCAGACCCTCGTTCCCTATATCGGCCTCGCCGCCGCTTTCGTTACGACCTTCTGCTGGTTGCCCCAGGCCATCCGCATCATCCGGACCCGCGACACCCGGGCGATCTCTTTGCCGGCCTACGGCGCCTTTGCCGCCGGCATTGCCCTGTGGCTGATGTACGGTATCGCGCTGGGCGACCTGCCGCTGATCCTGTCCAACACGGTGACGCTCGGCCTGCAACTGTTCATTGTCGGTCTCAAGCTGAGATACGGCTGAGGCCGTGCGGCGGATCGCGGCCTTCACCCGCCTGCGCCGATGCCGAGACTCGTGCGATGGGCCGCGACTTCGTGCTAGCCATGCAGGGACCTGTCGGAGTACCCCATGGCGTCGCTGACCTCGCCCTTCGTCTCGCCGATCCTGTTGCTGCTCGCCTCGAACGTCTTCATGACCCTCGCCTGGTACGGCCATCTGAAGTTCAAGGCCGCGCCGCTGGCTGTCGTCATCCTGGTAAGCTGGGGCATCGCCTTCTTTGAATACTGCCTCGCCGTGCCGGCCAACCGGATCGGCCATGCGGTTTACAGCGCTGCCGAGCTGAAGACGATCCAGGAGGTCATCACGCTTCTCGTCTTCGCTGTCTTCTCGGTCGTGGTGCTCAAGGAACAGCTGTCATGGAACCATGCCATCGGCTTTTCCCTGATCGCGGCCGGCGCGTTTTTCATCTTTCAGGGGAGGGCCGCATGACGCCTTTCAACAGCGGCATTCCGGCGCTTGACGCCTATCTGGCCGATGGGTTCGAGACGGTGCGTGGCATGTCGTCGCGCTTTTCGGCGACGATCTGCGGCCATCTTCTGCGCCGCCAGACCGAAATGGGCATCCGCGGCAGCGTCGCCGAGATCGGCACCTTCGAAGGGCGGTTTTTCATCGCCATGGGCCATGCGCTCGCCCCCGGCGAACACGCCTACGGCTTCGACATCTTCTCCTGGCCGGACGACCATGTGCTCGACCGCTTCGTCGCCAATGCCGCCCGTTGTGGCCTGCCATCGGACCGGTTCACGCCGCGCCCCTTCGATACCGGCACGTTGTCGACCGACGAGTTCGCCGGGCTCACCGGCCGCGGGCCGCTGCGCTTCATCCATATCGACGGCGAGCATTCGCCCGAAGCGCTCAGCCATGACCTTGCGCTCGCCCATGAGCGGCTGCACCCGCAGGGCCTGATCTGCCTCGACGACATGCTCCACCCCGGTTACCCGTTCCTGGTGGTGACGGTGCATGCCTATCTCGTCGCCCATCCGGACATGTGCGTCATGTGCGTCATCGACCGGGAGGACATCGTCGCCGCGCCGAAATTCCTGATCTGCCGGCGCGACGCGGTCAGGCTCTACGAGGCCGACCTGATGCAGAGCTTCGCGGCCCAGCACTTCGTCCTCGGCGGTGATGCCATGGGCCACCATTGCGTTGTGCTGACGCCGCATCCGCGCATCGCCGACGTCTGAAGCGGACTCAGGCCGGAGGCGCGAGGCGCAGGAGGGCGCCCTCGCGGGAATCGGTCAAAAGCCAGAGCGCGCCGTCAGGGCCCTGCTGGACGTCGCGGAAGCGGTGGCCGAGATCGGTCAGCAGCCGCTCCTGCCGCACCACCGTCTCGCCGTCGAGGACGAGGCGCACCAGCATCCGGCCGGCGAGGGCTCCGGAAAAGGCGCTGCCTTTCCAGCCCGGCATCAGGTCGGCGGTGTAGAAGGTCAGACCGGCGGGCGCGATCGACGGCGTCCAGTGGGCGAGCGGCTGCACCAACCCGGCGCGCTCGCGCAGGCCGCCATTGACTGGCCGGCCATCGTAATGGGTGCCCCAGGAGATGAGCGGCCAGCCGTAATTCTCGCCCGGCCGGACGGCATAGAGGCCGTCGCCACCGCGCGGACCGTGGTTGCTCACCCAGAGGAGACCGGTCTGCGGATGCAGGGCGGCGCCCTGCACGTTGCGCAGGCCGATGGCCCAGACGGCCGGGTCCCAGCCCTCCTTGCCGACGACGGCCCGGTTGTCGGGAGCAGCCTCTCCCTCCGTCGTAATGCGGACGATCTTGGCGATCGTGTTGGACGGGTTCTGGCTCAGGTCCATCTGGCCGAAGCGGTCGCCCGTGGTGACGAAAAGATGCCCGGACCGATCGATGACGATCCGCGAGCCGAAATGGTGCCGGCTGGCGAAGGCGGGCTGCTGACGCCAGATGACCCGCCCGGCGTCGAGGCCGTCGGCGGCGGCGTTGAGCGTACCCCGGAACACCGCGGTCGCGTTGGTCTCACCGCCGCGCGGCTCGGCAAAGCTGAGATAGACGCGCCGGTTGCGGGCAAAGTCAGCATCGAGGGCGATGCCGAGCAGCCCGCCCTGGCCGACGGCATGGACCTGGGGCAGGCCGGACAGCGGCTGCGACACCGTTCCGTCCGGTGTCACCCGCCGGAGGCGCCCGGGCCGTTCTGTCACTAGCATGAATCCGTCGGGCAGGAACGCCACCCCCCAGGGGTGTTCGAGCCCGGAGGCGACGGTCGTGACGGCGAGCGCCTGGCCGGGGGCATCGGCACGGACGCTGCGGGCCGACGCCGGCCGGGGTTTCAGCGCGCCCATGCCGACGGCGGCAGCAGCGAGGCCCCGAGCCAGGACAGCGCGGCGATGAAGGCGATCGGTCGGCATCGTTCTCCCGCTCATGCGGCGAAGGGCGGATCCTGACGGTCCTGACTCACCGAGACATAGCGGCGCAGGATGGCGACAAGCAACCCGACTAGGCCGAGGGTCAGCAGCGCGACGGTGCCGGAGAGGACCAGGGTCTCGGCGTCGGCGCCGTCCTCAAGTCCCGCGGGGCCGACGAGCTCGGTGGAAAGAGAGATCCCCGCCACGACGAGCGCCAGGATCAGCGCAGCGACGATGCCAGCCGACACGATGGTCGGGACGCGGGGGTAACCGCGACCGAAACCCGCCCGGGGAGCACCGATGCGGAAGGATTGCGGTGAATGAAGCATTCAACAACTCCGTCCCAATGTGTCGACCTCAACTCAGGGGAGGCGCGCGGGAATCACTGCCGATCCCGCCGCCTGATGAGCGTTTCAGAATGACCGCAACCATGGTCGTAGCGCGATGGTTCCGGGCGAAAATGCGGCAGCGCCTCACTGTTCTGTGAAGGAACCGACAAAGGCGGCCCTGAAGGACGGCAAATGCTTGAAACTCAACCTTAACCACGCTTGTGCGACAAAACGTCGTCAGGCGTTGTTGGGTTCCGAGGTTTTCATGTCCCGCTGGGTTTTGTTCGCCGTGGCTGCCGCCTCGGTCGTCCTCGCGCAGTTCATCGACCGCGGTTCCAAGGACCTCGCCGATGGCATGCAGACCGCCCGCATGCCGCATGCCGACGATGACATCCGGACCGGCACGATCCGGCGTCCGCCGCCGCGCTGACCTGGGTCGGCCCGACGCTGCAGCGCGAGATGGCTCCCTTGCATGTGACGTCGCGCGGGTGGAGCATGGACCCCACGCGAGGTCCACCAACAAGATCCTCCGTTTGGCCTGTCACTTCCGGGTCGACCTTCTCGCCCGGGCCCCGACACGAGGGGTTGCAGACATGGGCGATCAAGCCGGCAGAAGACAGTCGGGTCCCCGGTGCGTTGCGCTGGTGGGCCCGTTCCAGAGCGGCAAGACCACCTTGCTGGAGGCGGTGCTGGAGCGCACCGGCGCCATCGCGCGGATGGGTTCCACCGAGAATGGCACCACGGTCTCGGATTCCAGCGCGGAATCCCGCCAGTTCAAGATGAGTGTCGAGGCGGGGTTCGCCACGACCACCTTCATGGGCGACGACTACACCTTTATCGATTGTCCAGGATCCGTCGATTTCCTCCACGAGATGCGGGCGGTCTGCCCAGCGGTCGATGCCGCCATCGTCGTCTGCGAGGCGGATGAGAAGAAGGTGCCGGCCCTCGGGCTGATCCTGCGCGAACTCGAAGAACGCGGCATTCCCCGCATTCTCTTCATCAACAAGATCGACAGGGCCAGCCGCCGCCTGCGCGAGACGCTCGAAGTGCTGCGGCCCGCCTCCCGGGTTCCGCTGCTCCTGCGCCAGATCCCGATCTGGTCGAACGGCATCGTTTCCGGCTTTGTCGACCTCGCTCTTGAGCGGGCCTTCGTCTACCGCGAGCACGCCGCATCCCAGGTCGTGCCCCTGCACGGAGCCGATCTCGACCGGGAGAAGGAAGCCCGCTTCACCATGCTCGAGACGCTGGCGGACCATGACGACGTGTTGATGGAAACGCTCCTGTCGGACCTCGAGCCGCCGCGTGACCGCGTCTTCGACGATCTGGGCCGGGAACTCGCCGCCGGTCTCATCGTCCCGGTGCTGTTCGGATCCGCGCTCCAGACTCACGGCGTGCTGCGCCTTCTCAAGTCGCTTCGCCACGACGTGCCGCCGGTCAAGGCGGCGGCTGCCCGCCTCGGCGTCCCCCCGGGCGAGACGGTCGCACAGGTGATCAAGACCATCCATACCGCCCATGGCGGCAAGATGTCGGTGGTCCGCTTGCTCTCCGGAAGCCTGCCGGAAGGCGCCGTGCTGACCGGGATCGCGGGAATGCCGGAGCGGACATCCGGCCTGTTTCGCCTCTTCGGCCCCGGCGTCGAGAAACGGCGCGAGGCGACGGCCGGTGAGACCGTGGCCCTTGGCAGGCTCGACCATGTCTCGACCGGCGAGACGGTCACAACGGGCCGTGTCGCGCCTGTGCCACTGACCACCGTCGCGTCGCCGCAGCCGGTCCTGTCCGTCGCCCTGTCGGCGCATGACCGCAAGGACGATGCCCGCCTCGGCTTCGCCCTGGCCAAGCTGTGCGACGAGGATCCCTCGCTCACCGTGAGCCATGGAGGCGATAGCGGCGACATGGTTCTGGCGGGGCAGGGGGAGATGCAGCTGCGCGTCGCCCTTGCCAAGCTTGTGAACCGCCATGGCGTGCGGGTCGACCAGACGCGCCCCGCGATCGGCTATCGCGAGACGATCAAGAAGGCCGTCGCGGGGGTGCGCGGCCGCCACCGCAAGCAGTCCGGCGGCCACGGCCAGTTCGGCGATGTCGTCATCGCGGTGAAGCCTCTTCCGCGCGGCGCCGGCTTCCTGTTCGACGAGACCATCGCCGGCGGCGTGGTGCCGCGACACTACGTTCCGGCCGTGCGGGACGGCGTGGCCGAGGGTCTGCGCAAGGGGCCGCTCGGCTTCCCGGTGGTGGACATTGCGGTGACCCTGACCGACGGTAGCTATCATACCGTCGACAGTTCCGACATGGCGTTCCAGCAAGCGGGGCGGATCGCCATTCACGAGGCGCTCGGGGCCTGCCACCCGGTCTTGCTGGAGCCGATCCATCAGGTCGCGGTGGCAGTGCCCTCGGACGCCACGGCGCGGATCAATGCCATCGTATCGGCGAGGCGCGGCCAGATCCTCGGCTTCGACAGCCGCGAACATTGGCCCGGATGGGACGTGGTCTCCGCCCTGCTGCCTGAGGCCGAGATCGGTGACCTGATCATCGATATCCGTTCGGCCACCGCGGGAGTTGGCTCGTTCACCGCAGCATTCGATCACCTTGCAGAACTGACCGGGCGTGAGGCGGAGCGGATCGTGCAGAGCCGAGCCGCCTGAGCGCCTCGGGTTCGTTCGCGCGAAAAAAAGGGCCGGGCTCCAGGAGCCCGGCCTTATGAGTTTCGGCTTCCGATGACGAACACCTGGAAGCCGCCTTCCAGAGGGGAACGCCGACAGCAACGCGAAGATCACAGGGAGGACGTGACCCCAAAAAACGCTATCGACGTTCCCAACATGGCGTGTTCGTGTGCAGCGCACAACCGGAATGGGCGCATGGCTGGATTTCACGTGCCGCACGCCTCAGCATCATGCCCGCATTTTGAGCAAAATCGGCAATCTCCGTTTCCCGCGCGGACATTCCAAACGGTGGAGGACCGGCCACCGATCGCCCTTCCGTGTGGATAAGGACGCCGCCCCGATTGCGGCCCGATGACGAATCCAAGATCGCTTGTCGGGTCAGTAGGCAGCGCCGCCATCCTGCGTTAGGGTCTGGCTCAGAGATCGATTCGAACAGTCGAATCAAAAGCTTGCAGGTGGCTGTCGTAGCCGGCTGTCAGTTGGTCTCAGGTCCAGTTGTGTCCCGTTGCGTCTGTCCGACAACCGAGCGAACCGCACGGGGGCGGAATGTCCTTGACCGATATTGAAAGTACCGACCGCCAGGTCAATCCCGTCGATCTGGTGGAGAATCTCGCCGCCCTGAACGAATGGTCCTTCGACCGTTCAGGCGATGACGAGATCACGCTGTCCGTCACCGGCCGCTGGTCCGACTATCACGCCTCCTTCACCTGGATGGACGATATCGAGTCGCTCCATCTGGCCTGCGCCTTCGACCTGAAGGTGCCGGACCGCCGCCGCGCCGAGGTGAAGGAACTCGTCCAGCTCATCAATGAGCAGCTCTGGCTCGGTCACTTCGACCTCTGGCCGCAGGAAGGGGTGGTCATGTTCCGCCATGCCTTGCTGCTGGCCGGCGGAGCCGAGGCCTCGGGCCGCCAATGCGAGGCGCAGCTCGACGCGGCGATGGAGGCCTGCGATCGCTATTACCAGGCGTTCCAGTTCGTCGTCTGGGCTGGAAAGTCGGCGCGCGAAGCGATGGACTCCGCCTTGTTCGAGACGGCCGGCGAGGCGTGACAGCCGGCGCCCGGACCGCTATCGGTTGGCTCTGACGAGCCCCGAGGACGCCATGACCGTTGCCACCGCTTCCCGTTCCATCGCCGATTTCACCGGCCACGTTGTGCTCGTCGGCGCCGGCCAGATGGGGGGCGCCCTGCTGCGCGGGTGGCTCGACAACGGGCTGCCGCCGGCGCGCATCACCGTCATCGATCCGCGACCGCCGGCCAATGTCCAGGCGATCATCGACGGCAGCGGCATCGTGTTGAACCCCCCCGATCCTGCCATCGCCGACGAACTGATCCTCGCCGTCAAGCCGCAGATCGCCGACGAGGTCATGCCGCGGGTCCGCCACGTCGTCGGCCCGCAGACGGTGGTCGTGTCGGTCATGGCCGGCAAGACCATCGCCCGGCTTGAGCAGGTCTTCGGCGCGGGCACGGCCGTCGTCCGCACCATTCCCAACACGCCCGCAGCGGTCGGCCGCGGGATCACCGGGGCCGCCGCCAACGACCAGGTCACCACCGCGCAGCGCGTCGCGGTCGAGACGCTTCTGGCCGCCGTCGGCCGGGTCGAATGGCTGATGCTTGAGGACTGGATCGACATCGTCACGGCCGTGTCCGGATCGGGACCGGCCTATGTCTTCCTTCTCGCCGAGACCATGGCCCGGGCCGGTGCCGCCGCGGGCCTGCCGGCAGAACTCGCCGCCCGCCTGGCGCGTGCTACTGTCGAGGGCGCCGGCGAACTGATGTTCCGGTCGCCTGACACCGAGCCGGCGACGTTGCGGCAGAATGTCACCTCGCCCAACGGCACCACCCATGCGGCGCTGCAGGTCCTCATGGGTCCCAAGGGCATCGATGCCGCCTTTGGCGAGGCCATCGCGGCTGCGACGAAACGCTCGCGGGAACTGGCGGGCTGACGCCGGCGACCTATCTCTATCCCCAGGCATTCTTTGCGAGGGAGACGGCGATGACCGACACGACCGGGACCGAAGCCAGGACAGACCGCCAAGGCGCCATCGTCGCGGCCTTCATGGGCCTGCTGGCCGACCGTGATTTCGATGCCGTGACGCTGGCCGACATCGCCAACCGTTCGGGCCTGTCCCTCGGCGACATCCGCGCCGCCTTCGATTCGCGCTTCGCCATCGTCGAGGCCTTCGTCGCCGGCATCGACAAGGCGGTGCTCGACGGGATCGACGCCGATCTCGCCGACCAGGACACCAAGGAGCGGCTGTTCGACGTGCTGATGCGCCGTCTCGACCTGCTGGCCCCCCACAAGACGGCGATCCGCAACCTGTCACGGGCCGCCATGCGCGATCCGGCGCTGGCGCTCGCCCTCAACGGCGTGGCCCGGCGCTCGCAGCGCTGGATGCTGGCGGCCGCAGGCGTCGAGGTGCCGGGAGCCGGCGGCATGATCCGCGCCCAGGGCCTGGCCATCGCCTTCGCCAAGGTGGTGCGGACCTGGCTCGACGACGAGGATCCGGCGCTCGCGCGCACCATGCGGGTCCTCGATGAGGAACTGGTCAAGGCGGGCCGGGCGGCGAAGACACTGAAATCCGTCGAGCAGCTCACGGCGCCGCTCAGGTCGCTCCTCTGTGCGCCGCTGTCCTGGCGCCGCCGCTCGTCGTCTTGGGGCGGAGCGACACCGGAGCGCGACGGGCCCGAGCGCGGCTGGCGCGGCGACGATTTCCGCGATCCGAAGGTGACGCCGGTCTGAGCACGGCTTGACGTTCCGCCGGGATGGGCGAGAAAGGCCAGGTCCGTCCCGGCCTTTTTGTCACGAGAGCCCCATGTTGCCGACCCAACCCAGCCCGCCCATCGGTTTCGACGATTTTATGAAGGTGGACATCCGGGTCGGCGAGATCGTCGCGGCCGAACCCTTTCCCGAGGCACGCAAGCCGGCCATCAAGCTGGTGATCGATTTCGGCGAGGGGATCGGCCGCAAGAAATCCTCCGCCCAGATCACGCGGCACTATGCGCCCGAGGCGCTGATCGGTCGCCAGGTTCTGGCGGTGGTGAATTTTCCGCCGCGGCAGATCGGCAAGTTCATGTCGGAGGTGCTGACCCTTGGCGTGCCGGATGCCGACGGCGAGGTCGTGCTGATCGGGCCGGGCCATGCCGTGCCGCGCGGCGGCCGGCTGTTCTGACGCCCGCAAAACGAAATGGCCGGGACGCGCCCGGCCACTCCCTGCGGTTCCGGTTGGGCCTCGCTCAGGCCGCTGCGGCCTTCGGCGTCACTTCGACCGTGTAGTCGTCCATGATGGTCTTGGACATGTTGCCCGGCGTGTAACGATAGGGGCCGATCTCCGAGACCGGCGTAACTTCCGCCGCCGTGCCCGTGATGAAGCACTCGTTGAAGCTGGCGAGCTCCTCCGGCATGATCCGGCGCTCGATCACCTCGAAGCCGCGCTTGCGGCAGAGGTCGATGACCGTCCGCCGCGTGATGCCGTCGAGGAAGCAGTCGGCGATCGGCGTGTGCACCTGGCCGTCCTTGATGAAGAAGACGTTGGCGCCGGTGCATTCGGCAACGCGTCCCTGCCAGTCGAACATCAGGGCGTCGGCATAGCCCTTCTTCTCGGCCCGGTGCTTGGAGATGGTGCAGATCATGTAGAGCCCGGCCGCCTTGGAGGTCGACGGGGCCGTCGCCGGATCCGGGCGGCGGTAATCGGCGATGTCGAGGCGGATGCCCTTCATCTTGGTCGCCGGGTCGAAATAGCTCGGCCATTCCCAGGTGGCGATAGCCAGGTGGATCGTGTTGTGCTGCGCCGAGACGCCCATCATCTCCGAGCCGCGCCAGGCGACAGGGCGCACATAGGCATCGGTCTGGCCGTTGGCCTTCAGCGTCGCCATCTTGGCGGCGTCGATCTCGGCGACCGAGAAGGGGATCTCGAAATCGAGGAGTTCGGCGGACTTGCGCAGCCGGGCCGAGTGCTCGGTGCACTTGTAGATGGTCCCGCCATAGGCCCTCTCACCCTCGAAGACGGCGGAGGCATAGTGCAGGCCGTGGGTCAGCACGTGGACCTGCGCGTCGCGCCAGGGGACGAGCTTGCCGTCCATCCAGATAAATCCATCGCGGTCGTGGAACGGGACCAGAGACATGTCTTCCTCCTGTACTCTCCGGGCTTCGCGGGCGTCCATATCGCGTTTTGCGAACTGGGCCGGGTCCGGCTAACCTTGTCGTCGGAGACGCGGCGCTGAGCGACGATTCCCGACGGGGTGAGCAGCCTTTGGGTACGATCGTTTCGTGAATGCGGGCAGATGAGTAACAATCGGCATCGAATATGTCAACATGGCTGACATAAATGTCTCACCGGCCCAGCGCCGGCCCCTTTCCGGCACCGCGGCGTCGGGAACCGAACCGGCAGGTCGTGAACCCGCCTACGAGCTCATCGAGCTGATGTTCTTCGCCTATCGCGACTTCGTCGGCGATCCCGACCACGTGCTGGAGCGCTACCAGTTCGGCCGCGCCCATCACCGCGTCCTCCATTTCGTCTTCCGGCATCCCGAGATCCGGGTCGCCGATCTGCTCGATATCCTGAAGATCACCAAGCAGAGCCTGGCGCGGGTCCTGAAGGAACTGATCGATCAGGGCTTCATCCTTCAGAAGGAGGGCCAAGTCGACCGCCGCCAGCGTCTGCTGGCCGTGACCGACAAGGGCAAGGCGCTCGCCCTCGAACTGGCCAAGCTGCAGACGGAGCGATTCGCCCGCGCCATCGCCCAGTCGGGCACGACGCGCGACCAAGCGGTGCGCTTCCTCTATGCGATGATCGATCCGGAGCGGCGCGAGGACGTGACGCGGATGATCACCCAGGCCGATCGCGCCCTGCGCGGCAAGGAGCGCTGAGGCCATGTCGACCGCCGTGCCCAAGCCTCCGGCCGACGACGCGCCGCACCTGCTGATCGTCGACGACGACCGCGTCATCCGCCAGACACTCGCCCGCTATCTGACGAACAACGGCTATCGCATCACCACGGCGAACAACGCGGCGGCCGCGCGCAAGAAGCTCAACGGCCTGACCTTCGACCTGCTGATCCTCGACGTGATGATGCCCGGCGAGACCGGTTTCGAACTCGCCAAGGCCATTCGGGGGGGCGCGGCAGGGCCGTCCCGCGACGTCTCCATTCTTATGCTGACCGCGCTTGCGGACCTGTCCGACCGGCTGACCGGCCTCGAGATCGGCGCCGACGACTATCTGCCCAAGCCCTTCGAGCCGCGCGAACTGCTGCTGCGCATCGGCGGCATTCTCCGCCGGGCGATGAGCGCGCCCCAACCGATCGTCGAGGCGGTGAAGTTCGGTGATTTCCACTTCCACATCAGCCGGCTGGAACTCAGGAAGGGCGACGAGGTGGTGCGCCTCACCGATCGCGAGAAGGACATGCTCAAGGTGCTCGCGGTGAAGCCCGGGGAAACGGTGCCGCGCTACGATCTGGCGGCGCCCGGCGGCGACATCAACGAACGCACCGTCGACGTCCAGGTCAACCGCCTGCGCCGAAAGATCGAGGTTGATCCGGCCAATCCGCTGCACCTGCAGACTGTCCGCGGCATCGGCTACCGACTGATCGCGACCCCCTGATTGCGTGTTTGAAACAGTGGCCCGCCGGTGTGCGGGCGGGTTGAAACACGGGCATGGTCCTTTTCCCTCACCTAACGGAAGGGGAAATCGGAATGGGCACGGACTCGGACGGGTGGAGCACGGGACCGACGGAGGGCGGCGACGTCACCACAGAGCATATCGGGTTTCTTGAGAGATTGTGGCAGTCGATCACCGGCATTCTCGTCGGTCTGGCGCTCATCGCCGCGACGATCTGGGGCATCTTCTGGAACGAGGGACGGGCGATCGGAACCACCCGGGCCCTCAACGAAGGTGCCGGCGTGACCTTGACGGTGGCACCGACCCGCGTCGATCCGGCGAACGAGGGCAAGCTCGTCCATGTCGCGGGCGATCTGCGCGCCGGCGGCAGGCTGACCGACGGCGACTTCCAGATCACCACGGAGGCGGTGCGCCTCGTCCGCAAGGTCGAGATGTACCAGTGGAAGGAGGAGCAGCGGACCGAGACGCGGAGCAATGCCGGCGGCTCGCAGACGCGCACCACCACTTATGAGTACACCCGGGTCTGGTCCGACCGCCCCATCGATTCGAGCCGCTTCCGCCGCCGGGACGGCCACGAGAACCCGGCCATGACGGTGACCGGTCGCAGTCAGACGGCCGGCAACGCCACCCTTGGCGCCTTTCGTGCCGACAGCCGTGTCATCGGCCTGTTCGGAACCTCGACCGAGCGTCGCCTCGAGATCACCGATGGCCAGTTGCGGTCCTACCAGTCGCGCTTCGGCAGCCAGGCCCGCCTGAGCGACGGCAATGTCTATGTCGGCTACGATACCGGCAACCCCGCCGTCGGCGATGTCCGCATCTCCTATACGATCCTGCCCGAAGGGCCGGTGACGGTGGTCGCCCGCCAGGTGGGCCAGGGGTTCGGTCCCTACCAGGCATCGAACGGCCGCGAGGTGTTCCTCGGCGAGACCGGCACCAAGACGGCCCAGGAACTCTATGCCCATGCCCATGAATCCAACAGCATGCTGACCTGGATCCTGCGGGTCGTGGTGCTGATCGCCATGTGGATGGGCTTCAACATGATCCTGCGGCCCTTCGTCGTGCTCGCCGATGTCATTCCGCTGTTCGGATCGGCCATGGCTGCCGGGGCCGGGATCGTCGCCCTGGCCCTGACGCTGGTGGTCGCACTGCCGACCTTCGCCATCGCCTGGTTCTGGCACCGTCCGATCATGTCGATCATCCTGATCGTTGTCGGGATCGCCGGCGCCTATGGCCTGAAGCTCCTCGGCGAACGCCGCCGTGCGGCGGTGCCCCCGGCGGGGGGGCAGGCCATCGGCGGCCAGCCCGGTGCACCGCAACAGCAGGGCGGCTGACCAGGGGTGCCTGAACGGCGAACGCCCGGTCCTTTCGGCCGGGCGTTCATCTGTCTCGAACCGGTAGGATCGGTCAGGGAATCAGGATGATCGACCCCGTCGTCTTCCGGCCGGCCAGGTCCTTGTGCGCCTTGGCGGCATCCTTGAGCGCATATTCCTTCGGCTTCTGGATCGTCACCGTGCCATTGGCCACAGCCTCGAAGACGTCCTTGGCATTGGCCAGGAGGTCCTTGCGGGTGGCGATGTAATGGTAGAGGCCGGGCCGCGTCAGGCTTGCCGACTTCGCCGCCAGTGCTGCCGGCGAGACGGGGTCGGGCACGCCGGAGGCGGTGCCGAACAGGACGAGGTGGCCGCGCACGGCGAGGCATTCGAGGGACTTCAGGAACGTGTCCTTGCCGACGCCGTCAAAGACGACCTGGACGCCCTTGCCGCCGGTGATCTCCATCACGCGGGCGACGAAATCCTCCTCCGTGTAGATGATCGGGAACTTGCAGCCGTTCTTCTTGGCGAGGGCGGCCTTTTCCGCGCTCGACGTCGTGCCGATGACGGTCGCGCCCAGCGCTTTGGCCCATTGGCAGAGCCAGAGGCCCATGCCGCCGGCCGCGGCATGGATGAGCACGGTGTCGCCCTTCTTGACCGGATGCGTCTCTTTCAGGAGATAGCGTGCGGTCATGCCCTGCAGCATGATCGCCGCGGCGGTCTTGTCGTCGATCGTCTTCGGCAGCTTGACGAGCTGCGCTGCCGGAATCATCCGCTTCTCGGCATAGGCGCCGGGCGGGCCGCCGGCATAGGCGACGCGGTCGCCGAACGCGACTTCGGTGACCCCCGGCCCGATGGCCTCGACCACGCCCGCCGCTTCCATGCCGATCCCATGTGGCAGGGCGGGCAATTTGTAGAGGCCGCTGCGAAAATAGACGTCGATGAAGTTCACGCCGATGGCGGTCTGTCGGATATAGGCCTCGCCGGGACCGGGCGGCTTCACCTGCACGTCCTCATAGACCAACGCATCCGGTCCGCCGGTCTTGTGGATGCGGATCGCCTTCACCATGTCGCCATTCCCTCTGTCGTGCCGGTCCTGCACCAATGCGGCAAGGGACCTGCCGTTCCGACAGGCGGTTGCCGCGTTTGAAGACGTTGTAATGCGTTCCAACCTCTTCCGTCACCTGTCATTCTTGCCGGCGAAGGGTCCTGGGCGCCGATCGGCGCGGCGACATGCTGTCACCCCGGCGGCTGTGGGAACGGCTCTTGCGAGGGATCGGCGAGGAGCCGCCATGCTGTCCCGTCGCGAAACGATCCTGTCCTCCCTGAAGGCCGCCACCGCACTTGGCCTTGCTGCTTCGTCCCCATTGGGGACTCTGCTCGCCGGCAACGCCGCCGCCCAGGCGGCCTCGCCAGTTGCGGGTTTGCCTTACGGCGCTGCGGTGCGCGACGGGCCCCTCGATCAGGAAGCCGATTACCGCGCCGCGCTGGTGCGCCATTGCAGCCAGATCGTCGGGGAGGGCGGCCTGAAATGGTATGACCTCCGGCCGACGCGCGAGCAGTTCGTCTATACGGCGCCGGACAAGCATATGGCCTTCGCCACCGCCCACGGCATGACGCTGCGCGGCCACACGCTCGTCTGGTACGGCGCCATGCCCGACTGGACCAAGTCCATCGCTTCGGCCTCCGAGGCCGAGAGGCTGCTGGTCGGCCATATCGAGGCGGTGATGGGGCGCTATCGCGGACGCATCAAGAGCTGGGACGTCGTCAACGAGGCGATCCCCGATGATCCCGCGAGCCGCTCGGACATCCGGCCGTCGATCTGGCAGCAGCGCCTCGGCGAGAGCCATATCGCGCTGGCCCTGCGCACCGCGGCCCGTGTCGACCCGGGCGCCCAGCTCGTCATCAACGAATATGACATCGAGTTCGTCGGCGCGCGGTTCCGCCGCAAGCGCGAGGCCTTCCTGCGGCTCATCCGCGACCTGAAGCTGCGCAACGTGCCGCTCCATGCCGTCGGACTGCAGGGACACCTGCGCGGCGAGCTCGCCATCGACAAGGAAGGGCTCTCCGCCTTCATCGCCGAATGCCGGGCCATGGGCCTCGCCGTGCTGGTCACCGAACTCGACGTCATCGACGACAAATTGCCCGGCCCCCCGGAAGTCCGGGACATCCTCGTCGCGTCGCGCGTCTATGATTTCCTCGATGCGATCCGCGTCGCCGCGCCGCTCGATTCGATCCTCACCTGGGGCATTACCGACAAGCACACCTGGGTGCCGATCTATTTCAAGCGCACCGACGGGTTCATCAACCGTCCGTTGCCGCTCGACGCCGCCTATCAGCCCAAGCCGATGATGCAGGTCATTGCCCATTTCCTGCGGGACCGCCGCTGATGCTGATCCGGCAGACGTCCACCTACATGGTGGCCCACGGCACCTCGTCGGCCCTCGGCTTCCTGTCGGTGATTCTCTTCACGCGCCTGCTGACCCCGGCCGAATACGGCATCTACGTCGTGGCGCTGTCGGTCGCCGGCATCATCTCGGCGCTGCTCTTCACCTGGGTCAGGCTGTCGGTCCTGCGATTCGAATCGGAGGGGGAGGCGACGGATATCCGCCTGACCGCCCTCTTGGCCTACGGCGCCTCGGCCGCGACCCTCCCCGTGGCCCTCGGCGTCACGGTCTGGGCCCTGGCCGTCCCCCTCGACAAGGCGCTGGCGGCGATCGCGCTGGCGGCCGCGCTGGGCCTGTTCGAACTCGGCCAGGAAATCCTCCGCGCGCGGCTCGACTCGACCTCCTACATGCGCGCGACCGTGGTCCGCGCCTTCGCTGCGATTGGCATCTCCGTTGCGCTGGTTCAGGCGGGCTGGGGCGGGTTCGGTCTCGTGGCCGGCGTCGCCTGTGCCTATGTGATCGGAGCCCTGGCCTTTTCCCCCGCGATCTGGAAGGGCCCTCGCAAGCCCGTCGATCCCGTCACCTTCCGCGCCATGCTCGGTTTCGGCGTGCCGATGGCCTTGTCCGGCGGCGTCTTCGCGCTCCACTCGGCCCTCGACCGGCTTCTCGTCGCCTATCTGCTCGGCGATGCGGCTGCGGGCGTCTATGGCGCTTCTGCCGATCTCGTTCGCCAGATCATCCTGTTTCCGGCGCTGTCTGTGGGATCGGCGGTGGTTCCGCTCGCCATCCGAGCGTTGGCCGAGGACGGTCCGGCAGCCGCAGACGCCCATCTCACCCGCAGCGGTGAACTGCTTCTCGCCGTCGTCATGCCGGCCGTGATCGGGCTGGCGATCGTCGCCCCGCATTTCGCAGCTCTCGTTCTCGGCCCGGAATTCCGCGATACCGCCGCTGTCCTGGTCCCGATCCTCGTCTTCGCCTGGCTGTTCCAGGCCGTGTCGCAGCAATTCGTCCAGATCAGCTTCCACCTCGCCAAGAAGCCCTCGCTCATGGTGGCGCACGGCACCGCGATCCTCGTGGTCAATGTCGTCGCCATGACCCTTCTCGTGCCCTCCTTCGGCCTGAAGGGCGCCGCATGGTCGCTGGTGATCGCCGAAGCGTCGGGCGTTGTCGCCGGATACCTGCTGTCGCGCCGCGCCCATCCGTTGCCCTTCACCTGGCGGCCGGTCCTGAAGGTCGTGGCGGCGGTGCTTGTGATGGCCGTCCCGACGACCCTCGTCGGCTGGACCGGAGCCCATGGCGATATCGCGACCTTCGCGGCCGCCGTGGTGACGGGCGTCCTCGCCTATGCCGCGGCGGCCTTCGCCTTTGACCTCGCCGGCGTGCGCACGCTGGTCATGCAGCGCATCCGCCCGGGCGGCGATCCGTCCTGACGAAACGGGACGCTGGGTGGTGAAGAGATGAACCGGCGGCCGCGGCGGCGCGCCCGGGGGAGGCTCACGACGTCCAGTCGACCCGGTCGAAATGCGCCTTCAGGCGA
This sequence comes from Phreatobacter sp., assembly GCF_022843985.1. GTDB lineage: Bacteria > Pseudomonadota > Alphaproteobacteria > Rhizobiales > Phreatobacteraceae > Phreatobacter. Next base: position 24,700 of record NZ_JALHMP010000001.1, on the reverse strand, counting down.
TCGTCCACTGCGTGAAGGGCCGGGTCGAACTGCTCGGCGCTGGTCCGCTCATACTTCCAGTTGTTGGTGATCTCGCGGAAGTGGCGATAGCCGAAACGCCGCGTCAGGCCCCGGGAGGGCAGGTAGCCGCCGACCGAATGCACTTTCCACTGCGCGCTGTCGGGAATGCGCGACGGGACGAGGCTCCATTTCGGCGGGCAGCGGTCGCCGTCGACGGTCAGGATGCCGAAACGCTTCACCGGCCGCTGGCGCAGGACCACGGTATAGTCGCGATGGCGCCGGTGCGCGGCATCCCCGTCAGCCGTGGCGCCTTCGCGGCCGACGACCCAGCGCCCTTCGTAGCGCAGCAGGCCGAAGGGCGAGGCCTCGACCGCCTCGAAAAGGCTGCACCCGTCCTCGGTCAGGATGAGTTCGTCGATGTCCGAGACCTGGACGCTCGCGGCCGCCTCGAGGAACTGGCGTCGCGCATGTTCCCAGGCGCCGTGCTGGCCGAAGTCCGAATCCCAGTAGCTGCGGGCGTCGAACCCCTGCGGCCCGAATTTGAAGGGCCAGTCGACGATGCGTACGGCTGCGATTCCGGCAAGGGCCCCGACGGCCTCGGCGAGGTCGCCGGGCGTGTAGCGGGTGGATGCGTTGTCGTAGATCAGCACGGCGTCGGCGCCATGGACGTCCCGGGAAAAGCGCACCCAGTCCTGGATCCATGCGAGGTCATTGTCGCGTGACTGGGTGAAAAGGACACGCCGTCCGGCGAAGATGTCGGCCTCGCTCGCCTGGACCGCAATGGTGACCGTCCCGAGCGCCGAGGTCAGGGTCAACGCTCGCGTCCCGTCGGGGGCGGCGACGTGGATCTGGCCATGACGGTCTAGTTCGCGCAGCGTGAAGGGACAGGCCGCGCCGGAGGGTTGGGCCACGATCGTCGCCGCTGCAAGGGCGGGCTTCAGGTTGAGGAAAGGTGGGCCGGCCAGCACGATGTGCCCGCGTGTTCCGACAAAGGCGTCATAGAACAGCGTCTCGGCGTCAAACTTGACGGTGAAGTCGGCGTCGCGCGCCTCCGGCGGGCGCGTCGGCTGGCGCCGGGCGTCGGTGAAGTCCGGCAGCATGACCGGTCGGGTGCCGGTCACCGCGACGCGCGCGCGGGTTTGGCTCGAGGCTGCACCCGCCGCGCGGGCGGCAAGGGCAGGCGAGACGTCAGGGGAACCAGTCGAACCGGATGAGGTCATGGGTGTCAGGCCGAGCGCCGGGCCATCAGGTAGATCGCCTTCGGATTGGTGACCGCATAGCGCCAGAAAAGGCGCCGCGGTTCCAGCCAGATCCGGTAGGCCCATTCGAGCGAGGCCCGCTGCATCCAGGCCGGCGCCCGGCGATTGGTGCCGGAGAGGAAATTGAACAGGCCGCCGGAGGTCTTGATCATCCCGACGCGGGTCAGCCGGTCGGCATGGGTCGCCACGAAACGCTGTTCATGGGGAACGCCCATGGCGAGCCACAGGATGTCGGGCGCGAGGGCATCGATCTCGGCGATCTTCGCCTGAAGCGCCGCGCCGGCGAGGAAGCCGTGGCAGTGGCCGGCAATCCTCAGCCGCGGATAGGCGCGACGGACATTGGCGACGGCCCTGGCATTCTCCTCGGACGTGGCGCCGAAGAGATAGAAGCTGACGCCGGTCTCCTCCGCGCGTCGGGCGACATCGTGGAAAAGATCGGTGGTCGCCACTCGCTCCGGCAGCGGTGTGTGGCAGCGCAGGCGGGAGGCCACCACCAGCGGCTGGCCGTCGGCGACGATCTGGTCGGCCGCGCGCACCAGCGCCGCGAGGTCCGGCTCCGCTGCGACACGGGCGAGCACTTCGCCATTGGCCGAGGTCAGGTAAAGCGGCCGCCGCCCGCGGCGGCGTTCGCGGGCTGCGCGGATCATCCAGTCGGCGGTTGTCGCCCGGTCGAGGACGGCGATGGGGACATCGCCGACCGTGACGGTCGGGATGGCGGCGAAGGCGGTGTCGAAGGACTGGCTCATCTCAATGCACCAGGCGGGCGAGGGGACGGCGCGCGGTGAACTGGCGGGCGACCGTGACCGATGCCGGCTGGCCGCTGCCCCCCTTGAGGAGGACCAGCAGGAGCGCGAGGCCGACGCCGAGGCCGGCGCCGACCACGAAGCCGGCAAAGGCCATGACCACGCCACGCGGCGGGAAGACACGGTCCCGCGGCGGCTGGGCCACGGTGATGATCCGCGCATTGCTGGTGTCGAGCCGCTCCAGCTCGCTGGTCTCACGGGACCGCGCCAGGAAGGCGTTGAGCAGGTTGCGGTTGACGTCGACCTCGCGCTGCAGCTCGCGCAACTGGACGAAGGCCTGTCCGGCTTCCGAGGCGAGCGAGGTCAACTGCTCGACAGTCCGGCGCTGGGTCAGCTCCGCAGCGCGGGAACGGTCGAGATCGGCGCGGGCGGCCTGGGCAATACGGCCGAGTTCGTCGGCGATGGCGCGGTCGAGATCGCTCACCTGGGCCTGGGCGTTGCGAACGGTGGGGTGGCGCGGGCCGAACTCCGTCTGGGCGTCGGCGAGGCGGCGGCGCGCCTCGGCCTGCTGACCGCGCAGGGCGGCGATCGTCGGGGACATCACGGCCTCCGGCAGGGCGCCGGCCTGGCTGGCGGTTCGCAGCGACGTCTGGATCTGCTCGCTGCGCGCCTGGGCTTCGGCCACCCGTGCCTGCGCCTGGGCGAGCTGGCTGTTGGCATCCGTCAGCTGCTGCTCGCTGACGAGCTGCGTGCGCGTGCCGACGAGGCCGTTGCGGCGGCGGAAATCCTCCGCCCGCTCCTCGGCGGTCCGGACGCGGCTGCGCAATTCGTCGAGACGGTTGGTCAGGGACTGGGTGGCACGGCGTGCCGCATCCGCACGGGCGGCTGTCTGGCTGTCGATATAGGCATGGGACACCGCATTGGCGAGCCGGGCGGCCTTTTCGCCATCGGCCGCGCGCACCGTCACCTCGATGACGAAGGTCCGCTCGGGACGCCGCACGACAACACGGTCGTAGAGGGCGTTGAGCGCATGCCGCTCGCGGTTCTGCAGGCTTTCCTCGCTGGCCTGGCGCAGGCCGAACGAGCGGAGCAGGCTGACGGCCCAGGATGCGCCACCCTGGCCGTTGAACTCGGGGTCGTCGGTCAGCCGCTCGCTGTCGATGACGCGCGACAGCACGCTTTGCGACGTGACGATCCGCGCCTGGCTCTCGACGAAGTTGATCGCCGCGTTGGAATCCTGCTGGCGCGGCGTCAGTTCGTTGTCGAAGACCTGGATTCCGCGGGGATCAACGAAGATCTGCGCGGTCGCCATGAAGCGCGGCGTCATCATGCGCGAGGTGGCATAGCCGATCCCGGTGCCGACCAATGCGAGAAGCAGGATCGAGAGCCAGTGCGGAAGAATGGCGGCGACCAGACCGGTTGAGGACAGCGGAGCGCCTGCTGCAGGCGCCTGAATCGGCGGATCGCGGCGTTCGGGGCGACCATCGTCATACACGGTCGGGTCCTTTCTGGGGCCTGTCCGGGATCGCCTCGGCGGGTGAGGCGTCCCGGAATGGAACACGGGACTGCGTTCGTGCTGTTGCTCCGCAAGGACGGGACCACCGGGGGCTGTATCGATTCAGGCGATACCGGCCCGGTCCAGCGCCGCATCGACGGGCAGGACGGCAAAGCGCCGCTCGAGGGCCCGGGCGACGACGCGGGCAAGCACCTTTTGGGTCGTGCCATAGGGACTGGGCGCGTCGCAGACGTCGTGGGTAAAGAGGACAAGCCAGCCTTTGGCGGCCTCGGCGGCGTCCAGCCAGCTCTCCAGATTGTCGGCTGTGAGCCCGCGGACGCTGACCTCGACGGCCTTGATGAAGTCAAGGTCCATGCGTCCGGCATTGACCCCCGGCTGGACCGAGCGGCAGGTTCTGACCGTCGCGGCCAGGTGTCTCTTCTGCATCAGGCCACAAAGACCGTATGGAAACGCGTAGTTCTCGCGCGTCAGACCTGGAACAATGCGCCGCAAGGCTGCCCGGTTGGCGGCGAGATCGGCAGCGAAGGCCGCGGTCCGCATCCTGTTGGCAGGCTTGTGGGCGTGGCCATGCAGCCCGATCTCATGGCCGCGCGCGTGGAGAGCGGCGACCTTGTCCGCCCCGGCGACCGTCCAGCGGCTGTTCGTTTGCCCGAACAGGCCGGACGCGGCGTAGAAGGTGCCGCGGACCCCGTGGTCGTCGAGAATACGTGCACCGGGATCGAAGGCCGATTGCGGGAAGTCGTCGAAGGTGACGGACAGAACCGGCTGGTCGAGGCCGAGGGTCGCCGTGCGGAACGGCACGCGCCGACCGGCCATATGGTTGAGGCGCGGGAGCAGGCCGCCAGCGCCGACGTCGTCAGATCCGGTGGACGCATCTTGGCTGTCTTGGGGGCGTTGTTGCCCCGACGCGGGATTCGTCGCCACCTTGCGGCTGTCCTCGATCACGCCCACCTCCTGCGAACTGGCCTGTTTCCGGACAGAGTCGCCCCTGGACCGGCTCAACGGGCGCAGACTGGCAAGAGCCGCACCACAGTCTGGCAAAGGGCTGCGTGCAGGCGGGCCTCCGGCGGCAAGCGGTTTGCTGCGGGAGGGCAGCCATCCCTGTCCGCACCCGCGTGAGGCCTTGATCGTGAACCAGGTTGAGACTGTGCCCATGGAACTGTCCCGCAGCGAGACGTCCGCCGGGGCGGAACTGTTCCAGAGTCCGGGGCTGATCGCCGAGACGGTGCTGGCCGTCGTCGTCGTCCCGACCTTCCGGCGCCCCGCCATGCTGGCCGAGACGCTTGCCTCGCTCGCTGCCCAGCGCACCGCGGTTCCCTTCGCGGTGGTGGTCGTGGAGAACGACGCGGCCGGCCGTGCCGGGCTCGCCGTGGCGCGCAAATGGCTGGCCGAGTGCGGCCTCCAGGGCCTGGCTTTCGTCGAGACCGCGCAGGGCAATGTCCACGCGATCAATGCCGGCTTCGCCCGCGCCATGGCGGCCTTCCCGCGGGCTGACCACATCCTGATGATTGATGACGACGAGGTCGCGTCTCCCGGCTGGCTGGACGCCATGGTCGCCGCTGCCGAGGGACAAGATGCCGACGTCGTCGGCGGCCCCGTCGTGCCGCGCTTCCGCGAGGACGCGCCGCGCCTGCTCGCCCGCCATCCGGTCTTCTGGCCGAGCCATAACCGTTCGGGTCCGGTTCCGATGATCTATGGCACCGGCAATTGCCTGATGCGTCGGCGGGTCTTCGACCGGCTGGGGCACCGGCCGCTCGATCCCCGCTTCAATTTTCTCGGCGGCGGCGACATGGATTTCTTCACCCGCTGCCGCCGGGCCGGGCTGCGCGCCTTCTGGGTCCAGGAGGCACTGATCACCGAAACCGTGCCGGCCGATCGGGCGCGCATCGCCTGGGTGCTGCGGCGGGGCATGCGGATCGGCTCCATCAACCGGGCCGTCGACCTGAAACATGCGCCAGGCCTCTCCGGACGTCTCAGGATCATCGCCAAGGACATGGCGATCGTGCCGCTCGCAGTGCTGCGTTCGGTCGGGACGCTCATCCGCACCGGCAACCCCGTCGTCGCCGCCCATCCGCTCGCCGTCTCGGCCGGCCGCATCGCCGCCTGGGCCGGCGTCGAGCAGCAGCCCTACAGGGCAGGAAACGCCTCATGACCACTGCCGCGGACACCGGTTCGGCACGCAGCCTGCCGTCGGACGATCTGGCCCAGCTGATGCGCTGGGCGCGGGTGCTTGTCTTCGTCGGTGCGTTCCTGCTCGCCTGGGTGACGCTGGAGCCCTATGCGGACCTCGGCAACAACGCCTCGCTGGAATTCGCCTTCGGCCAGGAGGGCACCGCCTATGCGGCCTATGGAATCCTCGCAGGCATCGCCGCCGTCATCGCGATCCTGACGCAGCCCAGGGCCGTGGCGACGCTGATCCATCCGCTGTGGATCGCGCTCGCGGCCTGGCTGTCCTTCACGGTTCTCACCTCGGCGGATTTTTCGCTGTCGCTGCGACGCTTCATCCTGTTCGGCCTGATCGCCGCGCTGACCGCATCGCTCTTCCTGATGCCGAAGGGCCGGCGCGATCTCGCGGGACTGCTGATGGTCGCGGTGGGCGTTCTCGTCGCACTCTCGCTGGTCGGCATCGCGCTCTTTCCCGAATATGCCGTCCACCAGCTTTCCGACATCAACGAACCCCAGCTCGCCGGCGACTGGCGCGGCGTCTTCGCGCACAAGAACACGGCGGGCGCGATCTTCGCGATGACCATCTTCATGATGATCTTCGCGATCCGCACCGGCCTTGTGCCGGGCGGATCCGTGCTCCTCGTGCTCTGCTTGCTCATCGTGCTGATGTCGGGGGCCAAGAGCTCGACCATGCTCCTGGTGGTCAGCCTGCTGGTCTCGTTGGCGGTCTGCCGCATCCGGAGCGGTTGGCGGGCCGGCGTCGTCGCCTTCACCCCGCTGGCAGTTCTTCTGATCCTCGGGCCCGGCACCGTCGTCAGCGACGCGATCGCCGGCATCGTCCGCATGCTGCCGGTCGATGCCACCTTCACCGGCCGCGCCGACGTGTGGGAACTCGCCCTCGACCGGATCCGCGAACGGCCGCTGACCGGCTTCGGCTATTCCGCCTATTGGGCGCTGGAATCGACGCGCTTCGGCCAGGAGGATAGCACCCAGTGGGGCGGTCTCGCGGCCCATGCCCATAACGGCTATATCGATGCGGCGCTCAACATGGGCATCCCCGGTCTCGTGCTGGTCGTGGCGGTCTTCGTGGTCTGGCCGCTGCGAAACTTTCTCGCCGCCCGCGCCAGAGGCGCCGATCCGGCGCTCCTGCTGATGCTGATGCAGATCTGGCTGTTCGGGATTTATTTGTCCGTGCTGGAGAGCTTCCTTTTCGTCCGTTTCGACCCGATCTGGATCACTTTCCTGTTCGCGGTCTTCGGACTGCATTTTCTGGCGAGGCGCCCTCATGTCGCTGACTGACCGCGGACAGGCCCGGCTCGACATTCTCGTCTCCGACACCGAGACACCCTGCGGCGTGGAGGCCTTCGCCCGCAGGCTGGCCGCGACCGCCGGTGACCGGGCCGCGTTGCGCCAGCTCGGCCATGGGCGCGGCGACGGCGTCCTGGTGATCAACCTTCCGGTGGTCGCCTGGAAACGCCGGCTTGCCGATCCGGTCCTCGCCGCCGCCAAAGCCAGGGCGCAGGGCCGGCCCGTGCTTGTCATCCTGCACGAATGGGCCGATCTCGACTGGAAACGCCGCGCCAGCTACGCGCCGCTGCTGCCATTCGCCACCGCCGTCCTGGTCTCCTCGCCCGAGGTCGCCGACCAGCTGGCCGCAGATCCGTTGTCGCGCCTCGCGCCGCGCCGGCGCGGCATCGTTCCGATCCCGCCCAACGTGGTTGCTCCGGACACCCTGCCGATGAACGCGACGGCCCGCCGCCTCGCCGAGGCGCGTCGCGGCGGACAGCTCGTACTCGGCCACTTCGGCTCCATCTATCCGCGCAAGCAGTCGACGCAGATCCTCGACCTGACGGCGGCGCTGAAGCAGCGCGGCGAGGACCCGTTCGCGGTCTTCATCGGCTCTTTCGTCAAGGGCCAGGACCGGGTCGAGGACGAGTTCAGGGCACGGGCGGACAGCCTCGGGATCGCCGACCGCGTCCTTGTCACCGGCTATGTCGCGAGCGATGCCGATCTCTTCGCGCTCTTCGCCGAGGTCGACGTCTTCGCCTATCTCTTCGCCGAGGGCCTGACCAGCCGGCGCGGCAGCGTGCTCGCCTGTGCCATGTCTGGCCGTCCCGTGGTCGTCAATGCGCCGGAACGACCGGGCGCCTTTGACCACCACCCCACCTACCAGCGTCTGCTCGCCGGCGGCCAGCTCCGGCTGGTACCACTGCATGCGACAGTGGACGCGGTCGCGGCAGCGGTCGAGGAGGCGACGGCCCTGCCGCGCCATGGCGCCCGCCTCGACGTCGCTGCGTCCTGGCGCGATGCGCTGGCGGCCGTCGACCAGGTCATGGCGGCCTGACCGGCACGCCAGCCGCGACAATCCCCCGCTGAAGCAGAAAAGGCCGCGGCGCCCTGGGCGAGCCGCAGCCTTGTCGTGCCGGCGCGCGGCCGGGGCAGGCGGCGCCTTCGTCAGAAGGCGTTGTCGTAGGCCTTGCGGGAGAAGACCGTTCGGAACAGGATTTCGACATCAAGCAGGATCGACCAGTTGTCGATGTAGAAGAGGTCGTGCTCGACCCGCGCCTTCATCTTCTCGTCGGTGTCGGTCTCGCCGCGGAGCCCATGGACCTGCGCCCAGCCGGTAATGCCCGGTTTGACGTTGTGGCGCCGCGCATAGAGAGCGATCCGCTGGTCGAACTCCCGGTCATGGGCGATGGCATGCGGACGTGGTCCGACCAGCGACATCTGGCCCGCCAGCACATTGAGAAGCTGCGGCAGCTCGTCGAGATTCAGGCGCCTGAGGACACGGCCGACCCGGGTGATCCGCTGGTCGTTGCGCGTCGCCTGGCGGACCACGTCGCCATCGTCCATGACGGTCATTGTGCGGAACTTGACGATCTGGAACGCCTGCTGGTTGAAGCCAAGCCGCCGCTGCATGAACAGGACCGGCCCCGGACTGTCGAGCTTGATGGCGATGGCGATGAGGATGAGGACTGGCGTCAGCAGGAACAGCGCGAAGGAGCCGAGCACCACATCGAGGGCGCGCTTGGCCATCACCTCGCCGGCGGTCAGCGGCGGACGGCCGAGCTGCAGGCTGGCAATGCCGCCGGATTTGGCGATGTGAACGTCCTGAAACCGGTCGAAGATCCGCTCCGGTCCCAGATGGATGGTGACGGGGATGCGCATGAACCCGTCCACCAGCCTGTCGATGGTTTCGGTCTGGGACCAGGGTACGATGATCAGCACGTCGTCGAGTTGCATCTCGCGCGCCTGCCCGGCGATGCGGGCGATGTCATCGCGGCCGACCGGACCGTCGCCCGGAGAGAGCAGGCCAGTGCCGGCGATATGCATGCCTGCATTCCATGGCTGGTAGCGCCGGGCGAAATCCGTGACATCATCCTCGTGGCCGACCAGCATGACCCGCCGGGCTGGAATGACGCCGAACTTGGAGCCGAGCGTCAACAGCCGTCCCGTCAGTTCGCGGGTGACGAAAACCACCGGCAGGCCGACCACGAAGGTCAGGATCACCGCCACGCGGGAGAACGCATCGGTCGTCTTGGTGGCGAAGGCGAAGGCGATCAGGCTGACAAAGGTGGCCGCCCACAGCGTCAGGGTGGTGCCGAAGGCACGTCGCGCGCCGATGTAATTCCCGATCTGGTACTGGCTCCGCACCGCGCTGAGCATGACGAAGGTGCTGGCGACAAGCATGGCGAGCGTCGCCTGTGAGGGTGTGGTCCACCACTCGCCGCTGGCGATACGGCTGTAGAGCAGAGACGTCACATAGCTCGTCAGCGCGATCATCAGCCAGTCGACCGCCGCCGTGGACAGCTTCAGCGCGAGCCGCATCCAGGCATAGCCGCCTCGGCCGCGACGGGCGACGACATCTGCCGAAAAGTCCAGCTGTTTCAGAGTCATGGCGGGAACCTTTGGGTTCGCGTACCCGGCCTTGTCCCGTTTGGGGACGCCGGTCGGGCCCTTGGCAGGTCCATCGCAGATGCCGTGCCACGTCCCCGCGGGGAGAGGCCGGTCAGGACGCGATCCGACCTCGCTTGGCGGTGGCGGCGGCATGGGCGATCAGGATGTCCCTCGCCGCAGGCGGCGTCAGGTCGTGGTCGGCCTGCGGGAGGATCGTCAGCTGGATATTATCCTGGCCGGCAAGCCACCGCCCGCCGGAGCCGAAATGCAGCGCGAGGTCGCCAAGCCCCGCATCGTTCTCGCTGAAGATGATGTCCACCGGGATACGTCTCTCGCTGAGCCGGCGCATGATCGCCCGCGCCTGCCGCGTCTCCTCGCTCGGGCGCAGCGCCCTCAGACGGTCGGTGGCGCGCTTGCTGAAGGCCCGGATCAGCGGCCCGATCTGGCGCTCGCCGGTCAGCAGGCGCCGCCAGGCGCGTGCTTCGAAGACCTTCGCGGCATAGCTGGCCGCCAGCGGATAGGCAGAGGCGATCGCTTCCTCGACGCTCTCGCCGGGTCGCCAGACGAAACGCTGGATGTTGACGATGATGAGCCCGCCGATCCGTTCGTCGCGCGTCGCCTGGTGCAGCGCCAGATAGGCGCCGCTGCAGGCGCCGAGGAGGGTCACGTCGCCATAGCCGCGACCGGCGAGCAGATCGACCGCATCGCGGACCTGTGCCTCGTTGGCCTTGTTGTAGAGGACGCTGTCGAGGCTGTCCGGGCTGCCGGGCCGGTCGCCGGCATCGCCGATGCCGGCGAGGTCCATGCGCAGAGAGGCGATGCCCTGGTCAGCCAGTTCGCGCGCCAGCTGGACGCCGGACCTTGCCCAGCCGACATGGGAATTGCGGCCGGCATTGACGATCAACAGAACCGGGCGGCCGGGCGCCGCCGTTGCGGGCTCACAGAGCACACCGAACAGGCGCTGCGCCTCGCCAAAGACCAGTCCCTCCTCGCGGAAGTACGGTCCGGCCAGCACGGCCGGAGGGGGGCGGACGGGAAGGACAGTGTCCTTGCCGGAAAGCCCGTTCATCCAAGCCACCGTATCGGCAAGGATCTGCGTGGGGGTGGCGGCCATGGTGGGGCTGAGGGAAATCGCCTCGAAACCCTTGACCTCGGCCGCCGTGACCATGCCGGTTGCCCAGGCGCCGGCGAGTTGGCGCGCATCGGCCGCCCCCTTGCGCGACAGAAGAAGGACGGGCGCTCCCGGGACCGTCAGTCGCTGCAGGTCGATGCCACGCATCGCCTCCAGGGTTTCGGCCGAGGTGGTCAGCCCGGCGATCGACAGGCCGGCTTCCGTGGCAGTCGCGTCCGGGTCGAGCCGCGCTCCCTCGGCGAGAGCACGGGCCGTCATGGCGAGCTCGCGCGCATAGAGTCGGCCCTTCACGACGGGATCGAGCAGAATCAGCCCGGCAAGGTCGGAGCGATCCGCTGCCGCCATCGCGGCGATGGTGGCACCGAAGCGCAGGCCGGCATAGACGACCCCACCAACTCCCGCATGACGCGCCAGGACGGCCGCCGCGTCGCCTGTCGCGGCGACCCAGGCGGCGACGCGATCGGGATCCGTATCGACGCCGAGGGAATCGGCCGTACCCGGGAGATCGAAGCGCAAGGCGGCATGGCCAGCCGCGGCCAGGCCCTCTGCCATTCGCCGCAGCGTCTTGGTCGCCGCCAGGGCCTCGACCCCGTGCGGCGGCACGATGACGACGCCGAGGCCCGAGGACCTGCCTTGGGGCGGCAGATGGAGCTTGCCCAGCAGTCCGTTGAACGTAACCGGGATCATGATGCGAACTCGTAGGGCACGGGGTGACTGTTCAGCGCCGAGACGGTGCCATGGGGGAGGGCGTCACCATGTCCGCCAAGGAGCGCGACCACGCGTGCTTCGCCCGGTGCCAGGCTGAAACCCTCGTCAGCGGCACGAAACCCTGCATGGTCGATGGTGACGAAGCGAGCCAGGCGGCCGGTCGTGATGGAGAGGGCCGGGCGGCCGTCCAGGATCACCGGCTGCACCGCAAGACCGATGTCTCCGGGTGTGGCGGCTCGGCCCACGATACAGTGGCAGGCCTCCGCCAGGAGCGTCCCGGTCTCGGCGTCGATGAGGCGGGCAAGGGTCGCATCGTGGGCGAGAGGCCCGAAGCGATAGGCATGGGCCGTGTCGAAGAACCGCCCGGCCAGTGCGAAACTGGACAGGCTCATCTGCGAGCGCGGCGCGAGGTCCATGGTGGTCTCGCCGCGCATAAGCGGATGGGCACCCTCGCCATAGGTCGCCAGCGTCAGCCGCACGCGCCTTGCCGTCGGCGTCTCGTTGCCGAGGTGGATTGCGAGTCCGTTGAGCCCCTCGTCGGTGAGGCCGAGATGGATCGGCCGGAAGGCGCGCTGCAATGCATGCCAGGTCGTCTTCGGCTGCCCGAGCCGGTCGATCACGCCCCATCCGCTGCCCGGCTTCATGTCGTTGAGAAACCAGACGAGGCCGCCGCCGCAGCGGGAACCGGCGCGGCGCCATTCGGCGAAGACGGCTTCCATCAGCTCGGCGGGTGCGGCCCGGCCGAGGGCGAGATAGCGGTCCGGATCTTCGTGTCGCAGCGCCACGGGATCGACGGCGAACAGGGTGCGGACATAATGGTCGCGCACCCCCTCGAAATCCCAGGATGCGCCGGCGTCGCGGGGCACGCCATCCTGCCATCCGGCCGCCTGCGGGGAGGCGAGACCCTCTCGCGCGAGCGTCGCCGGGGCCGGGATATTGGCGAAGGCGAGGCATTCCGAGGCGAAGCGCACATCGGCGCGCCGCGCGTCCTCGATCGGCCGGCAATAGGCCCCGACGCCGAAATAATGGGTGACGCCTTCATCGGTGACGAAGGGCAGGGGGCCGCCCCAGGGTGTGTGCGGCAGGTAGATCGCCTGTGGGGCCACCGCGGCCGAGACCGCCGCCAGCACCTCCTCGAACAGCGGCATGGTGGCCTGCTCGGGCCTGAGGCCGAGCATCGCCGCCTGCTGGGCGATCTCGCTGCCGCCGCAGACGACGGCGAGCGAGGGCGAGCCCTGCAGCCGGCCGAGCAGCGAGCGGGTTTCAGCCGCGACGGCGGTCCGGAAGGCGGGATCGTCGCCCGGATAGTCGAAATTGGCGAAGGGCAGGTCGTGCCAGACGAGGATGCCAAGCCGGTCGCAGGCCGCGTGAAAGGCGCGGCTCTCCGGCGTCGCCGTCCCCGAGAGGCGGATCATGTTCATGCCGGCATCGCGTGCCAGTGTCAGCAGGGGGACCGGATCGCCGCCACCCGGCGAGACCGGATCCGGCGGCATCCAGCAGGCGCCGCGGCAGAAGATGCGCTCACCATTGACGACGAGCGCAAAATCCTTGCCGTCAGGACCCCGGTCGAGGGCGAGGCTCCGAAAGCCGACGGACCCGCATTGGAACAGCCGCTCGCCGATGCGAAGCTGGACGGGGTGAAGGGCCGGTTCTCCGTGGGTGTGAGGCCACCAGGGAGCGATCCCCGGCAGCACCAGCCGTCCTGAATGAAGGCCGTCTTCGCCCGGCTCCAGCCTCTGGGCATGGCCGGCGCAGAGGATATCAACCCGCGAGGCCGCGGGCCCCCCGAGGCGCAGGGCGACATCGAGCACACCCGCGCTGCCATCGAGGCGCGCCGCGAGCCTGACGTCGACCGGACCCCGGCCGACGCCATGGCGCAGCGTCACCGGTTGCCAGGGGCCGACGATGGCGACTGCGGGCGACCAGCCCGGCATATGGCCGAGCGGCGTGGTGCGCACCAGCCGCAGCGCCCCGGGCTGGATCATCTGTGGCCGCCAGCGTTGCCGCGGACCCTTGGCACTGGCGAGCACCTGGTTGAGGGCATGAAAGCGGATGGCGAGCCGATGATGGCCGGCCGCGGCGATGGCGCAGGAATGCGCCGCGAACATCGAGCGGACTTCCAGCACCAGCGCATCGTCGAGGAAGATGTCGGCCGGTCCGGCGAGGCCTTCGAAGCCGACCGTCGCCGGCCCCGCGGTGGTGAAGCTGCAGCGATACCAGACGTCGCGGTCATGCAGGCCCGAGGACGTGCCGGGCACGAGGCGGCCGGCGGCGATCAGCGCCGCTTCCGCCGTTCCGGGCACAGCGGCCTCGATCCAGTCGCCGCTGGACTCGGCCTCGGCCGGCGAGACCTTTGTCCCCGGCGCCATGATAGCCAGCATCCAGCCCGCATCGAGCGGGACGACGTCGTCGTCCATGTCGCTGCAGGTCGGATCCATCTGAGCCTCAGGAGGCGGCCCGGACGAGCGTCCGGGTTTCGGCCATGGGAAAGCGCAGGGCCTCGGCCAGTTCCGCCATGAGCCGGTCGTAGAGCGCTGCGGTCTCGTCCAGCGCCGCGGCGAGGGCTTCGGTCTTCTTGCGCGCCAGGGCGCGGGCAAGCAGGAACTGGAAGGTCTTCATGCCGTTCGCCATGGCGTCGCATGTCGCAACCGCACCGTCGAGGCCGGTGACGCCCTGGCCACGGAGCCAGGCGAGGTGGTCGCCCAGCAAAGCGACATTGGCGCCGAACTGGCGGGCGGTGTTGAAGGCATAGGGGTGGAAGGAGCAGGGCGGCTGCGTCGCCAGCCAGTCGAGATGGCGCTGCAGCGCCGCCCGGTAGGCGCGCACCGGGTTGCCCGCCGGCCGGCGGGCCCAATGCGCCGCAAGGCGGGCGAGGGCGGCCTCCTTCAGGGCCCGACCCGAAAGGCCCGGGCCGACCACCTTCACGAATTCCGCATAGGGGGGCAGGAGTGGCGCCGGCACGGCGCCGAAGCCGAGGAGATGCGCGACGTCGGCGCCTTCCATCTCGAAATAGCCGGCATTGTGGAAATAGCCGAGGCTGGATGCCGCGCGATCGAAGCGGTTCACCGCGATCGTCGTCTTGGAATGGTCGGTGCGGTAGGTCACGCCCTGGGTGTCGGGCAGGAAATGCGCGTCGACCTCGATGAGGACGATACGGCCGCGGGCGACCTGCTCCTCAAGATGGTCGACCAGCGGCCGGTAGATCGACAGCTCCTGCAGGTCGAGCCCGAACAGGGCGTCGAGATCGCCGTTGGGGATCTTGAAGAAGGTGAACTGGTCGCCCTCGAAATCCTGCGCGAGGGTCATGCCGAGGGCCGCCGCGGGCTCGCGGCCGAGCGTGTGCAGGAGCTCGATGAAGAGATCGGTATGGCAGTTGGTTTCCGGCCAGGCCCGGCCGGCATCATGCAGGCCGTGGCGCCGGTAGGTCGCCGCCGAGAGCTGGGGAAAGATCGCCGCCATGGTTCAAAGCCCCAGCGACTGGCGCACCGAGGCTGGCCAGCGCTTCACGTTGGTGCCGTAATGCTTCAACAGGGCGAGGATGACCCGCTCATGACCGAAGCCGACGCAGGCCGTATGCGCGACCTCGTCGCCCGCCGTCGTCAGGCCGAAGGTCTTGCCGAAATGATCCTGGTGATAGTTGAACGACAGGCAGGCCGTCGGCTTCTCCTCGCTTTCAATGGCGATGAGGAGCTCGAATTTCAGGCGCTGGTCGCGCTGGTTGACGGCCAGCATCTTGCCTGCCCGGCCGAAGAACGGATCGTTGGCGACGTCGACCATGAAGGGCAGGCCGAGTTCGCCGATCATCGCCTGGCCGCGTTCCAGCCAGGCGGCGCGGAACTCGGTGACCTGATCCGGCGTGCCCATGCGGACGAATTCGCGCATCCGGAAGAACTGCTGGCGCGCCGGGTCCTTCGAGGGCTCGTGGCGGAAGCAGTAGGACATCAGGTCGAACAGGCGACCCTCGGCCGGCAGGGTGCCGCGCTTCGCCGCCGTCGGGTAGAGCGGGTAGCAAGCGGCGGGCGTCAGCACGATCTCGCTCGCCTTCTGCCCGTCGGTCCAGTCGCCGCCCTGCTCGATCGTCTGCAGCAGGCTGACATGGTCGGCCGGGTTGCCGCAGAAGCAGTGCACCGTGCCGGCGAGCTGGGGGAAGCTCTTCATGTAGCCGGACTTCTCGAAGACCTGGCGCGACATGGCGGGCGGGAAACGCACCACCTCGGGATCGTCGGCACCGCCATAGCGGGTGACGAGGTTCTGGAACCCGTCGCCGATGGCCTCGAACAGGCCGGAGCGGCCATAGAGGCCGTCGACGCCGGTTTCGATGAGCAGGCCCTGGTCGAAGAGTTCGTCGAGGAAGGTCGCGGTCTCGGTCTTGGCGAGCATGTCTCAGTCCTCCAGATCGGTGTCGAGACGCGACATGAGGAGCATGGTCGCGGTGTTGGCGAGGATTCGGTCATTGGCGATCATCAGCGGCGCCGACAGGATGTCGCGCAGCTGGCGGCCGATTGAGAAGGGATTGTCGTTCTTGTAGCCCTGGATGCCGACGATGGTCAGCGCCTCCTGGACGATGGCGACGGCGCGGCGCGAGGCCTCGATCTTCACCGCATTCATGGCCACGGCGAAGGCCATGGAATTGATCGCCGCCTCGTCGTGGCGCGCCACCTCGAAGCGGCTGATGCCGTCGCGGACGATGGTCTTCAGCGCCGCGAGTTCAGCGGCGGCGGCAGCGAGACGGGCGGCGCCCGGCGGGACGGCGTTCGGCATGCGGCGGGCAGCGGCGCGCACGCTCGCCTGCGCCTTGGACAGGGCCGAGCCGGCAATGCCGAACCACAGCGACGCCCAGAACAGATGCGAGCTCGCCAGCATGGACTGGGCGGCGATCTCCGCGAAGGGTTTCGGGAAGACCTGCGCGGCCGGCACGGTGGCCGCCAGCTTGAAGCCGTGCGAGGTGGTGCCGCGCATGCCGAGCGTGTCCCAGACCGAGGTCTGTTCGAGGCTCGCCTGCGCCTTCTCGATCACGACCATGACCTGGTCGGAGGAGGCGGCATCCGGTGCGCGGCGGGCGGTCGCCAGGATCGCGTCGGCATCCAGCCCGTAGGAAATGACGGTCGCGTCCTTCTCCAGCCGCACCATGTCGCCCTCGGGCACGATGGAGCAGATCGAGTTGCGCAGGTCGCCGCCGATGCCGCCTTCCGTCGTCGCCGAGGCGAGGAGCAGCTGATCTCCGGCAAGCCTGACCATGAAGGCACGGTGCCAGTCGCTGTCCAGCCCGTGATGGACGAGGCTCGACGTCTTGATCTGGTGCATCGCGAAGATCATGCCCGACGCCGAGCAGGCGGCTCCGATCGTGGTGCAGACCCTCGCGACATCGGCGAAATCGGCGCCTTCGCCACCGAGATGGGTCGGAATCATCATGCCGAGCAGGCGCGCCTCGCGCATGGCCGCCACGGCCTCGTGGGGGAAGCGGCCCTCACGGTCCACCCCATCCGCATGGGACGCGGCCACCTGCGCAACGCGCTTGCTGCGGGCGGCGAAATCAGTGCCTTGCGGCACGCTCCGGGGTTCCGACCTGTCGAGCATGATCAGCCCCCGACGCTCTCGGAACGCAGCTCTTCGAGAGCAGCGCGGATCGTGGCGATGGAGGAGAAGAGCCGGCGGTTCAGCATCCGCTCGGGAAACTCGACGTCGAAGGCTTCCTCGAGCGCCAGCATGAGCTGGACCGATCCGAACGAGGTCATTCCGGCCTCGTAGAGATCGCTGGTGTCGACCAGGTCACCGACACCACCCGGCAGTTCCACTGCGCGTGCGATGATCTCTCGAATCTGAATGTTCATATCGGATCGCTCCTTGGAGCCGATCCCCGTTCCCGGGACCGGTGTGTTGCATTTGAACGAGGCAATCAACGTTTGATTACCGATAGCGTTAACCGCGCTTGCCCTTGCGGGAGGGTTGCGCCGGGCTGCCCGTTGCGGGGCCTGCCGGGCGCTGTTTCCCCGAGGGACATCACGACGGTCTCGGTTGCCCTGCAGCAAGAACGACGCCGTGGGGTAAATGACGCGATCCGGCTGTTTTCGCCGCCTTTTGTCTATCTCGGCCATGGCAATCACGTCATTTCGGAGCGGCCGCTACGGGGCCTTAACGAACTGGCAAGGATGGCCTGTGCCAAAACGGAGCCCGTCCGCGAGGCTGGCATGCCGCGCCGCAGCGACCCCCGGCGGGACGGCCGCAGTCGTCGCCTGAAGGGACCTGCCTGGAGGGCTCAGCTGCCACTCATGGCCGGGCCACGGAACTGATGAAGGTTTGTCGGGCGCGGCCCGCCGTTGGACGGACGTCAGGCCTCATGGCCGTTTGGTAGCGGGAGGCAGAGTCGAACTGCCGACCTCAGGGTTATGAATCCTGCGCTCTCACCAACTGAGCTACCCCGCCCCAAAGGGCATGCGAACCGGAGCACCGGCCCGCGAGAGCGCGGATATAAGGTCCGGGCCGAAGGGGTGTCAAGCGCTCCCGAGACGTCGATTGATGCGGTGACCGACAAGGCGGGATGCCGGTCCCGCGAAATTGAGACGCCTCAATGGGGGGCCGGCCGAAAGCGGGCATCATCGCCCCATGCGGCACGGGGACAACCCATGACAACGAAGATGGTGGCAGCCGCGGTGCTGCTCCTGGCGATCATGCCGGCAGGCGCCACGGACGCGCCGGGACGCGGAAAGCGGGTTGTCGATGAATGGTGTCGTCTTTGCCATCTGAGAGCCGGCCAGCCCCCGCGCCCGGGCATGGCGGCGTCCTATGAGGCGATCGTGAGGCGGCCGGGCCGGGACGCGGCCTACTTCAACCGGCTGCTGCACGAGGACCACTTCCCCATGACAACCTTCCGGTTGTTCGAGAACGAGAAGCAGGACGTGCTCGCCTATCTCCTCTGGCTGCAGCGCCGCCAGCCGCAGCCGCGGCGCTAGACGGTCGCTGCGGCGGCCTTCTTGAAACGCACCTGCGTGAACAGCCCGCCGAAACCGGCCGGCTTCTTCTCGACCAGGGTCAGGTCCTTCTCGCCCATGACGCGGTCGAAGGAGAAGTCGGGGTGCCAGCCCAGCTTGTCGCCGAAGGGCGCGGCGGCCTTCTCGATCCAGGCCCGCAGCCCGCCCTCGGCGGCGAAATGGTTGACGAGGATGACCTCGCCGCCGGGCTTGCAGACGCGGTTCAGCTCGGCCATCACGCCTTCCGGGTCCGGCACCACGGTGATCAGGTACATCGCCACGACGCAGTCGAAGCTGGCATCGCCGAAGGCCAGCCGTCCGGCATCCATCTGCAGGATGCCCTCGACATTGGTCAGCCCCTCGTCGACGCGCTTGCGGGCGATGCGCAGCATGTCGAAGGACAGGTCCAGTCCGATGACACGGCAGTTGGCGCCGTAGTCGGGCAGGGCGATGCCGGTGCCCACGCCGACCTCCAGGATACGCCCGCCGACGCGCGAGGCCGCCGCCACCGCGGCCTTGCGGCCGGTGGTCGTGATCCTGCCGAAGATCGGATCATAGATCGGCGCCCAGCGCGCATAGGCCTTCTGGATGGACTGGGCGTCGAGCTCGGCGGCTGGCATGGAAACTCCGGTCAGATCATGGCCTGAAGCGTGGTCTCGGTACGCCTCAGGTCCGGCGCCTGGCGTCGGCGGATGAACCCGCCGCCGAGCACCCGTGCCATGCCGTCGGCGCCGTCATAGAGCACGCAGGCCTGGCCGGGGGCGACGCCATCCTCGCCGTCGAGAAGGACGATCTCGACCTCGCCGTCGACCAGGCGCAGCCGCGCCGGCCGTGGCGGCCGCGTCGACCGCACCTTGGCGAAACAGGCGAGCGTCTCGCCCTCGGCCAGCGCTGCGTCGCCGAGCCAGTTGAAGTCGCGCAGGGTCACCGCATGGATGGCCAGGGCCTCGCGCGGGCCGACGATGACGTGCCGTCGCCCGGCATCAAGGCCGACCACATAGAGCGGCTCCTGCGCGGCGATGCCGATGCCGCGCCGCTGGCCGACTGTGAAGCGCATGACGCCCTCGTGGCGGCCGAGAACCCGTCCGTCGACATGGACGATATCACCGGCTTCCGCCGCCTCGGGCTTCAGCTTCTCGACGATCGACGTGTAGCGCCCGGTGGGGACGAAGCAGATGTCCTGGCTGTCGGCCTTGTCGGCGATGGCGAGGCCGAAGCGACGCGCGTGCTCCCGGGTTTCGGGCTTGGTCATGGTGCCGAGCGGGAAGCGCAGCAGATCGAGCTGGGCCGGTGTCGTGGCGAAGAGGAAATAGCTCTGGTCGCGGTCGGCATCGACCGGCTGGTAGAGCGCCCGCCGGCCATGGACGCCGGGACGGCTCGACACATAATGGCCCGTCGCCAGGGCGTCGGCGCCGAGATCGCGCGCCGTTTCGAGGAGATCGGTGAATTTCACATGGCGGTTGCAGTCGATGCAGGGGATCGGCGTCTCGCCATCGGCATAGGACTGGGCGAAGCGGTCGATCACCGCCTTCCTGAACCGCTCCTCGTAATCGAGGACGTAATGGGGGATGCCGAGGCTTTCGGCGACGCGCCGGGCGTCGTGGATGTCCTGGCCGGCGCAGCAGGCGCCCTTGCGGTGGATCGCCGCGCCATGGTCGTAGAGCTGCAGCGTCACGCCGACGACATCGTAGCCCTGTTCGGCCATCAGCCCGGCGACAACCGACGAATCGACGCCGCCGGACATGGCGACGACGACGCGGGTCGCGGCGGGGGGCTTGTCGATATCGAGGCTGTTGAGCATCGCGCGGGGTTTCTCGTCTGAGCGCGCTATATAGTCTGCGCCGCCGCCGCCGCAAAGCATTCGCTCGCGGGATCGTCCGATTGCAGCGACGCCGGCGCGGCCAAGGGTCTTGAGCCGGTCGCCTTCGCCCGCTAACACCGGCCCATGACCGCCCGTTATGCCCTTTACGCCGCGCCGGCGCCCGAGACGCCGCTCTGGCGGTTCGGCTCCTCCGTCATCGGCTATGACGCCGCCGCGGCCGCCGACCGGCCCTTTCCCGCCGGCGCGCCCTGCGATGCGCCCGACTGGCCGGCGATGACCGAGGATCCGCGCCGCTATGGGTTCCACGGCACGCTGAAGGCGCCCTTCGCTCTCGCTGACGGCGCCGGCGAGGCCGATCTCATCGAGGCCGCCATGCTGTTCGCCGAAAGGCGGCAGGCCTTCACGGTCCCGCAGCTGAAGGTCGCGCTGCTCGGGGCCTTTGTCGCTCTCGTCCCCGACGGCGATTGCGATCCGCTCGACGCACTCGCTGCCGATTGCGTGCGCGCGTTCGATGTCTTCCGGGCCCCGCTCACCGAGGCCGACCGGGCGCGACGCATGCGCTCGCCGCTGTCGGACCGGCAGATCGCCCAGCTCGCGGCCTGGGGCTATCCCTACGTCTTCGCCGACTTCCGCTTCCACATGACGCTGACCGGCCGTCTGGAGGACGCCCGGCGCGAGCCGGTCGCGGCGGCCCTGGCAGAGCATTATCGTGCCATCGCTGCGCCGCTGGCGGTCGATGCCCTCTGCCTGTTCCGCCAGATCGACAGGGCCGCGCGGTTCAGCATCCTCGCCCGTTTTCCCTTCGAGGCCTGACGCAACGGCACAGACGCGCGCTTGCCTTGACGATGGCGCTCGCTTAAGCCGCTTGCACGGTGGTTTCGGCCGAGAATCCGCCACGCGCAGACTGCGGGACGACCATGCACGACATTCGCTGGATCAGGGACAATCCGGAGGCCTTCGACGCCGGCCTCGCCACCCGTGGACTCGCCGCATTGTCCGCCTCCCTGCTGGCCCTGGACGATGCCCGCAAGGCGGCGGTCTCGACGCTGCAGGCCGCCCAGGAGCGCCGCAACGCCGCCTCCAAGGAGATCGGCCAGGCCATGGGCCAGAAGGACATGGCCCGCGCCGATGCCCTGAAGGCCGAGGTCGCCGCTCTGAAGGACCGGATGGCCGAGGCGGAGGTGGCGGAAAAGGCAGCCAGTGCCGATCTCACGGCCGCCCTCGAGATCATTCCCAACCTGCCGCTGGCGGATGTGCCGGTCGGTCCGGACGAGGCCGCCAATGTCGAACACCACCGGTTCGGCGCGCCGCGGCCCATCGACGGGGCGAAGGAGCATTTCGAACTCGGCGAAGCCCTCGGGCAGATGGATTTCGAGACCGCCGCGAAACTCTCAGGCGCCCGCTTCGTCCTCCTGAAGAAACATCTGGCGCGCATGGAACGGGCTCTCGCCCAGTTCATGCTCGACCTGCACACCGACACCCACGGCTATACCGAGATCAATCCGCCGGTCCTGGTGAAGGACGCCGCCGTCTATGGCACCGGCCAGTTGCCGAAGGCGGCGGACGACATGTTCGTCACGCGCGAGGGATTGTGGCTCACGCCGACCGCCGAGGTGACGCTGACCAATATCGTCGCCCAGGAGATCGTTGCCGAGGACGTGCTGCCGCTGCGGCTGACCGCAGCCACCCCGTGTTTCCGCTCGGAGGCCGGCGCCGCCGGCCGCGACACCCGCGGCATGCTGCGCCAGCACCAGTTCCTCAAGGTGGAACTCGTCTCCATCACCGCGCCCGAACAGGCGATCGACGAGCACGAGCGCATGCTCGCCTGCGCCGAGGAGGTGCTGAAGCGCCTCGACCTGCACTACCGGGTGGTGACGCTCTGCACCGGCGACATGGGATTCTCGGCGCGCAAGACCTACGATATCGAGGTCTGGCTGCCGGGCCAGAAGGCCTTCCGCGAGATCTCCTCCTGCTCGGTCTGCGGTGATTTCCAGGCCCGGCGGATGAATGCCCGCTACCGGCCGAAGGCGACCGACAGCAGGCAGCCGGCGCCGCAATTCGTCCATACGCTGAACGGCTCCGGCACGGCCGTCGGCCGGGCGCTGATCGCCGTCATGGAAACCTACCAGCAGGCGGGCGGGGGGATTGCGGTTCCTGCCGTCCTCCAGCCCTATATGGGCGGCCTCACCCTGATCGAGAAAGCCTGATGCGCATCCTGGTCACCAATGACGACGGCATCCATGCTCCCGGCCTTCTCGCCGCCGAGAGGATTGCCCGCACCCTGTCGGACGACGTCTGGGTCGTGGCGCCGGAGACCGACCAGTCCGGCGTCTCGCATTCGCTGTCCCTGAACGACCCCCTGCGCCTGCGCGAGGTCGGCGAGCAGCGCTATGCCGTGCGCGGCACGCCCACCGATTGCGTCATCATGGCGGTGAAGCACATCATGGCGGGGGAGGGACCCGACCTGGTGATTTCCGGCGTCAACCGTGGCCAGAATGTCGCCGAGGATGTCGGCTATTCCGGGACGATCGCCGGGGCCATGGAGGGGACGATCCTCGGCATTCCCTCGATCGCCCTGTCCCAGGCCTATGGGCCCGAGAGCCGCCATAGCGTGCCCTACGAGACCGCCGAGGCCCATGCGCCCGGCATCATCCGCACCATTCTCGAGGAGGGATTGCGGCCGGGCTCGCTGATCAACGTCAACTTTCCCAACCGCAGTCCCGATCAGGTGCGTGGCATCCAGGTGACGGCGCAGGGGCGGCGCGACCAGGAAATCCTGACCATCGACCCGCGCCATGACGGCCGCGGCAACCCCTATTACTGGATCGCTTTCGTCCGCAACCGTCACCGGATCGAGAACGGCACCGATCTGTGGGCCATGGCCGAGGGCTATGTCTCGGTCACCCCGCTTGAGATCAACATGACCGACGAACCGACGATGACGCGCCTCGCCGCCGTCTTCGCCGGCGACCGCGCCCCCGGCACCTGAGAGCGGCGATGAACGCGGCGCCTGGACCGGATCATTTCCTGGCCGCTGCGGAATTCGTCCTCATGCTGCGCCAGTCCGGCCTGTCGGACCGCCGCGTGCTCAAGGCGATGGAACAGGTGCCGCGGGTGCCATTCCTCGACGAGCGCCACTTTTCCCTGGCCGATGAGGATGTCGCCCTGCCGATCGCCATGGGCCAGTCGATCCTGCGGCCGACGCTGCTGGCGACCATGCTCGACGCGCTCGACGTCGCGCCCGACCATCGCGTCCTCCACATCGGCACCGGTTCGGGCTATGCGGCGGCGATCCTCGGCCGCATGGCGGCCAGCGTCGTGACGGTGGAGCGGTGGCGGACCCTCGCCGACGCCGCCCATCTGCGCCTGCGGGCGCTCGGCTATGACATGGTCGAGACCATCTTCGGCGACGGCTTCAACGGGCACGCCCAGCGCGCCCCCTATGACCGGATCATCCTGACCTGTGCCGCGTCCGATCCGCCGCCGCATCTCCTCGCCCAGCTCGCCCCGGACGGCGTCATGGTGGTGCCTCTGACCGCCGGGGTTATCGTCCGGACCGGCAAGGCGGATTCGCAGGTGGCCCGCACCGCCTTTGCCGTCGCCCAGGTCGACCCGGCCGTCCATGGCGTGGCCCGCCGGCTGTGATTTTCCGGCGGATGCCCTGCGTTGCAAACCGAACCTTAACCTGAACAGGGCATAAATCAGCGCGTCACTTGTTGCGTACCGCGTGAGAGTAGCCATGCGTCCTCGTGCGTTCCCCGGTTTGTCCCGGCTCGTCCTCGTCATCGCGGTGTCCGGTCTCGGCGCCGCCTGCAGCGCTGACGTCGCCCGGTTTGATCAGAACCCCTTCACGTCGCGGCAGGTGGCCGGCAGCGCGCCGCCCCGACAGG
The DNA here is from genome assembly GCF_022843985.1 of Phreatobacter sp. Lineage (GTDB taxonomy): Bacteria > Pseudomonadota > Alphaproteobacteria > Rhizobiales > Phreatobacteraceae > Phreatobacter. The sequence continues at coordinate 599 of NZ_JALHMP010000001.1, read as the reverse complement.
TCGAGGCCGCGCCCGTCGCGCGGGTCGAAACGCAGCCGCTCCCCGCCAGCGACTTCGTTGTCGCACAGCCGCCGGCCGGCATCCCGCAGGGGGAGGCACCCTTCGGCCAGGGTGCCGATGCCGGTCTGACCACGGGAACCGTCACGCCTCGCCAGCCCTTCGGCTCTTCCAGTCCGGCAACGCCGGCCGTGCGGCAAATGGCGGCGGCTTCGGCCGCGCCGGGCCGCGGCGCCTGGTCGGCCACCGGCGGCACGACCATCACGGCGGCGCCGGGCGACACGCCCGACGTCCTGTCGCGCCGCTATGGCGTTCCCGCCGGCGCCATCGCCCAGGCCAACGGTATCGCCGGCAACCAGCCCTTCGCCTCTGGGCAGAACGTCGTCATTCCCACCTATTCGATGGCCGCAGCGACCCAGCCCGCTGCCACCGCGATCCCGGCGCCGGTGCGCCCGTCGACCGATCTGGTGCGCCAGCCTGCGGTGGCCGACCAGCCGCGCCGGGTGGCAACCCAGGCGATCAGCGTTCCGCCGCAGCGGGTGGCTGCCGTCGCTCCGCCCGCCGGGACGCGGTTGAGCTGGCAGTCGAGATCGGAAGAGCGT